>CAWFZJ010000015.1:0-92405 GCA_963820205.1 uncultured Verrucomicrobiae bacterium
AAGCGAAAAAATGGTTCAAGATCAGGCCGCCGAAGACCGCCAAGAATGTGATTCTGTTGAAAGCCGCAGCCAACGCTCTAACGCCCCGCAGATGAACACAAAACGAGAAACTACGTCATCAAAAAGAAATTTGCAGGTGATGCGAGCGCGCTACACATGGCACTTGTGCCGCCGTTCAATAATGAGTTCGACCACGCGCACTGGTGGGACAATGTACTCAAATTGACCCTATTGCAGCATTATACGAACTCGCCCGGCGACATCCGCTTATCGGCGAGATGCGGTCCAAATATCGCCATGCGAAATGGTATGGAGGAGAACAGCGCGGCCCGCTCGTTGGCGCGGCCGAAACAAGGATTTTGAACCAAGTCATCAAAGATTTAGGACAGGAGCCAGACGCGATTCTTTGCCTTTGCCAGATTGGGCTGAAATCATGGCCGAAACTTTCTTGGAGCAACCAAGAATTTTGGGAAATGAGTGCAAAAAAAATGAAGGGCTTGGATTGCCGTCACGACATAGAGCGATGCAACTCTATCAGTGGGATGGCACTATCTGCCATTCTCAGAAAGCGGGCAATCACTCTGAAACTTGGAAAAGGTTTTTTTCAATTCCGGGTTGGTGCCGGCAGGAACAACAACAGCGTCAAACCGGTTTATCCAAAAGCGTTTGCAAAGAGTTTCGTTTCCCTTGCAAAACACACCCAGCAAAATCCAATTACTCCCGCTGAAATGGAAGCGGCCATCGCACAAGAGGCTGTTGCGGCGCACCGCGAAGGGCATCTACTGATTTCAGTGGCCCCCGATCTCACGCTTGATGAAGCAAAAACTCTGCTTGCGCTCGAATATCGCAAGCATCTGAAATCCATACCGGCAGGCAAACAGCGAGCGAGATGGCAAGATTGGCTGCCTCTTATTGCGGCATTCGAGAATGAGGAAGCCCGGCCAGGCGGAAAAAAATCCCAAGCCTTCGTTAAATACCGCCGCGCTGTGGACGGCATCCGGTTCATGTCCAACCCCGGTGCGAGTGTGACGCCAACCCCCTCGAACTAAAATCACCAGCTTCCGTTTCGCTCATATTTCCTTCTGGGGCATCTTCCTACCCAGAACGAAACATGAAAACGCAACCATGCACCACAACGTCCGAAGCCACGGACACCGCGAAGTTGGCGGCGATCCCCGCCGTGTCTGATGAAGCCCGGCCCGCAGTAACACCGGCAGACGGCGAGCGTGGTTTTCTGACCACCCGCGAACTCCAAAGGACAGTTTTGCCGCTGTCCCGGCGCTCAATTTTCGACTATCGGCGCAGAGGTATCATCCCCTCAATTCAAATCGGCTCAAAAGTTTTGTATCACAAAGAGAGTGTGATTGCTGCCTTACTTCGCCGTCAAAACGGAGGTGCAGTTCAATGAGAGATTTTAGGAACACGCCGAAAGCTGAATGGAACGGCGTCGAGTTAGACGGACAGAAGTGGCCGCGAGGCCGACATGACGTTCCTGAAACAAGGGCGTGCCGAACTCGTAAATCAACACAGCGACGGGTGGCGTAATGACCGCAAGGCAGCCACGACCGTCATTGGGCGCAAGCCCGGAGAACTTTGCCTGATGAGTTTACAGGATGACCGCAACTCGCCAGCAGCGGCAGGGCAAGAAAATGGTGCGGAAACCACACGGATTCCTGAACGACGGGCAACCGCGTTCGCTGAAGCGTGCCACTCCTTGGAATCAGGGAGTGGTGTCGTTTCCAGCCGTTGTCCTGCCTCTAAGCAATCGCGTTCTGCGGGGGCAGCGGAAGCCGTTCGTAACGCATAGCCAATAGCATGGCCAAAGACCGTTCCAAACAGCGGAAGTTTTACATTGCGTAACAGAGCAAGATGATGACCGATATGAAAAATCAGGAAGACAGACAGCTACGTGGCTCGTGTGTGCGCGCACGTGTGAAGCCCAAAAAAACGCGAGGCACGGCAAAGCCAATGAGAAAGACCCTGGATCAAATGAGCGACGCCCAACTTATGGCGATGCTCCGCAGGCTTGCGCCGGAGAAATACAGAGGCTGCAATGCAACATCGTAATCCGAAATAACACCATGAGCACCGCTGCCAAAATCGCCGCCAACCAGCGTAATGCCGCCAAGTCCACCGGACCAAAAGATGTCACGAGCACGCGCTACAACGCGGTCAAGCATGGCCTTTTGGCGGAAGGGGTGACAGAATTGGATAACCCGGAAACCTTCAAGGAATTTTGTGCCAAGGTTGCAGCGGAATTGCAACCCGCAGGCGAGATTGAGACGTTTTTGGCGCGGCGCATTGCTTTGGACATGGTGCGGTTGAACCGGGCGGCCTTGCTCGAAGCCGAATTCATCACCGCGCAACTCAATCCGCCAGTCACGGAAACGAGTTTCAGTGACGCGAGCCGGGTGCTCGCCGAAATGGACAACAAGACCATCACGGTTGATCCCGGCCTGCCAGCGCGCATTTCCAGTGCGGCGGCGGACACGCTGGCGAACATCTGGGCACGCTACGAAACCGCGCTGGAAAACCGCCTGCACCGCAGTTTGAACCAGTTGGAACGTCAGCAACGGTTGCGGCATGGTGAAAAAATCCTCGCGCCAGCCAGCGTGGACATCGGTGTTAACGGCTAAATGAATGGTTGGCTTCGTTTCGTAATTCCGGCGGCAACGTCCGATGACAGTATAGTGGGTCGCGCGTGCGCGTGCGCGAGGGCACGAATGAGCAACGCAATCGTTCGAGACAATTCAAAATCCGATAAGGTCAGGCTTGTTTGTCAGAGCAGAACCACCATCTCGGCGATATTGAAGGTAGCCGACCCACATCTGTCTGGTTTTTCTAATGATAATTTTTATTCTGTCCTCATATACGAGATCGTTGATTGTTCCTTCGTCGAAGTCAGGGCATTGATACCCACATTCTTTGATTCGCCCGACCAACCAAGACGCAAATTGTGCTTCACTAATTTTGTCGCCGATATTCTCGCTGAAAGGCTCCTTAGATAGGCTGTCGCAGAGCGCAAATTTCTGTTCACTGATTTTGTTGCCGATATGGTCAATCATCATGCGCGGAATTTCATTGACCAGTGCCGCGAACCTCGCGTCCTTCTCGAAATGGAGCAGTTTGTTAAAGGCTGGTTTTGGAAGCTCTGGGAAGCGTTCGCAGGGATGCCATTGTTGCGTGGCTGGACACAAAACCATCGTCTCCGGCTCGACAATTTTCTTCCGCATCAATCCACGCATTTCCAGTTTATTGAACGGGCCTTCCACCGTTTGATTCGGCGTGCGATAGAAATACTGCGCGCCGATGATTTGAGTTAATTTCGCCGGGCCGCGCCCCCGGAACAGTGTGTAAAGGCAAGTTGTGGCGACTGGTGATGATGGAGCGGGAGCAGCGGGAGAATCAATTGTGTCTGTCGTTGGAACAGTCAGTGATTGGCCGCACTTGGGGCATTGGACGGACATTCCCGCGCCCGCCTCATCAATCACGATATGCGTGCCGCAACTGGTGCAATTGAATGTAATATCCATAGCAAGTGAAAAACTAAATTAGCCCAAGCTCAACTGCGAAAGTGGAACCCAAAGCGCCAACTGGCACCCGTGACTTGATCCCACAAAACCAACATATCAAGAAATTAAACACGCGCACTTGCAGCGTCAAAAACCCTCTTGCATGTCGGACACTCAATTTGCTCATTCATCATAGATTCGCGCATCTGCCCACGCTCACCGCAGGCGGGGCATCGAATGTCAAACTTCCTCTCGACGACGCTGCCACAATGCAGACACTTCCGCGCTCCCTCGACAACAACACCGCCGCACTCATTGCAACGCGGACGTTTATCGCGCGAACAAAGCATGATGAGCCAGCCGATAGGTCCGAGCACCGCGCCAATCTTCACGCCTTCGGACTCTCGACCACGTGCCCGGCCCGCCAAGAAGCCGACCAAGCCGCCGACAATAACCCAAACGAGGATGAGTATTTCCATAACGTGTAACGCGATGCAGCCTAATAAGCGACGCCAAGCCACTGACACAAGCACAAAACGCAAACCGTCCTACAATGCCCCAGGAAGCGCCGGCATTCCCAAGATTTTGTTAGCGGCCTTTTTTAAACCGTTTGTCCACATCAACTACTACACCGTAATTCAACATATAATTTGCAATGTTGGTGTTCTCCAAATACCTCCAAATTCCATAATCACTTTTGTTGTTATTGCTCAAAATGACTTCAGTTGTTTTACCTTTCAAATCCACGTTAGGATACCAGGATGGTGAATTCTCCATACCCTTCACACTCCATAACAAGTTCGTGCCTTCATTTCCAACAGGTGTCCCCACAACAACCAGCCACAAGTATTTTTCTTTCTCATCACCTACCTGCCGTTCAGCTTTCGCGAATAACACTACGTTTGGAGACGACGCAGGGATGACGAACTTGAAGTGGCCTTCACTGTCTGTGGTCGTGATTTGTCTATTGTCAGAGTCGCAGCCGGCGGCCAACAAATAGACTATGCGCGGCCAATTGATATAATCCCACTGAAAGTCCCGCTCCCAAACGGCATGAACCAACTCCTTTCCAGCGTCAGACGAATTTTTCAATTCGATTAGATTATTGATTTTTTTCTCTAGTTTCATTGACCATTCAAAAGCCTGTTCCCACTCCGGCGTGCCAGTAGAAACCGTCACCATTGTGTTGTCGTGATACTTTTTGGCTGCGATAAATTTTCCCATGTCATCTTTGTAAAGCGCATCGTAGTTTGTGGTTGCTTGGTCAACTTTTGCCTGTGCCGCTGCCAGCGAGTTTGACCATTGGAGAGCGTTAGAATTAACACAAGTCCACATCTGCCTCTGGTCAAAGAGTGCGACTTCCACATCACCAAGCACAACATTTTCCCCTTCTTTGGTAACGATAAAAATTTGGCCGGTAATCTGCATCTCTTCCGACTGCACGACTTTGTTCGATATGACCGGCTCCTTCTCTTTCTGCCTACACCCCGCGATCACCAAGGCAAACAAAAGAATCAAGCACAGATTTTTCACACTGTAGCCCATGAGAATGTTGTGAGGATATGCTGTTGCTGGCGTGAAACAAGCAAAGGAATTCTCCGTGCGTAGAATTATAGAAGCAAAACTCCTGGAGCCTGGCGGCGGGTGCAATGTGGAGCAGTACCGATTTCAACGACGCGCTGAATTTGGTTGACGAAGCACTGGCCGAGGTTCACCAATAAAAAAGATTCCAACCAACGGTTCGCCGCGCTGGAATCAAAATTCAAGACCCCATGAACCAGATTCAGTTTGATTGTCCGGGCTGCGGACAGACGATTAAGACGCCGGAGGATGCGCAATTTGAGCAGGTGAAATGTCCCACCTGCCAGCATGAGTTTTTCCCGGACAAAACCCGGCTCGTCCAGCCCGCGCCCGTCGAGCTTGCCGCGCCGCCACCAAAGCCTGCTTCACCTGCACCAACGCCGCCAATCCAGCAGGGAACCATGAAACTTATCAACTGTCCCGCGTGCGGTTTGCAAATAAGTCCTCAAGCCGCCAGTTGCCCGACGTGCGGCCATCCGATCCTCGCCGGGCGTAACCGGGAGGCATTTGCGGTCAAACTGATTGTAGTCTTGGTTTTGGGTGGCCTACTGCTTTATGGAATCATTCGATCCGTAAAACAACTGGTTGACAACAATGCCGCTGCGGACGCCGCCGTGAAGGAGATAACCGGACCCGGACACTGATGCCGTAACGCCTGTCTGGCGAAGACCCGTGCGGGATTAAATGCTTCTTTAACCGTTATTGACAACGCCTGCGGGAAGCGCGAAATTAAGTCAGTTATGAAACAGCCGCAACGCGCCGCGCAAAAGAAATTCGATTATCCAGACGAAACTCCGGGGAGCCGTCTGGCCGCGAAAGCGCGCAAGCTGGCCAGCAAGCTCACCCCGGAACAGCGCCGGGAACATTTCAACGGTGCAATGGCGATGATCTATGGCGGCGCAAAAGAAGCAACTCTCGCTCGACGCTAATATCGTCTTCGATCTCGCTGGAGACAAAGACTTCATCCACGATTTCCGTGAGATTTTCCAGCGCAAAGGCTACGCCCTAGTATTGCCGCCCACGGCGGCTCACGAACTGCATCTCATCTACACACACGGCGACACCGCAGCGGAACGGGCACTGGCGCGGACGGCCTTGACCCACTTGCTGCAATGGGGCATCCGGCCCTTTGACCTGGACTCGACAGCGGAAGCCATTTGCGAGCAATTCGTTCGCCGCCTGCTCCGGCGGCGCCTGTTGCCCGAAGACGAATTCAACGACGGCCTGATTCTGGCCGAAACGTCGCTGGCGGGAATTCCCCTGCTGGTGACTTCCGACAAGCATCTGTTGAACATGGACGAAGACGCCTTGCTGCTGGCCTTCAACGAAGCCGATCTTGCGCCCGTGCATCCGGTGCATCCGAAGAATTTGCTGCGGGCGTTGCGTTAGCTCCCGGCGCGGATTGGCGCTACCGCTTGCCGCCGCATAAAAGCCGTCAACAAAACTGCCGGACATAACGAAGTTGAAAAAATCCTGTCGCCCCGCTGAATTCAATTGGCGGCACGCCGGGAGAAACGTCAGTTCGCGCTGCGCTTCGCACGCGTGCTCAATAGTGACGAACGCGCCAACCATCCACGGTTTCCATTTGCAAACGTCAGCGCCGCGTGCGCGGATGCCTGACGCTCACCTGCGCCCCTAACGGGGCTTGGCCGGGCCGCTTCACTGGTTTACGAACGTCACGCTCGCGGCCCTTTCGCTACACCGCGCACGCGACGAACGTCGCAGGTTGCCGAATGTCTTTCGCGCATTCCAACCGTTCAGGTTGGCGAATGGTTTTAGGCGCGGTGTCAGGCATCGAAACCTCGTCGCTACGCTCCTCGCTGGGGAAAAGCAAACAGCCCGGCCGCACCGAGCCGATCCTGGCGCCGCACCAGCCCCGGCACGGTTTGGCCCGCGCACAACCTGACTCGCCAGCTTTGCACCCGCTCCACTCGCTGCCGCACTTCTGCTACGCCGACTTCGCAGGATGCTTCCGCTCGTTCCACGGCCACAAACTGCCGAGACAGGCGGGAAAAGAAGTGCGCTACCCTGTGGAAATTCCGTGAGCGCGGCCAGCTTTCGCTCCGTGTCTGCGCCAAAGAGCTTGCCACTGCGCAAAACAGTCCGCCCTCACTCCAAAAACGACAATGGGCTGACACCTCGGCCATCAGTCTGCGCGCCCGGCTACGTTGCGACCCGTGTTTCCCTTGCCGCACTTCGCCCGACGCTCCGCCGGATACCCGAGGAGTCAGCGCAAACCGTGCTCGCGCTGGCGCGACTCGCCGAAACGAACCCCGGCCACGCAAAACTAAACTTTGGCTCTGCGGACGGCTGTCATGCAGGATGCGAACCCGGTAGCCGCACAAGAGCAGTTATCTTCAAAGCCGCCCCAATGCCGTATCCCGCTGGCGCGTGAACCCTCGGCATCGGGTCCCCGCCGTCTCCCCGCGCGACAACGCGCCCGACGGCCCGGTTCATTGAAGATAACATGCGTCTTGTGCGTCCACCGGCTGCGGCGCTGTCACGCTGACTGCTTCCCGCCGTCCCCCGGCGGCACGCGGCCCCCGCCGCGTGGCAGTCAGCGCGCCAGCTTGCAGGCATCCTTCACGCCAGCCGTCCGCTGCCGCCGTTGAATGAAATATGGCGTGGCCAAAGCCCCGGCCCCCACCCATCCCCGGATGCTCGCCCCCTTCCATCCCCAAGGGGTCTGCGCTGAAATAGCGCGACCAAGCCCGCCGGCAAAAACGATAGCAGGCGCGTTTTGAGTGCCCGGACGCTGCCATGACCCTCCCGTGATGGCCCGGACGCGCCACAGGCCAGCCAAGCGACACGGCGGGCCAAAATCTTTGCACAGGGTTTGCACAGATTCCGGGGCGAGTTTGGTTTGCACAAAGTTTGCACAACGGCTTTCCTTGCACATGATTTGCACACGTTTTTCTTCCCGCCGCTTCCCACAAATGCACAAATAATGCTTGCAAACATTGCTTATTCGTGTATATCAAAGGGCAATGAATACACAACTAGAGGCAATCATGGGAAGTGGTGAGAACACCCTGAAAGTTGGTTCGAATCCATGTCGGACAGCCAAATAATCACTTCACTCCTCGAGTTCCGTCTCGCAAGTCTCTGCATCGGCTGACGAATCATTTCCGCCGCCGGCTCCGCCGCAACGCTTCAACCAAACCATGAGCAGACTGATGTCCGCCGGCGACACGCCGGAGATGCGCGCCGCCTGGCCGATGGTGGCGGGACGAATTTTTGAAAGTTTCTGCCGGGCTTCCAGACACAAGCTCGGTACTGACGAAAAATCAAAAGTGCCGGGAATCTGTTTGTCCTCCAAGTTTTTGAATTTCTCAACTTCCGTCTCCTGCCGTTCGATGTACCCGGCATACTTGATGGCAATCTCAACCTGCTGAATTACTTCCTCCGGCAAAGCGACATTGCGATTCGGCAAATCTTTGTAGCCGACCTCCGGCCTAGAGAGTATTTTTAGCAAAGAATCACTTATATAATACGTTGATTGTAAACGTTTTATCTCATTTTCTATCGCTACTTGTTTGGTGCGGAATTTTTTGTAATTGCGCTCAGGCAAAAGGCCGACTTCGTGCCCGATCGCTGAAAGCCGCAAGTCGGCGTTATCCTGCCGAAGCAGGAGCCGATACTCCGCACGTGAGGTGAACATGCGGTAAGGTTCAGCCGTGCCTTTGGTGATCAAGTCATCTATCAGGACCCCGATGTACGCCTGGTCGCGCCGGATGATGATTGGGTCGAGGGCCCTGACTCTCCTGACCGCATTAATCCCGGCGACGATTCCCTGAGCGCCAGCTTCTTCGTATCCGGAGGTTCCATTGATCTGTCCGGCCAAAAAAAGATTCCGACACACCTTTGTTTCCAAGGACGGCAGCAACTGCGTCGGGTCGGCATAGTCGTATTCGACCGCATAGGCCGGACGCATGATTTCGGCGTTTTCACAACCTTTGATGGTCCGGACCAGTTCCACTTGGACTTCAAACGGCAGGCTGGTTGAGAAGCCGTTGACGTAAAATTCATCGGTTTCAACGCCCTCCGGCTCAAGAAAAATTTGATGCCGCTCCTTCTCATGGAATTTTACTATTTTATCCTCAATTGACGGGCAATATCTAGGCCCAATTCCTTCAATAGTGCCTGAATACAAAGGAGATTTGTGCAGATTTGCACGGATTATTTCCGCCGTTTTTTGGGTTGTAAACGTGATAAAACAGCTCAATTGGCCGTTTATTCGGTCGAGAATTGAGTTGGGAGGATACCTGCCACTGGAACGGCTTGATTTGGGTGTTTTGCCTAGTGATTGTTCCATGTGGAACAAATCGTCCTTCCAGTAGGTGAAATATGGAACCGGCTCGTCTCCGGATTGGGCTTCAGTCTTGGAGAAGTCAATTGACCGGCTCAAAAGCCGTGGCGGGGTTCCGGTCTTCAACCGGCCAAGGGTTAGGCCGATTTCATTGAGCGACGCTGAAAGACCCATTGCGGCCGAATCACCAGCCCGTCCGCCAGGCTGCTGATTGGATCCGACGTGCATCAATCCCCGAAGAAATGTCCCCGTCGTTATGACAACTGTTTTTCCGAGATACTGGACTTCAATGGTAGTTTCGACGCCGAAGGCTACGCCGTCATTGCTAAGTATTTTGGAGGCCTGTCCCTGCTTGACGTCCAGATTTGGCTCGGATTCGCAAACCCATTTCATCCGAAACTGGTATGCCTTCTTGTCGCACTGCGCGCGCGGTGCCCAGACTGCCGGACCTTTTTTAGTGTTCAGCATCCGGAACTGCAATCCGGTCATGTCCGTGTTCCTGCCCATCTCTCCACCCAAGGCATCAATCTCACGTGCGAGATGCCCCTTGGCAAGTCCGCCGATGGCAGGGTTGCAAGACATCTGTCCGATGGAGTCTGCATTCATGGTCAGCAGCAAGGTTTGACAGCCCATCCGAGCTGCCGCCAATGCCGCTTCAATTCCTGCGTGACCTGCCCCGACAACGATGACGTCGTACTGTTTCGGATAGACAAACATGAAAATCAAACCAACGCGTATTTATTTCGTACTATGTTTTTGTCAAACGTCTTGAGCACTTTTTTATCTTGGTTTTCGGATAGGTGTTCGCAGATTTTAAAGATATGCTCGATGTCTTCCGCCATCCCAATTCCCTTGGCGATTTCCTCAATGGTGAACCGCTTGCCGGGTTGCTTGGATAGGAAATCAAATACCTTGCACTGCGTCTCAATCACCTTGCCGGCCGCTTTCTTACCCGCCTCAACCCCCGGCTGGTGGTAGGCATTGACGTTGATTAGCGAAGCATAAAGCCCGACTGCTCGTTCAAACAAAGCGATCAGCATCCCAACCGTGAATGGCGACACTTCTTTGACCGTGATGGTAATGGATTCCCGTTCTTTCTCGGCCAAGGCCTGGCGGGTCCCCAAATAAAACCCGTGTAGATAATCTCCGGAAGTTACGTTTGGCTCAACTCCCAGGCTTTGCTTTTGTTCATCCTTCAAAACCTCGATAAAGGTGGCGAAAAAGTTGTTCAGTCCATCCCTGAGCTGCTGAACATACGAGTGCTGATCCGTCGCTCCTTTGTTTCCCAGCACGACAATTCCCTGGTTAACGACTTTTCGGTCCAAATCATCTTCTTTCCCGAGCGATTCCATGACGAGTTGCTGGAGATACTTCGAAAACAGCTCCAGACGGTCTTTATAGGGTAAAACGACCATGTTTTTGCTTCCTTTACCGTTACCTGACTCATACCAAGCCAGAGAAAGCTGTGATGCTGGATTAACTTTAACGTTAGCTGTGCGTGTTGCGATATCACATTTAGAAGCGCCTGAAATGAGGCCGTTGATGTCAATTCCCTGCAATGCGGCTGGCAAAAGCCCGACCGGCGACAGTTCGCTGGTTCTGCCACCGACCCAATCCCACATCGGAAACCGTGTCAGCCACTTATTTTCCACCGCGTGCTTGTCGAGCGCGCTGCCAAGGGTGGTTATGGCGACCGCATGTTGGCCAAAATGAAGGCCAGCGCGCTTGAAAGCGTCTTCGGCAATGAGCATGCCGTTGCGGGTTTCCTTGGTGCCGCCGGACTTGGAAATGATGATGCAAAGCGTCCGGTTCAAATCAGCATCAATGGATGCCAGCACCCGGTTCATCCCGTCGGGGTCGGTATTGTCGAAAAAGTACGGTTTCAGCTTGTCCGTGCGGGGATCGCCCAATGCGTGAGCGACGAATTGCGGTCCCAGAGCCGAGCCGCCAATCCCGATTAAAAGGTAATTCTTGAACGGCCCGCCGGCGCCACAGACTTTGCCGGCGTGGACTTTGCCGGCAAAACCATTGATCTGGGCGACAGCGCTCTCGATTTCCTTGCGAATTTCCGGCGTGGGCGCCAGGGAAGGATTACGCAGCCAATAATGCCCGACCATCCGGTTTTCATCCGGATTGGCGATGGCTCCGGCCTCAAGTTTGGCCATGTCGGCAAACGCCTTTTGGATTTTCGGCTCCATGCGGGCGAAGAAGGCGTCGTCCACATTCATCCGGCTCAGGTCCACCGCCAAGCCGAGCTCGGGAAACTCGGTGTAATACTTTTGGAAACGGTCCCACCACTGCAATTTTGTGTAATTCATAAAATAAATCTTAAATCGTCTTGAATAAACCGGACAGCAAATCCTAGCAAGAAAACAAAATCCGAAAAGACATTTGAAGCTGAAAACGACGCTGGCCACGAAAGAAAGCAACTTGCCGCGCCGAAATGAATGAAGGCGGAAGAAATACTTTTAACCACAGATGGACAGGGATAAACCCAACGCGGCTTGCACCGCAACCACAGAGGAGAGTCGCAAAAGAACAAAGAGACACAACTTCTTTTCTTTGCATTCTCTCGCGGCCAATTCTTTGCCAAGAAAACAAAGATTTGCATGATGGTCGTACGGATAAGAACGAGACGCGAATTTCGCGAATTACACGGATAAAAAACTGCGGTAGGATAGCAGTCCTCTGCCTGCCGCCCGAACGAACGCGAGCCACAGCGCGCGCGGAAAGCCGCACCCTAACGATTCCACATTCATCCAAGGATTTCCGGGGCGATGCGTCTTTATTTGCGAAGGAGACGCCTCCCAACTGCCAGAAACAGCGCAGCCAGAATCAGCACAGGGACCAGAATGACGAACGCCAGATACAAGAGAATGTAAATCAACGCCAGGAAACCGGAAAGCTTCCAGCCTGCGGCCACCGAACCGATCGTTCCATTCAACACACTGGTAAATTCCCGCAGCCCGGCGAGATGCGCCAGCAGAAACAGCACGCTGATGGCCCCGGCGCGCTGCAACAGGTCCTTGGCCGACAAGAATTCAGCCTGTCGGAAGAGCCCGAGTCTTTGCCAAAAAAGTTTTATCATGGTTTTCCTCCTGTTTTCACCTTTTGCCAAAGCGGCCCGAGCGTTGCGGCGTAAAGCAGGGCGGCGTCGCCGACTTGGTTGCTCGCGCAATACTTCAGCCGCCCGCGCGTTCGCGAGGGAAATCCGGCAAAATCCAGCGTGGCCGCGAGCGACGTGAGAAATTTATCATCATCGAATGTGCTGGCGCCGATAAAGGCCATGCCGCTCGAACCGGCGCTGATTTCAAACCCCGGAATGATCGGACCGGAATCAATATTGGCCTCGCCTTTCCACGATTTCGGCCATTCGTGTGCGTAGCCAAAACCCAGCGTGATTGCGCCAAGCTCCTTCCGGGCGCGCCGGTATTGATCGCGGGCGAAATCCTCGTCCAGCAGTTGCAGGCAATGCGCCACCATCCAGATGCTCGAACCTTCCGGGCCGGCCAGCGGCGTGCCGTCCGTCGTGAAACTGGAAACCAGCAGCCCGGAGTCGCGATGCACGAGTTTTTGTTTGGCCATGGCCAGCCAGTTGCGGATCAAGGCCGAATGATCGCCGCCGTCGAGGTAATCAGCCATCTTGATGGCATCCAGCGCGACGCAATGGTCGAACATCCAGCATTCATCGGGATAACTCTCCAGCAACAACCGCGGACTTTTCTGAAAACGTTCGACGATGGCGTTCACGCGTTCGGTGAGCAACGGCTTGTATTCCGGTTTCTCCTCGACCGCCCGGCGGGAGGCCAGCATCAGGGCGATTTCGCCGTCCAGAAACAGGCTGTGCGCCGGCTGCACCAGATAATGCCGTTCCTTGGCGTAAGACATCAGAAAGAAATACATCCCCTCCTGTTTTTCGAGCCGCAGGGTTTCGTCAATGATCTGGTCCATCGTCCGGAGGTAAAGCGGTTTGGACGCCGGATCCCGCAAAGCCATGTTGGCCAGCGACCACACCAGATAGCTGCGCCCCATGAAATCCCATTCGGCATTGCTGACCCGCATTCTGTTCAATTCCTGGTCCCGCAACGCCGGGTCGGTCCAGAGTTGCAGATGCCGGGCCGCGAGCTGGCGCGCCTTGGGCGAAAGACCTTGATCCCGGCGAAAGTCCGAGAGCGGCCGGGCGAAAAGGAAATGCAGACACGGCAGCCAGAGGATCGCAGCGATCACCAAGGCCGCCAGTCCGGCCAAGATTCTTGTCATTCGCGATTTCATGAAAATATCAACCGGCGCGCCGCCTCAAAAACCGTTTCAAAAAAGCTGCCGTGAAAGTATTCGCGCCCGATGAATTCCACCGGCCTCGCCGGATCCCAGATAAACGGCCGCAATACCCAGCAAATCTGGCTGCCGAGAAACAGATTTCCCGCCAGCCACGCAAACAAAACCTTTCGGGCCGTGGACGCATTACGCGCCCATTCCGACAGGAGCGGCAGCAAATGCACACTGCCCGCAATGCCGGCCAGCCCGATAAACCCCGCCAGCGTCAATTGCATGACGCCATACTCCGGAGCTGACAACCGCATGGTGGCCGTAAGCGGTGGCGTATTCCAGACGACGAACCATGCGACCGGACTCAGCGCGCCCAGCAGCACTGACACGATCGCAAAACTCATCAAGACAACTGCCAGCGACTGGCGGAAAGTCAAGTTGAGACCGAGCAGCGGCGCCAGCATTCCGTTCAACAATCCGTTGCCCGAGGTGGTCAGCAGGATGACCAGCGGGAGTTTGATGCCGGTATAGAACGCCTGCCAAGGACTGCGCCAGGAGCCTATGACCGCGCCGTAAGCGCCCGCGCCCAACACAATGGCAACAACGCAAAACGTCACGAGATTTAATTGCCGGTGCAATACTCACTCGCGGAGCCGTTCCGGCCCGGCGCGCAGAAAAACACCGATGGCCCCCGGCCGCAGATTCCGGCAGCCAGGCAACGGACTCGCCACAGGATGATCAATCGCAGGCACAATTTGAGAGGATGTTCAACGCGATTCCGACTTTGAGGCCCCGTCCTGCGCCTTGAAACAATCGCCCCAGTGCGCCACGAAGAATTTTTTCTCCGTCGGCAGAAAAGTTTTCGAAGTTCCCAGGATGGGCCGCAACGCGGTTGTCATTTGCAGCGCGACGAGCATGAAGATGACCACCCAGGTGCGGAATCCGGCGAGGGACCGGGCGTTCGAGCGCGAAAATCCCGTTTCCAGAAACCGCAGCCCGAAGCCGGTGGCGATGAACCAGAAAATCAGATGCAGCGTGCCCATCCAGGCGAGCGATTCCGTGGACTGCGAAAAAATCCACGCCACGGGCGCGAAGCCGATCAACAGGATGGTCATCAACATCAGCAGCCCCGCCAGCAGGCCGAAAACCTCGACCAGCCGCGCCTGCGAACCGCCCAGACAGGTGAAAATATAAAGGCTCGGCAGGCAAATCAGCGCCGAAATCATCAGGCCCGCTGCGATTTTGACGGGCGCGGCCCAAAGTTGCGTGCCGCCGGAAAACGTTCCGGCCACCACGCCGTAAATCAAACTGCACACGACCGAGACGAACAGCATCACGGCAATCAATCGTCCCGGCGCCCGGCTGGCGCAACTGGAACATCATGCGCCGCGGCTGGCGCAGGATGGCCTCAATGGCGACGATGACATTGGGAATGGCGACGCGCTCGGACGGGTCGTCGCCCAACTGGCGTGGGCCGCTGGCAGGCATCACGGGCGGTAGTTGCGGTGGAATTTGTGGAGGGACTGGTGGGATGGGATTTTGGTCGTTCATAGGTCAAGGGTGTTTTGGTTTAATCGAATTACTGGAAGATTTGCAGCAGCGAGTGAAAGACGTTTTCGTAAAAATTTCCGTGCAGGGCCGTGGTGCGGAAAAATTGCACCGGCAGCGATGGCGATCCGATGAACGGGCGCAAAATCCACGAAAGCTGGCTGCCAAGAAACAAATTGACCGCCAGCCACGCAAACAACACCCGTCGCGCGACAATCCGGCTGCCACCCAGCCGCGCGAGCAGTTGAAACAAACGCGCATTGCCCATGGTGCCGGCAAACGCGATGGCGGCGACGTGTGTGAGCTTGATGAAGCTGTAGGTCGCTCCGGAAACCTCCGGCGACATTTGCGGCGCATTCCAGACCATGAACGCCATCAGCGGGCTGAACGCCCCGAGAATTGCCGCCGTGACGGTGAAGCTCATCAAAATGGCCGAGAAAGACTGGCGAAATGGGATGTTCAAACCCAGCAACGGCGCGAGCATGGCGTTGAGCAGCGCGTTGCCGGCGGTGGTGAGCAGGATGATGAGCGGAAATTTAACGGCCACGTAAAGCGCCTGTTGCGGGGCGCGCCACCAACCCATCGCCGCGCCGTATAGCCCCGCGCCAACAATGATGACGGCAACGTGCAACGCAAACCGCCGCGCGCTCCAACGCCCGCTCCAGACTGTGATGGGTTCCAATTCGCCCCGCAGCAGCACGCTGATTTCGCGCGGATTCAATTTTTCAGATGGTGCCTGCATGAAAATTCCCCGGTTCTTTCGGCGATTTCAGCTTTTGCCAGTGAAGGCGTCAACCGCCGCCGGCCCATTTGCAGCAAGGGTGTGGACATCAAGGCCAGCGCCACGCAAAACAGCGGCCAGTTGAATCTTTCGGGCAACATCGTGCGGATAACCCCCAAGCCTTGGGGAACGATGGCGATGGCATCGGCCATGAATGCGTAAAGCGCGAGTGCAACGCCGGTAACGCTCAAAACCCACACGCGCCAATTTGACAGCGCGGAATGCGGTGCGCGTTCAAACTGGCTGGCGAACGTGCCCCACAAAATCATCAGCAATGACATCAGGACCGGCGCCAGCACCGGCCCCCACCACGGCAGCGGCAGCAGAAACAAAACGTCCCAGTCCAACAACGAATGGGGCCTGCCGCAGATGGTTTTCAGGAAGACATAATAAAAAAGGTCCCACACGCCAAAGGCGATGGCGGCATAACCGAGCCGCGCCCGCCAGGTTCGGCCCGCGAGCCAGCCAACGGTGAACAGCATGACCAACGTGGCGAGTTCGCGTGGGAGCTCCACTGCGGCAAATCCGCCGATGAGCGGCAGCGGGTCCGATTGGTACGGTTCAATCCGGTGCATCATCAAGCGCAGGTAAAAGACCACCGCCGCCTCGACCCATGCCATGGCCGTGGCAAAAACGGCGACCATCCACCACCGAACAAAATTGGTAGTTCCCGCTTTCATGGTCTTGACGCCGCGCTTTGCCTAATCTCATGGGCGGCTGGTCCTTCCGGCGATCCAGTCGAACAACAGGAAGGCACAGGCGAAAAACGGAAAGATGTCGTATAGCGTGTCGGTGGCCGAATGCGATTTACGGTCAATGGCCAGGAAGACCTGGACACAAAATGCCAGCATCGCCAGGGTGATGACGACGCCCGGCAGCGAAACGGGGAGATAGAACCAGCCCCAACGTTTGAACCATGGAGTTCTCATTTTTCCTTTCGGTTTTGGTTTAGCTGCAAATGGCCTGTGAAAATTCTCCTTTGTTCTTTGCCAAAGTGGAAATGGCATTTTCGACGGCAACGATGACGGAATCCGGCGTCGAAGTTCCGGCCGTAATTCCAACGGCGTCGCCTGCGCCAAACCACTCATCGCGCAAATCCGCGGCCGTCTGCGCGTGATACACGCGGGCGCAAAAGCGGGAGCAGGTTTTGACGAGTTCATGCGTGTTGTTGCTGTGCGTACCGCCAATGACGACGACCACATCGCACTTCTGCGCGAGTTCAATGGCCGCGTTCTGTCGCTGCTTGGTTGGCTGGCAGACGGTGTCAATGAAACACACTTCCGACCTGGGAAAGCGCTCCCGAACCAGCCGCACCATCTGCCGAACCTTGTCAATCGGTTGCGTAGTCTGTGCCACCACGCCAAAACGAGGTCGCTCACGAAGTTTGGCCACGTCTTCCTCGTCCAGCACCACGTCGAACACATCAAGGTCTCCGGTCATGCCGCGCACCTCGACATGGTCGCGCTTGCCGACGATGACCGGATGAAAGCCCTCGCGCACGAGCCGCGCCACTGCGCGGTGTGCCGCTTGCACGAGCGGGCAGGTGGCTTCAATCACGTTCAGGCCGCACCCGCGCGATTCAGTCATCGCGCGCTCCGAAGCGCCGTGCGCTGTGACCAGCACCGTTCGCGTGCCCACGTCAGCCGGTTGCTGCGCCACTCGGATTCCCTGCGCCCGCAATTCCGCCAGCACGGTTTCGTTATGTACAAGGTCGCCCAAGATGGTCAGCGGCTCACGTTTCGCGGTTTCCAAGGCCAGCGCAATGGCATCTCTCACCCCGAAACACATGCCCAGATGTTCCGCTCGAACTATTTTCATTCTTCCTCCGTTTTCCAACGGCGGGGCCGCGCTGCGGCTCCGGCGTGGTTCATTCATGCAGCAGAAAAATCCCGGCGGCAAATGCTGTTCCCGTCACCCAAAGCAACCATCGGTTACGTCGCCAGGCCGCCTGATAATCAGAAAATTGGACCAGGAGGTCGGCAGCGTAGGCAGTGCAGTATAGCACATTCGCCAGTACGGCGGCGAGCAGCAAGCCAATCACCGGCTGCCAGGTCAGTGCGGCGAGGGACGATTGGTGATGGAAGAACGAGCCGGCGACCACCAGGGCGAGGACGGCGTTGAAAGCGATCCGGCGCGGCTCCCAATAGCGAATGCTGTTATTGATGATGTCTTTCATGGGTTTAATGTGTTGATCAACAGTTTTACTTTGTGCCACAAAGTAAAAGACCGCGCTGGTTGAATTCCGTTCAAATGTTTTTTATTTGCCCTTGTTTTGCCGGACGATTTGTTCCAGCAGATTGATGTAATCAGCGAAGGCTTTGCGGCCCGGCGCCGTGAGCGAGCAGGTGGTGAGCGGGCGGTTGTTTTGATACGACTTGGCCACCGCCACGTAGCCTTCCTGTTGCAGGGCGCGGATGTGCGTGGTGAGGTTGCCGTCGGTCATGCCGAGCGCGTCGCGCAGCTCGGTGAACGACAGTTCCGGCGAGGCGGCGAGCATGGACATGATGGCCAGCCGGCCCTTCTCGTGAATCACGCGGTCGAGCTGTAAAAACGGTTCCGGGTTCACGCCGCATTCTTTCCTTTTTCGGTCAGATACAAATACGCGCCGTAAGCCAGATGCAGCACGCCGAAGAAAAAGCCCATTAAATAATGCGCATAAATTAAAGGCGGCAAAGGGCCGGAAATGCTTTTAATCGCCAGCATTACCAATGTGGCCAGTCCGCTTAAAAAGAAACACCATCCTAAAAGTCGAATCCCGCGCGGTGTAAAAAATCCGGCTCCGTAAAGCGCCAAACCATACAATACCATCCAAATTGGCGGCAGCCACCAAAAGAGTTGTGAGTCGTTTACGGCAACCAGTCGAAACACCGATGCGCCTATCAATCCCGCCAGCCACGATGGCAGCATTGCCTGAACGACACGCCTTGCCGGAGGTGACCAGAAAGGCTCTTTGGCTTTGAATGCCTGTCGGCGGGAGATAATAACTGCGCCCGCAAATGCAAACATTGCAGCATCCGTCCACAAATACTCAAAAGCGCTCGGCGAATCAAAATGGAATAAAAAACCTATCGCAGCTGCGAGCACGCCCACGGTGCCGGCAAAGAGCATGATGGGTGCAAGCGCCCGGCGATAGACCGCGGAGCGTTCCATGAGGGTGCGGATGGTTTGAAGTTGTTCGGCCGCCCAGTTTGTTTCCATACCCATGTACTTTGCACCACAAAGCAATGGTTGGCAAGCCTATAATCGGCCGGAATAATCGTCCTTCGTCCTCGAAAATAACTTCGATGAATCGAGGACGAGAACGAGGACGAGGAGGAAAAATGCCCGTTGAACATTCGTTTCCACCCCAGAAGCCTGCCGGCTTGCTTTCCCTGGTTTTTCCGCCGATGCTTTTTCCCGCTTGAAGCCGCCGTTCAAATATGTTTCGCCGCCGGGATCGCGAAACATGTCCTCCCGCCGCCGCGTGCTCGCGCAATGGCGCGGCGTGGACCTCGCGCCGCTTGAAGCCGAGCGGGCCTTGGGCGCGCGCCGGGTCGGCGATGTGCTGCCGCGGGTGACGCAGGACCTGCACATGGACCAGCGCCGGGCTGAGGCGGAGGTCGTCAAGGTGTGGAATTCGCTGATTGACCCCAATATTGTCGCCCACGCCCAGCCGGTGGGAGTGCGGAAAGGCACGCTGTTTGTGACCGTGGACAGCAGCGTGTGGCTCTCGGAAATCGTCCGCTACCGCCGCAAGGAAATTCTGGACCGGCTGCAGCACAGCTTCGGGAAAAATCTGATCCAGCGAATTTCTTTCCGCGTCGGGTGAAACCGGCTCGCGGGGACGCTCGCCCCACCAAAATGAGTTGTGTCACGCCATCAATTCTATTTGCCGCAGCAGTCGCGCTGCCAGTTCACCCAAGTTATGGTTGACCTTTTTAGCGAGGGTTGGTCGGTTTTGCCATGTCTTCCACTTTGCCTTTGCATCTGGCGCAGATGAACATTCCGCCAATCCAGACACACTTGCTCCGCTCCGCATCAGTGATGGCGCAGCCGCATTCGCAACAAATTGTTGCCGTCGGCGTCGCCGCTACCGATGCCAACTCTGACCGTGGTTGTAGAACGATTTGCCCGTTTGCGACAACAGCCTCCACTGCGCGCGAATCTTTCAGTTCGCCTGACAAGAGGAGGCGACTCAGCGGAACTTCGATCAGGGTCTGCACCGTCCGCCGCAGATGCCGCACACCGAACTCGGCGCTGTAGCCATGCGCCGCAATGAAATCCACAGCGCCGTCCGTCAATTTGAGGGTCTTGCCGTGCTTGGTTGCCAGGGATTGTCTGATCTCGTCGAGAAGCTGGTCCATAATTTTCCTGAGGTCGGCTTTGTCGAGAGTCCGAAACACGATCTGCTCATCAATACGATTGATGAACTCCATCCGGAACCGGTTCTTGACTCCTTCGATGACAGCACCCTGTGACTCAACCGTGTCCTGGTAACGAAACCCAACATGCCTGTCGGCTGGGATGTTCGAGGTCATGATGAAAATAGCATTCCGCGCGTCTGCCGTTCGGCCTTTGGAATCAGTGAGGCGACCTTCATCGAAGATCTGCAAAAACGCATCGAAGACCTTGGGATGTGCCTTTTCGATTTCATCCATGAGCACCACCGAATAAGGCCGGCTGCGCAATTTGCCGGTCAGTTGTCCCTCCTGCTCGTGGCCCACGTAACCAGGAGGTGAGCCAATGAGTTTGGCGACGCTGTGCTCTTCCATATATTCGGACATGTCCAACCGAATCATGTCGCGCTCGGAGCCGAACAGATAAAGCGAGATTGAGCGGGCGAGTTCTGTCTTTCCAACACCGGTTGGACCAAGGAACAAAAAAACGCCCAATGGCCCGCGCCTCTGGCCCAGCCCCGCTTGGGCCAGCAGCAGCCGTTGGCAAATGCGCTTCACCGCCTCATCCTGGCCGATGACGCGTTCCTTTAGTGCAGCTTCCATGTCCAACAGGCGCGAGCGGCTCATTCCTTCCATGTGGCCGGTGATGATTTCCAGAGGCACCCCCATCTTTTCCGAAAGCACCCGGGCTATGGTCAGTTCCGTGACCTCGTCCAAGAAGCCTTGCTGACCATTCGTCCTGGCTTCTTCGCTGCCCTCCATTTTCACACCCGGCCCCATGCTCAACATCGGCACCTGAGTTCGCGCCCCAGCCTTGTCCACCAAATCAATCGCCTTGTCGGGCAATTGATGGTCGCAATCGAATCGCATCGCCAAATCCACCGCAGAGGTTAAAGCCGGGTCGGTGATCTTTACCCGGTGATGCTCTTCCCATTTGGGCCGAAGCCCGCGCAGGATTTCCAGGGCCTCGTCGCGGCTCGGCTCGGGCACGAGCACCTTCTCAAACCGGCGCTCCAATGCCGCGTCCGATTCCACGTAGCGGCGATACTCGTCAACCGTTGTGGCTCCGATGCAGCGCATATCGCCCCTGGCCAGCGCCGGCTTCAGGATGTTCGCCGCGTCCATGCTTCCTTCGGCCCGGCCGGCGCCGATGACCGTGTGCAACTCGTCTATAAACACAATCACTTCAGGATGCGCGCCCACCTCTTTCACGATGCGCGTCAACCGCTCCTCGAAATCCCCGCGATATTTCGTGCCCGCCGTCAGGCTGCCCATGCTCAATTCCACCAGCCGCTTGCCGCCCAGAACCTGCGCGTCTTTGCCCCCGGCGATGCGGATGGCGATGGCTTCCGCAATTGCCGTCTTGCCAACGCCAGCCTCGCCCACGAGGACCGGATTGTTCTTCGATTTTCGGGCCAGCGTCTGGATGACCTGCAGAATTTCGTTGCGACGGCCGACCACCGGACCGAGCTTGCCCTCCCGCGCCTCCTTAGTCAGATCCCGGCCAAACCGGTCCAAAAACGGCGTGCCACTCGCGGCTTCGATGCGAGGGCCAACGCGCTGGCCTCCGGCAACCTCCATTTCAGGTTGTTTCTGCATTCGCTTGCGGGTGGATTCCACCAAAGCTTTAAGATCCGCCCCCTGCTGGACAAGAAGCTGACATCCCACCGAGTTTTTCTCCTCCAGGATCGCCAGGAAAAGATGGCCGGTCTTCAACTGTTCGACTTTCAACTCTCGCGCGATTTCCTCCGCATGTTCAAACAACTTCTGTGACCGGTCAGAACGATGAATCGTCTGGCCCTTGGCATGTTCATAAGTGCCCTTGCCGAGTCGCTCCCGAAGCTTGTGCCGAAATGCGGCAGGTTCGATCCTGGTTTCCTCCAATAGGTTGGCGACCAGCTCCATCTCCGGCCGGAACGCTGCAACGTCGAGTCCTTGGGCGCATAGAGTTTCCCTGGCCTCGCCAGCGCAAAATTGTTTGAGCTTGGTCAGCGCCGCCAGGAAATGCTCCGGCTCGATGAATGGCGCCTTGGCGGCAGCGGTTTCCACGCAAGCCAACTGCCAAGCCAGATTGACGACAGGAGAATTTTCCATTTTTCGCTTCCAGTATGGTTGAAGTCTTTTTCAGTTCCAACCTTGTAAACGTTTTCGGGCATGCGCGATCTGCTGCGCATATTCCGGCGGTGCAAGTTCGATAACCTTGCGATAACTCAACGCCGCTTCACGTGTCCGTCCCAAAGCGTCCTCCGCCTGGGCCTTGTTGATCCAAGCCACCGCATATCGCGGGTCAATCGCCAGCGCCTGGTCGTAACACTCAATCGCTTCTTTTTGCCGACGGAGGGCAGCGAGCGCGAGGCCCTTGTTGTTCCAAGCGTCTGCTTGTCGCGGGTCAATCGCCAGCGCCTGGTCGTAGCACTTAATCGCCTCCTTTAGCCGACCGAGGGCAGCGAGCGAGACGCCTTTGTTGAACCAGGCCGCGGTGAATCGCTGGTCAATCGCCAGTGCCTGGTCGTAGCAGTGAATCGCCTCCGGGCGCCGACCAAGGGCCGCAAGCCGGGCACCCTTGTTGAGCCAAGCCTCCTTGTATCGTGGGTCAATTGCCAGTGCCTGGTCGAAGCAGCGAATCGCCTCCTCGCCCCGACCAAGGGCGGCGAGCGCGCCGCCCTTGCTACCCCAAGCCATCGCGTCTCGCGGGTCAATCAAAAGCACTTGGTCAAAACATTGCACGGCTTCTTCGTACCTGCCAAGGGCAGTGAGCGTACAGCTCTTGTTGTACCAAGTTGTTGCGAATCGCGGGTCAATGGCCAGTGCCTGGTCATAGCACTCAACTGCCTCCGTGCGTCGTCCGAGGGTGGTGAGCGCGAGGCCCTTATTGATCCAAGCCTCCGTGTATCGCGGGTTCATCGCCAGCGCCTGGTCGCAGCACTCAATCGCCTGCGCGCACCGACCAAGGTAATAAAGCGCGCTGCCCTTGTTGGTCCAAGCCGCCGCATATTGCGAGTCAATCGCCAGCGCCTGGTCGTAGCACCCAATCGCCTCCTCTTGCCGACCGAGCACACGGAGCGAGACCCCCTTGTTGGTCCAAGCTATTGCATATTGCGGGTCAATGGCCAGCGCGTGGTCGTAGCACTCAATCGCCTTCTCGCACTGACCCAGGGCTTTGAGTGAGGCACCCTTGTTGTTCCAGAAGGCTGCCGTATTCTCTCCCACCTCTGGAATATCAAGTTTTCCTCCGGTTGTCTGCTCCAGGATCGGCTCCAGCACCTCTCGCAATTCCCCAAAACCCCCGTAGCGTTCCGCCGGATTTGGGCGCAAACATCGCTCAACCACCGGCCCCAATAAACCATCCCCGCCCGGCACGCGGCCCGTCATCTGCTGCTCGTAGATTTGACGCAGGAAGCCCTCCATATCGCCTCGATACGGCATTACAAACGGTGGCACCGGGCTGCCGGTGGCCATTTGCCACAACACGAGTCCAAAGCTGTAGATGTCGCTGCGGATGTCCGCTCCTTCGCCGCGATAAACCTCCGGGGCCATGTATCCCGGCGTGCCACATCGCGCTTTTCCTCCGGTCTGCATCAGGCTGAAGCCGAAACCGCCTTCCGCGCCGCCAGCAACCAACGAACCGCCCGGGCCACCCGTTCCCCGCCAGGCCACCTCGGCAGCGGCGGCCAGGCCGAAGTCGCTGATTTTGAGCGTTCCATCCTGGCTGATGAGAATGTTGGCCGGCTTGATGTCGCGGTGGGAGCTAATCCCATGCGCCCGGGCGTGCTCCATGCCCAGACAAAACTGAACCGCCCACTTCAACGTCTGACCAGCGGCGAGGGAGCCTCCCGCCTGTACCAGATGGTCAGTCAGGCTCACGCGCCTGAACTCGTCCGGAGCCATATAATCCATTTGCACGAACAGCCGGCCGGAAATCTGTGACACAAACAGTGCAGGCAGGATAAACGGATGCCTGTCCAAGTTCACCCACAAGAGGGCTTCCTTCTTGAAGGCTTCCCGGGCACCAGCGTCGGCCAGTAATTCGTCGCGGAAGGTCTTCAGAGCACATACTGCTTTTGTGTCACGCACATACGCAAGGTAAACCACTCCGAACCCGCCCTTTCCCAAAATGCCGTGAATTTCGTATCTGCCACCGATGACGTCGCCCTTTTTGTAGAGGTCGGGAGCTTTCGGTCGCGGGGCAGCCTGCCATGCCGGGGCGGCCGGCCTAGCCTCCGGTTGCGGCTTCTGTTCCTGTCCGAACAGGCTGCCGAAGAAATCTTTCATGCTTTTCATGTTTCCCTTCAGTTGACGTTTTTGTCAGCACTTCGCGTCCCCGGCTCATCGCTGTTTCTGACTTTGCTCATGCTCTCTGTTCGTGCCGTTTTCGGAGAACATTTTGGTTTTATCACACCATCAATTCCATTTGCCTTGGCGTGAGCAGCCAGACCAGTTTGGCGCAGCGGCCGTAGAGCAGAAAGTCCGCCTCCAATTTGCACAGGCCGCCTTTCTTGAAATCAATCTCCAGGCTGGTGTTGCCGGCGGCCAGCAGCGCGATGAGTTTGCCGAGGTACGGCTCGTGTCCGACAAGCAGGACGTTCTCCGGTTCGGGCCGAAACTGGTTCAATTGCTGGATCAACAACCGGGGATTGCCGGCGGGTGTCAGGTCATCGGAGAAGGCCAGTTTTTTCCGCAACTTGAAATTCCGGGCGATGATCTCGGCGGTCTGTTTCGCGCGCCGGAACGGGCTGGAGAGGATCAGGTCAAAGGACAACTCCAGTTCCGCCATCGCCCGGGCGGCGGTGCGCAGGCGGTTTTCGCCCTTGGCGGTGAGGGGCCGTTCGGAATCCGGCTGAAAACCGGCCATTCCCGGTTCAGCGGCGATGCCGTGGCGAAGCAGGTAGAGATTCATGCGCTTTTATATTTCGCTTTTTCGTTGGTTGCCTGAGTCCGGGCGGCGGCCAGAAACGGCGCAACCTCCCGGCCGCGTTCAGATAAATCTGGATCAGCATCCGCCGCCAGCGCACCAGTTCTTTTTTCAACCGGCGGGCCGACGCGGCGTTGACTTCCTCTTTTTGCACGAATTTGTCCAGCGCCGCCAGCAATACTTCCATGTCCTGGATGTCGCCCATCATGCACTGGTAACCGCGCAGGGCGCGGCGATGGTCTTCCGTGACGGCGGGCAGCAGCGGCGACAGCGCCTCGACCATGTAACGGAAGCGTTTGAACGCAATGCGCGTGCGATGAATGGTCCGGATGTCGTCAGCCCGCACGTGCCGGCAAAGTTGCGCAACCCGGGCAAACGCCCGGTTCATCGCCCGCCGCACCATCACGAACGCCTGTTCACGCGTGACTTGTTTGCGCCGGCACCGGATCTCCTTTTCATGCGCCGCGAGGCGCCGGCCCAGGCGTTTCGTCCTAATGCGTTTGACGGCTTTGCGTGTTACGCGCGTGAAACGGGCTTCGCGTTTTCGCAGCCAGTCGTAAAACGCGTGGGCGTCCGGAAACGCGCCCGCCATTCGCCCGATGTAACCCAGTTGGACCTGCGTGTCGCGAAGCTGGCCGAAGGTGTCCAGATGCCGCTTGAGTTCGCGGCGGACTTTCTGGATGTCACGTTCGGGAATGAACGCGCCGAGCAACTCGATGGTCGAGAGGAGCCGGCGGGTCTGCACCCGCACGTCATGCACCGCCTCTTCCGAGAAATGTTCCTGGCAGCGCCTGAGCCGTTTGCGATAACGCCGCCACTGCGTGTTCAGCGACCCGCCAAGGTGCTTCAGCACGTCGGCGGTTTGAACCGGAGTGATGTCTGACTGGCTTTGCCGGCGCATAATTTGATTCATCAAATGCTTCGATCTGGAATGACTCCGCGCGTCGCTTGCAAAGAGTCAAACCACCCGCAGGGTAGGACCACCCTTGCCGGCGGAAAGTTACAATCAGGTGACAAATCTTGCCAAGCGCGCAAATTCATTGTTTTCGGCCAACTGTCAATCCGGTCGCCACGTCTTTTTCACTTGGGCGCTTCCCTGCGCCACGGGTAATCTAAACGCGCTCATGCAACCCATCCGTCGCGCCGTCATTGATGTCGGCACCAACTCGATCAAACTGTTGGTGGCCGATGTGGCCGGGCGCGACGTGCAGCCGGTGCATGAGGAAAGCCGGCAAACGCGCCTCGGCCAGGGCTTCTATGAAACCCGCCGGTTGCAACCCGAGCCCATCGCCTATTCGGCCAATGCCGTCGCCGATTTTGCGCGGACGGCGCGCCAGCATGAAGCCCGGACCATCCGCGTTATCGCCACCAGCGCCGCGCGGGACGCGGTCAATCCCGACGACTTGATTTCCGCCATCGAAGCGGCAGCGAAACTGAAAGTGGAAATCATTTCCGGCCGGCAGGAGGCCGCGTGGGCGTTTCAAGGCGTGACCACCGATCCGGAACTGGCCCGAGTGCCGTTGTTGTTGCTGGATGTCGGCGGCGGCAGCACGGAATTCATCCTGGGCCAGGGTGAACGCACGCAATTCGCACACAGCTTCACGCTCGGCACCGTGCGGCTCCTGGAGAAATTTCCGCACAGCGATCCGCCGACGCGCGCCGAATTCACCGCCTGCCGCGACTGGATTAAACAATTTCTGCACGACGAAGTCCGGCCGGGGCTTGAACCCGCCTTCGCGGACGAAGCCGCTTCGGCGCGGCAAAGGCCCGCGCTGCGGCGCGAAACTGATTCCCACTCCTCCGGGATTCAGCTCGTCGGCACCGGCGGCACGACGAGCATTCTCGCGCGGATCGAATTGAAGCTGGACCGCTACGACCGCGAACGCATGGAAACCACTCGCCTCGGCCTGGAGCAGGTGAAAGCGCACCGGAAACGGCTCTGGACCCTGCCGCTCGCTGAACGCAAGGAAATCATCGGCCTGCCCAAGCTGCGCGCCGATGTGATTCTCCCCGGCGTCGTGATTTACGAGGCGGTTATGGAAGAGTTCGGCTTCAAACTGCTCCGCGTCAGCACCCGCGGTTTGCGATTTGCCGCCGTGATGGACTGAAAAGATTTACGATTTATGATTTACGATTTACGATTCGAACAACGCTCCGAAGCGCGAAGCAATCATAAATCATCAATCTTAAATCATAAATGAAATGCCTGATTGTCGGCTGCGGTTACGTTGGTTTGCCGCTCGGAATGGAACTCGTCCGCCTGGGCCACGAAGTTTCCGGCCTGCGACGGAGTGTGTCCGCGGAAAACGAATTGAAAGCCGCCGGCATCCAGCCGCTCTTCAGCGACGTGACCCGGCCGGAAACGCTGGCCGGGCTGCCTCGCGAGTTTGACTGGGTCGTGAATTGCGTTGCCGCCGGCGGCGGCGCGGACGATTACCGCCAGGTTTATCTCCAGGGCACGCGCAACCTGATTGAATGGCTCGCGCCGAACCCGCCGAAGAAATTCGTTTATACCAGCAGCACGAGCGTCTATGGCCAGACCGACGGTTCACAGGTCAAGGAATCCAGCCCCACCGAACCGCTGGTGGAAACGGCGAAAGTCCTGCTCGAAACGGAAAAGGTTTTGCTGGCAACGGTGGCCGAACGCAAGTTCCCGGCGGTGATTTTGCGGGTGGCGGGCATTTACGGGCCGGGTCGCGGCCACTGGTTCAGGCAATTCCTGAAAAACGAGGCGCGCATCGAGGGCGACGGTTCCCGTTTCCTGAACATGATTCACCGCGACGATTTAATTGGCTGCATCATTGCCGCGCTGAAGAGCGGACGCCCCGGCGAAATTTACAACGCGGCGGATGATGAACCGGTGAGCCAGTTGCACTTTTTCCAGTGGCTGGCGGGGACCGTCGGCAAATATCCGCCGCCGTCCATATCTGAGAATTCCGATGAAAACCGGAAGCGCGGCGTGACCAACAAGCGCGTCTCCAACCGCAAACTCAAAATGGAGCTTGGCTGCCAGTTCAAATATCCGAACTTCCGCAAAGGCTACAGCGCGGAAATTTTGCGGCTCGACTGCGCCGGCGAACTGCACGTCGAGCCGGACGAGCGGTAACGCCCTACGGATTGACTACGCGATAGAGGCGCAGCGGCTCGCCGGTCATGGGGAGGAACAGGTCAAAGTAATTGCTGGCCGACAGGGCATTGGTGGCCACGGGCAACCACTGGCCGGTCAGGTTGGTGGCGGTCAGCACCCGGTAGGTCTGACCATTGGTGCCGGCATAGCGCAACTGCACCGTTCCGTTGCTGATGCCTTCCAAACCGAAGGCATTCCAGCCGTAAGCCTTGAAATCCACGTTGGTTTGATCCGGCCCAACGGTGACCGAACGGGAGTTGGGAACAAAGACATAGCTGGCATTGGAAGGCGTCACCGTATAACTGCCGGGAACAAGATTGTTCAACAGATAAATCCCCGAATTGGCAGCGGTGGTGCTCGCCGAACCCGCAGTGACAATCACCCCGTTGGCTGATTTCACCCCCCACACTTTTCCGGCGACAGTGTACAACGGGAACCACTCAAATGCGCCGATGTCGGAAGCCGTGCCGTAAGGCCGCGGGTACCCCCGCTGATCAGTGGATGGAGCCAGTGCGGCGGGTATGGCATCAATCGCCGGACTGCCGGGTAACAACGCCATCGTGGGCGTAGGCCCGCCATAATTGCCCAGCGGTCCCAGTTGGGGGTCGGTATTGTTCAGGCTCCCGATGTTGGTGAAGGCGCAGCTCGCGTCGGATGACAGGTTGTAACCGAGATCAATGAGGGAGCCGTATGCATTGTTGCTGACACCGCCAGTCAGGATCGTGTTGGCAATTTGCACCATTCCAGTTTGCACTTCGACGTTGCCACCGAAGCCGTCGCTGGGCGGTCCGGAGTAATTACCACCAGTATTTCCAATTGCTTGGTTGGTTGCGAAAGTGCAGTTGGTCAGCGAGACCATGGCGTTAGCGTACAGACCTCCACCGTAAGCGTTGCCTCCTTGTGCAAAGATGCCTAAACCGCCCTGGGCCTTGTTTGCGATAATAGTGCAATTGACGAGACTCGAGTTACTGCTCTGGCAGAAAATTCCCGCACCATACGCGTCTCCGCCCGGGTAACCATAAGAGGGAATGGCTTGGGCACTTCCTCCGATAATACTGTTGCCAACCACAGTGCAACGGCTGAGGTTCAAGGAGCCCAGGGAATAAAGGCCGCCGCCGCTTGACAAACCACCTGCCCCGCCCAGCCCAGCGCTTCTCCCGCCTGAAGCGGAGTTGGTTGCGATTGTACAATCGATAATGACGGCATTGCTGCCACTGTATATGCCGCCCCCTGAGCCCGCGCTGCCGCTTCCAATATAGTAGGGGGAACCCGTGTCCGCGCTTGCGGAATTTCCGATGAACATGGTGTTCGATAGTTCCAGGTCGCTGCTACAGAATATTGCTCCGCCGGACGCCGGTGATCCCGCGATGGAATTACCGCTGAGGATTGAGCCGACAAGATTCAAAGATGCTGCTGCGATCGCCCCGCCCCCCGCGCTTCCGCGAAACCACTCACCCCGTGGAATGCCAGTGACCCCTGATACTACTCGATTTCCAGAAAAGATACAGCCGACTCCGATACTCGCGTTCGAACAGACCACAGCCCCGCCCGAAGCGTTGCCACCGGCACCGCCACCGAAACCAGGTCCATTCTCCCCACCATCTCCGCCTACAGCACTGTTGGTGGCGAACACGCAACTCGAGATGGTCAACCCATATGTTGTGTAAATAGCGCCGCCTGCTCCAACGGCACCATCGCCAGGGAAGCCGTAGTTGCTGTTGCCGGCTGGTTGAGATCCCCCGATTCCTCCTCTTGCCGAGTTATACGTGAACAGACAATTGGTGATTGTCAGGCAAGTCGCCGCATAGATCGAGCCTCCCAAGCCAACTGCACCGTTGCCAGCAGACGCGAAGTAAGAACCCGATCCGCCGCTGCCCCCCACTGCGCTGTTGCTGATGAAAGACGAATTCATTATTGTAAGGACACCTTCGGTGTAAACAGCGCCGCCCAAAGCGGGTGTGCCTGAACCACCAGGGCCGCTCATGTCAGGAGGAGCATTGGTGCCATTGACTCCTTGCGCCACATTGGACCTAAACATGCAATTTGAAATGGTCACGATTCCGCCGGCGCTGTACAGGCCCGCGCCCTGATTCGTCCAGCCATTGGCAATGGTGAGATTGCACAGAGTCAGTGACACTCCTGAATTCACCTGGAACACCCGCACCGCGCCGTTGCCACTGAGGGTCACGGCGTGACCGGTCCCATCAATTGTCGTCGGTTTGGTAACGACGAGGGTCGTTGTCAGCGTGATGACGCCGTCGCAACCAAAAGTGAATATGCCGCCCGACGCCACCGCCGCTTGCAAGTCGGCTTCGTCACAGACTCCAGGACCCGGAGGATTAACCATCAAAACGGCGTTGGAACTTAGGATGGAGCCATAGTTGTTGGTGACCAACACCGCGTAATTGCCCGCCTGATTCAACTGCATGTTGGTCAGTGTCAGCATCGTATTGGTAGCTCCCACAATGTTCGTCCCGTTGAAGTTCCACTGATAGCTTAATGGTGTTGTGCCACCGGCCGTTACGCTGAAGGTCGCACTCCCACCCACAAATACCGTCTGGCTGGTCGGCTGGTCAAAGATGACCGGAGGCACGGAGGTGTTACATTTGCCCCCGCTGCCGCCCGCATAAATGGCTTGAATTTCCGAGGCCGTCAACGCCCGATTGTAAAGTGATACCTCGTCAATTAATCCGTTGAAGAAGTACCCCAGTTTATTGCAACTACAACTGGGAACATATGCTTTCGCGTTTGCTCCAAGGCATACAGGATCGCTGTTCTGGGCAATCAAACCCGTGGCCGGCTGCGATACATCCAGCGTGCCGTCCACATAGAGAAACATGTGAGCCCCATCGTAAACGCCAGCCACGTGATGCCACTGGCCATCGTTGACGTTTCGACTGCCTACCAAGTTTTCATTGGCGCTATCAAATTTTCCGCTAAAGGCAACAAACGACTTAGACCAGACTTGCACCGCCCAGGACGAATTGCCCTTGGTGACTATCCCCATCCAATCCGAATTGTCTGACAACGGGTTCACTTTGATCCAGGCTTCAACCGTGACACTCGAGACACAGATGTCCAGCGAAGGCGAGTCCGGGATTGAAACATAACCGCTCGTTCCGTCAAACGAGAACGCCTGGCCCACTTCGCCGGCGGCATAGCTCACGCCACCCACCAGCGTCCCGTTGTTGGTGCCTACGGTGTCGTTGGCATTGCCTTCCCCAGGCCACCAATCCACCAAGCCTGACGGCGCGGGCGTGCAAGGGATTACCGTCAATAGCGCGTTGGAACTGGTCCTCGAACCGGACGAATTTTTCACAGTGACAGAATAAACGCCCGCGTTGGCAAACTGCACGTTGGTGAGTGTCAGCGAAGTATTTGTCCTCCCAACCAGATTTGCTCCATTGAAATGCCACTGGTAGCGCAACGGTTGCGGACCACTGGCCGTGACCCTAAAAACCGCAGTGTCGCCCAGGTCAACGGTTTGATTGGTCGGTTGTGATATGATGTTCGGCGGCGCTGCCAACGAAACCTGCGGCAGGCAGAGGAGCGCAAAAATAAACCCCGAAAGACAACGGCATAAAAAAGTTTTCATAACCGTCTCCGGTTGTATTCAACCGATACAAACGGAGCTTGCACCGTCTGCGGGGGGGGGGGTCAAGTGAAATTTCCTTTCGACCTGAAATCAATTTCCGCCTAACTTTCCCGCCGATGGCCGCCGAAGCCCAACTGACTCCCATGATGACGCAGTACCGCCGCATCAAAGGCGAACTGCACGTCAAGCCGGACGAGCGGTAACGCCCTACGGATTGACTGCGCGATAGAGGTGCAGCCGCCCGCCGGGCATGGGGAGGAACAGGTCAAAGTAATTGCTGGCCGAGAGGGTGTTGGTGGCCACGGGCAGCCAGGGGCCGGTCAAATTGGAGGCGGTCAGCATCCGGTAAGTTTGACCATTGGTGCCTGCATAGACCAGATGCAAGGTTAAATTGGTGGTACTGTCAATGTTGATGGTGTTCCAATGATAAGCCTTGAAATCCGCATCGATCTGGTCCGGTCCAAGGGTAAATGAACGAGTATTGGGAACAAAAACGTAGCTGGCATTGGAAGGGGTAATCACGCAACTGCCGGCGGGCAGGGTTCTGAACCAATAAGTCCCCGCGTTGGTCACCGCGACATTGGTTGTGCCGGCGCTGAAAATGACCACATCGGTCGAACCGGATATCCTGCCCTCCACGATGAACGGAGCCGAAGATTCAAATGCGCCGATGTCGGCGGCGGCGCCATAAGGCCGGCTCCGGCCGCGCTGGTCGGTGGCCGGAGCGGTGGCCGTGTTCCCGCCATCGATGGCCGGACTGCCGGTCAGCAACGGAATTGTCGGCGTGGGACCACCGTAATCACCGAGCGGTCCGAGTTTGGGGTTGGTGTTGTTCAGGCTGCCGGCCGCAGAAAATCCCGCGCTGGCATCGGAACTGATGTTGTATCCGTCATCGGTAATGACACCATAGGCGTTGCCGTTGGTGCCGCAGAAGGCGATGAGGGAGTTTTGCAGACGCAAGGCGCCATTGGTATTGGCAATCTGCGTTCCGGCGGCGATGCCGTTGGTGAAACCCGATCCAGAAGGCGAACTGCAACTGTTGCTGGCAATGGTGAGATTCATCGCGACAAACGTCGCGTTGGTGGTATTGAAAATGCCGCCACCCATCGCGTTTCCATTTATATTACCACCAATAGAAGAACTACCGCGACCATCGCCGCATACGGCGGAGCCGAGTACGATGGTGCAGTTCGTAGCGGCAAATTGTGACGCATTGAATATCCCACCACCCAACCCATACCCACCAGTACAAACGGAATTCGGGTATCCTACGGTGGACCCTCCGTGTACAGAATTGGAACAGATGGAGCAGCGGTTAAACATGGTGGTCCCGAGGTTATAGACCGCCCCTCCGCAGCCGTCGGCGCCCCGTCGCGACGAATCGCCGAAATTGTACGCCCCATTGCCGGACAGTGCCTGATTTCCAAAGAACGTGCTGTTTCCGGCAGCCAGAACGGAACCGCAATAAATTGCTCCGCCAGAGGCCGAACCTGCGCCGGTATGAAAGCCAGCATTTCCTCCTTTCGCCACATTTCCAAAAAATTGGCTGTGATCAATGGTCACATTACCGGACGTGGTTGCCAGTGCTCCTCCATAAGCGGCGAGCCCAGACACAGGAAGCAAGCCACTGGCGCCCAAAGCCAGGTTTGACGCAAAAAGACTATTGGTGACCGCCAGCGAACCGGATGCTTGAAACAGGGCGCCCCCAAAACTTGCGCCACCGAAGCCAATGCCGCTCGCACACAAATTACTGTTCACGCTGCAATTCACGATGATCAAAGAACCGTTGGTGGTGAAAATGGCGCCGCCATAACCCCATTCGCCCACCGAATCCGAAGCAGATCCTCCAACCACTGCGTTATTGGAAATGCCCGACCCGAACAATGACACAGTGCCGCCATTATTGAAAATGGCACCACCCCGGGCCAACCCGCCACTCAATATAGATTGGGCATTGTTGTTCGTCACCGTGCAGCCGACCAGCGTTACCGTGCCACCGTCATTGTAAATCGCACCGGCATCGGCAGCCGTTCCCGGCGTGCCGCTGGTGACGAGGAAACTGCCATTGGCCAACGTCAGATTGGTCGCGCAAAACGTCACGCCCGGCGCAACGTAAAACAGGCGCACCGCATTGTTGCCGCTGATCGTTACCGTCTGTCCGCTCGCATCAATCGTGGTGTTGTTGGTGATGGCCAGCGTATTGGCCAGGGGGATCGTTCCGCTGGCGGCAAATGTCACTGCGCCGCCACCCGTCAGCGCGGCGCGCAAATGGCTTTCATCACAGACGGTCACCGTGCCGCCAGCGAAAGCGCGGCTTTGAATGGTGAATATGGAGACAATTCCCAGAAGACCGGCTTTGATGCTGAGTTTCATAAGTTTTTCCTTTCTTATAAAAGCCTTCCTGCCCTACAACTTTCAATTTAAGCAAGTTTAATGCGGAATGACAAGGCAAATTTCCTTTCGACCTGAAATCAATTTCCGCCTAACTTTCCCGTGATGGCCGCCGAAGCCCAACTGACTCCCATGATGACACAGTATCGCCGCATCAAAGGCGAACTGCCCAGGGACGCGCTGTTGTTGTTCCGGCTCGGCGATTTTTACGAGATGTTTTTCGAGGACGCGCAGACCGGCGCGCAGATTCTCAATCTGGCGCTCACCGCGCGCAACGGGGTGCCGATGTGCGGCCTGCCGCATCACGCCGCCAACAGCTACATCGGCCGGCTGCTCAAGGCCGGACGGAAGGTCGCCATTTGCGACCAACTCGAAGACGCCCGGCCCGGCAAGCTCGTCAAACGCGAAGTTACCCAAATCCTGTCGCCCGGCACGCATTTCGACGAGCGGATGCTCGTGGCCGAACGGAACAACTTCCTCGCCGCGATTTGTCCCGCCGGAAAAACCTTCGGCCTCGCGCTGGTGGATTTGACCACGGGCGATTTCATGACCACGGAACTGGAGGCTGGGCCGGCCCTCCTGACGGAATTGGAACGATTGCGCCCGGCGGAAATTATTTTTCCAGGCGAGGCGGCAGCATTGCGGGATTTGCTGCGGGACTCGTTTAAGATTTTGAATGGCTATGACGACTGGACGTTTGCCCCGGAGACCGCGCTTTTCACCGTGCGCGACCATTTCAAGGTCGCCTCGCTCGACGGCTTCGGGCTGAAGGACCGCACGGCTGCCATCGGCGCGGCGGGCGCGGCGCTGCATTACCTCACGCAACACCTGCGCCGCGACGTGAAGCATCTCACGCGGCTTTCGTTTTATCGCCGCAGCGATTATCTGGCGCTGGATTACACGACGCTGCGGCATCTGGAAATCCTGGAGCCGTTGCATCACGACGCGCCGCGCAACGCTTCACTTTATGGAGTGGTCAACCGCACCGTCACCCCGATGGGCGCGCGGATGCTGCGCAACTGGCTGTCGCAGCCGCTCGCCGCCGTCGGGCCGATTCGCCGCCGGCAGGAGGCGGTGCAGACGTTCATCGGGAATTCCGCCGCGCTGGACAATTTCCGCGCGCAGCTTTCCCAGGTGCGCGATCTGGAGCGCACCCTGGGCCGGTTGAGCAGCGGCAGCGGCAACGCGCGCGACTTGGTCGCGCTGCGCCTGGCCTTGGAACAAATCCCGGCGGTGAAGGGAATTTTGGTTGGAGTTCAGGCTTCAGCCTGTCCAGGCAAAGACAAGCTAAAGCTTGGACTCCAACCGACCGCAACACCCGACCTGCTTTGCGACCTCGAATCCCAGCTCACCGAAGCGCCCGACCTCGTGGAGTTGATTTCGCGCGCCATCGTGGATGAGCCGCCATTGCCGGTCAAAGAAGGCGGCATGATCCGCGACGGCTTCGACGCCGCGCTCGACGAACTCCGCACGGCCCAGCGCGGCGGGAAGGACTGGATTGCGAAATTGCAGGCGGACGAAATCGGGCGCACCGGCATCACGTCGCTGAAAGTCCGGTTTAATTCCGTCTTCGGTTACTACATCGAAGTCACGAAGTCGAATCTGGACAAGGTCCCGCCGCATTACATCCGCAAGCAGACCGTCGCCAACGGCGAACGCTACATCACGCCGGAACTGAAGGAGATGGAAGGAAAAATCCTCGGCGCGGAGGAACGCAGCGTGAAGCTGGAATACGAATTGTTCCAGCGCGTGCGCGAGGAAGTGCTCGGTCAACTGCCCAAAATCCAGCAGACCGCCAGCGCGCTGGCGCAACTGGATGTGCTGGCGTCGTTCGCCGAAGCCGCGCGCCTGCACAGCTACTGTCGTCCGGTCGTTGCCGATGAAGGGGTGCTGCAAATCCGCGACGGGCGGCATCCGGTGCTCGAACAAAATCTTGCCGATGAGCGTTTCGTTCCAAATGATAGTTCCCTTTCCAGTAGCAGCGGACGTCAGTCCGCTCCAATTTGTCAAGCGGAAGATCAGAGCCGACTCACGTCGGCTGCTACGGCGGAAGTTTTCCCTCAAATCGCGCTCATCACCGGGCCAAACATGGCGGGCAAAAGCACCTACATCCGGCAGGTGGCGCTCATCGTGTTGCTGGCGCACACCGGTTCGTTCGTGCCGGCGGCGGAGGCGCGGATTGATCTGGTGGACCGGATTTTCACCCGCATCGGCGCGAGCGACGACCTCACCCGGGGGCAATCCACCTTCATGGTCGAAATGACCGAAACGGCGAACATTCTGAACAACGCCACGCCGCGCAGCCTCATCGTGCTCGACGAAATCGGGCGCGGCACGAGCACCTTCGACGGCCTGAGCCTGGCGTGGAGCATCGTCGAGCATTTGCACAACCAAGTCGGCGCGAAGACGCTCTTTGCCACCCATTACCACGAACTGACCGAACTGGCGCAACGGCTGCCGCGGCTGAAGAACTTCAACGTGGCGGTGCGCGAATGGCGCGACCAGATTGTGTTCCTGCGGAAAATAGTGGAAGGCGGCACGGACAAGAGCTACGGTATTCACGTGGCGCGCCTGGCCGGCGTGCCCCAGGAAGTGTTGGAACGCGCCAAGGTGATTCTCGGCAACCTTGAAGAGTCCGAGTTGACGCCGGAAGGCACGGTGCGGCAGTCCGCGCGCCGCCAGCAGGACCGGGACAAGCTCAAGCAGCTCGCCCCGCCGCCGCAAATGGATTTGTTTGGGCACTGAAGAAAAAGCTGGTTAGGGGAAAGGCAAATTGTTAAAAGATTGCGTGTTGAATTGGAATAAGCCGGCAGCCCGGGCGTGCCTGTGGCACGAGATTCGCTTTTCAATTCGGTCAACCTGAAACGAAATATGAAAACGATCATTTTCATCATTGGCTTATCGGTGGGGCTGATGGGACAGGCCCTGGCCCAAACCAGTCCGCCGGAGGCTCCGTCGGAGGCGACAAACGAAATTCCATCGGACACGCTGGTAACGAAATTGGGGACGGTTTATCATGAGTTCCGCGTTGAACGGGTGGAGCCGGCGGGGATAACGATCAGCTACGTTCCCGAAGGCGGCGGGCTGGGGATGGAAAAAGTCCCGGTCAACCTGCTGCCGGATGATTGGCAGCAGCGTTATGGGTACGATCCCGAGAAGGCCGCCGAATTTAATTTGGAACGGGAGCGGGCGCTGGCGCAACTGCGGCAGCAGATGGTTGGGGACGCGCTGGTAACAAAATTGGGAACGGTTTATCATAAGTTCCGCATTGAAAGGGTGGATCCAGCGGGAATAACGATCAGCTACGTGCTCGACGACGGCGGGCTGGAGATGGAAAAAATCACGTTCGATCTGCTGCCGGATGATTGGCAGCGGCGTTATGGATACGATCCCGAGAAGGCCGCCGCCTTTGATTTGGAGCAGAAACGGGCGATGGCGCAAATGCGGGAGCAGATGATTGCGGATGAGCAGGCTTACCGGGAAAAACGGGCCAAGGAAGAGGCGGCCGAGGAAGCCGCCGCCGAGCAGGCCAAAATTGATGCCGAAGCGGCCAAAAAGGCCGCGGAAGCGGCGGCGACCCAGGCCACCAATTCACCGGCCATGACCGGGACAAACCTGCCGGCGCCACCGTTGCCGCCGGGCGGGCACTGAAAAATTTGCGGAAAGAATTTTCCCAGCCGCGTGGAATTTTTTCCGCCGCCGGAGCCGCTCATTATTTCAATATCGCCTGCACCACATTTTCGAACTTGCTGCGCTCGGCGATTTCCTTCTTCAGGCTCGCATTCGCGGCTTCCAATTCCGCCGTCCGGTGGCGCACCAAAGTTTCGAGATCCTCCATCTGGGATTGCACCTTCCGGTTCAAACGCCATTTCTCCGCAAGCGCATGGGCAAGCTGCAACACCTCGATGTTGTCGAAGGGTTTCTGGAGCACGACCAGATTGGGGGAGTGACCCAGCTGGTGGATCATCTCTTCCCACGAATAGTCCGAATAGGCGGAACAGACGACGATCTGGAGTTCCGGGCAGCATTTCCAAAGATGACCGATGGTTTCTATGCCATCCCATCCGGGGGGCATCCGCACATCCACAAACGCCAGCGCGTAAGGATTGCCTTCCTCGGCGGCCCGCTTGGCCATCGCCAAACCCTCCTGGCCCTGAAAGGCCGAATCCATCACGAAACCCGAATGCGGTGAAGCGGCGGCGGACTCCCCCAGCATCTTCGCCTTGACCAGGTCCAGCCCGGCGTTCCGGTCCCGCTCCCGTCCAAGAATTCTCCGGAAATCCTCGTGGATCGAAGCGTTGTCATCAATGATGAGTATCCGGTTGCCGGGGAGAGCGGGTGAAGCATTCATAAATTTTTTTCGGGGGGAGACATTGGCAAAATCAAGGTAAAGGTTGCGCCGCGCCCCGCTCCCTCACTGGCGACGGAGAGCGAGCCGCCCATTTCCCGGGCGTTAAGCGCGCCGATGTGAAGGCCAAAACCATGGCCGTCCGGGCGCGTGGTGAAACCATGGGAAAAAATTCGCGTCAGGTTTTCCGTTGGAATGCCGATGCCATTGTCCTCCACCCGGATCATGACGCATTCCGGGTCCGTTTTGGCGATGGTGATGATGAGCTGTTTTACAATCTGGGGGCATTCCTCCAGCGCATACCTGGCGTTGAGGATCAGGTTGATCAGAATCTGGAGGACCTTTTGTTTGTCAACCATCAGGGGCGGCACTTCTTCAAACCGGCGGATGACCGCGATTCCCTGGTGGGCCAGCGCCGCCGAATTGATTTGCAGGGCGTCTTCCACCAGGCTGGCCGGAGCCGCTTTTTCGGCGACGCTGGCAACGCGCGCATAGCTTTGCTGCATGGCGACGATGTTCTTGATGTGAGCGACGTTTTGGGCCAGCCGCTCCAGTTCGTATGAATTTTTTTCCTGCTCTTTTTGGAGTTGCCCGGCGATTTGAATGACGAATTCCGGCATTAATTTCCCCCGGTAGTCAGAGGTCAGGAACGCCTCGAGGTCGCCGTTTCTCTGTTTCAGCAATTCGGCGGCTTTCAGGAGCGAGTGGGTTTCCGATTTGCGAACCTGATCGCGGAGCAGGGTGGCGGAGACGTTGACACTGTTGAGGACGTTGCCCACGTTGTGCAGGACGCCGGTGGCCACTTCGGCCATGCCCGCCCGCCGGGAAGCCAGCATGAGGTCTTGTTGCGCCTGGGCCAGTTCGGTATGGGCCCGTTCCTTGGCGGCGACCTGATCCTGAAGTTCCCGCGTCCGCTCGGTGACGCGGATTTCGAGCTGGTCGTTGGCCATTTGCAGTTCCGCGTGCGCCTGATGCAGCAGCGCGTTTTTGCGCGCGATCAAAATGCCCCAGGCCAGCGCGATCAGGAACACGGCGAAGACCCCGGCCAGCACCCACAACAGCCGCGCCAGCGTCCACCAGGGCGGCGGCTGCAACAGTTGCACATCGTTCCAGGAACGGAGGCGGAGCAAAAAGGAACGCGGCTGCCCCGATTCATCGCTCTGCACCTCGTAAACCCCGGTCAGGGCGAGCCGGCTGCCCAGCGCCAAAGCTTGCAGTTTTTTTTCGGTTTCACCGGCGGCTGAAGTCAGGCTGGCTTCGGAGGTGAAATCTTTGGTCTGGATGAGCAAATGCATTTCGCCGCCCTTTTCCACCTTGTTCAGCAGAACCCCCTCGGTTTTCGCCAGGAGACCCGCCAAATTCACATCGCCGAAGTTCGCCGCTGACAATGGCGCTGGTTTGGGCTCGCTGCCGCCGGCGAGGCGGCGATAAACCGCTTCGCGGAGGACAAATTTCTGGCCTTCCTTGCCGGGAAATCCCACCACCTCCACCCGGTCTCCGGGTTGAAGGACGTCCGGTTGCTGGCTCAAGGCAAAGACACTGTCCACGCCGTCCTGCACATACAAGTATTGGCCCGGCACGTGCAGGACGACGGTGCCGGAGGTGCGGACTCGCTGATTAAGCGTTCTTTCCGTGCTAAACTGCCGCAGGCTGGCCAGCGGGCGGAAAGGCAGGGCGAACAGATCACCCGGCGCGGATTCTTCGGTCTCGATGGATTGTCCATCCGGCACCCAAATCTGAATCCCCGTCAATTGATGCCGCGCGTTGGCAACTGCCGAGCACATCCCGCGCACACGAATGATGGAGCCTTTAAGCGAATCGAACGGATGCCAGATTGGAGTCCACGCCTGGAATTCTCCGCTTGACGTGCTCAAATCGAAACGCGTCAGAGCGTTGGTGTGTATTACATCCCGGACATATCCGCGCATTTCCACCCAATTGCCCTCCTCCACTCCGGTGAGTGCTTGGTCGAGCGTCACCAGGCGCCGATCTTCCACCTTCCACCATCCGGTCCGGCGCAGGACGGCGTTGGTGATCACGGGCACAAAATCCCCCTCGCTCGTCACACCGTCCAGCAGCACAACCATTCCCGGTTTCGCGGAGTCGGGTTCGTCCCATTTCGGATTCATCACCCGGATCCCACCGCTGGCATCCAGCACGCAGGCAAAGGGGGCGTTTGAACCCGTCCAAGTCACTATTGCGCGAAGACGAACGGGCAAATGGCGGCCGGCTTCTTCAGGGCTTAAACCCCGAATTTGCTCGGTCAGGCGCAAGGGCAAGGGATTGGTGGCCGTCATCAAGGCGGAAACGATTGAGTTGTTTGTTGCGATCAGCCGATACAATCCATTGAGCACAAAGGGCTGCACCCCCTTTAGATCAGGACGACCAATGGCTTCGACTCGATCCCCGAACCGCAGCACCTGGCCTTGTTTGCTCTGAACCATGATTTGTCCCGTGGCATCCCAAAGGGTGACCCAGTTGCCCGGTTCGTAGCTATGCACGACGCCTTCCACCCGAACCGTGGCCCCTGTGGGTTGGTCCGCCATAATCTTATCGCTCAAAGTAATCGGAATATCGAAGCGCGCGTCGGTTTTTAACGAGCCAATGACTTCGATGTCCGCCGGGCTGTTCACCCACAATTCCAGGATGCTCAGATTCCCGTCGCGATCGAACCGGGGAGAATAGACACATTTCATGCGAACGAAATCGCCCTCCTTGAAATGAAGCGGCAAACTGTTGCCTCCCGTCAACACATAGGCATAGGCCATGAAGTTGCCGGAAAGAAAATTGATTATGCCGTGCGTTGGATCAACCATCAGTTTGTCAATCAGGCCTTCCACCGATATCGAATGACCCTTCAATTCCTGGGCATTTTTGACCGGGTCGGACACCGGTTCGGCTTTAAGCCCCGCATTCTCTTCGAGGATGTGAATCTTGGTTTTATCCCAAACAAACTTTTGTCGCAGGGGTACGATCACACCGTCAATGGCGACCCGCTGGCCGGCTTTTAAGGGAGTTGGCGATTCGCTGAGGGGCATCCATGTGTAATTCCCCAGGCATTCTCCCCAGACGTTGTCCCAGTTCGTATCAATGTAATAAATCACCGCCTCGGTTCGAATCCGATACTCTTCATTCTGATGCTCGGGCGGTACGGTCCAAATCTCGGTAATGTTGGTCAGAATTTTGGTGGACATGGGCAGTGGGTCCACGGTCTGGCCCCAAACCGCCGGCACCATGGCGAAAAGCAGGCACGCGACCGGGCCGGCCAACCACTGGCTTGGCCTTTCCTGACCAGATAAGAATGAGAAAACCTGCTTTCGCATGGTGTTTGAATGCTTGCCATCACCCATTCTTGTGTCTGCGCGAAAATCCATCCTCATATATCGGCTTAATGCCGGGGGCTTTCTGCCGGCCAATCATCCATTATACACTCAATTGGCAGCATACATGATACCATAAGTGCCCGGTTTATCATTAAGACGGTGGTTCGCCTGTTGACTGCTTGGGGGCGAAAACCGCCTTGGCCGTATCTATTTAATTTTACCACGGATGGACACAGATGAAGCTGGCGCGACAAAGCCGCAACCACAGATTTTGGACTGCGGCGGGAAGCGGAGCGCCACGCCGCTTTTGGAAGCAACCGGGAGCGCGGAAAGCGGTGACGCCGCTGCGCTCTGCCACTGCAATCCAAAACTTTGTCGGGTAAGAACCGGCGGCAATCCTGGGAATACTGGTTTTTTTGTTCGCCGCGGAAACCACCCATCAGCATATTCACACACCGTGATTAGCGTCATCGAACATCAGCCAGCCGGCGCGGGCATGGATCTGGTAAAACAGGTCGAAAGAATTTTCTCGCCGACGGGCATTTTGTCGAAGGCGAAGAATTTTGAATTTCGCCCGCAGCAGCAGGAAATGGCCGCGGCGGTGGCGCGGGCGTTGCAAAACGGCGAACATCTCGCCGTCGAGGCCGGCACGGGCGTCGGCAAATCGCTCGCGTATTTGATTCCGGCGATTCTGTTCGCCGTGGCGCGGAAGAAGAAAGCGGTGGTTTCCACCCACACCATCAATTTGCAGGAGCAGCTCACGGAAAAGGATCTGCCGATGCTCGCAGATGTGCTCGGCGCACTCGCCGTGCCGGTGAAATTCAACTTCATCATGCTCAAAGGCCGCGCGAATTATCTCTGCACGCGCCGCCTGCACAAGGCCCTGCAGCAATCCGGCAATTTGTTCACGCCGTCCGAGGCCGGGGAACTCCAGCGCATCTACGAATGGTCGAAGGAAACCACGGACGGCAGCCTGTCGGATTTCGACATTGAGCCGGACATGAAGGTGTGGGCGCAGGTTTGTTCCGAGCGCGGACTGTGTTCGCCGAAAATCTGCGGGCATCCGTCCGATTTCGCCAAGGACCACGGCGTTTGTTTCTTCCAGCGGGCGCGCAACCGCATTCTGTCGTCCGACGTGCTGGTGTTGAACCACACGCTGTTTTTCACGCTGCTCGGCGGCGTGGACGAGGACATCGCGGGCGGCATCCTTTTCAAAAATGATTTCGTGATTTTTGACGAGGCGCACCAGATGGAACGCGTGGCGTCGCGGCACATCGGCCTGAGTGTGTCGAGCGGCCAGGTGCGTTACGCGCTGAACCGGCTGTGGAATCCGCGCACGGAAAAGGGCCTGCTCGCCACGTTGCGCAAAGGCGCCGCGGTAAAACTCGTGGCGGACATTTTGAGCGAAGCGGACACGTTTTTCGAGAACGTCGAGGCCGCGTGCGAGGAAATCCAGCAAAACACCAAACGCGACAGTTTCGGCGGCGGCGAAGGCGGCGGACGCCGGCGCGCGTGGACCGAACTTCGCATCCGCCGCGCGGAACTGGTGAAGGACAATGTCACGCTGCCAATCCAGCGCCTGCGCGAGGCCGTGGGCGACCTGATCAAATTGAGCGAGGACAAGGACATCGGTCAGGAACTGGTCGAGTGCAACCGGCGCCTGGCCGAATTGCGCGACGAGGTGAAGGCGTTCCTCGAACAAAGCGCGCCGGAGCACGTTTACTGGGTGGAACGCGGCGGCAAGGCGCATAAAAATCTCGCCTTGAACGCCGCGCCGGTTGACGTGGCGGAATTTTTGCGCCGGCGTTTGTTCGAGAGCGACACCAGCATCATCATGACCAGCGCCACTCTGGGAGTTTCAAGTCTCAAGTTTTCAGTTTCAAGTGAAACCACGAAGCGCGGCCCGGCTGAAAACTTGAAACTGAAAACTGAAAACTCTCTCGGCTATTTCGTAAAACGGGTTGGCGCGGAGTCCGCGACAAAATTGCAGGTCGGCACGCCGTTCGATTACGAGCGGCAGATGAAATTGTTCGTCGCCAGCAAAATGCCCGACCCGCGTGAGGCCGGTTACGCCGATGCGCTCGAACATTGGATCGAACATTTCGTGAAGCAGACGCACGGCAAGGCGTTTGTGCTGTTCACGAATTACAAGCTCATGCAGGAGGTCGCCGAGCGGATGGAGCCGTTTTTCAACAAGCTGGGCGTCGCGTGCCTGGTGCAGGGCAAGGGCACGCCCCGCTCGACCATGCTCGAAAAATTCAAGGACGACGTGGACTCGGTGCTGTTCGGCACGGACAGTTTCTGGCAGGGCGTGGATGTGCCGGGCGAGGCCTTGAGCAACGTCATCATCACCCGCCTGCCGTTCGCCGTGCCCGACCATCCGCTCATCGAGGCGCGCATCGAGGCGATTGAAGCGCACGGCGGGAATTCCTTCAGCGAATTTTCATTACCGGAAGCGATTTTGAAATTCCGCCAGGGCGTGGGCCGGTTGATCCGCACCAAAACCGACACCGGCATCATCGTGGTGCTGGACAACCGCGTGTTGACGAAGCAATACGGCCAGGCCTTTCTCGACGCGCTGCCGAAATGCCCGGTGGAGATCGTTTGAAAAAAATTCGCGCGCAGGACGCGAGGAAAAAATCATGTAAACGGCGCAATCAGGGGAATGACGCTTCGCCCTTTGCGCCGATAAATCAGAAAATCCCTGTCCGTCGTGAAAATCTGGCAATTGTCGTGCAACTCCGCCATGCGAACGAGACACGCATCGGCCAGACTCATCGGCTGGTCGGCGTATTTACGCAGAAGATTCAAAACGTCGGCGCGATTTTCTTCCACGGAAAAATCCAGACGGATAATTCCAGATTCGAGATAATAAAGAATCGAATCCAAACTCGTTCCTTCCGACTGCAAGTTGAAAATCGCCTCGGACAAAACCGCTTCGCAAGTCCACAAAGGTTCGCTCAACGCCGCCCAACTTTCAACCGCCCATCCGTGATATTGATCCTTGCGATTCAGGTAGCCAATCAGCGGGCCGGCGTCGAGCAGCACTTTAGTCGCGGCCATAACCGATGAGCTTCCGCGTGGACATATCTGTCGGGCCGGAGATGCTGCCGCAAAAATCCTTGGCTAGATCGTGCAGCGACGGGCGCTTTTTTTGGCCAAGATGCTCGTCAATCAAATCGCGCACCACCGCCGCCCGCGAACGGCCAAGCGATTTGGCCCGCTCCTTTAGCAGCGTGATGTGCTTCCGCTCCATTTTTAACGTGACGGTTTCCATGCGTCAAAAGTATTCCTTTTGTGGCAGAATGTCAATACCAGCATCATCGTGGTGCTGGACGACCGCGTGCTCACCAAGCAATACGGCCAGGCCTTTCTCGACGCGCTGCCGAAGTGTCCGGTGGAGATTGTTTGAAAATTTAAGACCGTGCTGCCAATGGAAGCCGTTCGGGCATGCTCATGCTTGCATCGCGAACTTTCTAGGAACCGTTGTTTTTTCCAAACTTTGTTTCCAATTTTTTTCAATTTCTTTCGCAGGGATAAGTCTTGAAAGTTTTATAGATTCCGAACTTTGGATAATCAGGTCTCCCAAAATTGCATAATAAGCCGACATTGTGTGCGGTAACACGGAGTATTTCTCGTAGCCGTCGTAAACTATTTTGTCATCTCCACCGATGCTGTAACCTTTCAGCAACGCTCGGTAAGTTCGGTGTGTGAATTTTGAAAGCTCTCGCTGTCGTTGCCTCCTTTGCTCGGCCTCAGCCTCTTTCCCAATTTTTTTCAACCGTTCTCGAATCGTTTTGTGGCTGATTACTTCGTTGGCGAACCATTTGTTAAGATCGCTCTGGCTTTGAGGGGTGTTCGAAAGAAAATATTCTACCAATTGGGAAGATTCCCAAACGTCGCGGAATATCCGACTAACAAGTTTATGCTTTTTCTTTTCCAGCAAGGCTAACGCTTCTCGCAAAGCGTCCAGTGCGTCGTTATGTAGCATCCAAGCCGCCTTTCGAAGGCTGGTTTCATCACGGCTAAAGTACAGATTGTATTTCCCAAGACCTTTGCAAAGTCGTGACAGAACTTTTTTAGCTTCTCGAACGAATTGTTCTTGAGCTCCGTATTCGTATGGATTGGAATACGCCTCTTCAAATTCTCTGTTCCAAACTAAACTTGCCATATTCCCATCAGATTACCGCTGTAAAGTTTTATGCCGAGAAGAAAGTGGCACAGGCCTCCGGCCTGTGGAGTAATTCCTTTTCACAGGCTGGAAGCCTGTGCCACTCTGAAGCCATGACGCGCACGGAAAAACTCCTGGCCGAACTCATCGCGCTGCCCAGCGTGAATCCCGCCTTCGCCCCGCAAGGCGGGGCTGCGGCGCGGCAAGCCCGCCATTATGGTGAAAAAAATGTGGCGGATTTTCTGGCATCAGTGGCGGCCCGCGCCGGACTCGAAGTTGAATTGCAAAAGGTTTCGCCCGTTGAGTCCAAAAGGTGGGGCGAGACTCCCGGCGAGCCGGTCCTTGCAGACGGCCATTCCGGCTCGCGAGGACGCTCGCCCCACCGAACAGAAGAAACCGGTTTAACTCGTTCCAATGTCATCGTCCGGTTGCCGCCGCCGGGTAAAATCCACCAGACCGTCCTGCTCGCGCCGCACCTCGACACCGTCGGCGCCGGCGATTCGCAATTCGTTCCGCGCCGGAAAAATGGCCGGCTGTACGGGCGCGGCGCCTGCGACACCAAAGGCTCCGTTGCCGCCATGCTCACCGCGCTGTGCGAACTGGCGAACATGAAATCGCGCCCGCAGGAAACTGAAATTATATTTGCCGGTTTGGTGGATGAGGAGAATGCGCAGGCCGGTTCGCGGGCACTTGTGGGACAGGCTTCCAGCCTGTCTCCGTTCTTCCAAGAAGCTGGAGACAGGCAAGATGCCTGTCCCACTTTGGCTGTCGTCGGCGAACCGACGCGATTGCAGGTGGTCACCGCGCACAAAGGCAGTTTGTGGCTGCAACTCGAAACGCGCGGCCGGGCGGCGCACGGCGCGACACCGCAGCTTGGCCAGAACGCCGTTCACGAAATGGCGCGCATTGTGGACCTGCTCGAAACGGTTTACGCGGCGCGATTGCGCCGCCGCCGTCATCCGCTGCTGGGCACGGCGACGGTGAACGTGGGCACGATATCCGGCGGCACCCAGCCGAACATCGTGCCTGACCGCTGCGCGATCACGATTGACCGGCGCACGCTGCCGGGCGAAACGGAATCCGGCGTGCGGCGCGAGATCGCCGCGTTGCTGCGCGCCGAAAAAACTGGCTGTAAAAATTGTCCAGCAAGAAGCTCGCGCCCTGTCTGCCGCTGGAAACAAATCCGAAGCTGCCGTTGGTCCGGCAATTTTTGCGAAGCGCCGGCCAGAGGCGGCCCGCGGGCGTTGATTTTTTCTGCGACGCGGCGGTGCTGGCGGCGGGGGGCATTCCGAGCGTGGTGTTCGGTCCGGGCGACATCGCGCAGGCGCACACGGCGGACGAGTGGATTTCGCTGGATTCGCTGGAGCGCGGGAAAAACCTGCTGTTGAACTTTCTGAAATCGCTTCCCTGAACGGGGCCGGCAGCGTATTGTCCAACGCTCATGTCCACGGCAAACACTGAAGCCATTCCGACGGTTGACCACAAGCCGCACGCGGCGTTTTTTCGCCAGAGCGGCTGGTTGATGGTCGCGAACATTGTGGGCGGCGCGATGACGTTGGGAGTGCATCCGCTCAACAAACTCATACCCGACTCGGAATACAGCGCGTTCGTCGCGCTGCTCATGGTGGTGTCGTGCCTGCCGACCATGCCGTTGCAGATGGTGTTTGCTCAGCAGGCGGCGCTGGCGCTGGCGAACGGCCGGGAACGGCAACTGGCGGGCATGATCCGGCTGGTGTGGCTGTGGACGTTCATCATTTGGGCGCTGGGCGCGCTGGCGGTTTTTTTGTTTCAGGGCGCCATTGTCCAGCGCTGGCAGTTGCCGGGCGCGGCGGGTTTGCTGGTGATGCTGCCGTTGCTGCTGATTTCGTTATGGGTGCCGCTGTTCAGCGGGGTGTTGCAAGGGCGCCAGGATTTTTTCTGGCTGGGCTGGTCGTCCCTTCTCGGCAGCGTGGGACGTTTGGGATTAGCGGCGTTATTTGTGCTGGCGTTGGGTTTCGGCGCGGCGGGCATGATCGCAGGCGCGCTCATCGGAATCGGGATGACGGCGATGATTGCCATCTGGCGGACGCGGGATTTGTGGTCGGCGCCGGCGGAACCGTTTGATGTAAAAAGTTTGCGGCGGCAGGTGCTGCCGCTGGTTTTTGGTTTTGGCGCGTGCCAGTTCATGTTTACCTCGGACACGATGTTCGCCAAGGCTTATTTCAGCCCGGAGGCGATGAAACCTTATGTGGCGGCGGGCACCATGTCGCGCGGCCTGTTGTGGCTGGTGCTGCCGCTGGCAACGGTGATGTTTCCGAAAATTGTGCATGCGAACGCAAAGTCCGAAAAAAATAATTTGTTCGGACTGGTGGTGTTGGGCACGGCAGGGTTCGGCATCTGCGGCATGGCGGGGTTGTGGCTGGTCGGGCCGCTGCTGGTGAAAATCATCTATAAATCCGGTGATCTCGCCGGGACGATGGCGCTGATCCCGTGGTATGCCGGCGCGATGGTGCCGCTGGCGATGGCGAACGTGCTGGTGAACGATTTGCTGGCGCGCTTGAAATTCCGGGTGGTGCCGTTCATGGTGGCGCTGGCGGTGGCCTATGGCTTCGCGTTGCCGCTGATGCTGAACCACTTTCCGGGTCGGCTCGAAATCGTGCTGCAAACACTGGGCGCGTTTAACCTGCTGCTGTTTCTCCTCTGCGCGTGGTTCACCTGGGGCGTGAAAGGAAAAGCGAAAATGGAGGATGGAGGATAGAAAATGGCAACGCCGTTGGGATCGGCCTCAATCCTCCATCTTCCATCCGCTATCCTCGCTTTTCCGCATCCGGTCCCGGCAACGGTCTCGGGGCGCGGAGCTTGGTGTAAACCCATCCCTCCAGCGGGCGCAGAGGACGGAGCAGCTGGTAGAATGGCGAGTAAATCAACCGCACCCGCAACACGGACAGAAACATCGTCAACGATGAGCGCCCCAACGCCACCTTGGAACCCGCCTGGTCCGTCCATTCCGTCGGCACTTCCTGGATGTGGAAACCCGCGCGCTTGAGCGCGACGAGGAGATTTATGTCGAACGCCATGTCGGCGATGCGCAGAAAGGGATGAATCTTTTCCACGACCTCGCGCTTCATCACCTTCGCGCCGCACTGCGTGTCGCGGATGTTCAGCCAGAACAGCAGTTGAACGATGAGATGAAAAACCCGGCTGGCGAACTGGCGGTTGCCCGTCTGCGACTGGTGGATGACCGCGCCCGGCAGCCAGCGCGAACCGATGACGCAATCCGCCGCGCCAATGTGCCGGACCAAATCCAGAAACGCGCGCGGCGGTGTCGCGCCATCGGCATCCACGTAACCGATCAAATCCGCGTGCAGACGCGAGCTTGAGCCCTTCGATAAGCGCGCCGCCCTTGCCAATCGGCTCCTTGAATTCCAGCGCCCGAATCGCCGGGAATTCCGCCGCGACGCGCTGGACGACTCCGAGCGTGTTGTCGGTGCAGCCATTGAGCACGACGACGAGCTGGAATTTGCCGGAATAATGCGTGCCAAAGAATTGCGCGTAGTCGCGCAGCACCGGTTCGATGCGGCGCTCCTCGTTGTAAGCCGGAATCAGGATGAGCAGGCTGGGATCAGGCACACAGATTCAATAGCAGGAAGCCGCCGCGCAATCAATCTTGGGAAACAGGCGCAGGAAGTTTGCAGCCTGTCTGGTTAGGCGGCAGTGTTGCCATCTCTCTTGTTCATCAATATGCAAACGGACAAAATAATAATGGCAATCGATGAAATCGAAGTGACAACGGCAAACATTTCTGAATGACGATCTTCTGTCACTGCGAGGTCATGTATCACATCCGCCCAATTGGATACACCCTGTGCTGGCAAGCTGACAAACATCTTATCGCTCGCTGGTTCTTTGGGTAACGAACTGTGCAGATTCTGGGCCATGAGGTTAAGCTTTATGGACTGACTATCTCTGAGTTCCAGGTGAAGCAGAAAAACCGGCATCAAGATTGCCCACACGATTCCGATGCCCGCGAATTGTCTCCAGAATGGTTTCATGTGCCGATGCCTGCCTAACAGTTATTGGACGGCTTGGTTTGCAGTCTGGCTCGTTTCACGTTGAAACCCTATTCCCGGCGCGAGTTTGTGTCCAGCGCCAAACAATTCCTGCCGTGCGTTCTTTTGCTCCGAAGGAGCGCTGGAAATTAGCCAGCTACGAAGTGGCTGGAACACTGTCCGCAAATCATTGCGTCCTGAAGGGACGACGGAAAAAACACATTCCACCGTCCCTTGCGGGACGAATTTATTTTGCCCACCGACACCAGCCACTCCGTAGCTGGCTAATTTCCCGCGTCGCTCCGCGACATTGTCCGGCCGCTTCAGTATTCCGTCAATTGGAACTTGAAACCTGAAACTTGAAACTCTTTAATTTGGCATGGACTCAAGGGAAGCACTCATCGCGCTGAATCTCATCGAGCACGTCGGGCCGGTGCGCGCCCGGCTGCTGCTGGAACATTTCGGCGACGCGCCCAAGATTCTTCAGGCGTCCCCAGGCGAACTGCGCCGCGTCCGCAACATCGGCGACGAAACCGCCGCGGCGATTGCCGGCTGGGAGAAAACCGTTGACCTCGCCGGCGAATTGAAGCGCATCCAGGAATTCGGATGCCACGTTTTGATTCAAAGCGACGAGGATTATCCCGCGTCGCTCCGGCAAATCTACGACCCGCCGCTGGCGCTTTACGTCAAAGGTGCGCTGACCGCGAAGGACAAAAATGCCGTGGCGATGGTCGGTTCGCGGATGACGACGCATTACGGCATCGAGACCGCGCGCAAGCTGGCCTATCAACTGGCCTACGTGGGCGTGACGGTGGTGAGCGGCGGCGCGCGCGGGATTGACACGGCGTCGCATCAGGGCGCGCTGGCGGCGAAAGGCCGGACGGTTTGCGTGCTTGGCACCGGCATCAACATCGTATTCCCGCCGGAGAACCGGGATTTGTTCGAGCGCATTGCCGAATCCGGCGCGGTTATCACGCAATATCCCTTCAACCGCAACGCAGACAAGCAATCCTTCGCCATCCGCAACCGCATCGTGGCCGGCATGACGCTCGGCACGGTGGTGGTCGAGGCGGACCTGAACAGCGGCGCGCTTATCACGTCGAATTTTGCGACGGAATACGGCCGGCAGGTTTTCGCCGTGCCCGGACGGATTGATTCGCCGCGCAGCAAGGGCTGTCACGACCTGATCAAAAAAGGCGCGAAGCTGTGCGAGGGCGCGGAGGACATTTTAAGCGAGTTCGAGTATTTGTTCCCGGCGAGCAACCGCCCGGCGTCGCCGGGCGAGACCGGCGTGCTGCCGGCGCTGGAATTATCCGAAAACGAAAAACTGGTTTACGATTCATTGAGCCACGAGGAATCGTCCATTGACGAAGTCATCCGGCGCAGCGGCCTGCCGAGTTCGGCGGTGAGCGTGGCGTTGCTGGGTCTGGAGATGAAGCGCGTGGTCAAGCAATTGCCGGGAAAATTATTCGTGCGGAACCAGTAACGTCCGCTTCGAATCAGGCGAATCCGGAGGCGCTCGCAGTGGCGGCCATCCTGGCTGCCGTGTCGCCCGGCTTCCAGCCGGGTGTTTGTGCTGGAGGCATTCTTTCATGCGCACCTCGCCGTTCGGTGTGGCGATGCACCGGGCGGCAAGATGCCGCCGGACACGGCAGGCAAGGATGCCTGCCGTTACAGATCGGTGCCAGTACGTGGACGCGCCCATTCCTTGCCTGCTTTGGGGATAAAGCTTTGCGAAACCGCCGGCGGCAACTATTCTGGTTCCGTTGAAAATCGGCCTGCTCCAACTCAACTCGACCGTCGGCGACTTTGCCGCCAACCGCCGGAAGCTGCTGGCCGGCTGCGAAAAAGCCCGCGCGCTCGGCGCGGAATTCATCATCGCGCCGGAATTGTTTTTATGCGGCTACCCGCCGCGCGATCTGCTCCTGCGCGCTGATTTCGTTCAGGCCAGTCTCGCCGCGCTCGCCGAAACCGCCAAAAGCATCGGCCCCGTTCCCTTGTGCGTCGGTTGCGTCGGCGAAAATTCCGAGCGTCCGGGACGCGCGCTCCGCAATTCCGCAGCCGTTTTGCAAAACGGCAAAATCATCTGGCGTGCGCACAAGAGCCTGCTGCCGACCTATGACGTTTTTGACGAAGACCGCTATTTTGAACCCGCCAAAAGCGCCGCGCCCTTCGAGTTCAATGGCCGCAAACTCGGCATCACCATTTGCGAGGATATCTGGAACGACGAGGATTTCTGGCCGGAACGGCTTTATCGCCGCGACCCCGTCAAGGAACTCATCGCCCAGGGCGCGGAGATCATCCTCAACCTTTCCGCGTCGCCGTGGCACGATGGCAAGGAACGCACGCGGCTGGCGATGCTCCAGCGCGTGGCGCGCGACGAGCGCGTGCCGCTGGCGCAGGTCAATCTTGTCGGCGCCAACGACGAATTGATTTTCGACGGCCACAGCGTCACGCTGGATGCGCGCGGCGAAGTCCTCGCGCTCGGAAAAGGATTTGCCGAGGACGTGCTGGTGGTGGATTTGGAATCAGGTGGGGCGAGCGTCCCCGCGAGCCGGCTCGTCAGTAGCCTCGCCCCACCACCATGGCCCGCGCGCGAGCAGCAATTGTTTGCCGCGCTGTCGCTGGGCATCCGCGATTACGTTCACAAGTGCGGTTTCCAGTCGGTGATTGTCGGCTTGTCCGGCGGCATTGACTCCGCGCTCGTGGCCGTGCTCGCGGCGGAGGCGCTGGGCCCGGACAAGGTTCTGGGAGTTTCCATGCCCGCGCGTTATTCGAGTGAAGGCAGTTTGAGCGACGCCGGGGCGCTCGCCAAAAATCTGGGCATCCGTTACGAGGTTTTGCCGATTGAACCCGTCTTTCAATCGGTCGAAAAGCAGTTGGTGAAGATTTTTGCCGGAACCAAGCCAAACGAGGCCGAGGAAAATGTCCAGTCGCGGCTGCGCGGCGTCACGCTGATGGCGCTGTCGAACAAATTCGGGGCGCTGGTGCTGACGACCGGCAACAAGTCGGAAATGGCCGTCGGTTACTGCACGCTTTACGGCGACATGTGCGGCGCGCTGGCGGTGATCGCGGATGTTTTCAAAACGGACATTTACAAACTGGCGCGCTGGATAAATCGGGAGCGAATCATCATCCCCGAAGCTTCCATCACCAAACCGCCGAGCGCGGAGTTGCGGCCCAACCAGACGGACCAGGATTCGCTGCCGCCCTACGAAACGCTGGACCAGATTCTGGACGCCTACGTCGTGAAAAATCTGGGCAAGGAGGAAATCATCCGGCGGGGGTTCGACGCGGCGGTGGTCAACGACGTGATCAACAAGGTCACGTTCAGCGAATACAAACGCCGCCAGGCCGCGCCGGGATTGAAAGTTTCGCCGCGCGCCTTCGGCCTGGGCCGGCGCATTCCCATCGCGCAGCGGTTTCGCCCGTCACGGTGAGCATTGGCAATTCTTGTCACACGGGCTTTCGGGGTCTAAGGTTGCAGCCCATGACATTGCCCCAGGCTCCGGTCTCGGACGCGCTCGGCCAGGTCGCGCGGCTTTGGCTGCCGCGGCTGCTGACCCAGGTGTGCCGCGATCCCTCGTCGCCGCGCTTCGGCTGCTTTGATCGTGATTGGTGGCATTACCGCATCCGGGACTTTCCCTCGATTATCCTTCAGCAGGGCGGTTACACGCTTCAACTGGCCTCGCACTTGGCCGCGCCTGGGGAACAACGCGAAGGGTTGAGAAAACTGGCCGCCGCCGCCTGCCGTTTCTGGAACGCGCGCGCCACCCGCCGGGGCGCGTTTGAAGAGTATTATCCCTGGGAACAGGGTTATCCGCCGCCGGCCTTTTCCCTGCTGGCGGTCATGAAACTCGTGGCGGAGGGGGTGGCGCCGGTGGAAGAAGTTCGCGCCGGTGCGGCGGTGGCGAGTCGGCAGTTGCAGCGCCGCTTCGAATCGCAGGCGGCCAGTCAGCAGGCCGCCGGACTCGCGGCGCTGGCGTGGTGCCGGGAGGTTTTACCGGACCTGGTGTCCGATGCCGGTTTTGAATCGCTGGTGGCGCGAACGCTGGCTTTGCAAACCCAGGAAGGCTGGTTCCAGGAATATGGCGGGCCGGATCTCGGTTGTTTGTCCGTTACGGTGGACTGTCTTTGGGATTTGTTCGATGTTACCCGTGACGAACGTTTTTTGACTGCGATTGATCGCGCCGTGGCTTGCATCAAGCTTTTCACCGCCGCCACGCCCGCCGGCAGCATCGGGATGCACAACTCGCGGAACACGGATTATCTCGTGCCGTACGGCCTGGTGCGGGCGGCGCTGCAACGGCCGGCGACGGAATGCGTGGAACTGGTCGGGCGGCTTTTTGGCGGCGCGGGCGACCCGGCGCATTTCTTCAATGCGGTTGATGACCGGTATGTCTGCCACTACCTCGGCCAATCGCTCTTCCGGGCGGTGCGATTTTTGGAGCAGTCGCCGAACATCCCGGCGGTTGAGTCTGCCGGTTCCGCCAGCGCCGGACCCCCCACCGAGCGGTTGATGGCGAGCGGACATTTTCTGTGCCGGATGGACGGCGGCGAAACATTGCTGGTGACTTTGCGAAAAGGGGGGATTTTCAGCCAACATGCCGGAGACAGTTGGGTTTGCGATTTTGGCTGGATGGTGGAGGCGGGGGGACGCCAGTTCATTTCGCACTGGTGGAGCGGGGATTGGCAATACGGCCAGGGCAAAAGCCAGCTCTGGGTGGAAGGCTCGTTATACGAACACAAGGAGGTCGCCAGCACGCCCGGACGGCACATGGCGTTGCGAATCGCCAGTTTGGTTGCGGGCCGCCGGCTGATCGGCGCGTTGAAAAAGAAACTGATTTTTGAAAAAGCGCGGAGCCGAATCGGATTCCGGCGGACGTTGAAATGGAGCAGTGACACCCTTCGCGTGGTGGACGCGTTCACGAATTTACCCGCCGGGGCGAAATTTCTGCCGGCGCCGCGCAGTTCCAAACGCCACGTGTCCAGCGCCGATTCGTTTCAGGCGGAGGATTTTCAGCCGTTGAAAGGATTCGAGGTTGCCCGCCAGTTCAATCCGTCGGCGCAGGGCATGGAAATCGTAACCGTCTATGCCAAACCACAGCGGTCGCCCTACGGCGCAGCGGTTCCGGACGGCGCGTTGAAAACCGAATGACCGCACCCATCACATTCCCTGTGTTTGAGCAGCCGCCCGCCGGCCACCGCGACTGGTATCTCTTCGAGGCGGTGCGCGGGGTCCCGCGGATTTTGCAGATGCTCGACCGCAATCCGTTCAGCCCCACCCACGGCTGTTTTGACCGCGAGCACTGGCATTACCGGACGGCGGATTTTCCCTGCGGCATGAACGAGGAATTTGTCCTGGTGCTGGCGCTGGCGTGGGCCACGGAACATCCGCAAAATCCCTTTTTCAAAAATCCGCGCCTGCGCGAACTGATCGAGGCGTCGTTGCGGTTTGCCGCGAAATCCGCGCGCCCGGACGGCTCCTGCGACGACTACTTTCCCTTCGAGAAGGCGCGGGGCGCGGCGGCGTTCTCGCTCTATGCCACGACGGAGAGTTACCAATTGATCGGACTCAAGGACGATGCGTTGCCGTCATTCTTCGCGCGGCGGGGCGACTGGCTGTTGAACCACGAGGAGTCCGGCAAGCTGGCCAATCACCAGGCGCTGGGGGCGCTGGCGCTTCAGAATGTTCACACACTGACCGGCGAGGCGCGGTTCCGCGGCGGCATGGAGGCCTTGCGCGACCGGGCTTTGTCGTGGCAGCACAGCGAAGGATGGTTCCAGGAATACGAGGGAGCCGATCCCGGCTATCAAACCTGCACGATTGCCTTTCTGGCGAAACTGCGGCAGAAAACCGGTGACGCGCGGCTGACGGAGCCATTGCAACGCGCGGTGCAATTTGCCGCGCACTTCATGCATCCGGACGGCTCGTACGGCGGCGAATACGGCAGCCGCAACACTCATCATTTTTATCCGCATGGGATGGAATTGCTCGCCCGCGAGAGTCCGAAGGCGTTACAGATGGCCGAACTGTTTCTCCGCAAGGCCCTGCCCTGCCGCACGCGGTATTTCAACGACGACAATCGCATGTGCGCCCACTACGTTTATGACTGGTTCCAGGCCTGGCGCGACTACGCGGACGTTCCGGGACGAAGCCAGGTCGCATGTTTAAGCGAACCGCAAACGGCGTGGTTTGCCGAAGCGGGCCTGCTGGTGGAACGCGATGCGCGCCGATGCGCGGTGGTGGCGGCGCACAAGGGCGGGGTGATCAAGGTGACGGGCGAGACCGGCCCGATTTATGCCGACACCGGGCCGATGGTGCAGTTGGAGGATGGCGACAGTGCTGGTGGCGCATCTCGTCAATCGTGCGAATGCCGTGAAGTGGGACGCGGACGCGCGAACGTTGACCATTCGCGGCGTCCTGTGCCGCCGCCGCGCGCCGCTCATGACTCCGGCCAAGCAGATGGTGTTCCGGCTGCTGGCGTTGACGATCGGCCGGTGCAATCCAAACTGGCTCCGGCTGCTGATTCAAAAACTGTTCATCACGGGCAAGGCCGCCACGAACGCCACCTTTGCCCGGACCATCCGGTTCGGAGCTGGCGCCATCGAAATCACGGATGAAATTGACCTTCACAGCGCGGGCCGGCCAGTCGCCATCATCGCCTCGCCGGACAGCACTTCGATTTACGTGGCCAGCTCGAATTCGTTCCAAGCCGCAAATCTGTTGCCCGTTCGCCAACTGGAAGGACTTGCTGGCCGCGTTGCGCGAAAAAGGACGGGGCTCCGAAACATTCGTCGTGCGTTTTTAATCCCACTTCATGAAGCGACTTCGTCTCGTTGCTAATCAGCCTGGCCATTCTGGCGATCATTTATTGGCGGATGGATTTCACCCGGATGGGTCCGGTCTTTCGTGATTGCGACCCGCTCTGGCTGGTGTTGAGCCTCGGCATGGTGGTGCCGCTGACGTTAATGACGGCCTGGCGTCTGGACCAGTTGATGCCGGGCGGCGCGCGGCTGGGCATCGGAGAATCCAACCGGCTCATCCTTGTGGCCAGCGTGCTGAATCTCGTCCTGCCGTCCAAGATGGGCGACCTCGCCAAGGCGTGGTTCATCAAGGAGCGCGGCCATGCCAGCGCGAGCCTGGCGTTTGCGCTGGTGGTGTTCGAGAAAACGTGCGACATGCTTTCGCTGCTGCTTTGGTGCGCATTCGGGTTGCTGCTGTATCCGCAGAAAGACGCTTTGTTCTGGATTATGACGGCTTGCGTTACTGGTGGGCTGGTGGCCGGACTGATCCTGCTGGGTTCCCCGACGCTGGCCGAACTGGCGTTCCGGACGGGCGCGCGGCTGGCCCCGGCCAAAGCGCGGGCGAAACTGGAGCCATTGCGGCTGGCCTGGCGCGAAATGCACGATTGCTTCTGGCGCGACCGCGCCCGGCTGGCGCTGGTGAGCGCGACCTCGGTGTTCATCTGGTTTCTGCATCTGCTGCAAATCTGGATGTTCATTCTGGCCTTGCGGGCGCACACGCCGTTTCTGGCCAACCTGGCGCTGGCGCCCCTGGCGATCCTGGCGGGCTTGCTGCCGCTGACGCTCGCGGGCATCGGCACACGGGACGCGGCTTTGATCCTGTTTTACCACCCTTATCTGAGTGCGCCGGCGGCGGCGGCGCTGGGAATTCTTTGCACGATGCGCTACGTGCTGCCGGCGGTGGGCGGCATGCCCTTCGTGGGCCAGTATTTGCCCGGCTTGAAACTGGCCCGAAAAAACATGTCGGCAAAGAGTGATGAAAAATAAGCCGCATCAAACCATCAAAGTGCTTGTGAAGCAAAACTCCAGATGGTTAGCTTGAAGCTGTCTTTATCACGACATGAAACTGGTCATTCAGATTCCTTGCTTTAACGAGCAGCAAACCCTGCCGCAGACGATTCGGGATTTGCCGAAATCCATTCCGGGGATTGACCAGATTGAAATCCTGGTGGTGGATGACGGCAGCACGGACCGGACTGTGGAAGTGGCGCGATTGTGCGGAGCCCACCACATTTTGAGCCTGGGCACCAACCGCGGCTTGGGGCGCGCCTTCGCGGCAGGTGTGGAGAAGGCGCTGTCGCTTGGCGCGGATATTGTCGTCAACACGGATGGAGACAACCAATACATGGGCGCCGATATTGCGAAGCTGGTGGAGCCGATTCTGGAGCGCCGGGCGGACATGGTGGTGGGTTGCCGCCCGATCCTCGATCATCCGGAGTTCAGCCCGTTGAAGAAGCTGCTGCAACTGGCCGGCAGTTGGACTTTGCGGCTGCTTTCCAAAACCAGCGTGCGTGACGCGCCATCCGGTTTCCGCGCGTTTTCACGGGAAGCCTGCTTGCGGCTGATTATTTACTCCCGGTTTTCCTATTGCATGGAATCATTGATCCAGGCCGGGAATTCGCAGTTGCGGGTGGATTCCGTTGACATCCGGGTGAACTCAACCACCCGGCAATCGCGCCTTTTCAAGTCCACGCCGGAGTTTCTCTGGAAATCCGGCGCCACCATGGTGACGATGTTTGTCCACTACCGGCCCAGCTTCTTCTTCGGCCTGCTGTCGGCGGTCAATTTTGCCGGCGCGGTTCTCATTGGTTTGCGCTTTCTTTACCTCGTCTATCTCGCGCCGGTTTCTTCGGCGGAACGCCGGACTTACATCCCATCGCTCATCCTGCTGGCCGTTTTGGTGATTTTTGGCGTCGGATGTGTGACCTTGGCAATCATTGCCGAATTGCAACGGGTAAACCGCAGATTGGTGGAGGAATCACTCTATCAACTGCGGCGACAGGCTGCGGAACGCTCAAGCCGCATGCCAGCGTCTTCGCAAAATGAACATCCGGAGTAGAAAGCCCGGACGGCAATGCAAGACAACTCCTGGTTTCGTTGAAGCAGAATTGGCGCGGTCGCCAATGATTCACCCGGGTTTGTATGCCGAGACGGGCAGCAACGCTTTTCGCCGGAATAGTTTCCAGGTTTCCGCCCCACGAACCAGTTTGCTGGTATAATCGCGGCTGAACACCAGTTCGTAATCGCCGGATTGTTCCAGGTAACTGCAAAGTTCCGGGTATTTTTCTTTCGCGCCGCCGCCGGCAATCACATAATTAACCTGCCAGCGGTTTAACTCCCGTTGATCCGAATGCGGCGCGAGCAGCAGGACGTCGCGCCCCAGTGAATAAGGGCGGAAAAGAGCCAGCAATGGACGGTCTTCCCCGGTTAACACAACCACGGCGGGCTCGTCACCGGGAATGGCCTGCACGAGCGCCTCTCCGGTTCGCGCCCGTTCGGGCATCAACAAGTAAGGTTCCATGGCTTTGGCCAGTCCCTTGAATCGCGGCGCCTCCGCCAATGCCCGGCAAACCCGGACAGCCGGCCAAAGCGGACGTTCGGGATTGAGCACGAGTGATAACAGGCTGCTGGCCAGGCAAAGATACAGGCTGGCTTGCAGAACCCGCGGGCGCATCAAATTCCAGCCGGTCATGGCCAGTGGAACGGCAAGAAACAGGAATACACAAGAGGAGCGGCCCACCGAACCCGGAACAAATTGCGACAAGGCCAGCAAGAAACCGGCAAGGCCGGCGACCATTGCCCAACCGCGCCATGAATACAGCGACTGCCGGTCCCGCCGGACGGCCAGAGCCACACCGACGACCAGCAGGACGGACACCACCAGGCCCAGCGAAGCCCCGTCCACTAGGCTGAGGGGCGGGCTTTTCAGATTGAAGAGCGGCACCAGATTGCTGACACCAAGGTGCGAAATGACCGGGTCCAGCCGGCTGTTGAGTGCCGAGGCCAGCGGATTGATGGGGGGTTGCATCGTTTGCCAGAGCGTCATGACCATTCCGAGCAATACGTTCCACACCGGGCTGCCGGAAAACGAGGCGCTCAATCGTTCTCCCGACCAGCTGTGGTATGTTCTATAGTTCATTATCCAACTTATCGCCGGAGAACAAACCAGCCATAACGGAATCAACCCCGGCAGCCACCGCCAACGGAACGATTTCCAGGGGGTCGAGAACGACATCCAAAACCAGATCCCCAGCGGCAACGCCAGCACCATCACATGAGGTTTGGCATCGGCGGCCAGAAGCAGGCAAATCACCGCCGAGGGAATTTCCCGCCAGTCGCGGGTGCGTTCAAATTGCATCACGAAACGCAGGCTCAACAGTACCAGCGTCGTCACGAACAGATCGCTGGTGGCTTCACACGCTTGCAGCACCGCAAAAGTCGAGACGCTGGCGATGAACGCCATGGCGCGGCTTTTGAGGAGGCTGCCGCTGGTTTCAAAAGCCCAGTCGAAGGCGATGAAATAAAACAGGACCCAGCTTGCATAATTCCAAAAAGCAACCAGCCGGTCGCCCGTCAGTTGAATGAGTGGCAGTGTCGCCAGTCCCCACCCTTGTGGCATGTAATTCAGCCGGGTATCCGCCGTCTGAAAGTGATGCACGTGGTTGTCTTGCAACCATAAAAGAATCCGGGGCAGCCGGTAGGTCAGCGCATCCAACATCGTGGGCGGATAAGCAACCGCCGCCACCAATGCCAGCAACGCGACCAAAATGAACGGCCAGAAGGCCAGTGGTTCCCCGGCGGATGTCAACAAATGAGTCCAGGAACCGGCTTCCCGGCGGGCCACGGCGACCGCCGCCAAGATCCCGGGCAAACTCAGCCATTCCATCCACTCCAGTTTTTTCAGCCCGCTCAAGCCCCAACCGGCAATGATCAGGTAAACGATTAAAAAAACATAAGCCCGCAGCCAAGCCGTGCGACCATGAACGGTATTCGTCATAATATATTACAGCAACGAATGTTCAAAAGTTTAACCAACAAAGTTTCAACGGAATTTCAACCGGTCGTCTCGGTTTAGTGTCAAGCAACGTTTGCCAATTGCCAAGCCGAATGTTAAAAACCCCGCCATGAAGTTCTCCATCATCACGCCGAGCTTCCGCAATTCCAACTGGCTCAAGCTCTGCATCGCCTCCGTCGCCGACCAGCAAGGGGTCGAACTGGAGCACCTCGTGCAGGATTCCTGTTCGGACGACGGCACGCAGAACTGGCTGCCGCAAGACCGGCGCGTGAAGGCATTCATCGAAAAGGACGGCGGCATGTATGACGCCGTCAACCGCGGTTACCGCCGCGCCCAGGACGACATTCTCGCCTATTTGAATTGCGATGAACAATACCTGCCCGGAGCGCTCAAAGCCGTCCACGATTTTTTTGAAGCGCATCCTGAAATCGAAGTCGCGCTGGCCGGCAGCGTCGTCACCGACGGCGAGGGAAAATACATCTGCCACCGGCAGGCCCTGGTGCCGCATCCACATCATATCTGGTTCCGTTTTCCGGTGCTGACCAGTTCGGTGTTCATCCGACGGCGGGTCATTCACGAACGGGGCATTTTTTTCGACACCCATTGGCGGGTGCTGGGGGATTTGCATTGGGTCCTGGCCCTGATGAAAAACCAGGTGCCGATGAAGGTCATGGACGGCTTTCTGTCCGCTTTTACCGACACGGGCGACAACCTGTGTCTTAGTCCCAGCGCCGCCAAAGAATTCAAGGAAACCCTGGCCATGCCGGCGGGATGGGTCCGGGCATTGAAGCCGCTATGGATTCTGCACCACCGCCTGCGGCGTCTGGCCGCCGGCCATTTTTCGTTGCCGCCGGACAGTTATGCCATCTACACGCTGGCAAGCCCGGAGCAACGCGTGCGCTTCGACGTGCCCAAACCCACGGCCGTCTGGTGGAACCGGATATGAACCGGGCGGGATTTAAAAAACCATTTGCAACCAGTCCGCGGGGCAGACCCCCCAAAAGCTGTTTTTAAAACCTGGCTGGTGTGGGCGGGGAAATTTTCTTGTTGCCGGCGGCCAAGGGGATTTATCATGGCGCAACCTATGATGAGAGTTGCGCTGGGAAAACAGTTTTAATCAGGCCATTCTTCCCCGGCTCAGATTTGATATTCTTTTATGCCCCCAAAAAAAGTTTTCGTCACCGGTTGTTTCGACATGCTGCACAGCGGGCATGTCCGTTTTCTCGAAGAGGCGGCGGGCTTTGGCGAGGTGCATGTGGGGATCGGTTCCGATCGGACCATCAAGGAATTGAAAGGCCGTTACCCGGTGACCACGCAGGAAGAACGCAAATACCTGCTCGAGGCGTTGAAACACGTGAAAGCGTGCCATATCAACAGCGGTTCGGGCATCATGGATTTCCTGAAGGAGTTGCGGCGGGTTTCGCCCGCCTTCTTCGTGGTGAACGAAGATGGCAACACGCCCGCCAAAGCGCAATTGTGCCAGCGCCTTGGCATTGAATATGTCGTCCTCAGGCGCGATCCGCGGGAACATCTTCCCGCCCGATCCACCACCAGTTTGCGGAAGGAATGCCGGATTCCTTATCGCCTGGATCTTGCCGGCGGCTGGCTGGACCAGGCGTTTGTATCCCGGCACGGCGCCGGACCGGTGCTGACCATTTCGGTGGAGCCGACGATGGAATTCAACGAACGCAGTGGCATGGCCTCCAGTTCGCGGCGGAGGGCCATCGAATTGTGGCAGGCGGATCTTCCCTGCGGGGACAGGGAGAAAACGGCCCGGATGCTTTTTTCCTACGAGAACCCGCCCGGGACCAAGGAATTTTCCGGCTCCCAGGATGCCATCGGCATCGTTTATCCGGGATTGAACCGTTTGGACTACAACGGCGAATACTGGCCCGGCCAGATTGCCTCGGTGGACGACGAGGAAATCCTGCGCTGGCTTGAAGAGCGCCTCCATCTGGTCACGCTGGGGCCGCGCAAGTCCAATTTCCGGGTTCGCAAAGACGCCCGGATTACGCCCGCGCGGGTTCGCGCGCTGGCCGCCGCGGCGGATGGCTGCTGGCGAGCCATCCTAACCCGGGACGAGAAGGAATTTGGGCGGCAGATGCGCGCTTCCTTCGAGGCGCAAATCAGCATGTTTCCAAGGATGATGGACCGCAACGTCCGGGCAGCCATCAAACAATACGCCGGAAAATCTTTTGGGTGGAAACTATCGGGCGCGGGCGGGGGCGGCTACCTGGTCCTGGTCAGTCCACGGGCGATTCCGGGAGCCATCCAGCTCAAAATCCGCCGCAAGGATTTTTAGCCGGCGCAGGGACAAATCCGCATGAAATTCTCCATCATCACGCCCAGTTTCTGTAGTTCCAACTGGCTCAAGCTCTGCATCGCCTCGGTGGCCGATCAGGAAGGCGTCCATCTCGAGCACATCGTGCAGGACTCGTGCTCGGACGATGGCACCCAGAACTGGCTGCCGCAGGACCGCCGCGTCAGCGCCTTCATCGAAAAGGACGGCGGCATGTATGATGCCGTCAATCGCGGTTACCGGCGCGCGACCGGTGACATTCTTGCCTACCTGAATTGCGACGAACAATACCTGCCCGGGGCGCTTCAGACCGTCCGCAAATTTTTTGAAGCGCATCCCCGGATTGAAGTCGCGCTGGCCGGCAGCATTGTCACCGACATCGAAGGAAAATATATCTGCCACCGGCCCTCGCTGATGCCTCACCCGCAAGACATGTGGTTTCGTTTCCTGGCGCTGACTTCAGGCATTTTCATCCGCCACCGCGTCATCCATGAGCGCGGGATTAGCTTCGATACCCGGTGGCGGGACCTGGGTGATTTCCACTGGGTGCGCGCCCTGATGCAGAACGGGGTGCCGATGGCCGTGTGCGATTCGTTCACGTCCATCTTTACCGACACCGGGGAGAATATGAATTTAAGACCGAACGCCATCCGCGAAAAGAAGGAGACCGCCGCGATGATTCCCGGCTGGGTGCGCGCATCCCGGCCGCTTTGGATTTTGCATTACCGCCTGCGCCGGCTGGCCGCCGGACATTTTTCGTTGAAGCCGGCGAGTTATTCCATTTACACGCTCCACAGTCCGGAGCGCCGGCTGCGCTTCGATGTGCCCAAGCCCACGACCGTCTGGTGGAATCGCCTGTAACCTGCCTGGCGGCCCGGCGCCCGGCCTTTCAATCGCATTCACATCCCATTTCCAGACCCCTGTTTGTGACGGTTTGATGCGAAATTCTGCTCAAGGCACGCCTCCCCAAACGCTGTCTGATTGGCCGCGACCGCGGTTTTGTCTTGCGCCCTGCGCGCCAAGTGCTTAGAAGCCAGAGCCGCAACGCGCCCATGCAAAAGATTTCTGTCATCGTACCCTGCTTCAACGAGGAATCGGTTTTGCCTCAATTGTTCCAGCGACTGGGCGCGGCGGCGGCGACTTGGGACGTGGATTATGAAGTGATCGGCGTGGATGACGGTTCGCGCGACCGCACCTGGCAACTGCTCAAACAGCAACACACTGCGGATCCCCGCTGGCGCGGACTCTCCTTTGCCAGAAACTTCGGCCACCAAACCGCCGTCAGCGCCGGATTGTTCCACGCGACGGGCGACGCGGTCATCGTCATTGACGCCGACCTGCAGGATCCTCCGGAGGAAGTGGCGCGCCTGCTGGCAAAGTGGCGCGAAGGTTTCGAGGTGGTGTTCGCCGTGCGGAAGAAGCGGAAGGATCCGCTGGTAAAGCGCATCCTCGCCTGGGGTTTCTACCGGCTGATCGCGCGGATTTCCCCCTTCCCCATTCCGACCGACAGCAGTGATTTCTGCCTCCTGGATCGAAAGGTGGTGAACGTGATGAACTCCCTGCCCGAGCGCAACCGATACCTGCGCGGCCTGCGAAGCTGGTGCGGTTTCAAGCAGACCGCAGTCGAGTTTGAGCGCAGCGCCCGCATGGCTGGCCTGCCGCAATTTACTTTCAAAAAATCCCTGAAGCTGGCTTTGGACGGGCTGTTCTCCTTTTCCGCGGCTCCCCTGCGCGTGGCGACCTACATGGGCTTCTGGGTGTCTTCCTTTGCCTTCCTCGGCGTCGTATTCACCTTCCTGCAGAAAATTTTTGCCCGGCAATTCGCGCTGATCGGTCTCGAGCCCGGCCCCGGTTTTCCGACCATGGTCATCTCCATTCTTTTTCTGGGCGGCGTGCAACTGATTTGCCTGGGCATTTTGGGCGAATACATCGGACGCATTTACGACGAGGTGAAGGGGCGCCCGTTATGGATCACGCAGGATAGTGTCGGTATTTCCCTAGAATCGGCGCCCGCGCACAAGCAACCCCCGTTCAAGGAACCCCTCGGGACATGAAGACTCGTTCGATGGCTTCGTGGAAGGACCACCTGTCGCGCAACCGGCAGTTTATTCTTTACTGCGTCATCGGCGCGGGCGGCGTGACGCTGGATTTTCTGGTTTATGCGCTGCTGGTCAAAACGGCGGTGCTGGAATACCAAGCGGCCAACGTGGCGGGGTACACTTCCGGCACGCTGCTGTCGTTTTTCCTGAACGCGCACTTTAACTTCAAGACCCGCGACCGGGTTGCCCTGCGGCTGTTTTCGTTTTGCACGGTGGCGCTGCTGGGCTGGGCGGCGTCCGCCGGCACGCTCTGCGTGCTGGTGGCCCGGCTGGGGCTGGACAAATACCTTTCCAAGCTCGCGACGCTGGTGGTGGTGGTGGCGCTGCAATATAACTTGAACCGCCTGATCTCTTTCCGAAAGTCTCCGCCGGCAAAACTGAATGGCTAAAAACATCCTGATCATCGGCGGCGGCTTCACCGGTTTGACAGCCGCCTGCAAACTTTCGCGGGAATCCGATGTTTCCATCACGTTGGTGGAAGGTTCCGGCCATCTCGGCGGACTGGCGGCGGGCTTTCCGCTGCTCGGCACGAACCTGGAAATGACCTGCCACCGCCTGTTTCTCACCGACACGGTGATTCTCGACCTCGTCCGGGAGCTGGGTCTTTCCGACAAATTGATGTGGTGCGAAAGCTCGGTGGGCCTTTCCCTCGGCGACCGCGTCCATCCGTTCATGTCGCCACTGGACCTGCTCCGGTTCAAGCCGTGCAGCCTGACCGGACGATGGCGTTTCTGTTTGATGGCGCTTTACCTGCAAAAGAAAAAAACTGGCGCGGATTGGCCGCCCAAACCGCGGAGGAATGACTCGCTCGCGCGTGCGGCGCTGATGTCATGCGAACCATCTGGACCCCGCTCCTGAAAGGCAAGTTTGACCGCTATTGGAACTCGGTGTCCATGTCCTGGCTGTGGGCCAGAATTCACCCCCGGGCCAACTCCCGCCCGCCGGGCGGCGGCCGGGAAAAACTCGGTTACCTCCGCGGCGGCTTTGCCGAAATCATCGGAAAAATCGAGTCGGAACTGTCCCGGCGCAAGGCGCGGATTCTTACGGGAAAAGCCGTCGAGCAGTTGACTTTTGGCCCCGGCCGGCAGGCGTTGCTGTCGGATGGCCAAGCGGTTGGTTTCGATCTGTGTTTGTTCACCGGTTCATCCGCCGCATTCGCCAGACTGCTCCCTGCGGGAGTTGTGCCGGACGACTACCGGCGCAAGCTGGAGTCCATCGCTTATCTCGGCGCCCTCTGCCTGGTTTTTGTCACGGATCAGAGCCTTGCCGATCAGTATTGGCTGAACATTTATGAGGACGGCGCGCTGTTTCTGCTCTTCATCCAGCACACCCGTCTGGTCGCACGGAAATGTACCAGGGCAGGCATGTTTACTACATTGGCTCCTATCAACCGCATGACAGCGCGTTGTTCGGGATGAGTGACGAGGCCCTGACCGGGAGGTGGTTTGAGTGTCTGCAACGGATCTACCCCCAATTTGACCCGGCAAGAGTCTGTGAGCGCCATGTGTTCAAATTCAAGGCGGCGCAGCATGTCGTGGATATGCGCTACGAGGAAAAGATTCCGGACAACCGCACGCCGGTCCCCGGTGTTTACCTGGCCAATTTTTCCCAGATTTTCCCGGAGGATCGCGGCACCAACTTCGCTGTCCGCGAGGGAATCAAAGTCGCCGGGATGATTTCCCGGGAATTGAGCGGAACAGCGCCACGCTAATACTTGTAAAGACGATCTTCGCTGAAGTAAACCGGGCGCTCTTTGACGGGACGGCGCGAGATGGTTGTCCGATAAAAATCAAACATGGGAACCATGACCCGATCGGCCCAGCCTGCGACGCACCGGCTTTGGGCGACGAGCCGGGTGTTGGGCAGACTGGCCTCTTGCCCCAACACAAAAACCTCCTTCCCGTTCCGTTCAACCTAAATTCCGCAGTTAAAGGTTGAGTGTTCATGCCGGGGATGCCTCCGAAGGGAAGGGAATCGGCGCGGCCATCAACCCGTTATTCAACTGCGGCGCAGTTGCCGCCAACCGCGCGCACACCCGCTGGCAGCCAGTCTGCCATGGCTCCCACCACTTCCCGCTGACACTCACCTGCAAGGTTTTCTGCCGTCCGCTTTGGACCCGCCGCGCCGCGATCAGCAGAAACCACCGCCGCCCGCCCGCACTCTCCACGTGGCGAGCCGGTTCCAGCAAGCGCAGAAACAGATGCCACAGGTTGTAGATCAACAACCCCAAGCGCGCCGCGCAGCCCAAACAACTCGTTGAGCGGATCTTCCCGCAACCGTTGCACCTGCGCAAAACGGCGTCCGGCGCACAGCACGGTCAGAGCAAAACGGGTCAGCTCGTCATCCCCCGGCGCGGCGTTGGGACTGGTGCGCGCCCCCGGACAGGTGGCCGCCAGCACTTCGCGCCCGCCGGATCGTTTCTGGAATGCGGCCCACGGTCCCAAGCCACCAAAGGGGGTGAGCGCGTCATCGGGAGGGCACAGACGGACGTTGCCGCCATCGGGGGGAAAGGTAAAAACAACTTCACCCGCCGGGTGAACCATGGACCAACGGGAAGATTTCATGCCGAGGATTTACCGCCCATGATTTACCCGCGCAATCTCGTATTCGCCGCTTTCTTAATTGCGGAATTTAGGTTGAAATCATCCACCGCACCCGTTTCGCCAATAAATCCTGAAATTTAGATGCGTTTGCCCTGTAAAGGCGGGCGGGGCGCATTGACACTGCCCCGTAGCGGCAGCCATCTTCTGCCGTATCGCCCGGCTTCCAGCCGGGTGGTCTGGTGTGGCAGTGGGTCGTGACATGAGTTCGGTTTTGTGGTCCGGGCGGCAGGGACGCCGCCGGACACGACAGGCGGGCCCGGTGAAGCAGGGTTTCACGGGCCAAGGATGCCTTGCTGCTACAGATCGGGGCAGTGCGCGGATGCGCTCTCGATCAACGCGGCTAGGCGCGGCAACAACGATGCTTGCGAAAAAGGTGACAACGTTTCCACCCGCAATTGCCGTTGGCCAGCAACGCCACTTTGTCGCAAGTGTTGAATTTGGTCCGCCAGAAGGTCCGCTTCGCCGTGCATGACACGGCTGGACGGGTATTCATCACCGGGACGATCCAGGATTTCCGTGACGTGGCTGGGCTTTGGGCCGATGTAAATGACCGGCGCCCCCACGGCCAGGATGTTGTAAATCTTGCACGGATGCACAAGTCCCAGCATGGCTGCGCCCATCACGACCACGTGCGCGTCCGCCGCCGACAGCGACTCAGCCAAATGATTCAACGGTTGATATGGCAGGCATAAAGTTTCCGCTTTCCTTGGCCCGTGAAGTCTTTGGCTTGTTACTTCACCGGGCCGCCCTCCGCCCTCCTTGGCCTGTGAAGTTTGGCCTGCTACTTCCGCGGGCCGCCCCCACGCTTCCGCCCAGCGCTGCACACGCTTGAATTCGCTGCCGCCTCCGATGAAACAAAAGGCGATGGAAGGATCGCCCTGCAACTTTTCCGCCGCCCGCATCAAGGTGTCCAGTGGATGCACCGGACTGTGGTTGCCCGAATACATCACCACAAATTTATCCTGCAAACCGTGCGCCTTGCGGAACCGTTCCCGTCCTGCCGCGTCAAACCACACCTCGCTGTCATGCGACCACGGCGGAATCACGGCGATTTTCTCCGGCGCAATTCCCTTGGCTGTGATGCGGTCGCGCATGAACCGGTCCAGCGCGATGATTCGATCCGCCCGCCGCAGACTGAACCGCGACATTCGCTCCAGCATCCTTCCCGCGAGTGATTCCGCGCGCAGCCAGCCGGCGGCCACCGCCTCATCCGGATTCAAATCCATCACCCAATAACAAAACCGTGCCCGCCAGAGTTTTGCCCGCCATGCGCCGATGAAGGAAATGAGCGGCGGCGTGGTAAGCGCAACAACGACATCCTGTCGCCGCAGCAATGCAAGCCGGGCGCAGCAGAAAAAAATGAAGCTGGCGAAATCCGCTGCGCGCCGCCATTTGGCCCGCTTGCCAAAGCGGGTGGAGAACACCCGGAAGATGCGCACGCCGCGCCACGTTTCCCGGGCGGGAAATAATTTATCCGGATTATCATACGCCCGCCGTCCGGTGACCACGGTGACATCGTTTCCCTTTTCGGCCAGTGCCGCGGCCAGTTCGCTAAGATACTGGCCGGTGGCCATCACATCGGGATAAAACGTCTGGTTGAGCAGAAGAATTTTCAAAAACAAGTCACGGTTTTAACACGATGAGTCGTTCCAATTCTTCGCGCAGGGCGGTTTTGGCCTGTTCGGCATTTTCCGGTCCGGCGACCGCGATTTCCAGCGAGCGCTGGCCGGGATTGCGCAGGCCCGCCAGCACCGGCGCCAGACGGTTGCCGTAGGTCAGTGACATGGTTTCAAACCCCTGCGCGCTGGCGCGGTCGTCCCACAAGCAGTAAAACACAAAAAATGGCCGCGGCGCGTCCGTCACCTGATATGCGAGAAAAGGCATTCGCAGCCCGTTCACCTCAAACCACTCCTGCGGCGAAATGGATTTCAGCGTATGCCCGATGGCGGTCATACAGACTTCCGGCGTGTGATTTTGTGCCAGATGAATGGCCGTGCGGCCGGGCTTCCAGCGTAGAAACACCGCCTGCCAGGTCAACCCGCCCGCCTCCCATGTGGCGCTATTGCCTTCGTCGTTACGGAGGATCTGGCGGGTCCGTTCCGGCAATGCCAGCTCCTTGAAACCTGCATCGTTCGTCGGCCACGCAACCGTCCATTGTGCCGCCAACGGCAAATGCGCCTCATGCGAACGATACCAAGCCTCGACACTGACTTCGCTGATGACAATCCATGTTCCAAGCGCAAGAGCGAGCTTTTGCAAAGTTGAACGTTGAATGTTGAATGTTGAGGGAGTCGGATTTTCCGCTTTCCGCTTTCCGACTTCTGCCCTCTGCCCTCCGCTTTCTACTTTCTGTTTTCCAATTTCTGCTTTTCCGTCTCGCTGCATTCTGCTTTTCCCGCGCAGCCACACCGCCGCCAGCCAGAGAGTCAGGAAACACGCAACGAGAATCGTGACGCCGGCGGGGTCGTGCCACGACGCGATGGCCGCCACGCCTTTGCGCGCCGCCACCCAGACCAGCAGTGACATGCGCGCGAGATTGAACAGAAACGACAGCACGAAGCCGGCAAGGACGAGAAGCGAGCGGCGAGCGGCGTTTAGCGCATATAACTCGCCGAGGAACAGCGCAATCATCAACGTCGCCTGGAACGACCGGATGCCGCTGCACGCCTCATCAATGCCCACCACGCCCGCGGCCACCTCGATGACATTGCCGTGCGGCATGGCCGGAATGCCGAGCCAGCCGAGCAATTCGGCGGTGACGTTGGTGTCTGCGCGGGTCAATCCCTGAATGAGCGGTTGCTCCATGAACGACGGCCAGGGAACCGCGACGAGGAAAAAACAAATTGGAAAAATCAAAACGCGCATTGAAATGTTAAGCCGTTGAACCGTTGAGCCGCTGAAGTGAAGAAACAGCAACGTCAATCCAACAACTTCGATTGCCAGCGCCCAACTGACCAGCCGCCAGCCTGGATTCGCTTCCTGCACCAATCGCGTGGGAGCGTAAAGCGCGGCGCAAAGCGCGAGGAGAAGAAGATATGGAACAGAGGACGGAGGGCGGAGGACGGAGGTCAGCGGACGGATTTCTGATTTCTGACTTTCTGACTTCTGACTTTTTGAATCCGTTGCCAGAGTCAGAAACGCGCACAAAAACGGCACGGCCCAGCCGTAACTGTATTGCGGATTCCCCGTCCACTCGACGCGCAGGTCGTTGATGAGGACGCACCAGAGCCAGGCGAGGGGCAGAAACCAGAGCTTCTGCCGAAAACTTGAAAGCCGAAACTTGAGACTTGAAGTTAAAGACACAAAATCACGTCTCACTTTTCAGACGTTTCTTCGTGTTCAAGGACATGCTGACAAAAATGGCGATCAGCTCATCTGCTTCCCTCCAAATTGGTTCGACTCTGTCTGCTGGAACGCCGCAATCATCCCGCAAGAGTTCCAGCCATAATTGACTTTCGTCAGCCTCTTGGGCGCATTGCTCGATTTTCGAAATGAATTCGCCATCGGAACGGGCGCGGGAAGCTTCCCGGTAGTTGGCCGCCACCGAGGTGCCCGAACGCAAAAGCTGCTTCCCCAAAATGCGAATCTCTTCGCGGCTCTTGTCCAAACTGATGTAAAATCGCACAACGGCACTGGCAAATGCCTTTGTCCTGCGCTTCAGCTCTTTCTTCCGCTCTTCCATAACTGTTCATGTTTCATGTTTCATGTTTTAGGTCTTTAGATCAGGTCTCTAAATGGGCCACACCCCATACCGCACCCAGTAACCGAGCAGTTTCAGATATTCGGATCTGACGTAACCCTCCTGCGCCTTGCGTTCCGCCCGCTGCACTGCTCGCACCCTCTCCGCCTCGACCGGGGAGAGGGTTGGGTGAGGTGCCGATTCCCCGCTTTCCGCCTTCTGTTGTCTGTTGTCAGTGGTCTGTCGTCTGCCCTCCCCCCTCTGCGCTATGCCCTCTGCGCCTTCCGCTTTGCCCACATACCCAACATAGGATGGGCGCGAATAAAACTTGATGTCCGGCGCGTAATGCCGGAAGCACGCCAATGCCCGGCGCGAATGATACCATGAAGTGACGATGATGACGCGACGCGCGCCCATTTGCCGGAGCAAGGGGATGGAAAATTCCGCGTTCTCCCGCGTCGTGTGCGATTTGCATTCCAAAATGATGGCCGCATTGGCTACGCCATCCTGCTCCAGCAGCTTCTCATTCGATGCACAGTCACCTTTCCCGCTGACCAGGATTTCAGGCGCTTCGCCTTCCTTAAACAATTCCACCGCGCGGACAGCCCGGTCGGGATTGCCGCCCAGAACCACCAGAATATCCGCCTGCACCGGCCCGCTGTCCACCGTCAGCACTTGTTGTGGAAAAAAGAAAGCCGTAAGTCCAGCCAAAAGCAGCACCACAAACAGAACCAGCAAGACTTTCAGGACGCGATGGCGTTTCATTATCAAATACTGAAATATGGAAACATGAAATTAACATCTGCATTTCAAATTTCTGCTTTCGCCTTTTTGCTTTCAGTTTTTCCCGCCGTTTTCCCGGGCTTTGTGGTGACAAACGGCCCCAAGCACAGCACGTCCATGTCCGTGCGCATAAAGCAGTCCACCGCCTGTTGCGGTGTGTCAACAATCGGCTCGTTTTCATTGAAGCTTGTGTTCAGCACGACGGGCGTTCCGCTCTTTTGCGAAAAGGATTTAATCAGGTCGTAATATAGCGCGTTCTGCGACTGCTTGACCGTGTGCAAACGCCCTGTGTTGTCCTGATGGCAAACCGCCGCGAGCGCCGCCCGCTTGGCCGGTTTGATCTTCACGACGTGCATCATGAACGGACTCTCGACGGTCTGCTCAAAATAGTTGACAACTTCCTCCGCGAGAATCGTTGGCGCGAACGGGCGGAACGCCTCGCGCCGCTTGATCTTCTGGTTGATCAAATCCTTCATGCCCGGCCAGCCCGGATGCGCCAAGATCGAGCGATTGCCCAGCGCGCGCGGCCCCCATTCGCTGCGGCCCTGATACCAGCCGATGACATGGCCGGCATTCAAATGCGCCGCCGCACGCTCCAGCAATGGCGCGCGCTCAAACCGTTCAAACGACAGGCCCTTTGCCCTTAGCGCATTTTCCATGTCGGCCTCGGTATGTTCCGGTCCCCAACACGCGTGCTCAATGCTTCCTGCTCTTTGTTTTCCCAAAATGGTGTTCCAGACATAAAGCGCCGCGCCGATGGCCGTGCCGTCATCCGATGCCGCGCATTGGATGTAGGATTTCTTGAACGGAGTCTCGCGCAAAATCCGGGCGTTGCAGACGCCGTTGAGCGCGCAGCCGCCGGCTGTCACGAGCTTGTCCGTGGGCACGCGCTGATGCAGCGAGTGCAGCCCTGCCAGCACAATTTCCTCAAATCGCGCCTGTGCTGAACAGGCAATGTCGTTTTCGCGCTGCGTCAGCGCCCCGCCGCGAACGCGCGGCGCACCGAGGCGGCGCACCAATTCCTCCGAGTAAAGTGGCGGCAAAATGATTTCGCCGCGTTCGTCCACACACTCCTCCAAGTTTTTGCCCAGCGGCCGGAAGAATTTTGAATTCAAACGGAACTGTCTTTCTCCACTCCATGCGCTTCCCGCTTTGCACTTCGCTCCTTGCTCCCGGCTCCCTGCTCCCACGCTCACAAGTTCACGCATCAATTCCTGGTGAACCGGCCGGCCATAGGCCGCCAGTCCCATGACCTTGTATTCCTCGCCGAACTTGTCGAACCCGATGAACTGGCACAGCGCCGTGTAGAAAAATCCCAGCGAATGCGGCACGTGGACGCGATCCAAAATTTCAATCCGGTTGCCCTGGCAGCGTGCAAACATCGCCGAAGTGAAATCGCCCGAACCATCATAGGAAAACCCGGCAGCCTCATCGAAATCGCTCGCGTAGTAGGAGCTGGCGATATGTGCCAGATGATGCTCAACGCGAACGATTTTGAACCGGCAATCCGCCTCGTTCACGCCGCACGCGTCAGCGACCAGATCCCTGAACCCGCGCATTTGCGAGCGCCGCTGGAAATGAGTCAGCACGCCGCGCGCGGATTTGAACGGCGACTTGAGGACGTGCGCCGCCTTTGTGCGGAGGTTTGCGTTGCTGTCATTGCCAATGGCGAGGTAATCCACATCCCGGATTGAAGCTCCCACCACGCGCAGGACTTCGGCGAGCGCGCATCCCGGAAAACCGGCGACGTGTTTGAGTCGCGCCCCTAGTCGTTCTTCAGCAACGGCGGCGACCAGTTTGCCGTCCTTCAAAACACAGGCGGAGGAATCCGGGTGAAAAACGTTAAGTCCGAGTATTAGGCTCATAAAATAAAAAGCATTAATCCCTAGTTCAAGGCAACAACAATCCGCGCCATTTTGTCACAAAGAGACATGACCGCTGATAAAAATTGGTTTGATTCGGTTTGATTTGGTCGGATTCAGCCGGACTGGTTTTGATTCCCCAATGGGTTCGTTTGGCAAATAATGCTGCTAACACCGGTTAGCTGGCTATTTCAGTTTCCTTCCCGCCCTCTGTTCTCTGGTCCCATTGTCCATTGTCACGTGGTCGATTGTTCCCTATTTCGCTTATCAGGATTTCTGCTTTCTACTTTTTGCTTTCTGTTTTGCTTTGGACGACACCTTCCTTCAACGACCCCGCGCCCCGGTCAAAGCCGCCGGTGGAATATTGTGAGAGATCAACATTCATAAAAAAGCTGAAACAGTTCTCACGCCAAGACGCCAAGAAAAATTGGCCCTGTGAAATAGCCCGTTAAAAACTGAAAAGCTGGTGCTTTCAACCCCTCACAGATGGCCTGCGACTGGTCAAGGCTGGATCAATTCAACCTGCGGAAAATAAACGGACACGCGGGCGGGATCGCGGGTGACCAATTTCATCCCGTCGGCTTCGGCGTGCGCGCCGATCAGGAAATCGCCCAGGGGAATCTTCGACTTCGCGGGTTTTCCTTCGGCTTTGAGCCGGTCAAGATACCTAGCATAAGAACGCGCGGCAGGCAGGGCGGCGGCGACCGGCAGCGGAAGCAATATCAGGCCGATGTTTTCCAAATGACGGGCAAAGTGTTCCCGCTTTTCAACGCGCACACTCGCCTCGGAAATAATCACGGTGTTGACCGCCGCCCCGTCGCTGGCGACGGCCTTGGCGATTTGCTGTTTCGCCCATTCATGGAAGGGACTGTCCGTGTCGCGGGCATCTATGACGACACTGGTGTCAAAAAGTGTCATCGCACCTCCTCCTTCAGGGCTTCCCAGTTGGACTTGAACCGGATTGGGCTTTCTTCGATTGCGGCCAGGACTTCGGCCTGCGTCATCTGGCGGCGCGGCGGTGGCACCTTGTGCAGCAAAATGGAGTTTTCCCCCATTGGTTCGGGGACGTAATAATCACCGGGGGCGAGCATCGGCAGGCGCACACGACGGGTATCATCAACCTTGATAGCGTTCATGTTTGGGAATTTCCCATACGCTCGCGGATTGTCAACGGTTTTTCGACTGACAGCTTGAACGAACAAAGCCGGATGGACACAGAGATAAACACAAACATGCAAAGATCGAAAAAACTGACATGCTTAAATGCTGAAGTTGCGACACGAATTGCACGAATTGACAAGCGCCGGCTTTGCCACAAAAGAGCACAAAGAAATGGACAAGCCGTGATTATAGCCGGAAGACTTCCTTCAACTTCGATTTGATCTGCTGCTGCCGTTCCCAACTAACTGGCCCGAGGGTTTCGGTGAGCGCGTTTTTGTCCAAAACAAACAGGTGGTCGCAGGGGCAGACGGTGGGGGCGCTGAACCCATCCGCGCCATTCAAGCGCACGTCTGTTTTTTCGGGGTGACCGCGCAGTGTGTAACATGCCAGACCGTTCACGGCGACACGGTTCGAGTCAAGCCGCTCCTGACCGGTCACGATAATAAACCAATGAGCTTTGCCGAAGCCGGGAGGTGTCGCTTTCCAAACTTCCCACTGATGGATTTTCATCGTTCGGGCCTTTGTTGGACGCCGAGCATGGCTTTCTCCAGGCGTTGACGTTCCGGGTTGTGTTTATAGGCGTTGGCAAAGTAACCCTCGGGACGCGGCGACTGCATCCGGTTGGCGAGGAGCGGCAGTCCCAGCCGGATCGCCTGGCGCAGGACGACCGCTTGTTTTTCCCGGGTCAAGCCGACGACGTGCGTCAATTCGTTTCCAGTTTCCTTGTCCAGATCAACGGTGGTTCTCATGGTGCATCAGATTACACCTTTCAGGTGCAAATGCAAGTGCCAGCCCTTTTTATTTCCGCTTTCCTTGGCCCGTGAAGTCATGGCTTTACTACTTCACCGGGCTGCTTTCTCCTCTCAAGTTTCAGGATTCAGCCTTTCGCCTATGTCTGGTTCTGCTGAACTCTCAACGCTCATCCATCAACCCTCAACTTTCCACAACACACCCCGGCCTCGCCCCTCCGCCCAGCACCCATTCATAAACGGCCTGGATATTCCTGCACACCAGTTCCAGCGAGTAACAGCGGCGAATAAGCTCTTCGCCATTTTTCCCCATTTCCTGACGGGTAGCCGCATCCATCCGCATTGCTTCATTCAACGCTTGTGACATCTCGCTTTCGGTGTTGTTGATGAGCCAGCCGCAACGGTGCTTCGGCAAATCCGTCCACGGCGTGTGACGGGTGGTGATGACTGGCGTGCCGTGCGCCAGCGCCTCGGCAATCACGTTGCCAAAATTCTCGCTGCTGGTCGGCAGCACATAACATTGCGCACGACTGAACATCCAGCTCTTCAGCGACTCGTCAACGTGGCCCGCCCAAAGGCATTGCTCGGCAATCCCAAGTTCAGCGGCAAGCTGTCGGCACTCATCAACGTAGGATTGCGTCCCGGCTCCCGCGATCACCAACAGCCAGTCGGAGTGTCGAGTGTCGAGTGTCGAGTGTCGAGAGCGTTGAACCGTTGCCCATGCACGAATGAGGAGCTCGAGTCCCTTCTTGGGATGCAGGCGGGACAGAAACAGAACAAATGGACGGCCATCCAACTCGTGCCAAGGGGACTCTGACGGTAAGGTGGCTTTTCGCTGGTCATTCTCTTCCAAGTCCACTCCGACGGGTATCACGGCAATCGGTGGCTTAAATCCCAGCTTGCGAAGGTATTCCGCCTCTTGAGTCGAATTGACATGCAGGCAGGCCGCTTCGCCCAGGATGCGGTCCTGAAACCACCAGCGCACCATTCGTTTTTGCAGCCACTTCTGCCGTAACGCCCACGGCTCATACATGCCCATCAATTCCAGCACATACGGGCGTTTCCGGCGCGCGGCCTCAACCGCGCCGTAATGCATCGCCCGCAACCACGCCCCGTGCAGGTGATAAATATCCGGCGACTCCGCCTCGCCCAATTGCCGCCGCAACTCCGATGAACCGCCGAGCCGTGCGGGCGAATCAACACGGCAGACATGCATTTCCACCGGCGGCTCCAGCCTTATGGCGGCGGAGGTGTTGGGAAATCCTTCCAACGCCCAGACACTCACTTGATGCCCCGCCTTTGTCTGGCTTCGGCAATAGTTTGCCAAAGACCGGGCCGGCCCGCCGTGTTCCGGCGAAAAAATTCCTTGAACGTGGCAAATCTTCATCGGAGATGATCAATCCGGGGAAAATTCAAAACTCGAAGTTTAGCTTGTCTCGCCCGCCAATTTCAAAGCTTCCGCTTTGACGGCGTCGGACAAATACAAACCGCCTCGTGTTTCCAACGCCTCAACCGCCTCCCGCAGGGAACCAATGCGCCCGCATTCCTTGGCCCGCACCATCAGCCCCAGGAGGCCGGAGCACTTCACCTTGAGGCGGGTCGCGGCACGGCGGGCCGCGAGAACGTCCGTCAGCAACAAGTCGGCGTTGATTTCCTTTGCCAATTGGATGGCCTCGGCTTCGCCGCAGCCCAGCGACAGGGTCTCCGGAAACCGCCGGCCTGTTTCGGCGACCGGCCGCCGCAAAATGAAATCCGGCAACCGAGGGTGAAAGGCCCGCAATTCATCCCACACGGCTTGTGGAACGATCACCTGTCCGAGAAGATCAAACAGCAGCTGTTCGCGACCAGTCTTGAGCAAGGTGGTAATGGCAGTGGTGTCGCTGACGACCCGCATTGAGCACGTTGCCTTTCTCAATCAAGACAGGTTTTTGAGCGCGGTCAAATCTTCGCGCAACTCGTCCACGCCATAGTTGATCGGAATCCGGCGGCGGCCCAGTTCGGCGAGAAATTGCGCGGACGCCAGACCCGCTACCTCGGCGGCGCGCCCCAGCGAAACCAACTGCCGCTTGTAAAGGCCGATGGCGATGTCCACCACCGCGTCGCGCTCATTTAACGCAACATCGCCGAGCCGCTCCGTTGGAATGGTCAGAGTCATATGCCGTGAAACATACACCGCAAGGCGCCCCTTTGGCAAATCGTTCGAGCTTTCAATCAAAAACTGAAAATCTGAAAAACTGACATTCTGTAATACGAAATCTGGAAAGCTGAAAACAGAAATCTGAAATTTTAAACGCAAAGGCGCAAAGACACCAAGAACGCAAAGGAATTCTATCCGCAATTTGCGCGATCGAACGCGAATTAGCAGGACACAGGAATAGATTCGTGTAAATTGGCGAAATTGGCGGATTCAACTTTGGTTTCAGGTTTCAAGTTTCAGCTTTTGTCTGCTGCCATTTCCCGGTAGAGCGCCGCATATTGTTCGGCAATAGCCTTGGGTGTGAACCGCTTTACGTTCTCAAATCCTGCCTGAATCAAACTTTCCCGATAAGCCGCGTCTTTCCATACCCGCAAGATTCCTTCGCGGATGGCCGCGACATCGAACGGATCAACCAGACAGGCCGCATCGCCCGCCACTTCCGGCATGGACAGGATGTTGCCCGTCACCACGGGACGCCCGATGGCATTGGCCTCGATGATGGGCAGGCCAAATCCTTCGTAAGTGGAAACGAAGGCAACCATGTCGCAATTGTGATACGCTTTCAGCAGGTCCGCATCCGTTGCATTCGGATTGTTTGAATGGCGGATGTTGCATCGCTTCAATAAATCAACCTGCGCGCCAGACAAAGCGCCCATGATGTTCAACCTACAGGGCAAATCCGCGAGCGCCTGCGCCAAACGCTCCAGATTTTTGTTCGCCGCAGTTCCCAAATGCAGAATTTCCGGCTCGACCGCGTTGAACAATTTCGGCGAGGGAACAAAATCATCCCCGACGCAATCAGGCACCACGCGGATTTTTGCATGATCACAACGGACGTGCCGCAGCAATTCCCGGCGGGTGGATTCGGAAACCACCGTCACCAACCGCGCGCGCCGCATCGGAAGCGCGAACCAGAACAATTTGAACACCGCCCGGCGCAGGCCGCGCAAGCGGTCCAGCGACGCGCAATCGTGAATCGTCAGCAACGTGCGGTGTTTGTCCAGCGCCAACGCGAGATAATGCACATCGCCGGTGATATGATTGATTTGCGACTGATGTTTCGCCGCGTCCAGCAGGTTTTTGATTCGCGGGGAAAATCCTTTGCTGAAAAACGGGCAAACATGAGCCGAACATTTCACTCCGTCCGGCATGGCTTGCCGGAGGCTGTCAAAGAGCCGTTCAATGCTTTTGTAACCCTTCATCGGCCGACGATGGAAATGGACAACCTTAATCACAAAAACAAAAGCTGAAATTTAGAAAGCTGAAAACAGAAATTTCGATCATGTCACGTATATGGCAGTACATGTTGACATTGGCACATTTCCGCCACTTTTCCGTAGCGGCGGGCATCCTTGCCTGCCGTATCTGGCGGCATCTTGCCGCCCGGTGCACCGCCATACCAAGAAACGAGGTTCGCATGAAAGAATCCCTCCGGCACAAACACCCGGCTGGAAGCCGGATGATACGGCAGGCTGGGAAGCCCGCCGCTACAGACGCTATAACAGTTCATTTTGTCATTGGCGCACAGAAGTTCCTGCGGAAATCTGGCGAATCCGACCGGTGGCTCAAGACAATGGTGGAACGGAGGTTTGGTAATTGTGACGAATCCTTTTTGACGACGGGACCCCGCCTCCGTAAGCCAGTTTCAACATCACGAGAAGCGCGATGGAAAGCAGGAAGACACTGCCCACCGTCAAGGCAAAGGAAGACTCTTGATAAAAGAGGCCGAACACGATTGACACACCATATACAAATTCAACCGTGTTCATCCGCGGCCGATTAGAGAAGTGGTTAAGATACGCCAGCAAAAGGCCAATCATCCCCATTCCCAACAGAAGTCCCCAGGTTCCAAAATTGGCGTAAAGCTCAACGATCCAGGGAAGATTTAGTGACGTCGAATCATCCCCTTCATCAAGAAACCCATAACGTTGCCCAAATTCGTTGCCGGTAAGCTCTTGGGGTTTGCCCGGCCAAAGAACGCGGGGAATGAATTTGGTGAACAGACTGCGGTAAGTGTATCCATGCCAGTAAGGCACCGAGCTTGGTGTCATGCTCACTACACGGGACAAATAATTAATCATTGAAATGCGGGACGCCATCATGCCAAACACACTGGGACGGTCTTCGCTGGGGGAACCCGTCTTGGTGGGAAGGTAGTAATTTTCAGCCAGTTGGACAAGCAGGCTTACCCGTTGAACGGCTGACGCGTTGCGTTCGTCTCCAAACCACGCATCCTTACGATACTCGTTCTTGACCGGCTCCAGCATAGTCCAAAAACCGAGGGACAGAACGACTAGCATGACCCCCAGTCTGGGGCGGAAGCGAAACGCAACGACAGACAAAAACAAACCGAAAAACATGGTGGTGGAAAGCAGCCCGGTCGTGCTGCGGAATATTAATTCAATCATCAATCCTGCCGGCGCCAGCAGATATTTCTCCATCGTGGACAAACGTTTAATCAGCCACAGGACCAGAATCATGCCCCAACCCAATAACCCCACCGGCTCGGCCAACTGCCCCAGCGAGGGAATGGCACGCAACGCTGGCAGGGCATCGTAACCCCAATGCAGAACCAGACATCCCCATAAAAAAAGCCGCAACCTGAAAGAACCGCCATCCCATGGAACCTGAACATGACGAATTTCGCGCCAAACAATCCGCTCGCCAACCAGATACAGGGAAAACATGGAAACCATGCCTCCAATCGTCAGCCACAAAGAAGTAACGGACACATCTTCGACCCGGAACATTAAATTTGATTGCTGTTCCTGTAAATGGGCCGTGAAAAGAGGGAGTCCAAAACTGATGGCGTAATACAGACCCACCAGCGACAGAAAAGGCAGGGAAGGCCGCTGGACATCGCGCAAGTAGATCAGTAACGGAAGGCATCCCAGCCCAATGATCGTGAGTCCAAGCAGCGCTTGTTCAAGCGATAGTTCAGCGGGACGAGACAAGAAAAGCCAGACCAAACCAGCGCCCAGCAGAACTAGCAGCGGACCAAACCAGGAGCTTAAGTTGCTTTGACCGGCGGAAAGTCCCCGTTGGATTTCCCCCTTCGCCTCGCGCAAACGCGAATCCCGGTTCCGGCGAAACGATTTTCCCGGTCGTTGCGACTCCTCCGCATTTATTTCTTCAGTCATTTACAACTTGGTGTTACACCAGCCAAAATCTGTTGCAGCTTGGCCGCATAAGTATGCTGCGAACTGCGGCAAATGTGCTGGAGTATTATGTCTTTTTGGTTTCAAGAAGTCCATTAAGAATAGATATGCTCCAAAACCAGGCTTAGTCTTTCCTTGTAACTGAAACCAGCACGCAAGCACCGCTCCAGCCCGCGCGCCGCAATCCGACGGCGCTTTTCCGGATTATCGAGATAATAGTGTGTTTTCCGGATGAGTTCCTGATCGCCACTGAAAAAGTCAGCCTCCTGCGCCTCGGCAAAAAGCTCCAGATGCTCCTGAGTGCGCTCGGCCAGCATAAAAGCGCCGCAAGCAGGGATCTCCATAGTGCGGGTGGTCTGCAAATCCCGGTTGGCCTTGCGCAGGAAACACAGATTTATGTCGAAGGCGCATACGGCGCGGGCGTATTCATCGCCCCAGAGCGGATGATTTTCCAATCGCAACCCCGGCGGCACCTTTCTCATCCGCTCCCAAGTATAGCCCCAAACCCGGACGGGAATACCGGCCATCGCGAGTCTCCGCAATGACTCGGCCCGTTCTGGCTCCCACTGGCCAATAAATCCAACGGCACCCCCCAGACGTTGGCGCGCGGCACCATCCACTGGCACAGGGCGATGCGTGTGCGGGTCAAACGCATTTTCCATGAATAATACCTTGGGACATCCCAACTCTTGCAGTTCCGGCACATTATAGCTCTTGGTGGACACAAAGAAATCATAAAGCGGCAACCCTTCACGGAAATGATGCGATTGATTGGCTCGGTTCATCATGTCATCCGGCGAAAACCCGACAATCCGGCACCGGGGCTGACATTTGCGGGCTAGTTTCAGCGTTTCAGCATGGATGGTCAACCCCTTGTCAATCCAGAGCACATCAAATGGCTGCCCGCGCATCGCCCGCAAGATGGAGATATTCGCTTTCGCTCGATCCTGGGGGCCGGTTATCCTTCGACAAACACGCACAAAAAGCGACGGTTTCACCACGGTTTGTGTGACTGTTTCTGTGGACACGCAGTTGAGCTCGATGCCCCAGATCACGGAATGCTTGCGCCCGTTGCAAGGTTGTGCTCCCTCCCACCATCGGTCCGGCATAAAGAATGGAAAGTCTTGGCGGCGCTGGCATACTAAATAAATTGGCCGTTTGAACCGATGTCGCTCAGGGTTATCTGGTTTTGGTTACCATTCATTTGACTTTGATCTGCCCCGCAAGAGACCGAACAACTGGAGTGCCTTTTTGGCTAGAACCTTTGCTCTCCGAGCCGGTGTCGGCCGTGGTCGTTCGGAGTAGCACCTTTTCGCTCGCTCTTCGAGCGGCAGGGTGGCGTATCTTTGCATCATCTCCGGAAGTTTTAATCGAAATGGGTCGTGCAAATAGGGTGGCCAGTAATGGAAGACCACATCAGCCGCCTCTTTAAGCTGCTTCATTCGAAGCTCAAGCATACAGGAAAAAGCCATCTGCTCGAGAATGTGCAGTTTTGATCTGGCGCAAAACTGGTCGGTCAGGTGCAGGACGTCTCCCAGCAGCGGGGCATCCGTCGAGTGCATCCCCACCACTCCCGCATTCCAAATTGCAGAAGATGGCGGAATCCGCAGGTTGTTTCCCGCTCGAATTCATAAATTGATTATCCCTCAGCAACGCCGCCATCTCCGCCGGAATCGGCATTGCAATTTCCGTCAAATGCCCCTCCCGAATGTGCATCACCGCACGCTCCGGTCCAACCCGCTCGAACAGCAGCCTTGGCGATTTGCGAAACCAAGTGTCTCCGTCGAGAAGAACAGTGGCCCCCTGATATTTCTCGAGGGCGTGCCGCAAGGCCATGATCTTGCGCCTATGGGGATACTGGAACGGACCGGACCACTCCTGCCATTTTTCGGTCGCCACCAGTCTCGATAGTGGCAGGAAGCCCGGTGAAACTTTCGGGATGATCGGTGAAAATCAGAAACCGAATTCCACTTCCAGCCGGTTCCGCCCAATGCCACGCGGAGAGGATCGAAAAAGCCACTTCCTGCTCGTGTGCCCCCCGACCATAGGAAATGTATAGCAAGTTTCCCATCGCTCCGTCCATGGGGCTTGTTTTCACAGCTGTCCCCTGGCTTTGATAGTTCGGTGAGCTAAAGCTTCCTTCAGGGAGAAGACAGCGGCGGTGACTTCTTGGTTTGATCCCAAGTCAGCTGCGTTGATTATGATGCACATGCTCAATCCAGTTCGGATGCGATTCGAGCCATTCCTCATACAGCCGCACCTGCTCTGACGCGACCTGATCCCCATCCCGAGGTTTGAATCGAAGGCGAGTTCATCGCCATCCCTCTTCCGCGAGGGTGCGGAAGTTACTGTTGCCTTGGGTGAAAAGCCTGCCGTCCGCCAACTTCTCCAGCTTCAACCCGTACAGGATGTGATTGTCTAGCAATGACAAATGGCCCGCGTATTTCATGTGCTGAATGCCGAGCTTGCACTGGCTGAAGCTGACCCGGGTCTTGGGCCCGAACTGGGCATAGGCCCCGGGGATTGCCGGGTCCATGCGGCAGTTGACACAACTGAGCATCGAGTTGGGGGCATTCCATTCGATGCAGGGTGCATTTTTTGCTCCCGCAGCAGGATTGAAGTTGACCACGAACAAGTCGAGGTCTCCTTTGCACCCTTCGTCTGACCGGAACCAGCCGCCGTTCCGCTCGGCGTCGGTGTTGGCCACGAAAGATCGGTGGTAGTACATCCCTGGCTGAAAATTGAGCAGCCATCCAGGCCCGGCGAAAAAGCTGTTGACCATTTGCACGCTGCCTCCGTGTAGCTGAATGGCCCCCTTCTGCCGCCGGCAATGTAACATTGGTGGAACAAGTGACACTCGCTGTTCCCGTGGGCGATATGGAAGCCGAAATTGTCGATCCAATCGGACACCATGCAGTCGTCCACGCGGGCCATCTCGTTGTTCTGGTCCTGACCTGCTTCACAGGTCCAGCGCACGCCCCATTGCAGGTGTTGGCCGGGATATCCGATGTTCAGCCGGGTCAGATACAGGTTTGTGGGTGTGAACGGCTTGGGGTTTTTGACGTGGGATTGAACGGCACAGAGCGGGGTGGCGGTGCGCGAACCGCCGTGGATCGTCATGTCGGCACAGCCGCAATGCTCGGCATTTTCAAAGTAGATCACGGGTTGGTTGGCCAATGCGGGCAGTGGCTGCAACTGGGTGACAAGCCGTTTTCCGGCTCCTCGAAGTAGGACCGCCCTGGTATCGGCGATCCGGAGCGGAGCACTCAGCGCGTACCGGCCGGGCGGCAGGTACACGGTTCGACCGTTAAGTTTGGCAGCCGCGTCAATTGCCTTCTGGATAGCGACCGTATCGTCGGCGACGCCGTGTCCTTTGGCCCCAAACGCTTTGACATTCAGCATGCCATCGTCGGGGGGTTGGTCGGCGGTGGCGAACGACAGATGGTTGCTGGTTAGCAGCGACACTCCGGCCAGTCTCAGCCCACCGGCGAACAGTCGGCGCCGGGTGAGAAGCTGAGACGAGGGCAACTGGTTCGAATCGCTGTCGTTATGCATAGGGTCAATGCTAAACACACCAAATACAAATATACAATGGCTTTGCTTATGATTCCATTATGGTTCGGACACCTGCGAATTGATTTTCGTAATTCCATTCTTGCAAGATGCGCTCGCGCCCGCGATTTCCCATTTGTCGAGTTTCCGCCGGATGCTCCATAAACCAAAGCAGTGCATGAGCGATGCTTGCCGGATCGTCGGGATTACATGCCAATCCACAGGCAGACTCCACATACATTTTCCCCCATTCCGGCAAATCGGAAACCAGTAACGCCAATCCGCAGGCCAGATAATCAAATGCCTTGTTGGATGCACCGGTCATATTGGCCATGTTCACATCAACGCCTTTAAGAGGCATGAAAGCCAGCCCAACATCGCACTTTGAAGCCGGCTAAAAATTTCATGCCGGGGCAATGCACCGATAAACTCCACAGCTTTGCCCAGGCCCAGGCTCTCCGCCGTCTGCAAAAATTCGGTCATATAGCCTTTAATGCCCACCGTCTCATAACCGACCACAGACAGATGAACCCGGCCCGGAAACCGGCTCATCGCCTCCAACATCGCCAGAGGCAGCCGGTCCCGGTTGATCGAGCCATGAAATGCCAACCGCAACTTCCCTCCTGTCTTTGCTTCCGCCTTTGCGGGCATGACTTCTTCCTTGCGCGGGCAATTGAAAACGCAAAGAGAAGTTCGTTGGCGTTGAGTGGTTTGACAAAACAATTCCAGCCGTTTCTGATTGGGCAAAATCACCAAGTCCGCCTCCCGTCCCACGCACTGACGCGTCCACAATAAAAAACGCTGGAATGCAGATTGCCGACCACTGACCACTGACCACTGACCACTGACCTCCGTTTCTGTCGTCCGTCCTCCATCCTCCGCCCTCCGCCCTCCGCCTTCTGAGTGTTCGATGTTGGATGTTCGATGTTGGATGTACGATGTTTCTTCGGTCCGTGAAGTGCGGAGCATACTCCACCGGCCCGCCTCCAGTTCTCCGCCCCCCGGTCCCGTTGTCCCGTGGTCTGTTGTCAGTTGTCTTGTTATCGCCCCTCCGTGGTCTGTAGTCCGTCGTCCGTCGTCCGGACTATCATGTTCATGATACAACACACGGCATTGAGTCAATCGGCCAATCAGCCACGCCGCCGGACAACTCATCAAGTCGGAACAATAAACCCACGCCGGACGCGGCCATAGTGCGCGCAAGACAGCCATCAGGGTGAAGGAGACAAAGTGCAGTTTTTGTTTCAGTCCCGGCGATTGATGTTTCCACAAAGTCACACACCCGGCCAGCGGCTCTGGAAATGAAAGTTTGTTGCTCTCGCCTTCACTTTGGATCCCAAAATATCGGACATCCCATCTCGCGTTGAGCAGAATCAGGCCGCTGTGCTCCAATGGCGGGTAATTCGCTGGGTTCGTATATTGCAAATAAAGGACGAAATGGTTCATGCCGGAGATTTTGCCCAGCCCAAACGTTTTAGTAGCCAATTCCGCAACCGGTGATATTTCTGTTCGGTGATCAAAGACAATCCCCAACAAAACAAGGTCGCCGCTGCGAGAAACCTGACGCAATAAACCCAAGTCTCAATTCTCGTTGCCGAAAGCGGCAAATCCGCTCCCATACGCGTGGTCACTAAAGCAGCGAGAAAAACCAGAAGCGGAAAGTGGCAGGCATATAGAGTATAAGAAAAGCCGGACAGTATTTGCCCCAGCTTGAAAATACTTTGCCCGCTGATGGTGGGCGGTGGGTTATGGAGAGAAGCCACACGCAGAAACCCAAGGCCACAATATCGTCGGATAATACGTTCAAACCCAGGCTGCCAAGCAAAGGTGATTTAGTAAAAAAAAGAGCCGCGAGAAATATTGCTCCCGCCAGCGGCCATTTGGGCGCGAGTCTGGCCGGCAATAGGCGCACGCCTGCTCCAGCCAGCCAGATGAGAAAACCCAACAGCTTGTCACCGCCCAGCAACCATAGGAGAAATGCGGTCGCACCCAAGCCAAGAACTCGCATCGCCACGGGAACGCCTTTCCAGAAGGCCAGCAAAACCGCCGGGAACAGAAAGTAATACCAGAATTCATTCGCCAGGCTCCACAGGGGTCCGTTGCTGCCGAACCCCGGCACAAAGATGGTTTGCAAACAGGCAACATTTCCAAGAAACGTTTGCAAATTCAAATTCCGATCCACTTCCCAATAAAAACATTGGGGAATTGACTTTGGAAATAGATAGCATTGGCGTGTAGCCAGTGCGTCCCCAAACAGTCCCAGAGGCAGCCGAGCAGGAGGGCAGGCACCAGCACGGAATGGATTCGCACGATTCTGGAAACGCTGTATCGTCCCAGATGGATGCGGCCGGTTTCCATTATTTCCTTCAACACGCTGCCTCCGACAAGATAACCACTCAACACAAAGAAAACCATGACTGCCTGATGTCCCAGTGAAGTGACAAAATAAAAAGGGTAAAAAACAATCTCTCCAGCACCACCGCTGGACCAAGTCTGGAAACAGAACGAGCGGCAATGGCCGGCAAAGACAAGGAATGCGGCGGCTGCCCGTGCCCAATCCAACCAAACGGACGCGCTTTCCGAAATCCGACAGGGAAGAAAGAATGATTTGGTCATGGCCTTCCCTTCAGCCGCCGTTCCAACTCGGCATCATATCTCGTTCCATACGCGCGCCAGGAGAGCCGTTCCCGCGCCGACCCCAGAATATCCCGCACGCCTTTCTGCGTGCCAGCCTTGGCCAGTGCGTTTTCAATGCCTGTGCGCAGGGCTGACACGTCATCTGGTTTGACCACCGTGACCCAGGCGGGGTCTTTCAGCAATTCCGCCAAATCCTCCCCGCCGGTGCGGTCGGAGCAAACTAGTGGCAGGCCGCAGGCCAACGCCTGACATAACACCATGCCAAAACCATCCTGTCTGGACGGCAAAACAAAAAAATCAGCTTCCGCATACACCGCTGCCAGCTTGGACTGCGGCACCACGCCGCGCGATTCAAAGTTGGCCAATGACGGCAGCGGCGCATCCCCAACTGAACCCACATGGATCAACTGCCACGGCTGGTCGGCCAGTGCTTTGGCCAATACATCGCAACCTTTCTGCAAACTCCATATCCCGGCAAAAACCAACGTGGGCACGGGGTTTGCCGGTTTGGGCGTGGGTGGAAACATCGTCAAATCTACCCCGTAGGCGTTACGAAACAATTTTTGTGCCGGGAATCCACGTTCCAAAAAACTGCGCTCCACATGGTGCGAGGAAATCGAAACCAAATCGGCAAACTCATAACCCCAAAGCTCACGCTGAACATTGAATTCCGGCACGACGGGCCGGACCATGCCCGGAATGGCTTCCAGAATTTCCTTCTGCGACAGAATGTGGCGGCTACCGCGTTCGAGGATGATTTTTGCCCCATATTTCTCCCGGGCTGCCTGCGCGCTCTTTACACAGAGTCCCGACATGCCAATAAACACATCGCATGGCTCCAGAAACCGCGCCGCCAGTCCATCCACCGCTCTTTGCAGAAGGCAGTCAAAATAACCGCTCCATGCTCCCGGCCCCTCGTTCCTGGCGGCCACCAAGGGGAGCACCCACGGCAGCAGGCTGCGATGACATTGACGCGGCAACCCAAACTGTTCAGAGCGCTTTCGCGGCACACAGGAATAAAACGCGACATCATGCCCCAGCGCCGCCAGTTCCCGCGCCAGATCAAGCACGTGAAAGCGCCAGTTGGTGACAATGGCGATACGCATATTGTTTTTGGCGGCGCGAACGTTAAGCCGGCCCATTTGACACAGCGCGCATTATCACATCACCTACGATCTGCTCAAACTTTTCCCTCGAAAACTCTGCGGCTACAATTTCCCGCCCCTTCACGGCCAGACGATCGCGCAACGAACAATCACCTAAAAGGCGAATACAATGACCGGCCATCGCTTTCCAGTCATCCGCTACCAAGAGTGAATCCTCATGTCTTAAACAATGTTCATATCCCCTCACGGCCTGACGGGTTCCAACAAGGGTCCGGCCATACCCGAGGCTTTCCACAACTTTAATGCAGGTGCCGCCGCCTTGCTCGATCGGAGCAATACTAAAAGAGGAATAGGCATACCATTCCGCCAAGTTCTCCACAAAACCCACCAAATTGACACCGCTCACGGAGGCCCACGCCTTGCGCAGCTTGTCTGAAATCCCTATGCCGACGATATTCAAAGTGGCATTTGGAACCGCCGCACAGATTGCCGGCCATGCCTGTTTCAGGAATGCAGTCAATCCAAGATGGTTGGGATCAAAATGCCAGGTTGCCACCACAAGCATGGCGCACTGATTCCGGCCAGTTGTCCGGGCTGGCAATTCCTGCAAAACAGGAATATTGGGCAGGGTTACAATGTTATGATTTCGTAATCGCCTGGCATCGTTGCGGTTTGCCACGAAGCAGACTTTGGCCCGGGGCAGCCGGCGATAGAGATGATACAGCTTGCGCATACCATTGATTGATATGCGGGATCGCCAAAGAACAGATTTGACCAGTCCAGATTGCGACTGCCTCCAAGCCGACCACAGGGTTTTTAGTTCATCCCAAGGATGATCATCAATATCCACGATGACGCGCCCCGTTTTATCGGCGCGGGTGTTCAGGCAGGGCATAATATATCTGCAAACCACTAGGTCATAATGGTTCCGGGACATTAAATCCATCAAGATGGCCGGCAGTTCCGCCCCCGATCTGGCCGGAAAAAACAGATTTGCCAGCCTTTTCCGGGGAACCACGTCGCTGCGGATGACATTATATTGCTCGCGAATCTGATCCGCCTCGCTGCGGTCAAGCAATGCCGGGTCGGCAAGCCGCCAGGTGTCAACGACAGCCACTTTTTGGAGTGCGTTAAACAGCAGGCGTGTCCGTTGGTCCGCCCCGCTTGCCTTATGCAGATTTAGCTGCTGCGTAATGAATAAAACACGCATGGGGCAAGGTCCTTCACAGCTTGAAAGCACCGATGGTGTTTTCAATTGTTTCCATCATTTCAGCGTAGCGTCTCGACATCATGGCGCTGGCGGCGCGGCATTTTGTCTTGTCGAAATTAACCAGACTATTGAGAACGTCACGCGGAGATTTTAGCGTTGGAGACCGGCCGATGACGCTCGTTGTGTATTCCAGCAAGGCGGTATGTTTGAGCAGGTCGTAAATCTTGCTGGATTTGGTATTTTTAAAAAATCTGCCAACGGAGCCATAGTTATCAAAACTATGGAACGGAACGCCATTGTGGATGCAGGTGACAATCGGGTGCATATTGTGGCCAACATATCCCGCGGCATGTTTTATAATGGCATACCACTCCAGCGGGCTTAACGGCAGATTCACTTTATGCTTCAGTGAAAAATCATTCAACTCCTGCGGGTATGGAAGGGCAACACAGGCGTAGCCCAGGGCATCGGCCAGACCCGAAAATTCATTCACCCATTTCGTCACAATGGGCTGGCTCTTCTTGAAGCTTACCAGAATGTATTTTTTGGGCAGGTTAAACCGCTGAAGGACGGACTCGTCCGTCAAGCCCGGCGGCACATTTTGGTTGAAGGCAAAAACGGGGTCGGGCGTAATTTCGGGAAGGCGGCTTCCCTTGGTAATCCAAGATACCATTTCCCCCGTCCACGAGTCTCTTACCGTGACATGACACATTTTATTAAGACAATCCGCCGCCTGGCGCCGTTCCTGACGGGACATGCGCCGGTAATTGGCATCCTGGGAGGAGACAGACATCATCAGGCACGGCGTTGGTTTTCGACTGCGCTTCAAAAAGGTTCCCCAAAACGGATTGGGAACGATTTGCGCGGAGGCTCCGATTTGGGTTATAAACACGGCGGAATCGTCTAATAGAGAAATAGGTTTGTGGACAAAGGCTCAACACGGCATCACTTCCGATGATAATAGCATCAATTCCGTCTCGATCAATCACCTCAGCTATGTCATCCGAGGTGCGGCATACTGTGGACACCGGCAGGTGATCACAAATATATTTCTCGTGGACCGCCGCCTGTGCCGACGGCGTTTCCCGACGATACCTGTCCTCAACATCTTTCGGCCTCCAGTTAATGACGATGGGTGCATGGCCCATCATTTTCAAACGGCCCACCGTTGAAAGCGCTTGGAGATTTGCGCCAAAGTTGTAAGCGTAATGGTAGGTTAAAATGCCGATTTTCATTTACATCTCAACGGTAGGAAGTATGCATATACCCACAGCCCCTGGCCGTCAATTAGCTTACTCTTTGTATCCAAAAACTTTTATGACCCTGCAGTTGTTTTTTTTCATCTTTACTGTTTTTAAAACGCGAGTATGAAGGGAATGCCTGATTCAATTTATCCGGATATTTCAAATGCATAAAGTTTCCAGCCCATAAAACCTGAAATGATGCATTGAATGTCATGAATGCTTGAAGAAGATATTGCTCATTCCAAAACTTCTTTGTCTCGTGCCAATATTCGAAATATCGCTTGGGAAGAACAACATCGTGGATATGAACCAGAACCCCTTTGCTAAGTATGGGCAATACATCAAGATATTCAAAGCAGACATCGTTGTATGGGTTGACGACATGTGATGAATCTATAAATAGAATATCATTTTCATCAAGGCTCTTGAACAGTTCCAGCGGCAGTTTCTCAACTTGGGACTGGATGATTTTAGACACTTCAGAAATCTTGCCCAGCCATTCCTTCGGATATGGCTCGATACATGTCAGCTCACAGCAATATTTTGAATCTTCAATGATATTTTGCCGGATGGCAGCGGCAGCTATTAAAGTGGAAAAGCCCGATCCGATTTCAATACTGCGTTTCGGTTTGAAATGGCGAATGATGCAATACAATACTTCGGCATCAATCGTTTCAAACATCCCGTTTTCAAAATAAAATCCGTCCTTTTGGCCGGATGTCTTTAAACCAAGCGCCCCATACTCTTGCTGGTATTTTAATACGAAATCAGCGAGCAAGGAGAGCTGTCCATTTTCATTCATTTCGATTCCCGCAAGGGAAGACTCGCGCTTGAATAAATCCGGCGGAAAGTCACGGGTGTCAGGAACCGGCTCATAGAAATGGGCTGGTGTCACATGATAACCCCTGGCCTCCCAAAGATGAAAGAAGGCCTTGTCGCGCATCAGTAGCAATACGGTTGGTCCAGGTGTACGACA
>CAWFZJ010000016.1:0-140948 GCA_963820205.1 uncultured Verrucomicrobiae bacterium
AGCCATACCAGTAGATATAAACTTTAACGTGGCAAGGGCAAATCAATCCATTGCATTTGTCCCGGTTCCGAATCATTCAGCGGGTGATCCTCCTTTCACCCTCACGGCCACGGCAAGTTCTGGTTTGCCGGTCTATTTTAATGTCCTCTCTGGGCCGGCAACAAGTAGCAGCAACCTTGTTACGTTGCTTGGTGGAGGTTCGGTCGTTGTGGTTGCGTGGCAACCGGGCGACTCGAATTTCAACGCGGCAGCAACGGTGCAACAAAGTTTCATAGTCACCAAAGTACCGCAAACTATTACCTTCGGTGCTTTGAGTCCGCAGAAAGTAGGCGATGCGCCATTCGCTTTGAACGCAACAGCAAGTTCCGGTTTGCCGGTGAGTTTTTCGCTGCTTTCCGGCCCGGCTCAATTGAGCGGTAATATTGTCACATTGACTAATTGGGGTTCTGTGGTCATTCGGGCTTCGCAGCCGGGCAACAATCTTTACATCGCCGCTTCAAATGTTGACCAGTCGTTGACGGTGTTACCGCCAGACACGAACAGCCCGACCATCAAGATCATCAGCCCGCTTGCGAATGTGCGGTTGAGCAACGCGGTGGTCACAGTTTCGGGAACCGCCACGGACAATGTGCAAGTGGCCAGCGTATGGTGCAGCCTCAATAATGGTGCTTGGAGTTACGCCACCGGAACGACGAACTGGACAAACAGCCTCGCATTTGCTCCGGGAACGAACGTGTTGCAGGCATATTCGATGGATACCAGTGGAAACCGCTCTGTTACCAACAGCGTTAGTTTTATTGGCGTGTTCAACACCGTTTTGTCGGTAAGAACCAATGGTCTAGGTTCCATCAATCCTGTCTATAACGGACAATTGCTGACAGTCGGGCAGTCTTACACTATGACCGCCACGGCGGGGAGCGGTTTTGTTTTCACCAACTGGACGGGTGGAACCGACCTGCCGTTGGCGATGTTGACCAATGGAACGACGGTGCGGTTTTTAATGGCGAGCAATTTGACGTTGCAGGCGAATTTTGTGGACACGAACAAACCGACCGTAACCATCACCAATCTGGCATCGGGCCAGCGGGTGAGCAACGCCATTTCACCGTCAAGGGAACGGCCGGCGACAACTGGCAGGTCGGCACCGTGGTTTGCCAAATCAATTATTACGGCTGGTACATGGCGACGAACATTAATAATTGGACGAACTGGTCGGCAGGAGTGACTCTTGTCCCTGGCACAAACGTCGTGCAAGCCTTTGCGGTGGGCACAACAGGAAACAACTCCGTGACCAATAGTGTGAGCTTCCAATTCGTAGTGACCAACCAGCTTCATATTCACGCAACCGGCTTGGGAACGATCTCACCCAATTACAGCAACGCTTGGCTGGAAATTGGGCGGAATTACACCAATAAGGCCGCGCCTTCCACCGGTTTTGTCGTCACCAACTGGACGATTTCGACCAACTGGCTCGGCAAACGTCATCGACCAACAATGCCACGGTGCAATTCATGATGCAGTCAAATCTGACGTTGCAAGTGAACTTTATGGATGTGACCAGGCCGACGAACACCATTTCCGCGCCCACAGCCGGCCAGCACATGACCAATGCCATTGCGACCGTCGTGGGCACAGCCAAAGACAATTGGAAAGTGGCTGGTGTCTGGTATCAGTTGAACAACGATCCGTGGAACCTCGTGGACACGACAACCAACAATTACACCAACTGGACGCAGACTGTGACTCTCGTCGCCGGCACCAACACCTTGAAGGCGTATGCGGTGGATTTGGGCGGGAATTACTCGACCACCAACAGCTCGAGCGTGGTTTCAAGCAATACATTCATGCTGCAACTTGCCTTCACGAACGCGCTGCCGCTTAAAACGAACGGGCTGGTTTTCAACCTGCAATTGTCCAAGGGCTTGAACGGTCACATCCAGGTTTCCACGAATCTGACAAATTGGACAGCGTTGACCAATTTTGTCGGAACCAATTCCACGATCACTTTCCGCAACCCGGCGGCGACCAATTCAATCCACCGCTTTTATCGGGCAGTGATACCGTGATTATTTTCTTCCCGCAGGCGGGGTTTTTCCGCTTGTTTTTATTTGCGGGTGGGTTTAAAAAATACTCGGCATGCAAATGAGTTGTTGCAAAATCTGGTGGGACCATTTCTTTCAAAACAAAATCACCGGCGGGATTCATCGCTCTGCCGCTCCCACCAAACACGAAATCGAGGATTGAGTAACTGTGAACTCTGAACACATCATGCATCGGGAGACGGCGCACCGGCTGGCGCGCCGGGCCTTGTTCGGCTTCATTGTCACGTTCGTCCTGGCACGGGTGTTTGTGTTCCTCATCATGGCCGGGAAGATGCCGAACATGTATTTCTTCCTGCGCGGCACCCACGTTCATCATTTGAACTATGGCATTTTCCTGATGGCGGCGGTGTGCGGTTACAGCGTTTTCCGCCGGCCCATCGGACTCGCGGCGGAAATCACCGCGCTGCTGTATGGGGTGGCCATGGGGCTCACATTCGATGAGTTTGGAATGTGGCTGCACCTCGGCGGCAGTTACTGGCAGCGGGCGAGCGTGGATGCGGTGATTGTCGTGTCGGCATTGTTCGGGTTGATCTCCTTCGCGCGTTCGTTGGAGCATTTTGAAAAGCGCCACTTCTGGGCGACCATCATTTTGCTGGTCGTGTTGATCGGGTTTGCCGTTGCTTTGTACATTGCTGGCCTCCACCTCGGCGATATGGTCGGACCCAAACTTCACGATCTGGAAGCCGCTTCTTCACCGTAGAAATAAATTGCGGGCGGCACCATGCGATTGTAGCAGCGCGCACGTCAGAGTCCGCTCTAACGCTCTTCGTTTTCAAAGCCCGGGAGAGCTGGCGTCACGACGGCGTGTTACGATGCGAAGACCTTCCCATCCACTCGCTGCTGAGAGGCAGCGCTCCCAGGATTGCCACCGCCATCTCGACAGGTGTGGCCGGACGTTTTATCTTCCCGCCATGGCCGCCACGGCAACACCTGAAGTCCGGCCCGGCATCCGCCGGGACGAGAAAACCGATTCGAGCACCGACCTCGAACCGGGCTACCTCGTCATTTGCTGGAACGACCCGGTCAATCTCATGGACTACGTGACACATGTGTTTCAAATCGTCTTCGGCTGGCAGCGGCAGAAGGCCGAGGTCCACATGCTCCAGGTCCACAAACAGGGCAAAAGCGTGCTGGCGCGCGAGAGCATGGAAAAGGCGGAGTTTTATGTCCACCAACTCCAGAAATACAGCCTGCATGCAACCATGGAGTGTGACGAGGCGTGAAACTCATCCGAACCAAACTGGAAAAATTGGTTTTTGAAATCAGCCTGCCGGAAAAGCGCCTGCTGTTCGACGTCCTCAAGCTCTATCCGCTGGTTTCCGCGACGCATCATCGCCTCACCAAATCGGCCCGAACCGCCAAGCACGATGAAAACCAGAAGTTGTTGGAAGAATCGCTCGCCGCCCAGCGCGAGGAGAACCGGAAAAACGTCCGGGCCATGCTGGACGAACCCGGACATTTCAAGGAGATGGCTTCCGGCTTTCAACTCGCGCTTTCCGGACCGGAAATCGAATGGCTGTTGCAGGTGCTCAACGACGTTCGCGTCGGAAGCTGGATTGCCCTCGGTTCGCCGGACCCGGAATCGGGCAAAAAGATTGTGTTCAATGAAAAAATCCTGCCGCATTTCCGCACGATGGAGCTCGCCGGCGCATTTGAAATGGTTTTTCTCGATGCGTTAAGCGGACACGCGGCGGGATAGTAGTGCAATTTACATTTCGGTGGGGCGAGCGTACCCGCGAGCCGAATGTTTTGGACTGCGCCAACATGTCGCCGCTTTAAAAGCGGTGACATGTCACCGCACTCCAAATCTAGCAGTCGAATTCCACGCCGGCTCGTCAGTAGCCTCGCCCCACCGAAAGTGATACACTGCCCACGTTGATAGGATGATTTCGTATCATGCCAATTCTATTGAACAAAAACACGGCCTTCCCCGACCCGGCACTGGCCGACGCGGAAGGGTTGGTGGCGATTGGCGGCGACTTCGGCACCGACCGGCTGCTGGCGGCTTACCGGCAGGGAATTTTTCCGTGGACGGCCAATCCCATCACTTGGTGGTCGCCCGATCCGCGCGCGATTTTTGAATTGGCCGGATTTCACGTTCCCCAAAGCCTGGCCCGGGTGATTCGCCAGGGCCGGTTTGAAGTGACCATTGACCAATCGTTCCGCGCGGTGATGGAAGGTTGTGCCGCGCCCGCGCCGGAACGCGGCGGTGCCTGGATCACGGAGGAATTCATCGAAGCCTACACGCGGTTGCATCGACAGGGACACGCCCACAGCGTCGAGTGCCGGCTCAAGGGCGAACTGGTGGGCGGAATTTACGGCGTGGCCATCGGCGGCCTGTTCGCCGGCGAATCCATGTTCCACCGTGTCAACGATGCCTCCAAGGTGGCGCTGCATCATCTGGTCCGGCATCTGCGCGAGCGCGGCTTTGCGTTGTTCGACATCCAGATGGTGACGCCCGCCACCAAACCGCTGGGCGCCATCGAAATCCCGCGCCGCGAATACCTGCACCGCCTCTCCGCCGCGGTGAAAATGGAGTGTTCGTTCTGACACATCGGAGCGCCAGCCTCCGGCACGGTTCGTTGCGGTTTATTTCACCATCACTCGGCGTTTTGAATGGAATGAGTGTTTACGCCCGCCCTCACCTTTGATCCTCTCCCCCAGGAGAGGAAATGGCTTTCGACTGTTTCCGGTTTTGCGGATGAGCGTCCGGCCAATCCAGTCGCATAAATTATCAAAGGCGCGACGAACGATTCTCCCTCTCCTGGGGGAGAGGGCCGGGGCGAGGGCGGATGTAATCCTTTCAACCTGGGCGCGATGATTCTGCGCGGGGAACGGCGGTTGACGCTGGCGCATGTCCGCACGCTGGCAAAACGTTTCCGCGTGTCCGCCGATTTGTTCCTGCCGTAAAAGCAGTTGAAACCACGAAATACACCAAAAACACGAAAGGATAAGGCATTGCCAAGCACCGCTGGTTCACCCGCCGGGTGAAGCCTGTCACCGCATAAAATGATTGGTTTCAGTTCATTTTCGTGTGCTTCGTGTGTTTCGTGGTTCATCTCATCTGCCGGTTCCACGGATGGAATCAGGCTGGCGAACACCAGCCACCAAATGTTGGGTGCAATCGGTGTTAGGGCGATTTACTCGACAGCAGTGTCTTCATTGGTTATTCTCACTCCTGTCGCTCATATGGGGCATTAACGGTCACTATCATTTATCGTGTCATGTCTGAAACCGGCGATAAACAACAGGCAGCAAAACCAAAAGTTCGTTGGGTGCATACACTCAGCGGGCTATGGAGTATTGAAACCTACGGTATTGTCGAATTTCTACGAGTCCATTCAGTATGTCGTTGGATAGTGGGCACCCTTGGTGTCGCAACTTGTGCCATGGCGTTCGCCACTTTGGCGTTTGACGTCAAGATTCTAGGTTTTACTCTTTCATTTCTGCCATTTGTTTTCCTTGGGCCGTTGTTTTTATACCTCGCAACCCTTTCTGGTCAACATTTTGAAGTGACGTTTCCACCCATACAAGCGGCGCAGGAGAGAGAGAAGGCGGAAAAGAAATTTGAAGCAACTAAGACGGTAGAGGATGCACTCAAATTGGACCTATCCAGATTAAACGAATATTACGTCATTAACCAAAGCCAAGCGCGATCCAGCTTTCGCTGGGCCGTTTTCTCCATGCTGCTCGGTTTTGGAACGATCATCTCAGGGATTTGGCTGTTCTATTTTCGCGGCGGTCAACCTGACACTTTCATGGCATCGCTCTCGACAGTAGCAGGCTGCGTCGTGAATTTCGTATCGGCGCTTTTTCTCTACTTGCACTCAAAAATACAGACATGTTCCCTGCACTACTACGAGCAGTTGTCTCGATTGCAGAATCTCTCGATTGCCATTCGACTTGTTGAGTCGCATGAAGACATAAACGCACGACAGGATGCGCGTAATCTGGTCATTCGTGAACTTGTGTCAGGCGCGCAGCCATCGCTACAGAACCAAATTGTGAAGCCTCTCGCGACGATAGAGCGTTAAGAATCTACTTCGCCATTGCCAGTTCGGCGGCAGGGGCGGTGGTTTCCACCGACGGCGCGGTTTCGCCGGTCTTGTGGAATTTCACGCTGACGATCTTGCTGATGCCGCGCTCCTCCATCGTCACGCCGTACAGCACGTCGGCCATGCCGATGGTGCGTTTGTTGTGCGTGATGACGATGAATTGCGAGTTGGTGATGAACCGCTGCAGCACCCGGACGAAACGGTTGATGTTCGATTCGTCGAGCGGCGCGTCCAGCTCGTCCAGCACGCAGAACGGACTGGGCTTGACCTGGTAAATCGAGAACAACAGCGCCACGGCGGTCATGGTCTGTTCGCCGCCGGACAGCAGCGAGATGCTTTGCAGTTGTTTGCCCGGGGGCCGCGCCATGATTTCGATGCCGCTCTCCAGCACGTCGTTTTCATCCGACAAAATCAGGTCCGCCTTGCCGCCGCCGAAGACCTCGGTGAACATCAGGCGGAAGTTTTCCCGGACCTTTTCAAACGTCTCAATGAACATCTGCCGCGTCTGCACGTTGATGCGGTTGATGACTTCCAGCAGTTGCGCCTTGGCCGAGACCAGGTCGTCGTGCTGCTTGCTGAGGAACTGGTAGCGCTGCTCGGTCTCCTCGTATTCCTCGATGGCCACGAGGTTCACCGGGCCGATTTCGTCGAGCTTCTGCTGCAACGCCTCGATCTGCTGCCCCACGGCGTTCCAATCCGTGGCCGCGCCGGCGGCGGCCATTTCTTCCGGCGTCATCACATGCACCTTGGCCGGGCCTTCGTCGGCAAACGTGATGGTGATGCACTCGCTGCGCACGTCGTCGAGGTTGAGATGATATTTCTGCTGGATGCGCTCGCGCAGGTTCTGGACGGACATGTTTTTCTGCGCCAGTTCCACGTCCAGGGCGCCGCGCTGTTCCTGCAACTGGGTCAGCCGGCTGCGTTGTCCGCGCAAATTTTCCTCGCGCGTGGTCACGTCGGCTTCCTGCGATTGTTTCCGCGCCAGCAATTCGGCGGTTTGCGCGTTCACCTGGTCGCGCTCGTGCTGCAAACGCCCGATTTGCGCCTGGGAATCCTGGATTTCCGATTCCGCCTGCTCCTTGCGGCTGATGAAGGACGAAACTTCGGCGCGCCGCTGCTCGACCGCCTGGGTCAGCTCGCGGATGCGTTGTTCCAGCGATTGCTGCTGCTGGCGGAACGACGCCAGCATCTGTTCCTCGGACGCGAGGGCGACCTTGCTCTCGGTGAGGGCGGCATGGGCGGCATCGCGCTGCTGGCGCAAATTTTCCAGTTCGGCCGTGAGCGCGGCGACCTGTTCCTGGCCGGCGCGTTCGCGGGTTTCCAGTTCGTTCAACTGGACCGCCAGCGCGTTGCGTTTCTGCAAACCTTCCTGTTCCTGCGCGGCGAGGCTCTGGACTTCAAAAACGACCGTCTCGATTTTCTGGTGCAGCAGCCGGTTGGAATTTTGCAGCGCGTTGAACTCGCCTTCGCGCGTGGCGATGGCGACTTCCTGCTCGCGCAATTCCGTCTGCGCCTGCTGCAAGCTGGCCTGCAACTCCGTCTGCTCGCCCAACAGCGCGCCGCGTTTGCGGCTCATGTCGGCGACGCGGAGCTGGACTTCCGTCAGCTCGCCGTGCAGTTCGGAGATCTGGTTTTTGCGGCCGAGAATCGAGGCCGGCCCCTTGGGATTGCCGTTGCCGTTCAGATAACCGCCGGTATAGACACCGTGCCGGCTCAGCAAATCGCCGGTCAACGTGACGAAATCGCAGCCCGCGTGGCCGTTCTGGACCTGGGCCGTGGCGGTGGCGAGGTCGGACGCGATGAACGTGCGGGCCAGCAACGCCTTCAGAAGTTTTTCCACCGACGGCTCGGCCTGGACCACGGTCAGGGCGTGGATGATCTGGCCTTTTTGCAGGCCGTTTTGAACCACGTCGAGGCCGCCGCCCGGCGCCATTTCGCCTTCAAACGCAAGCTGTTTGGAATCGTAGGGCATCGCCAGGGCCGCGACGCTGGCGCGGCCGGATTTGTTCGTGGTGAGGTCGGCGATGATTTCCTGCGCGGATTCCGGCTCGCTCGGTCAGAACGATCTGCAAATGGTGGCCGAGCGCGTTTTCAATGGCGACGACGTACTGGTCGGGAACGCGGATGCGGTCGGCGAGCGAGCCGATGACGGTGCGCGACTGGCGCAAGGCGGCCTGGGTGCCCGCGCTGAAACCTTCGTGCGAACCTTCGAGCTGTTCGAGCACGTTCAGGCGCGAACGTTTCTCGGCCTGCGCCTGCAAAAATTGGTCCTGCTCGGCGGACGATTCCTGCAACTCCACCTGCAGTTCGCGCAACCGGTTTTGCCGCTGCTCGACCGAGCCGCGCTTGGTCTGCGCATTCAGCTTTTCCACCTCGACGCTCGCGGTGAATTCGTGCAGGCGCGCCTCCAGCCGGGTGCGTTCCTCCTCCAGTTGCAATTTTTCGGCGGAAAGCTTTTCGAGCCGGATGCTGTTGCCCTGCTTTTGCAAATCGAGCGCGGTGATTTCGTTGCGGATGCGCGATAGATCCTGCGCCGCGGTGAACGCATCGGCCTGCGCCTGGCGCAATGACTCCTGCCGCTGGCGCAAATCGTCCTCGACCGTGTTCAACGCCCACTGTTTCTGCTCCAGCGCCACGCGATGTTGCAGGAGCGCGCTTTCCGAGGCGGCCAGCCGCTCCGTCACCGCCTGCAATTCGGCGGACGCGGCGTGGCAGCGTTCCTCGGCCTGGGTGATGTCCGCCAGCGCCTTGGTGTTTTGCGACGCGAGTTCGCGCAGGCGTTCCTCGTTGAATTGAATCCGGCTTTCGTGCCGGTCGGCTTCGCCCTTCAATTCCAGGCTGCGCTGCTGCTGGGCGGCCACTTCGTGTTCGAGTTCGGAAAGCCGTTCGCGCAACTGCTTGATTTCGTCCTCGCACCGCAGAACGTTCGGCGGAACCCGTTGCAATTTCATCGCGCAACCGTTCGGCGGTGGCCTGCTTCTCGGTGATCTCGGCCGCAGCACGTCGAATTGATGGCGCGCGAGCTGGGTGTCGAGGTGCTGGAGTTCCTGGGAAATTTGTTTGTAGCGGCGCGCCTTGCCGGCCTGGCGCTGGAGCGACCCGATCTGCCGCTTCACTTCGCGGATGAGATCGGCGATGCGCAAAAGATTCTGGTCGGTGTATTCCAGTTTGCGGAGCGATTCCTTTTTCTGGCTCTTGTATTTCGTGATGCCGGCGGCTTCCTCGAAAATCATCCGGCGGTCTTCGGGTTTGCTGGAAAGAATCTGCGTGATGTGGCCCTGCGCCAGGATGCTGTAGCTGGTGCGGCCCACGCCCGTGCCCATGAACAGTTGCTGGATGTCCTTGAGCCGGCACGCGGTGCGGTTGATGAAATACTCGCTGTTGCCGTCGCGGAAAATCCGGCGCGTGATGGTGACCTCGTTGTAAGCCATCTCGACGCCCGCCGCGCGCAGGTGGTCCTGGTCCATGTCGCCCAGCGTGAGCGACACCTCGGCCATGCCCATCGGTTTGCGTCCGTCGGTGCCGTTGAAAATGACGTCGGCCATTTCGCCGCCGCGCAAAGCCTTGGCGGATTGCTCGCCCAGCACCCAGCGGATGGCATCGGAAACATTGGATTTGCCGCAGCCGTTGGGGCCGACAATGGCAGTCACGCCGGGCTGAAAATTCAGCGAAGTTTTGTCCGCAAAGGACTTAAACCCCAAAAGCGTTAAATTTTTGAGATACATGACTTATGACTTTCGTTAAAAAAACCAAAATTGCCGGTTAATGTAAAGCAAAAAACCACAATATAAAGCACACTACGACCCTTGTGGCACAACTAATTGGTGAGGAACCATGGTTTGATTTGTGCCAACAACCGCTATTTTTTAAACTGCTAAAACTACCTTGCTCTTATACGACTGGAAGGCGATTTCGTCAACTGGTTTTGCGCAAAAAATTAGCAGCAGTGTCTGTTTTGCCGGAGCGCGGATTGTCCTCAATCCGCAGCGGCTGGATCGGACGTAAATGCTGCGAGTTGGGACAACTCGCGCTCCAAAAAATCAGTTGACATGATTTGAGGCTTAGACCAGCTTATCCGCATCCGTTGATACAACGGTCTCATGCAGAGTGGCTGAGGGACTGGCCCGATGACGCCACGGCAACCGGCCCCGAATTCGTTCGGGGCGACAGGTGCCAAATCCAGCCCCGGCGGGTGTCGGGGGAAAATGAGAAGAGCGCACGAATTTTTTTCAGCCCCTTCTCGTCATGAGTCGGGGCTTTTTGTTTGCATGAACAAATCGTGCCTGCGTCGTGGCGAAGTCCTCGTGCTCGAAATCGAGAAATGAAAAGCCGAGGACGAGGCAGGAGCACGCGCCGACCGAATGAATTGAAATTTTATGAGTGAACATCACGGTTTCATGAAGGCGCTCAAGTGCCGCGAGTGCGGGCGGGAATATCCGCTCACCGCCACGCACGTGTGCGAGTTCGACTTCGGCCCGCTCGAAGTGGTTTATGATTACGACCGCATCAAGAAGTCGCTGACCCGGGCGGCGATTCAATCGCGCCCGCATTCCATGTGGCGTTACCGCGAGTTGCTGCCGGTGGCGAACGACCCGACGGTCGGTCTGCAGGTCGGTTTCACGCCGCTCGTGAAGGCGGACCGGCTCGCCAAAAAACTCGGCATCCGCGAATTGTGGATCAAGAACGACACGGTCAATTATCCCACACTGTCATTCAAGGACCGCGTCGTGAGCGTGGCGTTGAGCCGGGCGCGCGAACTGGGCTTCGACACCGTCGCCTGCGCCTCGACCGGCAACCTGGCCAATTCCGTCGCCGCCAACGCCGCGTCCGCCGGATTGAAATCCTACGTGTTCATCCCGTCGGATTTGGAGCAGGGCAAGATCATCAACTCGCTCGTCTATGGCGCGAACGTCATCGGCATCAAGGGCCATTACGACGAGGTGAACCGCCTGTGCGCCGAGATCGCGGGCAAGTTCGGCTGGGCGTTCGTGAACGTGAACATGCGGCCGTATTACGCCGAAGGCTCCAAGAGCATGGCGTATGAAATCGCCGAGCAACTCGGCTGGCGGCTGCCGCGGCACACGGTCGTGCCGATGGCGTCCGGCTCGTTGCTGACGAAAATCCAGAAAGGCTACCAGGAATTCGTGAAGCTCGGCCTTGTTGCGGAAAGCGAGACGTCCATTCACGGCGCGCAGGCGACGGGTTGCTCGCCCATTTCCACCGCGCAAAAGGCGGGCCTGGATTTTTTCCGGCCGGTCAAGCCGGACACGATTGCCAAATCGCTCGCCATCGGCACGCCGGCGGATGGTTTCTACGCGCTCAAGGTGATGAAGGACACCGGCGCGGCGGCGGACGACGTGACCGACGATGAAATCCGCGACGCCATCAAATTGCTGGCGGAGACGGAGGGCATTTTTGCCGAGACGGCGGGCGGCGTGACCGTGGGCGTGGCGCAGAAACTCATTGCGTCGGGCAAAATTCCGCGAAATGATTCCGCCGTGCTGTGCGTCACCGGCAACGGCTTGAAGACGCTCGACGCCGTGGCCGGCCACGTGGGCAAGCCGCGCGAAATCAAGCCGAGCCTGCGCGAGTTCGAGGCCCTGCTGGCGCATGAGGAAAAAGTGAATGCGTGAACCCGCTTCACATCGCGCTTCGTCTGTGTTAGCGTAAAAATCGTGAAGACGATTCCTCAAGGCCTTTTGGAAAAAGCCGTTGAACGGTTGAAAGCCGAGTTTCAGCCGGAGGAAATATATTTGTTCGGATCTCACGCTTGGGGCACACCGACGGACGACAGCGACGTGGACTTGATGGTTATCGTTCATGACAGCAAAGAGCGTCCGATTTGCCGGATGCAGCGGGCCCACCGCTGTCTGCGCGGGATGGGGTTTGCCAAAGATGTGCTTGTTCCCACCCGCGCCCAGGTTGACCGCTACAAACATCTGCGGGCTTCCTTGTTTCACCAAGTCCTCGCAAAAGGCCGCAAACTTTATGGATGAGGCAGCGACAGAACTCGTGCGCGAATGGCTCAAACGTGCCGACCACGATTTGCGTTCTGCGCGGTTGCTGTCGTCATCGGAAGACCCGCTGCTGGACACGGCAATTTACCATTGCCAGCAAGCGGCTGAAAAATCTCTTAAAGCGTGGTTGCAATTCAAAGATGATCCATTCTCCAAAACCCACGACATCGAAGACTTGGTGGAACGGGCTTCGGACCTCAATCCTGATTTTGGAAAACTTGCCAAAGCCGCGTCTGTGCTGACGCCCTATGTTTCCGCATTTCGGTATCCCGGTGGCTTTGGTGAATCCATGCCGACGCGCGAAGAATTTGATGCGGCGTTGCAACACGCTCAGGTCATTTACGATTTTGTGTTGCATCTGCTTCCAAAGGCGGCCAAGCCATGAACACATTTGACGCCGTGGACGGCCACGTGGGCAAGCCACACGAAATCAAGCCCAGCCTGCGCGAGTTCGAAGCGCTGCTGGCGCATGAAGAAAAAGTGAATGTGTAAAATGTTTGCGTTGTTGCGCCCGTTTTAAGAAATTGAATTTATGGTCATCAGTCTGGCATGTCCAAGTTGTGGCAAACAAGCCACGGAATACGATGAAAATAAATGGTCATGCCTCCATTGCGGCAACAAATTTGTTTTTGTTCCCCCAACTTCACCACAAACCAATAATTATGTGCAGAACACGGTTAATGTAGTTGGGCAACCAACTTATGAACTAGATGTTCAACGAGCAAAACCCGCGAAGCCTATAATTAAAACTCAATACGAACACAATCCAGAAGCGTTTTCATATCCTCCAGAACTCTTTTTAGGCGTTGAAGAAATTGACATCGGACATCTCGGCTATGGCACACAAAATTTACAAAAAGCAGTTGAGCGAAACCATAACAGCAAAATTATTTGGACTTTTTGGAGTATTTTATTTGGAATTTTAACTTTTTTCGGACTAACAGCAGGTTCTTGGCTTCTTATTTGTATTTTTCCTGCCGCTATCAGCGTAATTAACTTGTGCATTCGTTTTCGAGATACCAAAAAAATTAATTTGCTGCTTAAAAAAACCGAAATGAAGCGGCAAGGATTTGAACAACAAAAAATAGATTTCGAAGCTAGAAAAAACGAAAAGATTACTGTCGGCTATCAACCTATTTGTCCTTTTTGTTCGGCAGAAGTTAATGATATTTCTACAGGATTAACGCATTGTCATAAGTGCGGCAAACAATTTCATTATTCAAATGAGCGTTCGTATCCAATCAAGTTAAAATGATTGTATAGAAAAATTAAAATTTAATTTATGCCAAAAAAAGTCCGCATCCCCACGCCGCTCCGCAAGTTGACCAACAACGAGGAGCGAATCGCCGTCAACGCCGCCATTTGCCTTTGAGCCGGATTGCCAGTAGAATTCTCGTATGAAAACATTGACCGTGCAGGAAGCCAGCCAAAATCTGGGCGAGTTGGTGCATTGCGCCGCCGACGGTGAGGAAATCACCATTCACGATGGAGCCTGCACGGTTTTGCTCCAGCCGGTTGCCGCTCCGGTCAGCAAACACCTCAAAGGACGCGAAGCCCTGCGGCAATTGCAATCGCAATCGCGGCTCACGACGGCACAGGCTGAAAGTTATTTGCGGGAAGTTCATGCCGAACGCTTGGCAGACCAGCCTTGTCCGTGTTAAACTATCAGCATGAAAACGATTTCAACATCGCAGCTTCGTTCGCAGACGCGCTCGTTGGTGCGCACGCTGGCGGGTGGCAAATCCGTGTCGCTCACCTATCGCGGCCACAAGCTCGCGAACATCTGGCCGTTGAAATCAAAGAATGGCGTTGGCGCTGACGACCCGCTTTACCGTTTCCATCGTCTGGCCGACAAGCTCGCAAAGCCGTTGACGGACCGCGAAATAGACCGGCTCGTTTATGGCGGCTGAACCGCTCTTCATTGACAGCGGCGGCTTTTACGCCCTGGTATCGGCAGAAAGCGCGACGCATGCGGACGCGGTCGCCATCATGGAAGAATCCCGACGCGGGCGTCGCCGGGCGGTGACGACGGATTACGTTTTGGACGAAACCGCCACGCTGTTGCGCGCCCGTGGATTGACAAAGCAGTTGAAGGAGTTTTTATGGCTCACGGAGGCGTCACAGGCATTAAACATCGAATGGATGACGCCCGACCGTTTTGCAGCGGCCCGGACATTCATGTTGAAGCATCTGGATCAGGAATTTTCGTTCACGGATTGCGCGAGTTTCATCGTGATGAAGGAACTCCGGCTCATTGACGCGCTGGCGACGGATAAACATTTTCGCATTGCCGGATTTAATCCGTTGTTGTTGGAATGAACCGGTTTTGCACCAAAATTGAAATTTAATTTATGCCAAAAAAAGTCCGAATCCCCACGCCGCTCCGCAAGTTGACCAACAACGAGGAGCTGGTCGAAGTCAACGCCGCCACCATCGGCGAGGCGATCGTCGAATTGCAGACGCGCTTCCCCGGCATCCAGGAACGGCTCGTGGATGAAAAGGGCGAGGTGCGCCGTTTCGTGAACGTGTATGTGAACGAGGAGGACATCCGCTTCCTCAAAAACCGCGAGACGCCCTTGAAAGACGGCGATGAAATCAGCATCATCCCGGCGATTGCGGGCGGCTAGACACAATTTTTAATGTTTAGTTCTTAATTTTAAATTCCTATGGCCACAACCAAGAAAAAACTCCCAGTCACCAAATCCACCACGCCCACGCAGCGCCGCCTGTGGCTGATGTTTCCGCCCAAGCTCATCAAGAAACCGCTCGTCTGGGAAGTCGGCCGGAAATTCAAGGTGGTCACCAACATCCGCCAGGCCAGCGTGACGGATGAAATCGGGGTCGTCTGCCTCGAACTCGACGGCCCGCGCGACGAAGTGAAGGCCGCCATCGCGTGGCTGGAAAAAATCGGCGTCAGCGTCGAGCCGGTGGAAATCAGCGTGGTGGAAAGCTGACACGGAGCGCGGCTGTCCCAGCCGCTGCAGCCCGGGATACAGAGGAGCTGACCAACCGGTTCCGTTGCCCGACCGCATTCCAACCTGCTGCGCCTGGGACAGGCGCGCTCCGGCAAAGCAAAACGGCGCGGCGATTTGCCGCGCCGTTTTGCTTCTACAAAAGTTTACTTCCGCCGCCGGCGTTTGACCTTGAGCTGGGTCGCGGCATGCAACAGCGCGGCTTGAATGTGCGCGGCTTCCACGTCGGTGATTTTTTCGGCCAGGCGCGCTTCGGCCCGCTGGCGGGCTTCCTCGGCCCTGGCTTCGTCAATGTTTTCGGCGCGAATCGCCATGTCGGTAAGAATCGCCACGCGATCGCCGGTCACCTGCACAAAGCCGTCGCCGACGGCGAGGAACACCGTGTCCTGTCCCTTTTGCGCGACGATTTCGCCCGCGCACAGTTGCGTCATCAGCGGCACGTGATTCGGCATGATGCCCATCTCGCCTTCAACGCCGGTCAGCGTGACCATGTCCACGTCGTCGGAGTAAATTTTCGCCTCCGGCGTGACAATTTCCAGTTTGAGCGTATTGGCCATGTTCAGCGCGTTAAATCGCGAAATCACGCCTTGTCGTTAATTTCCTCGATGCCGCCCTTCATGTAAAAGTTTTGTTCCGGCACATCGTCGTGTTTGCCGTCCAGGATTTCCTTGAACCCGCGGACGGTCTCGGCCACCGGCACCTGCCGGCCCGGGCGGCCGGTGAACACTTCCGCCACCGAGAACGGCTGGCTGAGGAAACGCTGAATCTTGCGGGCGCGGTAAACCGTGAGCTTGTCGTCGGGCGAAAGCTCGTCCATGCCGAGAATCGCGATGATGTCCTGCAAATCCTTGTAGCGCTGCAAAACCTTCTGCACGCCGCGGGCGGTTTCGTAGTGCTCCTGGTCCGACGATTTCCGGCGTCAGCGCGCGGCTCGTCGAGGCCAGCGGGTCCACGGCGGGATAAATGCCAAGCTCGGCAATGGCGCGTTCCAATACGATCGTCGCGTCCAGGTGCGCAAACGTCGTCGCCGGCGCGGGGTCGGTCAGGTCGTCGGCCGGCACATACACGGCCTGGAACGAGGTGATGGAACCTTTCTTGGTCGAGGTGATGCGTTCCTGCAAATCGCCCATTTCGGCGGCGAGGGTGGGCTGATAACCGACGGCGCTGGGCGTGCGGCCCAGCAGCGCGGACACTTCGGAACCGGCCTGCGAAAACCGGAAAATGTTGTCAATGAACAGCAGCACGTCCTGGTTTTTTTCGTCGCGGAAATATTCGGTGACGGCGAGCGCGGACAGCGCGACCCGCAAACGCGCGCCGGGCGGCTCGTTCATCTGGCCATAGACCAGCCCGATTTTGGATTTGCCGAGGTCTTTCTGGTTGATGACGCCGGCTTCGGACATTTCCGTGTAAAGGTCGTTGCCTTCGCGCGAGCGCTCGCCCACGCCCGCGAACACGGACACGCCGCCGTGCAGCTTGGCGATGTTGTTGATCAACTCCATGATGACGACGGTTTTGCCGACGCCCGCGCCGCCAAAGGCGCCGACCTTGCCGCCCTTCAAAAACGGGCAGAAGAGATCAATGACCTTGATGCCGGTGACGAGCACCTGCGGCGAAGTGGACTGATCCACCAGCGACGGCGCGGGGCGGTGGATCGGGTAATACTTGTCGGCGTTGACCGGCCCGCGCTCGTCCACCGTCTCGCCGACGACGTTGAACACGCGGCCCAGCACGCAGTCGCCGACCGGCATGGAAATCGGTTTGCCGGTGTCGGCGACTTCGTAACCGCGCTTCATGCCCTCGGTCGAGCCCATGCAAACGCAGCGCACCCAGTTGTCGCCGAGGTGCTGTTCGACTTCGAGCACCCGTTTGGCGCGGCCCTGGCCGGGCACGTCGAATTCGACGGCCAGCGCGTTGTAAATGCCGGGGAGCGGATCGGGAAATTCCACGTCCACGACCGGTCCGATGACTTGAACGATTTTGCCTTTGTTCATGCGATTGATTGATTAGCCCACCGCCATTTGCGCGGTGGCGATTTCCAACAATTCCTTCGTGATGTTCGACTGGCGCAGCTTGTTGTATTGCAGCGTCAGGTCCTTGATCAGCTGTTGCGCGTTGTCGGTGGCGTTCTTCATCGCCACCATGCGCGCGCTGTGCTCGCTGGCCCGGGCCTCGAGCAAAATCTGGTAAATCTTGAAATTCAAACTGTGCGGCAGCAATTCGCCCAGCACCGTCTCCTCATCCGGCTCAAACAAATACGGCACGTCGCCGCCCGCCGCCAATTCCTCCGCCGCCGCGTGGCCGTGAATGCCGGCGGTGACCGTCTGGATTTTTCCCACCGGCAAAAATGGGACGGTTTCCGGCCGCTGGACCAGGGTCGAAATGAAGTTGGTGAACAAAATGTCCACCGCGTCCGCCTCGCGCTTGATGAACAAGTCCTGCGCGAATTTGGAAATCGCCCGCGCCTCGCCGAATTGCGGCGTGTCCTTGTAAGTGAACTCCGCCGCCAGCGGCCGTTTCGTGCGCGCGATGAATTGCGACGCCTTGCGTCCCGCCGTGACGTAAACGGTCGTGTCCCGGTCGAATTTCACCGCTTCGCGGAACAAATTGCTGTTGAGCGCGCCGCACAAACCGCGGTCCGTGCTCACCAGGATGACCGCCCGCTTTCCGAACTTCGCGGGTTTCCATGAGCGGATGCTTGAAATCCCCCGCGCGCGCCGTCGCCTCGGCCAGCACCTCATTCATCAACGCCGCATAAGGCCGGCCGGCCAGCGCGGCCTGCTGGGCCTTGCGCATTTTGGCCGCCGCCACCATCTGCATCGCCTTGGTGATTTGGGCGGTGTTCTTGACCGACTTGATGCGCCGGCGAATGTCGCGCGTGGTGGGCATGACAATTACATTCGCTGACGGGTTTTGATCCGGTAAGGCGGCGCGGTTTCACGGATATGGAAACCAATTTCCCGCCGGTTCTCTGGCAACGGCGGTTCCACTAATCGGCGGATCGCCTCGAATAAATCCTGGATCGCCGCGTCATGTCCGCCGACGCGCTGCTCCAAATCGGCCAACTTGCCGGACAATTCTTTATGCGCGACCATTTGTTCGCGCATGAGAATGAAGGCGCGAACCACCCGCACACTGGCTTCAACGGCAATCGGGCTGTTCAGAATGCTGGCCAACATGAGGGCGCCGTGTTCGGTGAAAACTATCGGAAGATACCGGGGACCACCATGCAAACTTGAGGTCGCAAATTGCGACCTCAAGTTTGCAAGCTCTTGATTTGTAAGCTGAAACGCAAAGTCATTGGGAAACCTTTCGACATTTCGCCGGTACTGTTCCTTCAACCTTTTCGTGGTCACCCCATAAATCCGCGCCAGATCAAAATCCAGCATGACCCGCTGGCCACGGATGAGGTAAATCATATCCTCAATCCCTTTTACCGGGGCAATTTTTGTTTTGTAATTGACCATGAAATTAATCAGCGATACGTCTGCTTGAACTCCGTCACCGCCGTCTTCAAATCGTTCACCGTGGCATCCTTCAATTCTTTGTCCTTCACGATGCGCGCCAGCAATTCCGCTTTCCGGGTCGTCATGAAATCCGTGAGCTTGAGCTGGAAGTCCTTGGTTTTGGCCACCGGCACATCGTCCACAAATCCATTTTGCCCCGCCCACAAAACCACCACCTGCACTTCGACCGGCAGCGGGTTGTATTGAATCTGGTTGAACAACTCGACGATGCGTTTGCCGCGCTCCAGCTGCGCCTGCGTCTTGGCGTCGAGGTCGGAACCAAACTGGGCGAACGCCGCCAGTTCGCGGAACTGCGCCAGGTCGCCCTTGATGCGGCCGGCAACCTGTTTCATCGCCTTGACCTGCGCCGCCGAACCGACGCGCGACACGGACAAGCCCACCGAAATCGCCGGGCGGATGCCCTGATAAAACAAATCCGTTTCCAGATAAATCTGCCCGTCGGTGATGGAAATCACGTTTGTGGGAATGTAAGCCGAAACGTCGCCCGCCTGGGTTTCGATGATGGGCAGCGCCGTGACCGAGCCGTTGCCATATTTTTCGGCCACGCGCGCGCTGCGTTCGAGCAAGCGGCTGTGCAGATAAAACACGTCGCCCGGATACGCCTCGCGGCCCGACGGACGCTTGAGCACGAGCGAAACCTGGCGGTACGCCACCGCGTGCTTGGACAAATCGTCGTAAATAATCAGCGCATCCATGCCGTTGTCCATGAACCATTCGCCCATCGCCGCGCCCGCGAACGGCGCGAGATACTGGTTGGTCGCCGAATCCGACGCGGCGGCCACGACGACAATCGTGTAAGGCATGGCGCCGGCTTCCTCCAAAACGCCGATGACGCGCGCGACGTTCGACTGCTTCTGGCCGATGGCGACGTAAATGCAATACAGCGGACGATAATTTGTGTCTCCGGCCTGCTGCGCGGCCAGGTTGAGCCGCGCGTTGTTGATGATGGTGTCAATGCCGATGGTCGTCTTGCCCGTCGAACGGTCGCCGATGATCAATTCGCGCTGGCCGCGGCCAATCGGAATCATCGCGTCAATGGCCATGATGCCCGTCTGCACCGGCTGGCTGACGGATTTGCGTTTGATGATGCCCGGCGCGATTTTTTCGACCGGATACGCGATGTCGCTCTTGATCGGGCCTTTGCCGTCCAGCGGCTGGCCGAGGGCATTGACGACGCGGCCCAGCAAGCCCTTGCCGACCGGCACCTGCAGCAGCTTGCCGGTGGTGCGGACCTCGTCACCTTCCTTGATGCTGGTGTAATCGCCGAGAATGATCGCGCCCACCTCGGTTTCTTCGAGGTTCAACGCCAGGCCGGTGATGCCGTTGCCGAAGTCGAGCATCTCGTTGAGCATCGCGTCGGTCAGGCCCTCAATCTTGGCCACGCCGTCGCCGATTTCGCGGACAACGCCGACGTTTTGTTTGGCCGTCGCGGCCTTGGCGCCCGAAATTTGGGCTTCAATTTCTTGCAATAGATTGCTCATAAATTCTTTGTGATTCGTGAAACGTGAAACGTGAAAAAGTTTGAATGTCCGTCACGCATCACGTTTTACGTTTCAATTCCTAAAAACTGGCCGCCAGACTTGTCCAATTTTGCCTTCACACTGCCATCATAAACATCGCTGCCAACCTTGATGCGCAGGCCGCCGATCAACGCCGGATTCTGGCCGAACGCAATATCCACACTGTCGCCGTAAATTTTTTTGATCCGGCCGGCCACGTCCGCTTGCAAATCGCCGGGCAGGATCGCCGCGCTTTCGACGCGCGCGGTGCGGCGCTCCACATCCAGCTTCACCAGCCGGAGCAGCCGCGACAAAATTTCGAGGTAACGCCGCGGCTTTTGCGCGAGCACCAGCGTGACCGCCTGCCGGACGCGGTTTTCGTCCAGCAAGCCGTTCACCTGGCAACTGCGGAACAGTTGCCGGGCGTCGCGTTGCGCTGATTTGGAAATTTTCATTCCTGTTTTTGGTAGGGCGGTGTGTCCCCACAGCGCCGCGGCGCGCTCGGAGAGCTCGCCCTACCTTTTATGATGCCGTCAATTGCTTCTCCGTTTCCTCGGCCAGCCGCCGTTGATCGTCCGGCGTCAAAATTTTGCCGGTGACCGTCGCGGTGGTCTGCACGACCAGCCGGCCCACTTCGCGTTTCAAGTCGGCGAGCATCCGCTCATGGTCCCGCATCGCGGCTTCGCGTGCCCGGGCCACGATTTGTTCCGCGGCGGCGATGGCTTTTTGCGTTTCCTGCTCGCGCACGCGCGTGGCGGCGACTCGCGCTTCCTCAATCAACTGGTTGGCCATGTCGTTGGTCTGATCCAAGATTTTCCGGCGGGCGGCCTCGGTCCGGGCCAGCTCCGCCTTGATTTTCTCCGCATTCTCCAGCCCTTCCGCAATGCGCTGACGGCGATCTTCGAGCACGGTCAGGATCGGCTTGTAGGCAAACCGGCGCAGCAGCGCGGCGACAATCAGGAAACTGACGACCTGTGCAAAGAAATGCGGCGCGTCCAGGCCGAATTTCTCCGCCGTGCTCCGGGCGGTTTCGGCCAGATCACTGCCGATGCTTCCCAACAAAATAAACTGGTTCATAAATTCGTTGTGGCTGCGTGGCGCGGAACCGATTTGGCTCCGCGCCACGGCCTGCTTTACGGTGTTGATTTCACCATGAGAAGAGCGTAGAACACGATGGCTTCGGACAGGGCCATGCCGAGCACAGCTAGGGCAAGGATTTTTCCGAATGCGCCGGGATTGCGTCCCACCGCCTCTGCAGCCTTCATGCCAACCAGTCCCACGCCGATGGCTGAACCGAGACCGGCCAGGCCGACGTGAATACTTCCGCTCATTTCTGCCAACATTGGCGTTAACATATTTTTTCCTTTCGTTGCTCAACGGCTCCCGCGGTGGACCACGGTCAAACCGCTGAAATTCTCAAGTTATATCGTGGGTGGTTGCATGTTCCTCGTCATGTTCGCAGATCAACATCGTGAACACCGCCGTCAGGAGCATGAATACCATCGCCTGAACGAAGCCAACCAGTAGCTCCATGAAATAGAATGGCACTGGTAACAGTGAACTGAACACCGCCTTTGCCCAAGCGGGATGCTGAACCATATTCGACATCGCCTCCAGCAGGCTTTCTCCGGCGAAAATGTTACCATAGAGACGAAACGTCAGCGAAATCGGCCGGAAGGCGATCGACAATAGTTCAATGAAACCAACGGCGAAAAATACCACAATCATTACGTACTTGATCGCACCAGTGGTATCGCCTTTGGGGCCAAAGATGTGGAGAAAGACGCCTTTAATCCCATTGGCTTGGAATGCCCAAACCGTCCAGCAAACCATGAAAATCATGGCCATGGCGAAGGTCATGTTGAGGTCGGCATTGCCGCCGCGCAGCAATGGCCTAGTAACTTCAAACCCGTGTTCCCCTTGCACGCCCCAGCCAATCGTGCCCACGCCGGGAAGCAGCCCGAACCAGTTCGTCGCCAGAATGAAAATGAAAATCGTCGCAAAAAACCAGAACGTCTTCTTCACCAGTCCCGGCCCGATGATGCTTTCGAGAAAACCGTAAAGTCCCTCCACCAGCCATTCCAGGAAGTTCTGCGCGCCCGACGGCACTTCCTGAATTTTCCGGGTGGCGAACCGGGCGAACAAAATTACGCCCACCGCCACAATCCACGTCACCAGCATGGAATTGGTGACAAAACCGCCTTTATTGCCGAGGGACTGGGCGCTCTGCGGAATGCCCTGTTCTGCCGGAGCCGCCGGGGTCTCGGCGGATGCCGCCAAAGCGGCGGGCTTGGTTGCCGATGGAGCGGCATCGCCCGTTGCCGCATTCAGTGCGGCGGGCGGAACACAAACAAGAAAGGCGCACGCGATTATTAGTCTGAGTGGTTGCATCTTACCTCAGCAAATCCATCCGCCGAACTCGACCCCTTTGTTCTCACGCAGTTCCGGTCGGAAGCTTAAAGACACTGCCGAAACGCTGGAAAATCACAAGCCATTTTTGGAGAATTTCCACACGAATTTTGCCCGGCAAATCCCGGCGAACGAATTTTTAAGGGGACGGCGGATGATTCACCCTCTCCTTGGAGGAGAAGGCCGGGGTGAGGACGGTCGTTCAAAATATGTTGAAGTTTCGCCCAGCTTGGAAACACTGATGCCAACGCAGCCAATGAATTCATCACGCCAGCAATACATTTCCAAATCCACCTATCTGATGGGGCTGCAATGTCAGAAGCTGATTTGGTTCCGCTACAATGCCAAAGACCAAATCCCCGCTCCCGATCGAAGCGACACAGGCCGTTTTCGATCAAGGCACGGAAGTCGGCGAACTGGCGAGACAACTTTTTCCCGGTGGCATCGTGGTTGCGCCCGGCATCATCGCTCCCGACGAAGTCATCGCCGAAACCCAAAAGGCGATTCAAGCCCGCCGCCCTTTGTATGAAGCCGCGTTCGTTTTTCATGGCGGCTATGCCCGCACGGACATCCTCGTGCCGGTGGCCGGTGATGCGTGGGATTTGATTGAGGTCAAATCCACCACCAAGCTGAAGGAAGAAGTCCATCTGCCCGACATCGCGTTTCAAGCCTTTGTGCTCGCCGGGGCGGGAATCAAAATCCGCAAATGCTTTCTCGCCCACATCAACAACGAATTTGTCCGGCACGGCGCGATTGACCCGCAGAAGTTTTTCACGCTTGAAGACGTCACCAGGCAAGTCTCCGGCTTGAGCCGCGAGGTCGGGGAACAATTGGATGCGCTGCAACGCATCATCGGCGCGAAGGCGCATCCTGAAATCCAAATCGGCCCGCATTGCGACGATCCCTACACCTGCCCGTTGCACGAACGCTGCTGGTCGTTCCTGCCCGAAGCCAGCGTCTTCACGCTTTATCGCGGCGGCAAGAGAAGTTTCACGCTGCTCAAGCAGGGCATCCAGCATCTGGAAAAAATTCCCGCCGACTTCGCGCTCACCGACAATCAATCCATCCAGCGCGCCGCCCTGCTCGCGGGCAAACCGCACCTTGACCGCCCCGCACTCGCGGCTTTTCTCGGCCAGCTTGAATATCCCGTCAGCTTTCTGGACTTTGAAACCATCGCCACGGCCATCCCGCTGTTTGAGACTCGCGCCCGTTCCAGCAGATTCCGTTTCAATACTCCCTGCACATTCTCCGCCGGTCGATTGCCACGTCGAGGCTCGACCCGGAACACCACTCGTTTTTGGCGGACGGCACGGCTGACCCGCGCCCGGAATTCATGCGCCAACTGTGCGCCGCCCTGCCGGAAACCGGCTCGGTGGTGACTTACAACGCCAGCTTTGAAACCGGACGATTGAAGGAAAATTGCGAACTGCTGCCGGAATTCAAACCGTGGTTCAGGAAAGTGACGCCGCGCATCGTTGACCTGCTGCTGCCGTTCCGTGGCTTCCGCTACTACCACCCGCAGCAGCACGGCAGCGCGTCAATGAAAGCCGTGCTGCCCGCCCTGACCGGCAAGGGCTACGAAAATCTGGCGATTCAAGAAGGCGGCGCGGCCAGCCGCGAATTCCTGCGCGTGACCCACGGCCAAGTGACCGCCGCCGAACGCCGCCGCGTGCGCCAGCATCTGGAAGAATACTGCGGGCTGGATACGTTGGGGATGGTTCAAATTGCTGGTGCCTTAACACAATTAACTGCCTAACCCGCGAGTTGATCCTGTTTCCGATTGTCTTTTGGTGGATTCAAATAACAGTCAGGCCAGCCTTTGCCGCTGGCCGCGCTTGGCCTTTTGAAAAGACAATCACAATCGTTGGTCTTTATTCCTAGATCGTTTGTCGGCTTCTCTCTTAAGATCCAAATCATAGCGGCAGAAGCAGCTGTAACAAAAAGTATTGCTTGTTGCAAATATGCAAAACCCGGCTTTTGGTCTGCCCCCGCTGAACCATTTGTTAAATTGCAGACTTCATTCCAAAACGAGATGAGCAGGGCTTCTGTCGCGCCAAGAGCATCCAAAGTAAACGTCTTATCACTCTCTTCGGGAGAAAGAAACAACCACCATTGGGTGTCAGGATTCTCGCGATTTAAATGTCCGCCCAAGCGAACATTGAACTCATCGGATTTTCCAATGTAAAACTTATTGGGCAAACGCAAAAAATAAACTCCCCGGCGCTCACCAAACACATCCCCCTTTGGCTTCTCCATTCCAATGAACATCTTTAACCGTGGCATGGCGGGATCGCGCAAGGCTATGGTGTATTCAATATGCCCACTATTCTCTTGTTTCATTTCCACGATAATCGGCCTGTTCGATAAACGACGAACAAAAGAATGCGAAGGTAAATTTAACAACCGCCAAGCTTTCTCCCATTCTTTTTGTGTTGGTTGGAGATACGGAACATCTTTAATCAAAGGTTCCGGTTTTATTCTCATTACTTTATTGTAAAAATCACTAGAAGGTCCGCGTGAGACAGGGCTGAAACCAAGTTCATTCCGCGCGTCTGTGATCAACTCTCCCGTCACATCTTTGACTTTTAATTGAATCTTTAATTGCTTGACCGGCCTTGCAACGAATGCTTCCCACGCTAACCGGCGTAGTAAAACAGCTTTGAGAGGGTCGTCATAGGAGAGAGGAATTTTTCGCTTTAGAATTTTCGGCGCGGATTTTGGATCGTTTGCCGGAACGCCAACATCATTAGGTTGCTGCACATCGTCGGCAGTATTACTCGGTTGTTTGAACCTAAATACATTGGGAGATATTTGAACAAATGGGGAACATTCACCGTCCTTTTTGATGGAGGAGTAGATTTGAGAGCCGACTGTTGCCTCTGGCGTATTGCCAGTCACATTCCGCAATCCACGCTCTTTGATGGCGGCAACAATGTCGGGGGAAGACATGGGTTTGTCGGATGCTTTAAGAACTTCAATAATAGCCCCGCGCCATGAGAGGTTCTTTTTGTTATCTTGATTTTGATCCATAGTTGTGTGATTGGGATTGTTTTCTCCGGTAAAAAAACAGACTTATGGTTTTGGAACCTGGGTAGAGGCGATTGGATGGATAAAAATGTTTGTCCTGACGGCCGGCAAAATCTTTATCAAATCTTCAGCACTATAGTTTTGCTCTTTAAACGTTCCATTCGGCGTAACGATTTCAATTTGACACTTGTGCGCCTCTTGAAATTTCGCAATCGCTTGTGCGGTTATAGCCACGCTGCCAGCCAGTGCGACAGCGTATGCAAGTCCGCTCTTTTTGCTATTGAGAAGCAGTTCGGAAAAACGTGCATCCAACCCGTTTTCTTTGGCAAATTCTGTTAGTGCCACGAGCAATTCCTTGTCCCCCCTTAAATCAACTTTAACATTCATATGTGTTCGGCTGTGTGGTTTTAATTTATTCAAGCTTATTTCCGAGGAGGCTGTCCGAAACCGCCGAGCGCGTCAATCATCGTGTGCCAGACCGAGGCGTAAGCGTCATGTTTGGCTTGCTGGTCGGGCGTGCGCACGACGGTGTCCTTGAAGTTGGAATAGTCCAGCGAGTCGCCCAGAAACTGCATCACCTTCCACACCTCGCCCTTGCCGGTGACGATGCGAAACGCATAGTCCGCCGCCTTGGTGGCGTGGATTTCCGCGCCGGGCAGCGGCACGCGCGCGACGAGGTTTTCCAAATCCTGACGCACGCGGGCGCGGACATGAAACTCGCCCGGCAACTTTTGCACGATGGAATAAAATCCGTGTTTGGTCATCAGCCACATAAAATTTCAGTTTTTAGCCGCCACTTCGCGGTCAACTGATTCGCTGCCTGCCGCTTGAATTGTCGGCGACCCGCTTACTTTAATGAAAAATTCCCGGTAAATAAATCCCCAATCCAAATCCACCGTGACCCAATAGCAGTTTTCCGAAAGGAAATGAATGTGCCAGAGCGGCTGGTCATTGAGCCACGTCGTTTCGACTTCCGAGACCAGCGAAAATTCATCACAAGCCAGAATCCGAAAGCGGGCGCGCACCTGTTCGCCCCGGTAGGTGTAAAGCACCGAGTCCGGCGTGTAGGAGACAGTCAGGGGAATGAGCCGTTCCGGCAATGTGAACTCATGGAGTTTCGGATGATCGGGGCGCAAATGCCGCTTGATTTCGACCAGCGTTCTTTCGAGATCGCTTTGCCAGGTTCCAAGAATGGTTTCAGGTGTAACTTTCATGGAAGCTCCATTTCGTCATCGTCATCCGGTTCCGGCTTGTCATCGTCGGGTTCCTGCTCCTTCTCCTTGTAGGGAATGCCCAAAAGCAAATGCGTGTAGCGGGCGTTGATTTTCTCCATTTCAGCATTTGTCCAATCGTCGGAATGGGGATTTTGCACCAGGGATTTTGCGAGGTCAAAATTATCATTGATGTAGCAGAGCATCGCGTTGGCGATGGTTTGTTCCGGTGTTTGGCCCTCGAATCCCGGACGATGGAGTTCGCTGGCAATCCACCGGTCAATCTGGCCGGGCGAATTCCATGGAATGATCGGCGTAAAGGACGGCGTCTTGCCGAGAAAAATATCCGCCATTCCCAGCGCGTAGCCATGATCGCAAGCCATTCGTTCTTCCGGGTCCATCTTCGACTTGTAGCTTTCCACGACCATATCGCGGTATTTTCGCAGGAGGTTGCCAACGACATCAGGATCGCCGAGATAATTCGGCTTGGATGCCTGATCCAGCGCGGCAATGAAACCCGCTGCCGAAGGAGCTTTTTTCTTTTTCATGCCGGGTTTGGCAGCAGCAGCCTTTTTCGCCATGCATGCAGTTTGCGCGGGAAATTTGGCAGCGTCAATTTCCGTCTATGCTCCCGTCGTCGTTTCACTTTGACGAGGCAAGTCGCTTCGACGCGACAGGCAGCGATCCCAAGCCACATCAAAACCGGCGCAGTTCTTCCGGTTTTTTTCCCTGCTCACGGAGCGCCCGCAGGCTCAGCGCGTCGTGGCGCTTGGCCAGCCGCTTCCCTTTTTCGTCCAGCATTAGCGCGCAGTGATAAAACGCCGGCGTCGTCAAACCCAGCGCCCGGTAAAGCAGAATCTGCCGCGCCGTGCTCAACAGCAAATCCGCCCCGCGCACGACTTCGGTGATGCCCATCGCCGCGTCGTCCACCACACAGGCAAGTTGATACGCCGGCACGTCGTCATGCCGCCACACGACGAAGTCGCCAAAATCTTTTCCGGCCACGAACTTTTGTTCGCCAAAATTTCCATCGGTAAAGGAAATGGTTTCGCCGTCAGGAACACGGAAACGCCACGCAAATTTTGAGTTTTGAATTTTTAATTTTGAGTTACCCCGGCAAGTGCCGGGATAAATGGGCCCTTCATCGTCGCCGGCGTTGGGCGCGCTGGCGGCATCGCGGATGTCCTTGCGCGAACAAGTGCAGGGATAAACGAAGCCGCCGGCCCGGAGTTTTTCCAGCGCGGCAGAGTAGAACGTCCGCCGTTCACTTTGCGAATACGGTCCAAAAGCCCCGCCGCAATCCGGCCCCTCCTGCCATTCAAAACCGAACCAGCGCAGGTCTTCGATCATTTGCGGGACGAACTCCAGTCTGAAGCGCGTGGAGTCAATGTCTTCGTTGCGCAAAACCAGCGTGCCGCCGTTCGCCCGCGCCCGTTCTTGCGCCACCCAAAACGTCCGCGCATGACCGAGATGCAGAAGTCCCGTCGGCGAGGGCGCCAGCCGGCCGCGATATTGCGGATTACAGATTGCAGATTGCGGATTCACAAAAAAATCATTCGTGCAATTCGTGATATAGGTATATCAAAAAAACTCACTTGGATTTGCTGCGAGCCATTCGCCCAGGCCGGGCAGCGGCGTGGACAATACCTTCTGGACTTTGGTGATGTTCAACGACGTGTCCAGCGCTCGCGGCGGACCGGGATAATTTGCCGCCGAGCCCGGCGTGAATTTGGGATTGAGCTGCGGCCAGCGCGCCGCGATGAGCTGGCCGATTTGCCAGCGCGAAAGTTTTTCCGCGCCCGCGACGTGAAAAAGACCGGAACATCTTTGATTCGCCAATTCCCAAACCGCACGGGCCGTTTCGCCGGCGAAAATCGGGCTGCGAAATTCGTCTGTAAAAAGGGTCATGCCACGCTTTGTCTGCCACGCCAGCCGCAAGTCCTCGTTAAAACCGCGATTGCCAGCGCGAGACATGCCGCCATTGAGCGACGTGCGCACAACAGTGTGGCGCGAATTCTTCAAAACGATTTGCTCAGCGGCGGCTTTGGTTTCGCCATAAAAGTGCAGCGGGTTCACGGGGTCGGTTTCGGCGTAATTCCCTTTGCGCCCGTCGAAAACCAAATCCGTGGAAAAGAAAACGAACGGAATGTCCGCCGCCAGTTCTGCCAACAAATTCGTGACTTCGACGTTCACACGTCTTGCCAGAGCGGGATTCTTTTGCGCATCGGCGACAACGGTGATGGCGGCGCAATGAATGACGAGTTGCGGCTGGTCTTTTTGAAATTCGCGGCGAACGGCGTCGGCATCGAGCAGATCAAGCTGGTCGCGCGTCAACGCGCGCACGCGCCAGCGCGGGGCAAATCGCGGCGCGGCCTGGACGAGATAATTTCCAATCAGCCCGTTGGCGCCGGTGATCCAAGCCAATTTATTTTCGCGCTCCATCGGGCTGTGAATTTGGCTGGGGCGCAGTGCTGGCCGGGCGCGGCAAACGGCCGATCCACAATTCGGTGGCGGCATAATTCCATTCCAATCCAGGACAATTCGGCGCCCCGCCATGTTTGGCATGAATAAAGAGGCGATCTTCGGGGCGCATTTTTTTGACCCAGGGTTCGTAGGCGCGCGCGTCGCCATAATTCCATTGCGCCTTGCGAAAGACTTCAAGGTTTTCCGGCAGCATCAATCCCGGTTCAAAGCCCAAAACGTAACGCCACGGCGCGGTTGGATTTTTATAAAAAGTCGAATAAAAAACGTCCATGTCGGAATTGTAAATGATGCCGCCGGGTTCGGGCAGCCAGCCGGCGAGATCGGGATTTTCGGGCGTGAGATATTCGGTCGTCAGGTTCGCCGTCCAGCGGCTGTCGCGGTCGCAGGTGAATCCGAGAAAAACTCCGGCGGCGATCCCGAGGGTGACGAACAAACGTCGGGCGGAATCGAAGGCCACGTGTCGTTCGAAATGCTCCTGGAATTCCAGCGCAACCCACACCAGGAACGCAGGCACGCCCCAATCCCACCAAAACCGCTGCACCTTGAGTCCGAGCGCCCAGCCTAAAATCATCATCATGAAGGCCGGATTCAGCACCGCGCGCGGATTCCAGCCGATGGAGGTTGCGCGCCATAACAGCAGGGCGCCAACCGCGAGCACAGCGGAAGTTGCGCCGTCAGATGAATGCCATTCCGGCTCCAATTGGCGATTGACGGTAAAATGTCCGAAGGCTTCAAATAGGTGGCGCACGGCCTGGAATAAAAATTCCCAGGGATGGCCGGTTAGCGAACAGCCGAAAAAACTTCCCGCCAGCCAGCAGGCGCCGTAACCGATCGCCGACCGCCAGAATCCCGCGAACAAAATCGCCGCGCCCGGCAGCGCGAGCAAATACCACGAACCATGAATCCAGGCCGATGCCGCGACGAGCAAGGCGGTAAAAATGGAAACCAGCAGGCGGGGTTGATCTTTTTCCTGGCGCGACCATAAAAATAAAATCGTTATGAGCACCGCGTCGGTAAAAATGTAAGGCCGGCCGCGAGCGATCCGCGTGGTACAGGCCGGAATTATGATGGCCGCCGCAAAAAGCGCCGCCAGCCAGGCTTCCGGCCTCCGTAACCACGGCAGCGCGCACAACATCACCAAAGACATCAGCGCGACGACGGAAAAAATCACCAAATGTTCAGCGTCACAGCCGAAACCCTGGTGGACCCGGGCGAGAATGGCCTGCCAGCCGGGACTGGGATCAATTTGAAAATCGCCGCGCATGATCAGGATTTGCTGCCAGGTCTTGCCGGAAATCGTCTTGGCCGCGTGCCGCATCGCATCGTCGCCGGGCAAAAATCCGTAGCTGTTAATTTTCAGCGGAATGAAAATGAGGGTGGAAACGACAACGATCCAAACGGCCAGAGGAATGTAGCGTTTCATGTTCTCCGAAAGCATGGCGGAGTCTAAAACGACTCCAGCGCGCGCGTCAATGCGCTCCCGTCAGTGTTGGACAGGTATTGGTCTGCCTGGACGGGATAATTTCCCAATCAACCCGTTAGCGCCGGTGATCCAAGCAAGCTCTGACATTTTACAAACAATTACCATTGCCGATTTTCCCGCGTCGTTCCCTGGCAACAGCTCAAGCTTGGTGCAATTCCGCAAAATTCTTCAATGGAAGAAAATCGTCCGATGGCGTTTTCCCGTCCAGAATCATTTTTCAATGTAGGGTGTGCTCCAGCGCGGATCCTTGCGCAGGGTGCCTTTCTCCATCACTTCGCGCATCATGTCCGACACCTGGTTCCAGTCCAGTTGAACCGTGGTTTTATCCGGCCATTCCTTTTCCTCCGTCCAAAATTCCAATTGCAGTTGCAACTGGCCGTTCTTTTCCGCCGGGGTCACCATGCTGAACTGGTCCAAAGTTTTCGCGTAATCCTTTGCCGCTGCCTTTGACCAGCGCCATAACACTGCATCAGTAATGTCCAGCGGCAGGGCGGGTGACCGCACCGCAAACAACCGCGGCTTGGTGCCCCGGGGGTCATCCGGGTCCGGCGACACATAGGCCTTCTCGCCCACAAAGATCGCCACGTCGCCATGGATGACTTCGGCAACGCCGTACAAGGCGGGCCAGATGGGGGTGATTTTGCCGTCCGGTGCGCGGTACTGAATGGCAAGCCGCGTGTCGCCGGATTTGCCCGGGTGGCTTTCTTCTTCATAACCGCCGCTCAATGGCGCAACCGGGTGCGGAGACGAACAACCCGCCAAGCCGAGCCAGAGCATGGCCAGTGAAAAATGGACCATCGGATTTTTTATCAGTTTCATAGGTGCCTGGTCAGCCTTTCGCCAGTTCAACAAAATTCTTCAGCAATTGCAAACCGACCCGCTGGCTTTTTTCCGGATGGAATTGTGTGGCAAAAACGTTGTCGCGCCAGACGGACGAGGCAAAGGTGTCGCCATAATCCGTGCGCGTGGCAACAACGGCCGAATCCGCCGGCTGCGGATAAAAGCTATGGACGAAATAGACGTAACTGCCATTGGCCACACCTCGAAACAGCGGACAATCCGGCTTCACGATTTCAAGCTGGTTCCAGCCAATCTGCGGAATTTTCAGTCCATGCTTTTCCGAAAAGCGGATGACCTTGCCGTTGAAAATGCCGAGCCCGGCGGCGCAACTGTTGAATTCCTCGCTCTTTTCAAACAACGCCTGATAGCCGACGCAGATGCCGAGGAATGGTTTGCCGGATTTGATGAACGCGCGAGCCGCTTCGAGCAGTTCCTGTTTGCGCAGGGCGTTGATGCAATCGTCGAACGCGCCGACGCCGGGCAGGACCATCGCCCGCGCATCGCCGATTTCATCCGGTCGCTGTGCGATGCGCACGTCCGCGCCGGCCTTGAGCAGGGCCTTGTGGACACTGCGCAAATTGCCGGAGCCGTAATCAAGCAGGGCGATCACATTGAAATTATACGTGAATGGGTGAATCGTTAAAACGTTAAATCGCAGTCACGATGTTGGAGTGCAACCTTCAGGTTGCTTCGGTTAAAAGCATGAATTGCCCCGGCAAGCTAAAGCTTGGATTCCAACTCACGCTCCGTCTTCAATCGCAACTGGCCGCACGCGGCGTCAATGTCGCGGCCCTTCTCGCGGCGCAACGTGGCGACGACCTTTTGCTTTTCCAGCGCGGCGAGAAATTTTTCCTGGGCTTCCTCGTCCGAACGCTTCCACGGCAAACCTTCGACCTGGTTGTATGGAATCAAATTCACCTTGGCAAAAAGTCTGCGCGCAAGAGCGGCCAGCGGCTTCGCCTGCTCAACCGAATCGTTCACGCCGGCAATCAGGATGTATTCAAACGTAAGCATCCGGCCCTTTTGCCCCTGATACTCTTCACACGCCGCGACGAGTTCCTTGAGCGGATACCTATGGTTTACCGGCATGATTTTGTCGCGCACCTCATCGGTGGCGCCATGCAGCGAAATCGCGAGGCGAAATTGCAACTGCTCGGCAGCGAGCCGGCGGATCTGCGGCGCGAGGCCGCTGGTCGAAATCGTGATTTTCCGCGCCCCGATGCCGCCGCCCCATGGCGCATTCAAAATGCGCAACGCCTTGAGCAGGTTGTCGTAATTCGCCAGCGGCTCGCCCATGCCCATGACAACCAGATTGTCCACAGTCCGTAGTCCACAGTCCCCAGTTGGCGGTTGTGCTGCGGACAACTGACTGCGGACTGTGGACTGTGGACCAAGTCTTTCGACTGACATGACCTGCTCGACGATTTCGTCCGGTGTGAGATTGCGTTTCCAGCCATCAAGGCCGCTCGCGCAAAATTTGCAGCCGTAGGCGCAGCCGACCTGGGTGGAAATGCAGAGCGTATGGCGGTCGCTGGCGTCGCCATAAAGTGCGGGATTGGCGGGGATTAAAACGCTTTCGATGAGTGAATGGTCGTGAAGCCGCCAGAGAAATTTCTGTGTGTGGTCGTGTGCGCCCTGTTTGCGGATGAGTTCGATCGTTTGGAGCGAAAAGTTTTCCTTCAATTGCTCGCGGAGCGGCTTGGGCAGGTTCGTCATCGCTTCCCAGCTCGTGGCGCGATGGACATAAAGCCATTCGAGCAACTGGGCCACGCGATACTTGGGCTGCTTCCAGGCGGCGAACTGCGTTTCCAGTTCCTCGCGCGTCAACGATTTGATGTCTTGCAACACATCCGCAACTTAACCGGCGCGGGACGGGAAACCAAGCGCATCGTCAGGCAACGCCCGGATAAAAGCCCGGCCTCCGCACTCGGGCCATGCTGTAATTCTGCCGGCAGGCCCGAAAGCTTGCGTGCTTTGCCATGCCTGTTCATCCTAAAAAATGTTGAATAAAATGGATTTATGTGCTTGCCTTATTTTTGTTCATCGGTCAAATGCGTAAAGGGATTTAAACGCATGAATTTGTTTCCTATAGCCGGTCGCGATCTATTGATGGTCGCCGTTTTGGGAGGTTTCTTGGCTTCCGTCGAAGTGTCCGGTGCGCAGTCGTCAGCCGACGGCCGGGCCACGAACGAAATCCGGATTGTGGAACTGCAAGGCACGGCGGAGGTCGCGTCCGCCACCGCCACAACCTGGTCCCCGGCGCAAACCAACCAAATCCTGCGCCCGTTCGACCGGTTGCGCACCGGCGCCAACAGCCGGATTGCACTTCTTTGGTCGGATCGGAGTGTGGTGTCTTTTGGCGCCTTGACGGAGGTTGAAGTGTTGCCGCCCTATTCATCCGATGCGCAATGCGGACTGCATTTAATCCGGGGCATTTTCTCGTTTTTCCATCGTGACGAGCCGGGACGCATCCGGGTCATCACCCGCGGCGCCGTTGCCGGAGTGGAGGGCACGGAATTCGTCCTGGCAGTCGAGCCTGGGAAGGACACGGAGCTGGCGACGATGTCTGTGATTGACGGCAAAGTCCGGTTTGGCAACGAACAGGCCACGCTCCTGCTGACCAATGGCCAGCAGGCCGTCGTCGAGCCGGGCAAAGCGCCCGTCCGCACCGCGGGTTTCATTGCCAACAACGTTCTGCAGTGGTGCTTTTACTATCCAGCGGTGATTGACCCGGCTGATTTGCTGTTCACGCCGGGAGAGCAAAAGATCCTCGGAGGATCCCTCCGGGCCTATCGCTCGGGCGATTTGCTGGCGGCGCTGGCCAAATATCCGGCCGGGCGACAGCCCGGTTCCGACGCCGAGCGGTTATATTATGCCGGCCTGTTGCTTGGCGTCGGACAGGTTGAACCAGCCGAAACGATGCTGACTTCGCTGTCCGCCACCGATGCCTCCAGCCGTCCGCAACGGGTTGCCGCGGCCCTGCGCAAACTCATTGCCGCCGTGAAACGACAACCCAATCCCGCGACCGGCCAGCCGCAACTGGCCACCGAATTCCTGGCGGATTCCTACTACGAACAATCGCGCGCCCTCCCCGGAACTTCATTGCCGGCCGCGCTGGATTTGGCCCGGCAGGCCGCGACCAACTCCCCGGAGTTCGGTTTTGGCTGGGAACGGGTGGCGGAACTGGAATTCAGTTTTGGTCACACCAGCCGTGCGCTCGAAGCTCTGGATAAAAGCCTGGCACTCGCGCCGCGCAATGCCCAAGCACTCGCGTTGAAGGGCTTTCTGATCGCGGCGCAAAATCACGTTGGTGATGCCATTGGCTGGTTCGACCGGGCGCTGGCCGTGGACTCCGCCCTCGGCAACGCGTGGCTTGGGCGCGGGCTTTGCCGCATTCGCCGGGGCGACGCCAAGGGCGGACGCGAAGACCTGCTGGTGGCTGCCGCGCTTGAGCCACAGCGCGCCGGGCTGCGAAGTTATCTGGGCAAGGCTTACGCGGGTGCGGGTGATTACCCGCGCGCCGGCAAGGAGCTTCAACTCGCAAAAAAGTTGGATCCCAATGACCCGACGGCATGGCTTTATTCCGCCCTGCTCAACCAGGAGAACAACCGGATCAACGACGCGATTCGGGACCTGGAAAAATCGCAGGCCTTGAATGACAACCGGAGCGTTTATCGCTCACAACTGCTGCTGGACCAGGATCAGGCGGTGCGCAGCGCGAATTTGGCCGCGATGTACCAGGACGCGGGCATGTTCGACGTGGCCGTGCGCGAGGCTTCACGCGCGGTGAATTACGATTACGCGAATTTCTCGGCGCACCTTTTTTTGGCGAACAGCTATATTGAACTCAGCGACCCAAACGAAATCAATCTCCGTTATGAAACCCCCGCCGAAAATGAATATCTGCTGGCGAATTTGCTGGCCCCGGTGAGCGCCGGGATGTTTTCCCCCACCATCTCACAGCAGGAATACTCCCCGCTGTTCGAGCACGATCGCCTTGGGGTCGTTTCGAGCACGGAATATCTGAGCCGCGGGGCTTGGACGGAGTCGGGCGCGCAATTCGGCACCTTTGAAAATTTCAGCTATGACGTGGAGGCATCTTATCGTTCAGACCCGGGCCAGCGGCAAATAATGACATCGAGCAGCGGCAACTTTCTCTGACGGTCAAGCAACAGATTACGCCACAGGACAGTGTTTATGTGAATGTTCAACAATACGAGGCGGACAGCGGGGATTTAGCCCAGTATTACAATCAAAACCTGGCCAGCCCGACTTATCGCATGGACGAGCAGCAGGATCCGAACGTAAGTCTTGGCTATCATCATGAATGGAGTCCCGGGGTTCACACCTTGTTTTTTGCGGCCCGGCTCGACGACACTTATTCGGTCACCAACTCCACGCAGCCTTCCCTGTTTGAAATTTTCCCAGACAATACCACCGGTGTCCCCACTTTCAAGTCTGGCCAGAACATCACAACGCGCGAGCATTATACGGACAAGTTGGATATTTATTCCGGAGAACTGCAGCAGATTTGGGAGGGGCCTGTACACAACACCATTGTCGGCGCGCGCCTTCAGTATGGTCATTTTGACACCACCACTTTACAGGCCAATCCGTACCCCGTAGCCTATGCTTTCACCAATTCCACAGCCGCGCAACAGGACATCAACTCCCTGTTCAAGCGCATCAGTTTTTACGGTTATCATCAATGGCAGATTTTCGAGCCGCTGCAATTGATTGGCGGCGTGACTTACGACCTTATCACCTACCCGGAAAATTTTCGGAGCGCGCCGATTTCAGGGAACGAAACGACGACGGATCAAGTTTCTCCCAAAGCCGGCCTGATTTGGACACCGGCGGACAAGACCACCGTCCGTTTCGCCTATACCCGTTCGCTGGGCGGCGCAAGTTTGGACCAAAGCTATCAACTGGAACCATCGCAAGTGGCTGGCTTCGTCCAATCGTTCCGCAGCATCATTCCTGAATCCATCGCCGGGGATAATGCCGGGGCTAAATTTGAAACCTGCGACCTTTCTCTGGAACAAAAATTCAGCACGGGAACTTATCTGGGCCTTTCCGGCGAGATATTGAACTCCACCGTTAATCGGGTTGATGGCGCCTTCGACTATTATCCCCTCAAGTTGGTTGAACCCGTTACAGCCGGAGCGCGCGAAAACCTGAATTACCAGGAAAAATCTCTGCTGTTCACCGCCAACCAGTTGCTGGGCCGGGAATGGTCGCTCGGTGCGCGCTATCGCCTCACTCAAGCGGTCTTGAACGACAATTACCCCGATGTGCCGGTCACTCCACCAGCTATTAAGAATCCAATAATTCCAGGTCAGCGGTTCGAGGGAGTTTTGCAACAGTTGAGTTTGTCGGCGATTTACAACCATCGCTGCGGTTTCTTTGCCCAGGGAGAGGCCAATTGGTATGGCCAAAACAATAGCGGCTACACCCCCGGTGAGCCGGGCGCTGACTTCTGGCAATTTAACGCGTTTGTCGGCTATCGTTTTCCGCGTCGAAAAGCCGAAATCATGCTCGGTTTGCTAAACCTCACCAGCCAAAACTACAATCTCAACCCGCTCAACCTTTACAACGAACTGCCGCGCTCGCGCACACTGGACCTGCGTCTGCAGATGAATTTCTAGGTGAAAAACCGGGCTGAACTTCGGTTCAGCCCGGTTTCTTTTAAGGCATGCGTGTTCCCATTTTTCAACTGCATCTAGGGATTAAACCCGGTCAGGACGATGGGATAGTTGGTTGTCGGCACATGATTCGGAAAATAGATTGTGAATCTGTAAACGGGGCTGAATGGCGGGTTGGGAATGGTGACCGTTGTTTGATTACAACCGGTATCGCCATATTCTCCCCCATACATAATTTTTGTATCTGTCCGCCCACCGCCATCAGCCGCCGTGTGGACCGTCCCGGAAGGCACCCAACCCCAGCCTTGAGAAATTGTCTTGGTATAATTTACATATCCAGCATAATTGCCCGGACAGGGGTTTTGTGTGCCACCACCAGCTAGAGGTCCGCCGAACACAACGACAGGTTGTCCGAGATTAGGAACAACTACATTCAGCGACGCCGCGCGGGTCGGCACTGCATCTCCGCCACTCTGGGAAACATTACATGAGTATGAGCCCGCGTCATTGACCCCGACGTTCTCAAGGGTCAGACTGCTGTTGGTTTGTCCCTCAATGGCGACTCCGTTGGACAGCCATTGATAACTGTCGGCATTGACCGCCTGCACCGATAATACGGCATTCGATCCCACAGTAACGGCCTGGTCAACTGGTTGGGCTGTTATCGTTGGAAACTCGGATTGATCAAGAGCATCGGTGGTTTGGGCATGAACACTGTTTCCGGCAATGACAACCAAGCCTGTGATTGCCGCCAGTGTGATAATGTGATGAATTTTGATATGAGGGATATGTTTGTACATAAGGTTTTTTTTGGTTTTTGCCGTCGTCCTCCTTGCGCCCGACAACACCCTGGAATCTGCACAGCAGTTTTTCTCAACTCTCAGGCTAACATCAAATAATACGCAATAACCGGACCAATCTTTCAGGCGTTTTGACTGAATTATTATGATGGCAAGACAGAACCGACTGGCTGCCGTGCATCATTCGTTTCCCCTTTTTCAACAAACGACGCAAAAAAACGCTGATTTCCCAGCCCCCTTTTTCTAAACTCAGGCAGAGGTGAAGGTCAAAGCCATTGGACAACCTGAATTTTCAAAACCCGTGCTGGGCGCGGTGGTGGCGGTGCTTTGCGGTCTCTTGTTGTGGGGAATGCCGCTGGGCGAGCCTTGGGTGAATGCCAGCTACGATTATTTGTTCCGCTTCGGCACGCACACCGTCACAAACCGGGTGACCCTCATCCTGATGGACAATGAGGCATATGATTACTTTCACCAAATACGCGGACAGGTGTGGAACCGCGGATTACACGCCCGGTTGCTGAACCGGCTGGCGGATGATGGTTGCGCGCTCGTGGTGTTCGACTCCTTCTTCCGGCAACGGCAACCGCGCGATCCAGCACAGGACGAAGCCCTGGCCGAAGCAATGCGGCGGCAACGGCAAATCGTGTTGGGGGCCGAACAGGCACAAGTAACATATTCGACGCTGGACGGGGTGCAGCCAACACCGCCATCAGAACCATTTCTCAGTGCCGCAGGAACCAATTGGGGCGTTGCCTGCCTTGATCGGGACCTTGACTTGATTGTGCGCCGGCATTGGCCGTTTCCATCCCCAGGGCCATATCCGAGTCTGCCTTGGACCGCCGCGCAACTGGCCGGGGCGTCGTTGAGCGAAAACCCGCAGGAACGGTGGTTGCGTTACTACGGCCGCGATGGCGGGGCAACCAAATTGAGTTACCGGTTCGCGTTGGACCGTCCGACGAATTATTTCCGAGGTCAGATTGTGTTCATCGGCATGGCGCCGGAAACATCGGTGCCCGGCAACGAAAAGGACAAATTTAGCACTCCGTACACGCGCTGGACCAGGGAATCTACTGGTGGCGTGGAAATCCTGCTCACCTCCTTTCTGAACCTGATGAATGGCGACTGGTTGCGGCGGCCGGCCGGATGGCTGGAGACATTGGTGCTGGTGACCGCCGGATTGCTGCTGGGTGGCGGATTGTGCCGGATGCGACTGCCGGTGGCCTGTACGGTTGCGGCGGGAGCCGCTTTGGTGGTGGCGTTCGGCGCTATTTCCTGGAGTTACTTCACCAATTATTGGTTTCCCTGGCTGGTAATCGTTGGCGGCCAGGTGCCCTGCGCCCTGGCTTGGGCGCTGACAATGGAGATACGTTACGCGCTCGAAAAACGGACGGTTTCAGTTTCCTTGTCATTTCCCCGCCCTGCGGCTGCCGTCGAGGACTTGCCGGATGCTCCGGATTACGAATTGTTCAATCCACCCTTTGGCGAGGGCGCTTATGGAAAAGTCTGGCTGGCGCGAAACAAGACCGGACAATGGCGGGCACTGAAGGCGGTTTACCTGGCAAACTTTGACCAAAATACCGATCCCTACGAGCGCGAGTTCAACGGCATCAAAAAATACCAGCCGGTTTCCGACCAGCACCCCGGCCTGTTGCGCGTCGAATTTGTCAGTGAGAAACTGGCGGGATATTTTTATTATGTGATGGAGTTGGGGGACCCGCTGGAGCCGGGTTGGGAAAGGGAGCCTTCCACCTACAAACCGCGTGATTTGGTGAGTGAACGCGCCCGTTCCCGTGGCCGGAGGCTGCCGGTGCGGGAATGTGTGCGGATTGGGCTGGCCCTGAGTGATGCCCTTGATTTTCTCCATCGCCAGGGGCTTACGCATCGCGACATCAAGCCCCAGAACATTATTTTTGTAAACGGCCAGCCCAAGCTGGCGGATCTGGGACTCATCACTGAAATCCGGCCGCCCGACCAGGAGCGAACGTTGGTGGGCACACCTGGCTATATGCCGCCACCGCCGGAACGGCCGGGCACATCACAAGCGGATATTTTCGCCTTGGGCATGGTGCTTTACGTGCTCAGCACCGGCCGCAATACGGCCCATTTTCCGGAGATTGCAACAACCCTGGTTGAGGACAGGGATCCGGCGGATTTCTTCCCGTTGAACACCGTCATCCTCAAGGCTTGTCAGCCGGACCCGGCGCAACGTTATGCCTCGGCTGCGGAAATGCACCGTGCCTTGCAGGCGGCGCAAAAAAAGGTTGAAGCAGTTTGACCGTCAGTTCCTTGCCCACATGACAAACTTTGTATCCAACCAAACAGAACGGTTTGCGATTATTCCGAAAAGTTCAATCCCCCAGACGCGGCCGGTCCAGATGGCTCCGCACGATCCCGGCAAGATTCTCCGGTGAAAATGGTTTTTGCAGAAAATACCCATGGGATTTAATTATTTCCGCCAGATTGAGGATGTCGAGACTGTGGCCGCTCATGAATATCACCTTAAGACCGGGTCGTTCGCGTTTTAATCTGTCTGCCAATTGCCTGCCATTAAGGCTGCCAGGCATCGTCATGTCAGCCAGTAATAAATCTATTTGTGACGCCTTGGTCTTCCAGATGTTCAAAGCTTCCGAGCCATCGGAAGCTTCCCAGATTTGACAACCCGATTCTTCCAAGGCGTCCCGGACAACCGTTCTGACATCAGAATCGTCATCCACCAACAGTATTTTTTTCGTGCTCATGTGTGTCATTTTTGTTCAGGGAATTAATATCTTTGCCACGCCTGAAGCCTGGGCCGGCAGGAAAATTTTGAAGGCGGTTCCCTTCCCAAGCTGGCTGGATACCACGACCCAGCCATGATGTTGTTTGACGATGCCATAAACAATTGCCAGGCCAAGACCGGCGCCTTTGCCGGCCTCCTTGGTGGTAAAGAATGGCTCGAAAATCCGCGGCAAATATTCCGGGTAGATGCCCGTCCCGGTATCACTTACCGTCAGGCAGACAAACTCACCGGGCCGTGCTTCGGAATGGGTTTCAACGTATGCCGCATCGAGGCTGATTGACTCCGTGGCAATGACAATATGCCCGCCTTGGGGCATGGCATCGCAGGCGTTGACAATCAAATGGACGAGAACCTGCTCGATCATGCTGACGTCAGCGTTAACGGTGGGCAAGTCCCTGGCGTAATGGTACTGCAGGACAATCTGCGCGCCGATGAGGCGGTCCAGCCTTGGGGTGAAATTGCTGATAACCCGGTTCAGATCCGATGGTTGAAATTGAATGGCCTGTTTCCGTCCGAAAGCGAGCAATTGGCGGATTAAATTCGTGGCGTTGTCCGCGGCAGCGATGACGTGTTTAAGATGCTGGCGGTTCTGCTCGCTGAGTTGACTTTCATCCGTCAGCGCCAATTTGATGTTGTCATGAATGACGGCGAGAAGGTTGTTGAAATCATGGGCGATGCTTCCGGCGAATTGACTCATCACTTCCATTTGCTGTGCCTGATGCAATTGTTCCTCAAGCCGCTTGCATTTGGTGATGTGATGTATTTGTTCCTCAAGCTGCTTGCGTTTGGTGATGTCTTGTTTAACCGCAATAAAATGGCTGATTTCTCCATTGCTCTCCCGGAGCGGCGTGATGGACATTTCCTCGTTATAGAAGGTTCCATCTTTGCGCCGGTTGATTAATTCGCCGCGCCAGACCTGGCCGGTCAGGATGGTTTTCCAGAGTTCCTGGGAAAAATCGGCCTCGTGTTTGTCAGACTCGATAAAACGGGTGGTTTGGCCGAGAATTTCCTCCAAGTCTTGGCCGGTCATCGCGCAAAAAGCCTTGTTGGCGAAAAGAATCTTCCCCGCCTTGTCCGTCAGTATGATGCCATTGGCAGCGGCTTCCAAAGCGCTGGATTGAACACGCAACTGCTGTTCCACCCGCTGCCGCTCCATTCGTTCCTGGGGCTTAAGCAACGCGCGTTGCGCTGCCTGTCCCAACTGATGGAGATGGTCTTTGAAAACATAATCTGTAGCGCCTGATTTCAAGCATTCCACGACCTGTTTTTCTCCGCTGGCTCCAGTGACAAAAACGAATGGCGTATCCGGCTGAAGTTTCTTGCTCGCGGCGAGTGCGGCAAATCCACTGTAAGCTGGGAGGGCAAAATCCGAGAGGATCAAATCAAATTGGGTTTGTTTCAATGCCGCCTGAAATTCCTCCTTTGAGCTTGCGTGCGTCACCTGGCATGCCAGCCCATCGTTTATCAATTTTTTTTCCAGCAGTTGCCGGTCGCCAAGGTCCTCTGCTAGGAGCAAAATGTGCATGAGACGTCAGGGTTGTTGCATGCAAACAACAAGTTGCATGGGCATAAAATTTTTGTTTTGTCCTCTCTCCGTTGCATGGAATCCCTGTCATTACTTTAATTCTTTATGAATACCAGCTCCGTCCTTTATTCCCTTAAACCCTAAAACGCCCTAATCCCCCGGAGCGGAGCTGGTACCAAATTGCCGTAGTGCTCCATGGTTGATTCGGATCATTTCCGCGCCGTGAAACCACCGCAACCGTTCAATCCGACTTCCCCACAATGCAGCTAGTCGCTCTCAAGTACGTCCGGGAATCGGGAATCTTTCAAAATATTTTCAATATTCTGCCAGGGCCGGGAAGTTGGATGTCACGACCTGCTGTTTTGGCCCCGCCGGCTTTTTGGCTCCGGCCTTTTCCATTTGAATAATGAGGCTGATTTGATTGGCGTTATATCATGCCGCTCTCGGCAAGCATCGGATCGCCGCTATGCTCCCGTTTGATGCGATGTTTGAGAAGGTAAAAGACCCGACGATTGGAGAACGATACGCGAAGGACTCCCTTCTCACTGCCGCTCGCGATTCATCTTGTTCCGCTTCGCGTTGCTTTCGACAAAATACAGGCCCAACAAACCCCGTTCGGTTTTCAGCTTGGGTTTGGATTTGATGCGGTTGGTGAAAAATTCCACCAGCTTGATGAAGCGGGAAAGCAGTTTGGACATGGCTGGAGAAGTGTGAAGCCGGCAATATACGGGTCAATCAAAAAGCAGAAATTTCCGCAACCTTGTTTTGCGAGAGCCGCAAACGCGCCCGCGTGACCGCAATGGTCGCGGAATGGAGGCGGCGAAGTTTGGTCACGATCCGGTTTGGGCAAAGAGTAATTTCACCAAAATTGCTTTGATCGTCCTGGGCACTGGATGTAATCTCGGGTAAACTCATGAAACGACCCACAGCGGAGACAGTCCTTGGCATCCTGACGTTATTGCTGGTCAGCCTCAACCCTTTATCGGCGGAAGACATCACCACCCTGGACGGTCAAAAATATACCGACGTCCGGGACGTGAGTCTGAAACCCGGCGGCCTGTTTTTCGTCGTCGGCACGGGCGATTCCGTCAAGGGTGTCAACGTCCCTTACACCAATCTGCTGGACGAGGTGAAGGAGAAGTATCATTACGATCCCTATGAGGTATCCCTGGCCTTTGCCCGGCGGAACCAGCCGATTATTTTGACCAAGAACCTGGCCTTCTCGATGGATAACCTGGAAGCGGCCAAGAAAAAGGCGAAGGAGGAAAAGAAGCTGATGGGCTTCATCATGGTGTGGGACTACTTTTTCGTGCGCTCCCACCCGATGCATTCGAGCAGCAACGGCGCCCTGGCGCATTTTTACGATGTTTTTCATGACAGCCTGGTACTGGTGTTTGTGCGGCATGAGAGCGAGCTGGGCCTGGTTCCTGGCGCGGTTAGGGCCGGCTTTAGCGGGCCGGACGAAGGCGGTATTGCGCCCAACATGGCGGTGGTGACGGCAGATTGTTCGCAGTTGGTCTGCGAAATCCCCTGCGGCGGCAAGGAATATAACCCCCGGGTCCGGGAGCAAATCTTCCGCGAGAAGATTGCCGTGATCAATGCCTTCCTGAAGGCGCAGAAAAAGGAGACCCAGGCCAGCCAATGAAATGAAGCGAAAGGATTTGAAGTTCGGTCACGACCAGGTTTGGGCCAAGAAAAATCTCTCCCCAATTGCTTTGATGTGCGCATCTCAGTTTCTTGCCGGGTGGTGTAAGCTCAGGACATGACAACTACCTGTTTTAAGTCCGTAGCCTCCGGCATGGTGTGTGGAGCATCGTGCGAACCGCTTGCGGTGCTGCCCGGCTCGACCGCAAAACAGTCCCGGCACTCGCCACGATGCCTGCCTTGCGTCGCTGGCTTACGCAGGGCGGGCGTTTCACCGGCCGGGCGGTGAAGGCGAATGGAAGCTGTTAATCATGCTCGCCTATTTCACCGGGGCGCGGCTTTCCGATTGCTGCCGGATGCAATGGGAAGGCGTGGACTTGACCGAAGAAACCCTGACTTACACGCAAGCCAAGACCGGCGCGAAAGTGACCGCCCCGCTTCACCCTGACTTGCTGGCGCGATTGAACAAGCTGGCGGGGACAGACAAGCCGGAAGTGTTCATCCTGCCGCACATGGCGAATTTGCGGCCCGGCGGAACGCCACGGGCTTTCCGAAACCTTCAAACGCATCATGCGGAAGGCGGGCGTGGATTCACAGACGGTGAAGGGCGCGGGCAATCAGATGTTTTCCCGCCGTTCATTCCACGCCTTGCGCCACAGCTTCACAAGCGCGCTGGCCAATCAAAACGTGTCCGCTGAATTGCGGATGAAACTCACCGGCCACAAGACGGAAGGCGAGCATCAAAAATACACGCATCACGAAATGGACAATCTCCGCGCCGCCGTCCAAAAAATCCCGTCTCTGGGCTGAATTTTATTTCAACCGCCAGCTTTCTCGCCTACCGTTGCGCCGCGCCAACGCGAAAGCGCACTTGACGCCGGTAACATTTATGCTACTCTATGAACGGCTCTTTTGAGATTCGGGAATTCGTTGAAAACGGACGCTCGCCCTACGCCGAGTGGCACGACACTTTGGACAGCGTGACGGCAGAGCGGGTTGACAGATATATGCTGCGGCTGGAACAAGGCAATTTCGGCGCGGTCAAAACATTGCCAGCCGGTGTCTTTGAAGTGCGAATGGATTTTGGGCCGGGCTATCGCGTGTATTTTGGACGCGCAGGCCGCGCCATCGTCATTCTGCTTGGCGGCGGCAGCAAACGACGGCAGGACGCCGACATTGCCGCCGCCGTGGAACGCTGGAAACGATACAAACAAACGAAACGATAAAATGATTACAACACGGTCTTACCACGAAACAATTGTGGCGCGGATAAAACGCGACCGCGAGTTTGCGCGGCTGTTTTACGCCGGCGCGGTGGAAATGATTTTAGAAGGCGAAACCGCCGGGGCGCTTTCCAGACTCCGGGATTTGGTGAACGCTCAAATCAGCTTCAAAGAACTGGCGCGGCAGACCGGCCTGGGGGAAAAATCGCTTCACCGGATGCTGGGTCGCAACGGCAATCCCACCGCGCACAATCTCGCCGCCATTCTGCGGAGCGTCGCCGAAGATTTGCAGATCAAGCCGCGCGTGGAACTGGCAATGGCGTAAATCAAGCAACCCGTGAAAACGAACCTCACGCAACGGCGGATCAAGGCGCGCAAAGCGTCCGCGTGCGGCCTCTGCAAGCCGTGGAAACAAGGCTGAATGAAAACCGCGCGCGACATCCGGCACGCGCAGCGCGCCCAACAGCAATTCCGCGAAGTCGGATTCTGCAATGCACCGTCGCCTTGCCGCCAATGCCCTTGCCGCCGGGGAAAGCCTTAACAGCTATTGCACCAAGACCCTCGTGAAAGCGTGATGCCAGCCGCGCCGACGTGGAAAAAATCCCATCGCTCCACTGAATCCAGTTTGCGGCACGCGGGGGGAATTTCAGTTCGCGCTTTGCGTCTCGTCGCGCTCAAAACCAACGGGCGCGCAACCATTCACGGTTTTCTCTTGGCGAATGTCACCGCCGGGTTCGCTTGTTCGACATTGGAATCTCAATCATCATTAGTTCGCCGCGAAAATAACTGGACGAGCACAACGGTAAAACAAACGAGAAAGCCGATGTTCCAGGCTAAACTACCCTCTTTGGTCGTATCCACTCCAAGCCACTTCTTTAGCGCAGCCGCTACGCCTATTCCGGTTATAATCAGGCACCAGGCAATTTCTGCACCCCTCAAGGCCGCAATTCTCGCCATCGTCAATTCGTCAGCCTCCCAGGGTGCGGGCATGGTGCCGCTGGCCGTTGCGTAAGAGGGGCATGACCCCAATTGCCTGGCCGTCCTTCTCTTTTCCGATCCCACAAGTGGTTTGGAAACCGATTCGAGTTCTGGAAAATGGCACTTTCGTTCGATTCCTCGGTGAACGGAAAAATTTGAATGGGCCACCGGAACATTCTCACCGGTCAAATTTTCGACATTGCAAAACCTGTTGACAGCAGGCGCTTTTACCGATGAAAAGCAACGAATGAGAAGGCGTTTATTCTCACTTTTATTCTCACTTTCGGTTTTTGAAAAATCCGAAAACGGGAAAAACCATTGGTATCATTGCTCCAAATTGAGGTTGGAGCGGGTGAAGGGAATCGAACCCTCATCTCAGGCTTGGGAAGCCCGCATTCTACCACTGAACCACACCCGCCTTCGCTTCGCTTCGGCGCGGCAAGCCCGCCAACACGTTCGACGAATTCACTCATGTCTGGCCGGCCCGCGTTGTATCTCATTGCTTCTACCAAATCGCCTGCCGTCTGGCAACAGGTTTGCACGGTAATCACGCCACGGCATCCAGCCGGCTGATGGCTCCGCGCAAATGGCGTTCAATCAAAGCTTGCCGTTCCGGCGCAGTGACCTTGTCTCCGTCAGGTTCGCACACGTAAAAACTGTCAATCGCCGCGCCGCGTTCGGTGACGATGCGCGCGGCGGAAATATCCAGCGCAAATTCGGCGAACGCACGCGAAATGGTGTAAAGCAGGCCCAAGCGGTCTTCGGTCTCAATTTCGATGAGCGTGCGCGTGTCGGAAGCCTCATTGTCAAAATAAATCTGCGTCGCAATCCGCTCGCCAGCGTAAGCCTGATAAACCGGCCGCGCAACAATCTGGCGGGCGATGAGCGCGGGCAGATCCACGGCTTCGTCGTTCAACACTTTGTCGAGCAGGCTGCCGAATTTTTCGTGCTGCTCGCGCGTGGCGAGATTGCCGGTTTGGGCGTCGTTGACAAAAAATTTGTCGAGCACGATGCCGTCGCCGCGCGTAAAAATCTGCGCGCTGAGAATGTTCAGCCCGACGGCGCTGAACGAGCCGGCAATTTTGCTGAACAGCCCGGCGCGATCCCAGGTGCAAATCTTGACGAGGTTGTAACCACGGTCAGCTTCATCCTGCCACGCCGTGGCGGGCGACAACACGCGTTCCTCCTCCAAAATCTGCCGGCGCATGAAATGGTGCGTCAGTTCGATATCGTTGAGGATGTCCCTCGCCGTGTGAATTTCAAAATAACGCTGGGGCAGCGCGGCGAAATGCGCGTTGATTTCCTCGTCACTGATTGGTTTCGACGCCAGCGCGCGGACTTCCTGCAGCAGCGTTTCGCGTTGTTTCTGCGAAACGCGGACGAATTCCGTGCCTCCGCCCAGCAACGCCAGGCGCGCTCGTGCAGTTGCCAGAGCAGCAAGTCCTTGAAGCCGTTCCACAGTTTGTCGCTCGTGCCCTGGGAATCGGCGAACGTCAGCAGCGTGAGCAGATTCAGCACCTCGGGCGTTTGCACCTGCCGGGCGAAAAGGCGGATGACGGCGGGATCATCCAGATCGCGCCGCTGGGACAAACTGGCCATAAGCAGATGATTTTCGATGAGAAGATGCAGCGTGGCGGATGCCGAGCCGTCCAGCCGCAGCCGTTTCGCTGCGCGCCGGGCCATCTCCGCGCTGGCTTCGGCGTGGCGGCCCCTTTTATGTAACGCCGATTTGCCGACATCGTGCAGCAACAGCGCCAGGTAAAGCAGGCCGGGCCGGTCGAGGCTTTGGAACAGGGGCGCGTAATGTTTATAAGGCTCATCCTTTGCCTCCCAGATCCGGTCGAGTTGTTCCAGGCAGACCAGGGTGTGCTCGTCGGCGGCGTACTGATGATAAAATTCATGCTGCACGAGACAGGTAAGCTTGCCAAATTCGGGGATGTATTTTCCGAGCAGGTTCACCTCGTGCATCGCGCGCAGAATCGGCGCGACGCTGCCGCGGCGTTCGAGAATGGTCAGAAATGTTTCGCGCACGTGTTCGTCGTTCAAAAAATCGCGGTCCACGAGCGAAAGCTGGTTGCGGATGAGCTGCGCGAGGTCGGGATGCAATTGCAAATGGCGTTGCTGGGCGTGAAGGAAAACGCGCATCAACCGGCGCGGCGAGTCGCGGAAAACGCGGTTGGCCGCGGCGCGAATTTCCCCGTCTCCAAACAAGAAACCGTCCACCGGCTCCGCCGGCCGGCTCCGTTTGGGCAGCCAGGCGCGGAGCGAAGTTAGCCCGGCTCTGCGGCTGCGCGAGCAGGGCCATGCGCTGTTCCAGCGTGCGCGTGACGAGAAAAATGTTCCGCATGTGCGTATAGAGGTCACGCATGAACTTTTCGATGCGCCGGCTCGGCGACCGCTCACCGTAGCCGAGACCAAGCGCCACGGCGGGTTGCAGATTTTTGCCGAGCACATCCACCGGGCGGTTGACGTGATAGTGCAGTTCCGTACGCACTCGCAGCAGAAAGTCGTAGGCGGCTTCGAGCTGCCGGCGCTCGGCATCGGTGACAAACTCGCGTTCCTGCAATTCCCTCAGCGAGCGGGCGCGATACTTGAAGAACGCCATCCACAGCACATTTTGGAAATCGCGCAAGCCGCCGCAACCGTTTTTGATGTTCGGCTCCTGCATGCAGGCCGAGTTGCCAAACTTGCCATGCCGCCCCGTCTGGTCTTCGAGCCGCGCGGCGATGTATTTTTCCTCAAAGCCGTCAACACATTTGGCCACGAGCGTCTTTTGAAATTTTTTGAACAGCGCCTCGTCACCCGCAATCAGCCGCGCCTCGATGAGTGACGTTTTGGACTGCATGTCCGAGTTGGCAACGTTGACGCAATCGCCCAGGCTCCGCACCGAGTGGCCGACCTTCAACCCCACGTCCCATAGCGGATACAACACGCCGTCAATCAGCTTGGACAAATGCGGCAGCGGTTTGTTGGCCGCAACCTGTTGTCCGTCGTGCAGAAACATGAAATCAATGTCGCTGTGCGGATTCAATTCCGCGCGGCCGTAGCCGCCGATGGCCACCAGCGCCAGCGGCGGAAATTCCTTTTGCGCCTGCGCGGACAAACCCGTGCGCGCCGTCTCCCACAGATGCCGCAACAGCGCGTCCAAAATGGCCGCGCGCGCCCGGCAAATTTCGCGTCCGCCCACGCCGGCCCGATGCTGTAGTTTGAGCCGGTGCGTTTCCACCTTGAGAAAGCCCTTGTAGCGCGCGAGTTTTTCCGCCGGGCTACTGTTCGGCAGTGACGGCAAACGCGCTTTGGCGTCGGCTTCAATTTTTTTGATCAAATCCTGCACGGGCGCATAAATTGGGAGCAAACAGCGTTCAAAGCAAGCATCGGAGGGACGAGTTACACGAGTCCCTGATTTTTGGGACTTGCATGGCTCGTCCCCCCGAAGCAGCGAAACCTTTTCGTGCGGGCGGCGTCTGCTACACTTTGCCCGCGATGCCAGACCAACCCGACCCGGATGCCGTCCTGATGCTGCGTGTCAAGCGCGGCGACCGCGCGGCATTCGCGGAACTGGTGGAAAAATACAAGCAGCCGGTGTTGAACTTCATCTACCGCACCCTGCGCGACGAGACCGAGGCCGAGGACCTCGCGCAAAACGTGTTTTTGCAGGTTTACAAATCCCGGAGCCGCTACCGGCGGACGGCAAAATTTTCCACGTGGCTCTTCACCATCGCGCGCAATCTCTGCCTGAACGAACTCCGCCGCCGCTCGCGCCATCCCGCCGAATCCATCGAGGAAACCCACGCCGAAAACGAGGATCAGCCCCAACGGCAATACGAGGACAAATCGCAGATGGCGCCGCCGGAAAAGCTGCTGCACGGCGAGCTGGCGCAAAAAATCGAGGAGGCGCTGGCCGAACTGCCGGAAAACCAGCGCAGCGCCATTTTGCTCTGCCGGCAGGACGAGTTGAGCTACGAGGAAATCGCCGAGGTCCTGGACTGCTCGCTTTCGGCCACGAAATCGCTCATCCATCGCGGCCGTGAAACGCTCAAGGAAAAACTCAAACGCTATTTAAGCACCGGCGACTGGCTTGAGCCGAAGTGAAAATTCTGCTATTCCGGACATCGGCGTATGGATCATCAACAAGGGCAAGATTCCCGTCGCCGAATGCCGCGCCTACGCCAAACAATTCAACCCGACCACTTTCAATGCCGATGCCATTTCGTCAACCATCGTGGTGAAAATCAAAGGCGCGCCGGAGGTTCTGTGAGGCGCAGCCAGCGCGGCTGGCGAAGAAAGTGATTTGCACGGATGAAATTTAACGAGCGCAGCCATCCCGGCTGCGGTTCGGCGCGCCCTCGTGTCGAACACGAACGCGGTTGTCATGGCGTCGCTCTGCGACCGCCAAACGACTGGAAGCCTTGACGCAAAGATGCAGAGGACGCCGAGAAGCGCGGAGAAAAATTAACTCTGCGAAACTTTGCGTTCTCCGCGCCTCTGCGTTGAAAGTGTTTGCGCAGGAAAACAAAAGATTGCGCCGGGCAAACGTCAGCCGCGCTGGCGGGTCGCTTCGTAAAGGAATATGCCCGTGGCGACGGCCACGTTCAGCGAATTCATGTGGGATGGCATCGGGATTTCCACCAGGTCGTCGCACGCCGCCAGCACGGCCGCTGTGAGGCCCGGTCCTTCCGCGCCAAACACCAAGCAGCAGTCGCCCCGCAAATCCACGGCCGTCAGCTTCTTCGCCCCGGGCCGGGGATGCGCCGCCAGACACCGCACGCCGCGCGCCCGCAGCGACGTCAGTTTTTCCACCAGATTGTCCACGTGTATCAACGGTTGCTCGAAGGTGGTGCCCATGGAACCGGACACCGCGCGGCGCTGGAACGGACTGCCGCACGTCTCGCCCACAATCAGAAAATGCGCGCCAAACGCCGCGCAGTTCCGGACCACCGCGCCCAGATTTTCCGCGCTGGCAATGCCCTCCACGGCGGCCAGCAACAATGGACGCGGTGAATTTTTCAGGAGCGTTTCAAAATCCGGCTGCGGCGGGATTTTGGCCACGGCCAGCGCGCCCTGATGCAACTGGTAGCCGGTGATGGTTTCCAGCAGCTTCCGTTCGCCGACATAGACGCAGATCTCTGCTTCCGGCCGGGCGCGCAATTGTGGTTCGAGCTGTTCCAGCCACGCGGGCGTGAGCAGCGCGGAGACGACGGTGTACCGGCTCGCCAGCAACCGTTTGACCACTTTGATATTGGTGGCCACCAGTACCCCTGCCCGCTCATGTTCCTCGACGCGGCGGAGGGTGCAATACAACGCCAGTTCCGGCGCGTCGAGAGACTGAATGGTTTGGATGCGCAAAATCGCCACGCCGGAATTAAAGCGCGTGGCGGTGGCAATGAAAAGCGCGGAGAAAGATTTCTTCCACCATGGCCAACGAGTTACTTCACCTTTTCCACCACTAGCATCTCGATGGGTTCGCGGCTGGGCACCCGTTCGAGCATCAAGCTGCCGCACACTACCTCTTTTAAATTGTTGGAATGAGGATTCAACCGGACTACATGCCGCCGTCAAAGTACCAGTGTTTGGCAGAGTTGTCGCACCGGATGCACAGTTGCCATTTCCTGATCCCGCCGCCTTTCAGCCGGATTTCGTAGGGCACATAGATACCCGCATATTCTTTATTATTCCATTCGATTACCCTGCCTTTGAATGGCTTCCCCAGACTGACGATTTTCAGGCCACCATACTGATCTTTGTAGCCCTCTTCCACGGCCCCCCCCGGCGGCCAGAACCGGGCAACCTCCTCCCAATCCTCGTGTCCAAAAGCTTCCAGTAACGTTCTGGCCGCCTGCTCCGGCGTCATGCCCGTCATGTTCGCATATTTCACATTCTCGCTGCTGGACAACTCCTTCGTTGATGAGAAAATTGAGGCGTTTGTCCGGTAGTGGTGAATGATAACGGGTGTTGTGCCCGCAGCTAAAATCATCGCTACGCCAACTACGATAGCTGTTTTTGCTTTTGTCCATGCCATAATTTTCAATGCTCCTTGGATGAGGGTTAAAGTCGAACCACTTGCCGCCGCGCCTTTGGCCACAGCAATGGCCGTCACGGATTTTGCCAGCGCCACCGGTGCGGCTTGAACTGAATTTGCCGAAATCGCCCCGGCAATGATGGCCGTGGTCGAGGAAACGCCGCGCCGGGCGAAAAAGGCCCGCAACTTTTCCAGCGCCCGGCTCACGCGCTTCTTGGCGGCTTCTTCATTCGCACCCAAAGCCGCGCCCACTTCCCTCAGGCTTTTGCCGTCGAAAAACCGCAGCACGACGGCGTGGCGGTCGGTTTCATTCAACCCCGCCATCGCCGCGTCCAGCAGCGGGGCGATTTGCATCCAAGCGTCGGATTCGTTTTCATTCAAAGCGGTTTGCATGCGGACCTCCTGTTCGCGGCGGGCGCGCCGGACTCCGCCGCGGATAAAAGTCACCGCCGTCAGCCGTGCGGTTTGATACAGCCAGCCGGAAAGAATGACACGCCTGCCCAACTGCCGGGATTTCCTGGCCAGGATGACGAAGACCGCCTGGGTGATTTCCTCGGCGGAATGCGGATTGCCGGTCAGGCGCAGCGCGACCGAATAGACCTTGTTGACGTGCCGCGTGACGAGCGCGGCAAAGGCCTCCTCGGAATCGCGCTCGACGTATTCGCGCAACAGGGCGTTGTCATCCAATTCCTGCATCTACCTGTAAATGCCGCCGATTGGGCAAAAGGGACAATCTTTTTTTGCGGCAGATGGGGTGTTTGACACGAATTACACTAATTATCACCAATTCAGATGGAACTGATTTGTCATTCCCGGCGCGAGCGTCAGCGTAAAGCTATGCCACGCGGCAGGCTCGCGTAAAACTTCGCCACGCGGCAGGCTGCGTGAGCATTGGCCATGTCCGGTGTCCAAATGAACATGCAAGTGCCAGAACGCGCGGAGCCGGATGCACCGCACCCCGGGTCGAGAGCCTTCACTTTGATCGAGTTGCTTGTGGTCATCGCCATCATTGCCATTCTGGTGGCGTTGCTGCTGCCGGCGCTGTCAGGAGCCAGGGAGAAGGCTCGAAGCGCCGCGTGCAAGAATCTCCTGAGACAAATCGGCCTCGGACTGCAAATGTATGTTCAGGACAATGGCTGTTATCCGCCAATGGCGGAGCGGCGCACCAGTACATTGTGCTTTGACCGATTATACCCTTATTATCCAGTAAGCTGGACCAATGCGTCATGGAACTGTCCAACCTACATCGCCAACAATGGAATCGTTTCCCGGGACCGAGTCATGACTAATTCTGCGGGCATCAGCTACTCGTATAATTGGATGGGTATTGCCACCGGCTGGTCAGGCTGCCCCAAATCCATTTACCAATTACATCTGGGTTTGGGTCACCTGCCGAAGAACAGCAAGAAAGAATCGGGCGTTGGAGCGCCCAGCGAGATGTATGCGGTTGCGGATGCTCGATCCAGGGCTGCTGGGCCGGGAATTGCCGGGCAGATCAAGATAACGCCCTGGTCTTTGGCGGGTGAAGTAGCTCCGCCGCATGGGCAGGGTTACAACATCCTATTCTGCGACGGGCACGTAGTTTTGGTGAAGCGCAGTGACTATTTGTATCCGCCGCGAACCGCATCCAACTGGAATTGTGACAATCAACCACACCCGGAGGCGTGGGCACCCGTGAATTTGTGGGCGGTGCAAAATTAGTATGCGGTTGAAGGACCACGCAGCAGGGCGCGTGAGCATTGGCCATGTCCGTTGTCCAATTGAACATGCAAGTACCAGGACGCACGGAGCAGGATGCCCGGCAACCCGGATCGGGAGCCTTCACTTTGATCGAGTTGCTCGTGGTGATCGCCATCATTGCGATTCTGTCGGGATTGTTGCTGCCGGTGTTGAGCCGCGCCAAGGACCGGGCGCGCGATGCCAATTGCATCTCCAATCTCAAGCAGTGGGGCGTCACCTGGCGACTTTATAGCGACGAAAATAATGACTCGTTCATGTCCGGCACCGCCGCCAATTGGGCACGGGGCGTCTGGGTGCTCGCATTCACCAACGGTTATTCGCAAAAACCTCCGCTACTCTGTCCCAAGGCGATTGACCGGCGCGGGCCAGGCGACCAGGAAGTTCACACCACACCGGACAACCCGAACGCGTTGGATTATGGCGGTCCCACGACTGCGTATGATTTTCCCATCCCCGACCCGGCTAATCCCACGCTGCCATTGACCGCCAGTTATGGTCTCAATTGCTGGGTTTACAATCCCGATACCAACAACATTCAGGGGCGTGATGCCAGTTTGCACTGGAGAAAATATGGCGCCGTGACCCAACCCTCGGTCACGCCGATGTTTCTGGACTCACAGTGGCGCGGCGGCGGCCCGTATGCCACCGATCCGCCACCTGCTTTCAACGGGCAATGGCAATGGGTCGAGATGGCTTTCTTTGCCATCGCGCGGCACGGCAAGGGCGTGAACATCGTTTATTTCGACGGTTCCGTGAACAATGTGCGGGCGAAGGATTTGTGGGGTTTACCGTGGCACAAAAACTACAACGCCGCGCCGAATCTTGTATTTCCAGACTGGATGAACTGACCCACTACATTTTGCGCTGAAGATTAACTGCAAAATGACGGGCGTTCGGCTGCGATGTCAAAGTTCCGTGAATGTTGAAAAATACCGCGCTGCCGCCCGCCGCTGGTGGCGACAGGAAATCCGCCCGCTTTTAATCCTCGCGCTGGTCCTGTTTTCCATCCGGTCGTCTTTGGCGGATTGGAACGATGTGCCCACCGGCTCAATGAAGCCGACGATTCTCGAAGGCGACCGCGTTTTCGTGAACAAGCTGGCCTACGACCTCAAGGTGCCGTTCACCACCTGGCACATTGCCCAGTGGAGCAATCCGCAGCGCGGTGATATCGTCGTTTTCTTTTCACCGAAGGATGGCACACGGCTGGTCAAACGCGTCATCGGCCTGCCCGGCGACACCGTTGAGTTGCAAAATGAACGGCTGGTCATCAACGGCCAGCCCATGGAATACGCGTCACCGGATCCGGAGATGGCGATGCAACTTTCCGAGGTTGAACGCGAGCGCGGCATTTTCGCGACGGAAAAACTTCCGGCTTGTCCGCACGCCGTAATGGCCATCAACGGAGTTCCGGCGATGCGCACCTTCGGGCCGGCGCCGGTTCCGGACGGCCACTATTTCATGATGGGTGACAATCGCGATAACAGCTATGATTCACGTTACTTCGGCACTGTGGCGCGTGGTCAAATTGTGGGCCGCGCCACGAGCGTGGTTCTTTCCCTCGACAAAAAGAATCACTGGCTGCCGCGCTGGAGTCGCACCTGTTCTTCACTGGAGAGCAAGGCCAAATAGAAATACCTGCATCATACCGCTTTGAGCATGTAATTGCACTATTCTCGGTTGCGGTAACGTTTGCTTGTTCGACGAGCCAGGGATGAGAAACCAGCCTCCGCACACATTCTGGATTTTCACACAGCGGACGCAGTTCCTCGCCGATGGATTGCTCTAGGTCGGCAATCGTATCCCACAGCACATTGCCGATCCGATCTTTCACCACGTCGCCGATGGCTTCCGTCGGATTGAGTTCCGGACTATAGGGCGGCAACGACACCAAATGCACATGCTCCGGCACAACGTGCAGTTCTGGCTTGGGGTGAAACCCGGCTTGATCCCAGATGACCACATGTTCGGCTTCCGGGTCGCTCGTTGCCAGATGCTTCAAAAACAGGTCGCTCATCTCCAGGCTCACTTCCGGCAGGCACAAAAACTCCGCCGCATTTTGACCGTCTACTTCCAGCGCCGAGTAGAGGTAGCCCCATTCATATTTGGTTCGATACGGCACGGTCGGACGCACGCCTCGCAGCGTCCAGCACTTGCGCACTACCGGAATCAAACCGTAACGGTGTTCATCGGCCACCCACAGGCGTACCGGTCTTCCACCAGCCACGTTCAAGTTCGCCAACTGTTCGCCAAGCGTTTGTTGGAACTGTTCGGCGGCAGCCGCGTCTTTTTGCGCGTGGGTCTTGCGCGGCACTTTCAAGACCCCGCCCAATTTTCCCAGCCAGTAATACACCCCGGGTAGTTTCAGGCGAATCGCATGCCGCTCGCGCAACCAGTGCTGAATCTCCTTGGCCCGCTTCCACCGGCCCGATTGCAACCCGGCCAGCAGTTCCTGGCGGGCATCGCCTTTGATTTGCGGCGCGGCCCCGCCACCGTGCTGTCGCTCCAGCAGTCCGGCCAAACCACCGGCCTTGAGCGCGTTCATCCAGTCGAAAAATCGACGACGACTGATGTCCAACTGCTCGGCAATCTGCGCCGCAGTCATCTGTCCGCTGGCGGCCAGTCGCGCGGCGAGCAGGCGCTGCTGGCTTTTCACATCCGTGCAAATCCGCAACTCATCAGCGACAGCCTGCGCCAAATCAGGCCGGTTCAAATGGTATCGCTTCGGCATCCCCCTCTTTGCCTGCCTCCCCAGAATAGTGCAATCTCAAACTGAAATTGGTATCACCTGCCACGTGACGAAGCTTTACGCGGCTAAGCGCAGCGAAAGCGGATTCCTTCGTTTCAACCTCTAAGTGAAAGGGTCTTGGAAATATCTTCCCGGCCCGGTTTGAAGGACTCGTTGAGAGATGATCCGCCTTCGTCACTACGGCGGGACGAAGGGTCAAGGGCGGAAAAAACATCCAACCTTCAACATTCAACACCGAACATCGAATTTTGGGTTACGCCGTGGTTGCCGTGAAGACTTTTTTGTCCCGGGCGCAGATCAGTTGTGTGACATAACGGCCTGAGAGCGCGGATGGGGGCAGTCCGCCGCCCGTTTCCACCCACTGGCCGGCCATGTAGAAATTTTTCAATCCCGGCAGCGTGTACGGAAGGCGGCGACCCAGAATTTGCGGCGTGGGGAGCCAGCCCTGATAGCTCCCCTGCCAGTTGCCGGTCCAGTGTTCGTAAGTGGCCGGTGTCGCCAGGTCGGTCTGATCAACGTGCCGCGCCAACCCCGGAAATCTTTGATCCAGAACGCCCACCATCTCGTCAATCAGTTCTTTTTTTGCCTTCCGATAATCGGCGGGACGCTCGTTCTTGAGTTTGGTCCAATATTCGTAGTTGCTGGAAAACCTTGCGATCATGACGGTCCGGCCCGCCGGGCAGTAGCCGTAGTCGGGCCCAAACACCGTCACTTCAAACCGGTCCTGCCGCCTGATGTCACCGGCCTTGAGCGGTTGCGGGAACGGCAGGCTCACGGCGTGGGGCGCATCGGGGAAAATCTGGTTGATGCCCAAAGACACCTGGATCAGCGGTTGGAAAATGTTCCACTGGCGGTAGGCTTCAAGAATTCGTTTGTTGACATAACGGCCGCCGAGCATTTCGAAAATCGTCGCGTGACCGTCGGCGCAGGAAACCACCGTGGCCGCCGGAACCACCGTTCCGTCGGCGCATCGCACACCCGTGGCCCGCCCGTTCTCAACCGTCACCGCCGTCGCCCGGGTGTTCAATCGCAGGACGCCGCCGAGACGGGCGTAACAGCCGGCCATAGCCGTCGAAATGCCGCGCGAGCCGCCGGCCACGTAGCCGGCGTTTTTTCCAGACCGCAGGGCCAGCACCATCACCAGCACCAGCGCCGACAGGCATCCATCGCCGGTGGCGGTCAGCAGCGCTTCGCGGAGGAACGGGCTCCGGTAGCCCGCGAGATAGTCGGCCAGCTTCAGATTTTTCCAGCCAAAGACGACCGGCAGCATGGGGAAATAGTGGAAGAGGAGCTTCAGTTTTGCCGGACCCGACATGAGTTCCAGCGGATTCTCCAGTGGCGGATCGATCTGTGTGCAACGGCGCACCGCGCGGAAAAGTTTGTCTATGCGGCCGGCATCCTCCGGCGAGATTTTTTTGCAGTTCTCCGCGAGCCGGTCCAGGTCCGTTGACAGGGAGAGGATCTGGCCGTCCCGGCCTTCGACGCGCAAAAATTCGTCGTAATGGATGATCTCCCGGCCGTCGAACACACCCAACTCATTCCATATCTGGTGAAACGTCGAGGAGGGATGGGTGCCGACCAGCCAGCTCAGGCAGCCGTCGAAGACATACGGTCCGCGGTCCCAAGCCGTGCACAACCCGCCGGGGTCGGGGTTCATTTCCAGAATCTCCGTCCGGTAACCGTTCATCTGCAGATAGCAACCGCAGGCCAGACCGGCAACACCGCCCCCGATGATGACAATTTTTTCGTCGGCGGTTCCGGGCGCCGCCGCAGCCGAAGAATGACTGTCTCCGCCCGGAGCGCTCATCCGTGACGCACCTTTCCACTGGAGGTCAAGGGAATGTCGGCGACCAAATCTATCGAGGATGGCACCTTCTGGCTCGAGAGCCGGCGGCGGCAAAATGCAATGATGTCCTCGGTGGTGGCCGTGGCATTGCCGTCGCGCAATTGCACTTCGGCGTGGATGGATTCGCCCAGTTGCGGGTGTGGCCGGGTGGTCACGCGCGAACGCAGCACCGCCGGGTGCTGGTCCAAAACGGCGGCGACCTCCTCCGGAAACACCTTGTGGCCGGCCACGTCAATCACGGTCTTCAGCCGTCCATCAATAACAATTCGCCCGGCGTCGTCGCGATGCGCCAGGTCGCCGGTCAGAAACCAGCCGTTGCACAAAACTTCTTCGCGCCGTTTTTTGGGATTCAAATAGCCGGCAAACATTCCCGGCCCGCGCAAGCCAAGCTGTCCGGTCTGTCCGGTCGCGAGAGGTTTCATCTGGTCGTCCAGGATGACCGCATCATAACCCGGCAGCGGACGGCCCACCGCCTCGGGATGTTCCGCGGCGTCCGCCAGATTCATGAGCGGCACGCCCACCTCGATGATGCCGTAGCCCTGCGACACCGGCACGTGAAACCGCGCCTGGAAATCCCGCGCGATCTGGGGATGCAGCCGGCTGGAGACGGACATGATGCGCCGGAGCGACGGCGGCAGGGCGCGGCCGGAGCTTTCGGCTTTCAACATGCGCACGTGCATGGGGGTCACGTAAAGAAACGTGGCTTCGTGGATCTGGGCCGCGTCCAAAATGCTGCCGGCCAGGTAATCGGGGCTGACCACGATGGTGGCCCCGACTTCGAGATACAGGAGGATGGAGGCAAAAAAGTGATACGACATCGGCAGGACCCAGAGCACTTTGTCGCGGGTGGTGAGAGCCAATCCCTGATTGGCGCCATGCGTCCGCTCCAGCACACTCTGATGCGTCAATATCACACCCTTGGACGCGCCGGTCGTGCCGGAAGTGAACCGCAGGAAGGCGGCGCCTTCGACCCAGGGCGCCAGCGGTGCCGGCGGCATGGCCAGCCGCGTTAACCGCATGGATGTGCCGTCCTGACAATTTCAGATCGCAGCCCTCGCCGGCCGGCGGGGTGGCGCTGCCGTCATCGAGAATCGCGCACAACGGCGCGCGCGCCAGCATCTCCGACATTTCGTCCGGTTTGAGCAGGTGATGAATGGGCATGACGACCGCGCCGCTGCCCAGGGCGGCCAGGCAGCCGATGACGAGCGCGCGTCCGTTGCGACCGCGCACGCCCACGCCCTGGCCGCCGCCCACGCCCAACCGTTCAAGCTGGACGCGGAGGGCTTCAATTTCGCGCCAGAGCGTCTGGTAATCCAGCGGACCGGCGGCATCAATGATCGCCGTCTGGCTGGGCCATTGGCGCGCGGCTTGGGAAAGGGTTTCGTAAACGTTCATGCTTTTTAATCCTAATCTTAATCTTTCTCGTAATCTTGTTCTACGCCGTTCATTGATTCATTTGTTGTCGAATGGTCTCCACCGCCTCGTCGAGCGGACGGCCCAAGGCTTGGAAGGCGGCAACGGTTCCCGCCGCCCAGCCGGTGGCCAGCACCGTGCCGATGACCCGGGCCGAAGTCATTGCCCCGGCTTCCGCCGAAAGGCAGCGGCCCGCTGCCAGCACGTTATCCAATCCCGCCGGACGCAGACAGTCCAGGGGAATTTCATAGTAATCGCTCTCGCTGAAAAAAGTCATTTCCGGCCGCGAGCCGTTTCCCCAGCGCTCCATCGGCCAGGCGCCGCGGGCAATTCCGGCGGGAAACTTGCGGGCGGCCAGTACATCTTCATCGTCCAGCCGTGCGCGTCCCCGAATGCGGCGGCCGGAACGGATGCCGATTTGTGGGGCGATGGAGGCAAGGCGCGCGTTCCGGCACGAGGCAATGTTCTTCACCATGAACCGCTGGAGTTGATCCACCAACATGCGGGCCTCGCGTTCCCAGTCGGTGACCTGCTGCCAGAGCGGGCGGTTTGATTCCGCGACGGCCAGATTGAGTTTGAGGGCCAGATGGCCATTGCGGTCCATTTCTGGAACCAGCGCCAGCCGCTCGCAGGCAGCCGGCAAATTTCCCGACTCGACAGCCCGGCGCAATTCGCGGCGAACTTCGAGCAGGCCGCGTTCCACCAGACCGGGATCAATGTTCTCCATCACAAATACCAGGGACGGCGCCTGGTCGGCGATGCCGCTTTCCACACCAGCGCCCGCGAGGGCGGCGACCGTCGCCTCGCCGCTGCAATCCACGACGGCGCGGGGGCGTACGACGAGCGCCTGGTTCCACGCCAGGGCGCGGACCTGGAGCAGGCCGGATCCTTCGGCCTGCGCCTCGGCGACCGTGGCGTGCAACGCCACGGTGACGTTTCCGGACTCGCTGATCACCGCATCGGCCACGCGGGCAAAGGCCGGTATGGGAAACGGCAGTACCCAGAGGCCGGCCTCCAGCCGCATTGGCCGGCAACCGGCAGCGCGTTGCAGCCGCGAGGCGTATTCCCGCACAAATCCGCCGGCGACCGGCAAGGCTTCCGGGTTCGTCGTGTCCCGCAGATACAATCCGCAGATGGTTCCCACTTGGGCGGCCGTGGCCAGCCCGCCAAGAAAACCGTATCGCTCCAGCAACAACACCTGCGCGCCGGCCCGGCCGGCTGCCGCGGCCGCCGCCACGCCCGCCGCGCCGCCGCCGACGACCAGCACATCGCAGGAAACGGCGTCCGGGCCGGTTGGAAGAGAATTAGTCATTTGACTGTCATCTTGCGTACTGGCCGTAGTACCGGATGTACTTCCACTGCGGCCGCACATTCAACATCATTGTGATCTTCTGCCCCAAGCGAACCGAGAATTTGCGCCAATCCGCCGGTGAAGTCCATTCCGCGCGCCGCCGCGCAATGCGGTCAAGGTTTTCAATGGTGCGGTCGGCCAGCCCGGGTGAGAGATAATAAGCCGGGTTGAAGAGGTCAAAATCGGGCTTCACCTGCCCTTCCCGCACGGCAATTTCGGCCAGCGGCGTGCCTTCATAAACGCGGATGCCAAAGGTGGCAAAAACGGCATGGGCCAGCGCGCACCCGTTCAAAAAATTCTGCGTGTCCTCGACGTCCGCCCACGTTTCGCCCGGACCGCCAAACAGCAGGTAAATCACGAACGGCAGACCGGCATCGCGCGCGGCCTGTAGAGCAATCCGGGTTTCTTCCTGTCCAAACGGCTTGCGCAATACCTCCAGCATCTTGGCCGAGGCCACATCCTGTCCGAACTCCACCCCGTCGCAACCGGCCTGTTTCATCGCGTGCGCCAGTTCCGCATCGAAACCCGTGGGATTGCAAAAGGCCGACCAGCGGACCGGCAGACGGCGGCGGCCCAGCTCACGGCAGACGGCCAGGGCATGCTCGCGCGGGTCGTTAAAGACACTGTCCACGAAAAAGAAATGGCGCACCTTTGATCGGACGGCCACGTCTTCAATTTCCCGGACCACCGCTTCCGGCGAACGCAGGCGATAGCGCCGCCCTTCCAGTTGGGGGTAGATGCAATAGATGCACTGGAACGGACATCCGCGCTTGGTTTGCACGCCAACAAACCCGCCCCGCCGCTCATACGCCACATAATTGCACAGGTCGTGGGCTGGCGGCGACAGCTCGCCCAACCGCTCAACCGCACGGGCGGTCAGAACAGTGATGGGCACATCACTTTTGGGCGCGGTAATGACGCCGGCAATTCCCTCGAGAGAGCGTCCGGCCTCCAAACGTGCGAGCACCTCCGGGAAGGCGCGTTCGCCTTCGCCGATCACGCCGCACTCAGCCTTGAGGCGGCTCATCCAGCCGTGGGGCGAGACCGAAAAGCCGCTGCCGCCCAGGATCAACGGTCCCTTGAAATGGCTACGCACCGTTTCGGCCAGTTCGCGCACCTCGTCAAAATACAGTTTCGGCGCAAACGCCCAGCAGTTGTCGAGATTGCGGATGCCAAACGCCACGGCGTGGTATCCGTTCTTTTCCAGCGCCTGGCGGAGCGCTTTTTGCGGCGATGAGGCCAGGCCCAGATCCAAAAAATCCACGGCATGGCTGGCGTCGCGGGCGGCGGCGGCCACGCACAAGGTTCCCAGCGGCGCCACCGGGTAGGGAGAACGTTCCCGGTTTGTGGCCACCAGGAGCACGTTCATGACACATCCTCCTCCAGCAGGGCGGAGCGCAGTCCCTGTTCCAGCGTGTCCACCTCGGACGCGTTCAGACAGTCATCCACCCACGACAGCAGAACGGAGAGCCGTCCGCTGAAATTCCAGAACACCACGGTCAACCCCGGCGGCCACCAGGTCGGAACCAGATGCTCAACCGCCCGAATTCGTCCGCCCAGCATCTCGGTCATCCCGGCGCAGGTCTCGCCCGAATCCGAAAAGCAGAGGGTGGCGAACTTGCCGCGGGTGGGCTGTCCCAAGTGGCGTATGTAATAATTCAGCGGCAGCGGCTTGAACATCTCCAGCGCCGCCATGCACGACTCCGGAAACCGGGTGCGGATCTGGTCCATCATCTGGCGGGTTAGTTCGCTGATGATGCTGGTCAGGCTGCCGGCCTGGCCCGGCTCGATGCGGAAGAACAGGATGGAAAGATGGTTTGAGAAAATGGGGCCTTTGGCGTTGCGCCGGCGGGTGTCATGCGCCACGGGAATCAAATAGGCGCCGTCCCGGTTGCCGCGCCGGGTGGCGACGGTGTGCAGCGCCCGGAGCGTGCCGGCGAGGAGAAAGTGACTGCGCCGGAAGCCGGCGTTGAGGTGCTCGCAGCGGGCAGCGATACGCGCTGTTTCCTCCGTGCTGAAGGTCACGATGCGGTAGTGGTTGCGATGCGGGCCGGGCGTGCGTTTTTCCGGCAACAGCGAGAAAAGCGGTTCGCTTCCGGACTTGCGGAGCCATTCCACCGAGCCGCGCGCCAGCTTCACGTTGCGCCACCATTCGGCCAGGCTACCGCCAAGCTGCTTGGGATGGACCAGGTCCTCGATGGCCGGCGCGCCGTTTCCCCCGTTGCCATCGTTCAGATGCAGCCAGATTAATTCCGCGCCGCGCGCATCCATCAGCGCATGGTTCCAGGAAAAAACCAGGTGCCGGGTCCCGTCGGCATGCCGCACCAGGTCGAACGCCAGCCCCGGACCCCGGCTGGCATGCAGGTCGCGTCCGAGAACCGCCGCCGGCAGCACCCCGGGTTCGTACCCGTTGCCATCCTGATGATTGTGCTCGAAAAAAATCGGGCCGGACCGCGACGATGTGCGCCAGAGCGGGGGAAACACCGGCAACGGACGGCTGAGACGCACACGGGCCAGCCAGTCCAGAACCGGCGAAGTTTCCACACGACGGCGCAGCCGGTCCACATCCAGACCATCTTCCAAGCGGAGGGCCACGCGGCAGATGTAACCCGGCAGCCCAAGCCGCCGCAGCTTGTGGTCCTGGCCGTGCATGTAATAGTCACCAGCGGCCAATCGAATCTGGCGGGGCGCGTCAGGCATGAGCAGTGTCCACCCCGGGCTCAGGGTGAAGCGTGGTTGTTGCCGGCCAGTTCGGCGATGCAGTTGGCCAGCGTGGCCACGGAAGCCAGGTTTTTGCCCGTCAGGTGGGAATCCGGCACGCTGACGCCGAAGGTGCGCTCGCAGTAGAGCAGCAGCTCGACCAGCGCAAACGAATCAATGCCGGCCTTGGCCAAGGGGCTGTTTTCATCAAAGTCCGCTCCGTCGGCTACATAGTTCTTCCGGGCAAACTGGCAAAGTTGCTCGGCAATCGTCTTGGGATCCTTCTGTAAAGTCATACCTCAGTCCGGACGGTGGCGGAACCGCGGTCTTTCCTGACCGCCGGAGAAAAAATTATTGTCTCTGCTCATCCCCGAAATTATGACCCGCACCGGGAGACGGCGTCAAGCATGGAAGCTGGGAGAAGTCAAAATCCGTCAAAATTATTTTGCAATTGTTCGGCCCGGGCCATCCGGCGCTGGGAGAAATTGATAACCCACGAGGCGATGCTCGCCTGGGTCAGCGGCAAAGGCAAGCGGGACACCATGGACGGCAGGCTGTAGAAATCCCGGTACAGCCGGCGAATGTCATTTTCCATGGACCCGGGCGTTCCGTACGGCGGCCGGATGTAACAAATCTGCCCCGGCCAGCGGTCAATTTCCCGGTCATTCACAATGCGGCCTTCACTTCGCATCCGGTCGTAGAGCGGCGTGCCTTTCACCGGCGTGAGAATGTTGAAGTAGGCCACCGGCGCCTTGTGTTCCTGGAGGAACTTGAGCGTGTCGTCGAAGGCGTTCCCGGTTTCGCCGTCCCAGCCGAAAATGAAATTCAGGGAATAGCTGATGCCGCGGCGGCGGAGGCCGGCCAGCATTTCGCCGTACCGGCTGGTTTTGTTAAACGTCTTGTGCATGCTCGCGAGCGTGCCGGCGTTGATGCTTTCCATGCCGATGTTCACGTGCAACAGTCCGCTCCGCTGGGCCAGGTCCATGAACGGCGCGTCGTTGCAGAGATACGATGACCAGAGCGCCGACCAGCGCAAGCGGAGGGGAATCATCGCCTCCATCAATTCCATCGCGTGGCTCCGCTTGCCGCCAAAATTGCTGTCGCCGAAAAAAATGCTGCGCGAGCGGCATTGCCGGATTTCCGCAATGACCTCCGGCACGGGCCGGCAACGGTAGTGTTCTCCCAGCAGGAACCGTTCGGAGCAGAATTCACAGTGGAACGGGCAGCCCCGCGATGAGGTGACGGCAAAGGTCCGGAACGGGCGGTAGCGCCGCAGGTCCAGCAGGTCGTAACGCGGCAGCGGCAGGCCGGCCAAGTCCGGCAGCGGATCGGCCCGGTAGAGCTTGTTCAACCGCCCGCCACAGGCGTCCTCCAACATGCGCGCCCAGATGGTCTCGCCTTCGCCAACGCCGACCGCGTCGCAGTGCTCCGCCGCTTCGTCCGCGTGGAAAAAGGTGTGGGGACCGCCTAGGATAACGGGCACGCCGCGCCGGCGAAACTCATCCGCAATGTCGTAGGCGCGGATCGAGTTGAGCGTGGAGGAGCTGATGGCGACGAGGTCGAAGCGTTTATCAAACGGAACCGCGTCCAGTTGTTCGTCCAGAAGCGTGACGTTCCAATCCGCCGGGGTCAGGGCCGCGAGATAAGGCAGGGTCAACGGCACCACGCTCCGGGAGCGGGCCTTGAACACGGTGCGATCCGCCTTGGAACGATAGTAGGACGGCTGGATGATGAGAAACTGGTGGCTCATGCCGGCTCTGGCGTCACTCCGGTGCTTGATGTTGTTATCGTTTGCCGGGCTTTGCAAATCCGCAGCCCAGGGCGGGTCCAGATTGGCGCAGGAAAAGAGATGGGGCAAGCCAGAAACGCCGGGGCAGAATGACTGATGACCAAACCATGCCGCTCCACGGAATGACGAATGACTAAGAGCTTATCCCTAAATAACGATTTTACGTATTCAACACATTCGCCAGCAAATCAAGGCCGAAGCGCAATGCAACAAGCCCAGATAATTCTCCGCCTTCTTTTCGTACCGCACCAGCAACTTGCGGAAACGGTTCAACCACGAATGCGTTCGTTCCACCCGCCATCGGCGGGCAGGCTGCTTCCGCCCGCAGATCGGTTTGGTTTCCTGGCCGATTTGCCGCACCTGCGGAATATAACCGCGTTTCCGCATGATCGCGGCGGCGGGCTTGCCGCTGTAGCCTTTATCGGCACACAGGTTTTGGCGACACCGACGGGTTGGCTTGGGTCGCCGAATCACAATGCCGTCCAGTGTTTCGGCCAGCAGTTTCACATCATGCCGGTTGGCCCCGCTGACGATAAGCGAGAGCGGGACGCCAGTCCCGTCGACCAGCAAACTGCGTTTGGTGCCTTTTTTTCCCCCGATCCGTGGGGTTGTTGCCTACCGCTTCCAGCGCCAAGGGAGCTTTGCCCTGAGTGCCGTCAATGCTCTGCCATTCCCAGGCAATCCCTTCCAGATCATCGTATTCGGCCAAACCGGCCCGCCACAGTCGGCGGAAGAATCCCGCCGCGCGCCACTGCTGAAAGCGACGGTGAACCGCCGTGGCACTGCCAAAACTCTTGGGCAACGCTTTCCATTGACAACCCGTCCGCAACACATACACAATGGCAGCGAACACGGAGCGCGATTTTAACGGCTTGCGCCCGCCTCCGGGACGCCGCTGGTATTTTTGATCTTTGGCCCGCGCCGCGCGCACTGGAACCAGCGGCTCGACCCGAGTCCAGAGTTCATCGGACACTTCCCAAGAGTAAACTTTGCTCATGCCGACAACGTAACAAAGCCCACACACGGTGTAAAGATTATTTAGGGATAAGCTCTAAACCATAATGACGAAAGAAACTCAAAGTCCGAAGCTCGAACGCGCGGTGAGGTTAACCGGTTTGGTCATTTGGATATTTGAGCATTCTTTAGTCATTATGGTTTAGAGCTTAGGGTTTTTGCCTGGCCTGCCGCCTGCTAATCTGCTTGCCTCGCGGTGTTTTTCTGGAACAGTTATGCCGCATGGAAACGCCCGAAACAAACCAAACCGCAACCGGCATTCCGCGCCCGCCGCTGAAGGAAGTGACGATGAAAATCGCCATTCTGGTTTTGTTGGGGGTGCTGCTGGGTTTGGGCCATGGCTGGGCGGCAACCCGGCTCTACAGCCCCGCGCGGATCGCCGGCTTCCACACCGGCGTGGTGGAAGGGGCCTTGATGCCCGCCGCCATGCCGTCCCTGCTGATGGGCAAGGACCTCCCGATTTACGCGCCGAACAACACCGGACGGGGCTACAACATCGGCTTTCTTCTGGGCATCAATATGTGCGGCACGGTGTTCTTTGGCATCGCTTTCTGGCGTCCGCGGAAGCGAGAAGCAAGGGAGTGATGGGTTGACGAGTTTTGGAGAATTGGGGTTTCCAGCACTCCATCACTCCAATATTCCACCACCCCGTTTCAGTACAGCCCGCCGCGAAACATCTCGACCACTTTCACCCGGCCACCCGCCCAGTAACAGGTCGGCGGAAAGTTAAACCTTCTTGCCGCCCGGTCGTAGATGAGTTTGACCGGACGCGCCGGCAGGTTCGGATCGTAGGCTTCAAACTGGATTTCTCCCTCCGATTCCGAGAGTCCGAACAACACAATTCCGTGGTTGATGGTGATGCGGGGGAACCGGAAGAGATGCACGATGGGCGCCGCGCCCTCGCGCACGCGTTGCGCCAGTTGCCCGGCCATACGCTCCTGATGCCAGGCCGGGACCATGAACACCATGCGCCAGTGGCTGCGCACAAAATAGGATTGCCACGGGCCGCCGCATTCCGCCTTGAGAAGGGATTCATGAGCCTGGCTGAAGGCGCGCAGACCGTCGTAGCCGGGGATTAACACCCTGTTCGATTCCGCGCTTGCCCGGCGGGGATTGCTGGAGACGACCTGGCGGATGAGCCGGCGATAAGATTCCGCGTCCACCGCTGGCCGATCCGGTTCGAAACGGGCGTGATAAAAAAACTGCCGCGCTGACCTGACGATTACGAAACAACGATGGGTATAAACGGGTGGCGGATCACAGGGAGAAACACTCATCGCCCCCGTTGCCGGATCGAAGCGATACTGCCAGACCAGTTCGTTGGCAAAAGTAAAGGTGTCCCGCTCGAACCGGAACGAGCGGGCACAGTGATCTGGCGGCGAACCCATTATGCCGGGCGGGAGACTACTGCACGCCGGCGGTTCGCTCGAAGAAAAAGGCCAGGTCGCGGGCGAGGACCCGGATGTCGTTGCGCTGGATATCCTCGCTGCTTATCGCTTCTCCGTACGCCCTGGATTCGAATGACTCGCCGCTGCGCTTGATTTCATAGACGCAAACGAGCTTGTCGCCGTCGTAAATCTGGCCGCGCACCTTGATCACGGGCTGGCCGCCTGCGCCGAACGGGCCGCCAAAATGCCGCGCAACGCCGCTGCCCTTGGAAAATTCGATGATGGTGTTGTCCAGCTTGAGCGTCTTGGCTTTGGCTTTCACGTCCTCGCTTTTGGTCGTCACGGTGTCGAAGAGCTTCGTGTCGCGCAGGGAGGTCACGAGCTCCGCAGGCAGTTCCTGCATGGCCATGGCGCGGATATCAACCTCGTTGTCGCGTTCGACGCCGGCGAACACGATGGGCGTAAGGTAAAGCGTTTGGTAGCCCTTGAAGTTGAAGCCATCCGCCAGCCAGACGCCCTGGATGTTTAGGTCCTTGTGCAGTTTGACGCCTTCCGGCAACGGCGGCACTTTGTTCTTCTTTTCCTTTTGCTTCGGTTGCGTTGTTTGCGCCGCCTGGTTTGTTTGGGCCAGCGAACTGGAGACGCCGCACAGCAGCAGGCTCAAGCCGCCCAGCAGACCCAGGCGCACCGTGTTTTTTATCCATTCTTGAAACATGTGTTTTGTTTTCATAGTAATCCTTTTTCCGCTTTGTATAACTCTCCCCGGCTGGTGGCAAGCTTTTCTTAGCCGTGCGGAACTGGCACTCTGTCATCCATCGGAAACTTCGTGCGATGCGATGATTTCCAGCGGCGATTCGGCGGCGATACGTAGCGCAGGCTTCCAAACTGCCGTGTCGCCGCTTCCAAATCGGCATGAAAGCGACTGTCTGGCAGGCAGCGGATTTGGAACCCGCGACCAGCCTCAAAAGCCTGCGGGGTGCGCCGACTTGGAAGTCTGGGCTGCTTTGGTTGCGGCTGTGCCACGCCGCCGACTCACACAAATTTGCCCGGATTCAAAATGCCTTTCGGATCGAGGGCACGCTTCACGGTGCGATGAAGTTCGCGCGCTTCTTTTGAAACCGCCAGCGGCCACCAGCGTTTTTTGGCCAGGCCAATGCCGTGTTCGCCGCTGATGGCGCCACCCCACGCAATGACCTGGGCGAAGAGTTCATCGAGCGCGGCTTCGGCGCGTTGTTTGGCGCGCGGCTGGTTCAGGTCCACCATCACGTTGGTGTGAATGTTGCCGTCGCCGGCATGGCCGAAGCACGCGACGGGCAGGCCGTGCTTCTTTTGCAGGCGTGCGGCAAACTGGAACAGGCCGGCCAGCCGGCTGCGCGGCACGACGATGTCTTCGTTCAGCTTGGTCAGGCCGGTGTCACGGAGGGCGTAGGAAAATTCGCGGCGGATTTTCCAGACGGCTTCGCATTGGGCGGCGCCCAAGCCGCGTTCGACAAACAACGGTTTTTGCCGGCGAATGATTTTTTCCAGGTCCTGAATCTCGCGCCGGACGGATTTTTCCTGTCCGTCGAGCTCGACAATGAGATGAGCGCGGCAATTGCGGAGGCGTTCGCTCCGGGTGCGTTTGTAAGCGGCGGCGAGGGTGAATTCATCGGCGAGTTCCAGCGCGCAGGGCAAGAAACCCGCGGCCAGGATGGCTTGCAGCGCGTCCACGGCGTTTTTCATGGAGGACCGAATCCCGACGGCGAGATTTGCCCGATACGGCGGCAACGGAATCAATTTAAGCGTGGCTTCGGTAATGACGCCGAGCAGGCCTTCGGAGCCGACAAACAGCCGGTGGAGATCGAAGCCGGTCTTGTTTTTGTGCGTACGCCCGCCGAGGCGGACAACCGTGCTGTCGGCGAGAACGACTTCCAGACCGAGGACGTAGTCGCGGGTGACGCCGTATTTGAGGCAGCGCGGGCCGCCGGCATTGGTGGCGATGTTGCCGCCGATGAAATTGTCCGCGCGGCTGGCGGGGTCGGGCGGATAAAAAAGCCCGCGTTTCTCGACGGCGGCCTGCAATCTCTCCGTGTTGACGCCCGGTTCGACGACGGCGACGAAATCGCCGGCATTGATTTCCCGGATGCGGTTCATGCGTTCGAGCGAGAGGACGATGCCGCCGCGCACGGGCACGCAGCCGCCGACGTAGCCGTGGCCGGCGCCGCGCGCGGTGACGGGTATTCCATGCTGGTTCGCAAAACGCAGGATCGTTGAGACGGACCGGGTGGAGCGGGGCTGGGCGACGGCGTCCGGTTGATGCATAGCAAACCATTTGTCCCCGGCGTATTTGGCCAGCATGGCGGGTGCCAGGACAATTTCGCCCGGCAGGATTTTTTTTAGCCGCTGGAGCAGTTTTGATTTTGCAGGACTCATGGCAATACCAAACTAAACGCCCCTCGCCCCGTCCCTCTCCCCGCTTGGGCGGGCGAGGGTGATTCGTGCAAGGCCGGATCGCGTTGTTGCGCGGCCAACCATGCCTGGCGGCGCGGCAGCGCCGCCCTGCCTTTGAGGGGAAATGGCATCATTCGGCGGGCGTGGCGGGCGTTTCCAAAAATTCCTTCGCATCGGCGGCTTCGGCTTCGGGCACCTGGACGTGGATGCCCCCGGCGGCGAGCGAGTAACCATCCATGCTCAAGGCGGACAGTTCGCCCGCCACGAAGGGATGAAAGCCTGCCGCTTCGAGCCGGGAGCGGACAATCTGCGCATCAGCTGGACTCAAGGCGGTAAAGACGGTGGCGAAGTCCATGATGCCATCAAATGGTCGGCACTCTTACTTCGGCAAAAACGATGACGCCCGCGCCGGTTTGGAGCAGGGTTTGGACCTGCACCTCGATTTGCTGGCCGATGTGCGACTGGCCGTTGTTGACCACGACCATGGTGCCGTCGGGCAGATAGCCGATGCCCTGGCCCTTGTCCTTGCCCTCGCGGACGATTTTCAGTTGCAGTGTTTCGCCAGGGAGCAAAATCACCTTGAGGCATTTGGCGACCTCATGGAGATTCACGTAACTGACCTTTTGCAACTCGGCGATTTTGGCCAGGTTGTAATCGTTGGTGTAAAGCCGGGCGCCGAGGTTGTGGGCGAGGCGGATGAGCTTGGTGTCCACTTCCTTTTCTTCGGGAAAATCACCATCATGAATGCGGACTTCCGTGTGCGTATTGCGCTGCAGGCGGTTGAGCATCTCGAGTCCGCGGCGGCCGCGGGCGCGTTTGATGGCGTCGGTGGAATCGGCAATCTGCTGGATTTCCTTCAACACAAAACGCGGCACGACGATCAGGCCCTCCAGAAAGTGGGTTTCAATCAAATCGGCGATGCGCCCGTCAATGATGACGCTGGTGTCGAGCAGCAGCAGGTTGTCGGGTTTGTTTTGCGGCGCAAAGCGGACGTAAGGAATGATCAGTGAAAAATCCTCCTTGTTGCTGCGCATGGCGAGGATGATGCCGATGTAGCCAAAGCCGAGAAACAATCCGAGCCGGATGAGCCAGCGGCGGTCGTCGGGGGCGTTGGCAAAAAGGCCGGAGCTGTCCACCAGCAGCGCCACGACCGTGCCGAGCAACAGACCGAACGTCGTGGCCGAAAACGCGCGGAGCGAAAAACCCTTGAGCATTTCGTCCACGGCAATCATCAACCCGCCAAAGCCGAATCCCATCATCATGCCGAGCAAACCGCTGTGACTCAGCCCGACAAATTCCGGACGCACCTGGCTGACGGCGAATCCACCCGTTGTGCACAGGCACAAAAATAAAATGCGTATAATCCAAAGCGCGGTCATGGCTCGATAGGATGGTGCGCCGCCGGCGGCGCGTTCGTGCGCAACGGTTCCTTGTGCCAGAGAAAATGCCACAGACCGAGCCGATTCAAATTGCTCGAGGCAATGGCAAGATTGTTCGCGATGGCTTGCACGTTGGTGGTTAGTTGTTCGTTTTCCAGCATGGTTCCGGCCAGACCTTTGCCAGACTGGACGTTGTTCAGCAAATCTTTCAATACTTCGGTCGAAGATTCAATGTTTTTTACCGCGGCGGTGATGTCCGTGCCGTTGGTGGCCAGCACGCTTTCAGCAGAATTGGCCAGGCGCAGCAACTCCTGCGAAAAGAAAACGACATTGCTGACCGCGAGGCTGATTTGTGAGCTGTTGGTCGCAACCAGCGCGTTGACGCCGTTCACCGTGCCCAGCGCCTGCTCGGAAATCGTGCGCAGATTGTGCAGGGTCGCGGAAAAATTGGTGAGCGTCTGTTCGTTCAGCACGACGCGGCGCAAATCCGTGACCGAGTCATCGAGTTTTTTGGCGGTTTCGTCAATGCGCTGGATGAACCCGGAGGCCGAGCGCGCGACTTCCTGCAAATCAAACGGCTCCTGGCAGTTGACCTCGTCACCGTTCACCAGCACCGGCGGCGCATTGGAAGTGGGGATGATGGAGACATACTGGTCGCCGAGAAAGCCGGATTGTTCGATGATGAAACGCGCGTCGCGGTAGATTTTGCAGCCCTGGTAAATGTTCAGGAGAATCGTCACGCTTTTGCCGTCTTCGGCGAGCTGGATGCTGGAAACGCCGCCCACCTGCACGCCGGCGAGCAAAACCCCCGCGCGTTGTTTCAGGCCGCCGACGTTGCTGGCGTGCAGGCGCAATTCGTAAGTGCGGCTGAACGGGCTGGTGCTCTTGCTGAACAGAATCAGCAAGGTCGCCAGCAACGCCAGCCCCAGGACCACAAACAGGCCGACTTTGGTTTGCAATCGCGATTTTTCCATGACTAAGGCAAATGTTCCTTCGGATCGGCGACCCCGTCAATAAATTGCCGCACCACCGGATCTTGCGAGGCAAAAAAAACGTCCGCCGGGCCGCTCGCGTAAATCGTTTTGTCGTGCAACATCAACACGCGCTGGCCGACCCGCCGCGCCGTGCGCATGTCGTGCGTGACCACCACCGTCGTCACTTTCAGTTGGTCGCGCACCCGCGCCATCAACCGGTCAATGCTGTCGGACGCAATCGGGTCCAGACCGGTCGTCGGTTCATCATAAAGCACGATCTGCGGTTCGTAAATGATGGCGCGCGCCAGTCCCACGCGCTTGCGCATGCCGCCCGACAATTCGGCCGATTGTTTGTTTTCCGTGCCGGGCAAATCCACCATTTCGAGCGCGCCGGCCACGCGCCGGGCGATTTCCGGCTCGGTCAGATGTTCATGCCGGCGCAACCCGAACGCCACATTTTCCGCAACCGTCATCGAGTCGAACAACGCCGAGCCTTGAAACACCATGCCGAATTTCCGGCGCACGCGCAGCAACTGGCGTTCGTTCATCGGCACGATGTTTTCACCGTCAATCAGCGCCTCGCCCGCGTCCGGCGGCAGCAGGCCGATGAGGAGCTTGAGCAAAACGCTTTTGCCGCACCCGCTGCGCCCGATGACGGCGACCGATTCGCCATCTTCAATCCGAAAGCTGACGCCGTCCAGCACCGGTTGCGTGCCGAAACCTTTTCGCAAATTCCTCGCCTCAATCATAACGCGCTCGCGATTTTGCCCAGCACCAGCGTCAGGAAAAAGTTCGAGATGAGGATGGCGATGGATGAATACACCACCGCTTCCGTCGTCGCGCGCCCGACGCCTTCCGCGCCCAGCCGGCAGGTCAAGCCCTTGTAACAACTGATGAGCGCGATGACGCCGCCATAGACAAACGCCTTGATCAGCCCGATCACCACGTCGGCGTCATGCGTGTATTTCAGCATGTTGGTCCACGAATACGTCGCATCAATGCCCAGCAGATGGACGCCGACGAGATAACTCGCGCCAATGCCGACGCAGATGGATTCCATGGTCAGCAACGGCAGCGCGATGTGCGCCGCGATGAGCCGGGGCACGACGAGATAATCCACCGGATGCGTCGCCAGCGTGCGTAGCGCGTCAATTTGCTCCGTCACGCGCATCGTGCCAATTTCGGCGGCGATGGCCGCGCCGACGCGCCCGGCGACCATCAACGCCGTCAGCACCGGGCCGAGTTCGCTGCACATCGAGACGCTCACGACCGCAAGCGTCGCGGTGTCCATTTTGACCTTGTGAAACTGGAAATAAGTCTGCGCCGCCAGCACCATGCCCGTGAACGCGCCGGTGATGAGGACGACCGACTGCGATTTGACGCCGATGAAAAAAATCTGATAAAGCAGGTCGCGCCACGCGGCCCGCCGCTGGAGCAGCGACGCAGCCGCCTCCTTGGCCAGCAAAGCGATTCCACCCAGCTCGGCAAGCGCCTCGGTCACACGTTGGTTGGCAAAAAAACCGGCCATCACGGCTACCTTACCAAATCGGCGGGTTTTGGCCAGTGCGGGATTGGACGTTCATTGCCAGTGGGTGCAGTTGGACGCTGTATCTGGAGCGCGGCTTGTCCCAAGCCGCAGCACCAGCAAGCGCAAGAGCGGGTTAAAAAGGTTTTATGAATCCGTTTATGCAAATGGAACTGCTGCGAGTTGGGACAACTCGCGCTCCGGTGGCCGCACGGATACAGTATTAACTTGCACTACTGCCAGTTGCGGTGCGGCGGGAAAACTGCCAATTTCAACCGCGGTGATTCACATCCGAAAATGGTTTTTTAAAACAATCCTCGTTCTTTTTGGGCTGTTGTTGCTGCTGGCCGTGGCCGCGGTGGTTTTTCCGCAACCGTTTTTATGCGTGGACAGCGGGCCGGTGAAAGCGGATGTCATGGTTGTTTTGGGCGGCGGTTCACATGAACGGCCGGTGCGCGTGGCGGAACTTTTCAAGGAACATGCCGCGCCGCGCATCATCGTCAGCGGCCTGGGCGACGGCGAAATCAACCGGCGGCTGTTGGTGGCGGCGGGCGTGCCGGCGAATGCGATTGAACTGGAGACACAATCCCGCACGACGCAGGAAAATGCGCAGTTCACCATCCAATTGCTCCGCGAAGCAAAGGTGGCGCGTGTCATCATTGTCACCTCGTGGTATCATTCGCGCCGGGCGCTGGCGTGTTTCCGGCATTACGCGCCGGAACTGAAATTTTATTCGCGTCCGTCCTATTTCGCCACGGCCCGCGCTGATTGGCCGCGCAACCGTATCGGCAGCCGCGTCCGTCTGGAATACGCGAAACTGCTGGACTACTGGATTCGTGATGGAGTTTGTCCGTTCTGCACAGCGAATTGTGATTGAACGGCCCGGCCAAAATTTAATAGCGTCATCCCGTGCGCGAACCCTCATCTCCGCTCCGTATCGCGTTCCTGACTCACGAACCGTTTTATCCGCCATCCGGCGGCGGTTCGGCGGAGGCCGTTTATCTCGTCCAGGAAATGGTCCGGCGCGGCCACAAAGTCCATGTCTTCGGCCCGCGGATTGACGACGCGGAAGGCGTGGAGAAAAAATTCGGCGTTACGCTGCATCCGTTTACCCGCTGGGAAATGGGCCGTTATGCAAAGTTCCGCAATTTCAAATACCTTGCATATCCGTTTTTCCTCGAACGCATGGTCGCTGTCGCCGCGCGGGAAACAAAATTTGACCTGCTGCTCTCGCAACACGCCATTTCCGCCGTGGCCGCCGGCAAATTGAAAAAGAAGCTCGGCGGGCCGGTGGTGATGAATTTCCCCGACCTGCTCACCGGCTTCATGGAAACGTGGCCGGCCTACGTGGCCCCCAAGCCGGTCGTCCGCGCGCTCATGCGCTACGAAATTTCACTGCCCGTGCGCTACGATGTGGACGGCGTGTGCGCCATCTCCGATGAATTTGCCGACCGGCTTGCAACGCGTGGCTATCCGCGCGAAAAAATCTGCCCGATATATTTCGGTTACGATGCGCAGGTGTTTCCGCTCCGCGAGCAGCCGCCTTTGCCGGGCCAGCCGCCGGTCGTCGTCATGCACGGTTCGTTTGACGCGCATCATCTCGGTCGGATTGCATTCGACGCTGTCCGGCTGGTCACGGAGAAGAAACCGGGAACGATATTTCGTTTCGTCGGCAGGCGCACCGCCGGGCTGGAAAAATTTCTGCAACGCGCGCAGACGATTCCGAATTTCAAATTTGAGGCGACGGGTTTCACGCCTTACGCCGAGGTTTCAAAACACCTCGCCAGCGCGAACGTGGGCATCGTGCCTTACGAGGAATCCGCCGGGACGCACTGCGCGTTTGTCGCCAAAATCGTGGAATACGTCGCCACCGGACTGCCGACTGTCTGCACGCCGCTGAAAAGTGTGCAAAGCTATTTCAAAAACGATCCGCTGGTGAAATTTTCGGAATTCAACGGCGAAGATTTCGGGCGGAACATTTTGTCCTGGCTGGAGGCGCCGGCGGCAAACTGGCAGCCGCACGCCGCCCAATCCGCCGCGCGCGTGAAGGCGGAACTCGACTGGCAGCCGCTGTGCCGCAAGGCGGTTGATTTCGTCGAAAACATTGAAGCTCACTGCGAGATATGAAAAAGCCGGACTGGCAGAAACTGGCGGCCGCTTCCGCCGATCCGGTCCGGGTCAGACATTTCCTAACTTTACTCGCCGCGACGGAAGCCGGTCCCCAGCTTGAAAAATATTCCACCGACCAGATGCGTGTCGTGGTTGCGCTGTTGAGCGGTTCACAGGCCCTCGGCAATCTGCTGGTCGCGAACCCCGGCTGGTTGTCCGTGCTCGACATGGAACAGCTTCAATATCCCCGCCGCGTGGAGGGCCTGCGCCGCGAGATGGAAGACGGGTTGAAACCGCAACTGGAGGCGTGCGATTACGCCGGCGCGCTGGCCGGATTGCGCCGTTTCAAACAGCGCGAAATGCTGCGCATCGCCGCGCGCGACCTCGCCCGCTTCGGCGACGTCGTTGAAATCACCCGCGAAATTTCGGATCTGGCCGACGTGTGCCTGAACGCCGTATGGCGGATTTGCCGGTCGCAATTCATCGGGCGGTTCGGCCAGCCTTTTCATCAGGATGCGGACGGGAACTGGCAGCGCACGGAATTTTGCGTGCTGGGCATGGGCAAGCTGGGCGGACAGGAACTTAACTACAGTTCGGACGTGGACGTGCTGTTCCTGTACAGCGACGAGGGAGAGGTTTTCAAAGCGCCGCCAATGAAGGAAACAGCGCAGCATCCCACGATGTCGAACCGCCAGTTTTTCAGCAAGCTCGCCGAGGCGTTCATCGCCGAAGTTTCCCGCGTGACGGCGGACGGAATGTTGTTCCGCATTGATATGCGGTTGCGGCCCGAAGGCGACGCCGGGCCCCTGTGCCGTTCACTGGAAAGCTACGAGAATTATTACACGGAATGGGGACAGACCTGGGAGCGGATGATGCTTATCAAGGCGCGGGGGGTTGCCGGCGACGAAAATCTGGCCGGCGAGTTTCTTGAAATGATCCAGCCGTTCCGTTTTCCCGGCTCAATGAGCGCCGACGTGCTCCACGAAATCGCCGCGGTCAAGGATCGCATCGAGAAGGAAATCGTCGGGGCAGAAGACCTGGAGCGCAACGTCAAACTGGGGCGCGGCGGCATCCGGGAAATTGAATTCGTCGCGCAATCGCTGCAAATTTTGCACGCGGGCCGGCTGCCATTTTTGCAAACCGCGCAAACCCTCCCGTGCCTTGCCAAACTGGCGCAGTACCAGTTGCTCACGGATGTGGACGCGCAACAACTCGACGCCGCCTACCGGTTTCTTCGCGATGTCGAGCATCGCCTGCAAATGGAGGACAACCAGCAAACGCACGTCATTCCCACCGATCACCAGGCGCAACAAAGGCTGGCGGGGCTGATGGGTTTCAAGTCACTGGCGGAATTTGAAACGGCGCTGCAAAGGCACACCCGCAATGTCCGGCGGGTTTATGACCGGCTCCTGAAAGCCGACGCGCCCAAATCAACGCACGCGGTTCTGCCGCCGGGATTCGACGGCGCGGAGGCGGAATGGGAAAACCTGCTCGCGGCGCATTCATTCCGTGATCCCGAGAACGCCTTTCGCCTGCTCAAGGAATTTGCCGAAGGCCCGGGTTACGTCCACGTCTCGCCGCGCACGACGGAACTGGCCCGGCGGTTGATCCTGAAATTTCTGGCGCTCTGCCCGAATCTGCGCAGCCAATCTGGAATTTCAAATCGGCAATCGGCAATCGGCAATCGGCAATCTCCAATTCTTTCTGATCCCGACCGGGTGGTGACGCGGCTGGACAGCTACCTTGAGGCCTATGGTTCGCATGCGGCGTTGCTGGAGATGTGGCACGGGAATCCGTCAGCGTTTGAGCTGGTGCTGTTGTTGTTCGACCGCTCCGAGTTCCTGGCGGAGGCGGCCATTCGCACACCGGATTTGATTGATGATTTCGTGGCCGGTGGCCGTCTGCGCCAGCGCAAAACGGCGCCGGAGATTTTGAAGGATTTGCGCCACGGACTCGGCGACGAGGACCAGTTTCTCTGGTTGCGCCGTTATCACGAAGCGGAACAGATGCGCCTCGGCCTGCGCGACATCCTGGGCCTCGCCGATTTCGAGCAAAATCTCGCCGAACTCTCCGCGCTCGCCGACGCCTGCCTGCAATACGCGCTGGAAGTGGTCATGCGCAAAAACAAAATCAAAACGCCGCCGTTCGTCATCATCGGCTTGGGCAAGCTGGGCGGGTGCGAAATTGATTACGGTTCCGATCTGGACATCCTGTTTGTCACCGATGCGCCGGCGAAAGCCCTGCCGAAATTGCAACGGCTGGCGGTGGAGGTGATGGAATTGCTGTCGCGCCGGACGGAGCAGGGAATGGTGTTTCACACCGACGCGCGGCTGCGTCCCGACGGCGAGAAAGGGCTGCTGGTCAACACGCTGGCGGCCTACGAGAATTATTACCGGCAGCGGGCGCAGCTTTGGGAAATCCAGGCGCTCACCCGCACGCGACCCGTGGCCGGAAAATTGGCGCTGGGCGAAAAATTTCAGAAGCTGGCGGCGACATTGACGGATTTTTCCAAAATTTCAAAAATCAAAACTCGGAGGGGCGAGTTATACGAGCCCCAAACTTCTCCGGACAAATTAGGGCGTCGTGTAACTCCGCCCTCCGAAAAGAAAAAAACAGCCGTTTTGCCTGCCGGCTTCACTCCTGATTGGAAAAAGCAAATTCACCAGATGCGGTTGCGCATCGAGAAGGGGCGCACACCGCGGGGGCGGGACGATCTGGCCATCAAGACCGGCAAAGGCGGTTTGATGGACGCGGAATTCATCGCCCAGGCTTTGTGCCTGGAAAACGGCTGGCAGGAGGCCAACACCCTGCGCGCGCTCGAACGCGCCCGCGATGCCGTTGGAGTTCAATCTTTAGATTGTGTTCCGGTCAAGGGCACGCTAAAGCGTGAACTCCAACTGCTGACGCGTGAAGATTTTGAAAAGCTGCTTGAAAATTATCGGCACCTGCGCCGTGTCGAAGGCATTTTGCGCCGGTGGAGTTACGAGGGCGAAACGGTTTTGCCGGACGACCCCGCGCCGTATTATCGCGTCTCGGTGCGCTGTGGTTTCTCCATGCCCGAAGAATTCGGAAAGACGCTGGCGAAATGGCGGCAGGCGATCCGGGCGGTTTACAAAAAAGTTTTCAACGCCAAGCCGCCTGCAAAACGAAAACGAGGATAGAGGATGGAAGATCGAAGATGGCGGGCAGTGCGTTCTCGACAATCCTCCATCCTCCATCTTCAATTCTCGTTTTACATTTTGCGCTGACGCGCAATCTCGTAAAGAAAAACCGCGGCAGCGGCACCGACGTTCAAAGAATCCACCGCGGGCGGCATGGGAATGGCCACCGCTTCATCACACGCTTCCAGGACTGGCGCGGAAATGCCGTTGCCTTCGCTACCGAAGACGACGCAGCAATCGCCGGTGAAATCGGTGCGGGAGATGGTTTTGCGCTGGAGTTCAAGCTTTAGCTTGTCTTGAGGAGGCATTGATGCGGTCGAGGGCAAGCTGAAGCTTGAACTCCAACTTTCAGCATGTGGATGCGCCGCGATGCAACGAACGCCTCGGGCGCGAAGTTCCTGCAAACAGTCCACCAGTTTCAAATCCGTGGTGTGCGGTTTGCGGTGAATTGGTGCCGCTGGCCAAGTTTGGCCAGTTCGACGACCGGCAATTGCAAAATCGTGCCCATGGAGTTGCGCACGGCGCGGCGCAGAAACGGGCTGCTGGAAGTTTCGCCCACGATCAATGCCTGCACGCCGAAGGCGACGCAGTTGCGCACCAGCGCGCCGAGATTTTCCGCGCTCGTCAGCGCGTCCACGGCTACGAGCAGCCGGGGCTTCGGGTTTATTGGACAAAATGTCGTCGAGCATGGCGGGCGGTGGGATTTTTCCGACGGCGAGTACACCTTGATACATCGAAAAGCCGACGAGGGATTCGAGCAGTTTTTTGTCCGCGAGATAAACGGCGAGTTTTTCCGGGCGCGCTTCAAGCAGCGCGCGAAACGCCTCCAGGTGTTTTTCGGGCAGCAAAACAGAGACGACCTCAAAACGGCTTTCGAGCAGCCGGCGCACGACCTTTTCGCCCTCGGCCACGAAGATGCCCTGCCGTTCATGCTCCAGCGGCCGACGCATGGTGCGATACGGCGCGAGTTCCGGCAGGTCGAGCGCGGTGATTTTTTGAATCCGCAAATCAGTCATGTTTGCGCTTCACTTTCACGCGGTAGGGCGGGCCGGTTTCCTTGACGTGAAAACCGATTTCTTTGTGCGGCTCCTCCGGCGGCGTCATCAATTGATGAATCGCTTCAAACAGAGTGCGGATATTGTCATCGTGGTTTTCGATTTTGCGTTCCAGTTCGGACAGCTTGTGTGCGAGTTCCTTGTGCAAGGACAGCGTTTCCCGCAATCGCACGAACGCGCGCATGATGGCGATGTTGACCTGTTCTGCGCGCGGGCTGCGGAGCACGCCGGAAAGCATGGCGACGCCTTCTTGCGTGAAAACGTACGGCAAGTACTTGATATTCAACCCCCTCTTCAAGATTCCAATTTGGAATCTTGAAGCTTCCGCCTCGTCTTCAGTGAGTTGGAACATGAAATCTGCGGGGAAACGGGACAGGTTGCGTTGCACGGCCTTGTTGAGATTGCCGGTGGTGACGCCATACATCGCGGCCAGATCCCGGTCGAGCAGGACTCTTTGCCCGCGAATCAGCAGGATGGCGTGTTCGATTTGTGGTGGTGCAACCAACTCCGCTTTGTAGCCCATGATGAAAAAACGATACGCACGTTTGATTTTTCAGGCAAGGTTAACCGCACCGGTAGGAACCAGATCTTGGGCTTTGGTGGAGATTGCTGACGTGGCGTGACCAGCGGTCAATTCTTTCTTAACCGGTAGAACTGGTTCGGGCCGGTGAAGGGATTCGTCACGGATCGTTGCAACCCGGAAAGGACGGGGATGTTGGTGACAGGAGTCCAGTTTGGGCTGGCTAGGTTGGTGCTGACTTCGAGCTGGTAGCCAGCGATGGCGGCGAACCATGAGAAGATAAAGTTTGTGCCGGCCTTCTCCAATGTCAACAGCGGCAAGCGCGTATCCACCGTGAACAACGGGGAGAAGCCATTGCCCGACCATCCGGAAAAACGCGTATCCACGGTAAAAAAGCCCGACACATTCGATCCCAAGTTGAACCCGTAGCGCGTATCCACCGTGAATTGTCCTGTAACCCCAAATCCGACGCCCGTTGTCTCGCCGCGCGTATCCACCGTGAACAACGAGGAGACACTCTCGCCCGACCATGCGGAATGACGCGTATCCACGGTAAAGAGGCTCGAAACCCCCGAACCGAAGTTAAAACCGTAGCGCGTATCCACGGTGAAAAGCCCCGATACTCCCGAACCGACGTCGCCCCGCACTGGTCCGGCAAGGAGTGCGGCCAGCAGAAAATAGCACGCGAGTCCATACCTGCCGGCCCACAAAAATGTCGGCGCTCCTCGCGGCGCTCCAAGCCAAAATATCTTAGGCCATCTCATTGCCAATCTCACGCCTCACACCATTCAAAAGGGTTAAAGGGTAAAAGAGAAAAGTCTAATGCCCCCTCACACAACGGAACCCATAGATGACGCGGGCCAAGCCCGGTTCGCGGTAGGCGTAGCGAATGGCGCACGTCGCACAGCTGGCTGGGTTGGCCCAACTGCCGCCGCGCACCACACGGATGCCATTCGGGCTGGACGCCGGGCCGGGAGTGTCGTTCATGGTGGCTTGGTAGTTCGCGTACCAATTGGGGTCATACCAGTCCCAGCACCACTGCCAGATATCGCCCGCCATGTCGTAAAGACCGTAGCCGTTGGGGGTGTACGAGCCGACCGGAGTTGTGCTGCCAACGCCGCAATCCAAGTAGTTGGCGTTTGTGCAGGAAATAGAGTTGCCCCACGGATAGCGCAGCCCGGCCTGTCCACCCCGCGCCGCCTTTTCCCACTCGGCTTCGGTGGGCAAGCGGTAGCCGTTGGCGGTCCAATTCACGCAGGAACTGCTGAGGTCTCTGTCGCCGCTGCGATAGACGTTGGTCAGGCTGGCATCCGTGTAGTAGCAAGGTATCAAGCCCGCCTGCTCGGAGCGGGCATTGCACCATTTGACCGCGTCATACCAGTTGATGGTCTGAACGGGGTTGTTTGCGCCATTCCACAAGCCGGCATTGTCGAACTGGTATCCGTTGGCCGTTGCCCAAGTATAGGTGTTGAGCCACAGTTCGCGAGTGACATCAAACTGATCCATGAAGAGCGCGCTGACATAGACCGAGTGGACCGGAAGCGCATCGGGCTCGCCATCCAAAGTGTCGCCCATTTGGAACGGGCCGGCGGGGATATAGACCATGCCGCTGGGGACGGACGGGGCGGTGCCGTCGTCGGCGGTGATGCGAAGCATGCACCTGGCTGCTGAACTGCCCGGGCCAGTCCGCGCCGGCGTTCCACTGGAGGTAAAGGTTGTTGCCCGGCGTCACGCCCGGCCCAACGGCGCCCTGGACGGAAAAGACGGGCACGTTCCAAGTCGTGCCGCCGTCCGCCGAAATGGCCACATAGACGGTGAGCGGACTGTTGCTGGAAGCGACGCTGTAGTAGATGTCCACATAGTGCGTGCCCGTGCGCTGGGAGGCCCGGACATTGGAAACGACCGGGGGCGCGGCTTGGGCAGAGGCGATGGTGAGAGCGAGAAAAAGAAGCGCGAGATTTTTCATAAGCAATTTAACTTGGTTTTTCTTGCCCGCAGAATAAGCGGTGCCGCACCCGGTTGGCAAGGTTCAGTTATTGAAGCGAACTGGATCAACCAACTCACCTTGGCTGGATTACGTTTAACCTGAATTCCGAAATAGGAATGGGTGGCACAGGCGACCCGCCTGTTTCGTCCGGCCACTGGCCGGAACGAAACGAGAAGAACACCGGCTGCGGACATGGACGCGCGGAAAAGTGCGGGCGCTTTCCCCATTCCGGGCGGCGGGCCGCCGCCCGGCACAGGCCAGTGGCCCGTGCCACCCATCGGAATGGCCGCTGCTTTGGATTTCAGGTTAAATGTTTGTAAGATTCCAATTTGGAACCTTACAATTCCAGAGTTTTGCACGGCACATCCTGTGCGGCGATCTGGAGTTGAACGTGTTTGGCGCCGATTTGGTGGAGACGCTCGTTCATGACGTAATGCGCGAGTTCGGGGCGGTTGCATTCGCGGCTGAGATGGGCGAGGTAAAGATGGCGCAGTTCGGCGGACATGATTTGCGCGGCGGCTTCGGCGGCGGCTTCGTTCGAAAGATGGCCGTGACGGCCGAGAATGCGCTGCTTGAGGCTCCAGGGCCGGCGTTCGCAATCCTGCAACATCTTCACGTCGTGATTGGATTCGAGCACGAGCACATTCGCCGGGCGAATGCGTTCGAGCACCAGCTTCGTCATGTGACCGAGGTCGGTGACGAAAGCCGATGTTGCCGGCGGGCGTGCGCAGCAAATAACCGACGGGGTCCTGGGCGTCATGCGGGATGGCAAAGGTGTCCACCAGCAGGTCGCCGATTTCAAAGCTCGCGCCGGTCTCGAACAGCCGGCAATCGAATTTCGTTTCGAGCTGGAATTCAAACGCCTCCTTCGTGTCGCGGTTGCAATAAATCGGGATGTTCAGTTTGGCGGCGATGCCGGTGAGGCCCTGAACGTGGTCGCTGTGCTCATGCGTGACCAGGATGGCGGTGAGGTTTTCCGGCACCCGGCCGATTTCCTGGAGGCGTTTGCGGATTTGGCGCGGGCTGAACCCGGCGTCCACGAGCACGCGGGCTTCAGCGGTTTCGAGGTAGGCGCAATTGCCGCCGGAACCGCTGCCGAGAATGGTGAATTTAACAGCCACGAATGGACGTTAACGGCAGGCAGGTTAACGGGCAAATTTTTTCCGGCAGGACAATGACCGGAAATTTGACGATTGGCACAAAGTCTGCGTAATTAAACATGTCAATTCGTCTCAAATGCTAAAAAATCAAAGTATTTCTCTCGCGTTGCGCGTGGGCGTGGCCTGTTTTTTTGCCATCACGGCACAGGCGCAAACCACCGGAAAGCAGCGTTTGCACGGTCATCTGCCGGAAGCTGTGGCGCGTTTTCACTTGCAACCCACCGGGCGTCTTTCCGCCACGCAGCATTTGAACCTGGCGATTGGGTTGCCGCTGCGGAACGAAGCGGCACTCGACAGTTTGTTGCAACAGATTTACGACCCGGCCAGCCCGAACTTTCGCCATTATCTGACGCCGGAACAATTCACGGAAAGGTTTGGCCCGACGGAACAGGATTATCAGGCGGTCATTGATTTCGCGAAGGCGAACGGCCTGACGGTGACCGGCAGGCATCCGAATCGCGTGGTTTTGGATGTGAGCGCGCCGGCGGCGGACGTCGAACGGGTTTTTCACGTGACGCTTCACACCTACCGGCATCCAAGTGACGCGCGCGATTTTTACGCGCCCGATGTCGAACCTTCAATTGATCTGGCGGTCCCGATTTTGCAAGTCAGCGGATTGAACAATTATTCGCTGCCGCATCCCTCTCTGACAGTCAAAGCGGTCATGCCCACATCCGGGGTGACGCCCGGTTCCGGTTCCGGGCCGGGGAGCACTTACATGGGCAACGATTTTCGCGCGGCATACGCTCCGGGCACATCCCTGACCGGCAGCAACCAAAGCGTCGCGTTGGTCCAGTTCGATGGTTATGATTCCAATAACATAGCGGCCTATATCAGCCTGGCGGGGCTGACGAATTATCCCATCAGCCTGACCAATGTGCCCGTCAACGGGGGGGTTTCCGTGCCCGGGGACGGCAACGGTGAGGTATGTCTGGACATTGAAATGGTCATCGCCATGGCGCCAGGAGTTTCAAAAATAATTGTGTACGAAGCTCCCAACGGCACGACGGCCTGGTCAACCATTTTAGGCCGCATTGCCGATGATAATCTGGCGAAACAGATCAGTTGTTCCTGGAGCGGCGGCGGGCCGGATGCGGTTTCGGAAGGGATATTCAAGCAGATGGCCTCCCAGGGCCAGTCGTTCTTCAACGCCACCGGTGATTTGGATGCCTTCACCAGTTCCATTTCTTTTCCATCGGACAGCACCAACATCACGGAAGTGGGCGGGACCGTGTTGACCACGACCGGTGCCGGAGGCTACTACATTTTCGAGACGGTTTGGAATGATAGGACCCCAAACCCCAATGGCGGTGATTGGGGCAGCAGCGGCGGCATCAGCCCCACTTACACCCTCCCCGGCTGGCAGCAGGGCATCAGCATGACGCTCAATCATGGTTCGACGACCATGCGCAACGTGCCGGACGTGGCCATGACAGCCAAAAATGTCTTTATCATCGCGGACAGCAACCAACATGAAATGGCCAGCGGCACCAGTTGCGCCGCGCCGTTGTGGGCCGGATTCACCGCCCTGGTGAATCAGCAGGCGACCAACGCCGGCAGATCCAGCGTTGGTTTTGTCAACCCGGCCATTTACGCGATTGGCAAAGGCACAAATTACACCGCCGACTTCCATGACATCACAACCGGCGACAACACCTGGCCGGGCAGTCCGACCCTGTTCTATGCCGGCAGCGGATATGACCTTTGCACCGGATGGGGCACCCCCACGGGACAAAGTTTGATCAACGCCCTGGCCGGCCCGCCCGACACGCTGGTCATTACCCCTGCGTCCGGCTTTGCCGCCAGCGGTGGAAACGGTGGTCCGTTCACCCCGATCGCGCAAAATTTCATCCTGACCAATTCCGGAGTGTCCTCCCTGAATTGGTCGCTGATCAACACGTCACTCTGGCTGACCGCCTCTTCGAGCAGCGGGACGCTGGGGGCCGGTGGCCAGTCCGCGGTCACAATCGGATTGAATGCCGCCGTCAGCAATCTGGTTGCTGGATTTTATGCCGCGATACTGACGTTCAGCAACCGGAGCAGTCATGTTTCGCAAAATCTCCTGTTCACACTGCAATCCGGACAATCTTTTGTGCAGAACGGCGGATTTGAAACCGGGGATCTTTCCTTCTGGAGTCTGAACGGAACCACCATCAGCGGCGGTTTTTTATTCAACGGGGTGGTTAATGTGGACACCTTCACCGATGGCAGCGGCACCAATTTTGTTCATTCCGGCGCGGATGGCATGGCGATGGGCGAGGCTGGCGCGCTGGCTTTTATTTCGCAGACCCTGAACACGTTCCCGGGCCAGAGCTACCTGCTTTCATTCTGGATGAACAATATCGGGGGTGTGACACCAAATCAATTTCAAGTGAACTGGAACACCAATTCACCTGCCGTCAACACCCTCTTCAACCAGGTAAGTGTGGGCGCGATCAATAATTGGACCAACCTGTTGTTCATCGTCATGGCCACCGGAACCAACACCGTCCTTCAGTTCGGCGCACAAAATGATAATTATTACTTTGGCCTCGATGACGTCAACGTGTGGCCGATTCCGAATCCATCCTTCCGTTCCGTGGCCAAGACGGGCACCAACGCCGTGGTGTTCAGTTGGAATTCGCTGGCCAGCATCGCTTATCAGGTTCAGTTCTCTACCAATCTGATAAAAACCAACTGGATCATTCTTGGCACCAACACCGCAACCGGGCCCATTTTGACATTCACCAATTCCTATGGCCCGGATCGGCAGCGGTTTTACCGCATCCGTCAATTGCCTTGAAATTTCATCGTCCTTGCCCGCCGGGGCGGATGCAGTAGCATGGGCGCGTGATCAATTTGCAACAGCGCGTTGAAGAAAACATCCAACATCGCCGGCTGTTCAGACGCGGGCAGGCGGTTTTGGTGGCCGTCTCCGGCGGGTTGGATTCAATGACGCTGCTGCACACGCTCCACGAACTTTCATCCCGCCACCGGTGGCAACTGACCGTCGCCTATTTCAATCACCAGTTGCGCGGACGCAGCAGCGACGCGGATGAAAAACTGGTCCGCCAAACTGCCGCTGCCATGAGGCTGCCCTTTGTCGCCGGACGGGCAAACGTGAGGGAATTTGCGCAAAAATCAAAGTTATCCGTCGAAATGGCCGCGCGAAAATTGCGGCATGATTTTTTTGCGCGCCTGGCGAAGGAACGCAAAATCCGCGCCATCGCGCTGGCGCATCACGCGGACGACCAGGTGGAACTTTTCTTCCTGCGCATCCTGCGCGGCGCGGGCGGTGAAGGCCTGGCCGGAATGAAATGGCGGTCGCCGTCGCCGGTGGATTCAAAAATCATGCTCGTTCGTCCGTTGCTCGACACGACCAAGGCCGAATTGCGCGGGTTCGTCCGCAAACAAAAAATCCGTTTTCGCGACGATGCGACAAACACGTCCCTCGACCTGCCGCGCAATCGCGTGCGCAACGAACTGTTGCCGCTGCTGCTGCGTCACTACCAGCCCGCCCTGCCGAAAACGGTTTTGCGGCTCATGGAAATAGTCGGCGCGGAAGCGGAATTGGCTGGTGAAACCGCGCGGCGATGGCTCGTCTCAAAACGAAAAAATGAACGTGCCCCTCGCCCCGCCAGGCGGGGAGAGGGTGGCCTCCGGCCGGGAGAGGGGACGGTTTTTAAAGATTTGCCGGTTGCGGTTCAGCGGAGGGTTTTGCAATTGCAATTGACGGATCTCGGCGTCACGCCGGATTTTGAATTAATCGAATCGCTCCGGCAATCGGCCAATGTTCCGGTCAACCTTGGCCCCGAACGCTCCGTTTTGCGCGACGCAACCGGCATGGTCAGCCTGCGCCTGGCCCCGCCGTCCGGTTTTAACGCGAACAAAACCGGCGTAAATCTGGCGCGCCGGGCTGGGAATGTGGAGTTTGATGGCGTGCGTTTTGGCTGGCGGCTCGAAACCGGCGCAAATTTTGCCCGGCCACCTAGACGGAAAGCGTGTGAATTTTTTGACGCGGACAAGGTGGGTGGAAAAATCACGCTGCGTCATTGGCGTCCGGGCGACCGGTTTCAACCGATTGGTTTGAGGTCGTCGGTGAAACTTCAGGATTTGTTCACGAACCGGAAAATTCCGCGCGCCCGGCGGCGGGAATTGATGGTGGCAGCGGCGGCGAATCGCGAAATTTTTTGGGTGGAAGAACTCCGGATTTCGGAAAATTTCAAATTAACCCCGCAGACGAAACGCCGGTTGGTCTGGCGCTGGCAGCGTCCCGCCGGTGTTTAAAAACGGCTTGAAAGCTTTGACAACCGGTTCGGCCGCACAACAATAATCAGAAATCCATGGCAACATACGAAAGTCACTTGTCCCGTCCTTTGCTCGGGTCAGCTTTGCTGGCCGTTCTCTTGTTGTGTGGCGGTTGCCAGACGGCTCCCCGGTCTTTGTTTACCGCCACCGGCCCCGGCTGGCACGTCCAGGAAGGACAGGCTCTCTGGCGTCCGGGCCACGGGATGCCGATGTTGCCCAGTCCGCGCGCGATGCAAGCGCTGGCTGACAAGGCACCCTGGCGGTCGGACCGAGAAATGCCGGAGTTGGGTGGAGACCTGGTGATGGTCAGCCACGAGGACGGACGCTGCGCCATTGAGTTTGCGAAAACGCCGATGTCGCTGGTTTTGGCGCAAACCACCCGCGCCAATTGGCTGATCCAATTCCCGGCGGGCAACATGGGCTTCACCGGGCGTGGGCCGGGACCAACTCGCTTCGCCTGGCTTTATCTGCATGCGGCCCTGGCTGGCGAACCGCTCCCGCCGCCGTTGCGTTTTGAGCGCAAACCGGACGGTGGCTGGCGGCTGGAAAACACCCGTTCGGGTGAAACCCTGGAAGGCTTCCTCGCGCCGTGAGTCTGTTCCTGAAACGCTGGTGGTGGGCCTTGCTCACGGTGGCGGTCGGCCTCGGACTGTGCCGGCTCCGGTTTGACGTGGACATCCTCAACCTGCTGCCGCCGGACGAACCGACGGTCCAGGGACTGAAACTTTACCAGCAATATTTCGCCAATGCGCGGGAACTGGTCATCACCCTCCGCGCCCCGGACGCCGAACGGGCCGAGCGGCTGGCGGACGCGCTGGCCGCCCGCTTGCGGCAGCAGACGAACCTCGTCGCCTCGGTGTCCTGGCAGCCGCCGTGGATGGAACATCCGGAGCAAATGGGCGAACTGCTCGGCTGCCTGTGGCTCAACCAATCGCCGGAATCCTTCGCCGCCCTCACCAACCGGCTCGCGCCCGACCGGCTGCCAGCCGTGCTCGCCGAGACCAAGGAAGCCCTTGCAACCTCCATGTCGCCGATGGACGTCGCCCGGCGCGCCTTTGATCCGTTCGATTTGTTGAACATGCCGGCGCTCACCAATCTCAGCGGCTTTTCCATGGGACAGGGACAGCAAATGTTCGCCTCATCGGAGGGAAATTTCCGATTGGTGTTCGTTCAATCCGGCGTGGACTTGTCCGGTTATCGCCAGTGTGCGAGCTGGCTGAAATCCATCCGGGCGGTGGTGGCCGGTCTGCGCGCGGAGCAGCCGAAGGCGGACTGGGACGGCGTCGAGGTTCATTACACCGGGCCGTCCGGTGTTTGTGACGGAAATCGCCGCCAGCATGCAGAACGACATGAGCGGCTCGGTGGGCGGGACGACCGTCATCATCGCCCTGCTGTTCTGGCTGACGCACCGCCGCTGGCTGCCGATGCTCTGGCTGCTGACGTTGCTGGGGTTGATTCTGGGCGCGACGCTGGCGCTGGGCGGGCTGGTGCTGGGGGCCATCAGCGTGGTGAGCATGGGCTTTGCCGCCGTGCTGCTCGGCCTGGCGGTGGATTATGCCGTGGTGCATTACCAGGAGGCGCTGGCGCATCCGCAATTGTCCGTGCCGGAAATCCGCCGGGCCATCGCGCCGAGCATTCTTTGGGCGGCCATCACCACCATGAGCGCGTTTCTGGTTTTGAATCTGGGCGGGCTGCCCGGCCTGGGACAACTCGGCACGCTCGTGGCCATCGGCGTGGGCCTGTCGGCGCTGGTCATGGTGATGATTTATCTCCCACCGTTGTTTCCGAATCGCCGGAAAGCGCCGCCGACCCAAACGCCAGTCCGCTGGTGGAGTTATTTTGTTCCGCCAAAGGAAACACCGGCAACCGGATCGGTGCCGGCAAAACAATCCTGCCGCAGCGCGCTGGTGGTGACCGGACTGGTTCTGATCGCAGCGGGCGCGGTGCTGTGCGTTCACCGGCCCGGGCTGGACCGCAGCGGAAACGCCCTGCGCCCGCAACGCGGCGAGGCGGAAACGGCGCTCGATGAAATCAAATCTTCGATGGGACTGCCGCCGGACCCGCTCTGGCTGATCATCTCCGGCCGGGATGAACCGGAAGTTTATCGGCGGCTGTCTATTGCCGAAGCGGTGCTCAACGACGCGGCTTCCAATCACGTCATCGGCCGGTATCTGCTGCCGACCGCGCTGTGGCCGCGAGCCGAACAGCAGGCGGCGAACCGGGCGACGGCGGCCGTGCTTGGAAAGCAGGGCCCGTTGCTGCGGGAGGCGGCGCTGCGCGAAGGTTTCAACACCAATGCCCTGGTTCTGACCGAGGAACTGGTGCGGACCTGGGCGCGCGCCGGCGCCAGCCCCGGCGTGGTGTGGCCGACCAACCAGGTGAGCCAGTGGCTGTTGAAAAAGTTCGTGGCGCGCACGCCCGATGAATGGCTGGTGATGGGCTTGATTTATCCGGCGACCAACCGGGTTGAGGCCGCCGCCCTCACCGGCCTGTCCACCCGGCTGGCCGAAAACCGGGCGCTGCTTTCCGGCTGGGAACTGCTCGGCAGCACGACCCTCAAGCGAGTGCAGGCAAGGATGTGGCAGTTGGTAACGCCCATGGTTGTCCTCGTGCTGGCTTCGCTCTGGTTCGCCTTCCGCCGGCCAGCCGAAATCCTGCTGGGCGCGGCGGTGTTGTTGTTGAGCGGCCTGTGCCTGCTGGCGACGATGGCGGTTGCGGGCTGGTCCTGGAACCTGATGAATCTCATGGCCCTGCCGCTGATGCTGGGCGCGGGCGTGGACTACACCATTTTCATCCAATTGGCCTTGCGCCGGCATGGCGGCGACCTCAGCTTGGTCCGGCGCTCCGTCGGACGCGCGTTGATGCTGTGTGGCGCCACCGCCATGGCCGGATTCGGTTCGCTGGGATTCTCCAGCAATCCCGGCATGGCCAGCCTGGGCAGGGTCTGCGCCATCGGCATCGGTGCCAACATGATCATCTCCGTGTTCCTGCTCCCGGCGTGGTGGGTTCGGTTAAGTCCAAAGTCCAGAGTCCAGAGTCTAAAGTCTGAAGTAGGGAATCGTGACGAGTGTCGGGTGTCGGGTGACGAGGGTGAACACGCATCACGTTTCACGCATCACGTTTCACGCATCACGCCCCCTTCCGCCTTCTACCGCGCCGGCTTGTGGCGGTTCGGCCTGGCGGTTGTGCGCATCCTGCCCGTCGGATTGGTGAAGGGCTTTTCCGTAATCGTGGCCGAGTTTTATTTTCTTTTCCGACGCCCGCGCCGCGAAGTGGTGGTGCAAAATTTCCTGCCCATCTTTGCCGGCAACCGGGCCGCCGCCGAAAAAGCCGCCCACCGGCTCCATCGGAAGTTCGCGCTGAAACTGGTGGACTTGTGGCGCGTCGAGGGCGGCGAGCCGGTGCAAAACTGGCTGACCAATCCCGCCGAATTGGAAATCATCCGTGACCGCCCAACGCCGTGGCTGCGGCATCCTTTTCATCACGCTTCATCTCGGCAATTGGGAGCATGGCGGACTGTTGCTGAATCAGCTTGGCATTCCGCTGACGATACTTTCCCAGGCCGAACCCGACGATGGCCTCACCGACCTTCGCATTGCGTCCCGGCGGCGTTTCGGAGTGGAGACCCTCATCATCGGCCAGGACAGTTTCGCCTTTGTGGAGGTCATCAAACGGCTTCAGGCGGGTGCGGCCCTGGCGATATCGCTCGACCGCCCGCCGGTCAAGGGCGGCGTGCCGGTGGAATTGTTCGGCCACCCGTTCGAAGCGCCGCTGGCGGCGGCGGAACTGGCACGGGCATCGGGCTGTGCGTTGATCGGGGTGACGATTGTCCGCCGCCGCGACGGCTACGCCGTGAAGGTGCTCCCGGAATTTGCCTATGACCGCAACGCGTTGGGCGATCGCGAGGTTCGCCGGGAATTGACCCGGCAAATCCTGCGTGCATTCGAGCCGCAGATTCGACAGGATATTGATCAATGGTATCAATTCGTTCCCATTTGGCCTGCTAAAAACCCTAAGCCCTAAATCCTAATGACTAAAGAATTCCCAAACACCAATGCTCAAATCCCAGATGACCGCGCGCATGTTGGAAATCATTTTGTCATTCGGGCTTCGTCATTCTTTCGTCATTATGGTTTAGTCATTCGTCATTCCGCAACGCGGCAGCCATCCATCTTCCATCTTCCATCTTCCATCCTCGCCTTTTTGTGTCTGGCGGCGCTGGTCGCCCGCGCCGACGAGCGTGACGTCCAGTTCAACCGCTGGTTCGCCGCGCAGACCAACCTGCAGAGCTGGTCCGCCGATTTTACCCAGACGCGCTCGCTCAAGGTGCTGTCCCAGCCGCTGGTGGCCAACGGCAAGGTCTGGGTGACGGCACCGGGATTGTTCCGCTGGGAACTGGGCCAGCCGGCGCAAACCATCGTGCTGCGCCAGCCCGACCAACTGCTTATCATCTATCCACGCCTCAAGCGGGCGGAAAAATATTCCCTCGAAGGCGTGCCGCCGGGGCCGTTGAAGGACGCGCTGGCGCTGATGGATGCCAGCCTCCCACGGGATCGGGCAAGCATGGAAGAACGCTTTCGTCTGCTCTCGGCAACGGAAACAAATTCGATTCTGCAAATGACACTCCAGCCCAAAAGCGCTTCCGCCCGCAAATTCATAAGCGAAATTTTAATCGGGTTTCACACCAACGATTTCTCGATTGCGGTCACCGAGTTGAAATTCGCCGACGGCTCCGGGCTGCGCAACGATTTTACCAACACGGTGCTCAACCAGCCGATTGACCCCGCGCTGTTCGAGGAGAAATTGCCGCCCGACTTCACCGTGGTGGAACCGCTGCGCCAATGATGCCATGACCGACCTCCTGCAACTCGCGATGCGGTCGCTGCCCCACGGCCCGGAATTCCGGTTCGTGGACCGGCTGCTAAGTTTGACGCCCGGCAAGGAAGGCGTGGGCGAATACCGCGTCCGCGGCGACGAATATTATCTGCGCGGCCATCTGCCCGGCGAGCCGATCCTGCCCGGTGTGCTCCTGGTGGAAGCCGGCGCACAAGTGGCCGGGATGGTGGCGCAGGAAGACCCCGCCAATCCGTCCCTGCCGCGATTGAAGCTGACCGCGCTCCGGGGAGTGAAAATTTTCGGTTCCGCCCGCCCCGGCGAAACGCTCATCATCGAAGCTACCATCACCGGCCAGGCTGGGCCTGATGGTCCAGGCCAAAGTTTCCGCCTCCATCTCGGGCGTCAAGGTAATGACCGCTGAACTCACGTTAAGCGGCTCGGCCGCGCCCGGCCCTGCTGGAAGTGGAAAGTAGTTTATCAATTGAAAAAACCGGCGCAGCGGCTTCTCGGCAGAGCGCCGCAAACCGTGACGAGAATTCAAATGGCGGCCTTCTCGCGAAAGCCGCTACGCCCCATTTTACCGTAGGAGACGACGTAAGGAGTCTCATTCTGAAAATCCGCAATCCGCAAACTGGGCATCCCCAAAACCATTGGCAGTGAGCTGCTTTGTTGGGGCGAAAACGTCCTTGCCAGCACCTCCAAAAGTGGTAAATTCCCACTATGAAGACTTTGACTGTGGATGACCATAAGCGGATACGGATTCCGGACGCCATTCCGCGCCAGGTGTTCGCCTACGAAAATCATGGGGACGGGCATTTTGTCCTGACATTGGTCAAGGCTCAAACTGAAGAGCCATTTCCGCCGGATTATGATTTTGGGCTGAACGCGAAAAGCAACCGTGAACTGGCCGCACTGGCCAAGGGAAGCTCGCTGAAAGTGCCATGAAAAACCAGTTTGACGTGTGGCGTTTCAACTTCCCGGAAAAAGGGGAACATCCGGTGGTCCTGATTTCGCATCCTGCTCTTTGCGCGGGGGCTGCCGTTGTGAACGCGCTCTATTGCACAAGTCAGCGGCAAAACCGCGAGGCCAAAGCGCATGAAGTTTTACTCAATGGCGCGGACGGTTTTGACTGGGAAACATTCTGTGATTGTTCCCGGATGTATTTGCTGGATACCAACGCCCTTTTTGGACGCCGGGGCAGGGTGAGTCTTGATCGTCGGCGGGCAATCCGCGCAAAAATCCGGGACGTGTTCCGGCTGGCCGCCACGGATTAACCCAAAATAGAAATCCATTTCTATTTTGGGTTCCTCCTTTCAATTCCCGCACCGGACGCAGCATGGCATTGAAATGCCGCCTACTCGAACCGGTACACGTTGTACGTGCGCGGTTGCTGCAACACTTCAAAGACCGTCGTCTCGCCGTTCACGTAGCCGTGCAACTCGCGGCCGGACTGGAGATTGAACAGTTTGGCCCCCGCCTTTTTGATGACGATGTTGTATCGCACCGGGAAGGGTTGATAGGACTTGGCGATGAAGGTGTTGTTGTCGTAGGTGAACAGGCAGATTTTCGCCGGGCTGTCCAGATACACCGGGATGTCGTCCATCAGGTCCCGCCGGATTTGCGAGAGAACTTCCGGCGGCAGATGATACAGGTCGTCGAAATTCTCCGGGATGGTCAGGATGAAGAATTTGCCCCTGGGCAGGCCCCGCACCTGCAACAACAACGGATAACGGCTGTTTTCCTTGTAAAGGCCCTGGATGATTTCCTCCGAATCCACCAGGCCGTAGGCCAGTTCCGGAATCAAAATCCCGCTGTCCGAGTTATACACGTTCGCCGGCTCCTCGTCCATGACCCGCCGGAACGTGAACTGGCTCACCAGCGCCTTCCGGCCCGTGTCCTCCACTTCCACGATCTTCTCGATGCCCTTCCCTTGCAGCGCCTTCAAAAGGCCGGAGGTGATGACGACCGTCTTGTCCGCGTTCAGGTGTTTCCAAATTTTGCTGACGAGGTCGGGATCGAACTTGGCCGATTCCGTGAGGAAAACGGTCCCGCGCTCTTCCGGGAAATACGGATACAAATCCATCGGCACGCCGATCATCCCGATGTAATTGTGCAGGTACATTTCGCCCGACGACGCAAAGGGTTTATAGCTGGCGACGCCATAAGGCTGGCCGAGTTTGCCGAGGAACGCGTCCAGTTTCGCGAAGGTGTCGCCCGCGTCCGCATACAGGATGCTCGTGATGTTGGTTGTCCCATCCGCCGCCCGCAACGTCTCGAGCGCGTTGCCATAACACCAGAGCGTGATCTCCTTGGGCTTGGCGAACAGCGTGTCTTCGAGCTGTTCGGTGTAGCGGTTCAGGGTCTGACGCGCGCCGGGGTCCACCCAGCCGCCGCCGAATTTGCCCGGCTTGGTGTGCTCGTAATACCGCATGATGTCGTAGCTCTGGTACTGCTGGAGGTGCATGACGGTGTTGTCCGGGTCCCGCGTTTCCGTGCCGCAATAAATCATGTCGAACGCCTTGGACTGCGCCTCGAGGTTGTAGCCGCAGAATTGATATTGCTCATACCAGTTCGGCGGCTTGATGATGAGATTGACCTTGGGGTTGACGCTCTTGGCGTTTTTGACGACGAGGTCCTCGCCGACTTCCTTCATGACCTTCAGGCGATAATCGGTCCAGCTCAGGTCGCCCTTGGCCTGTTGATCGAAATCGGACCGGGAATTGAAAATAAACAGGTCGTCGAAGAGGATTTCGTCAAACAGGCCGGCGGTGTAGGCCACCACCTTGCGGAACTGCTCGCGATCGGCCGGATTCCCGTAGTCGAAGCCGGTGAGGCGGTCGCCGGGCCGGCCCGGACGGGTACACATCAGGCCGCCGGACATCTTGATGCCCTTGCTCGTGAAGAAGTCCTTGACCTTCCGCACATCGGCTTCCGGCGTTAGCTGGCCATCCCGGTAGGTTTCCAGCCACACCTTGTCCACCTTCAGGTAATGGCTGATCAGGTTCCAGCTCTCCTCCATCCATTTGGGGTCGGACGCCATGTGGCGCATGTCCGCCAGCTCAACGAAGATCGCGACATCGAAGTTCTGATAACTGTTGGTGTCCGCCGCCGTGGCGGTGAACCGGGCGCCCGGCATCAGGGCCAGCATCACCCCGATGAGAAACACGATTCTGCCGATAGACATGTTTTTTTTCATTTTGAATAATCCTTCCATCAGAATTTTGCGCGTGGCCTCAGATTAATATGAATCATCCGGTCAATGGCCTTGCCGGCGACGAGAGCGGGCATGGCCTGCAAAAGTAATGTTCAATTTTTTACAGGCGGTCAACCACCAAACACGCCGGGCGGCGCCACGGGGCGCATCCGCGCATTGCCCCCGGAGCGCCGAGCACCGCCTCGGCAAGATTCGCTGGAAATCGCCTGTTCGTGCCGAGACGGTGCTCGGCGCTCCGCTTTCCGTGGTGCGGCATGGGGGGGCAGTGTCAGCTTTGCGCCCGGGAGCCACTCGCAGGCAGTTTCGTTGGAAGCGCGCCCTCGACCCGAAAGGCATCTTGAATCTGGGAAAATTTGCGGAAGGCAACGATCTTCTCAACCGCACGCCTGTAGTCTTTGCTGAAAGGGATTGCGGGGTCATGGCTGGCTTGAGAATCTGTTGGACAACAATTTCAGTCTGTATCACAGTCGTTTTATGAAACAGGATAGACTGCAAAACAGGCCGTCCATTATCTGTTAGCCTGCATCCACGAGCCATGACACCAGAACGTCCATTGCCTCGCTTTCCGCTGAGTCGAGTAGCGCTCATGGTCGTTCCATTCATCTCACTTGCGGCGCTGGCAGCATGGCTTGCGGTGCGTTACGACAGCAAGGTTGTGCCGGTGGCATTGTTCGTTCTTCCCGTAGTCATCGGCTATTTTTACTACCACCATCGGCGTTGCCCTGAGTGTCGTAGCCGTTTAGCCGTTCGTCGTGATTACATCGGAGGCACGCAGCGTTTTCGATTGCTGTTGGACTGTCCACGGTGTCAGATTGCTTGGGACACGGGACAGATTGGAGATGAAAGTAGCAGCAGTTGAGATTGAACTATGCAGGCTAATACGAGGATAGACTGCATAGCTTCCTTCAAGAATTAATCCCATTTTTTTCAAAGCACTCCAGCCAATCTCGCGAGCCAGTTGATTGTCAACCGAGAGAGACATCCGTTGCGCAAAATTACTTCACCAACTCAAACCCCACCGGTTCGCCGGAGGCGGAATCTTTGCGGCCAGAGTTGAGTTTTCCCGGCTCCACCAGCCAGTGGCCTGGCCCAAATTTAGTCCTGCCGCAAAATCCCGGCCAGAAACTCCCTGGGCGAAAGGCAGGCGACCCCATACGGTTTTTTCAAATCCAACAGGTCGCCATCGGTGGTGACCAGGAAGGCCGCGCGGACGGCCACCGCCGCCATGACGACGGGATCGTCATTCGGGTCGCGTTTGACGGTTTTTTTTATGGGAATGTCATCCGCCAGTTTCGAGGAGCGTTTGAGCCATTCAAGCCAGTTCATCCAGTTCGGGTTTTTCCACCGGCGCTCGGTTTCGGCGACGAATTGCACCGTTTCCACCCACTCGGCCGTAAGCCAGGGGGTGCGGAAGGATTGAAACCCGCCCGCCGCCAGCAGGGTTAACACTTTGCGGGCGTCCCCGCCGCGCCAGCCAATGCCGGAAACCACAACCGAACTGTCGAGAATGACTCGGGGCTTAGGCTGCACGGCGGCCCTTTTTTACCTTTTTTACCAGGGCCAAAATCTCCGCCGCCGGTTCGGCTTCATTGCTGCCATCCGCCTCCATTTTCCGGAATTGATTCAAAAGAACCTGCTTTTCCTGTTCCTGCTCGGTGCGAATCAAATCGCGGACCACATCGCTGGTGCTGGCGAACCCGCCGGCCTCTTTCCGGGAATTCAGCCAGCCCTTTTGCTCGTCGGTCAGTGAAATGTTTAATGTGCTGGGCATGGCCCTAACATGCCATATTGTTTGATCTTGTCAATATCCGCCAAAAGCGGAAGGTGGCGGAGGCCGCATCCTCACACCGCCCCGCGAAGCAGACGCGCGTTTCGTTCGGAGTTCCGCGTTTACGCGGCAAAACGTGGTGAATGCCCCGGACCGCCCGAGGGGGACGGAACTCCAAACGGGGGCAATGCACGAATGCATCCGGGGTCATGGACGGCGTAAGAATCTGTTGGACAACAATTTCAGTCTGTATCACAGTCGTTTTATGAAACAGGATAGGCCGCAAAGCAGGCCGTCCATTATCTATTAGGCGGCACACCACGCTTTTGTGTATGAGCAAGAAGAAGAATGATTGGTCAGGACGCACCGAGTTGCGCAGGGCGCTCGAAAACGCGAGCCTTCCGCCTGACCAGAGGCCCGAAATCAGCGAGCCAGTTTATTTTTTCCTCTTTAGTGCGACGCTGCGCATTGCCGGTGATGGCCTTGATTTGGATGAGATTTCGCGGACACTTGGACTCACGCCGACGCACACGCATCAGAAGGGGGAACGACGGAAACATGATATGTGGAGTTACAAGGCACCGGTTGCCAGAGAGCAGCCGCTCGAAGATCATATCATGGCACTTTGGGATGCGGTGCGCCCGCACATTCCATATTTGCGAGAGTTGAAGCGGAAGTTCCAGGTTGACGTGTTCTGCGGTTATCGTAGTAATAGCGGCACGGCTGGTTTTCAGGTTGGTCATCGTTGCCTTGGCTTATTTTCCGAGCTTGAGGTGCCGTTTGGAGTTTCGGTTGTCATTTCTTGATTCTATGTTGCCGCCTAAAAGAGGATAGACTGCATAGCTTCCTTCAAAAATTAATCCCATTTTTCCAAAGCACTCCAGCCAATTTCGAGGCCCGATTGGTCGTCAACCGGGACATCCGTTTGCACAAAATCACTTCACCAACTCAAACTCCGCCGGGCTGCCGGAGGCGGAGTCCCTGCAAATCCAAACCTGGAATTTGCCCGGTTCCACCAGCCAGTTGCCTTTCATATCGTAATAACCCAACTCCTCGCTGGAAATGGTAAAAGCGACCTCGGTTGAATCGCCCGGCTGCAACAGCACTTTTTGGAAGCCTTTCAATTCCCGCACCGGACGCGGGCCCGCCGAGGCCGCCACATCGCGCAGGTAAAGCTGCACGACTTCCGTTCCGGCGCGCGAGCCGGTGTTTTTCAAATTCACCTTCGCGATGAACATTCCGCCCGGCTTCATCACCGGCGCGCTCAATTCCACCTTGCCGTATTCAAACATGGTGTAAGCCAGGCCGAAGCCAAACGGATACAGCGGAGTGCTGGGTCCATCCTCGTATTTGCCCAGCGCCGGCCGGCCGGTGTTGAAATGATTGTAATGAATCGGCACCTGCCCGACGCTGCGCGGGAAGGTCGTGGTCAGCCGCCCCGTCGGATCAACGTCGCCGAACAGCACGTCCGCCACGCCGTTGCCGCCCTGCACGCCAGGATCCCACGCCTCCAAAATCGCCGCCGCCTTTTCCTGCACGCGCGGCACGGCAAGCGGACGGCCGTTGATGAGAACCACAATCACCGGTTTGCCGGTTGCCACCACGGCATCAAACAATTCCATCTGCCGGCCGGGAAGGCCAAGGGTGCTGCGCGACGAATTCTCGCCGGTCCAGCCTCCCGGTTCACCCAGCGCGAGAATCACCACGTCCGCCGCCTTGGCCGCCGACACCGCCTCGGCGAAATCATCGCCGCCCGCCGCCGCAGCTTCGGCCACCGACGTGCCGTCCAGCCGCTTCGTGATTTTTGCCGTTCCGGTGATCTCGCAGCCGCGCACGACTTTCAATTCGGAACCGGCGGCCAGCTTCGCGCGCAAACCGGCGGCCAGCGAGACCACGTCCTGCCAGCGTCCGGGTCCGGCCCAGCAGCCGAGCAGATCGCCCGTCTCTTCGGCCAGCGGCCCGATGAGCGCAATCGTTTTCGCCTGATGCGAAATGGGCAGCGCGCCGTTTTCATTTTTGAGCAACACGCAGGATTTGGCCGCCGCCTCGCGCGCCAGCGCCAGCGCGTCGGGTTTCAGGAAGGCGTTCAGATAAAGGCTTTCGTCCACGAACGGCTTGTCAAACAAACCCTTGGCGAACTTCACCGTCAGAATCCGCCGCACCGCCTCGTCCACAACGGATTTCGGCACCTTCCCCTGTTTTATCAGTTCCGGCAGCGAGTTGTGGTAATTCGATGAGACCATTTCCATGTCCACCCCGGCGGTGAGCGCCAGTCGCGCGGCCTCGGCCCCGTCCGCCGCGACGCCCTGCGAAATCAGTTCGTTGACGGAATCCCAATCGCTGATGACGAAGCCGCGGAATTTCCATTCGTCGCGGAGGATTTCCGTGAGCGTGTGGCGGTTGGCGCTCGCCGGCATGCCGGAGAGGCAGTTGAACGCGCTCATCAACGTCCACGCCCCCGCGTCCACGCCCGCCTTGAACTGCGGCAGATAAAAATTGCGCAGGGTGTATTCGGAAATTTCCGTGGTGTTGTAATCGCGCCCGCCTTCCGCCGCGCCGTAGCCGGCGTAATGTTTCAGGCAGGCCGCCACGCGGTCGGGAGCGGCGATATTGGTTCCCTGAAATCCATGCACGCAGGCGGCGGCATAAAGCGCGCCCAGCCACGGGTCCTCGCCAAATCCCTCGGCAATGCGCCCCCAGCGCGGGTCGCGCGCCAGATCCACCATCGGCGCAAACGTCCAGTCAATGCCCACCGCCGCCGTCTCGCGGGCGGAAATGGCCTCCGTCCGCTCAAACAACTCCGGCTCCCACGCGCACGCCTGCGCCAGCGGAATTGGAAAGGTGGTGCGGAACCCATGAATTGAGTCGTGCCCAAAAATCAGCGGAATGCCGAGCCGGCTTTGTTCAACGGCGATGTGTTGCAGTCCGTTTCGCTGCACGGGCGTTTCGATCAGTTCGCTGCCGCCGAGGAACGAACCGGCGGCCCCGCTGCGAAGCCAGCCGCTGAAATCGGCCGGGGAATTGGTGTTGCGGTCCAGTTGCTGGAGCTGCCCGATTTTTTCCGCCAGCGTCATCCGCTTGAGCAAATCGGCAACGCGTTTTTGCACCGGCTGCGCCGGGTCTTCGTAAACGTCACGCCTGCCGTTTTTATTCAGGTCAATCCAGCCGTCGTGATAAATGGACGGTTCCGCCGCCGAAACGGCCAGGGCAAAGAACAGGCAGCCGGCGAGAAAAGCGTGTTTCATGGAGGCGCAATTTGCCTGCACGGAGAAGGGAATTCAAATTGATTCCTTCGGAGCGCCGGTCTCCGACCCGGCGCAAAATGTCCGCTGGAGTTCAAGCTTCAGCTTGTTTGTGAATGCAGGCTAAAGTCTGAACTCCAACACGCCGTGCCGGAGGCCGGCGCTCCAATTATTCGCCGGCTTGCAACGTAGGACAGGCGTCGCGCCTGTCTCCATCTTTTGAAATATTAATTAGAGACAGGCTGGAAGCCTGTCCTACATTAACGGCCCCACCATCACCACGAACTCCCCCTTGAGCGAGCGTTTCTTCGTAATCTCAATCAGCTCCGCCGGTTTGCCGCGCAGAAATTCCTCGAACTTCTTCGTCAGCTCGCGGGCCAGCACAATTTCGCGGTCGGGAAGAACTTCGTTGAGTTCGCCCAGCAGTTTTTCGATGCGATACGGCGACTCGTAAAATACCAGCGTGCCCGGGACGGAACGCAGCGATTCCAACTGGTTCCGGCGCTGGCCGGATTTGTGCGGCAGGAAACCGACGAAATGAAATTCATCCGCCGGCAATCCGCTCGCCGTGAGCGCCGCCACCAGAGCGCACGCGCCCGGCACCGATTCGACACGGAAGCCCGCCGCAATCGCCGCCTTCACCACGCGCTCGCCCGGATCGCTGATGCCGGGACTGCCCGCGTCCGTGACCAGCGCGACCTTCTCGCCGCGGCGGAGACGTTCGATGATTTCCTCGCTGCGTCTGGCCTCGTTGAATTGAAAATAGCTGAGCAGCGGCTTGGCGATGCCGAAATGTTTGAGCAGTTGTCCCGAGTGGCGCGTGTCCTCGGCGGCGACCACGTCGCATTCCTTCAAAACGCGCAGTGCGCGCAGGGTGATGTCCTCGAGGTTGCCGATGGGCGTGGCGACCAAGTAAAGCGTGCCGGGTGTCAATGGTGCCATGACAGTGTTCATGTCTTGAGTTAAACAAAAATCACGGGTGAAATAAAACCGAATCAGCAAATACACAAACCGCTTGAAAATTAAACCAGAAGATGTACTTTTGCAGAAACGTTCCCAACCATGAAAAATACAATTTTTCTTCTTTTGTGCGTGCTGGCGTTCAGCTTCGGTGGGGTCAACACCTCGCGCGCCTCCGGAGACAACTCCCTCGAAGTCGTCGGCGACCTAACGGTGGTGCGTCCCGGCTGCTTCGCAGCCACGCTCGTCGGCTCGGTGTTCTTCGTCGTCGCGCTGCCTTTTGCTGCCATGTCAGGCAGTGTGCATGACACGGCAGATACGCTCGTCATCCATCCCGCCGAGGCAACCTTCACCCGCCCGCTCGGCGATTTCACGACATTGCACTGACCCGCGTGAAGTCCGCCGCGCAATCCGTCCCGTCCTCGTCGCCGCGTCGCACTCGCGCAAGACGCGTAGCGCTCACCGGGTGATGTCCTCGAGGCTGCCGATGGGCGTGGCGACCAGATAAAGCGTGCCCCTGATGCGCACAATTTGAATTTGCCGCGCTTTTCGTTTGACCACGATTGGCCGGGCTGGTTACGCTTTGCTTTTCCTTTTAACACTATGATCGGAACCATTCGCAAACATTCGGGAGTGCTGTGGGGCATTATTATCACCGCCACGGTTATTTCTTTCATTTTCTGGGGCGCCGGCCCCTCACGCATGACTCGGGGTGGCGGCGGCGAGGACGTCAGCGGTAATTTCGGTTCGATTTACGGTCACAAAATCACGCTGGAGGCTTATCGCAACGCGCAAGCCGGGTTTTGTCTTTCCTATTGGCGTTCTTCCGGCGAGTGGCCGGATAAAAACCCGAATTTCTCCAGGGACGAACTGGCGCGTCAAGTCTATGTCCGCCTGATGCTCCTTCAAAAGGCGAATGACCTGGGCATTTATGCCGGCGACGACCAGGTGGTGGCCGCCGCCAATGAGATGCTTCGTTCCCTGGGACGCAACGGCCCGCCCATGCCGCTGAGTGAATTCGTGAAACAAGTTTTGCAGCCGAACAATCTGACCGCCGAAGATTTTGAAAATTTTGTCCGGGAACAACTGGTCATACAGCAATTGCAGCAGGCGATCGGCCTGACCGGAGAACTCATCCCCCCGCAGGAAGCCGCCGCCGCCTATCAGCGCGACCACCAGGAACTTTCCGCCCAAATTGTTTTCTTCTCCGCGTCGAATTATCTGTCGTCCGTCACCGTCACGCCGGCCGCCGTCGCGCAATTTTACACGAATTACCTCGCGAAATACCGTCTGCCCGACCGCGTGCAGGTCAGCTACGTCGCGTTTGAATTGACGAATTTTCTCGCCGCGGCGGAACAAAAATTGTCCAAGACCAATCTCAATGAACAAGTCGAGGCTGTTTACCGGCAGTATGGCGCCAGCGCTTTTCCCGACGCGAAAACTCCCGCTGACGCCAAAGCCCAAATCCGCACCGCCATGATCCGCCAGCAGGCGTTGATTGCCGCGCGCAAGGAGGCCAATGAATTCGCCAACGACGTGTTCAACCAGGAACCGGCGCGACCGGAAAATCTCGCCGCCGTCGCCAAACAAAAGGGACTGGCCGTTCACGTCACCGCGCCTTTTGCGGCCAAATTCGGGCCGGAAGAATTCACCGCGCCGCCGGGCTTCACCAAAGCCGCCTTTGGACTGACGGCCGAGGAACCCTTCGCCGGACCGATTGTCGGACCGAACGGCGTGTATGTGCTCGCTTTCGCCAAACATCTGCCCAGCGAAATCCCGCCGCTCGACCAAATCCGCGACCGCGTCGCGCGGGAATATCAATTGCACGAGGCGACGTTGCTGGCACAGCATGCCGGAACAAATTTTGTTCACACCTTGACGGGCATGACGGCGGATCGCGGCTTTGCGTCCCGGTGTGTCGCCGCCGGTTTGCTGCCGCAGGTGTTGCCGGCGTTTTCGTTGAGCACGCAGGAACTGCCGGAACTGGGCGAACCCATCGAACTGGATCAACTCAAGCAGGCCGTGTTCACCACGCCGGTTGGGAAAACGAGCGATTTTGTGGCGACCAGTAACGGCGGCTTTGTGGTTTATGTCCAATCCCGCCTGCCGATTGACCAGGCAACCATGAATTCCGACTTGCCGCAATACACCGCCGCCCTCCGCCGCGAGCGCCAAAACGAGGCGTTCTTCCAATGGGAAAACCAGGAAGCCATCCGGCAATTGCGTTCCCTGCCGGTCTTTCGCGAACAGGCTGCGCGCGGCGCCGCCAAATAATATCAATCTTAATCCTGATCCGCCTTCGCTGGCGATGATGATTAAGAGCAAGCCGGGGATTAAAAATTTTGAGCGCGGCCATCAAACTCTCTTCGCCCGCCACGCGCGAGTTTTGGGAAATTTCCGTCCTCTTTGAAGACGGGCATCTGCTGGCGCTCGACAAACCCGCCGGCCTGCCGGTCTCCCCCGGCCGCTGCGACCTGGAGCGGCCCAACCTGATGCAACTGCTTCACGCCGCCATCGCCGGCGCCAGGCCGTGGGCGCGCGAACGCGGGCTGGATTATCTGATGAACGCGCACCGGCTCGACCCGGAGATGAGCGGCGTGATCCTGCTCGCCAAGAACAAGCCAACGCTCATCGCGCTGGCGAATCTTTTTGGCACGGAAAAGCCGGTGAAAAAATTCATCGCCCTCGTGCAAGGCCAGCCGCCGGAGAATCAATTTCAAGTGGAAGCCAAACTCGCGCCGCATCCGGTCAAATGGGGGCTGCTGCACGTGGATGCGAAGAACGGCAAGAGATCGAAGACCCGGTTTGAAGTGCTGGAAACATTTCCCCGCAGCGGCCATGCGCTCCTGAAGTGCGATCCGCTCATTGCCCGCCCGCATCAGATCCGGGCACACTTGCGCTATGCCGGATTCCCTGTCGTCGGCGACGAACTTTACGGCGGCAAACCGCTCTGGCTTTCGCGCCTCAAACCAAACTACCGGCTCAAGCCCGGACACGAGGAGCGCCCGCTGCTTTCACGCGCCACGATGCACGCGGAAGAATTGACCCTGCCCCATCCCGTCACCGGCGAAGTTTTGACCATCATCGCCCCGTGGCCGAAGGATTTGAAAGTCGCGTTGAAATATCTGCGCCAGTTTGCAAAGTAGGACGGCATTCTGTTGGTTTCCTTGCTTTCGCATTCTTCAACTTTGTTGGCGGCCCCGGGGGCGCTGATAGTTCAGGCGAGTCCGCGAAGTGGGGTTGGCCTCCGCTTATATGCGCTATTTTGGCCGCGGTTGCCGCGTTTTTTTGTTTGAGACTGGCCTTCAAGGCGTGGCGAAACTTCAGACAGACACCATCCATTTGATTATGACGGTGTCCAGGCACGCGTGGTCTAAGATCATGGCATCTAACGCCGGTTGGCACTCGCGTTTCCCGACAAGTCGGGATTGACATCGCACCTCCGGCGTGGCTCAGTTCGTTAGAGCATTTTCAGTCGCTTCGTAGCCACACGAAACAGTCTATTCGCCTTTATTTTAGAGCATTTCTCGAAAAATACATGGCTACAGTTTTGATTAAACTGCTCTAGACGGCTTCCGCGTATGCACCGACCGATCATCGTTTTGTTTTGGCTGGCTTGCGCCAGTTCGGGATTTTGCGCGACTTCGACGAACCTGGACTTGTCGGAGTTTTTCGGCGGGCGCGAGGGATGTTTTGTTCTGTATGATGCGCAGGCTGACAGTTGCGTCCGCTACAATCCGAAGGGTTGTGCGGAGCGGTTTAGTCCTTGTTCGACTTTCAAAATCGCCAATTCGCTGATTGCGTTGGAGACGGGTGTCGCCTCCGGCCCGGAGTTTTCTCTCAAGTGGGATGGCGTGATGCGCCCCATCGCATCGTGGAACCGTGACCAAACCATGCGCAGCGCCTTCTCCAATTCGGTCGTTTGGTTTTATCAGGAGCTGGCGCGGCGGATCGGCCCGGAGCGCATGGCCGATTATGTCCGCCGTTTGGATTATGGCAACCGCGACACGAGCGGCGGGATCACCAATTTTTGGCTGGAGAGCACCCTGCGCATTTCCGCCGATGAGCAGGTGGCGTTTGTCAGACGCCTCTGGGCAGACCGCCTGCCCGTGAGCAAGGACGCCCAGCGAATCACTCGCGAGTTGATGGAGCTGTCACGCAGCAATGACGGGCGAATCTTCTACGGCAAGACGGGCACTGCAGGTGATGCCAATGCGGACATTGCCCGGTTGGGCTGGTTTGTCGGTTGTGTAACCAAGGGTGAGCGGAGAGTCTTTTTTGCGACCCGCATTACGGCCGGGCGGGACGCCAGTGGCAGACAGGCGCGCAAGATTACGGAGGTCATTTTAAACAAACTTCAGATATGAGCAGCCGCCTAAATCGCCGCAGTCAACTCCAACCAGTGTCGCGAGCAGGCAGCGGGATGATGCACGGCTGGGAAATCGCCTGCCTGCCCAACGAACCCATGGTGCCATTTTCCGCATCACTCACTTGAAAATCATCGCCTGATTCGGACGGCCCGACGATGGCTTTCCGCTTCATGGCCGGGATGGCGAAATGGAATGGGGTTTGCGTCCGCCCTCAACCTGACCTTCTCCCCCCGGGAGAAGGAACAGCCATAGTCAGGTTCTGGCTTTGCGGATAGTTGTCCGGCCAATTCCGTCGTGCGAATTTTCAAAAAGACGGCGAACGATTCTCCTTCTCCTTGGGGAGAAGGCCGGGATGAGGGAGGTCGTAACACCGTCTTGGGACGCTCTAATTGCGATGGACAAGCCGGAAATCCGGGAATAAAGTCCAAATCGTGAACCGGGTTGGACAACACTTTTGTTGCATGCTTGCCAGTTAGTCCTATGAAAATCGAGCCTGCAAAATTCTGGAGATCGAATTATTACAAGAATCCTCCTCTGACCGATGAGATGGTGCAGGAAGCGCAGCGTCAGCTTGGTGTGCAGCTTCCAGATGAGTATCTTGCCTTGGTCAGGTATCAGAATGGAGGCTACACTGCGGGTTTCGGTCATCCTATGAAAGAGCGCACGTCGTGGGCTGTTGACCACGTGCCGTTACATGCCCTTGGGGGCATCGTTACTGACCCCAATCACAAGGGAATCCATAATATTTTGCAGACGACATACATGACAGCCGAGTGGGGGTTGCCTTCAGACCAAGTGCTTCTCGATGGAGATGGCCACTACTGGATCACACTTGATTACCGCCGAGGCGACATACCAACCGTGGCGTGGATTGATGTGGAGGTTGGGCAGGATATGCAGGTGGCTGCCAATTTCGCAGCCTTCCTTAATGGCCTACGGCCAGAGTCCGATTATGTTTGAGTATTTAAATCGGCCTAACCGGATACAGTGAACCCCGCGATAGCGTCTCAGTTGCAAGCAGGGCATCACTGGCGCGGGAACGCTGATTCGGAGCGTGATGTAAACGGATTCATTGTTTCAAAGTGCTTTTCAAAGCCCTGTCCTTTCGTGTCTTTGGTGTGTTTCGTGGTTTCAACTGCTTGTTTCATGTTCAAAAACACCCTGAAAATTTCTTTTGGCCGGCGCCCGGTTTGTCTAGCCTTGCCGCGTGGCAACCGAACTGCGCAAAAAAAATCCCGATTCCCCGCGCATCCTCATCGTGGATGACGACCCCAGCCAGCGCAGCCTGCTCAATTCCTTCCTCCGCAGCCAGGGATTTGACACCGTCACCGCGGATTCCGGGGAACGGGCGCTGGAAACACTGCGCACCGGAAAATTCGGCATGATGATTTCCGACGTGCGGATGCCCGGACTCTCCGGCCTGGAGACGCTGCGGCTCGCGCGCCAGGAACACGCGACCCTGCCCGTTTTGCTCGTCACCGCCTTCACCGACGTTCGCGACGCCGTCGCCGCCATGCGCGACGGCGCGGTCAATTACCTCGCCAAGCCGATTGATCTGGATGAACTGATGGCTTGCGTCCGCTCGGCCACCGGCATGGCCGGAGCCGTTCCGCTGCGGTTTGACCAGGAAAAGCCGCTGCCGGATTACGTGGTGGCACGCAGCCCGCTCATGCAGGCCGTGTTCCGCGACGCGGCGTTGATCGCCCCCTCCGAGACCCGCATCCTGATCACCGGCGAAAGCGGCACCGGCAAGGAAGTGGTGGCTGATGTCATCCACGCCTGGAGTTCGCGCGCGGCCGGTCCACTGGTCAAGGTCAACTGCGCCGCCATCCCCGAAACGCTTCTGGAAAGCGAACTGTTCGGGCACGAAAAGGGCGCGTTCACCGGCGCGCACGCCCAGCGCATCGGCCGTTTTGAAGAGGCGAACAACGGCACCATTTTTCTGGATGAAATCGCCGAGATGTCGCAGCCGCTGCAGGCCAAGCTGCTGCGCGTGACGCAGGGCGGACGCTTTCAGCGCGTCGGCTCCAACCGCGAGGTCCAGACCAATGCCCGCATCCTGGCCGCGAGCAATCGCATTCTCGAAGATGAAGTCAAGGCCGGACGTTTTCGCGAAGACCTGTTTTACCGTTTGAACGTGGTGGAGTTGAACGTTCCGCCGCTGCGCGAGCGGCGCGAGGACATTTTGCCGCTGGCCGGCCGGTTCATCGAGGAGTTGACGAAGGGCCGCGCGCGATTTTCAGACACGGTCTCCGCCTGCCTGGAACGGTATCCCTGGCCTGGCAACGTGCGCGAGTTGCGCAATGCGATGGAGCGGGCGGTGCTGCTGTCTCGCAGTGAACTCATTCTGCCGGACCATCTGCCCACGCGCGTGCGCGCCGCCGCGGACCAGCCCGCGCCGCCCGTAGCCGGCGACCGGGAACGGCTGGAGGAAATTGAACGGGAAGCCATCCTGCAGGCCCTGCGCCAGCACAAATCCAACCGCACGGAAACCGCGAAGGCCCTCGGCATCAGCCGCCGCGCCCTGCTCTACAAGCTCCAGCGCTTCCGCGAACTGGGCTACAGTGTGGAATAAAAACCGTGCGGCGCGGCTGTAACCGAAGTAGCGCAGACTGGCAGTCTGCTGTATCGCGGATTGGCAATCCGCTGCCGGTTCAAAAGCCCAACGTTCCGCCGACTACCAGTCGGCGATACGGCAGGTTGCCAACCTGCGCTACAGGAAAACATTTGCGCCGACTCGAAACAGCGGCTGTATCAGTTTTTCGAGTTCAATCTTCGCCAGCGCCGGCATCAGGTCGGCAATCAAACCCGCCATTTCCGTATTTTCAATTGATTTACAGCCACTTGCATTTCGCCGGTTTGACATTGTTGGACGGCATTCGATAATTGGATTGTATGCAGCCTAAGTTGGCCTGCCTTCCTGCAGGTCAACGCGGGGAACCCAAATCCTCGGAATAGTCCGAGGACGGGGCGAACGGCGATGGCGAACCATCGTCGAGGTCACTTTCAGGACCCAGCCCGTCAGCTAACCTCGTCGGCATCTGGAAGGGCGATCCTCTAGGCCCCGCGTGTGCGGGACACCCACGGTCTCCCCGATAAAAACGCGTTGCATTATCGCCCGGCGATAAACCGGTGCGGTGCGCAACCACATCGGAGATGAATGGTATGAAAAGACTGCTCACATTTGCATTGATTACACTCGCCGTCTGGGCATTGGAAACGTGGTGGCTCAGCAGCCGTCAGCCGGACATCTCAAACGGGTTCGCGCTGCGGCAATTCGACGGCGCCAACCCGGATGCCAGGGCACTGCGGCAATTCGAAGCCGGCAAGGACCTGGTTCCGATGCTGGCTGGCGCGATCACCCTGCTGGCCGCGTGGCTTTGTTTCGGCCGGTACGCCAAAGCGGCGTTCGATCGAATCAAAGCCCGGGTCTTCAAGGCGGCGCCGGTGGTGATCGGATTGCTTTGCCTGGCCGGGATGACCGGCTGCGTGAAGCCGTACGACAAACCGGAGTTCGTCGAGATTGACACGTCGGAAACGGGATTCCTGATCCCGCTCGAAGGCGACGCGGCGCAGCAGGCGAAGTTTCAAAGCGAAGATTATTTGAAACAACGCAAGGTCGCGACGAAGCGTGTGCAGATCACGCATCGCTGGTCGCAGGAAGGTCGCTTGTCGGGCGATGGCCGGTGGATTCCGACCGTGCGCCTGGTAAAGGTGAATCGCTCGCCGGTCACCCGTGAATGGGCGACCGAGCAAACGACCGCGGCCAACGGTGCCATTCAGCGCTCGGACAAGGCGATCTGGATCGAAAGCGGCGACAGCGTCGGATTCAGCATGGGGTTTACCTGCACGGCGTTCATCCCGGAGGATGACGCGGCCAGGTTCCTGTACTGGTATCCGAGCGGTTCGCTGGCCGACGTGATGGACCGGGAAGTGCGCGGGCGCGTCCAGCAGGTTGCCGCGGAAGTGGCGGCGAAATATCCGCTGGACCTCCTGCGGGCGAAGAAACAGGAAATCGCCGACGCGGTGAAGAAAGACCTGACAAATTTCTTTGCCACGCGCGGCGTGACCATCACGACCATCGGCATGTTCGGCGGGATGACGTACGAAAATCCCGAGATCCAGAAGGCGATTGACGGCACGTTCATCGCCCAACAGTTGAAGGTCGTGGCCGAGGCGAAGTTCGAGGCGCAGAAAAAGGAAAACGACCGCATCGAACTCGAAGCCAATGCCGTCGCCGAAAAGGCGCGGCGCGAGGCGCTCGGCCTGGCCGACGCGAAGAGAACGACCGCCGCCGCGGAAGCGGAGGCGATCCGCGAAGTGAACCGGGCGCTCAACGAAGCCCAGCAGAATCCGGTGCTGTACCAATTGAAGGCGCTCGATGTGGAAAAGGCCCGCGTGGAAAAGTGGGACGGCAAGTATCCCACTTACTACATGGGCGCCGCCGGCGGCAGTCCGAACCTGCTGCTGCAGGTACCGTCGCCGGGCCAGACTGCGGGAATGCGGTGACCACAATCAAGGGGCGTGCCCACACGGGCACGCCCTCTTTTTTTGAATAATACTTTGATCGCAAAAAGCACAGCGCGGCAGCCACAACCTAAAACAACTTCATAAGGAAGCCAGGAAACCATGAATTCTTTCCACTGGTTCATGGTTTCCTGGTTTCCTTATAATACCAATTTCAGTTTGAGATTGCACTATTCTGGGGAGGCAGGCAAAGAGGGGGATGCCGAAGCGATACCATTTGAACCGGCCTGATTTGGCGCAGGCTGTCGCTGATGAGTTGCGGATTTGCACGGATGTGAAAAGCCAGCAGCGCCTGCTCGCCGCGCGACTGGCCGCCAGCGGACAGATGACTGCGGCGCAGATTGCCGAGCAGTTGGACATCAGTCGTCGTCGATTTTTCGACTGGATGAACGCGCTCAAGGCCGGTGGTTTGGCCGGACTGCTGGAGCGACAGCACGGTGGCGGGGCCGCGCCGCAAATCAAAGGCGATGCCCGCCAGGAACTGCTGGCCGGGTTGCAATCGGGCCGGTGGAAGCGGGCCAAGGAGATTCAGCACTGGTTGCGCGAGCGGCATGCGATTCGCCTGAAACTACCCGGGGTGTATTACTGGCTGGGAAAATTGGGCGGGGTCTTGAAAGTGCCGCGCAAGACCCACGCGCAAAAAGACGCGGCTGCCGCCGAACAGTTCCAACAAACGCTTGGCGAACAGTTGGCGAACTTGAACGTGGCTGGTGGAAGACCGGTACGCCTGTGGGTGGCCGATGAACACCGTTACGGTTTGATTCCGGTAGTGCGCAAGTGCTGGACGCTGCGAGGCGTGCGTCCGACCGTGCCGTATCGAACCAAATATGAATGGGGCTACCTCTACTCGGCGCTGGAAGTAGACGGTCAAAATGCGGCGGAGTTTTTGTGCCTGCCGGAAGTGAGCCTGGAGATGAGCGACCTGTTTTTGAAGCATCTGGCAACGAGCGACCCGGAAGCCGAACATGTGGTCATCTGGGATCAAGCCGGGTTTCACCCCAAGCCAGAACTGCACGTTGTGCCGGAGCATGTGCATTTGGTGTCGTTGCCGCCCTATAGTCCGGAACTCAATCCGACGGAAGCCATCGGCGACGTGGTGAAAGATCGGATCGGCAATGTGCTGTGGGATACGATTGCCGACCTAGAGCAATCCATCGGCGAGGAACTGCGTCCGCTGTGTGAAAATCCAGAATGTGTGCGGAGGCTGGTTTCTCATCCCTGGCTCGTCGAACAAGCAAACGTTACCGCAACCGAGAATAGTGCAATTACATGCTCAAAGCGGTATAAAATCCTCGCGGAAAGGGCGCAAAATTGGAGCGCCGAACTCCCGCTCGGCACGGGCAATGTCATTCGACCCGATAGTAAGGCGGGATGACCTTGTCGGCCTTGTGCCGGGTCTGGAGCACCAAATCGGAATTCCGACCGTCCACCTCGGCGTAATGCCGGGCCGCATCCTCATAAGTCCTGCCGCCGGTCATGTGCCGCTTGATCACCGCCTGCTGCGTCCGCTCCTTGTCGGATTCAATGAAATGAGCGCCGCCCTGGGTCTATGTCCCATAAAACATTCCTTCTCCCGGGGGAGAAAGTCAGGATGGGTATGAACTGGGGAGATCAGTAACAGGCGGGCGTCAAAACCATCTTTCTTCCGCCGGTTGTTTTCCCCGGGCAGACAAGCTCATTGCCGATGACCCTCCGCTCATTATTAATCCGTCGCCGCCGGTTTCAATCGCGCGGCCTCCTGGTCCGCCCAATGAATCAATTGCTCACGCTGGTTCGCGGTGAGCCGGGCTTCGGGGTGCAGCAGGGTGTATTTGGCCGGCGGCATTTCCTTGTAATCCACCTCTTCACTGATCCGTTCCAGCCGTTTGGCCGCGCGTTCAGGCAAGGCCCGCGGCCAGTCGGAGAAATTCAGCCGTTCGCGCCCGCGCGTGACATCGTCAGCCACCAGCCACGACACCGGTGCAATGTGGCTGTACCACGGCCACCGGGTTTCGTCGGAATGACAATCGTAACAGGCGGTGTGCAGCAGCGCGGCAATTTGCGGCGGCGGCGCGTTGGTGGCCACCAAGTCGTGTCCCGGCACAACCGGCGGGTTTGTGCGCGGCGGGTTCGTGAATTGCAACAGCGCGAACACCGCAATGAGCGCGGCAAAAATCCATTTCAACCAGTTCAATTTATTCTTCATCCCATAATCAAACGCAGAACCAATAGGGAAAGTTCCCATCCGATGCAAACTCGAAACATTCACGGTTGGTATATGCCCAAACTTCCGGCTTTCATTTTCCCTGGAAATTTTTACGCTGTGGCCAATGAAAGGAATCATTCTTGCCGGTGGCGCCGGGTCGCGGCTGTATCCGCTTACGCGGGTCGCGAGCAAACAGCTCCAGCCGGTGTATGACAAGCCCATGGTGTATTACCCGCTGACGACGCTCATCGAGGGCGGCATCCGCGAGTTGTGCGTGATTTCCACGCCCCAGGACCTGCCGCGCTTCATGCAGTTGCTCGGCGACGGCAAGGGGTGGGGACTGACCATTGAATATCGTGAACAACTGAAACCCGCCGGCATCGCGCAGGCTTTTTTGATCGCAGAATCGTTCATCGGCGGCGACAACGTCACGCTGATTCTCGGCGACAACGTGTTTTACGGCGGCGATTCGTTTCATCGCGCGTTTGCCGAGTTCAAATCGGGCGCGACCATCTTCGGTTATCATGTCAACGACCCGGAACGTTATGGCGTGGTGGAATTCGACGCGCAGGGCCAGGCGATTTCGATTGAGGAAAAGCCGAAGCAACCGAGGAGCAATTACGCCGTGCCGGGGCTTTACATTTACGACAACCACGTCGTGGCCATCACCAAGGCGCTCAAGCCGTCGGCGCGCGGCGAACTGGAAATCACGGATGTGAATGTGGCGTATCTGCGGCGCGGGCAGTTGCGGGTGCACCGGTTGAGCCGCGGCTTCGCGTGGCTGGACGCGGGCACAAGCAGCAGCCTGCACGAGGCGTCGGCTTACGTGCAGACGATTGAGAAACGCGCGGGCGTCAAAATCGGCTGTCCGGAGGAGGCGGCGTTCCGCGCCGGGTTCCTATCGCTGCCGCAACTGGAGGAACTTACGAACAAGATGCCGAAATGCGAATACCGCGATTACCTGGACCAGGAAGTCATCGCGGAGGCCCGGCGGCTGGCCGCAATCCACGCTTGAGCGATGAACATCATCACCTGCGACATTCCGGGATTGATGGTCGTCGAGCCGAAGGTGTTTGGCGACGCGCGCGGCTTTTTCATGGAGATCTGGAATCGCGAGCGTTACCGCGAGGCGGGACTGGACTGGAATTTCGTGCAGGATAACGTGTCGCTTTCACGGCGGGGCACGCTGCGCGGGCTGCATTTCCAGAATCCAACGGCCCAGGGCAAGCTGGTTTTTGTGCTGCAAGGCGAGGTGTTTGACGTGGCGGTGGACATCCGGCGCAGCTCGCCCACGTTTGGCCGGTGGCACGGACTGAATCTCTCCGGCGAGAATAAGCGGCAATTTTTCATCCCGCCGGGTTTCGCGCACGGATTCGCCGTGTTGAGCGAGACCGCATTGTTCGCCTACAAATGCACGGAATTTTACACTCCGCAGAATGAACTGACGCTCGCATGGAACGATCCCGACATCGGCATCCAATGGCCGCTGGACAACCCGCAGCTTTCGGAGAAGGACGCGCACGGGCCGCGGTTGAAGGATCTGCCCCCGGACCGCCTGTTTGCCTGAACGGCTGCGCCTCATGAAAATTTTACTCTTCGGAAAAAACGGACAGGTCGGCTGGGAATTGCGCCGCACGCTCGCGCCGCTCGCGGAGGTGACGGCTGTCGACTATCCCGAAGTGGATTTTACCAACACGACTTTGCTACAGGGTTTGGTGATTGGCGCCAAACCAACTGTGGTCGTGAACGCGGCGGCTTACACGGCGGTGGACAAGGCCGAGACGGAAACCGGCCTTTGCCGGCAGGTCAACGCGGTCGCGCCGGGAGTTTTGGCCGAGGAGGCGAAAAAGCTCGGCGCGCTGATGGTGCATTACTCGACCGACTACATTTACGACGGAACGAAGACGTCGCATTACGTCGAAACCGACGCGCCGAATCCGCTGGGCGCCTACGGGCGGACCAAATTGGAGGGCGACGAAGCGGTGAAGGCCTCCGGTGCGGACCATTTGATTTTCCGGCTCTGCTGGGTCTATGGCGCGCGCGGGCAGAATTTCATGCTCACGATGCAGCGCCTGGCGCGCGAGCGCGAGAAACTGCGCGTCGTGGGCGACCAGTTCGGCTGTCCGACGTGGTCGCGGATGATCGCCGAAGCCACCGCGCTGGCGCTCAAGCAGGTCATGGCGGGCGCGGATCGTTCCGCGTACAACGGCGAATATCATCTCGCCGCCAACGGTTACACGAGCTGGTACGGGTTTGCTACCCGCATTATCGAGGGGATGCCGGAAGCGGAACGGAAATGCCGCGCGGTGGAAAAGATCGCCACGGCGGAGTATCCGACACCGGCGAAGCGGCCGGCATTTTCGGTTTTGGATTGCGGCAAATTGCAAACAACTTTCGGGTTGCGGCTTCCGGATTGGGAGGCCAGCCTGCGACAAGTCCTGGATAAACCATGAAACTGCTCATTACTGGCGGCGCCGGCTTCATCGGCTCCAATCTCATTCATCACGTCATTGACCGTCCGGAAGTCGAAAAACTGGTCAATCTGGATTGCCTGACCTACGCCGGGCATCTGGAAAACCTGGAGAAGGTTGCCAAGCACCCGAAATACGTTTTTGAGAAGGTGGACCTGCGCGACAAGGCCGCCGTGCTGGCGGTCGTAGAGAAACACGCCATCACCCACGTCATGCATCTCGCGGCGGAATCGCACGTGGACCGGTCCATTACCGGCCCGGGCGATTTCATCACCACGAACATCCTCGGCACTTTCAATTTGCTCGAAGCCTGCCGCGAATGTTGGAATTTATCCGACAAGCCTCAACTCTCAGCCATCTTCCGCTTCCACCACGTTTCAACCGATGAAGTCTACGGTTCGCTCGGCGCCACCGGCTTTTTCACCGAGACGACGCCTTACGCGCCGAATTCGCCGTATTCCTCCAGCAAGGCGTCAAGCGACATGATCGTGCGGGCCTACCACCACACCTATGGCCTGCCGGCGGTCATTACGAATTGCTCGAACAACTACGGTCCGTATCAATTTCCCGAAAAGCTCATCCCGGTGGTGATTCAAAGCATCCTGGCGCGGAAGCCGGTGCCGGTCTATGGCGACGGCCTGAACGTGCGCGACTGGTTGTACGTGCGCGACCACGCCGAGGCGCTGTGGCAGGTGCTCACGCGCGGCAAACTGGGCGAGACCTACAACATCGGCGGCCACAACGAATGGGCGAACCTGCACATCGTGCAATTGATTTGCGACACGATTGACGAGTTTGTTCCCAAGCTCGGCGGCGATTCGCGCAAGCTGATTACGTTCGTCAAGGACCGCCTCGGCCATGACCGCCGTTACGCCATTGACGCATCGAAAATCCAGCGCGAACTGGGCTGGACGCCCGCGCACAAATTCGAAGACGGCATCCGCGAGACCATCCGCTGGTATCTCGACAACCAGGCCTGGGTGAAGACCGTCCTGGCGAAGACGAAGGAGTAATCACAGGCTGCCGGTTCACCGGATACGGTGCTATTCTACATTAGCCGGGACTGATGCCTTTTGGACTATCCGGTCCCCTCATTGGCGACAACTTGAGCATAAAATTTGACACTGTCTTCTTCTCCGTTCTGCAAATATTTCATGACCTTCCCCAATGGAAAAGAAAACTCGTCCTTGGAATCCCATAGAATCGCCGATGTGTACAGATCCTTCCCAAGCTTTGCAATGTCAGGAGAAAGTTTAATGGCTTCCGCGTAAGCAAGCCAATGCCATCGCTTGGACTTCGCGTGACGACGAATCACCTCACCGACGTATGCTCCGGATCGCAGGATAAGACTGGTAGCCTGCCTGCCCTTATAGCTGTGCTTTCGTACATGGTCGAGGTATTCCTCCACGTGCGACAGGCTCTCAATCGTAAAATCCAACTTCTCCTTGGAAAGAATCTGCACATCAGGCGTCGGGTCTTGCGGGGCGTCATAAAACATGACCGAGAGGTCTTGAAGCGCTCTATTACTGACGATAACGGGCATAGGATAGTCCTAACTATTAATTACATTGGCTTGAGTCACGCTAAGTTGATATTAACCGGCAAAACAGTGAGTCAGCTTAGGTGAACCTTTCTCTGGGTGGAACGCTAGGAACAGGGGCTGGGCGGGTCAAGGCCAAATCCCCGGTGGCGTGGGAAAACATCGAACTCTTCCGCGCCGGAAAGCGGTGCTAAAGACACGCGCAGTCCAGACGATTCGCGACTGTCGGATGCTCTCAAATTGCGCAAAGCGTCTGGATTGTGGCGCGTTCACCGCCGCTTTTGACCCGGTCCACGACTTCCGCCTTGCCTTCTCCATCAAATTGCGTTCACTTCGACGCCGATGCCTGTGCCCGCAAAAATGCTTTCGCTGTTGCGCGACCCTTTGGGGCTGGACCCGTTGGAACTGGACGGTGATTTCCTCGTCAACCGGGCGGGCCAGAGACGCTATCCGATCATCGAATCCATCCCCGCGCTGCTTGAGCCGGCGACGTTGGGCCCGCAGAATCTGAAGTTCCAGCGCATGTATGATTGGATGTCGTATGGCTATGACTTCGCCATGAAGGTCGGAGGTGTTTTTTCCGGGGGAAGCTCGCCCAATTGCGCCGGCTGCTTGCAACCAAACTGGCCCTCAAGCCGGGAGACCGGTGTCTATATACCTCCATCGGGACCGGGGCGGACGTGCCGTATCTGGCGGAGCAGGTTCCGCTGGAGAGCGTCGAACTGGTTGGCTTGGATCTTTCGATGGGCATGCTCAGACGGTGCAAGGCGAAAATTCGCCCTTATGAAAAGACGTCATTGCTCGTGCAGGCAAACGCCGAACGGCTGCCCTTCGCCGACCGGACGTTCGATGTGGTTTTTCATGTGGGCGGAATCAATTTCTTTGACCAGCCCGCGGTGGCGGTGCGGGAAATGGTCCGGGTCGCCAGGGCAGGGGCGCTCATCCTGATCGCGGATGAGACTAGAGTGGTGGTGGAGAAAAATTATCAAAGGAGTCCTTTCACCCGTGCTTACTTCAAGGACGCCCCAACGGATTTCAGTCCGAGGGACTGGGTCCCGCCGGGCGTCTGCAATCCCGTCTATGAAGAGGTTTGGAAGGGCAAAGGTTATATCCTGACCTTCAACGCCCCTGTTCCCTGACCGGCCGGTTCATGGTTGGAGTGGCGAAATTCCAAATTTCTGCGCCTCGGCCACACTTTACAAACGGCATTTTCAGGCGAAAGTATGCGCGTGAACATACGCCTCTGTTTTGCGACCGGTCTGGCGGTTTTGTTTATTTCCGCCGGCGAACTTTTCGCGGGCGGCAGCGGGCTCAACGTTGTCGTGGTGGTCAACCAGAACAGCACGAACTCGGTCCAGCTCGGCAATTATTACTGCGAACGGCGCGGTGTGCCACCGCAGAATTTTTTGCGCATCCACTGGGCCGGCGGCAATCTCGCCTGGAACCGGCCCAATTTCGAAACCAACCTGCTCAATCCGCTGGCGGCCATGTTGGCAAGCCGCGGTCTCACCAACCAGGTGGATTACGTTGTGCTCTCGATGGACATTCCGTACCGGGTCACGGCGACGAACGGGGCGAACTATGGGGATAACGGCACCACGTCCGCCTTGTTTTATGGCTTCAAGACGAATGATTGCTCCGCCTGTCAGGCGCCTGGTTGCACCCTGCCCTATTACACTTTAAACTCGTACGCCGGCAGCGAGGGCATTTTTCGCCAGACGCCGCCGATTTCCGCCGGCAGCAACTCGTGGCTGGTGACCATGATCACGTCCAGCAACCTGGCGCAGGCGCTGTCGATCGTTGATAACGGCGTGGCCAGCGACGGCGCATTCCCCACGCAGACGGTCTGGCTGGCCAAAAGCAGCGACGTGCTCCGCAACGTCCGGTATCTGGAATTTGATAACACGATTTTCGACGCGCGCGTGGCCGGCGATTTTTTCATTCAGTGGACGAATTCAGTTTCGCCCTATGGTCTGACGAATCTATTGGGCTACCAGACCGGCCTGCCTGTGTTTAACCTCCTGCCGAATGTGTTCGTGCCAGGGGCGATTGCCGACAATCTGACGTCATATTCGGGGACACTCTATGATGACTACGGCCAGACGACCTTGCTGGCTTTCATGAACGCGGGTGCCAGCGGCAGTTACGGCACGGTGATCGAGCCTTGCGCTTATTTGGAGAAATTTCCGTCGCCGCAGGATTATTTCTATCAGGCGCGCGGTTTCAGCCTGGCGGAATGTTATTATATGAGCCTCTCCAATCCTTATCAGGGATTGATCGTGGGCGAGCCGCTGGCCGCGCCTTTTGCCCGGCCACCGGTTGGCGCGTGGGTCAATTTGCCGGCCAACAGCGTGTTGAGCGGCATCACCAACCTCACGCTCCAATGCGCCGCTGGCGCGTCGAACCGGCCGGTTCAGCAGGTGGATTTGTTCCTCGACGGCACGTGGCTGCAAACCCTGACCAACATTCCGCCCGCTGCGGGCAACCAGCTTTACGTGACGATCAATGGCTGCACCACAAACTACCCGGTTCCAAGCAACGCAACGATCCAATCGGCCGCGTCCGGACTGGCCAGCCTTCTAAACCAACCCGCTTACGCAGGACAATCGAAAGCGCAAGCCACCGCCTATGGCGACCGCATTATGTTGCAAGCTGCCGACATCAACACGCCCGGAGCACAAATCCCGGTGAGCGTCAGCAATGCCATCGGTTCGGCATCCGCACTGACTGTTTTTATCGTTGCCAGCGCAACCAATTTTCTCGACACGGTGGCCTATGGTTTTTACGGTTCGGACGGAACAGGGTTCTCGGCGGCCAATCCCCCGAGTGTGGGCGATTACCTGCGATTGGTGGTGACCAAAACCAATGGGACGCAGGTGACGCTGACGGTAACCAACACCGCACCGGGCACGAACATTTCCGGCCTGGCCGGAGAATTGATCAATGCCATCAACGGCAACAGCACATTGCAGGCGGCTGACGGACTGGTTGCCGGGGATTTCATTCCCTACGACTATTTTTACAGCATACCTTACGTCCAGTTTAACCTGTACGCGCGAACCGCCGGGTGGCCGGCTTCACAAATTCTCGTGGACTTCAGCGGTTCTCCCGACCTGGATCTTACTCCCACCAATACCCAGGCGTTGAATCAAAACGTCAGTGACCTCCAGCCGCGCAACCATCTCTACCTCACGGCCGGCGTCACCAATCTTTCCCTCACCTTTCCCCTGGACACCACGGCACTGGCCGACGGCAGCCATGAACTCACGACGGTGGTCTATGAAGGCAGTCACGTGCGCACGCAAGCCCGCGCTACTCAAAATGTGCGCGTCCAGAACACGCCGCTCAGCGCCACGTTCACCACGCTGGCCGGCGCTTCCAACACGGTTCTGAATTTCACACTGCTGTTTTCGGTCACCGCCAATACAAATACGATTTCCACCATCGAACTGTTCACCACGGGCGGTTCGGTCAGCGTTGTTTCCAACCTGTCCTCCGCCACGTTCGCGTTGTCGGCGACGAATCTGGGGATTGGATTGCATCCGTTCTACGCCATTGTCACGCGCAGTGACGGCAGGCAATACCGCACGGAGACGAAGTGGATTCGCATCGGCGGAACGGAGCCGCCGTTTGGGCTGACGATGACCGCGCGGCCGCCGGCCATTGCCTGGCCGGCCACCGCCGGACGGCTTTATCAAGTGCTGAACGCCACGAACATCACCGGCACTTTTCAGTTGCGTGCCGCCGTCACACCGTCAAACTCCCCCGGACTGTGGATTGAAACCATTACGGGCGCGCCGCAACAATTTTATCGCGTTTACGCGCCCTGATGAACGTTTAACCAGCCACACGCTCCAAACGTCTATCAGTTCAATGTTAAACTTGCGTCAATTGGGATGGGTTTGCGTCTGGTTGTGCCTCGCGTTCGATCCGGGCGCGGCGCGCGCGGCGGACACGAATTCGCTGGTCTGGCACAGAACCACCGACCGCGTGGATGCCGACATGCGTGACATGGCGTTGTGGCCGCTGCTGGAAAGAATCGCTTCGGATGCCGGCTGGCGGATTTATGTCGAGCCGGGTGTGACGCACGTCGTTTCCGCAAAATTCAAAAACCTGTCGTCCATCGAAGCATTGCGAATGTTGTTTGGCGACCTCAACTTCGCGCTGGTGCCGCAGACCAACGCCGTGCCGCGGCTCTACGTTTTCCGCACCGAACAGCAAAACGCCACGCAACTGGTGCGGGCGCCCGCTGTGGCGGCCAAACATGTTCCCAACGAATTGCTCGTGAAGCTCAAGCCGGGCGCGAACATTGACGCGCTCGCCAAATTGCTCGGCGCAAAAGTCATCGGGCGCAACGACAAACTCGGCCTCTACCGTTTGCAATTTGCCAACGCCGACGCCACCGATGCCGCATTGGCCAGTCTGAAAAACAACCCGGACGTTGAGGCGGTGGATTACAATTACGTCTTCGACCCGCCGGCCACGCCGCAACTGCTCGCGAACCCGCCGGTCGGCCCCGTTTCGCTCACGCTGGACCCGGCCACGACTGGCGACCCTTGCAATCCCGTCGTCGGCTTGATTGACACGCCGGTGCAGTCGCTCGGCAGCCAGCTCGACCCGTTCATGTTGAAGCCCCTCTCCGTGGCCGGCGACGCGGGCACAAACGCGTCCACCATCACGCATGGAACAGCGATGGCTGAGACGATTTTGCGGGCGGTCTCGCAGTCGGCTGGCGGGAACAGCCCCGTCAGGATATTGTCCGTGAACGTTTATGGCTCGGGCGAAACGACGACAACAAGCTGGAATGTTGCGTTGGGCATCCAGGCAGCGGTGGACAACGGCGCGACCATGCTCAACTTGAGCCTGGGCGGTCCCAGTGACAGCGCGGTTTTGGACAGCGTGATCCAGCAGGCCGTTGGCACCGGCATTCCGGTCTATGCGGCGGCGGGCAACCAGCCGGTATCCACGCCCACATATCCGGCGGCGGACCCGGGCGTCATTGCGGTCACCGCCACGCAGGGGAACCAACTCGCGCCGTATGCGAACTTCGGCAGTTTTGTTTCCCTGGCCATGCCGGGCGCGAGCGTGGTCTATCTCGGCACACAGGCGTATGTCGTCCAAGGAACTTCACCGGCAACGGCTTATGCGACGGGCGTGGCGGCGGGGACGAAGGGTGCGGGTTGTCTGCCTTGGGCGCAAATCCAGACCGCCATGCAGCAACAGTTTGCCGTGCCGACGAAGTGAAGGGCGAGGATGGAGGATTGAGGATGGAGGATGGAGGATGGAAGACCGCCGATGGGGAAATTCCGCCTGCCTTCCATAGCGCACAACGCAACGGAGGGAACTTCAAATCAGAGTTGCGACTGCCAGCAAGTTCTGCCAAAGGCGGCAACGTAGGCAACGAATGCGATAATGAGCAGCCACGGCTTGCCGGCGATTGTCAGCAAAATTCCCACGCTTAAGATCAGGGCAATCAGCAAATAAACCAAAGCCGCCAGCGCAAGTTTCATTGATGATGACTATAACCTTTTTGTGCCCACGCGCAAGGACCGGATATCGGATGTGTAGCGTCGGCGCTGCGCGCCGAAGAGTTCACCGTCTGCCCTCAACTTGACCTTCTCCCCCGGGGAGAAGGAATAGGTTTCCATGTCTGGCAAGCTAATCAAAACAGATGCCTAATGCCAGTTTTTCATTTGTCGGGCGGTTTGCGCCGCTGCCCATTGCCGCCAGTCGCACGGTGGCTCTGGGCGGCTGTTGGAGTTCAAGCTTTAGCTTGTCCGGGCGGGGGAACACGCTAAAGCGTGAACTCCAACGGGGTTTTCCCGACATCGGATTGCAGGGGTTCGCGCCCAAGGTGCTTGCGCACGGCGACCACGGCGGAAATCGCGTCGCTGTTGTCGTACTGGACTCGCTGTGCGCAAAAAATGGCGCGGTTTTTGCAATTTCGTTCCTGAATTCTTCATTGACGCAGAGGCGCGCGGCGGTAGAATTTCACGCTTGGTTCACAATTTTATTTAGAAACAAAAAACATAATTATGGCAGTCAAAGTTGCAATTAACGGGTTCGGCCGCATTGGACGCCTGGTCTTCCGGGCATTGGTCGAACAAGGCATGGTGGGCAAGGACATCGAGGTGGTCGCCGTCGGCGATATCGTCCCCGCGGACAACCTCGCGTATCTGCTCAAATACGATTCCATCCAGGGCCGCTTCAACGGCAACGTTGACAGCAAGGCTTCGCCGGATGCCGTGGCCAAGGCCACCGCCGCCGGCAAAAAGGCCGAGGACGCCGACCCGGACATCCTGGTTGTGAATGGCAAGGAAATCAAAGTGGTTAGCGCCAAGTCGCCCGCGGAATTGCCGTGGAAGGCCATGGGCGTGGAGCTGGTCATCGAATCTACCGGCCTGTTCACCGACGTGGAGAAGGCCAAGGGGCATCTTGCCGCCGGCGCGAAAAAGGTCATGATCACTGCGCCTGCCAAGGGTGACTGCCTCACGGTGGTCATGGGCGTCAACGAAGGCAAATACGATCCCAAGCAGCATCACGTCATTTCCAACGCTTCCTGCACCACGAACTGCCTGGCCCCGGTCGTTTATGTGCTGCTCAAGGAAGGGTTCGGCGTCGAGGAAGGTTTGATGACGACGATTCACAGTTACACCGCCACGCAAAAGACCGTGGACGGCCCGAGCAAGAAGGATTGGAAGGGCGGTCGCAGCGCGGCCATCAATTTGATTCCTTCAACCACCGGCGCGGCCAAGGCTGTCGGCCTCGTGCTGCCTGAAGTGAAGGGCAAGCTCACCGGCATGGCCATCCGCGTGCCCACGCCGACCGTTTCCGTGGTGGACCTGACGGTTCGCACGGTCAAGGAAACCAGCTACAAGGAAATCTGCGCCGCGATGAAGAAGGCCAGCGAGACCTATCTCAAGGGCTATCTCGGTTACACCGAAGACGAAGTGGTCAGCTCCGACTTCATCCATTGCAACCTGTCGTCCATCTTCGACCAGGGCGCGGGCATGGAACTGAACAAGAAGTTCTTCAAGCTCGTGAGCTGGTATGACAACGAGTGGGGTTACAGTTGCCGCGTGGGCGACCTGATCAAGTTGATGATCAAAAAAGGAATATAATTCCGGTTGAATAATTCAAGACGGCGATCCGGCAACGGGTCGCCGTTTTCACTTTGCCGAACCGGCTTCCTTCGACCCGTACGGTTCTGCGGGAATTTCCTTGATTAAAATGTCTTCCGAACGATACAGCACAGGCCAGGCATCCACGGTTTTGGAGATGGTGGCGGGATAATAGATTCGTTGCCGTTGACTGCCGGGATTCACGGCGACGGCCGCGAATTTTGCTGGCGACTCGCTCATCAGCACGAGTTTGTTGTAACCAAGCGACTTGAACCGGTGCAGGTCCGTTTCGCTGTTCAGCAGGTCAACGAGTCCCTTGGTGGTGGCGGCCCGTTGAAAATTGTCCACGCTGTAAACATAAAAACCCTTTCGTCCGGACCGAAACAGTTCCTCGCCGCCCCAGTCACCGCCAAAGAGGATCAGGCGGTCATCGGGTTTGGTGTACTGACAGATGAGGGAACTCATTTTCTTCGGGTAGCTGTCGTAATAAATGGAAACTTTCATTGCAATCAGCCCATCAACGGCGGAAAGCACCAGCGCCAGGCCGGCCAAAGTCAGCCGCAGCCAGGATTGGGGCATTTGTTGTGCCCATAATTCGTCCCAACGGGCCAGTGTGACGCCGCAAAGCATGGCCACCGCCGGGCAGCACATGAGATAATAATGCCAGTGGACCAGGACGAGATTGGTGAACACCAGCGTGGTCAGGAACATGGCCAGCAGCCACAGTTTCGGCAGGCGATTGCCCGGACGGATGCAGGCGACCGACAACAATACCACGAAGGGCAGGCTGCCCAAGGTCGCATGCAGGAACCGCCAGCCGCCTTTCACCCAAAATCCGGGGCTCAACCGCTCGTGCAGGTTTCCAAAATACCAAAAGTGAATGAAGGGATTCTCCGAGACCCGGAGTTCGACGTAGGGATATTCCGCTTGGGCGGCCAGGGAATCCGTGTAATGCGTCCAGCCGCAAAAAACTCCCGCTGCTAGAATCCCTGCGCCGGCCAGCAGGAGCCATGGGCGCCAGGCCCGGATGCCGTTCACCAGCAGCATGAAAATGCCGCAGAACCCGGCGGTCATGAAAAACGGCAATTTTGAGACGGCACACAAACAGGCAAATAATGCGGTGGGCAGCCACCAGCGTAACTGGCCGGTGCGAACCATTTTGTCGGCGAAGAAAAGAAACCAGATCATCACGGTCAGACAAAAAGCGTCGGTGGAAGCCAGGCCGGCCGCGAAGACGATCAGCGGTTCAGCCAGGAAAAAAGCCAGGCCCCACCAGGCGGCGCGTCCGCCGACATATTGGCGGGCCAATTGGAAGAACGGCCAAAGGGCGGTGGCGAAGCAAAGCAACGACACCAAGTTGGCCCAGCCATACCACGTGGACCCGGTGACTTTGAAAAGCAACCCGGTTGCCGCCTGCCAGAGTGGCGGTTCCTGTGCCATCGGAGCGTCGTTGGCATCAAATCCCACGATCACGGGCCGCAGCAGATGAATGGGACCCTGTGCGTATTCCAGAGCGGTGCCAAGATGAATGGCGCGGAAAAGAGACTTTCCCATCAACGCGTTACCAAGGTGAAAAACCACTATCAGCGCGAAAAGCACCGCAACCAATGAAACCAGGCTGGCAGGCTGTTTTTCTTCATTACGCATGCCGGGTGACTACGAGATGCCGCCTTTCCCGTCAAGAAGCGATCTGTTTCGGAATTCCCAATCCGCGCAATCCATGGCTTCCCCATCAATGCTGCGGTTTCGTCTCAATCACCTTTTCCTGCTCCAATTTCTCCAGCTTGGGCGCGATAACCACCCGGCAGTAGGGCGCGTTGGGGTTGTGGTCGTAGTATTTTTGATGGTGGCCTTCGGCCGGGTAAAATTTTGTGAACGGCGCGATTTCGGTGACGATGGGGTGCTTGAAATTCTTCTGCGCCGCTGCCTTTGATTTTTCCGCCGCCAGTTTTTGCGCTTCGCCGCGGTAAAGGATGAGGGAGCGGTACTGCGTGCCTTCATCCGCTCCCTGGCGATTCAACGCGGTCGGGTCATGGGCCTGCCAGAAAACTTCGAGCAGCTTCTCGTAGGATATTTTCGCGGGATCAAATTCAATTTGCGTGACTTCGGCATGACCGGTATCGCCGCTGCCAACCTGCGGATAAGTCGGGTTCGTCGTGTGCCCGCCGGCATAGCCGCTGGTGACGGATTTGACGCCGGGGAGCCGCTCGAAGACGGCTTCCATGCACCAGAAGCAGCCGCCGCCCAACGTGGCGAGTTCAGTTTTGTTTGGGTTCATGGTGTTGGTGGGTTGCGCCAGCGCGGATAAATTCAGCGCGGCGAAAACGGCTAAAATGCAAACCGTCGGTTTCATTTATTTGTTTCGGTTGCAATGGTCTTGATGTCGTTGACAACGTTGGTGGCGTCGTCCGGCGGCACTCCGCCGTTTTGCAAAAGGGTATGGACATCGGCGAATATTTTCTGCTGTTGCGCCACCGAAAGATGCGAACTGTTGAAAATGGCATGGACATCCTGCGCCAGTTTTTGATGTTGCGGGCGCAGTTTTTCATTTCCAGCCAGGGCGTTCATCAGGTCCGCCGCCAGTTTGGAAACGGACGCCGCCGCCGGTTTCGCGCCCGAGGCCGCCGCCGTCAGATGACTCATCAACAACGACTTCTGCGCAGCCGCCGAATTGGTGTTGGCCCGGCCGCCCAAGACGTCAAAATCGGCGCGGAGAGCCGCGATGTTTTGCAGGGTGGCTTCGAGCACCGGGTCCGGCGGCGGATTGTTTTGCGCCAGCGGAGCGGATGATGGCTGGGTGGGCGGCGATGGATTGTCCTGCCGTGTGTTGCTGGCATTGGCGGTGACGTTTTTGGCCCGCTGAATCGCCGCCGAATAAACGTCGGCCAGGACGCCGTTGGCCACGAACAACAAACAAAAAAACGCGGTGAACGTTTTCATGAAGGTCCACTAATTTGCAATCAACATCTGATTCGACGATAAAAGCGAAATGTAATCTTCGAGAATCCGTTCCGTTTCGTCCAGCATGGGGTCAACGGCGGCCGGCGGCGGCGGTGGCGCCGCGACAACGCTTGTGGATCCGGCCGGCGCCGGAAGCGGGCGGGCCGGCGATGTGGCTGCCGTCACGGTGTTGGTCTCGCCCAACGGCGGCGGAAGGCCGGGTTCGCCGGCCTTCTCCACGGTCAATTCATAAACTTTCACGTCCGGCGCCTTGCGCGCGGCGCGTTCCTGATCGCGCGCCTTCTGGCGGGCATCAGCGTCCTGCCGCTCTTTCAAACGTTCGCGTTCGTTGAGCGAGGCGGTTTTGTCGGCCTGCAATTTTTGGAATTCATCAATGTCCTGGCGGATGTAGATGAAATCCTGATTTGTGGCGAGGCGCTCGTTCGAGCGCCGAAGCAGTTCGTCGAGATATGGTTGGACCAAATTCAATTTGGAGTAATTGGCGCTCGAAATAGTGTCCCAAGGCAGCGGATTATCGAGCGAACTTTCGCCCAATTGCGTTGAATAATTCAGATGGTCGGGCAGAACAATGTCGGGCATGACACCCTTCAACTGCGTCGAAGCGCCGCTGACGCGATAAAATTTGCGGATGGTGATTTTGACCGTGCCGGGATCGTTGGTCGCGGACGCGGTTTTCGGCCAAAAGGGGCGCAGCGGATTCAAATTCTGAACTGTGCCCTTGCCAAAGGTGGAAATGTCGCCGACGACGAGCGCGCGGCCGTAATCCTGCAGCGCGGCGGCGGCGATTTCCGACGCGGACGCGCTGAGACGGTTGACGAGCACGACGAGCGGGCCGGCGTAAAGCACGGAGGAATCGGTGTCGCTGTCCACATTCACCGAGCCGTCGGGCGAACGGGCGAGCACGACGGGGCCCTCCTTGATGAAAAGGCCGGTGAGCTTGACGGCTTCTTCGAGCGAACCGCCGGGGTTGCCGCGCAAATCGAGAATGATGCCGGCGGCTTTTTCCTGTTCGAGTTTTTTAATCAGTTTAGCGACATCAACGGACGTGTATTTCGGCATGGTGTGTCCTGAGTTGCCGGACAAATCAACCGGGGCGTAAAATGAAGGCAAATCAACAACCCCAATCCGGTTGGTGCCGCCGTGGCCATCCGGCCATTCGATGAGTTGGGCCTTGGCTTCCTGGTCCTCAAGTTTGATTTCATCGCGGATCAAAGTCACCACGCGGCGGGCGGCGCGGTCTTCCACGGGACTGATGGTCAGCCGCACCTCGGTTCCTTTGGGGCCGCGAATGAGTTGGACGGCCTTGCCCAGTTCCATGTCCACGACATCCACCGGCGGTTGATTGCTTTGCGCGACGGCCAAAATGTGGTCGCCTTCCTTGACTTGTTTGCTTTTTTCCGCCGGGCCGCCGTGAATGAGCAGATCAATCTTGCAATAGCCATCGTCCTCGCGGAGTTGCGCGCCGATGCCGAAAAGCGACAGGCTCATGTCGATGGAAAAATCCTGCGCGTGTTCGGGGTTGAAGTAATCCGAATGGGGGTCGTAGGCATGCGCCAGCGCGTTGAGATACGCCTGCAAAATGTCCGCGCCGTCCCAATTTGTCGCCATGTGCAAATTCCAGCGGTAGTGCCGCGCCAGGGTGTCGGCGATTTCCGCCGTGGCGGATTTGGGCAGGGTCAAAATCAACGCGCTGTTGGTCGGCGAAATTTCGCGGCTGAGTTTTTCCTGCAGATACTCGAAACGCAATCGCTGCGACCAAAGGTGTTTTGCCTCGTCGAGGTCTTTCGGGATAGGGCGCGTGGCGCCGGTCGAGCAGAATGTGTTCGTCGGTGTTGAATTTGAATTTGTCCTCCTTCAACAGTTCGTTCACATAGTCAGCGCGTTGTTGAATGCGTTCAAGGTAGCGCCGGTAAATTTCATAAGCGGGCGTGAGGTTGGCGATGCCGTTGGTAGCTGATGGTGAAGGTGTCGAGATTCGTCCGGTAATGAGCGAATTCGGCCAGGTCGGACTGGAGGAAATTTTCGTGCCTCGGATCCAGCGTTTCCAAATAACCGTCAAAAAACTTCCCGGAAAGGTCCGCGTCGAGCAGTTGTTGCGAGTAATGAAATTCCTCCAGCAACCGCGCCGTGACGTAGGCGATGCGCGGGTCGTTCGGCCCCGGCCCCAGGGAGAAGTTGGTTGATGTTGCCGCGGGCGGTGGCGGCGGAACAGGCTTCTGGGCGGCACAGCCGACGACGATGACAAACCCGGCCAGCACCGCGGATACGATGGAAGCAAGGACTTTTATTTTTAAGCGACTCATTACAATGGGCACAACTTCGACTCAATATAGCGTATTCGTTTAGCAAGGGAAACATTTTGAGCGCGCCTGCCGCGCACCGAAAGCCGGTGTCATCCGGGAGGTGGGTGCGGGCTGGCGCCGTTTTGGGAGCGCATTTTGGCGCTGCCCTGTGGCGGCAGCAATCCCTCTGGCTGCCGTATCGCCGGCTTCCAGCCGGGTGGTCTGTGTGGAAGCGAGGTCAAAACATGAGATCGGCTTTGTGGCCAGGCGGCGAGAGGCCGTCAGATACGGCAGGCAGCCCCCCGCTACAGGCATAAAAAACCCCGCACGTGCGGGGTTGAATTGGTTGCGGGGGCTGGATTTGAACCAGCGACCTTCAGGTTATGAGCCTGACGAGCTACCGGGCTGCTCCACCCCGCGATTAGATTAGTAGTAAATAATATGGTCAAAATCCCAATCGGGCACAAGAAGTTTCGCGGGGTCCGCCAGGCACCGCCGCCGGAACGCCGGATTCATCCGGCGGCAACGCGCGCCGTTTGCCTTACTGCCGGGAAGCTTTACCCCGGCTGGGCGAACGGTTCGAATCCGATTGCAATAACACAATCTAGGCATTTCAATGTGGACGCGGCATCGCGGGCCAGGTGGTGTGTCAGTTTGGTGGAGCGAGGCTGCCGACGAGCCGGCTCGCGAGGACGCTCGCCTCACCCAAAAAGCAAAACCAGTTGCCGGTTTCGTGTCGGGCCAATCTGACAAAATGTTGAAAATGACGCCCAGTATCCGGGCAATTACGGCTGGTCAATATGATAATATCAAGAACTGGGTGACCCGAATGGCCCTTCACGTGGTTTCAGTGAATAGATGCGGTCTGGATCTATGGTGCAGGATTATGCCCGGTTTCCGCATTGCCGCCATCCGGGCTGTTGGGATTGCACCAGAGGCGGTTGCGACCGGTGTAATTCACGTCATTATACCAGTCCTTGAGTTTGATGTAGCTGACCGCGCCGCCAAACGTTCCCTGAATGCCGCCTTCAAAATGCCGGGCGCTGACACCTTCGCCCGGGTAGTTGGCGCCGTCATTGAAATAAGATGGATGGGTCTCATCCGTCTCCCAAAACGCGCAGTCGTCCGCCTGCATGCGCTGCAGCTTGACCGGCGTAATGGTGTTGATATCAACTGAATTACCCGGGAAACCGACCACCGCGCCGTTCATCGCGTAGCTGGAGATTTGTTGCGGGCGCGCCTGCCCGTCAACGAGGGCCTCCGGATGATCCATCGGGCAAAGGTAGAGATTGGGGTTGTGCAAGACGGCCCAGAACAATCCGGTTTCCACCTTGAATGCCTCCGGCCCGGCGCTGTTCATGTCCAGCTTGTAAAGCCAGCCTTGGCGGTCGAAGTTGCCACCGTCCCAATTGGGCCAGGGGATGATGTCGTCATGGTCAGTGGCATACATATTGAGGGCCATGGTTTGCTCCTTGAGGTTGTTGAGGTCGGTCACCTGGCTGCCCCGGTTCTTGGCCTTGCTCAAGACGGGCAGCAACAGCGCCGAGAGGATGCCGAGGATGGCGATGACCACCAGCAGCTCGATCAATGTGAATCCCCGGATCGGTTTGTTTGGTTTGAATGAACTCAGTTTAGTCATAAAGCAATGTTCCTTCCATGGTCCGTCATTTTTCCGTTGGTAAAGCGCCGCCATCCGGTCCAATGCGACAAAAAGTCAAATTCCCTCGCCTCGATTGGGTGGTATGCCGGTTCATTGTGCCCGGTTCCTTTCCAACACCAGCGGGAGCGCTCCACCCCCCTGACGCCAGGCGCCGGAGATTTTGCCGTTTTCAAGTTTTCCATGAAAAGAGCCGCCGATGGCACTCCATTCCAGATGCACGTTGGGCGGAACAAACTGGATGGTGCTGGCGGGAATTTCGCCCCCGCCTTGATCGAGACTGATCATCGTGCAGGAAAACTTGCCGTCCGGCAGCTTGGCGATGTTCACGGCCAGACGGAGTTTTACCCCGGCTTGTTTGACATCCAGGGTTCCCTGCCAATGCCCCGGCAAATCATTCGGGCTGGTGTGGGAATAATCTTTCTGCGCCTCGATGGCCGGGTCAAGCGCTGCGGCGGTTTCAGGTTTGGCGCGTTCCAGAGTCAACGGCATTGCCTGGCCTCCCTGGGTCAAGTTTCCAGTGATGACCCGGTCGCTGTCGTCCACCGTGCCTTCAAAAACGCCGCCAATCCCGCCGAACTCGACCTTCACCGTGGGCCGGTTGTAGGTAACGGATGTGGCTTCGACATCTTTCGATCCCTGGTCCGGACTATCCCCCGCCGCCCGAAAGGTGCCATCTGCCCGCTCGGCAATTTTTAGGGCCACCTGAAGCGTGGTGTTTCCCGGCTTCAATGTTCCTTTCCAATAACCCTGCAGGTCCGAATCCTTCCGCGGCGCGTAATCGCTTTCAGCCATGGGTTCGGGAAACGCCTCCTGCAGGGCATTCAGCTTCATGGCAAACGGCCCGGAGCCTTTGCCCTGTTTCCAAGTGCCCGACATTTCCATCGTCTTCGGGTTCAATATCGCTTCGTAAGTGAAGCCGATGGCATTCTGCTCGATGCGGACCTTGGGATAGTCGTAGATGAGCCGGTTGACTGCAATTTCCCTCACCCCTTGATAAGGATCAACCTCGACAGCGTGATAGGAGCCTTTAGACCCGGATATTTTATACATCAACGGCCACTTCTGCTGACCGGCTTCGAAGGTGCCCGCCCAAGCGCCTTGAATGTCCGGAGCGTGCGCCGACCGCACCCGGTGAACGGTTTTGACCCCCAACAGAACCACGCCGGAGGCCAGAATCACCGCCGCCGTTCCGATGGCTGCAGTTTTCACTTTTGACGATGCCATAAGTATGAAATTTCGTTGATGGAGCCGGGGTTGAGGCTGGTTCCAGCGCTGCCACGTTGATTAAAGATTCGTTTCACAGTTTCAACCACAAGACTCCGCCACCGGACAACGTTCCTGCCCGGCAATACGAATTCTACTCGCTAAAACCCGGATGCAGCAGGAAAAGTTTCAAATTTTTTACCGCCAGCAACCCGCGCCGGGTTCGTTACGCACATCGCTTCAATAAACAGACACCGCCACCGGAAAATCCGCATATTTTTTCTTTTGTCGCGTCTATTAAAACATGGACGTCCAAGCCGAAAGGAGACAATCAATTTACACCGTTTCTTTCCAATACCAACGGGACCGCCCCGCCGCCCTGCCGCCACGCGCCGGTGAGTTTGCCATTTTCAAGTTTTCCGTTGAAGGAGCCGCCGATGGCGCTCCATTCCAGGCGCACATTGGGAGGAACAAACTGGATGTTGTTGGCCGGAATTTCAGATCCTCCCAGATTGGGACTGATCAACGATCCGGAAAATGTTCCGTCCGGCAGTTTGGTAACAGCAATGGCCAGTTGGAATGTTGTTCCGTTGGCTTTCAATGTCCCTTTCCAGTGCCCCGGCAGGTCATTCGGGCCGGCATGAGAATAATCTTTTTGCGCCTCCCGGGCTTGTTCGGCCTGCCAATCCGCGCGCTTGAAGGTCATAGGGAAGTGCGGCCGCCTTCAATCCAGTTCCCTGCCATTTCCATGTCATTCCCGTTGAGCCGGCCCTCGAACATGCCGGAGCCGGTCATGACCGGCAGCTTCACGTTGGGCGGATCGTAACTCACGGACATTGGCTGGCCGGGATGGCCCTGATCAACGTTATCCAACTCGGCGCGAAATGTTCCTTTGGCCGGCTCGGCAATTTCACACTCAGACGCAGCGTAAAATTGCCCGCTTTCAACGTTCCCTTCCAATAGCCTTGCAGGTCGGAATCCCGGCGGGGCGCGAAATCACCCTCGGCCAGCGACTCAGGCACGGCATCCGGTTCCGTGGTTCGTTTCATCACCAACGGCGTCTGCCGGTCCCCCGTTTTGAACGTGCCGGATATCTCTGTCGCGTCGGAATTCACTGTGGCTTCGTATGACGAGGACAGCTCCTTCAGTTCGATATGCACCGAAGGATATTGATAGACAAATTTGCTGATCGGAACATCCCTCCGGCCTTCGTCAATGGTGTCGGCGGTCGAGTAGTAGGATCCGTTCTTTTTGAAAATCCTGGCCACCACGCGTGTCTTGGTCGTCTCCCCTTTTTGAACCCCCGGTCCACCAGTATCCAAAACACCTTCCCAGGCGCCTTGAATGTCCGGCGCTCCCGCCGACCACGCCGCATGAACGGTTTTGATCGCGACGACGCCGGTGCCGGCGGTCAGAAGTATGACCGCGCCTGTGACGGCGGCGGTTTTTATTTTTGTCCAAGCCATAAGTTTTAACGCTCCTTTTACCAGGGTCAGAGTTGAGGTTGCGGCCGCCGCCCCTTTCGCGGCGGTCGCAGTCACGGTGATTGCCAGTCCAGCAGGCGCGGCGTGGACGGAATTGGCCGAAACCGCTCCCGCAATCAGCGCCGCGGGAAAAACGATTCCGCGTTTGGAGAAAAATTTTCGCAGCTTTTCCAGCGCGCGGTTCACGCGCATTTTGGCCGCGTCTTCGCTCGCGCCCAAGGCCCGTCCCACTTCGCCCAGGCTTTTGTTCTCAAAAAATCGCAGCACCACGGCGTTGCGGTCCTTCTCGCCCAGACGCGCCATCGCCGCATCGAGCAGCGGGGCGATCTGGGGCCAGACATTGGGTTCCGGTTCGTTCAAGAGCGATTTCATGTAAGCCTCCTGTTCGCGGTTTTGGCGGCGGATTTCCGCGCGCAGGAAATTGGCCGCCGTCAGCCGCGCGGTTTGATACAGCCAGCCGGAGAGAACGGTTTGCGGTGACAAACTCCGCGCCTTTCGCGCCAGAATGATGAAGACCGCCTGCGTGATTTCCTCCGCCGCGTGCGGGTTGCCGGCGTTGCGCAACGCGGTGGAATACACCAGATTCACGTGGCGCGTCACCAGCGCGGCGAACGCCGCCTCGGAATTATCCCGCGCGTATTGCGCCAGCAATTCAATGTCATCCAGCTCCAGCATCTGTCTATTAATGTCCGCCCAGGCGAAAAGGGAACAGATTATTTTCCAATGGACATCAAAGACAGAAGCCGTATCTATTCGATGAAACCGCGGATGGACACGGATTGTGGCTTTAAAAACCGCCAATTGCGCTTACCACACGAAAAGAAAATTTATTTCGCGTTTTTCGCTGATAAAAAGTTCTTCAAATGTAATCGAATCCAAACTGACCGCCCCTCGCCCCGCATGGCGGGGAGAGGGTGTCCGCAGGACGGAAAAAAGGAATGTGATTTTCCAAAAAAACACGCCTTCTTTCACCTGCGTGCTGGCAGACAAAACAAACTTTGCGGCTCAGAGGTTCCTGGCAACTTCGTTCCAGTTGATCACATTCCAGACCGCCTTCAGATAATCCGCGCGCTTGTTCTGGTATTTGAGGTAGTAGGCATGTTCCCAAACGTCCACGCCGAGCAACGGCTTGCCTTCGCACCCGGCGATGGCTTTGCCCATGAGCGGATTATCCTGGTTGGCGGTGGAAACGATTTCCAGTTTGCCGCCGTTCGAGACGAGCCAGGCCCAGCCGCTGCCGAACCGGCCGATGCCCGCCGCTTCAAACTTCGCCTGAAAGTCGGCAAAGGAGCCAAATGCGGCCTTGATGGCGTCGCCGAGTTTGCCGGCGGGCGCGCCGCCGGTCTTGGGCGCGAGAATTTTCCAGAAGAACGAATGGTTCCAATGGCCGCCGCCGTTGTTGCGCACCGGGCCGCGGTTGTTGTCCGGCACGGACGCGAGGTCCTTGATCAACGCGTCGAGCGGTTTGGCTTCGAGCGCGGCGTTGCCGGCGATGGCCTTGTTGAGGTTGTCCACGTAAGCCTTGTGATGGCGGTCGTGATGGATTTCCATCGTCAGCGCGTCAATATGCGGTTCCAAGGCTTCCTTGGGATAGGGCAGAGCAGGTAGTTCATGTGCCATAATTTTTAATCCTTTCGTTTCGTTTTGTTAATCCTTGAGATGTAAAATGCTTCACCGGCGGCTGAAAATCAAGAGCGGGCAAATAGAAAATGATGGCCGAAATTCAATTGAACTCAGGTGCGAACACAATTGTGTTGCGTTGCGCGGACGATGCGGGAAACTCGCCAACCACGAATTGAGCTGACACCAGCCACTTCGCAGCAGGCTAATTTCCGCCCGTCGCTCCGCGACTTTGGCTCAATCCACAAACCGCTTCGTCAGGTTTCCGTAAGCATCAATCCGCCGGTCGCGCAGAAATGGCCAGTGCGTGCGCGCGGTGTCCACGCTGGCGAGATCAATGGGCACAATCAAAATTTCCTCCTTGGCCGCGCCGGCCTTGGCGAGGATTTCGCCGGAGGTCCCGGCCACGAAACTTTGGCCCCAGAATTCAATGCCTTTGCCCGCAAGTTTTTCGTGCCCGACGCGATTGGCCACGGCCACGTAGCAGCCATTGGCAATGGCGTGGCTGCGCTGGATGGTTTCCCAGGCGTCGTGCTGGCGTTCACCGAGATTTTTCTTTTCGCGGGGATGCCAGCCGATGGCGGTCGGGTAAAACAGGATTTGCGCGCCTTGCAACGCGGTGAGCCGCGCGGCTTCCGGATACCATTGGTCCCAGCAAATCAGCACGCCGATTTTGCCGTAGCGCGTCTGCCAGGCCTTGAAGCCGAGGTCGCCGGGCGTGAAATAAAATTTCTCGTAATAAAGCGGGTCGTCGGGAATGTGCATCTTCCGATAGCGGCCCAGCAGCGAGCCGTCGGCATCAATGATCGCGGCGGTGTTGTGATAAACGCCGGCGGCGCGCTTCTCAAAGAGCGACGCGATGACGACGACCCGGTGTTTTTTGGCGAGCCGGCAAAAGGCGTCGGTGGTGGGGCCGGGAATGGGTTCGGCCAGTTTGAAATTTTTGTGGTCTTCGCGCTGGCAAAAATACTGCGAGCGGAACAGTTCCTGGGTGCAGATGATTTGCGCGCCGCGCCGGGCCGCGCGTCCGGCGAGCGCAAGCGTTTTTTTCAAATTCGCGTCCGGGTCGGCGGAACAGGCGGTTTGAATCAGCCCAAGTTTGACGGTTTGGGCGGGAGCGCGTTTCATTTATTTGGCGCGTTCGTTGAGCCGCGCGGTTTCTTCGAGGATGATGGTTTTAACGTGCGTGTCCTCGGCCTGATGGGGAGCGGTCTGGCCGAACAGGTCGCGGATGAATTTGCCGAGCGTCTCGTTGGTCGGGCCGTAACCGCTGTGGTAGATGTAGTATTCGAGGTCATACATCAACTGGTCGGCGGTCGCGTAACGGCGGGTCAAATCCCGCGCCAGACAGTGATGCAGAATGTCGTTGAGCTTGTCGTCAATGCGCGGGTCGAGCGCGCGAAAATCGGGAATCGGCTGGTTCAGGATGCGGCTGCGCGATTCCTCGGCGTTTTCGCCCTTGAACAAATTCCGCCCCAGCAACAGATGCGCCAGCACGACCCCGGCGGAAAACAGGTCGGAACGTTTGTCGGTCACTTGAAAATCCGCCTGTTCGGGACTCATGTAATCGGCCTTGCCGGCGATGACTTCTCCCTCCTGATCGGTCAAAAAGCCGCGCGCCTTGGCGACGCCAAAATCGGTCAGCTTCACGTCGCCCTCAAAAGCCACCATGATGTTTTTGAAACTCACGTCGCGGTGAACGATGCCCAGCGGCCGGCCGTCCTTGTCGGTTTTGGCGTGCGCGTAGGCCAGCCCGCGCGCGACCCGGCTGGTGATGAACACGGCGAGTTCCTTCGGCAACACACGGCGTTTGTCGGCCATCTGGCGGCTGAATTGCTCCAGATTCACGCCGCGAATCAATTCCATGGCGATGAAGCACACGCCGTTGGCTTCGCCGAGATGGTAGGTTTGGACGATGTTCGTGTGGATCAAATCGGCGACGAGCTTGGCCTCGCCGATGAAATTCTCGATGAACATCTTCTGGCTCGCGTAATGGGAGCGGATGATCTTGATGGCGATGCGCTTGGCGAAATCGCGCGCGCCATGCTGCTCGGCTTCATAGACAATTCCCATGCCGCCCTCAAAGATTTTGCGGACGACTTCGTAGCGAAACTCGCTTTGAATGGTGAAGAGTGCCACGGGCGGATGGTGTGAAAATGCTCCGCGAAGTCAAGTCCGGGTCTCAGGCGGGTCTTGGGCGGTGAAAAGAAAACCCTGATTTTTTGTGATTTTTTGCTTGCACAAAGCGGGTGAACTTCTTTAATTCCACCAAGTCAAATGACTTTTTAAACAAAACCGTAAAACAACAACAACCATCAAGGACACCGATTATGGCAAACGCACTCTCGAAATCCCAACTCGCCGCCGCAATTGCTGAAAAGGCTGAAATCTCCAAAAAGCAAGCGGTGGAAATTCTCGAACACATCGCCACCCTCGCCTACAAGCACGCGAAGGACACCTTCACGCTGCCCGGCATCGGCAAGCTCGTGCTGAAGAACCGCGCCGCCCGCATGGGCCGCAACCCCAAGACCGGCGAGACCATCCGATCCCGGCCAAGCGCGTCGTCAAGTTCCGCGTCGCCAAAGCCGCGAAAGACGCCATCCTCGGCGGCAAGTAATTTACCGGATTTACAAGCAGGCGCTCTGGATTTTTCGGAGCGCCTTTTTTGTTGGCGTGCCGGCAGTCGATGGTCAGTAATGCAGTAATGCGATGACCTCATTCCAACACTCCGATTACTCCATTATCCCAACATTCCATTTCCATGAAAATCGCCGTTGTCGGTTGCGGGGCCGTGGGGAGCTACTACGGCGCCAGGCTTTGTCACGCCGGGCAGGAAGTCCATTTCCTGCTCCGCTCCGACTTCGAGGCCGTGCGCCAAAAGGGCGTGACCATCCGCAGTCCCGTCGGCAACTTCACCATCCACCCGCAGCTGCGCCCGGACGCCGGACGAAATCGGCGTCTGCGACGTGGTGCTGATCGGACTGAAAACGACCGCCAACGATCAATTCCCGAAATTACTGCCTCCCTTGGTCGGGCCGCAGACCGCCGTCGTCACGCTGCAAAACGGTTTGGGCAATACGGAACAATTGGCGCGGCTTTTTCCGCCGGAACAGATTCTCAGCGGACTTTGCTTTGTTTGCCTCAACCGCGTCGAACCGGGCGTCATCCATCACCTGAAATACGGGACTGATCGTGCTGGGCGAGTTCCAGCGCCAGACCGGGCCGCGCACGCAGAAGCTGGCGGCAATGTTTCGCGATGCCACCGTGCCCTGCAAAGTCACGGACAACCTGGCGCAGGCCCAATGGGAAAAACTGGTCTGGAACATTCCGTTCAACGGACTCGGCGTCGCCGGCGCAGCCGGCTATGAAGCCCTGGTCACTCAACCCTCAACCCTCAACCCTCAACCGGTCCTTACCACCGACAAACTGCTCGCCGACCCGCGCTGGGAAAAACTCCTGCGCGACCTGATGCTGGAAGTCATTGCCGCCGCCGGCGCGCTGGGGTTTGAAATTCCCGTTGCCTTCGCCGAAAAACAAATCGAACGCACGCGGACAATGGGCGCTTACAAGGCATCCACGCTTTTGGATTTCGAACTGGGCCGGCCGTTGGAACTGGAGAGCATGTTTCTCGAACCGCTGCGCCGGGCGCAAAAGGCCGGCGTGCCCGTGCCACGCCTGGCCGCGCTCTGCGCAGTATTGCAGCAATTGGACCAACCGCGCTGATGCCTGGAATATTGTGACGATCTTATCAAATCTTCGGTTGCCGCAGGAATTCCCAAGCCCTAAATCGCGAATGACGAAAGAATTCCCAATGACGAATCTCAAGTGCCCGTCGCGAGAATCATTTGATCATTCGGGTTTTGTTATTCTTTAGGCATTAGGATTTCGTCATTAGTCATTCGGGACATGGCTTGTGTGCCGCCAGCTTCAATCAAAAACTTCCCGTTATACAAATTTATCCGTGTTCAATCCGTGTTCATCCGTGGTTAAATTCAATCCATGAAACCTCGTGTCAGATTTGCCCCTTCGCCGACCGGTTATTTGCACATCGGCGGCGCGCGCACCGCGCTCTTCAACTGGCTTTACGCCCGCCACACCGGCGGCACGTTCATCCTCCGCATCGAGGACACCGACGCCGCGCGCAATTCGCAGGAGGCCGTGGACGTCATCCTCAACGGCCTGCGCTGGCTCGGCCTGGACTGGGACGAAGGCCCGCTCACCGGCGACGCCACCGGCCCGGGCAAGGGCGGCTTCGGCCCCTATTTCCAAAGCCAGCGGAAGGAAAATTACCAGCGCCGCGTCGAGGCGTTGCTGTCGCGCGGCCTCGCCTACGAACACGAAGGCGCGGTCAAATTCAAAATGCAGCGCGAGCCGGTCGTCATCCAGGATTTGGTCGTCGGCGAAGTCGTCCGCAAACTGACCGACCGCGAGGAGGAAGACCCCGATTTCGTCATTCAGCGCTCGGACGGCCAGCCGGTGTTTCATCTGGTGAACGTGATTGACGATTTGGAAATGGACGTCACGCACGTCATCCGCGGCGAGGACCATTTGAGCAACACCGCCAAGCACATCGCGCTTTTCAAGGCGTTTGGCGTAAAGCCGCCGCACTACGCGCACATCCCGCTCATCCTGAACGGCGACGGCTCCAAGATGAGCAAACGCGACAAGGGCGCGTCGCTCACGACTTATCTCGA
>CAWFZJ010000017.1:0-336083 GCA_963820205.1 uncultured Verrucomicrobiae bacterium
AGTTTCAATGCTCCTTTGATGAGGGTTAGGGTTGAAGTCGAAGCCGCCGCGCCTTTGGTAATCGCGGCAGCCGTTGCTGCTTTGGCCAGCGCCACCGGCGCGGCTTGAACGGAATGGGCGGAAATCGTTTCCGCAATGATGGCCGTGGTTGAACTCACGCCGCGTTTTGCGAAAAAACTCCGCAATTTTTCCAGCGCCCGGTTCACGCGCTTCTTGGCGGCTTCCTCGCTCGCGCCCAGGGCGTGCCCGACTTCATTCAGGCTGCGGCCTTCAAAAAAACGCAGCACCAGCGCGTCGCGGTCAGTCTGGCCCAGCCGCAACATGGCTTCGTCCAGCAGCGGCGACAATTGGTTCCAGGTTGAACCGGCCTGGGCGTCAAGTTCGGATTCCATGTAAGCCTCCTGTTCGCGGTGTTGACGGCGGAGTTCCCGTTTGAGCGCGCTGCCGGAAACGTAGCCGGCCGTGCGATAAAGCCAGCCGATAAGAATGGTCTTCGCCCCGAGCGAGGCCGCCTTGCGCGCCAGAATGATGAACACGACCTGGGTGACTTCCTCCGCCAGTTGCGGATCGCGCGTCTGCCGCAACGCCGCCGAATAGACCAGATTGGTGTGACGTGAAACGAGCGCGGCGAAGGCGCTCTCGGATTGGTGCACGGCGTATTCCCGCACCAACCGCATGTCATCATTGGTCATCCACCTTATTCATGCACACCGAAAGGCAAAAGGGGACAATTTATTTTTCAATCCTTCGACCATGCTTCCGGGATTGATCAACGGTAGATGGCCGCCGGCTCACTCATCCTTCGGCTTTAACTCTTCGAGCACGCTGGCGCTGACCCAATAAATGCCGAAATTTGTCCCGCTGCGCATCCCGAAGAACAAATACTTTCCGTCGGGTGTGATGGTGGGACGCCAGTTGATGTCCGTGGCGCCGATGTGCCTGCCATAATTGACCGGCGGCGACCAGCCGCCATCCGCCGTGCGATAGCTGAACATCACGTCGCATTGGCCGGACGCGGACTGGCTGCCACGATTGAAAACCAGATATCGGCCGTCGGCGGAAACGAACGGCGAATCATCGTTCATCGGCGAACACAGCGATGAAATGGGAACGACCACGAAATTGCCGCGCCGCTTGGTCAGCTTGTAAATGTCCGTGCCGCCGCGATTGCCCGGCAGGGCGCAGGAAAAATAAACATCGCCCGACGCATCCTCGCTGTAGCTGAACGGCATGGCCGATTGGGTGGGAATGGGAGGTTTGATGATTTGGGGCGCGGAGTATTTATCGGCGGATACTTCACAGCTGCAATAGTCCATCCGCCCGCCGGCAAATCTTGAAAAGATGATGCGTTTCCCGTCCGCGCTGAACACGGGGTTGATGCAGGAGCTGGTGCGGGAGAATTCAAGCACGACGGGATCCGTCCAGCGTCCGTCCATCTGCCGCATGTAGGCCAGGCGAACGCCCTTTTGCTGGCCCGCCGGGTCATCCCACATATAAACGAGTTGCTCGCCGTCCGGAGCGAATACCAATCCGTGGACGCTCTGGGTTTCACGGGAGATGAATTCGGGAGCGAACTTCTCCGGCGTGTTGCCGGGCCGGGGCAATCCCAGATAATCCCCTTGGTAGCCGGAGAGAGTAAAATGAAACACATATCCGCCGGCTCCGGCGGCGTGTTCCCGGTGACTGAAAATCTGTTGGACCGTAATTGTAGTCAGACCGGCGGCGAGCAACACGCCCGCCCCGGCAACTGCGGCGGTTTTCACTTTCGTCCAAGCCATAATTTTCAATGCTCCTTTGATGAGGGTTAAAGTTGAAGCCGAAGCCGCCGCGCCTTTGGTCAGCGCCACGGCGGTCACGGATTTGGCCAACGTCACGGGCACGGCCTGGACGGAATTGGCGGAAATCACTCCGGCAATGATGGCCGTGGTCGAACTCACGCCGCGTTTCGTGAAAAATTTTCGCAATTTTTCCAAGGCCCGGCTGACGCGCTTTTGCGCCGTGTTTTCCTCCAGTCCCAGGAACTTTCCCACTTCGGCCATGCTCTTGTTCTGAAAATACCGCAACACCAGCGCGTCGCGCTCGCTCGTGCCCAGACCGGCCATCGCCTCATCCAGTTGCGGTGATAATTCACGCCAGAGGGCGTCGTTGACGGGTTCTTGGAGCTGGGATTGCATGAACGCCTCCTGTTCGCGGCGGATGCGGCTCGTTTCCGCCCGTTGCAGATTGGCCGCTGTCAGCCGCGCCGTGTGGTAAAGCCAGCCGGGCAAAACGGTCCTGCGCCCGAGCGTCCCGGCCTTGCGCGCCAAAATGACAAACACGGCCTGGGTGATGTCCTGCGCGTGCTGCGCATTGGCCGTGTGCCGCATCGCCACGGAGTGGACGAGGGCAATGTGCCGCTGCACCAGCGCGGCAAAGGCTTCCTCGGAACCGTTCCGGGCGAATTGTTCCAGCAACCGGGCATCAGGCACATCGGTCATTCATCAATTATATGTGCGCCGGCGGCGGAATCTGACAAGGAATTTTCAATTTTTCACCCGCTCGACCACGAGCATTTCGACCGGCTCGCGGCTGGGCACAAGTTCAAGGCCAAGTTGATCCAGCGTCGCTTGTTTCAAGCCTTCAGTAGTTGAATCCCAGTTGAGATCAATGTCCAAGTTCTCGTGAAGCCCGGTTTGGTCAATCACCGGCGTTCCCAAGCTGCGTGTAAGATAATCAACGAATGTATAAATCATTTGTCCATGGCATACGAGCGATCCCGGGCCTGCCGAAAACGCGGTGCGACTTCTTGCGTTGCTACGTCTCAACCCGTCGGCATGACTGGATCGAACTGTGAGATTCAAAACGTTTGTCTCGATCATTTCGCGTCGCACGATTACACCAAATTTCCTTTGGATTTCCCGTTGCAAAGCTTCGTCCTGACCCTTTGGCAGATTTGATATAAAATCATAACGGCCTTCTGGAACAGCAGTGAGAAAAATCATTTGGCTCTTGGTAAAATGGTAGGCCATTATCAACAAATCTTGGAAGTCGTTCCCAAGTCCAATCAGCTTGCCGCCATGCGCCACGACTGCAATTTCTGTTTTCGCCGACCGTGAACGTAGCGCAGGAAGAATTTTGACCTGTGGCGGCATTTTATCCACCATCGATACGTCCCAGCGTTTCTGCCATATTTCGTCTCGGTGCGCAGCGATTTCTTTTACTGTTATAGTTGTTGTTCCCGCCGCGAGCAGCAGCGCAACAACTCCAGCGACAATTGCCGTTCTCATTTTTGTCCACGCCATAATTTTCAATGCTCCTTTGATGAGGGTTAAGGTTGAAGTTGAAGCTGCGGAATGTGCGGCGGCCACGCCGGCAGTGGTGGCGGAGGCCGCCAATCCCGCCGGGGCTGCGTGCGACGAAAGCGCGAAGAGCGGCGCGCCGGCCGCGAGCGCCGGCGCCGCAAAACCACGGCGGCGGAAGAAATGGGTGAGCTGGTCGAGACAGCGATTGACGCGCTTGCGCGCCGTGTCCTCGCCGATGCCGAGGGCCGAGCCGACTTCATGGAAAGTCCGGCCTTCCATGTAGTGCAGGATCACCGCCAGCCGGTCCGGTTCGCGAAGCTCCAGGAGCGCCTCATCGAGCAACGGCACAAGTGGCGACCACACGGAATCGCCTTCCGCCCGGGCCAAGTCCAGATTGACCGCGACTTGTTCGCGCTTGCGCCGGCGCAATTCGGAGCGCAGCCATTCGCGGGATTTGTTCAACGCCGTCTGGTGGAGCCAGCCGGCGATGGTCGGGTGCGATCCCAATTTGCCGGCGGCCTGCGCCAGCGCCACGAACACGTTTTGCGTGATTTCCTCGGCGGCGCCGGCATCGCCCACCTGCCGCAAGGCCGTGGCGAAAACCAGGTTGACGTGCTGCCGCACCAGCGCGGCAAAGGCTTCCTCGCTGCGGCGGGCGTTGAATTCGGCAATCAATGATTGTCCGGTTCTGACATGGTTTCAACCGGTATATTGCCGCCGCGCCGGGAAACCGGAAACAAATCTTTCGCGCACTTTCAAAATTCCGTAGCAGCCGAGGTAACGAGGCTCAAACTGAAAATCGGCAATCCAAAATAATTGGAGCCTCCTTCCGCCTTCGCCCGGCTACGGCGAGACGAGTATGTCGGCTGCTGCAGCTAGTTCGCTGGTTGAACCAGAAAGCCTCGCTGCTTTTCGACCGCCGTGAAATCTTCGACCGGAGACGTGATCAAAAAAACACGTCCATCAACAGTGGCATAAACTTTGACAAATTTTCCGTCAGGAGACCGCCTTGGTTCTTTCTCCATGACATAAATTGTCTTGGCAGGATTGGTGAAATTGTGCTTGTCACCATCCGCAACAAACTCCCAATCCGCATCCAAAAGGCTGGTTTGCTGTTGCCAGGCGTTGAGCTGCGCAAAACTCGTCGGAAGTTGGTTTCGGTGATCCATGGCAAAAAGCATGCAAGCCATCGTGGCCGTTTTTATGTCATGCACAAGCTTGGTGGATTCTTTCTGAAAAGACGCCATGTTGGCCGGGGTTAGCGGCGGTTCTCCAAGCGAATGATGATTGTAATGTTTAATCACTACAGTTGTTGTGCCGGTCGCCAGAATCAAAACTGCTCCAGCAACCACCGCGGTTTTCATTTTTGTCCATGCCATGATTTTCAATGCTCCTTTGATGAGGGTTAAGGTTGAAGTCGAAGCCACCGCGCCTTTGGTCATCGCCGCAGCCGTTGCTGCCTTTGCCAGCGCCACCGGCGCGGCTTGAACGGAGTGGGCGGAAATCGCCCCGGCGATGATGGCCGTGGTCGAACTCACACCGCGCCGGGCAAAATATCGGTGCAGCTTCTCCAGCGCGCGATTCACGCGCTTATGCGCCGCCCCCTCGTTTAGTTTCAGCGCCGTCGCCACCTGCCGTGCGGTTTTGTTTTCAAAGAACCGCAGCACGATGGCGTTGCGGTCGGTCTCGCCCAGCCATCCCATGGCTTCATCCAGCAACGGGGCAATTTGTTCCCAGGCCGCCGGTTCCGGTTCGGTCAAGATGGATTGCATATAAGCCTCCTGTTCGCGGCGCTGGCGGCGGATTTCACCCTTCACAAAGTTGGCCGCCGTCAGCCGCGCGGTCTGGTAAAGCCAGCCGGACAACACCGTGCCGCGCCGCAATCCGCCGGCTTTGCGCGCCAGAATGATGAAGACCGCCTGCGTGATTTCCTCGGCGTGATGCGGATTGCCGGTGAAGCGCCAGGCGGCCGAATGGACGAGGTTTACATACCGCGCGACCAGGACGGCAAATGCCGCTTCGGATCCGGTGCGGGCATATTCCGCGAGCAATTCATGGTCATCCCATTCGGTCATCTGCCGATAAGATGTCCATGAACCGCGAAACTGGACAAACTATTTCACATTTTCCACCACGAGCATTTCGATGGGCATGTTGGTGGGAACCAGTTCGAGGCCGAGTTGGTTCAGGAGAACCTGTTCCAGGCCCTCGTGATTGGGATGACCTCTCGTTTCCTTCCAACGCAGATCAAAACTGAAATATTGTGTGAAGTCAGTTTGATCAATGACTGGCATCTTGAAGTAACGTTCCAAATAGTCTGCCAGACCGTCGAAGCGCGGAGCGCCGGTGTCCATGGTCGCATTCGAGGAATGGAAGACTCCGGGGCTCCAATAAGTATGGTCTTCTTCGGGATTGGGCGGTTTCAAACCCGGAGCGTTTGCGTGGTTAACCTTGAGCAGCAATACGTCCATGTTCTCTGTTTCCCGGCGGCCAACCAGGCCAAGCTTCACCTTTAGCTCTCGTTGCAAAGCCGCCCGGGAGCCTTGCGGCAAGGTCGCAACAAAGTCAAACTGGCTGGTCGGTTCCTCCTCAGCAAAGTGAACCCGTCCGCCGAGGAAAGCCATAAGCATAGGCGGCAATTTCACCGGCCCGTACGTTGGAACCCACAAATTTGTCACCGTTGACCCCGTGTTCCAAGTGACCCAGGCAGACTGAAATTTCGTGGGCAGAACCCTGACCATCGGCGGCAGCTTGTCAATTTGGTCAGATGGAAGATCCTTGTTAACCCGCCATAGTTTTTCGGTTTGGCGCACATGGATTTCGTTGACGGTAATGGTGGTGGTTCCGGCGGCAAGTAACACAACCACGCCGCTGACGATTGCCGTTTTCGCTTTGGTCCATGCCATAAGTTTCAATGCTCCTTTGATGAGGGTTAAAGTCGAACCACTGGCCGCCGCGCCTTTGGCAGCCGCCACGGCACTCACTGCTTTTGCCAGCGCCACCGGCGCGGCTTGAACGGAGTTGGCGGAAATCGCCCCGGCGATGATGGCCGTGGTTGAACTCACGCCGCGCCGGGCAAAATAACGGTGCAATTTTTCCAGCGCGCGATGCACCCGGCTTTGGGCCGCCGCTTCCGTGACCTGCATTGCCGCGGCAACTTCGCGCAGGCTTTTCTCCTTGAAAAATCGCAGCACCACGGCTTCACGCTCTTTTTTCCCAAGCCGCGACATCGCCTCGTCCAGCAGCGGTGAGAGTTGATGCCAGACGGGATCGCCGGTGGATTCCTGGAAGGTGGATTGCATATAAGCCTCCTGTTCGCGCCATTGCCGCCGCCGTTCACCGCGGAGAAAACTCAAGGCCGTCCACCGCGTTGTTTCGTAGAGCCAGGCATCGAGGATGGTGTCCGGGCGCAGGCCGGCGGCTTTGCGCGCGAGGATGACAAAGACCGCCTGCGTGATTTCCTCGGCGTGGGCGGCAATCCCGGCATGGCGGAGCGCCGCCGAATAAACCAGGTTGACATGGCGCCGGACCAGTTCGGCAAAGGCTTCCTCCGAGCCTTGCCGCTGGTAATCCAGCAACAGGTCCATGTCGCTCACATCGGGCATCTGACTATTTATTGCCGATGCGAGGCGAAATCAGGCATTTATTTTCTATTTTTTGCCGCTGCGCCGGGAAACCGGAAACAAAACATTCTATTTCGCCTTTTCCACCACCAACATTTCGACGGGTTCGCGGCTGGGAACAAGTTCAAGGCCGAGCTGGTCGAGGACTACCTGCTTCAAACCGTCAGGATTACTGAAATAGTAATGCCCGGTGCCATCCCATTTCATTTCGTCATCCCATGTGAGATCAACGTCGAAACGACCGGCAAGCCCGGTTCGGTCAACGACTGGAACCTGCAAATAATATTGAAGATCGTAGATCAGGTAATCAATGAGCCCATCGGTGCGGCTCAAATGGCCAATGCCATCATTGGACGTGGAGCTTCCGGCTTTCGAGGACGTTGGTTTCAAACCGGGCGCATTTTGCCATTTTACCTTCAGCAACAGAACATCGGTTTCACGCGTCTCGCGCCGGCCCGTGATTCCGAACTTCTGTTTTATCATTTTCTGCAAGGCCTCTCTTGGACGCTGGGGAACACTGGTGATAAAATCAAAATCGCCCGACGGCAGTGGCGTCAAAGCAAGAACGCGACATGGGATGGTGTTATAAGCTTTGGCCAAAAGCATTTCAAACGGCTGATAAACCCCAATACTTTTCCCCTGCATCTCGTCAAAATCCGCCGCTTCACGGGTGAATCTGGTTGGGCGAATGGAAACAGCCGGTTGCGCACTTTTCAGTTCCGCATAAAAGTCAGTTCCGGTGATGTTGTTCCAGATGGATTCCTCGCGATAATGTGAAACCATCTTGACGGTCAGGGTGGTCGTTCCGGCTCCCGCAAGCGCCACGGCAGCGATCACAATTGCAGTTTTCATTTTTGTCCATGCCATAATTTTCAACACTCCTTTCGCTAGTGTCAGGGTTGAGGTGGTTCCGGCGGTTCCTTTGGCGACGGCCACGGAAGCCACGGAAGCCGTCAGGCCCGCCGGCGCCGCCTGGGCGCCATGGGCCGAAATCGTTGCGAGCAGGACCGCCGACGGCACGGCGTATCCCTGGCGGGCGAAGATCAGCCGCAGCTTTTCCAACGCGCGCGAGACCCGCACCTTGGCGGCGTCCTCGCTCACGCCCAATGTCCGCGCCAGTTCCCGGTGGCTCTTGTCCTGGAAAAAGCGGACCAGAACAGCCTCGCGGTCCTTCCGGGGCAGCCGGTCGAGCGCGTCATTGAGATGCGGCACGATTTGTTCCCAAACCGATGCCGTCTCGTCCGGTCGAAAAATGGTTTCCATCATGACAGCCTCCTGTTCGCGGCGCTGGCGGCGGATTTGTTCGCGCGCCAGGTTGTTGAAAGCGAAGCGCGTGGCCCGGAAAAGCCAGCCGGAGAGGATGGCGCCGCGCGGGATGCGGTCCGCCTTTTGCGCCAGCGCGATGAACACCGCCTGGGTCACCTCCTCCGCCGTGTGCGGATTGCCGGCCTGCCGCAAGGCCGCGTGATAGACCAGCCCGGCGTAACGGTCCACGAGCGCGCGAAACGCCTCCTCGGAATTCCGAGTCGCGTAATCGCGGAGCAATTGCCAGTCATCCATCGTGTTCATTCGTTCTGTTGATAAACAGCCGCCGGATGAAAAAGGTAACAAGAAATTGCGCGGATGGAAATTCGCGGAAATCCTGAAAGGATTGCAATCAATCAGCCCGGCGTTGACGCGCAAGAGAATTCAATTTTCAAAGCAAGGGGGCAAAGGCGCGACATGACTTGAGCCGCTTGGGAAGTGGCGAAAGGAATTCCATTGAAATAAATTACAAGGTTAATTCCACGTAATCGCCCGGACGCAACGACTGAATGGCCGCGATGATTTCCGGCGTTTTTGCTTTCACCTTTGGCCAGCGGTTTGTTGAGAGCACCAGAATCGCCAGCCGCCTGCCGGTCAGCTTTTGCTGATACTCGAGTTGCTGGTCGGCGGTCAAAAACACGTCGAACATGCCTTCCGCGCGTTGGAGCAATTCGCCGTTCTTCACACGCCCCCAGCCCATCTCCTGCGCCGTGGATATTTCAAACTCCGCCAGACGGCGGCGCAGCGGTTGCGGCATGCACTCGTCAAAGAGGATTTTCACGCCGGAACGAGCAATTCGCTCTTGCTGTGTTCAAGCACAGCGATGGCATCCTCGCGCCGCACCGTCGGAAAACAATCCAGAAATTCATCCAGCGACAGATTGTCCTCCAGATATTCAAACAGCGATTGCACCGGCACGCGCGTCCCGCGAAACACCGGCGCGCCGCTCATGATTTCCGGGTCAATTTCGATTGGCAAATTCGCTTTCATGTCTGGAAGTTAAGCCTTTTGATGCCGGGATGCAAAACGCAATTTTTCAACGCAAAGACGCAGAGGCGCAAAAAATAGCGCGGGCTTGTCCCATTCTTCCCGGCCTGGACGCAAGGGCGTGGCGCATTTACCAAGTTCAGTAAAGCGCGAAATGCCGGAGTAAAAGACCAAGATGAAAGAATTTATCTGTGAAATATGGTCACGCGCGGAAAAACATCCTAGACTTGGCCGCCAATGAAACTGGAGCAAACAAACGGCGCGGGCCGGGATGATGCCGGGTCGGTTTTCAGCCGAGATATGCCGGCGGCGAGGTTCAGGGATGCGCTGGTTTATCTTTTCCTGCTGGGACTGATAGTGCGTTTTGGTTTTATTGTTGAGCATGCGCAAACGCCTTCCTTTGGCGTCCTGACGCTGGATCAGAAGTATTACGACGCGGTGGCAAAAATGTTTTTGTCGGGTGAAGACCTCAATCAGCTACACGGATTCCGGCCGCTGCTTTACCCGATGTTTCTGGCGGTTTTATACAAGCTGGGCGGTTCCGCCGGAATCACGCTGGTATTGTTTGTGCAACATCTGCTCGGCGTGGCGACGGGCGTGATTGTGGCCTTGCTGGGGGCAAAATTGTTTCAACACCGGATCAGCGGCCTGGTGGGAGGCGCGTTGTTTTTGCTGGCGCCGGTGCCGCTCTATTTCGAAGGGGAGGTGCTGATTGAATCCAGCTACACGTTTCTGATCTGCGCCGCGCTGTTGCTCCATCTGCGCGCGTCCGGGACCGGGGGATGGAAAGGCGCGCTGCTTTGGATGCTGTGCGGCGGGCTGATCGCCCTGGCTTCGCAGGCGCGCGCGAACATCATGGTTTTCATGGCGGTGTATCCGTTGTTTGCGGCGTGGCGTTGGTGGCGCTTGCGGATCTGGGCTGGGCTGCTGCCTTTGCTGGGGCTGCTCGGCGCGTTCGGAATGATGATTCCGTGGGGCATCGTGAACATGAGGCAATCGGACCATTTTCATCTGATACCGAACGCCGGAGGCGTGAACCTTTTTTTGGGCAACAAGCGCGCCGCCGACGGGATGGTGCCCCGGCAGGAACGCCGCGTCAGCGCTTCCGGGGAACACTACGAAGACTCGGTGGAAGTCTGGGCGCGCGAAGAATACGCCGCCGCCGAACGCGCGCGGGGCCGGGAGCCGGACACCGATCCCATGGCCATCTCCCGATACTGGACTCACCGCGCCCTGGAGGAGATCAAGACCGACCCGGCCGGCTGGCTGCGGTTGATGGCCAAGAAGTCATGGCTCATGCTTTGGAATGTCGAGGTCCCCAACAACAAATCCTTCGCCTTTCTTCAAGCGGAATACACATGGCTGCGCCTGCTGCCCGTGCGCTGGGTGGTGCTGCTGATGCTCGCGCCCGCCGGCATCTGGGCGGCGGCAAAATGGGGAAAACGCGACGCGCTGTTCATCCTGCTGGTCTATGCGGGCTTTTATTCCATCGGCAACATCGCCTTTTTCATCTGCGACCGTTACCGGTATCCGGTCTGGCCGGTGATGGCGGCGATTGCCGGCGGCGGATTGATCGCGTGCCTGGAAACAATTCGTCTCCGCCGGTTTCGCAATGCCCTGTGGCTTTTGGCCGGCATGGCCCTGCTGGCCGCGCTTTCCCTGCACAACTGGTTCGGCGCGGTGCTGCCGAATTATGCGCGCGACTATCAATTCCGCTCCTTCGCGTGGTTTCAAACCGGCCATTTTCCGCAGGCGTTGCAGGACATTGACCGCAGCATCGAACTGGATCCGACGGATGCGGCGTCACTTCAACAGCGCGGCAATGTGTTGCTCGCCCTCAATCGTCTGGATGATGCCAGGGACGCTTTCGTGGAGACCTTGAAGATCAGCCCCAAAGAATCCGGTGCGTGGAATAATTTGGGATTAACCCTGGTTGGGCTGGGCCGGCTGGAAGAATCGCTTCCGGCGTTTCGCAGCGGAATGAAATGCCAACCGCCGAGCAAGAACGCCTTTCTCGGAATGGCGTTCGTCCAGATCCGCCTCGGTCGTCTCGACAACGCGGCGGCCACACTGGATCAACTCGACAAATTGAATGGAGCGCCCGAAGCGGCGGCCTTGGCGGCGCGTTCGGTCATTGCGCGGCGTCGCGGCAATTCGCAGCAAGCGGACGAGCTGGAACATAAAGCCAACACTTTGGATGCGAATGCGGTCCGCTGGGCCATCGAGCAGGCCACCAAGCCGATTCCCAGACAATAACCTTGTCGTGATTGAAAAAATGGCGCTCGTTTCTCCCGCTTCACCAGCAGCGTTCAATCCGCCGGTCAAATATGAATCACATTAAGGCGGTGAACACGTCCATGCAGCCGGCAAAGTGAGTTTCTAAAATGACAAGCGTGTCGGTTTGGTTTTCACTTGTTCCGGCTTGGGCGAAACGCTAGAAACTCGGCATGAAATCCAAAACCAATCTTCCTCTTGTTTTGGCTTTGTTCAGCATAAGCATCGCCAGCCCGGTCCGGGCGGAACCTCCGGCCGACGCGCAAATCCAGCGCGGCAAATATCTCGTGGAACGGGTGGCGATGTGCGCGGATTGCCATTCGGCCCGGGATTGGAAAGGCAGCCAGGACCGGAAACTCTGGTTGCAGGGCGCGAAGCTGGACTTCAAACCCGCCCGGCTCATGCCGTGGGCGGCGGTGGCGCCGGCGATTGCCGGACTGCCGGGCTTTGCCACCGACGAGCAGGCGGTGAAGTATTTTGAAACGGGAATCAACCGCGACGGAAAGAATTCGTCGCCGCCCATGCCGCAAGCCCGTTTCGACCACGACGACGCGGTGGCCGTGGTGGCTTATTTGCGCTCTCTAAAACCGCCGGAGAAAACCGGGGGACGGAAATGATCCGTTTGAATTTCAAGGAAGCAGTTGGCACTCCGGTGGCAAACCGCTAACTTATTGCCTATGACCGGACAAAACCATCCCACAAAACACATCGTGGTTGTCGGTGCGGGGCCGGGAGGTCTCACGACGGCGATGTTGCTCGCCAACCGTGGATTCAAGGTGACCGTGTTTGAGAAGGAGCCGCACGTGGGCGGGCGCAACGCGGCGATCGTGAGCAACGGCTACAAGTTCGACACCGGGCCGACGTTTCTGATGATGAAGTTTATCCTCGACGAAGTGTTCGAGGAGGCTGGACGGCACATCGGCGACTATCTGAATTGCGTGAAGCTGGAGCCGATGTATCGGCTGCAATTCGAGGACGTGCGGCTTGAGCCGACGACGGAGCGCGAGGCGATGTTGCGGCAGCTCGACGCGCATTTTCCCGGCAACCGCGCGGGCTACGACAAGTTCATGTCCACGGAGCAGCGCCGGTTTCGGCTGATGTATCCATGCCTGCAAAAGGACTACGCCACCATCCGGCAGTATTTCACGCGTGATTTGTTGAAGGCGCTGCCGAACCTTTCGCTCGGTCGCTCGCTGCTGGGCGTGCTGGGCGATTATTTCAAGGAGGACAAACTCAAGCTCTCGTTCACGTTCCAGTCGAAATATATCGGCATGTCGGCGTGGGAATGTCCGGGCGCGTTTGCGATTCTGCCTTACGTCGAGCACGCGTTCGGCGTGTATCACGTCATGGGCGGCCTCAGCGAAATCTCCGGGGCGATGGCGAAGGTGTGCCGCGAACTCGGTGTGAATCTCCGTCTCGGCACGCCGGTGAAACAGCTTGTGCTGGAAGGCCGCAAGGTGCGAGGAGTGGAGTTGCCGGACGGTGAAAAAGCTTTCGCCGACGAGACGGTGCTGAACGCTGACTTCGGTTACGCCATGAAAAATCTCCTGCCGGCGGGCGTGTTGAAGAAATACAGCCCGGAAAATGTGGACGCGCGCAAGTATTCCTGCTCGACGTTCATGTTGTATCTCGGCCTCGACAAGGTCTATGACCTGCCGCACCACACGGTTTTCTTCGCCGGCGATTACCAGGGCAACATCCGCGACATTTTTCAGCGCAAGGTTTTGTCCGAGGACCTCTCATTCTACGTCCGCAACGCCAGCGTGACCGACCCCGCGCTCGCGCCACCGGGGCATTCCGCGGTTTATGTGCTCGTGCCGGTGCCGAACCGGACGGCGACAATTGATTGGGCCAAGGAAAAATCCGCGTTCCGCGACCGGGTCATCGCGGCGATGGAAAAGCGCGCCGGCATGGCGGACCTCCGGAGCCACATCCGCGAGGAAATCGTTTACACACCGCAGACGTGGCAGGACATGAACATCCAGTACGGCGCGACGTTCAATCTCGCGCACTCGCTCAACCAGATGCTGTATTTCCGCCCGCGCAATAAATTCGAGGAGTTGGATAATTGCTATCTCGTCGGTGGCGGCACGCATCCCGGCAGCGGTCTGCCGACGATTTACGAATCGGGCCGCATCGCGGCGAACCTTATTGCGCGCCGTTATGGCGTGAAATTCGTTTCCAAAAACACCCAGGTTTGACCTGGCCGGCCATGAACTGGATTCAATTTGGCCGGCTCATCCACTCGATTTACGGGCGCGGCGGCAAACTGCCGGACCTCGATTGGATTCAAAACCTCGGCCTGCTTGCGGTGAAGCTCGGCCAGGTTCACGCGCTGCGGATTGATTTTCTGGACCGCGAAAAATGCGAGCATCTGGCCCGGCTCTACCGCCGCAACGCCACGCTCGCGCCGGAGGATTTTCTGGGCCTGTTGCGCGCGTCAGCGGTCCCCGGATTCTTTGACCACTTTGAAAGCATCGAACCAACCGCGCTCGCGTCCGCCTCCGTAGGCCAGGTGCATCGCGCACGGCTCAAGGACGGCGGGGACGTGGTCATCAAGGCCATCAAAAAGAATGTGCGCGCGCAGTTCACCGCCGACGTTGCCAGCCTCAAGCGCCTGTTTCGTCTGGCCACCTTTCTTTATCCCAAACTCCGCCAGGTCGGTGATCCCGTGGGCATCCTCGGTGACATCGAGGAATACACGTTGAGCGAACTCGATTTGCGGCACGAGGTCGCCGGCCAGAAAACCTTGCGCGCCATCTACGAACAGCACCGCGGCGCGTTCGATCTCTCCCGTCTCGCGTTCGCGCGCGTGCATGAGCCGCTGTGCAACGAGAACGTGATGGTTTCCGAGTTCATTCCCGGCCGCAGCTTCGATGAATTGCTGGAAACCGGCGACCTGGGCTACGACCGGCTCCTCGAACTGTTTCACATTCACGGCTTCTACATGTTTTGCGTCGGCACCTTCCACGGCGACATGCATCCGGGCAACGTGCTGCTGGCCGGGGAAAAGCTCTGCTTCATTGACACCGGCTACATCGGGCAAGTCGGCCCGAAGATCCGGCGCGGGCTGTTTGAATTCTTCGCGGCGCTTTCCGAATACGACTATCCGCGCTGCGCCGCCGCGCTGAACCGCATGTCCGAGCGCGAGCTGGCCGGCCCGGCCTTCGACGCGTTCAAGGGACATTTGCTGGAACTTTACGCCGACTTCACTGGCACGACCGTTGCGCAGGCCAGCCTGACCCGGAAGATGATGCAAACCATCAAGCTGGGCGTGCATTCGGGGATGACGTTTGAGAAGGGCATCTTCGCCATCATCCGCAGCCTGATGTATCTCGACGGCATGGTGCTGCGCTGCAAACCCGACGCCGTGCTGCTCCGCGACATGCGGCGGTTCATCGGCGAATTTGAAAAGCTCGTGTAGCCATGGCCCAAAAGATAATTGCCGATAGTTGTTGCTATTGCGGCGGAACCAGCGATATTGCACTCGTCTGTGTTAGATAGCTTAACGATTGCATGGCATGGTAAATCTTCAGGTGAACTTCAGTTCAGTGATGATTTGAAATCCGATTAACGGGAACAGTCTGACAAAAGCGAGGTTAGCTCACAGTTGAACATCACATGAGTAACAAATTGTTTGTAGGGAATCTTTCCTTCGACACCACTGAAAACGACCTGCAGGACGCCTTTGCGGCGCACGGCACGGTCGTGGAAACCAACCTGATGATGGACCGGTCAACCGGCCGTCCCCGGGGTTTTGGTTTCATCACCATGAACACGCCCGAGGAGGCGCAGAAGGCCATTGCGGCGCTGAACGGCTCGCAATTGGGCGGTCGCGCCCTCACGGTCAATGTGGCCAAGCCCCGCGAAGAGCGTCCGGCCGGCGGCGGCGGTCGTCGTGAATACGGCGGCAGCGGTGGCGGTCGTGGTCGCTACTAATAGCGCTTGAGATTTCACGGCGGGATCCGGGTAAAACCAGGTCCCGCCTTTTTGTTTGGCCGCGTCCGGTTTATGACCTCCGTGTTGAAAACCGTCAGCATTTGACGATTTCGTCCTCGTCCTCGAAACAAGCCCGGGGGAAAGCAATTACGAGAACGAGGATGACGACGAGGACAATCCCGCCTTTGGTCTTTCTCGTCCCTTTCTTTCAACTGCTTGCGTCGGACTTTATAGCGCCCTTGTCATGGCCGCGACACAAACGGATTGCCCCTGATGTAAAACCGCAAATGCCGCTTCGCCCAATGCCGCGCGTAATCCACACCCACACGCGGCCGCTTCACGATGGTAAACGGCCCGGCTTTCGGCGGGGCGGCGATGAAGAAATCGTCACTGAGCAGGTCGTGGGCGTTGAGGCGCTGGTCAATGTGCATCGCGCAACAGAGCAGGCCGGGACCGCAAGTCCGGCCTTCGACATTTTTCACCGGTTCGATGGCGCGCAGCAGCACGGCAGACGCATGACCTTCGCGCTCCGTCACCACGTTCACGCAGTGATACATCCCATAGATGAAATAGACGTAGGCGTGACCCGGCGGGCCGAACATCACTTTTGTCCGCTCCGTCAGCCCCCGGGCCGAATGCGCCGCCAGATCATGCGGGCCGAGATACGCCTCCACCTCCACAATCCGGCCAACACGTTCCCCATGGACCAGGTATTTCCCGAGCAATTCCCTCGCGACTGCAATGGTGTCCCGGTCGTAAAATGAGCGCGGCAGCTTTTGCATGGCGGCACTATGCCGGAAGGAACGCAAATAAAAGTCTCACGCCTCGGAAAGCGCGGGTCAGTTCCTGAGAGTTTCCGTGCTGGGTGTCGTTGGCAACAAGCGCAGCTTTTCCATCTGACCTTCGAGCAGGCCGATGGCTGATTTGGAACCGAAGTGGGAGAAATTTTGGAAGCACACGTCAAGCAAAGCCGCCGCCGCCTTGGCGCGCTTTGCATTTTCGCCGCTGGAATGTCTGGCTATTTCCAAAACGAGTTCGTATGCGACCAGGAGGTCGGACAGCGCACCATCAATCACGGCCTGTTCACTAAATTCCTTGCTCATAATTTTCCTTTCCCAATGTCACCACACCAGCAATTGAAACGCGCACGGCGGTTTCCGGTAAAACATGTCTCCGCCATTGCGACCGCAGCTTGCACTGTTCACGCGGAGTTGGCAATACCAGCTTGTTGCCAGCTTGTTGCAAATTGTTTTGGGGAGACTTTGGCGGGACACCCGGTTAAATTCGCGCGCATGAGTTCGCGACGGGTCATTGTGGTCGGCGGCGGCGCGGCGGGTTTTTTTGCCGCCATTACCTGCGCCGAGGCCGCGCCCGACGCCGAAGTGACGGTGCTCGAACGCGGCCCGCAGTTCCTCGCCAAAGTGCGCATTTCCGGCGGCGGCCGCTGCAATGTCACCCATGCCTGCTTCCACCCGCGCGACTTTGCCACGCGGTATCCCCGCGGGGAAAAGGCGTTGGTGGCGCCGTTCCAGAAATTTTCCGCGAGCGACACGGTGGCGTGGTTTGAATCCCGCGGTGTGAAACTCAAAATCGAGGCCGACGACCGCATGTTCCCCGCCAGCGATTCATCCGAGACCGTGGTTAATTGCCTGCTGCACTCGGCCGGGGCAGCGAAGGTGAAGCTGCGACCGAATTGCGGCGTAGAGTCAGCCGTAAAAAATGCGGATGGAGGATTTAAGGTGACGCTGGCAACGGAGCACCGGTCTCACGTTGGAGTTCACGCTTCAGCGTGCCACCCGAACAAGCTGAAGCTTGAACTCCAACACGCCGAGGCGGTGCTCGGCGCTCCAGGCGAGACGCTCGTCTGCGACCGGTTGCTGCTGGCCACGGGCGGATGTCGCGCGGCGGCGGCGGGGCAATTGGCAGTGTCGCTCGGCCACAAGCTGGAACCGCCCGTACCGTCGCTGTTCACGTTTCGCACCGAATCGCCCTGGTTGCGGTCGCTGGCGGGCATTTCCGTCGGCGCGGTCGAGTTGTCCGTGCCGGCGGCCAAACTGCGCGAACGCGGCGCGTTGCTGGTAACGCACCAGGGCTTGAGCGGCCCGGTGATTTTGCGGCTATCGGCGTGGGGCGCACGGGCGTTGCACAAATTCAACTACCAGTTTCCGCTGCACGTCAACTGGCTGCCGCAGCTCTCCGCGGAGGCGATTGCCGCCGAACTTAAATCGCGCCAGGCGGCGCAACCCGCGCGTCTCGTCGTCAACGTGCCGGTGACGCCGCTGCCGTCGCGCTTGTGGGAACAGCTCGTCCTGGCCGCCGGCATCGCGCGCGACACGCGCTGGGCCGCGCTCTCGCGGGCCGCGCAGCACCGGCTCGTCCGGCAATTGATCCGCACGGAATTCCCGGTGGCGGGCAAGAGCCTGAACCAGGACGAATTCGTGACGTGCGGGGGAGTGCGATTGGGCGAGGTGAATTTCAAGACGATGGAAAGCAAAGTCTGCCCGGGACTGTTTTTCGCCGGCGAACTGCTGGACATTGACGGCGTGACCGGCGGATTTAATTTTCAGGCCGCGTGGACGACCGGCTGGCTGGCCGGCAAGGCGATGGCGGCGAAGCGGGGGACTTGATGCGTTTCCCAATTACGTTACGTTCCAACTTTACACACCGGCACGGTGATCATAATCTCGGCGCATGGTTAACGCCACTCCACTTCCGAGGCGTTTCACATTTTACCCGGTGCTCGCGTGTTTTCTGGGCGCGCTGCTGTTCGCCGGTTGCGGGAAGCCGGGCGCCCCCAAAACTGTGACCACCAATTCCGCGCCGCCGGTGGTGGCCGGTCCGGGTCCCGGAGAGAAAGTCTGCTTCGAGTGCAATGGGGAAGGCATGGTGCCGTGTCGGGCGCCCGGTTGCGTGGATGGAAAGGTGGTTTGTCCCGGCCCCTGTCTGAAGCTCTCCAAAGGGGTTTGGACGCACACTGACATTGATGGAAAACCTTCCGACGTTTTGTGGCAGTATTTTACGTCGGCTGACGGCCGATGGACGATGGGTTGGAGTGAACATCACCTCGGAGAGGTCATTGTGATGCAGGATGGCAAGCCCACGGACATCGGCAAGTGCAAGATCTGCGGTGGCACCGGCAAGGTGACTTGCAGCGTCTGCAAAGGAACGGGAAAGGTCACCTGCCCGGTTTGCAATGGAAAAAAATTCATTCCGGCCGCCTGGACGCCCACGGACAATCCGTGGTTCAACCGCCAGCCCGATGTGATACGGCTCGCGGACGGACAGGTGCTGCTGGGCCGGGTGGCGGCAGAGGTTGGCGACGACAGAACAATCATCACGCGCGACAAAAAAATCCTGCACGTGAAAGCCTCGGACATCCTGTCCAAAACAGATGCCAACGCCCCCGCAGCGCCAGCTTCACCGTTGAAATGATCGCACGCTTCAACGGTGGCCGGCGGCCGCGAAGCGGGGGGTGGGATGCGTTTGAACAAACCATCAACAACCGCATTGCGATTGGGAGCTCATGGAAGGCCAAAGATTGCAGCTCCGTTGGCAACGTTATTCAATTTCTACGACTTCATTCACCGCCCACAACCCGCGCACCAGTTCCGGGAACCGGCAATTTTCGCAGACCGCATTTGAGTGTTCGCAAAAGTCGCGCGTGATTTGAATCAATCCCTGCTGCGCGGAAGCGCTCCGCAACGCGCGGCTCCGCCCGACGCCCAGCAACCGCTGCCGCGCCAGTTTCAAAATGGAATTGTCCTCCGCCTGCGGCCAGACGGCATAACGATGTTCAATAACCCGCTGGAGTTTTCCATTTTTGCCTTCGGCGGCGCGCGTCCAAAGCCACGGCAGAATCACATTTACCGCCAAATCCGTCACCCGCGCATCGCCCAGCAGCGGTTGCGGCTTTTTCAGCCGCGCCGAGCGGAGCGTCCAGTGCCACGACCAAAATTCATCGTGCTCCACTTCCAGAATCTTCCGCAATGAATCCAGCAACGCATGGGATTTTCTTGAATCTTCGTGGCAGCCGGCGTGAGCCGGCTCATTATGATTTGAAGTCAGAGCGGACTCACGTCCGCTGCTACGGTCTGACAAAAAATCCACCGCGCACCAGCGTTCGAGTTTTGAAACCAGATTTCCCGACGCCAGCCAGTGCGCGGCCAGCGCCAGCCGGCGTTGCGGATGGTTGGCCGGGCGCAGCCCGTGAAATTTCCAGACGGCGCGCGGCAAAATGCAATCGCTGAATTCATCGCGTTCCCGCCACCAGCAATCCCAAACCCGGCGCAAATAACTGTCCGTGCTCTTTTGTGCGCGGGTCAATTCCGCCGGCAGCAAACCACTGATGCCGAGCAGCCGCGCTTGCAGCGCAAAGGCCGGGTCCGCGTCGCGCAGCCAACGCGGGCGCAGTTCAGCAAGATTTTGCATGGGCCAGATGTTGTGTTTGTAGCCGAGCGCGCGGAACAGGCCTTCCCACAGCGCCTGCTCCCAGCCGGCGTGCCGGGCGCGGGCGCGAAATTGTTCCGCCTTGGCCTGAAAACGAACGCGGGCGGCCGCGTCCAAAATCCGGCCTTGCCGCGTCTCATCCAGTTCGCGCAAGGCCACACAACATTGGCCGCGCAACTTTTCGGGCAGAACGCGCGGGGAATCATTTTCCAGCCACAAGCCGAGTTCGGCGATGGGCGCGTCAAGTTTATCGCTGATTACCAAAGCAGGCGGCAAAGGTTGGAGTTCAAGCTTCAGCTTGTTCGACGGTTCCCGGCTCCGACACGCTGAAGCGTGAACTCCAACATCGTCCCAAACGACATGCAGCAGCACATTCTGAAACGCGGGGTTGCGGTCGTGACCATGAGCGCGCCAGCCGCCAGAGCGCAGGTCAATTTCCACATCGCCGGAACACGGCGCGGCGTCGCCGATTTGAATGACCGCGCCGCGAAAGTCCGGCCCGCCTTCGACGCTGACAAAACCGGGGTGCAAAATGCGGACGGATCTGCCATCGGCGGTCTGGAGCCGGTCGCGCTGCAACCGCTGGTGGCGCCAGATGGCCTGGAGCAGGCGTTCCGGCGGCGGCGCATTTTCGTCGCGCAGGACCTGCGCCAGGCCGAAGCGCGAGCGCCAGTCGGCGTAAAAATTGTCAGCGGGCGGGGACACTGCGGATTGCTTTTGCGCCCGCGGTTGAGCAAAGTCAAGCCAGCACGCGCAATTTTGAGCGCAACCGGAGGCGGTTTTGCCGGTTTATAAAGCAAAAGTCCCGTTTGGCGGCGGAATTTTTGTTGGCCGAAACCCCGAATTTCCTGCTAGACTCCGCCCAATGTTTCGATGAACGACGATGCGATGATTGCAGTGACAGATTTGACGAAACGCTACGCCGGTCGCACGGCGGTGGCGGGCATTTCGTTCACGGTCGCGCGCGGCGAAATTGTCGGTTTGCTCGGACCGAATGGCGCGGGCAAAAGCACGACCATGCGGATTCTTTCGTGTTTCCTGCCGGCGACATCCGGCACGGCGCGCGTCGCGGGTTTTGATGTGTTTCACCAGTCGGAGGAAGTGCGCCGCCGCATCGGCTACATGCCGGAAAACAATCCGTTGTATCCCGAAATGCGCGTGCGGGAATACTTGAAATTCCGCGCGCGGCTCAAGGGCCTTGACCGGCGGCGTTCGCGCGCGCGCGTGACCACGGTGATGGAGCAATGCGGGTTGACGGAGGTGGGGCGGCGCATCATCGGCCAGCTTTCCAAGGGTTACCGGCAGCGGGTCGGCCTGGCGGATGCGCTGGTGCATGAACCGGAATTGATCATTTTGGACGAACCGACCATCGGCCTGGATCCGCAACCAGATTCGCGCGGTGCGGCAATTGATCAAAAGCCTGGCCCAGAAGCACACGGTGCTGATTTCGACGCACATTCTGCCCGAGGCGGAAATGACGTGCAACCGGATGCTCATCATGTACGACGGCAAAATCCTGGCCGCCGACACGCCGGACAATTTGCAGCGGCTCATGGCGGGCGGCAGCCAGATCATCGCCGAAATCGCCGCGCCGGCGGACGAACTGCGCGAAGCCTGGGCGCAAATGCCGGGCGTTGAACAATTTGACGTGTCCGCCGCCGAAGGCGAATTTCAACGCTGCGCGCTGACGCCACGCGATGGCTATGACCTGCGTCCGGCGATTTTCACACTGGCGCGGGAGCGCGGCTGGGTCATGCGCGAATTGACGCGCAGCCGCCATTCGCTCGAAGACATTTACGTGCAGGTAACCAAGCCGATCGAGGAGGAGGACGGCGAATGAAAATATTCTGGACGCTCGCCCGCCGGGAATTGGGGGCGTTTTTTTGTTCCATTACCGGCTATGTGATCATCGCGGCGGTGACGCTGTTGATCGGGGAAAGTTTCACGCAGTTGATGGACGGGCTAGGCAATGATCCCTGGCCGATGCCTGTGACTCAAATGTTTTTCAACACCATTTATTTCTGGCTGATCGTGCTGCTCACGGCGCCGGTGATCACGATGCGCCTGTTCGCGCTGGAAAAAGCCGCCGGCACTTTTGAAACACTGATGACCACGCCCGTAAGCGATTTACAGGTGGTGGCGGCGAAATTCGCCTCGGCGCTGGTGTTTTACATCATGATGTGGCTGCCGTTGATCATCTGCCTGTTCATCGTGCGGCATTTCACAAACCAGGCGGGCGCATTGGACTCCGGCACGATTGGCGGAATGTTCCTGGGCATTTTCTTGATCGGCGGTTTGTTTTTGTCCTTTGGCTGTTTGGCGTCCGCAATGACGCGCAGCCAGATGGTGGCGGCCATGGTCAACCTTGCGTTTGGCGTAACCTTGTTTGCGCTGGGCTGGTGGGCGAAAAACAATCTCGTGTCCGAGCAATGGCAGACGCAAATTTTATCCTGCTTCGGTCTGTTTGACCAGATGCATGACTTTGCGCGCGGCGTGGTGGACACGCGCGCGGTGGTTTTTTACGTCAGCCTGACGTTGTTCTTTTTGTTCCTGACCTTGCGCGTGGTGGAAAGCCGGCGCTGGAAATAAAATGCCAACCGACCCCAAACCCCAACCCAGCTTCTCGCCCGGCCGCCGGTGGAAAATCGGCTGCGACGTGGCCCTCCGCACCGCGCTGGTGCTGGCCGTGGTCGTGATGGTGAATTACCTGGGCGCGCGTTTCTTTGGCCGGTTTTACCTGAGTTCACAGACCCGCGTCCAACTGGCGCCCCAAACGTTGAACCTCCTCAAATCGCTGACCAATCACGTGGACGTGACGCTTTATTATGACAAACAGGACGATTTTTATCCAACCATCGTGGCCTTGTTGAACGAGTATCGTTCGGCGAATCCCCGTATTTCCGTCAAGGCCGTGGATTACGTGCGCGACGCGGGTGCGGCGCAAAAGGTCAAGGAACAATACAACCTTAATTCGCCAACGGACAAAAACCTGATCATCTTCGATGCTGGCGGCAAGCATTTCAAAACTGTCAACGGGGACGCTCTTACCCAGATCAAGCTTGAGCCGGTGCCCAATCCCAAGGAGCGTGAATTCCGGCGCAAACCGGTCGCGTTCATGGGGGAACAAGTGTTCACCTCGATGCTGCTGGCCATCACCAGCGCCAAGCCGTTCCAGGCGTATTTTTTGCAGGGCCACGGCGAGCCCTCGCTCGCGGACAGCGACAATTTCGGCTACCTGAAGTTCGGTTCCATTCTGGCCCAAAACTATGTCGCCGTTACGAACCTGGAATTGACCGGCGACGGCGGTGTGCCGATGGACTGCAACCTGCTGATCATTGTCGCGCCGACCGCGGCGTTGTCCGGCCCCGAACTGCAAAAGATTGAAGAATATCTGAAGCAAGGCGGACGGTTGCTGGCGCTGTTTAATTACGCCTCCATCAAAAACCCGACCGGTCTCGAACCGATTATGCAAAGCTGGGGTGTCAATGTCGTCACCGATTTCGTAAAGGACTTGAAAGGCACGGTCACCGGTGACGATGTTGTCGTTCGCACGTTCAGCCAGCATCCTGCCGTCAACCCGCTCACGCAGCTTTCGTTGCAGATGGTTCGACCGCGACCGGTCGGTCGCGTGAACTGGCAAAACCCGCCCGCCGGGGCGCAGCAAGTGGATGAAATCGCCTTCTCCAGCCCGGATTCCGTGCTGGAGGGGGATCCCGCCGAACCGCCGCGCAGTTACCCGCTCATCGTGGCGGTCGAGCAAAAGCCGGTGGCCGGGGTGGCGAATCCGCGCGGCAATACGCGCATCCTCATAGCTGGCGACTCGATTTTCCTCGGCAATTATTACATTGACGGCGGCGCCAACCGCGACTTTGTCGGTTACGCGGCCAACTGGCTGCTGGATCGCACCACGTTGCTCCAAGGCATCGGGCCGCAGCCCGTCGCGGAATTCCGGCTGTTGATGACCCGGATTCAGCAACGCGAAGTCCGCTGGCTGTTGCTGGGCGCATTGCCCGGCGCGGTGTTGTTGTTCGGCTGCCTGGTCTGGCTGGCCCGGAGAAAATAATGAATTCGAAAACCACCGGCATCTGGTTCGCGATCGCCGCGGCGTTGTTCGCGTTGATTTATTTTTTTCAGCACTTTCTGCGGCCCGCCGCCGCGGAATCGTCCAGCATTCTGCCGGAATTGCGTCCGACCGCCGTCACCAGCGTTCAAGTGATTCCGTCCGGCGCGCTGGAAATTCGCGCTGACCGCACGAACGGCGCGTGGCGGCTCATCAAACCCGTCGCCTATCCCGCCCAGTCCGCCGCCATCGAAGCCCTGCTCGACACGCTTCAAAAACTCACGGCCGCCACCCGCGTCAGCGCCGCCGAACTGCGCGGACACCACGACGCGGACACCGAATTCGGTTTTGAAACACCCAGCCTTTCACTCGTCATCGAGGCCGGCAGCCAGCGCCGGCAGTTGTTGGTTGGCAACAAAACTCCGCCCGGCGACCAGGTCTTTCTGCGGGTCGTCGGCATGGACGGCGCGTTCGTCGCCGACGCCGACTGGCTCAAACACATTCCGCGCTCGGCCAGCGAATGGCGCGACACCGCGCTGGTGGACGCGAATGACAGCGGCCTGGATTGGATTGTGCTGACCAACGGCACGAAAGTCATCGAACTTCGGCGCAACGCGACGAATCATCTCTGGCGCATGATTCGTCCGTTTCCCGCGCGTGCTGACGCCGGCCGCATCACCGACGCGTTGCAGCGCCTCCAAACCGCGCGCGTCACGCAATTCATCACCGACGACGCAAAGGCGGATTTGACCGCGTTCGGGTTGCAACCCGCGGATCTGAACTTGTGGTTCGGCCGGGGCACCAATTTCGCCGGCGCCATTTACGTCGGGAAAAATTTGACGAATGATTTAACGCAACTGTTCATAAAACGCGAGGGCTGGAATGCGATTATGACGACAGCCAAGGAGCCCTGGCTGCCGTGGCGCGGCTCGGTGAACGATTTTCGTGATTCGCATTTGCTGGAATTGATTGCGCCGGTCGCGGAAGTCGAAGTGCATGGCCGGGACAATTTCATCTTGCAGCGGCAAGGCTCGAACAACTGGCAAATCGTCGGCGAAAAATTTCCCGCGGACGCCGAAAACGCGCAGCTATTCATCAAGACGCTCGCCGGTTTGCGTGTCGCGGAATTCGTGAAGGATGTCGTGACCGCGCCGGACCTGCCCGCTTACGGGCTGGCGGCGCCAACACGCCAGATCACCTTGCGTTCGGTGGCGGGCGACACGAACCATGTCATGGTCCAATTGTCCTTCGGCACGAACCAAAACAACGAGGTCTTTGTCCGGCGCGCGGACGAGGATTTTGTCTATGCGGTGACAATGGAAGACTTCAACCGGCTGCCCGAAGCGGCCTGGGAATTTCGCGAGCGCCGCATTTGGGATTTCACCGAGGGCGACGTGGCGCAAATCACACTCCGCCAGGGCGGCAAGACGCGGCAAATCGTCCGCAACGGTGTGAACCAATGGTCGCTCGCCGCCGGTTCGCAAGGCATTGTCAATCCGCCGGCCATTGAGGAAACCGCGCACCGGTTCGGCGCGTTGACGGTCGCCGGCTGGGTGGGGCGCAACGTGACCGAGCCGGAAAAATTCGGGTTGAACACGAACAATTTGCAGATCGTCATCGAGCTCAAGAACAGCGCGAAATACACCGTGGATTTCGGCGCGGAATTGCCCTCCTCCCAAACCGCGCTGGCCGCCGTGACGCTGGACGGCGAGCGCTGGGCCTTTGTTTTTCCGCCGGTGCTTTACCAGTTCGTCTTGAGTTATCTCACCATTCCGGCGAACGTTCCGTAATATGCCTTCGCAACCCGGCTTCTGGCGGAAGTGCCGCATCGGCTTTCGCTGGTTTCGCATCACCGTGCTTTTTGCGGTGCTGGCGCTGGTGTGCGCCCTGGTCTGGTTCAACCGCATCGGCCTGCCGGATTTTTTGAAACGGCGCCTGGTGGAAACGTTGCAGGCGCGGGGAATCGAATTGGAATTCACCCGGATGCGCCTGAACCTGGTCCATGGACTCGTGGTTGAAAACGTCCGCCTCGGCCACGCGGAGACGCCCGGCGATCCGGCATTTTCCGTGGACGAAATACAATTGCAATTGAACTACCGCGCGTTGTTGCGCCGGCAATGGCAGATTGACGGGCTGGTTCTGCGCCAGGGTAAATTCATCTGGCCGGTCGCCCCGCCCCAGGCGCTCACCCTCGACCACATTCAAACCGAGTTGCGTTTCCAAACCAACGACACCTGGTCGCTGGACAATTTTCACGCCGACTTCGCCGGAACCGGGCTCGCCTTGTCCGGCGACATCGCCCATGCGCCGGAGATGCGCCACTGGGACATTTTTCGCGGTGAAAAATCCGCCGGTCGCGCGGTCTGGCAGGCCCGCCTGCAAAAATTCTCCGACCTGCTGGACCGGATTCATTTCACCGGCAGGCCGCATTTGAGCCTCGCCGTGCATGGCGACGCGCGCGACATCCACTCGTTCGGCTTCCGGCTGACCGGCAATGCGCCGTTGGTGCAAACGCCCTGGGGCGGCGCGCGGAATGTTCAACTGACCGCCAACGTGACGGCGCCCGCCGAAACACCAACCCATTTCGATTCGTCCTGGGCGTGGTGGACCAATGCCCTGCCGTATCGGCTGGCCTGGACCGCGCGACTCACTCAGTTGCAATCCGAAACCGTGAGCGCCGACTCGGTTGACTGCAACGGTTTCTGGATGGCGCCGGATTTGGCCGTGACCCGTTTGTCCGCCAAATTGGGCGGCGGACAACTTGCCGCCAGCGCGCGATTGAACGTGGCCACCCGTGAATTCGCCTTCACCAACGCCTCGTGTTTTGACATTCATGCGATTAACGCATTGCTGACGGAGAAAACGCGCGCCCGGCTCGCGGATTTTTCGTGGACGCAACCGCCCTCCCTCCAGGCCAGCGGCTCGCTCATTTTGCCCGCGTGGACGAATCGCCAGCCGGATTGGCGTTATGAAGTGCAACCGACCATTCAGTTGAACGGCGAACTGGCCATCACCAACGGCATGACCAGCGGCATCACGGTTGATTTGGCCCGCACGCATTTTTCCTACTCGAATCTTGTGTGGCGGCTGCCCGATCTCGCGGTCGTGAAATCAAAAAGCCGGCTCAAATTAAGCGGCGGCGAGGACGACGCGACGAAGGATTATCACTGGCACATCCGCGGCGCGTTGGACCCGGAGGTCGTCCGGCCGTTTTTGACGACCAGCAACGCGGTGCGCGGTTTTGGGGTTGTGCAGTGCGCCGAGCCGCTGGCGTTGGAGGTGGACATATCGGGGCGTTTGTATGACTACGATAGCATCGCAGCCAGCGGACGCGTGGCGTTGACGAATTTTGCCGTGCGCGGCCAGGCGTTTGGCGATGTGGTGTCGGCGCTGAATTACACGAACGGGGTGCTGGAATTTTCCAACCCGCTGACGCACACCGGCGCGCAGATGATGACGGCGGACAAGGTGACCCTGGATTTCAACCGGTGGCTGATTTGTTTCACGAACGGTTTCAGCACCGCCGACCCGGAGCCGGTGGCGCGCGCCATCGGGCCGAAGACGGGGCGGGCAATGGCGCCGTATCATTTTCTGCTACCGCCGACGGTGCGGGTGAACGGCCAGGTGCCATTGCGCGACACGAACGGCAGGCGCGATGCGGCGGACGTGGACATGCGGTTTGAGATCATCCAGGGCGCGCCGTTTGAATGGATGAAGTTCAAGACGACCAACATTGTCGGCGCCATTCACTGGCGGAACCAGACGCTGATTTTGACCAATGTGGCGGCGGCATTTTACGGCGGGAACGGAAATGGTTTTGCGAGTTTTGATTTTCACGCGCCGCATGAAGGCGCGGATTATCAATTTGCCGTGAGCGTGACGAATGTGAATCTGCATTCGCTGGCGGCGGATTTGTCGTCGCCGACCAGCCATCTCGAAGGCACCCTGGCCGGACGCCTCGTCGTGACGGACGCGGATTCAAGGGATTGGCAGACCTGGACTGGTTTCGGCCGCGCGGATCTGCGCGACGGATTGCTTTGGGATATTCCGATCTTTGGCATTTTGTCCCCGGTATTGAACACGGTTTCACCAGGTTTGGGCAACATCCGCGCAACGGATGCGGCGACGAAATTTTCCATCACCAACGGCGTGATTTACACGGACGCATTGGAAATTCGCTCGGCCATGATGCGGCTGGACTACACGGGCACGGTGGATTTGAAGCAAAACGTCCATGCGCGCGTCACCGCGCAGTTGCTCCGCAACACCTGGGTGGTCGGTCCGGTGGTCAGCACGGTGCTTTGGCCGGTGAGCAAATTGTTTGAATACAAAATCACCGGCACGCTGAAAAATCCAAAGAGCGAACCGGTTTATGTGGTCCCGAAACTTCTGCTGATGCCGCTCCATCCGTTTCGCAGCCTGGAGGAAATGTTCCCCGCCGGCGCCGGCACCAGCGCCCCGCCGGAACAGTGAGCCGGTTTCCGGGCCTGTCCCGGCAGGGTCAGGTCACGGGAGCACCGGTTGCGGGACTTTTCTCCGCTTGAACGTCCTCGGGTAATTCTGGCGCGGCTTGTCCCAAGCCGCAGCACCGGCAAATGCAAAAGCAGCTTGAAAAGTTTTTTTGAACCGGCCTCCGCGAATGGAACTGCTGCGAGTTGGGACAACTCGCGCTCCGATGGTCGTGCAGATACAGCGTTGCTTTGCTCCCGGTAATCTGTCCGCTTGCGCGTGGCAAAGGCGTTACGGCAAAACCGCCCGGTAAAAGCGGCGGGGGTAGCTGGCCGGCGAATCGGTGAATTGGAGCGTGCCACTGGAATCCGCCGTGTTGGTTGATACTGGTTTCCAGCTCGACAAATTGGTGGAGGCGTCAATCCGCCAAATGGTGTCCGGCATGGTGTTGAGCTTGAACTGAAAACCATTGGACGGCAACGTCTGCGTTGGTGGAACCGTAAAACCCGGCGGCGGGGTCGTTAACACCAGGACCAGAAAATTACTAATTGCACTCAACGAATTGTTGTCCGTCACCTTGACGTAAATCGTGTTTGCGCTCGGCGCCTGTGCCGTGGTGGGCGTCCACTTCAGCACCCCGTTCTTTGGCAGGTTTGAAACATCCATGTTTGGCGGACCGAAGGCGGCGAAGGTAAACGTGTCGCCGGGGTAAGCATTGGTGGCATAATTTGTGACGACCAGCAACTGGCCGGCATAAATCATCTGCGTTGGCGGAACCATCAACGTCGGCGGCTGCGGCGGCAACACCTGAACGAGGAAATTACTGGTTGCGCTGAGGTGCGATAAACTGTCCATCACCGTAATGACATTCGTATAGGTTCCCACCAATTGTGCGATGGTGGTCGCCCATGTTAAAACGCCGGTGTTTGGGTCCAGGTTAACTCCAGTTGGAGTAGGGGGATTCGTCGCAAAGGTGAAGGCGCTGCTTGGAAAAACGCTGTTGGTATAGTAGGCGTAGTTGGTGACAATCAACGTCTGGCCGGCATAAATGGTCTGCGCTGGCGGAACGATCAGCGTGGGCGGCGGTGGATTCGTTGATACCACAACCACAAAACTCTTGTTTGTGCTGAGCAGTGACACGCTGTCCTGCACCGAGACGACATTCGTATAGTTTCCCGCCGGTTGCTTGGTGGTGGTGACCCAGGTTAAAATGCCGGTGTTTGGGTCCAGGTTCGCTCCCGCCGGACCGGAGAGCAGCGCAAAGGTGAAGGCGCTGTTGGTATAAACGCTGGTGGCGTAGTTGGTGACAATCAATGTCTGGCCGGCATAAATGGTCTGCTTGGGCGGAACGGTTAGCGTTGGCGGGGGTGGATTCGACACCACAACCACAAAACGGTTGGTGGCGCTGAGCAGCGACACGCTGTCCTGCACCGTGACGACATTCGTATAATTTCCCGCCGGCAGCTTGGTGGCGGTGGCCCATCGCAGCACCCCGTTGTTTGTCAGGTCCGAAACATCCAAGTTGGCCGCCACGTTTGTAAGACCGGAGAGCAGCGCAAAGGTGAAGGTGCTGTTTGGATAAACGCTTGTGGCGGAGTTGGTGACAATCAACGTCTGGCCGGCAAAAATGGTCTGCTTGGGTGGAACGGTCAGCGTAGGGGGCGGTGGATTCGACACTACAATCACAAAACGGTTGGTGGCGCTGAGTAGTGACACGCTGTCCTGCACCGTGACGGTATTCGTATAATTCCCCCCCAGTTGCTTGGTGGCGGTAGCCCAGGTTAAAATGCCGGTGTTTGGGTCCAGGTTCACTCCCGCCGGACCGGAGAGCAGCGCAAAGGTGAAGGTGCTATTTGGATAAACGCTCGTGGCGGAGTTGGTGACAGTTAAAGTCTGGCCGGCATAAATGGTTTGCTTGGGCGGAACGGTCAGCGTGGGTGGTGGTGGATTCGACACCACAATCACAAAACGGTTGGTGGCGTTGAGCAGCGACACGCTGTCCTGCACCGTGACGACATTCGTATAATTTCCCGCCGGCAGCTTGGTGGCGGTGGCCCATCGCAGCACCCCGTTGTTTGTCAGGTCCGAAACATCCAAGTTGGCCGCCACGTTTGTAAGACCGGAGAGCAGCGCAAAAGTGAAGGTGCTGTTTGGATAAACGCTTGTGGCGGAGTTGGTGACAATCAACGTCTGGCCGGCAAAAATGGTCTGCTTGGGCGGAACGGTCAGCGTGGGCGGCGGTGGATTCGACACCACAATCACAAAACGGTTGGTGGCACTGAGCAGAGATATGCTGTCCTGCACCGTGACGACATTTGTATAATTTCCCGCCCGTTGGTTGGTCGCAGTGACCCATTGCAGCACACCATCCGCTGGCAGATCCGAAACATCCATGTTCGTTGGGCCGGAGAGCAGCGCAAAGGTGAAGGTGCTGTTTGGATAAACGCTCGTGGCGGAGTTGGTGACAGTCAACGTCTGGCCGGCATAAATGGTCTGCTTGGGCGGAACGATCAGCGTAGGCGGCGGTGGATTCGACACCACAATCAGAAACCGGTTGGTGGCGCTGAGCAGCGACTCGTCGTCGGACACCATGACGATATTCGTATAGGTTCCCGCCCGTTGCGTGGTCGTGGTGACCCATTGCAGCACGCCATCCGCTGGCAGATCCGAAACATCCATGTTCGTCGGGCCGGAGAGCAGCGCAAAAGTGAAGGTTGCGTCTGGATAAACGCTGTTGGTTGCGTAATTAGTCACGACGAGCGTCTGGCCGGCATAAATCGTTTGGGTAGGTGGAACCGTCAAAACTGGGTATGGCTTCAATACTTGGACGATGAAACTGTTGGTGGCGCTGAGAAAAGGCAGGACATTGTCCGTCACCTTCACGGTTATTGTATTGGTGCTTGGGGTCTGTGTCGGCGCAGGCGTCCACGTCAACACACCAGACGTTGGATCCAGATTCAGATTCGTGAATGTCTTCGGAGGGGAAACCAGCGCAAAGGTCAGCGCGTCGGCGGGAAAGAAACTGTTGGTGGCGTAATTGGTCACCGTCAGCGTCTGGCCCACGTAAATCGTCTGCGTTGGTGGAACGGTCAGAGTCGGTGGCGCTACCAGCGAAAGGTCGTCCACATACCAGCCGGCGGCAGTGCCAATGCCGCCGGAAGTAAAATGGAAGGCCGCCTGCACCGTCTGGCCGGCATAGGCGCTCAAATCCAGAGAGACATTGATCCACTGATTCCCGGTACTGCCGTCTTGATACGTCTGTGAAAGCTGGTTCCACGTGCTGCCGGCATCGGTGCTGATTTCAACAAATCCCAACGCGTTATTGAAATTATACCAGTGGTAGAAGCGCAAAGCGGGACTGTTCGAAGGAACGAGAAAGGGCGGACTGATCAACCTTGAATCCACGTTCGTCGTGTAATTGCCCGCCAAAATAGTCGCCGCGCAATTGTCGCCTGTGTGCGCGGCCTTCGGCCCGCTGGTTGGCTGGCCGATTTCCCATGTTCCCGAATCCACTGCCCAATCGCCCTCACCGGATTCAAAACCTTCCGGGTTGTTGAAAACCGGCTCGTCGGTGACCACCGCAACGTCGTCAACATACCAGCCCAAGCCATTGCCGCAGCAGAGGCCGGCAAAGTGAAAAGCGATTTGCACGCTTTGTCCCGCATAGGCGCTTAAATCAATGGACGGACGGGACCAGACACCGCCGCTGGTGGCGGTATCAGTATCGTCATAAGTATAACTGGGAGAGATTTGCTGCCAGGTGGAGCCGGCATCGGTGCTGATTTCAACAAAGCCGATGGCGTTCCCAAAATTGAACCAGTGCCAGAAACGCAGCCGGGGAAATTGATCCGCGGAAGGAACCACAAGAGAACTGTCGCCATCGTAATTGTTGCAAACGAGCCGGGAGTCATTGTAGGCATAAAGTTGAGTCGAGGCGCAGTTGGCGCCGGAATGGGTGCGGTAACCCTCGGAATTTTTTGCGGGGCCTGCGGTTGGCGAACCAATGTGCCAGACCCCTGGCGTGCTGGCTTTCCAACGGCTGCTGGCGCCAGAATCGTCAAAATCATCCGACCAGAAGACCGTTTCCGCGCGGCCCATGTCCGCCGCCAGCAAAAGGGCCGTACACAAACAAAAAAGGATGTTTCCGGAATGGTTCATCTTTTTCATCACAATGACCCGTCGAATCATTGCAGGTTGAGCGGCGCGTCGGTGTTGGTGTCCGTTGAAGCACCGGACGGCGCGGGTGTGTAAAAGCCGTCGCCGTGGTCTTTGGCCCTGGCGCGTTTCAATTCGGACTTGCGCTGGGCTTCAACCAATCGGCGTTCATAAGCGGCATCATCCGCGGCAGCGGCGGAAATGCCCGGCAACCGTTGTTCTTCCTTGATGGCCTGGGCGGCGGCGATTTCGGGGGTCTTCAAGACGGTCGGACGTATCATCACAACCATTTCACTGCGATCCTTTGTGTCGGCGCGATAGGTGAACAGATTGCCGAGCAGGGGAAGGTCCATCAACAAGGGAACGCCGCTCCGGGTTTTGCTCTTATCGCTCCGGATAAATCCGCCGAGGATGATGGTGTCGCGATCCCGGACGGCAATTTCAGAATTCAGCGTGCGTTTGGTGGTGTTGGGCACGTCGCCGACATTTTCAATGTACGTCGAGCCGTTGAGGTCGTCAATTTCCTGCTGGATGTCCATCACCACCAGGCCGTCTGGATTGATGAAGGGTGTGACATCCAATTCGACACCGACCGACAACTGCGAATACGAAGAACTGTTGCCGTAAGCGCTGCCGTACGTGCTGCCCGTGACATAGGGCACGGTCTGGCCGACAAAAAATGAGGCGGCTTTCGCCTGCGAGGTCTGGATGCGCGGACGCTGAATCACCGTGGTTCTGCTGTCCGCCGCCGCCGCCTGCAACGCCACGTCCCAATTGGGGCCGATGCTGCCGAAGTAACTTAAGCCGCCCGGCAGATTGTTGCCAAAAATCGCATTCGTGCCACCCGATCCTGGAGAAGAGATCCCGCTGGTGATGCTGGAAACCACAGAGTTTGTGCCAATCGTGGTAAAATTCGTCGTAATGGTCTGAAGAAAATGCATGAACGTCTGGCCATTGTTCATGCCGCCGCCGCCATAAACGGGAACGCTGGGGCTGAGCGTTTTGGGATTTTGCGCCACCGATACGCCCAGGTTCCAAGAAGTGTTAAGTCCCACGTCCATGACCACCGACTCGATGAGCACCTGCGCCAGCAGCACGTCCAATTTCGCCACCACGGCCTTGATCCTTTCCATGTCCGCCGCAGTGGCAAAAACGAGCAGCGAATTGCTCCGCTGGTCGGCAATGATTTTCGTCTGGCCAAAAACCTGGATGGGTTCCGCCTGTCCTCCCGGCGACGAAGCGCGCTGAATGATGGACTGCAACCGCTGCTGAAAAGTCGTGCCGCCCGTCGGGGCGCCGCCGGGCGTCGTCTGCGAGCCAAATGCCCGTGGCTGGTTTGGCTGATTGCCGCCTTGTAAACCACCCGCGCCACCCGCGCCACCCCCCATCGTTGTGCCGCCGGGCCGCGTGTTGACGCCGTTGATGGGCGCTGCCGCGGTCGAACCGCCAAAGGTGACGGTGCTCCCACCGCTGCCGCCCAGGCTGTTCAACGCGTTGGCGATGTCTTCGGCCATGGCATATTTGATCGGGATGACTTCAGAGATGTATTCCGCCGGCACCGACACGTCCACCTGCTGAATCATCTCCAGCATCCGCTTTACGTTTTCGGCGTAGTCGCGAATCACCAGCACCCCGTTGGCGTCAAGCGAAATAATGGAATTCAATTTGGCGAACGGCTGGATGACGGGCACCATTTCGCTCGGCTTGAGGTATTTCAACTGCACGATGTGCGTCACGTAGGAGCCCAGTTCCGGCAAATTGGTCGCGGACGAATAATCCAACGCCGCACCCGCACCGTTCGCTTGTTCCGACGGCAAAACTTTCACAAATTTGTCGCCGATGTTCACCAGCGAGATGCCGTTGAGCGCGAGCACCGCCTGCAAGGCCTGAATCGCCTCGGATCGGGTCAACGGCGATTCCGTCTTCAAAATAATCTGCGCCCCCGGCAAACCCGCGCGCAACAATGTGCGCCCGACCAACTGGGCATACACTTCGAGCACTTGATTCACGTCCACACCCTCAAAATTGTAGCTGTAAGCCGGGATTTCCTTTTCCGTCGCCGGGCTGGCATTCGTGGCGGCGGATGCGCCCGGCGCTGCCAGCGGAGCGGCGGCCGGCGTGCCTGGGGCTGGTGTGCCTGGGGCCGCTGACGGGCCAGGCGCTGGAGCGTTTGTCCGCGCAGTCGGCGTGACCGCGGCGTTATTCGTCGCGCCGTTCAAGCGCGCCGGCAAGCGGCGCTGCAACAGCGGTGGCGGCGGGGCCGGCGGCGTTTGCGCCCACAATTCCAGGCCGGTTAAAAATAAAATCAGGACGAGCGTGTTCGTTTTCATTTGGCGGTTGCGGTTGTGGATTTTGAACTGGCCGGCGCGGATTTTTGGTAACTGGCGACGAGCCGGATGTTGGCGTTGAGGTGCTGGCGCGCATTGTCGGGTTGCAGCTCCAAATCACGCACGCGAACCATCGAGGCGCCGGACCCGAGTTTGTAAAGGAAGTCCACGAGTTGTTCGTCCGTGGCGATGGCGTTGATATTTTGCGTCTGTTCCACGAAAAACTGGTTCGTTTGCATCATGGACCGCGAATAACTGTTAATGTTAACGCCGCTGGCCACGGATTGATCGTGGATGGTGCGCATGAAATCAATGGCTTGGTCATCGAGCGCGACCGATTCACCCTCCCCTTCCAAAGTTTTCACCTGCGCCTGAAAATTTACAGTCTGCACGACGGCCGCCTGATAGCTCGCCAATGTGGTTCGGGCATTTTTCAGGCGGATTTTTAACCGGCCCCAGTCGGAAAAGTGCGGCCAGATCAACCACCAGTTCAGCACCAGAATCAGGATCACCGCCACACCGACCGCCAGCCGGCGCTCCAACGGACGCAGATGGGCGAAGTATTTTGTCATGGCAGCTTCTCCTTGTGTTGCAGTTGCAGGCTGAAGCTCCACGTCGCCGTCTTCCCATTTATGCGGGGACTGACTGTTTCGCCGCTTTGATCAAACATGGGCCGGTTCTGGTTCGTCGCTTTTTGCATGGCGGTGTTGAAATCGAAAAGCGTGTTGACCTGGTCCGCCGGCGCCGTGCCGCTCAACGAGAGTTTCTTGCCGTCCGCAAAGCTGAATCGTTGCAGCGTAATGTTGGTGGGGAATCGGTCCGCGACGGTTTTCCAGCAATCCAGCGCCGCGTATTTCAAGTCCTGCCGCTCATTGAGCACGGCGAGACGCGCCTTGAGTTCCATGACGTTGGTATAGCTGCCGCTCAACGCCGCGACCTGCCGCTCCACGTCGTGCGTGCGATAGGCCAGCACGCCCGTCGCGCAAAAATAAATCGCCACGCCGATGGCATACAACATTCCGGTCGCCATCAAACCGCGCAGCCAGAGCCGGTCAACAAATTGCTGGTGGTAACGCGCGGGAAATTCCACGGGCAGCAACGCCGTGTGTGAATCCGCCGCCGCTGCGCGTTGCGCCGTGCGCGCGGCCAGTTCCGCCGGCGGCAGCGGTGGCGCAACCTGCACCGGCTCGTTCAAGCCTTCGCGCAAGGCGTTTTCCCATTCCCTGGCCACGGCGGGGTCGGCCACCAGATGCCATTGGATGAGCGGCGCGGTCAGCCAGCCTTCCAGTTCGCCGGCCCAGGCCAGGTGCGCAAGTTGAGATTTCAAAGCCTTCGCGAGATCGCCGGCGGGCGGTGATACGACAAAGCTCAGGCTTCGCAGCGCGTTGCCGCACCACCACGCCACCAGCGCGGCGCTCTGGCCGGCCAGCGCCACCGGATAAATCCAGGCATCCGCCGCTATCACTCTGGCGCAACGAGCCGTCTTCCGCCACGGGCGTGGCCTCCAACTGGTCGAGCATCGGCGTTTCCAGCCGGTCGGCGAGATATCCCCGGCCTTCGAGCTTGCCGAGAAACTCCTCCACGACGCTGCGCTCGACGATGACCACCACCACGGTCTGCAAATTCTCCGGCTTCGCTTCGCCGTCAGCCGGGGTTTCCGCTCCGGCTTCGCTTCGCGGCGGGTTGCCGCGGCGCGACAGGATATGAATCGTCCAGACGATTTGCGTCACGGGCATGGGCGAAAGCTTCTCCAATTGCAATTCCACCATCGCGAGTGTTTCCGCGTAATTGCTTTTGGGCAGTTCGATGACGCGCAGAAAAACATTTTCCGACGGCAGCCACGCGACGTTCAGCCGCGGCTGCCACAACGAACTCCACGATTTGGCGATGGATCGGGCCGGCAACGGTTCGTCCAGCGCGCCGCGATGCTCGCGGTTCAGCGCAAAGCCGCCGCCCCTGGCGTCGAATTGCCAGAGGCGATTCGCGTCGGACGCGATTTGCAGGATGTTGCAGGAATGCCAGCGGGCCATGTCAGAAAAAGGTTTGAAAGGTCGGAATCAATTCACGTCCTGCTCACATTTCGGTTTTGGTGTCGCCGGCGAGCGTGTCCAAGTGCTCCTCGATTTGGGTGACGCGCAAAACTTCCTCGATGGTCGTCTCGCCGTTTCTGACCTTGTTCCAGCCGTCGGTCCGAAGCGTGCGCATGCCCGCCGCCATCGCGCGCTGGGCGATTTCCGTGGCATTCGCGCGGTTCATAATGAGCGGACGGATGGCTTCGCTGACGAGCAGCAGTTCATAAATGCCTTTGCGGCCCTGGTAGCCCTGCTGGCGGCAGGCTTCGCAACCGGCGCCGCGCCAGAATTTCGCCGTGCCGATTTCATCCTCGGGAAATCCGATTTTTTGCAGATAGACCGCATCCACCTTCTGCTCCGTCTTGCAATGCGGACAAATGGTGCGCACGAGGCGTTGGGCCATGACGGCCTCGACCGACGAGGCGATGAGGAACGGCTCGATGCCCATGTCAATCAACCGCGTGAACGCGCTGGGCGCGTCGTTGGTGTGCAGCGTGCTGAACACCAGATGCCCCGTCAGCGAGGCGCGGATGGCGATGTCGGCCGTTTCCTGGTCGCGGATTTCGCCCACCATCACCACGTTCGGGTCCTGGCGCAAAATGTGGCGCAAGCCCATCGCAAACGTCAGGCCAATTTCCGGCCGCACGGCGATCTGATTGATGCCCTTGAGTTCGTATTCCACCGGTTCCTCGATGGTGATGATGCGTTTGTGGACCGAATTAATCGCGCTCAAAAAGGCGTACAGCGACGTGGATTTGCCGGAACCGGTCGGGCCGGTGACGAGGAAAATGCCGTGCGGTTTGACAATGATTTCGCGGATGGCCGCCTCTTCCAGCGGCGAGAAGCCCAGCTTGTCCAGACTCAGGAAAATTTTTCCGCGCGTCAGCAAACGCAGCGAGACGCTTTCGCCATAAACCGTCGGCACGGTCGAAACACGGATGTCAAGTTCCTCGCCCTTGATGCGGACGTTGATGCGGCCGTCCTGCGGCAGGCGCTTTTCGGAGATGTTCATGCCGCTCATCACCTTGATGCGCGAAATGAGCGCGGCCTGATAGCGTTTCAACTGCGGCGGCATCGGCGTCTGATGCAATATGCCGTCAATGCGGTAACGGATGCGCAACTCGTCCTCCTCCGGTTCAAAGTGAATGTCCGTCGCGCGATCCTTGAACGCCTCCCAGATGACCTGGTTGACAAATTTGATGACGCTGGCCTCCTGATCGTCCTCGGTGATTTCCTTGTCGTTGGCGATTTCCAATTCCATCGCCCCGTCATCGCCCATTTCATCGAGCGTTTCGGCGCCGACGCCGTAGTATTTCTTCAGCGCCTTTTCGATCTCGGCTTTCGGCGCGAGCGCGAACTGCACCGGCATCCGCGCGTCGAACCGCACCGCGTTCATCATCGCCGCGTCGAAGGGATCGCTGGCGACGACCTGAAGTGTGCCGTCGGTCACATTCGTGGGCAGCACGGAATACTGAAACGCGAGTTTGGTGGAAATTTTGTTCCGCGCCTCCGGCGGAGTCACGTGCTTGGGCAAATCCAGATACGGCCAGCCGAGGGTTTGCGCCAGCTTCTGGAGAAAAACGTCCTCGGTCACGCCGCGCTCGCGGGCGATAAATCCCAGCAGCGGCTCCGCCGAGCCGCTGGCAACGGCGGCGCGCCACGACTTGCGCCAGTCGTCAAACTGGACGGGCGTCGCGTCGGCGACCGATGCGATCAGATTTTTTACCGGGCCAAAACCCATTTATTGCCTTCGGTTTGGTTGCTTTCAGTTTAACAGCCAAAAATGGGGAAAGTTGCGGGTTTAAGCGAAAAATTCAAGCAAACCAAACGCCATCTTAATTCGTGCAAATGGGGCGAAAATTCGTTATTTCCTGTTCCAATATGAAACAATTTGCCACCCTCACCGTCATCGGACGGGACAAAACCGGCGTTATTGCGCGGGTCACCGCCTTTCTCTTCGAGCAACACGCCAACATTGAGGCGCTGGAAGAACAGGTCACCCGCGGCCAGTTCAGCATGACCCTTCAAGCCTCGTGGCGTCCGGCGGATTGCAATGCCGCCAGCCTGCGCGCCGGACTGGACGCCCTTGCCCGCCGGCTCGGCATGGAAATCAAGGTGCGTTTCACCGAGCCCAACCGTCGCCAGCGCTTTGCCATCCTGGTGACGAAGGAAACGCATTGTTTCGACGCGCTCATGGCCGCGCACCATCGCCGCCAATTCAAGGCCGACCCCGTGCTCGTGATTTCCAACCGCCCCGACCTTGCGCCCCGCACACGGAAAAGCAAATTGCCGTTCGTACATATCCCCTGGAATGACCGCGCGCAGGCCGAGAGCCGGGCGTTGCGCCTGCTCGAAGAGCATCAGATTGATTTCGTCGTGCTCGCGCGTTTCATGAAAATCCTCTCGCCGAACTTCGTGTGGCGGTACAAAAACAAAATCATCAACATTCATCCGTCGCTGCTGCCGAGTTTTCCCGGCCCGCAAGCCTACCGGCAGGCGTACGAGCAGGGCGTGAAAATCGCCGGCGTGACGGCGCACTTCGTTTCGATGCGGCTGGACGAGGGGCCGATCATCGCGCAAGGCTCGTTTCAAATCCGGCCCGGCATGGGGCTCAAGGAACTCATCACTCGCGGCCAGCAACTCGAAGCCGATGTCCTCGTCAAAGCCGTGAAACTTTATCTGGGCAAACGGCTCGACGTTTATTGGGGCGTGGTCAAGGAGGTTTAGACAGGAAAGTTGTACGCTTGATTGAACTGATTTCGCGCCGGCCTGTCAGAGAGGCAAAGGAAAAGTTGTATGAATGCCATCACATTGCAGGAAGAACGGTTGATAAAAATGACCCTGAAAGCGGCGGTCATTTATGATGACTTCGATTTTGCCGCGCGAGCCGCCGCGCTGTTGGAACGCGTGGCGATTCGCGCGGACGAAGCCATGAAGTGGGACATCAAGCCGTGGCGGCTGGACGTGCTGCAAGAGCCATCCCTGGCCGACGACGCCCTCGACGAAACCGCCGACGCGGACTTGATCGTGGTTGCCTTGCGCAAGACCCCGTCGCACCCGGATGAATTGATGATCTGGCTGGAGAGTTGGGCGATGAAACGGCAAACCGATGATACCGCCATGCTGGTGTTTTGCCCGGAGAAAAACGCCGCACCAACGCCACTTTGGCACGAGTTGAAAGAGTTCGCGGAATGGCGCAGCCTGCATTTTATGGGCAGTTGTAATTTGCGGGATGACGGGAATGCGATGGAATTTGTCCACCGGTTGTGGCAGTGGAAACAGCCGCCACTACCAGTTGTGCCCACGCTTGAATCGTTTGCAGAATCGGCGCACCCATCCGGTCATTGGGGCATCAACGAATAATTGTGGCCTTGGTTGCAATGTCATCACTTCAGGTTAAGTTATATCGGGGCTTGAGTTCGCGGCCCCGGGAAAGGAAAAAATTATGGCAAAGAAAATGAACTCAAGGAGCGGTGGAGTTGGCCAAAAACAAGCCTTCGCGTTCTCCGCGCCCGACGCGGTCAGTGTGCAGTTGGTGGGTGACTTTACGCAGTGGCAGGAGCGTCCCATCAATTTGCAAAAAGGCGCGGACGGGATATGGCGGACAACGGTGGAATTGAAGCCGGGAACACACCACTACCGTTTCCTCGTGGATGGCGAATGGCGCGACGACCCCGAATGCGCTCTTCGCGCGCAAAATCCATACGGCAGCGAAGACATGCTGCGGCAGGTGGCCTGAGCGCCATCGCATTCGACTGACATAAGTATTGGGCATCAGGTTTTGGCCAGTGCGCCGTTGAAAAAATCACCGGCGTGAAGTAGAGGGATGTTTTTTAGCCACCCGCATTGCCATCCGCGGAAACTTTGGCCAAAATGGAAAGCCTGTCGTATGTTTCTGCCCGAAACCAATTCAATTGTATCAACCAATGAAAATTGACCCCGACGAATTCCGCGTCCGGCCAGATGAAAAGGTGAAGCTCAAAAAATGGCCCACGCGGGTCAAGCCCTGCTACAAGTCAAAGGAACACTGCCAGCAAATCCTGGCCGAACACACCGGGAAGTTAAGCGAGCGGCAAAGCCTGTTCTACGCCCACCATCGCTACGCGCTGCTGTTGGTCTTTCAGGCCATGGACGCCGCCGGCAAGGACGGCGCCATCAAGCACGTGATGTCCGGCATCAATCCGCAGGGCTGCGAGGTGTTCAGCTTCAAACGGCCGAGCGCCGAGGACCTCGAACATGATTTTCTCTGGCGCACGACTCGTTGCCTGCCGGAACGCGGTCGCATCGGGATCTTCAACCGGTCCTATTACGAGGAAGTGCTCATCGTTCGCGTCCATCCGGAAATTCTGCACGCCCAGGGAATTCCGGAAGAATTGCTGGACGGCAAAACCATCTGGGAGGAGCGATACCGTTCCATTCTCGACCTGGAAAAACATCTCCACCGCAACGGCACCCGGATCGTCAAATTTTTCCTTCACCTCTCCAAGGAAGAACAGCGGAAACGGTTTTTGGAACGCATTGACGATCCGCGGAAGAACTGGAAGTTCAGCCAGTCCGACATCGAGGAGCGGAATCTGTGGCCGGATTACCAGAAAGCTTACGAAGACTGCCTGAACGCGACGAGCACCCGCCACGCGCCCTGGTATGTCGTCCCGGCGGACGACAAGGAAAACGCCCGGCTCATCATTTCACAGATCATTCTCGACACCTTGAAAAGCTTGAAGCTGAGTTATCCGGAACCAACCCAAGCGCGCCGGAAGGAACTGCAAGCCATCCGGAAACAGCTTGCCCGATGAACCCGGCGCTTGCGCCTCGACGGGTGCTTGCCAAATGATACGTTGTCCGCGTGAATGAACTTCTCATCGGTCTGGTCGGCGCGTTGGTGGCCACGAATCAGCCGCTCGCGGTCAGCAATTTGATCCAGCAGAATGTCGGCGTCTCCGTCACCATGGTGAATCCCAATGACCCGGCGGAGAAGGAACTGGCGCAGTTGATGGCCGAGGACGACGCGGCGGTGACGGAGGTGGATCAATGGATTCAAGGCAACAATGCCTTTGTCGCACAGGGCGCGGGCGAATCGAAGGAGGCATTGAACCGGCGCATCCACGAGCGCCTCGATCCGGTGCGCAAGGATTACGAGGATTTTCTGCGGCGTTATCCGGATTTCGCGCGCGGGCATCTGGCCTATGGCAGCTTTTTGAACGATATTGGGGAAGAGGAAGCGGCCGGGGCGCAATATGGGAAAGCCGCGCAACTCGACCCGAAAAATCCGGCGGCGTGGAACAATCTCGCCAACTATTGCGGCGAACACGGCCCGATCACCAATGCCTTCGTGGATTACGCCAAAGCCATCGAACTGAACCCGGCCGAGCCGGTCTATTACCAGAATTTCGCCACCACCGTGTATCTTTTCCGCAAGGACGCCAGGGCGTTTTACGGCATCAACGAGCAGCAGGTTTTTGACAAGGCGCTCGCGTTGTATCGCAAGGCCATCCAGCTTGCGCCGGATGATTTTCCGCTCGCGACCGATTACGCGCAAAGTTATTACGGCATCCGCCCGCTCCGCACCAACGACGCGCTGGTGGCGTGGACAAACGCGCTCAAAATCGCCCACGACGACAACGAGCGTCAGGGCGTTTATATCCATCTGGCCCGGATTAAAATGTCCATCGGCCGTTTTGCCGAAGCCCGCGCGCATCTGAACGACGTGACCAACGCGGCATTTGACGGCCTCAAGCACCGGATCGAAAGCAGCTTGGCCGAACGCGAAAACGCCGCGACCAACACCCATGCAGCCGCCGGCATTTCCACAAACGTCCCGACTGTTGCCGGCAAGACCAACCTGACTCCAGCCCATTCGAGGCCCGTGCTTTCAAACGCGGTGCCGGCGCTTACCAATCCGCCGCCTTTTGCCCCGTCAATGGCTACGGCCCTGACCAATGTTCCGCCCGTTCCTCCCCCCGCTACCCGCCTGCCGTTGCATTGAAAAGTTCTGCAAATTCAACTTTTGTCCCGGTGTTTTTTTGTGCTAACGTGACTGCCGCATGAGCTTTTACGACCAACTGAAATTTGATATCGAACGGCCTGATTCCAGCCATCATCCAGGAACAAAAAACCGGCCGCGTCGTGATGATGGCGTGGATGAACCGCGCCTCGCTTGAAAAAACCATCGAAACCGGCAAGACGCACTTCTGGAGCCGCTCGCGCCAAAAATTCTGGATGAAGGGTGAAACCAGCGGCCACACGCAGACCGTCAAGGACATCGCCTTCGATTGCGACGGCGACGCGCTGTTGATCCAAGTGGACCAGATCGGCGCCGCCTGTCACGAAGGCTACCAGTCGTGCTTTTTCCGCTCGGTGGAAAAGGACGGCCAGTCATTCAGGATCACGGAGCCGCAACTCGAAACTCCGGAGCAAATTTACGGCAAGAAAAAATAATGGATGAGATCGTTCCATTTGCCAGCCGCGATTACTGCCTGTTGCTGTTGCTGCTGGCCTTTGCGCGGGGAATGGATTTTCTCAGCACGTGGATCGCGACGCCGAACCTGGTGCTCGAAGGCAATCCCATCGCCAAAATACTCGGCTGGCAATGGGGTTTGCTGCTCAACATCGTTCTTGTCGGCGTGCTCGCCCTGTGGCCGTTGTCGGCCATCGTCGTCGCCACCGCCAGCGTGCTGGTGGCCGCGCGCAATTTTCAATCCGCATGGCTCATGCATTCGCTCGGCGAGGAAATTTACCGCCAGTGGCATGTCGAGCGCGTGCAGGAAACGCGCATCACGGTTTATCTGTTTTGTCTGGCGGGCAACACGCTGTTGACCGCCGGCGTCGGAGCGGCGCTGATTTATTTCAGCAACGAATGGCTTGTGCCATTTGCCATCGGCATGGGCATGGTGGCTTATGCGGTGGCCGTGGCGTTTTATACACTGCTGGCCATCTGGCGCATCCGGCGCGCGGCCAAACGCGAAGCCCGCAAACTGGCGGCGGCACAAATTCCCCAGCCCAATGGCCGGGCTGTGGCGATTGAAACTTGCTCGCGCCCGCCCGGCCAAATTGTTTAAGTTGCCTACAATAGAACCGCCCCATTAATTTGCTATGAAAGCAAAACTCCCCGCTTCCAATCCCAAACCGTTGAACGGAATGCAAACTTTCTACAACGGCCAAACTCAAAAGAATTTCATCTTGTCAGATTTTTGGCGCTGGAGTTTTTCCAGCCTGTTGAACAATGTCACCCGCGGACACTTGGCTGAATTTATAGTGGCGAGAGCACTTGGCGTTGCTGGAGTGCGTAAAGTCTGGGCAGCCTATGACTTAGAAATACCGAACCAAAATGCAAATGGGAAGAAAGTGAGGATCGAGGTTAAGAGCTTATCCCTAAATAACGATTTTACGTATTCAACACATTCGCCAGCAAATCAAGGCCGAAGCGCAATGCAACAAGCCCAGATAATTCTCCGCCTTCTTTTCGTACCGCACCAGCAACTTGCGGAAACGGTTCAACCACGAATGCGTTCGTTCCACCCGCCATCGGCGGGCAGGCTGCTTCCGCCCGCAGATCGGTTTGGTTTCCTGGCCGATTTGCCGCACCTGCGGAATATAACCGCGTTTCCGCATGATCGCGGCGGCGGGCTTGCCGCTGTAGCCTTTATCGGCACACAGGTTTTGGCGACACCGACGGGTTGGCTTGGGTCGCCGAATCACAATGCTGTCCAGTGTTTCGGCCAGCAGTTTCACATCATGCCGGTTGGCCCCGCTGACGATAAGCGAGAGCGGGACGCCAGTCCCGTCGACCAGCAAACTGCGTTTGGTGCCTTTTTTTCCCCCGATCCGTGGGGTTGTTGCCTACCGCTTCCAGCGCCAAAGGAGCTTTGCCCTGAGTGCCGTCAATGCTCTGCCATTCCCAGGCAATCCCTTCCAGATCATCGTATTCGGCCAAACCGGCCCGCCACAGTCGGCGGAAGAATCCCGCCGCGCGCCACTGCTGAAAGCGACGGTGAACCGCCGTGGCACTGCCAAAACTCTTGGGCAACGCTTTCCATTGACAACCCGTCCGCAACACATACACAATGGCAGCGAACACGGAGCGCGATTTTAACGGCTTGCGCCCGCCTCCGGGACGCCGCTGGTATTTTTGATCTTTGGCCCGCGCCGCGCGCACTGGAACCAGCGGCTCGACCCGAGTCCAGAGTTCATCGGACACTTCCCAAGAGTAAACTTTGCTCATGCCGACAACGTAACAAAGCCCACACACGGTGTAAAGATTATTTAGGGATAAGCTCTAAGTCGGCAGCCTACTTGCAGGAATGGGAACAAGATGACAAGTCTGCAATTCAGTTTAATGTTCGGAAAACCAGAGCCATAAACAAAAAGACAGGATTATACACCGGAACTCCCAAGCGCCATGCCGATGTTTATGTGTTGGCACATTACAAAGAAGAAAAAAACAAGGATGCGGTGAAAACCTTGAACCTCAATCAGTGGGATTTTTACGTTGTGCCAACCGCATCTCTAAACAAGCGAAAACGCAGCCAGCAATCCATCACACTCAATTCTCTGATCAACGAGCAGGCCGATTTGAAAATGGAGAAAGCGGTTTTTTCCAATCTCAAAGAAGCTGTGAACAGAGCAGCTCGTAGTAAATGACCATTCCCCAACGGCTTCCTGCTTTTGTTTTCTCCCGGCCTCGGCTAAACGTGGCGCACGTATTCGCCGTCGCTCGCCCGCGCTTGCGCGAACCCTTTTTCTGGCGCATTATTTTCCCATGCTGACGGATGAGCAAACCAGTCCCGAACAATTCGCGATTTACCGCCGGATGACGCCCGAACGCCGTCTGGCGCTGGCCGAACAGCTTTGCTGGACGGCGCGAGAGATGAAAAGGGCGTGGCTCCGTTCGCAACATGCGGACTGGCCGGAAGAAAAAGTGCGGCGCGAAGTCGCGCAAATTTTCAGCCATGCCCGAACCTGAACTTTCCCTGCTGTTCGTGCGCCCGCTGAATCAAATCGGCGCGCGCTACATCGTCAGCGGCAGCGTGGCCTCCATTCTTTACGGGGAGCCGCGTCTGACCAACGACGTTGACTTCGTCATTTTTCTTCGCGACACGGACATCGCCCGCTTGCGGCAAATTTTTCCAGCGCCGGAATTCTACGTTCCGCCGCCGGAAGTGATGGCGGCTGAAATCGCGCGTCCGGCCAAAGGACAATTCAATGTGATTCACGCCGATACGGGATTCAAAGCGGATTTTTACACGGCCGGACCCGATGAGTTCAATGCCTGGGCTTTTCGCAATTCGCGGAAAATGGAATATCGCGGTGAATTGATCGTCATCGCGCCGCCGGAATACGTCATCGTCCGCAAGCTGGAGTATTTTCGCGAAGGCCATTCGGAAAAGCATCTGCGCGACATCCGCGCCATGCTTGCCGTGTCCGGCGAACAGTTGGATCGCGCGACGTTGAACGAATGGATTCAGCGGCAGGGCTTGGAATCAGAATGGCGGCAAGTTGTTTAGGAAGTTCTCGCGGCTTCCTGCTTTTGTTTTCACCGGGCTTCGGCTAAACATGGCGCATGTATTCGCCGACGCTGGATGAATTTTTGAAACTGGCCGCGCAGGGCAACGTGATCCCCATCACGCGCCGCCTGCTGGCCGACATTGAAACGCCGCTCTCCGCCTACCGGAAAATCCGCGGCCAGGGCGAATCGTTCCTCTTTGAATCCGTCGAAGGCGGCGAGCATCTCGGCCGCTACTCGTTCGTCGGCTGCAATCCGCGCGCGGTCATCAGGCAAACCGGCCATCGCGTCGAAGTCATCGAGAATGGCAAGGTCATGGAAAATTTGACAATTCGGAGTGCGCGCTCCCGGGCGCAGCAAGTTCACAAACACAAACGGTCCACGAACTTCAAAATCCCCCGGCAGGCAACGTTGCTGTGGCCGGGACGGCCACACTCCGCGTCCGCGATGGCCTCGAAGTCGTCGAGCGCGTGATGAAAAAATATCGCGCGGTCCGGCTGCCGGGTTTGCCGCGTTTCACCGGCGGCGCGATCGGCCTCATCGGCTACGAATTCATTCACGACGTTGAACCGGTCGTGCCGCGTCCGCCCAACGACGAATTGCAGACGCCCACCATGGTTTTTCTCATCGCCGACCAGCTTGTTGATTTTCGACCGCGTGGCGCAGACCATCACGGTTCTGGTCAACGCCTTTCTCGACGGCGCGGCGGATCCGGCGGAGGTTTATGAAGATGCCGTCGGCGAAATCGAGCGGCTGGTATCGTTGCTCGAACAGCCGAGCGAACATCATCCGGTCAGCCTGCCGGACGAAGTGCCGCCGGTTCCGTTTGAGTCGAACATGGCAAAAGAAAAGTTTTCCGCGAATGTCCTCAAGGCCAAGGAATACATCACGGCGGGCGACATCATCCAGGTGGTCGGTTCGCAGCGGTTTTCCACGCCGGTAAAAGCGTCGCCAATTGACGTTTATCGCGCGGTGCGCTCAGTGAATCCGTCGCCCTACATGTTTTTGCTGGAGCTGGACGGCTTTTCGCTCGTGGGCGCCTCGCCGGAAATTCACGTGCGTTGCGAGGATGGCCGGGTGGAAATCCGCCCCATTGCCGGCACGCGGCGGCGCGGCAAAACGGACGCCGAAGACGCGGCGCTGGAAAAGGAATTGCTCGCCGACTCCAAGGAACGCGCCGAGCACGTGATGCTGGTGGACCTGGCGCGCAACGACATCGGGCGCGTGTGCGATTTCGGCAGCGTGCAGGTGAAGGACTTGATGGTCATCGAGCGGTACAGCCACGTCATGCACATTGTGTCTGAAGTGGAAGGGAAATTGTCCGCCGACAAAACGCTTTATGATCTGATGCGCGCGACGTTTCCGGCGGGCACGGTCAGCGGCGCCCCGAAAATCCGCGCGATGCAGATTATTTCCGAGCTGGAACAGACCACGCGCGGACCGTACGGCGGCTGCGTGGGTTATTTTTCGTTCAACGGCAATTTGGATACCTGCATCACCATCCGTACCGCGCTGCTCAAGGACGGCCAGGCTTACGTGCAGGCTGGCGGCGGCTGGGTGAACGATTCGACGCCCGAGGGCGAATTTCAGGAAACGGTCAACAAATCCATGGCCATGCGCAAGGCCGTGGCGATGGCGGAAGGGTTCGCGCGTTGAAAAATCGCTGGCGGAATCGTCAGCCGCGGTTTTAATTTCAGGTCTGACCGACCGGCGCGCTGGAGTTCAAGTCTCAGCTCGTTCGGATGGCACTGTTGAAGCGTGAACTCCACCAACGCTGCGGATTGAGGACAATCCGCGCTCCGGTTCGGCAAATCAGGACACCGTCGAAAATCTGCTCCGTCACTCAAAGACGAAATAGTTTGCGGCCGGCGCGGCTTTTTGTTAGGTTGAACTTTAAGTGGGAAAGTTATGAAGCGTTGGCATTTCATCGCAGTGGCGGGGCTGCTTCTGGGCGCGGCGGCGGTTCCTGCCGCGCAGGTGGGTCTGATTAAAATCAAGGGCGCCATCGGCCCGGCCACGGCCAGCTACATCTCACGCGCGATTGACACGGCGGCGGCGCAAAACGACGAGTGCCTCATTATTCAGCTCAACACGCCGGGCGGCCTGGCCGATTCCATGAATGATATCATCCAAAAATTCTATGCGTCCCCGGTGCCGACGGTGGTCTATGTCGCACCGGACGGGGCCATGGCCGGCAGTGCGGGTTGTTACATCACCTTGGCGGCGGACATTGCCGCGATGGCGCCTCACGCCATCATTGGCGCGGCGCATCCCGTCGAAATGGGCGACGAGGACGAAACGACCAACAGCATCATGATGCAAAAGGTGGGAAATGCCTACGCCAAAGTCATGCAAACCATCGCCGAAAAACGGCATCGCAACGTCGAATGGGCGAAATCATCCGTCACGGCGAGCAAGGCAATCACATCGGAAGAAGCATTGCAATTCAAGGTCATTGATTTGATTGCGACCAATGTTCCTGATCTGCTGAAAAAATTGAACGGCCGGTCCGTCAACGGAAAAATTCTGAAAAACGCCGGTGCGAACGTCGTGGAAATGCCGATGACTCCGGGTGAAAAATTCTTCCAATTGTTCTGGCAGCCGGAAGTGATGATGCTGCTCATGCTCATCGCGATTTACGGCATCATCGCCGAGATGAGCCATCCGGGCGCGATTTTTCCCGGCGTCGCCGGCGCGCTCGCGCTGATTCTGCTGCTTTACATGTCGGCGACGCTGCCGGTGAACGTCGCCGGAGTTGCACTGATACTTTTGGCCGTCGCGCTGTTCATCATTGATATTTTTGCGCCGACGCACGGCGTGTTGACCGGCGGCGGCATCGTCGCGTTTTTCCTCGGCGCACTGATGCTGTTCAATCACGCGCCGACCGGCTACCATTTGCCGATGAGTTGGATTATTTCAGCCACGCTCATCACGGCGGCTTTTTTTATGTTCGTGGTCAGCAAGGGTATTCGCGCGCAGTTTAAACCCACCCAAACCGGCCAGGAAACGATGCTCGGACGGACGGTCAACGCGCTTTCCCGGATTGACTCGCAGGGCGGCCGGGTGTTTATCGAGGGCGAAACTTGGAACGCCGTGAGCGAAACGCCGGTGGAAACCGGACAGCCGGTGGAAGTCACCGGCATTGAAGGATTAACGTTGAAAGTGAAACCAAAAAACTAACGGAGAAAAATTATGAATGAACTCATGAGTTTGCTTATGAAATTATTTGGCGCGGCCGCTCCAGTCGTAATCATCATCGTGGTGCTGGCAATTTTTATCTTGCCGCAGGCGATGCGCATTTTGCGCGAATACGAGCGCGGCGTCATTTTCCGGCTCGGCAAACTGATCGGCGCCAAGGGACCGGGGCTGATTTTCCTTATTCCCGTCGTGGACAAGATGGTGCGGATGGATTTGCGCGTAGTGACCATTGACGTTTCCAAGCAGGAAATCATGACCCGGGACAACGTGCCGGCCACGGTGGACGCGGTGGTTTATTTTCGCGTCATCAATCCGATGGACGCCGTGGTGAAGGTGGAAAATTTCTGGAAGGCGACTTCGCTCATCGCGCAAACGACGCTGCGCAGCGTGCTCGGCCAGGCCTCGCTGGACGACCTGCTCTCGCAACGCGACGTGATCAACCAGAAGTTGCAGGAAATCATTGACCGCCAGACCGAGCCGTGGGGCATCAAGGTCACCGCCGTCGAGATCAAGGACGTGGCGCTGCCGGACAGCATGAAGCGCGCGATGGCCAAGCAGGCCGAGGCCGAACGCGAACGCCGCGCCAAAATCACCAACGCGGAAGGCGAATTTCAGGCCGCCGAAAAAATGGTGCAGGCCGCCGCGCTGATTGCGAAGGAACCGATTGCGCTGCAACTGCGCTATCTCCAGACCATGCGCGAAATGGCCAGCGAACACAACACCACCACGTTCCTGCCGCTGCCGATAGATTTGTTCAGCGCGTTTTTGAAAAAATAAAACGATGGCGAAGTCTATCAACAAATGGATTCTCTTTTGGGGGTTGTCGGCGTTGTTTTGCTTTGGCTGCGAACAGTCCAAAGCTCAAGTCACCAAAAACGTGACGCAAATGACGGTTGTGGAATTAAAAACCGCAGCCGACAAAGGCAGTCCACAAGCACAATATGAATTGGGCGGTCGCTTTCATAACGGCAACGGGGTTCTGAAAGATTCAACAGAAGCCGTAAAATGGTGGCAAAAAGCAGCGGCACAGAAATTTCCTCCAGCGGAACTTAGTTTGGGTATTGCTTATGGAAGTGGCGACGGTGTTCCCAAGGACAAGCAGGAAGGAGTCAAGCTGTGTCGCCTGGCTGCGGATTCTGGTCTGGCGCGGGCTCAAGAAATTCTTGGGATACTTTATTCTTCCAACGACGGTGGCTTGCCACAAGATTACGCACAGGCTTTCCATTGGTTCAAATCAGCCGCCGTCCAAGGCTGGCCTCCGTCACAATACTATTTGGCACTCTGTTTTCGAGATGGCAAAGGAACGCCGACAAATTCAACTGAAGCTTTTTCATGGTTTCAACAAGCCGGGAGCAACGGGGTAGCTAACGCACAATTTGCGCTTGGCAATTATTATTTTAGCGCTGGATTCGCTGAAATTGGTATTCCAGATCGGATCAAACCAGACACTGTTCTCACACAAGAACAACTCACCAACCGAAATTTCATGTCTGGTGTAGAATGGTATCGCAAAGCAGCGAACCAATGCTATCCCCCCGGACAGATGTCCTTGATGGTCGCATATCGAGACGGTGTGGGAGTGACAAAAGATCCAATTGAAGCTTGTAAATGGTTTATTCTAGCCAAACGTGGGAATCACCCCGAAGTCTGGAAAATGAATGGAACAGATTTTACATCCGATCAAATTTCGACGGGCAAAAAACGGGCCGAAGAATTTTCCGAGACGAATCACGTTACACCTAAATCTGTTCAAGAAATTCCCGGACTCTGAAATTCATTTCATGCCACTTTACGAATACGAGTTGTGCGAAGGTGACTGCAAGGTGTGCGGCGGGAAATTCACCCTGCGCCGCCCGCTGTCGGCCAAGCCGCTGACGCATTGTCCGGCGTGCAAAAAGCCGGTGCGCAAGATTATCTCCACCTTCAATTCGCCGCACAAGCTCAAGCCGCTGTCCATTACCGACGCCAAGAAAGCCGGGTTCACCGTGCTCAAAAAGGTCAGCAAGGGCGAATACGAGAGGCAGTGAATTGGTCGAAAGTCGGGAATCAGAGGTCGAAGGGTTGAATCATCGCTTGGCGGTTTTGCCGCCCGAACTGCCAGTAAAATCAAAAGAATCCGCTGATTTTGAATTCTTTTTTGACGCCGGGTGTCAAATCGAATAGCCTGATAATTTGAAATGGTTTTCCGCTCTGCCCATTTGAAGCGCCCGGTGGTTTTGGCCGCCGTGGTGTGCGTGGGGGTATTTTCCGCCCAGGTGCAATACGTCCCGCTCCAAGCGGGACAACGCATCCGGTTCTCTTCACCCAAAAACGACACCGTTAGTTCCAACGTGCCGGCGATTTCGCCCAGATCGCTGGAGTCGCTGGATTTCGAAAACACGGCGCAAATTCCGTTGCCGTTTGATTTGAACGGCCCGCCGGCTGACGCGCCGCCGATGCCGGACACGCTGACGATTCCACCCGCCGACCAGGCGCAATTGCTGGACTTGTCGGATCGGCGCAAGAATTGGATATTGATGACGCCGGCAGAAATCCTCGGCGCGACCACGCCGGAAAAGATTCTGGGAATCCAGGAACATGACGCGGCCGGCCAGCCAAAAAATTCAACCGCGCTGGAACGCTACACCGAAAGGCAGAATCAGATGCTATTGGTCAACACCAATGCATTTCAGAATGGTGATTCGTCTCCGGCCTGGGATTTTTCCCGGAACCGCCGCAATCTATCCGACATATTCAACCCCATCAATGGTGGATTGGAAAACCCGGCGTTCAATTCCGGGCCGGACAACCAAACCCTGGCCGGGCAAAACCAAAACGGCGACCAGTCAAAATTGTTCGATTCGCGAGCGCCGTTGCCGGCCCCAAACGCGGCGCAGCAGTTGACCCTGGAGCGGTTCAGACAATTGCTCGGGTCAAGTTCGTCTCCTGCTCCAGCGGCAACCCCCTCATCAAATGATAAAATGTTTTTCCTGCCGGAGATGTCGCCGGATGTCAAGCGGGGGCAGCCTTCACAAAATCCGATGGGCGCTTCGTCCACTCCGTTGAACAGCGACGTTGGCAAACCCGCCAGTCTGCCGACGTTGCCAAGTGCCTGGCTCAGTTACACCTCGTCCCGGCCGGCCGCCGCCTGGGCGCCACAGCAACCGCCGTGGACGTCGCCGGACCCGCAGTCATTCGCTGCTCCGCAACGGAAATTCTGACCCCGACATCCGGTGTCGGGGGTCAGTGCGCCGAGGTAATCAGGAGCACTTGCTCCAATGTCGAAATGCCTTCGCGTGAGCGGTCAAGTCCCACCATGCGGAGCGTGCGCATTCCCTGGCTGATGGCCACCTTGGCCAGTTCGCGCGTGTTGGCGCGGGCGATGATGAGTTTGCGGATTTGGTCGGTGATGGTCATGGCCTCAATGATGGCCATGCGGCCGGCGTAGCCGGAATTTTTGCACCGGTCGCAACCACGACCGCGGTAAAGCTGCACCCCGCTGAAAGTGGCGGGATCAATGCCGAGGTCTTCAAACATTTTTGGCGGATAGGTCACCGGCTCCTTGCAATGCGAACAAATGCGGCGCATGAGACGCTGCGCGCAGGAAAGAATCACTGAGGACGAAATCAAGAACGGCGCGATCCCCATGTCGTCGAGCCGCGCGATGGCGCCGGGCGCGTCGTTGCAGTGCATGGTGCTCAAGACCTGGTGCCCGGTGAGCGCGGCTTCAATGGCAATCTCGGCGGTTTCGGTGTCGCGGATTTCGCCAATCATGATGATGTCCGGGTCCTGACGCAGAATGGAGCGCAGCGCGTTGGCGAACGAGAGGCCGATGTCTTTTTTGGTCGGCACCTGGTTGATGCCGGGAATTTGAAATTCCACCGGGTCTTCGACCGTGACGATGTTGTAAATCGGATTGTTCAGTTCGTTGAGCGCGGAGTAAAGAGTCGTGGTTTTGCCCGAACCCGTCGGGCCGGTGACCAGAATCAATCCGTGCGGCGCGTCAATGGCGAATTTGAATTGCTTGAAGGTTTCGGCGTCCAATCCGAGCTTGTCTATGCTCGCGGACAGATTGGTCTTGTCGAGCACGCGCAGAACGACCTTCTCGCCGTGAACGGTGGGCAGCACGGAGACGCGCAAATCGAAATCCTTGCCGCTGACCTTGACGCGCATGCGGCCGTCCTGGGGCAGCCGGCGTTCGGCAATGTCCAGGCTGCTCATGATTTTGAAGCGCGAGGTCAGCGCCAGCTGCATTTGCTTGGGCGGCGGCGTGGCATCCATGAGCACGCCGTCAACCCGGTAGCGCAAGCGCATGCCTTTCTCGAAAGGCTCCAGGTGAATGTCGCTGGCGCGGTCCTTGATAGCCTGGACAATGATGAGATTGGCGAGTTTGATGACCGGCGCTTCTCCGCTGGAGGAAGCGAGTTGGTCAATGTTGACTTCTTCGACTCCCTCCTTGACGGCTTCGACGCTGTCGGCTTCAGCGTCGGCTTCGCTCTGCTTTTGGGCGTCCTGAATGATGTCTTCCATTGAACCGCCGCTCTTGGCGGCGTCCAGGGCGTTCAACTTGTCAGTGATGGCTTTCTCGGACGCGATGAGCGGTGTCACTTCGAGCTTGGTGATGCGCTTGACGTCGTCGAGGGCGAGAACGTTCAGCGGATCGGCCATCGCGAGGAACAACCGGTTCTCCAGCCGTGAAACAGGAACGACCTTGTAATTGAACGTCGTGTCGCGCGGCAGCAATTCAACCACTTCCGGCAGAATGCTCACGCGCGCCAGGTTGATGGGCGGAACGTTCAGCACGCGCCCCATGGAAACCGCCAGGTCCTGTTCGCTGACGTAGGACTTGTCAATAATGAGCTTGATGAGACGCGCGCCCTCCTTTTTTTGCTGTTCCAGCAGCTCCACAATCTGCCGCTCCGTCAGCAGGCCGTCCTCAACGAGGGCGTCCGCGATGCGTTCTCCAAATGATTTGACTTTGGCCATGGCGTTATCGGAAGGCTTTGCGAAGGTTATAGATCAAGTCGGCCGGCGGCGCCAAATACCACAGCAGCCGTTGGGTGGTGGCTTCAGACAAATCCTTCACCGCCTGCTGATTAAACGGATTGGCGGTGCCCACCAAAATGGATTTGCTCATGCGGTCGAAGGGCACGACGCACCAGCGGCGGCAAATCTCCGCCGGAAAACCACGCAGCAAATCAATGTCCACGTCGTATTTGTCCAGCGGCAAATACGCCGTGCGTGATTTGTCGGCCAGCAGCTTGAGCGATTTTTCCACGTGCAGGATGCTTTTCTCCGCCAGGTTAAAAATGAACGGTTCGACCACGTCGGACACCGCGCTGGCCAAATCCACGCTGCGCCAGCACAAGTCAAAATCGCCCGCGCTGATGATTTTGCCGTCGACAAAAATTTTACGCATGGTCTTGTGGCCGTCGTCAATTTCCATGGCCGCCACCCGCGTCTTTTTATTGAACGGCGTCACGTCGGGTTGAGACACTGACGCTACCGACTCCACACCCGCGTCCTGCACCGCCACGTTGTTGGCCTTGTCTTCGATTTGCCTGAGCGCCGCCTGCACGTCGGCGTCATCGGGGCGGCGCTGCAACACCGTTTCGTATTCCAGAATCGCGGACGAAAGCTGCCCCATCTGCATATACGCCTGCGCAATGCGCTTGGACGTGTTGATCACTTGCTGTTCGCGCCCGAGTTTGGTGTAGGCTTCCTTGAGAATTTCCAGCGACTGGCAATCGTTGGGCTGCGATTGGGCAATAACCTCGAACATCTCAATCGTCTGCTGCAATTGAGCTTCTTCGCTGGAATTTAATACCGTCAAGTCCATATTTTCAATGGTTCGCCTGCCGTAAAACAGCAATCTGCGCGCCACTTTAAGCGCCCAGAGGCAACAACGCAATCCCCCATTAAACCCCGGTGATTACTTGCGGTATTGCTTTCTGACACCGTCTGCTGAATCGTAACGCCATCCAGCCAGCCGCTGGAACAAAAAAATGACGCCGCCCGTTCCAATTATGGACCCTGCCCCCGGCGAACGCCTCGTGCGTTTCGTCGGCGATCGCCTCCGTTTTGAGTTGCGCGATGGCGGCGGGCAGCCGTGCTGGCGCGCGTTGCTCCGCACCAACCTCGGACGCGCGGCCACGTTGCGGCGGGAAATCATCGCCGCCCACGCCGGCGGCGCCGTTCCCGCAGGGGCTTCGTGGCGCGATTTGCCGATGCAGAAAACCGGCGGCGGCTGGCAGATTGAACTGCCGCTGGCCGAAGCCGGTTACTTCAAGGCCAAGGCGTATCTGCTCGATCCCAAAGGCTGGCAACATTGGCCCGACGGCCCGGACATCGGCATCAGCGTGCATCCCGATTTTGCCCGCACCGCCAACACGGTTTACTGCGCCTTCACGCGGCTGTTTGGCGCGACCAAAAAACTGCCTTCCGCCCGCGACGAAAAACTCGAAGCCCAGTTCCGTCAACTCGACGAACGCGGCTGCACCGTCATTCCGCCCTCCGGCAAACTGCGCGACCTAGCGCGTCAACTGCCGCATATCGTCCACACGCTCGGCTGCCGCATTCTGCAATTGCTGCCGGTGCAACCCACCCCGACGACTTATGCGCGCTTCGGGCGTTTTGGCAGTCCGTACGCCAGCCTGGATTTGACCGCCATTGACCCGGCGCTGGTTGAATTCGACAAACGCACCACCGGGGTGGATCAATTCTGCGAACTCACCCGGGCAGCGCATGGGTTCGGCGCGCGCGTGTTCATTGACATCGTCATCAACCACACCGGCTGGGGCTCGGCCTTGCAGGAAAATCACCCCGAATATTTTCTGCGAAACTCCGACGGCACATTCGCCAGCCCCGGCGCCTGGGGAACAACCTGGGAAGACCTCGTGGAATTGAAACAGGATGACGTTGCGCTTTGGGACCAGATCGCCGACGCCCTTCTGATCTGGTGCCGGCGCGGCGTGGACGGGTTTCGCTGTGATGCCGGCTACAAAATTCCCGTGCCGGCGTGGCAATACATCATCGCCCGGGTGCGGGATGAATTTCCCGAAACCATTTTCCTGCTGGAAGGCCTCGGCGGTTCGTGGGAAGCCACCGAAAACCTGCTCACCGAAGGCGGTATGCAATGGGCCTACTCCGAGCTGTTCCAGAATTATTCCGGCCGGCAGGTTGCCGATTATCTCGACTACGCCAGCCGCCAAAGCTTGCGCGTCGGCACCTATGTTCATTACAGCGAAACGCACGACAACGACCGCCTTGCCGCGCGCGGACGCGCCTGGTCGCTGCTGCGCAACCGCCTCTGCGCGCTGACCAGCGCGAGCGGCGCCTTCGGCTTCACCTGCGGGGTTGAATGGCTGGCGGCGGAAAGAATCCGCGTCCACGGCTGCACGGGATTAAATTGGGACGGCGCTGACAACATCGTTCCTGAACTCGCCCGGCTCAACCGGCTCATTTCCGATCACCCGTGCTTTTTCGACGGCGCAAAACTCACGCGGCTCAGCGCGCCCAATTCGCCGGTTTATGCTCTGCGACGCGACGCGCCACTCACAACCGTGATTCATCCCGATCTGAATCAGCCCGACCGTCTGCTGGTCCTGGTCAATTTGGATGAGAACGCCGAGCGAACCTTCTCCTTGAATCCCAAGGTGTTCAGCGAGCTTGGGAATCCGACGATCGACCTTTTAGGGCAAGGCAAATTGACCCCTGCAACTTCTGATGATGGCGGGATGATGTTTACATTGCCTTGCGCGTCAGCTTGGTGCCTCGCCGCGCATGAAAAACCCGCCGGTTTGTACGGAGCGGCTTACCGCGACTCAAGGAGCTTGGCCGCATGGACCATGCAAGCGCTGATTCAAGTAATGCAGCCTGAGATGTTTGGTGACACCGACGCTGTTGCTTTGGCGGCTCTCGCGGACAATCAGCCGGAAAAGTTTCTGGCTGCAGCTTCGGAATTGGCGGGATACGCAACGTTGGATTTCCCGGGTCGGCGGGACAAACGCGAAGGTTTCTTCTACGCTCTTCGAGATTTGATGTTCAGGGACAAGTCCGCGCACAATTACATGCCAGTAATCGTTTGGACCTTGCTCGACGTGCGCCGTGTCACCCTCGTGCCTCCCGGGCATTGGCTGCTGGTTCGGGACACGTCTCGATTCCATGCTGTGTTGAATCTGAACGATGGCACTCCTGAGCGCCACATCGGATCCGTCCCTGTTCGCGGGGGCCACATGGCTTGTTTTCCACCGCGCGATGCTGCGGCCGACGCTGAACTGATTTTGGAACGCCATGCGACAACTTCGCCGCGCGTCTCCGCCACGATTCGTTTTTTGCCATTCAATCCGAAATCCGAAATCCGAAATCCGAAATCCGGCGATTTGGTTCTGCTCACCAACGGCATCGGCGGCATGGCGCGCCTCTGCGTGGATCTGGGCCGCGTGAATTCCAAATACGACTGTGTCCTTGGCGCAAACTTGGATGAAAACGTTCCAGTGGACCGCCATGTTTTTGTCAAACGCATCCGCGTCTGGGTCAACGCCGACGGATTTCTTTCGCCGCTCAACGCGGAAAATCTTGCTTCATTTGACGCCGGCCCGCCGGCCACCTGGCAGTTTGTCGCCAACGCCGGCGACGGACGCACGGTTGAAATCGAATTGTGCGCCGAAATGATTGAAGGCAAAAACACAACGGTTTTTCATTTCCGCCGTCCGGCTGAAAAACATGCCCAAGGCAAACAATTGCCCGCCGATGCCGACGTGCGGCTGACCGTGCGATTTGACATCGAAGACCGGAATTTTCATTGGGAAACCAAATGCAACGGCGGCGCGGATCACCATTTCTCGACCAACACACATGAAATCCGAAATGGTGTTGGTTTCGCCTTCACTCCCGCTTCCGACCGTCAACTCCACGTATTTGCGGAACGCCGGCGAGTATCATCCGCAGCCGGAGTGGTGCGAAAACATTCCCCACCCGGTCGAGCAAAGCCGCGGACAAACCGGCAGCGGCGACGCCTACAGTCCCGGCTGGTTTGAATTGCCGTTGCCAAAAGGCTCGCGGGTCACGCTGGTCGCAACGGCGGAAACGGACGGTTCTACAGTTGGAGTTCAAGCTTCAGCTTGCACCGGCAACACGCTGAAACTTGAACTCCAATACGCCGGGTCGGAACTCGGCGCTCCATTTGAAAAACAGCTTCTTCACGCCGCGAAACAATTCGTCGTCCGGCGGGACCAGGGCAAAACAGTCATCGCCGGTTATCCCTGGTTCCTGAATTGGGGTCGCGACACGCTGATTTGCGCCCGCGGACTGTTGGCGGCGGGCATGGCGGAGGACGTGAAACTATTGCTGCTCACGTTCGCGCGCTTCGAGGAAAAGGGCACACTGCCGAACACGATTCATGGCAACGACGTGTCGAATCGCGACACCTCCGACGCGCCGTTGTGGTTCGCCCTCGCGTGCGAGGAGTTGGCGGATTATGGAGTGACTGCGGTCGTCGTCGCAGACTTCATCAAAAAGCTGGTGACACCGACACGCGTCCCTCCACCGACGAATTTTACTATGCCCGTTGATGCCACTCCGGCGCACGATCCGCGACGTGCTGACGAGCATCGCGGAAAATTACGCGCGCGGCACGCCGAACGGCATCCGCATGGACGCGGACTCGGCGCTGATCTGGAGTCCAGGCCATTTCACATGGATGGACACGAATCATCCCGCCTGCACGCCGCGCGAAGGGTATCCGGTGGAAATTCAAGCTCTGTGGATCCGCCTGCTTGCAACAGCTTGAAAAAATCAGCGAAGGTGACGAGCGAAAAAAATGGAGTGAGCTGGCCGCCCAGGCGACCGCTTCGTTTGAAAAACTTTTCTGGCTCGAAGACCGCGGCTGGTTACGCCGATTTGTTGCTCGGCCAAACCCGGGTCAATCCGCCGCCGAGGCCAAGCCCGACGACGCGTTGCGCAGCAATTATCTGTTCGCCGTCAGCCTCGGCCTCGTGACCGGCGAACGCGCAAAACGTTGCGTCGAGGCGGCGCAAAAATATCTGGTGGTGCCCGGCGCGTTGCGGTCGCTGGCGCCCTTGCCGGTTTCAATCCCGCTGCCGATTTATCGTGACGGCCAGCTTTTGAACAACCCCATCGAGCCATACTGTCCGCGTTACGAAGGCGACGAGGACACGCGCCGCAAGCCGGCCTATCACAACGGCACGGCGTGGACGTGGACGTTCCCGACGTTTTGCGAGGCGCTGGCGCGGGCGTGGGACTTTTCGCCGGAAGCGGTGGCGGCGGCAAAAGCGTATCTGGGCAGCATGGAGCAATTGATGAACGAAGGCTGCCTTGGCCAAATTCCCGAAATTCTCGATGGCGACGCCCCGCACACGCAACGCGGCTGCGACGCGCAGGCGTGGGGCGTCGACCGAGGCGCTGCGCGTCTGGAAATTGCTTGGGAAAATGAAATTTGTGTTTTACGCCCGCCCTCAACCCGGCCTTCTCCCCTGGGAGAAGGAACAGCAATTGCGGGTTTTCTGTTTGCGAATGACCGTCCGGTAAATCCAGTCGCGCGAATTTTCAAGAAGACGGAGAACGATTCCCCTTCTCCTGGGGGAGAAGGCCGGGTTGAGGGCGAAACGTTACACCTTAAATGCCGAAATTTGCAAAAGAGTCTTCGTCACCTCGACTCCTACCAACGCTAAATCGTTGCCAATCGGCGGCGCGTCGGCAAAATAGCCGCGTGAACTTCCGTGACAAAATCATTGATTGGGACGAATTGCCGGCGTGGCGGGCGGCGGTGCGCGCCGACGGCAGGAAACTGGTCGTGACCAATGGCTGCTTTGACCTCCTGCATCCCGGCCACGTGATATACTTGGAGAATGCGCGCAATCGCGGGGATCTCTTGCTGGTCGGCCTAAACGGCGACGACGCAACGCGGCAATTGAAAGGGCCGGGCCGACCGGTGAATACCGAAGCCGACCGGGCCGTCGTGCTCGCGGCATTGGAAAGCGTGACGGGGGTTTGCATTTTCTCCGAGAAAACGGCGGTCAAATTCCTTTCGGCGGCCCAACCCGACATTTACGTCAAGGGCGGCGATTACACTCTGGACACCTTGAATCAGGACGAACGCCGCGCGGTCGAATCGGCGGGCGGAAAAATTGTCCTGGTTCCGTTCGTTCCCGGCAAGTCCACCACGGAGTTGCTGAAAAAAATCTCGCGGTTGTAACCCGGCCCGTCATGCGATTTCTGATGCTCAACTGGCGCGACCCGAAGAATCCGATTTCCGGCGGCGCGGAGCGTGTCAGCCTGGCCTACCTCGCCGAACTGGTCCGGCGCGGACACGAAGTTTATTGGTTTGCCAACGATTTTCCCGGAGCGCAACCGGAGAGCGAGGTGCGGGGAATAAAAATCATCCGGGGCGGCAATAAGGGTTCGTCCGTGTGGAAGGCCATCCAATGGCATCGGCAACAGCCGCGTTTTGACCTGGTGATTGACCAGCATCATGGGATTCCGTGGTATGCGCCGTGGTGGTGCCGGACGAATTGCGTGGCCTACATCCACGAGGTGCTGGGGCCGATCTGGGATTCATTTTACGGCTGGCCATACAACACCATTGGCCGGTGGCAGGAGCGCGGGACGCACTGGCTTTACCGGAATGTGCCGTTCTGGACGCCGTCCGAATCCACGCGGAAAACGCTTGCGGCGCACGGCGTGCGGAACATCCATGTCTTCGACAACGGCACGGACCTGAAGCCGCTGGCGGCGCTGGAACCGAAAAAAATCGAATCGCCGCTGCGGCTCATTACGGTGTCGCGGCTGGCGCCGAACAAACGGGTGGACCACGCGATTCGGGCCGTCAGCATTCTGCTTGCAGCGGCAGGTGGATGCCCGCCTGACGATTGTCGGCACTGGCGATGTGGAGGCGCAATTGAAGCAGTTGGTTGAGAAGCTCCAGATCGGCGCGCGTGTCGAGTTCGCCGGGCTGGTGGATGAGGCGGAAAAAGACCGCCGGTTCCGGCAGTCGCATTTTTTACTGCACACCTCCCTGCGCGAAGGCTGGGGCTTGAATGTCATTGAAGCCAACGCGATGGGAACGCCGGCGGTGGTCTATCCGGTCGCCGGCCTGGTGGATTCCACCGTGCATGGCGAAACCGGATTTGTCGCGCCGGCCGAAACGCCGGAATCACTGGCGGATTCGATCATGGCGATCCTTAAAACGCCGGGGGAATACGAGCGGCTGCGCGCCAACGCCTGGCAGCGCGCCAAGGCTCATCAATGGGAACAGGTGCTGCCGCCAGCCTGCAACTGGCTGGAGGCGGAAGCGGCCCGCCGGCGATAAGCGCCGGTCAAAGCGAAAAACCAGCCGCCTTGGCGTCGGCGGCGAACATTTTCACCGTGTCGAGCGACAATTCCTTCAAATCCATCCCCGTCATCTTCATCGCCTTGGCCAGAATTTCGTGCGGCACGGTCACGATCTCGCAGCCGCAATCGTCCGCCTGAAAAATGTTCAGCACTTCGCGGAACGCTGGCCCAGAGCAATTCCGCCTGCGGCAGGCCGGCCAGGAGTTTTTTGCTCTCACGCATCTGCGGTATCGGGTCCACGCCGGTGTCCGCAATTCGCCCGGCGAAAACGGACACGACCGCCGGCACCTTGGGATTCAGCGCCTGGGCGACACCCGCGACCTGCTCCAGGGTGAGGATGGCGGTGACGTTCAGTTTCACACCTTCACTGGCAAGTTCTTTGATTAGTGGCTGCGATGATTCGGCGCGCGTGTTGGTGATGGGAATTTTGACGTAAACATTTTTCGCCCAGCCCTTGATCTTGAAGGCTTGTCGGCGCATTTCGGGAAAATCATCCGAGAAGACCTCGAACGAAACCGGTTTTTCCGTGATGTGCTGCAAAATGTCGCGCGCGAACGCCTCATAATCATGGATGCCCGCCTTGCGCATGAGCGAGGGGTTGGTGGTCATGCCCTGGATGAGCGGATTGGCGTTCAGTTGCAGCATGCCCGCCTTGTCCGCACCATCGGCGAACAGTTTTACTTTCAATTCTTTCAATGTGCTCATGATTCAAAGCCACCGGCAAATTTCAGCGATTTTTCGATTCACGCAAGATAATGTCCGCCGCTTCAGCCAAATTGCCAGCCGAAAAATCCGGTTTTTGCCGGAGTTCCTCCGCGTAGCCACAATTTATGAAAATGGTCCGGCAGCCGGCGGCGTGGCCGCAGTCAATGTCCCGCCAGCGGTCGCCCACCATCCAGCTTTGCGCCAGGTCAATACCGAGTTCACGCGCCGAGCGCAGCAACATGCCCGGCTTGGGCTTGCGGCAGTCGCACTCCGATGCGCCCTGGCCGGGATGGTAACAGACTTCCACGCGGTCAATCGGCAGTTGCCGGCACATTTCAGCGTGAATGGTCTCCACGGTTTCTTTTTTAAGTGTGCCACGACCCACGTCCGGCTGATTGGTTGCCACAATGAGCAAAAAACCGGCGGCCTTGAGTTTGGCGCACGCGGCCGGAACCTCGGGGAGAATCTCAAATTCTTCCAAATTCCTTGGGGGATACGGTTTGCAGTCACGCTCCAACGCGCGGTTGATGACGCCGTCGCGGTCGAGAAAAACGGCGCGGGCTGGCTTGGATGATTTGGGTAAATTGGCAGACATGGTTGGAGGTAATGTCTAATGACTAAGCCCTAATGACGAAAGAATGACGAAGCCTTAATATCGAATGGGCAGCGGACAATTTCATGACTTCCTCCAAATCGCAGCAAAGATGAGATGCAGTTTCTTCGCTTCCTGCCAGAGTTTTCGGGCTTCGGTTTTTAAATCCGGTTCAGCAGCGGCGATCAGACGCAGCCACAGTTTGGTTTCGCGGGCTTCTTTACGGCAGATGCCTATTTTATTTTTGAAATCCTTCTTGGAGACCGCATCGTCCGCCTCGCAATAATTTGCCCCCACGCTCGTTCCTGCACGGACCAACTGGCTGATGAGTGGCGTGCTGACGGGATTTTTCGCGACCGCCCGGGCAAAATGAATCACCGCTTCACCGAACCGCGCCGTTCGCTCTTCCAAATCAAATGCTGGCCTGCCATTCGGGCTTGGGATTTCTTTAGTCATTAGGGCTTAGAAATTAGTCATTTCGTAGATTCCCATTTGGTTTTGCCAACCTTGAGTTTGGGATGGGTGACAAACAAATGCCAGATCACCGCCTGAAACGCCTCGGAATGCGGGGTCACATGATCGGGGTTCACCGTCGGCACAATGACACAGGCAGTCGCTTCCTTCGCCGTGTAACCCCCGTCGCGCCCGACGACGCCGACAACTGACGCGCCAACTTTCCTGGCAAGTTGAATTGCGCTGACGAGATTGGGGCTGACGTTTTTCTCCAGATTGCCGCCGCCAACGGAGAAAATGAGCAGCCCGTCTTTCGCGTTGAGCCGGCTGCCTTTGAGCCATTCGGAAAAAACCGTCGCCCAGCCCTCGTCGTTCGTTCGCGCGGTCAGTTCGGAAACGTTGTCCGTCGGTGCGTAGGCTTCGAAGCCGCAAATTTTGCGGAAATCATTCACCGCGTGGCTGGCGTTCGCCGCGCTGCCGCCGACGCCGAGGATGAACAACCGTCCGCCGCGCTCGCGCACGCGCGCCAGTTCGGTCACTGCCTTTTCGATGGCATCCGTGTCCAGTTGCGCAATGACTTTCTGGACTTCGTCGAGGAATTGTCTGGCAAAGCTCATGGTTTGTTGTGGCAGAATGAAAACATAGTTGCAGAAAAAACAAAACCCTAATTCCTAAACCATAATGACTAAAGAATTCCTAAGCCCGAATGAAATGCCGTCTTGGTCATGCGTCATTCGTCATTCTTTCGTCCTTATGGTTTAGTCATTCCGGCTGTGGCCTTAAGCAAAATCTCCAACTCCGCCAATCCAGCCGGCGACCCGATTTCGTAAAAGCGTTCGCGCACTTCGTACCCGGCGAGTTGTTTTTCGCGAACCAGTTTGCCCATGACTTCGGCCAGATCGAACGGCTGGCCGGCGCAGTACGGCTCGAACGCTGCCGCTTTGAACAAACTCAGGCCGTAATCAATGTGCCGCATTTCCGGCGGGCGGTTCTTTTTGTCATAAACCGCGATTTCACCGTCGTGGAAAACAACGTTGCTCGTGTCATAGCGGCCTTCGTTGCGATAAACCGTCATGCAACCGAGCTTGCCGCTATGCCGGAAAAATTCCGCGATGGGCCAGTATTCCACCGGCAGATAGGAATCGCCGTAGAGCGCGAAAAATTCATCGCCGAGCAATGGCAGCGCGCGTTTGATGGCACCACCCGTGCCCAGCAGCTTCGGACCGTCAAATGAATAATTGAGCTGCACGCCGAACGCACCGCCGTCGCCGAATTCGCGTTGGATCATTTCGCCGAGATGCCCGAGGCACAGCACGGCGCGGTGGATTCCGCGGGCGTGGAGCAATTCGAGCTGATGCGCCAGAAACGGTTTGCCCGCAACGGGCAGGAGCGATTTGGGGATTTTTTCCGTGACGGGCCGCAGCCGCGTGGCGAGTCCGCCCGCGAGAATGGCGACGGGAATGTCAGGCGGCGCGCTCACGAGATGACGAGTTTCGTGCCTTCAAAATCGAAACGGAAGCGGACTTCCTCAAGTCCGGCCCGGGTCATCGCCTGGCGCAGCTTCGTTTTGTCCTCGGCGTAAAACATCAGAAACCCGCCGCCGCCCGCGCCGATGAGTTTGCCGCCGAGCGCGCCGCTGGCCATGGCGCTGTCGTACCATTCATTGATCTTCGGATTGCTCATGCCGCCGCTGCGCTGCTTTTTGCGCTGCCAATGCACGTCCATGAGCCGCGCGAATTCGTGCAGGTCGCCGCCCTCGAGCGCGCGCTGGCTTTGCAAACCGAGGTCCTTGACGAAGTGCAGGTTTTCAATCATGGATTTGTCGTCCTGTTTCGATTTCTGGTCCTGCTCCTTCAAAATCGCCGAGGCTGACCGCGAATAGCCGGTGAAAAACAAAAGCAGGTTGTCTTCCAGGTTGTGCCGCGTCTGGTTGGAAATTTTCAAAGGCCACGCCTCGACCTTGCCGTCCGGGAGAAATTTGAAACAGGTGATGCCGCCGTAAGCCGCGATGTATTGGTCCTGTTTGCCGATGGGCTCCTTGAGGCGGCCCAGTTCGATTTCACAGGCCTGCGCGGCGAGTTCGGCGGGATGAACGAGGTTTTTTTTGTGCGCGTGCAACGCCTTGAGCAGCGCGGTGGTAAAACTGCTGGAAGAACCGAGGCCGGTCCCGGCGGGAATATCCGCCATGGAAGTCAATTCCAGCCGGTGTCCGTCCATGCCGACTACGGCAAAGGCTTCGCGGATGATCGGATGTTTCAACCGGGCCGCGTCCGGCACGCGCTCCAGTTCCGAATACTTCACGATCAAATCCGGCACGAACGTGTCGTGCAGCGTGATATAGACGTATTTGTCAATCGCCGCCGCGATGAGAAAGCCGCCGAACTTTTCGTAATACGACGGCAAATCCGTCCCGCCGCCGCCGAGCGTGATGCGAAGTGGAGAACGCGCGATGATCATTGCTGCCAATGAAAGCCCAAAAGCGGAGACCGGGAAAGCGGAAAAATTGAACCTGATTCATTCCGCCCGCATCCCCAACTCTCAATCTGAGAGAGAATTTGTAAATACTGCGTTACTATTGACCCGTTTTTGCAGCGTCTGGTTGGCCTTTTTCAGATGTGGATTTTAGCGTTTGATTTTCCCAATAAGATCAGGAATATCGGCTATTCGGTCTCCTATAAGAATTTCATCAAACGGAGGCTTGAGGTTCCAAATTCTCTCCTCCCCATATCGTCCCGCAAATATCGGGTGACCACGGGAACTTAGAATCGCACCTTCATCGTTCAGTTCGTATCCATCCGCCGCTTCCCAATGAACGAATACTCCGAAGTTCAAGTTTACGCCTTCATTACCTTGCACATACTCTATACCGTCTCCGTTTTTCACTCTATTGTGGTAAAACGGGCCACGAGGAACAACATAGAAGCCATAACTTTGCCACAGTCGGTACTTGTCCCTTGCTTTGGTAACCAAGTCTCCCGCTATTCGAGCGCCAAGGCTATACTCTTGCAAATTTGTAATGGACGTGTCTGTAATATAATGGTAGGCTTCAGCTGCGTCGCGCGGACCTCAACTTGCTTGTTAAATCCCTGGCGGGAAATTGCGAAATCCATTCCTTATAAAGTTGTTCACGTGGCGCCGATATGCAGCCGCTGAGCAAAACAAGCATAGTAAAAAGGAAAGCTCTGAACGTAATCTTGTAGGTTTTCATGGGACTTTCGGATTTCGGAGGTTTCATGGCCAACAGTATTTATTGGCCATAACTCTTGGGCCAAAGGTTAATTGCACTTCCAAGTTCATGGGTTACTTCCTACGCCTTGTCCAAGGGGTTGGCAAGCGGATTCTTAAGCCGTCCGCCGCGGTTGGTGCACTTTCCAGTTTCCGCGTTTTCAGGCTTGCTCATCGGCGAAAAGGGGTCAATAGGATCATGCCATTTCATGGCTTGGACGGTTTCGTCCTTCCATAAATTTTTTCCACAACCACCAGTGCCGCTTTAGCTTCGCGCAGGCCGGCGTCGGGCATTCGTTTCAATTCAACGTCTTTTTCAAACTCAATCATTTCCTTCCGCCACGATTCGTCCGGGCCGGGAAATTCATAAAGCTTCGTGTCCGGCGGGCCCATTTCCGGCTTCATCTGGTAGTGATACAGTTTCTCGACCCCGTAGCTGCCGCCGAGACCTTCGACGTGCAGCTTGGTGTGGCGTCCGTAAATCTCGAACGAGAAAAGATTCTTCCACTCGGTGCAACTGACGTGCAGCCACGCGGTCTGGCCCCTGGCCGTCCGCAAATTCAAAAAGGCGTTGTCGTCCACCGGCATGTTCCAGAAATAGGTCGCCGTTTGGCCTTCCACTTTGTTGAAAGGGCCGAGAAACCAGCCCGCCAGATCAATCAAATGAATCCCCTGGTCAATCAATTCGCCGCCGCCGGAAAGCTTCGGGTCGGCGCGCCATTCCTGGTCGTAACCGACGCGCCCGCCGTGGCCGTAGCGCGCCCGGATGAACATCAACTCGCCCATCACGCCGGACGCAAAAATCTCGCGCGCCTTGAGGAACGCCGGATGATAACGATGATTGAAACCCACCCGGACGCAAACGCCGTGCTTCTCCGCGAGTGAAATCAGTTCGTCAATTTGCTTCACGGAAATGCCCGCCGGTTTTTCAACGATGACGTGTTTGCCCGCGCGGATGGCGGCGGCGGCAACCTCGGCGAGCGCGGCGTTAATGGTTGCCACAATCACCGCGTCCACCTGCGGATCGGCGACGGCTGATTTGAAATCAGCAACGGCGCGGCCGGTTTTGGCGAGCTTCACCAATTCCTCGGCGCGCGCCAGGTTCGTGTCGCAGGCAAAGGCGAGTTTTGAACCGGCGGGCAGTCCGGCCAGCCGTTTTTTCCCAATCAATCCGCAACCGATGATGGCGTAGTTCATATTTTTTGACCACGGATGGACACGGATGGACACGGATGAAAAAACATTTCAACGCAGAGGCGCAGAGAACGCAGAGTTTCGCAGAGTTTAATTTCCTCTGCGGTTCTCAGCGTCCTCTGTATCTCTGCGTTAAGGTTTCCGGTCATTTGGTTGCGGCTATTGCCGCGCCAAGCTCATCCGTGGTTTCATTTGTCGCCCCAAGTTTTGCCGCGATCCTTCGGCACGATGCGGCGCAGCGTGTAAATGTCGTTGTCCAAATCGCCCTTGAATTCATGGAGTTTTCCCCACGGATCCCATTGCGCGCTGATGAGCTTGCCGGTAATGCCATCGCTTTGCGCGCTGGCGAGATAGACCGCGAGATTCGCGCCGAGTTCAAGCGGCGTCGCGCCTTTGCTCTTCCATTGCTTGTTTTTCTCGTAAAACGCCGCGCCGACTTTTTCCGGGCCGGCAGCCAGAACCTCGTCCACCAGGCGGGTTGCCAACGCGCCCGGCGCGATGGCGTTCACATCCACGTGAAACGGTTTCAATTCCTCGGCCAGGGTTTCCATAAGCCGTACGACGGCGGCCTTCGACGCGGCGTAGGCGCTGATGTTCGGCAGCGGATTGGTTGCTCCGCCGCCGCTGAGAACAACGATTTTGCCCCGGCCATTTTTTTTGAAAAGCGGAATGACCGCGCGGCAGGGGAGCAACACCCCGTAAAGATTGATGTCCATTGCCCGCCGCCATTCATCGAGCGGAACCGATTCCGTCGCCCCCATCGGGCCGTAAATCCCGGCGTTTAGCACCAGCGCGTGAAGCGAGCCGAGTTCGCGCAAGTGCGAAGGCGACGAGTTCGTTCACCTGCGCTTCGTTCGAGACGTCACAGATTTTGGCGAAAACTTTTTGCGCAGGAAATTGCTTAGCCAGTTCGTCGCGCGTGGCGAACAGCTCCTTTTCACCGCGCGCACAAAGGACGACGTTTGCGCCCTCGCGCAGGAAATGCCCGGCGATGGCCTTGCCGAGTCCCTGGCTGCCGCCGGTGATGAGCGTGTTGAGGCCTTTGAGTTTCATATTCAGGCGCGTCCGACGGAAAGATGTTCGACTCCGGGCAGATTTTTCAATTCCTTTTCCAGAAAACGGTTGGCGTCCACAAAAATGCGCTGGCGCATGGACGGGGCAATATTTGCCCAATCCGCTTGACGAAATTCCGGCCACTCGGTGCAAACCACCGCGGCGTCCGCGCCCTTCATCGCATCGTTGATTTGTGCCGCCAGCCGCACCGGGGCGAGTTCGGCCGGCAAATGTTTCACCGCCGGGTCAAAGGCGTGCACGTTCGCGCCCTCCGCCAGAAGATTCCGGCATAATTCCACCGCCGCGCTGCGACGGAGCGTGTCCGTGTTGGGGGTGTAAGTCAGGCCGAGCACGGCGATTTTTTTTCCGCGCAAATCGTCGAGCCGTGATTGCAACCGCCGCAACGCCCAGCCGCGATGCAGATCGTTGCTTTGTTTGATGGCCGGAATGACGGAAATTTTTTCGTTTTTCGCGGCGGCCAGTTGGGTGAGCGTGACCACGTCGCGCGCGAGCGTGCCGCCGGCAAATGGACCGCCGGGACCAAGATAAGCTTTTGGCCCGATGCGCGGTTCGCTTTTCAATCCGGCGGAAACCTCCCTGGCGTCCGCGCCGACGTGCTCGCACAGCCGCGCGACCTCATTGATGAACGTGATGGAAAGCGCGAGAAATGAATTCAGGGCGTGCTTCACCATCTCGGCCGATTCGGTGCGCATGAACAAAATTTGCGGAGTAAACGGCGCAAACAGTTCTTCCAGCAGCGGTTTTTTCGCGTCATTGCGAATGCCGACAATAACGCGATCCGCCTTCTCAAACGCGTCAATGGCCCTGCCGAGCCGGAGATTTTCCGGCGAACAGGCGTAATGAAATTCTGGAAATTCGGCTTCCAGCCGGCGGCAGATGCCAACCGGCAACTGCGCGGAAATCAATACCAGCGCGCCTTGGGGCAAATGCGGCAACGCGCGGCAGAGCTGGCCGAGAACAAAGTCCACGTCCGATTCGTCATTTTCATTGACCGGCGTGTCGTAGCAGAGCCAGAGGACATCGGCCCTGGCGCACGCGATTTTGGGGTCGGTGGTGAAGGAAAGCTTTTTGGCGGCAAGCCCGGCGGTGATGAGTTCGTTCAGCCCCGGCTCGAAAAGCGGGGCCTGGCCGGAATTCAACTTGGCGATGTTCGCCGCGTCGAATTCGAGTCCCACGACCTGGAAATGCCGCGCGCTGCACGCGGCGGTGACGCAGCCGAGATGCCAGAGGCCGAGGACGGTGATATTCATGGATAATGACTAAATCCTAATGACGAATGACTAAATAATGCCAAATGACCAAGCCCGAAAAATCTGTCGCGCATTGCGGATTTCCGTTCGTCATTCGGGTTTGGGAATTCTTTAGACATTCGTCAATAGTCATTAGGATTTTCTAACGCCGCTGCAACACCCACTGGTTTTGCTGCAACCATTCCAGCGTGCGCACGATGCCTTGCTCGATGGTCAGCGTGGTTTTCCAGCCGGTGGCGCGGATTTTTTTGGTGTCGAGGAAAATGAACGGGTTGTCGCCGACCCAGCCCTTGTTGCCGCCGGAGTATTCCAGTTTGGGCTTGAGGCCGAGCGCGCCGCAAATGAAGACGAATGGAGTCGTTGACCTGAACGTATTCGTCCGTGCCGAGGTTGTAGATTTCGACTCCGTGTTTGGCCGATTTGGCCGTGGCCCGCTTCACGACGTGCAGCATCGCGTCCAAGCAATCGCCGATGTAGAGGTAGGATTTTTGCTGCTTGCCATCGCCCAAAACCTTCAACTGGCCGGGGTGGGCGAGCAATTGTTTGTAGAAATCAAGGACATGGCCGTGCGTGTAGCGTTCGCCGAGAATCGAGACAAACCGGAAAATGTAGCCCTCAAATCCATAGCCCTCGCAGTAGGATTGAATGAGGCATTCACCGGCGACTTTGGACGCGGCGTAAAGGGAGGTCTGGATGGGGAACGGATGATTTTCCGGCGTCGGAATGATTTCCGCCTCGCCATAAACCGAGCCGGTGGAGCTGAAGGCGATGCCTTTGACGCCGTTGGCGCGCATGGCTTCCAGCACGTTGAAGGTAGCGACGGTGTTTTGCTGTAGATCCTTGCTTGGATGTTCGAGACCGAAGCGGACGTCGGCATTGGCGGCGAGGTGGAAAACAAAATCGGACCCGGCCATCGCCTGCGTCAGCGCCGGGAGGTCAAGGTTGTCGCCGTCGAACGAGTTTGAAATTCGGATGATTCTGCGCGGACGCCAAGAAATTCATTCTGGCCGGTGGAAAAATTGTCCCAGCCGACGACCGATTTGCCGTCCCGCAACAACCGGTCAACAAGATTGCTGCCGATGAAACCCGCCGCGCCCGTGACAAATACTTTATCCATGATTGGGCGCGGAGTTTAGAGCGGACGCGCCCCGCTCGCCAGCCTTTTTGAAAACAAGCCACCAGCCGGCAGCCCCGGGAGCGCTGGCGTCCCGCCGGTGCGTTGTGTTGGAGTTCACGCTTTAGCGTGCCTCTGGGAACAAGCTAAAGCTTGAACTCCAACTCGCCGCCGAGACGGCGGCGTTCCTAGGATTGCCCTCCGCCTTTTCCAATCTCCCATCTGCCAGCCCCTGTTTTTTCCGGTGGACACCCCGCTGGGACGGAAATGAGGCAAAAAAGCGTGGATTAAAGGGGATTCTGAAATTGTGAAAAATCGAAAGATTTTTGAAAGAATCAGTCTTTTGCTTACGAGTTTATGTTAATAGCTGAAATTATAACCAAAGGCAAAAACATGCAGAACAAGCAAAATATGATTCAAATCTGGCTATTGTGCGCAGCGATGCTGCAAGCAGCCACCACTGTAGCGCAACCCGTCACCAAGGTTGCTGCAGGAAGTGAACACAGCCTGTTTCTGAAGAGCGACGGCAGCCTGTGGGCCATGGGCTATAACGGCGATGGCCAGTTGGGCGATGGCACTACCAGCAATAAGAACCGGCCAGAGCAAATTGTGGCCAGCAATGTCACGGCCATTGCTGCAAGTGAACAAAGCCTGTTTCTGAAGAGCGACGGCAGTCTGTGGGGTATGGGCTACAACTATTCAGGCGAATTGGGTGATGGCACTTACAACACTGTGTTCCCCTTTGGCACCAATCAGCCCGAACAGATTGTGGCCAGCAACGTCGTGGCCATTGCCGCGGGAGGCTACCATAGTCTGTTTCTGAAGAGCGACGGCAGCCTGTGGGCCATGGGCTGGAACGATTATGGCCAACTGGGCGACGGAACTTATACCAAGACCAACCGGCCCGAACAGGTTGTGGCCAACGGCGTCACGGCGATTGCCGCCGGATGGCAGCACAGCCTCTTTCTCAAGAGCGATGGCAGCCTTTGGGGCATGGGCTACAATGGCAATGGCGAGTTGGGTGACGGCACTTTGAACAACACCAACCGGCCAGAGCAGATTGTCGCCAGCAATGTCACCGCGATTGCCGCCGCAATGGTGCATAGCTTATTTCTGAAGAGCGATGGCAGTCTCTGGGCCATGGGCGACGACGGCGAAGGTGAGTTGGGCGATGGCACCACTGATAACGGCAACTATGCCACAAATCGTCCTGAACAGATTATAGCCAGCAATGTCGTGGCGATTGCTGCAGGATATGATTACAGTCTGTTTCTCAAGAGCAATGGAAGCCTATGGGCCATGGGTTATAACTGTTATGGCAAGTTAGGTGACGGCACTGCTAATATGAACACCAACCGGCCGGAGCAGATTGTGACCAGCAACGTCACGACGATTGCCGCAGGAAGCTACTTTAGCCTATTCCTTAAGAGTGATGGCAGCCTTTGGGGCATGGGCTACAATGGCGATGGCGAGTTGGGTGACGGCACTTTGAACAACACCAACCGCCCTGAACAGATTTTGGCCGCTTACAATCAAATCTGCTGCCGGCTATCGGGCGGGACTAATATGCAATTGTCCTTTGTGGGCATCGCCGGAGGGAATTATGCGCTGGACCGTTCATTCAGCCTGTCACCAGCCAACTGGGTTCCGCAGGCAACCAACCCCGCTGTCGGAGTTGGGGCGCTTGTGTTCACCAACACGCCCGCTCCAACCACCAACAATTTCTGGCGCATTCGCTCTGTGCCGTAGCGGCTCCTCGGCAGAGAGCCGCACTATTCAATTCTTAAAAAATGAAATGCGGCGGTCTGCCGACCGCCGTTACGATTGAATCGAGCTTTCAGCCCTTGGCAACTGGCTGGACCTTTTGCGCCGCGCCGTTGTCCTTCGCGCGCTGTTCGAACCAGCTTTGGTTGATGGGCATGTAAAAGGTGCATTCCAGGCAGGTGTGCGGGCGTTTGCCCTCGTAAAAACCCTTGATGATGCCCCACGCCTCGTCACCCTTGGAAATCTCCTCCAGCGTCTTGTCCTTGATGTTGCCCACGACGAGGTCGTCGTTGTCGTTGGTGGCCAGGCGGCAGCCGCAGAGCCGCACCCGGCCGTCGTGGCGAACGGCGAAGTTGAAGAGGTTCTTGCAGGGCACGTCGAGCCGCGGCGGCAGCTTGCGCAGTCGCATGGAACCGCTCATGTCCGCCGGCTGGATGGTGCCGCCCCAGTTGTCGAAATCCACGGTAAAGTTGATGCGGACACGCTCGGACAGGTAGGGCTGGATGTTTTTTTTGAAATCCGGCGAGCGGATGATCTGGCTGGGCTTCTCATGATTGCGGAAGCGGACGACAATGCGCGCCGGTTCGCCTTTCGAGCGGTTGTATTCCATCAAGTTTCGGATGCCGGACATGGCGTCGTCATAATGTTTCACACCGTAAATTTTTTCATAGACTTCCCGGCTCGCGCCCTGCGTGCTGATAAAAACGCCACCGATGCCGAGGTCAATCAGCTTTTTGTAGGTTTCATTGCGGTTGATCAGGATGGCGTTGGTCGTCAAAACCACGTCTTTGATATGGGCGTGGTTGACGGCATAGTCAATTTTTTCCAACAGGCCGGGATCCACAAGCGGGTCGCCGACGACGGGCGTGAGATCCAAGCTTTGGCCGCCGAGCGCCGCCCATTCATCCACCGCTTTTTTGAAAACGTCGAAGGGCATGATGCCGGTCTGGAGGGTTTTGTTGGCAACGACCTTCGGATAGGCGCAAAAAGTGCATTTGGCGTTGCAGATGTTCGTCACGCCCGTCACCAGCGTCGAGGACGGTTCCAGGTGGCGGTATTCCCAAAGCTCCTCCGGAGTGATGTGGTGTTTGGAAAATTTTTTATATTTGAAACCCCGCCAAAAATTTTCGACGTAGTAAGCGCCCCAATAAACCACATCGGCAGCCAGACCGTTGGTATGCACAGCGTGGTAAATGCGCCAGCCCAGTTTTCGCAGCAGGTTATTCACTATTAACAAAGCTATAGTTTCCAATCAGGAAGTCAAATCGGTTTGGCGGGAGCGTCGAATCCGCTTGCGCCCGAAGCCTGCTCCCGCTGAAGCTGTTGTTCAAACGCAAAGACGGGCGGCCGGGGAAAAACCTCCCGCCTCCGTCAAGTTGCCAATGTTTATGAGCATTGTGATTGTGACCGGTGCTGCCGGCTTGACCCGTTTGGAAAACGTCAAGCCGGTCTGACCCATTGAACCATGCCTGCTTTTCCAGAAAGCATTTTGATCACCGGCGGCGCGGGCTTTGTCGGCGGCAACCTCGCCGTGTTCCTCAAGCGCCGGCACGCGCAGACTCGTATCGTGGCCATGGACAACTTGCACCGGCCCGGGTCCGAATTAAATCTGCCCCGGCTGCGCGAAGCCGGAGTGGAATTCGTCAAGGGCGACATCCGATCCGCCGAACAGTTTCCCTCCGGACCATTTGAGTCCATCATCGAATGCTCGGCCGAACCTTCCGTGCTGGCCGGTTATGCCGATTCACCGGATTATCTGATGGAAACCAATTTTCTGGGCACCTACCGTTGCCTCGAAAAGGCCCGGCAATGGCAAAGCCAATTTCTTTTTCTATCCACCAGCCGGGTTTATCCCATGGCCCCGCTGGAAGCGCATCCCTGGCGCGAAAGCGAAACGCGTTTTGAGTGGCGGGACGTCGCCGGAGCGATGATTTCCTCGCAAGGCGTGCAGGAAGCCTGCGCGGCGCAAGGCGCCCGCTCGCTTTACGGGCTGACCAAGTTTGCCAGCGAAGGGTTGATTGAGGAATATCGCGCCGGGTTTGGGCTGCGCGCGGCCATCAACCGCTGCGGGGTCATTGCCGGACCGTGGCAAATGGGCAAGGTGGATCAAGGCGTCGTGTCGTTGTGGGTGTTGCGGCATTACTTTGGCAAACCGCTGGCCTACATCGGCTATGGCGGCGCCGGCAAACAGGTCCGCGATGTCCTGCACGTGGACGACCTCTGCGAATTGGTTGAAGAACAACTGGCCAATTTTGGCGCGTGGGATGGCTGGCTGGGAAATGTCGGCGGCGGACTAAAAATTTCCGCTTCACTCAGGGAACTGACCGCCATTTGCCGTGAAGTCGTCGGCAAGGAAGTTGCCATTGGCTCGGAACCGGCCAACCGGCAGGCTGACCTGCGGCTGTTTCTGGCCGATTGCCGCCGGCTTTTTGCACGCACCGCCTGGCGTCCGCGCCGCGATGTGAAGCAAACCGTTGCCGACGTTTTTGCCTGGGCGCACGCCCACGAAAAGGAATTGCGGCCGCTGGTATGAGCCGGCAAAACAATCCCGGTCACGCAAAGCGGGTTTGAATTTGCCGCCGGTTTCGGCCACCCTCTCATCATGCAGTCCGGTTTGGAAAATCTGCCGCGCGTCAGCTTCATCATGCCCACGCTCAACGTGGAGGCGTTGCTGGACAACACCCTGTCGTCCATCACACGCCAGACCTATCCCCGCGACCGGTATGAAATCATTCTCGCCGACGCGCACTCGACCGATTGCACGCGCGACATCGCAAAAAAATACGGAGCCACAGTCTTGGACGACAATGGCAAAAACATGGAGGAAGGCAAACGCCTCGCGCTCCAGCACGCGACCGGCGAATACATCGTGTTTGTGGACGCGGACAACGAAATCACCCATCCCGATTACATCGAACTGGCCGTGAAGGCGCTCGCGGCCAATCCGCAGGCGCTCGGTGTGGAAAGTTATTATTTGCCGTCGCCCCAGATGAGTTCGTTCTGCGCCTATATTACGCACCGGCTGCACATCAGCGACCCGATTGCCTGGCTGATGAGCGCGAATCCAAAACTTGTCGCGCGCGATGGCGAGGTGGAACGCTGGACGCTGCCCGGCGGCTCGCTTTCGTATCCGCTCGGCGCGAACGGATTTGTTTTTCGCCGCGCCGATCTGGAGTCGGTGAAGGCGGACGAACATTTTCAGGACACGCACGCGGCGCTGCACCTCATGCGTGAAGGCAAGCGCGAATGGCTGCGGATTCGGGGTCGCGGGATTCACCATTATTATGTCCAGACGCTCTGGGGTTTTGTGCAAAAACGCCGCCGGGCCACGGTGCATTTTCTGCGCGTCCAGGAGGAGGCGAAAACCAATTGGATGAAGGAAAAACCGCCGGTGCCGCTCTGGCTGGCGGGCGTTTATTGCGTCAGCTTCGCCGGCCCGCTGTGGCATACGTTGCGCGGCCTGATTCGTGATGGCGATGCGTGCTGGCTCTGGCACATGCTGGCAAGCCCCGGCAGCGTGCTCGGCGACGCCTGGGGCGTGTGGACTTACAAACGGCGCGGCAAGGACAAGGCGCTGATCGCGGAATTGAAAGTGAATCAGACCTTGAAATCCAGCCCGCCGCGCACCGATGGGCGGCGATAAAAACGTCTGGATTATCCGATTCCGGCTGGGAGTTGCCGCGGATCAAACCTTGACCTGTCCTTGAGACTCGCCGCGATGGAAGCGAGGGTTTGTCCTTTCCTAAATCGCCTGGCCGGCATTGGCCGGTTCAATTGCAGGCGCGCTAATTTTCGATTGACTTTTCGACAAGAAACCTTCTAAATCAAGGCCGTTCGGTTCCAACTGGCCATGAAACGGAACCCATTTCAGAAAGTGGATATTGGATTGCAGGCAACCAAGGAGAAAGAAGTGTGCCCCATGAAAGCCCGACCGTCCGGCGCGTTGTCTTTCCCTCACTCGCTTTTCAGGCTGGCCGTTGAAGCTTCCTGTATTCCTGCGGGACCGGTGGGTTTTATCGCTGGTGTTGCTCCCGGCCATGGACACAGCCGTTGGGAACCTGGAAAATTTTTCAAAGAATTTTTGAAAGAACCGGTCCCGTCCTTGCGAGCTGTAGGCGACAGGATAATTTATGAAACCATTAATCCATTCAAAATCACCGGACCGAATTTGTGAAGCTGGCAGCCAGGATTCTTTTGTGCCGCCCCGCCGGTGCTGGAAACGATTTCCCCGACAACGGCTTAACCCAAACCCAGTAGTTAAATTTTATGTCACCAGTTTTCACGTCATAATTTTTATGACATGAATTTTGACGATTACAAGCCGGCGCCGGGATGTGCGATAAGTGCGGGCATGGAAAGCACAACTGGGAACTTGATTGAGAACGACGAAACAGGAGAAGCGAATCCAAACCGGAGACCAACAACCATGAAAACCTCCCTCTGTTCAACCTCCTCTTGGAAACGTCAAAGCGTCGCCCTGCTGGGGATTGCCGCCCTGCTGACGCTGTACGGACCATCGCTGGTTTACGCGCAGCTCTCGGTGTCAGATATAGCCGCAATGAAGCAGGAGATAGCGAACCCAAAATACACGTTCACAGTGGATGAGAACCCGGCCACCAAAAAACCGCTTTCACAATTGTGTGGCACCATTCCCTCCCTGGCGCCGAAAAGCGCCAATTCCCTCAGTTCCAAAACCATGGTGGGCGGGCCAGCCCTGCCCTCATACTGGGATTGGCGGCAGCATAACGGGGTGACCCCCGTGAAAGATCAGGGTGCTTGCGGCAGTTGCTGGGCGTTTTCGACGGTTGGGACCATGGAAGCGGTGATCCTGATCGCCAGCGGAATCACCACCGACCTTTCCGAGCAGCAGTTGGTATCCTGCGATACCAGCTACTATGGTTGTGAGGGCGGAAATTATGCCTTCGATATGGAGATCAGCCCGGGGGCCGTGTTGGAGAGCTGTTTCCCGTATCAAGCGGCGGATGTGGCTTGTCAATCCATCTGCCCGTACGTCTATAAACTGAACAGTTGGGGTTATGTGGGCGACTCGATCAGTGTGCCCTCGACGACCGCCATTAAAAACGCCATATACACCTATGGCCCCATATCCGTGGGCGTTGCGGTGGATTACTATTTCCAAGCCTATTCCAGCGGCGTGTACAATAACAACTCCTGCTCATCCATCGACCACGAAGTTGTGCTGGTGGGCTGGGATGACACGAATGGCTGCTGGATCATGAAGAATTCGTGGGGCACCGGCTGGGGTGAAAGCGGGTACATGAGAATCGCCTACGGCTGCGATCAAATCGGCTATGCGGCGGCGTATGCGGTGTGGGTGCCGCCGGAGCCGCTGAGGATCACGCCGGCAACGGGCTTCACTTCCACCGGTGGAGTTGGCGGGCCGTTCACCGTGACTTCGGAGAGTCTGTCTTTGACCAACGCGGGGACCAATTCACTGAGTTGGACGCTCGTGAACACGTCCCTTTGGCTCAACGCCTCGCCCAGCGGCGGAACCCTGACGCCGGGCGGAGCTGCCGCTACCGCGATCGTGAGTCTGAATACGGTCGCCAGCAACCTGGCGGTGGGGACTTACAGCGCGACCCTGTGGTTCACCAATCTGAATAGTGGAGTCGGCCAAAGCCGGCAGTTCATGCTGACCGTGATCAGCCCGCCAACGATTACGGCACAGCCGGCGGGTCAGGCGGTGTTGGAAGGAGCGACGGCAACATTTACCGTGGCCGCCACCGGCGGGCAACCGTTGTATTACCAGTGGCGGGACAATGGCACCAACTTAACCGACGGCGGGAACATTTCGGGTTCCACGAGCACCAGCCTGGCCATCAACAGCGTCTTCGCAGCCAATATCGGAACTTATACGGTCATCGTAACCAATGTCGCGGGAATGGCGGCCAGCAGCAATGCGCTCCTGACTATTACACCGTCCCCACCGGTCATAACCATGCAACCGGTGAATCAAACAGTCGGGGGGAATCAAACGGCCGTGTTCACGGTGGCCGCCATCGGCAGCACGCCATTGTTCTACCAGTGGAGTTTTGGCGGAACGAACATTGTTGGGGCAACGAATACAACGTTGACACTGACGAACGTTCAATTCAATCAGGCGGGCAATTACGCGGTGCTGGTGACCAACACTCTGGGTTCCGTAATCAGTTCGAATGCGGTATTGACGGTAATCCCTTGCACGCCCGCGCCGTCAGGTTTGGTGGATTGGTGGCCTGGGGAAGGCAATGCCAATGACAGCATCGGCACCAACAACGGCACTCCCACCGGCGGAATCACATACACCAACGGCGAAGTGGGCCAAGCCTTTGTGTTCAATAACACCACCAGCTATATCCCGGTGCCGGCTTCGCCCAGCTTGAATATCGGAATCGGGAGCGGATTTACCATTGAGTGTTGGATTCAACCCAACGCCTTCAATGTCAATGGATCGGGAGCGCCTATCATCGAATGGGATTCAGCCACCACAGACGGATTGCAATTGTGGTCTCAAGGGGTTAGTTCGCTTGCTGTGAACATCAAGGATACGTCTGGCAATGCTCATAAGTTTAACACCGTCAACAATTTGTTGAACACGAACAGCTTCCAACATGTGGCGCTGACGTATGACAAGAGCAGCGGGCTGGCGGTTCTTTATTACAACGGCGTGGCCGTGACGAATGCTAATTTTGGGAGCATCACGCCGCAGACGACCTATCCGGTGAATATCGGCCGACGGACGGGACAACCCATCGGTAATGGCGACACCTATGGCGGATTGATGGATGAATTGAGCCTTTACAACCGCGCCCTCTCGGCTTCGGAGATTCAGGCCATTTACGCGGCGGGCACGGTAGGCAAATGTCCTCCGTCTCCCACACCGCCTTTCATTACAACACAGCCGGCGAGCCAGACAAACATTGTGGGCACGACGGCGAGCTTCAGTGTTACGGCCAGCGGCACGGCGCCGTTGAGTTATCAGTGGAATTTCAACGGAACGAATATCGCCGGTGCTACCAACACTTCGCTGACACTGACCAATGTCCAACTAAATCAGGCGGGCAATTATGCGGTGCTGGTGACCAATGCTTACGGCTCCATCCTCAGTTCCAACGCGGTGCTGACGATAAATCAGCCGCCGCCGTGCGCGCCTGAGCCCTCGGGCCTGGTCAGTTGGTGGCCGGGTGCAGGCAATGCCAATGACGTTATCGGGATCAACAACGGTACGCTGGTTGGGGGTGTGACCTATGCCGCCGGCGAGGTGGGCCAGGCCTTCTCGTTCGACGGAACGAGCGGTTATGTTTCAATCCCGGACTCGCCTTCGCTGGACATCTGTGTCTCGAGTGTCACGGTTGAAGCCTGGATCAAAGTGAACCAGTTGTCAGACAATTCGGATTGGATGGGGATTGTCACCAAGGGAAATTCCTCCTGGTGGATGCAAGTCTGGGATAAGTCGGTTGTTGCCTTTGGCGAGGTAACGGATAGCGCCAATGAAAACTTGATAGGCAGTCGAAACGTCAACGATGGCCAGTGGCATCACGTGGCTGGCGTTTACGATGGGACCAACATGTTCCTTTATGTGGATGGCACGCTGGATGTATCGTATCCGGTCACGGGTTTGATTGCCCAGAACAGCGATCCGGTGTGCATTGGAGCAAACGCGAAAGCATATGTTCCCAGTTGTGGTTGTAATAAACCTGGGTACTTCTTCAACGGGTTGATTGATGAGGTTTCAATCTACAACTGCGCCCTCTCGGCCTCGGAGATCCAGCTCATTTACGCGGCGGGCAGCGGAGGCAAATGTCCTCCGTCTCCCACACCGCCCGCCATTACAACGCAACCGGTGAGCCAGACGAACATTGTGGGCACGACGGCGTGCTTCAGTGTTACAGCCAGCGGCACGCCGCCGTTGAGTTATCAGTGGAATTTCAACGGAACGAATATCGCCGGTGCTACCAACACTTCGCTGACGCTGACCAATGTCCAACTAAATCAGGCGGGCAATTATGCGGTGCTGGTGACCAATGCTTACGGGACGGCCCTCAGTTCCAACGCGGTGTTGACCGTGTTGAACAGCGGCGGCATTGTCGCCTACTTTACCGACAACAATCCCACGGATGTGGGACCGCAGGCCCCGATCAAAGCGGCAGGTTTTCTCCCGCTGCACATTAGTGATATCTCCACGCAGATTCTGGCTGGTTTTGGAATTCTCTTTATTGACGAGAACAGCAACAGCGGCCTTTCATCGCCATTGCTGGCACGGCTGGCTGATATTCAAAGCTGGGTCAACGGTGGCGGAAGGTTGATTGTCCATGACCGGAGCGCCGGAAATATTAGTCCCAACCCATTCCTTTTGGGAGCACCGGGAACAGTAACGGTACGCTCCCCAACCAGCGATATTGATGTCATTCCGCCCGGAACCAATCTCGTTGTGGCCGGTCCCTTTGGCGCCATTAACAATACAACATTGGACGGTGGCTATTATTCGGCTCATGGTTATGTTATGCAGAGCCAGCTCCCGGCCGGCGCCTACCCCATCTTAAGCATGGGTGGCGCCTCCACCAATGTGGTTGCTTTCTCATATCCGTTGGGCTTAGGAGAGATTTACTATTCAAGCATCCCTTTGGACTGTTATTTGGCCGGGAACAACTGCTCTGGCAGCACCATTGCGGCCGCCCTGCAAAACATTTACACCCCGAACGTGTTGATATACGCGGGCAATTTCGCCCCATGCTCCAACTGTCCACCCGCAGTTTTTGCACAGCCGTTGAGCCAGTCCGTTGCGGTGGGAAGCAGCGTGACGTTCAGCTTGGCAGCCATGGGCACCGCACCTTTGAGCTACTTCTGGCAGCGGAATGGGACGACCATTGCCGGAGCCAACAACTCCAGTTACACGACCAACAATGTCCAGTTGACCGATTCCGGCAGCCAGTTCAGTTGCTTGGTCAGCAATACTTACGGCTCGGTCCTCAGTTCCAATGCGGCGTTGACGGTCAATCAGCCGCCGCCCTGTGATCCTGCGCCATCAGGGTTGATCAGTTGGTGGCCGGGTGAAGGCAATGCCAATGACGTTGTGGGCGGCAACAACGGCGTGGTCATCAGCGGAACGGTTTCGTATGCGGCAGCCGAGGTGGGACAGGGATTCTCTTTCGACGGCGGATCAAACCGGCTGGTCGTACCCGATTCGCCGGTTTTGGATTTCGGTTCCAACCAGGACTTCTCGATCGAAGCCTGGATCAGTCCGCTGCCGCCGCCGCCCAACCTCAGCTCGGGCATCATGACAATTGTTGACAAGCGCTATGCGCCCAACAGCTCCCAATGCCAGGGTTACGAATTCAACTTGGTGAACGGAACGGTATTACACTGCCACTTGGCCGACGCAGCCCATTTTTCCAGCAATGGTACCGATTGGGCGGCCACCGTACCGGATCTGCGTGATGGGAACATGCACCATGTCGCCTTGACCCTGGTGCGGAATTCCACCACGGGCGGCCACATATACGTGGATGGAGTGCAGGTGTTGGAATTCAACCCGACCGCCCAAGCGGGCGATCTTTCGACCCCCCAGCCTCTGCGCATCGGCAATCACCCCGATGCAACCTATTATTCATTCTTCAAAGGAAGGATTGACGAGCTGGCCATCTACCGGCGTGCTCTTTCGAGCAATGAAGTTGCTGCCATCTACAATGCCGGTGTAACGGGTAAATGCCCGCCATCCCCGACGCCGCCTTCGATCACCCTGCAACCGACCAATCAGACGGTAGCGGTGGGCGTCACGGTGACGTTCAGCGTGACGGCCAGTGGCACGCCGCCATTGAGTTACCAGTGGAACTTCAACGGAACAAATATTGTGGGAGCCACCAACACGATGCTGACACTGACCAACGTGCAGTTGAATCAGGCGGGCAACTACGCGGTGCTGGTGACCAATGCCTATGGCTCGGCCCTTAGTTCCAATGCGGTGCTGGTTATTGGCATACATCACTTTGTCTGGAATCAAATTCCGTCGCCGCAACTTACCAACCAACCCTTCCCCGTCACCATTCTGGCAAAGGACGCAAACAATGGGACGATCACCAACTTTGCGGGCACAGTTTTGCTCTACGGTTTGGCGACCAACTTGGTCGGAACCAATATGGATTTTGAAGCCGGCTCGCTGGCTCCCTGGCAACCGCTCAACGCCGGTCCATCCCCGGGGCCGTATCAATTGGTCACATTTGATGTCAATGGCGACGGGGTGGCTTCCACCGCCTTCCGTATTGCGGCCAATCTCGGCGCGGCTGATGGCATAACCCAGAACATTCCGTTGAGCGCGGGCGTGACCTGCGCGGTTTCCATGGACATTGCTTCCGATGACGAGGGTGGAAACAATGCTGACGGGAGCACTATCGCCATCCTGATTGGAGGAACGACTGTGGCCCAGCACAGCTTCGGTTCTATCAACAGCGGACAGGTCCTGAGAACCAACCTGCATGGGATTTATATCCCGCCCAGCAATGGCGTTTATGCGGTAACATTGACTTTCTATCGCGCTTACCTGGAGCCGGGTGGGTTATGGTCTCTAGCCGACGATCTGCGCATTGCCTGCCCGGGGCCATCCGTCACCACCGTCCCGACCGTTTCCGGGAACTTCACAAATGGAATTTGGAATGGGAATATCACGGTGATGAATCGGGCTGCCGGCTTGGTGTTGGTGGCGGATGACGGCAACGGTCACTTGGGTTTGAGCAACCCGTTCGATGTGTTGCCTGGCTTTGCCCCACCCGTCATTACTTCTCAACCAACGAATCAGACAGTAATAGCGGGTGGAACTGCAATCTTCAACGTCACGGCAACTGGCGCGCCGCCTTTGAGTTGCCAGTGGCGGTTGGGTGGAACCAACATTGTGGGAGCCACCAACGCGACATTGACGCTGACCAACGTGCAGTTCAACCAGTCGGGCAATTACTCGGTGCTGGTGACCAATGCCTATGGTTCCATCCTCAGCTCCAATGCGGTGCTGACAGTTACCTTGGATCATTTCGCTTGGAGCAACATTCCGTCGCCGCGGTTCGTCAACACGCCCTTTGCCGTCACCCTCCGGGCGCAAAACATGACCAACGGCCTCTTTACCAATTTCACCGGCACCGCCGTTTTGGGAACCACCAACAGCGTTGCCGTCACCCCGCCGATTTCCGGCAGCTTTGTGCAGGGCGTATGGACCGGTTCGGTGGTGATTTCCCAGACGGTTTCGAATCTGGTGTTGCAGGCCAACGATAACCTTGGGCATTTCGGCCTCGCCAATCCCATCAACGTCATCAGCCGGCCCAGCTTGGGGATGTGGTGTTCCGGCGACATTGCCTTGTTTATGTGGCCGGTCGAATACTCGGGATTCGTGCTGGAGGCATCGGGCAGCCTCTCGCCGGCCGCGTGGGTGACAGTTCCCTATTCTCCCATCCAGATCGGCGACCAATGCCTGCTTCCGCTGGATATGGCCGGGACCAACGGCTACTATCGCCTGCGATTCTCCAGCCCATAAGCAGAGGCTGTTGGGAACCAAACCAAACCATTGCACACGGCAGGAAGTTTGCGGGCGATGCTCAAGCGCGTCAATTTTGTCGCGGGGGCATAAAAATCATTAAACGCTTGACCCGGCAAGTTGTCGAATGCAAGCTATGCGACATATGACGAAAGTCACCTTGTGACTTTTCCATGTGACGGAACGTTTTTAACAAGACCAATTAAAAATTCATGGCGCAAATTTTTTCGCACACGCCCGGTGGAAACAATCCACTTAATTGATGCCGGGCATTGTTGAACAGGCATATTATCTGATGCGAAAATTGACACTCATACTTGGTCGCCCGGCTAATCGTTTGTAAAATGGACAAATCCTTGCGCATGCATTTGCCGGCCAACGGGTGGTTGCGCTGTTTTCCAGTTGTGAAGACATTCCCCCGGAAAGCGGCATTTGTTATCAAGCGCAAAGAGTTGAAAGTTCTGGCTCGTCCTGCTTCGTGCAACTGTTAAGGGTTGTCGGTCTATTGATTTATGAGCGTTAAACTTCGTGACCGTCACAAACTGGCCTTCGACTGGCTCCCCCCAGGCTGTCAAACCGTGCTGGACGGCGGGTGTGCGTTCGGTTCGGGCACGGCGCCGTTATCAACAATTGCCGGACAGGTTTTCGGTTGCGACCCCAACCCCGAATATATCGCCCGTGCACGGGCCAGCTATCCCGGCCTGCCCTTTGAAATTTGTCCGCTGGAGAGGACTCCTTATGCGGACGACAAGTTCGACGCCGTGGTAATGACCAACGTTTTGGAGCACGTCGCCGATGAGCGGACGGTGCTCAACGAACTGTTTCGCATATTGAAGCCCGGCGGTCATCTCATCGTGACGGTCCCGCACAAGGGACTTTTCAGTTTCATGGACACGGAGAATTACATCTGGACTATGCAAACCAAATTCCCCCGCTTGTATCGCCTGCTCTTTCGCATGAAGCATGGGCGTGCCCCTCAACCCAAGGTTGGCTACGGGTCAAAGCACCGGCATTACCGCCTGAGTGATTTGGTTGCGTTGCTGGACAGCTCTGACTTCAGGAATCATTACGAGGTGGACCGCGTGTTTTATGGAGGCCTTTTCTGCTACGCCTTGATGAGCAACCTGTTCGAAGGGTTGTCCCTGTTGGTCGGGCCGGTTTGGGCAGAAAAGTTGCTGAGTCCGCTGGTAAAACTATCGGATTGGGACTTCTTCGTCAGCTACGGGAGGTTGTCCTACAACCTCGGTATCCGAATCAGAAAATGCCCCGGACAATCCAAATGAAGAACCACGTCAGATTTACCATTAACAGGCATTGAAAGATCGGAAATGGACTTCTTCCGCAACGAGACCGACTTTTTGCAGTGGGTGAAGACGATCTTTATCGAGCGGCACAATGGCGCGCGCGTCCTGGCGAGATTGAGGAATTCCCTTCCAAGGAAGGTTTTCCCTTAAAGTCGATTCCGCCGAAGGTGCCGGATTGGGAACGGCCATTTTTGCGCGAAAATCGGCGGTGCCATGATTTGAAATTCCTTGGTTGTTCGTCACGCCAAGACATATCGGCCGGGTGTTTTGCAATTCCAGCCTGCGGCCAACCGGCCGAACGAAAGGGAATTGCCGCCGCCCCCTCCAGTGGTTAGCATCCGGCGGTTGTGATCCCGAAAAAAACATACGACGTGGCGGTGGCCTATCGCATCTGCCCTCACCTGTCACGCGCGCTCCCGCCGGTGTTTGCCGATTCAAAGTACAACCTGTCCGCCTTGTGTCTGCGCTCCTTCAAGGCCGCCTTGGACGGGATCAAGGCCAAGATATGGGTCATACTGGACAATTGCCCCAAAGAATATGAAGATTTGTTCACTTCACTTTGGGCCGGCGAGGATCTGGTTTTAGTGCGTTGTTCCGGGATCGGCAACGCGGCAACCTTTGGCCGGCAAGTTGAAGTTTTGGCGAATCAAAATGACGCTGAGTTCGTATTTTTGGCGGAAGATGATTTTTTCTATTTGCCGGGGCGCTTTCACCTGATGCTGGATTTGATCCGCAACCACCCCGATGTGGATTTCTGCTCTCCGTATGATCATCCGGACTTCTATAACCATTCCTTCCACCTGCATCTCATGCGCATCAAGGCCGAACAGGGGCAGGTTTGGAAAACGGCGAACGGCACCATCTGCACCTTCATGACCCGCAAGTCCACACTGCAGGAGACGCGGCCGGTTTTGTTAAGCTACGCGCGCAAGAATTCCGACGCCGGCATGTGGTTGAGCCTTACCAAACAACATGTGCTCAACCCCTGCGACTTGCTGGTTCAACCATTTATTTTCCCCTACCGCGGTTGGAGCCTCGCCTGCGCCTGGTATTTTAACTGGCGGCAGCTTCTCTTTGGCCGGCGTTACACCCTCTGGGTGCCCGTCCCATCTCTGGCCACTCACATGGTGGCCAGGTTTTTGGCGCCCCATGTGAATTGGGAGCAGGAATTCCAGCGCCAAACCGCAGTATCACGGCCGGGTTAATTGCGGCAGGCGTACAATGTCTTGATCTCGCCCAAGATTTCACACTGAAAACCAGAATGCGACAGGATGCCCAATATGGCGTCCACTTGGGACGGAACATGGTATTCCATGATGATGGATCCAATCCTCGCCAAGGCATCAGGCGACATTGCCAAAAGGATGGGCAATTCGCTTCCCTCGCAGTCCATTTTCAACAAATCGCACCTTTCAATCCCGCACAACGGGAAGATTTCGTTCACCCCAATCGCCGGCACGGAACAGGAGTGGCCTTGGGGTGAGCTAAGGCTGCATCCTGAATCATCTCCGGGTGTAAAATACAATGTGGTCATACCCGTTTTGTCAGACACGGCCTGGGGATGGCTGTGAATGCGACGCGTCGCATTCAAGAGCAGGTTTCTTTTCAACTGCGCCAAATTATCCGGGAACGGCTCAAAGGAGTGGATTTCAGCGTCGGGGTTTATGGCTGAAGCATAAATTGCAAAAAAGCCGACATTGGCGCCGACATCAACAATTATCTTGGCTCGGCGAATGTCATTTTGAACCCGGGCGTAAATTCCAAAAACAAAAATTTCCAGAAAAATCCACCAGTCCGACGTTCCCGGACGCAACTCGCAGCAGGCTCCCCCGCTCGTGCGCAACACATAAGGGCGGCGACGCAATCCCATGCAATCGGCCAATAACCAAGGCCATCCGCGGACCGAAAAAACCAAGCGCGGAACACTCGAGATATGCCGTCTGGCTCCCTTAAAAAAACCCGTTCGCAAAATTTTCATTTGTGCTCTCCGTCAATTTTTAACACGGGCCAGATCTTTGAAAATTTCAATCATCTTCCGTGCTGTTTTATCCCAGGTAAACTCCCGGACAAATTTTTGGTTTTTCTCCATGAGTTCACGGCGACGGTCCGGGGACAAGGCCAGCAGGCGTTGCATCTTGCCGGCCATATCCGCCGGCTGGCAGGGATCCACCAGCCATTCTTCATCCGGCATGAGTTCCGGGAGCGAACTGGTATTTGACGCAATCACCGGGCAGCCACAAGCCATGGCTTCCACCACCGGAAAACCAAAACCCTCATAGAAAGAGGGATAGATCAAAAATTCGGCGTTCTGATAAAGGTTGACGAGCTGATCGTTGTTGGCATAACCGAATAATGTGACCTTGTCCCGGATCCCCAACCGGTCGGCGGAAGCCAAGAATTCCTGCCGTTGCTGCTCGTCAATCACCCCCGCAACGACATATTTCAACCGGCTTTGACCGGCAAACATCGCGAACGCCTTCAGCGCTCCCAGCACGTTTTTTCGCGTGGGATGGGTCGTCACCGAGAAAAAGTATTTATCCCCAATCAAACGCTCCCCGGGCGCCCCGGTGCCCCGGAGAAAATGCTCCGCCACCCCATGATAGACCACCTGGACGCGCTCCTCCGGCAGGTTGTAAAAACGCACCAGGTCTCTCTTGGTGTTCAGGGAAACCGCCACAATGGCATCCGCCATCTTCAATGACCGCGCCAATTGCCATCCGAAGTACCAGCGGTGCTTCCAATCATATTGCGACGGCATGATTCGGTACGCCAGATCGTGGATGGTCACCACGTATTTGACGCCGGCGCACTTCCGCAACGGGAGAAAGTGGGATGGTCCGTGATAAACATCCAGTTGGCCCTGGCGAATCAATCGTTGCACCCGCAGGCTGTCGAATAGTGCGGCGCCCAACAATCCCCGTGGCACACGGGCAATTTGCGTCGTCCCCAGCGTGCGGGACAAGCCCGGCTGAAAAAAAACGTATTGGTTGACCGGGTCAATTTCCAGACACTTGCGATACAGCTGCGCCACATAATTCGGCACACCGGTCGCCCGCTCCAAATACATTCGTGAATTAACGCCTATTTTCAAAGTGAAGGAAAATTGACTTTGGACGCCGCGTGGAAGATGGAGGGTTTGTTCTCAGCCCAATTCATGCACAGAGGTTATTCTCGCGCTGGCGGACGTCAACCCGGAAATGGCCCGGTGCCAATGCTCGCGGCGCTTTCATCACCTTGACACCCGGCCCGGTGCCGCTGACAATCACGTCTCCAATGACCGAATTTAAGTTGTCGCGCATGATTTTATGAAAGCTGCCAAACCAAACACGACCACTCCGGCCGCCGGAATTTTCTTTGCCGTCCTGCTGGCGGTCATTCTGGCTGTGCTGTTTGGGAAAAGCTTTTTGCCGGGCGTTGTTCATTTTTCCAACGACGGGCCGCTGGGCCAGCAAAATGCCGAATGGGTCCGCCTGCCCGCCGGTTTTACGGGCAGTTGGAACGATTTGAATGACATCGGCACCAGCGTCGGCTCATGGTCGCTGGGTTTGACGTCGCTGATCCGGTGGGTTTTGACCCCGGTCGCCGTCGCCAAATTTTTCCCGCCCATTGCGCTGTTCATTCTCGGCCTGGGGGCATGGACGTTTTTCCGGCAACTGCGGCTCTCGCCGCTGGCCGCCGTTTTGGGCGCATTGGCCACCGCGTTGAATTCCTCTTTTTTTGCCTGCACCTGTTGGGGGGTGGGAGCGCAAGAAATTGCCATCGGCATGGATTTCTTCGCCCTGGCCTTGCTGGTGTCCAACTCGCCGGCAGTTCCGGCTCTCATCCGCTGGGCGCGCCTTGCCCTGGCCGGTCTGGCCGTCGGCGTGAATGTGATTGAGGCGTCAGACGTTGGCGCAATTCTCAGTGTGTTCGTGGCGGCATTTGTTTTCTATAGAGTGCTCGTTGAGGATGTTGTTCCATTGGCAGGAATTGAGCGCGTCATAGTGTTGTGTTGTGTTAATGGTGCGTTTTTATCTTTGTTTGTGCTAGGCATAGTGTTTGGTCTGGGATTCTTAAAACTATGTCTGTTGTTAGTTTTCTTGCTTGTTGCCGCGGTTGTATTGAACTGGTCTCTGATACGAAAGTTGATTCCGCTAACAAAAACTGAACGGATTATGACATTGAGTTTAGTTAATTTGGGGTTTTTGTTTATTTTTATATACGGGATTGTACATGGCTTTGGATTCTTTCCTCTAGCGCTGTTGCTAATCGTTGCAGTTATGCTGAACTGGGCGCTGCTTCGCTACCATTTGTTTGTGAATAGGTGTGGGCTCGGCGTAATCCATTTGACGGTTATTGCCGCGTTTGCAGGTTTCATTGCCGTGCAAACCGTCGTCTCGCTTGTCGGCTCGCAGATCACCGGGATCGCGGGCACTGGCCAGGACACGGAAACGAAAGCCCAGCATTGGAACTGGGCAACGTCCTGGAGCGAACCGAAAGTGGAAACCCTCGGCTTGTTCGTGCCCGGATTGTTTGGCTACCGGATGGACACCCCCCAGGGCATGATGGGATTTCTCCAGGACAGTTACAAAGGCGGGAATTATTGGGGGACGGTTGGAAGCGACCCGTTGTTGGACCCGTATTTTGAAGGCGGGAGAAAAGGCCCGACTCCACCGGGCCAGATGCGGCAAACCGGCGCCCAGAATTACGTCGGCATTTTGGTGGCGTTGGTGGCGGCCTGGACCGTGGCACAGTCGCTGCGGCGGCGGGATTCGGTTTTCACAAAATCGCAACGGCGGCTCATCGGGTTTTGGGTCGTGGTTTCAATCGGTTCATTGCTCCTGGCCTACGGACGGTTTGCCCCGTTTTACAAATTCTTCTATCTGCTGCCGTATGCCTCCACGATCCGGATACCGACCAAATTCCTCATCATTTTTTCCTGCGCGATTGTAATTCTCTTCGCCTATGGTGTTCACGCCTTGAGCCGGCGTTATTTGGAAGTTCCGGCGGCCAACGCAAATTCACCGCTGGCGCAATTCAAAAATTGGTGGATGAAAGCCCGCGGCTTTGACCGAACTTGGACTTCTATTTGCGTTGTCAGTGTCGTTGGCAGCCTCCTCGCCTGGCTGATTTACGCATCGGAAAAATCAAGCCTTGTCCACTATCTGCAAACGGTCGGGTTTGATGACGCAAGCATGGCCGGGGAAATTGCCGCGTTCAGCATCGGTCAGGCAGGCTGGTTTATTTTGTTTTTGGGCCTGGCCGCCGGACTTTTGGTCTTAATGATTGCCGGGGTTTTCGCCGGAAAGCGCGCAAAGATTGGCGGCCTGTTGCTCGGCCTGTTGCTGGTGGTGGATTTGGGCCGGGCCGACCTGCCTTACATTATTCATTGGGATTACAAACAAAAATATGCCAGCAATCCCATCATTGATTTTCTGCGCGAGAAACCGTACCAACACCGTGTGGCCGGATTGCCCTTCCGCTCGCCGCCGCAACTTTCGCTTTTTGAAGAGCTTTATCGCATCGAATGGGTGCAACACCATTTTCCTTATTACAACATCCAGTCGCTGGACCTCATCCAGCGGCCCCGCGTGCCGGCGGACGAGGAGGCTTATGAGATGGCGCTGGCCCCCCGTTCGGTGGACACGTATTACCTAATGGCCCGGCGCTGGCAATTGACCGATACCCGCTATCTGCTCGGTCCGGCGGGCTTTCTGGACGTGTTGAATGAAAAACTTGACCCTCTCCAACACCGCTTCCGCATGGTCCAGCGATTCAGCCTCCGGCTTAAACCGGGAGTTGAAGAATTCCATCAACGGCTGGAAGAACTCACTGCGGTCCCCGATGACCGGGGCGATTACGCACTGTTTGAATTCACCGGCGCCTTGCCCCGGGCAAGCCTTTATTCCCGCTGGCAAATCAGCACGAACGACTCCGCCACGCTCAACACGCTGACGAATGCGAATTTTGATCCGCAGCAAACGGTTTTGGTTTCCACGCCGCTGCCGGCCGCGCCGGTCGTGAACGCCACCAACGAAAATCCCGGCACGGTCGAATACAAAAGCTACGTTCCGAAGAAGATTGTGCTCGATGCCAAAGCCAGCACGCCGGCGGTGCTCCTCCTCAATGATAAATTTGACCCGCACTGGCAGGTGTTCGTGGACGGCAAACCGGCGGGATTGCTGCGCTGCAATTTCATCATGCGCGGAGTTTATCTGACGCCGGGGGCGCACCGGGTGGAATTTAAGTTCATGCTTCCGAGCGACCCGCTTTATGTGAGTCTGGCGGCCATCATTACAGGAATTTTCCTGGGTGGTTGCCTGATAATTTGGCAGCGCCGGGCAACTGCCGGCCGCCCAACTGAAACTTGAAAATGCCGTCAGCCCGGCTGCTCCGGGTTTTCCATGAACGCATAGCAGACCAGGTGGCAAATGGTCATCTGCGCGTCTTCCACCCGGCCATAATGCGTGTCATTGATGACAATGACCTGCTCCGCAATTTCGGCCATGCGTCCGCGTTTGGCGCCGACCAGGGCCACGGTGCGCAGCCCATGCTGTTTCGCCCAGGCCAGGGCCTTGACGCAATTGGGTGAATTGCCGCTGACGCTGAGGCTCATGGCCAAATCTCCCGGCTGGCCGTAATTCTGCAATTGCCCAACGAAAATGTCTTCATAGGCGTAGTCGTTGGCCAAAGCCGTCATCCAGCTTACGTTGTCGTTGAGCGAGAGAACCCGGAACCGCTTGCCCATTTTGTCCGAAGCGCCCTTTCCGAGATCCGTGGCAAAATGCGAGCAGTTGGCGGCGCTGCCGCCGTTGCCGAATACAAAAATTTGCCGGTTCTCCTGCAGCGTCGAACGCAGCCGGCCGATCAGTTCCGCCACGGCGTCCACCGGAATGGAATCATGCGCGGCTTTTTGCCCGCGAAGGTAATTGGAAATCCATTGCTTCACTGAGATAGGTTACACGAGCATGCACTCTTTGTCAGGAAGATTCTCAAAGCTGCTTTTGCTTTCATCACGGCACGATTTCCGGTATCCTGCCCGCATGTCAAAACCGGTTAATTCAAAATTACACCCGGTCGAACCATGAATTGCGATGTCGTCATTGTGGGTGGCGGCATTGTGGGCCTGGCCACGGCCCATCGCCTTTTGGAGGCGCGGCCGCAAACCCGGCTGCTGCTGCTCGAAAAGGATCCCAAGCTCGCCGCGCACCAAACCGGAAACAACAGCGGCGTGCTGCATTCAGGCCTTTACTACAAGCCCGGCTCGGACAAGGCAAAGCTGAGCGTCAGCGGCTTGCAGCAAATGGTCGCGTTTTGCCGCGAACACGGCGTTGCGTATGAACAATGCGGCAAAGTTGTCGTCGCCATTTCCCAAGACGAACTCCCGCGGCTGGAACATCTCTGGGAACGCGGAAATGCCAACGGCTTGGTCGGTCTTCGCAAACTCACGCCGGAACAAATCAAGGAAATCGAACCGCACGCCGCCGGCATCGCCGGCATCCACGTGCCGCAGGAAGGCATCGTGGATTACCAGGCCGTTTGCGAAAAACTGGGTGAACTCATCCGCAGAGCCGGCGGCGAAATCCGGCTGAACACGCGGGTGTTGAAAATGATTTCGACCCCCAATGGTTGGATGGTTGAAACCAATGCCGGTGAATTTCAGACGCGCGCCATCATCACCTGCGGCGGCCTGCATGCGGACCGGCTCGTGCGGGCTTCGGGTCAAAAACCCCGGGCGAAAATCATCCCGTTCCGCGGCGAATACTACAAAATAAAACCCAGCCGCCAGCATCTGGTGCGAAACCTGATTTATCCCGTGCCCGATCCGAACTTCCCGTTCCTCGGAGTTCACTTCACCCGCCTGATTCACGGCGGGATCGAAGCCGGGCCAAACGCCGTGCTGGCGTTTGCGCGGGAAGGCTACCGCTGGACGAACATCAACCTGCGCGACCTGGCCGAATCCCTTTGCTTCCCCGGTCTGTGGAAATTTCTCGCGGCGTACCCCGGCATGTGCGGCTACGAAGTCCGCCGCTCGCTTTCCCGGAGCGAATTCTGCCGCTCGCTGCAAAGACTCGTGCCGGACATCCGCCAGGACGACCTGGAAACCGGCGGCGCGGGCGTGCGCGCCCAGGCCATGGCCGCCGACGGCAGGCTGGTGGAGGATTTTCATTTCGAGGAAGGCCCCGGCATTCTGCACGTGGTCAATGCGCCTTCGCCGGCGGCGACCGCCGCGCTGGCCATCGGCGCGAAAATCTCCGAAAAGATTTTGACCCAACTGGGCTGATCCGGCAAAAACAGAGGCATGAAATTCACCGAGACGCCAATCAAGGGTGTGTTCACCATCGAACTGGAAAAACGCGGCGATGACCGCGGTTTCTTTGCGCGCCTTTTTTGCGAACGCGAGTTCCAGCAGCACGGATTGAATCCCCGCATTGTTCAGGGCAACAACTCGGTCAGCCGTTATCGCGGAACTTTGCGCGGCATCCATTACCAGCTCCCGCCCAAGGCCGAGGACAAGACCTTTCGCTGCGTGCGCGGCTCGCTTTTTGACGTGGTCATTGATTTGCGGCCCGAATCGCCGACGTTCCTGAAACATTTTGCCATCGAACTCACCGCCGAAGATCGCACCATGATCCACGTGCCCAAGGGCTGCGCCAACAGCTTCCTGACGCTCGAGGACAATACGGAGATTTTTTACCTCGCCTCAGAGTTTTATTCGCCGGAACACGAGCGCGGCATCCGCTACAACGATCCGAAGCTCGGCATCAAATGGCCCATGGAACCGGTGGTGATTTCCGACAAGGACCGGAACCATCCGGATTTCAATCCGGCCATCCACCTCAAATGACCGCGCCATGAAAATCCTTTTCACGGGAGCCAGCTCATTCACCGGCTACTGGTTTGTGAAAGCCCTGAAGGAGGCGGGCAATGAAGTCATCTGCCCGCTGCGGGGCGCGCCCGAGCATTATGAAGGCGTCCGGAAACAGCGCGTCGGAAAATTGCAGTCGTTATGCCGTCTGGTGCCGGAAACGCCGTTTGGCACGGAAGCGTTTTTCAAATTGATTTGCGAAGGCGGCGCCTGGGACATGCTTTGTCATCACGCCACGGAGGCGGCGAATTACCGCAGCCCCGATTTTGACATTCAGCGGGCGCTCCAGAACAACACGCTGAATCTTCGCGCCGTGCTCGCGGCGTTGAAGGCCGACGGTTTGAAGGGCGTGGTCTTGACCGGCAGCGTGTTTGAAAACGACGAGGGCGCGGGCGAGGAACCGCTGCGCGCCTTTTCCGGTTACGGCCTGTCAAAGGGACTGACCTGGCAGATGTTCCGCTACCATTGCGGCGAGGCGCGCGTTCCGCTGGGCAAGTTTGTCATTCCCAATCCGTTTGGGCCTTTCGAGGAACCGCGCTTCACGGCCTACCTGATGCGCTCCTGGAAGGACGGCAAGCCGGCGGGGGTGAAAACGCCGGACTACGTGCGGGACAACGTCCCCGTGGACCTGTTGGCCGCCGTCTATGCGCAGTTTGCCGGCCGGGTCGCGGCCTCAAAGACGGGTACACTCAAGATCAATCCCAGCGGCTACATCGAGACGCAGGGCGACTTCGCGCAACGCGTCGCATGCGAAACCAAGAAACGGCTGGGCTGGGAATGCAAATTGGAACTGGCGCGGCAGGAAGACTTCAGCGAGCCGCTGCGCCGGGTCAACACCGATCCGGCCATGCCGCTGGTTCCGGGCTGGAATGAAAGCGCGGCGTGGGATGCCTTTGTGGAGTTCTATTCGCCGGAGAGGGGTCAGTCCAAATAATTTACAATACACACCGCCTCAATCCTCTTGCCTTCGCAGGCAATGCGCCACCATGCTCACGCTGCCCATCCGCAATCGTTCCGCAATCCACCGCATGCTCACCATCGTTTCGCGCCGCAACCGCCGCGCCATTCTGGCTTTCCCGCGATCCCCTTTGCGCCGCCGCTTCAACTCCTCTCCGTTCCATCCCAACCGTTTCATTTCCTCCGCCACAATTCGCTCCGCTTTCGCCTCCGCCGATTCCCGCAATTCCTCCCCATAATGCGATGCCCCAACCTTCTCCGACATCTGCGCCAGCAATGCCTTTTTCAACGCGTCATCACCTAAAAACCAGCCACGCCGGATGGCCTTGTATTCCTGCCGATCCTCCGCCCCGCGCCGTTGTTCCAACGCCTCCTCCAACCGCCGCCGTCCCGCCGCGCTATCCTTCGGCAGATGATATTCCCCCAACAACCGCTCCACCCGCAGCCACCCCGGGCGTTTGCCCGGCGATTGCAAATACTCCGGCCAACTGCTCCAGCGATAGGTCCGCAACGATTCTTCCTTCCGCACCAGCTTCGCCCGGGCCGGATTCAAATGAACATAATCGCAGACCGTCCGCAAATAACCGTTGCCGCTGCCATCCACGATCAAGGCCTTGTATCGCCCGCTGAACAGGTGCCCGAACAGCTTGTGCCGCCGGTTAAACCGCGAGGTGTAAGTTCCCAGAAACCATTTCATCCCGGCCACCAGATTCCCCTGCGGCGTTTCCACCACCAGGTGAAAGTGATTCGGCATCAGGCAATACGCCAGCACCTGCCAGTCGCTTTTCTCACACGCCTCGCCCAGCGTGTCCAGAAAACGCCAGTGATCCACGTCATCCTTGAAAATAGGCTCGCGCCGGTCTCCACGGTTCATCACATGATAGATGGCTCCCGGATATTCCACTCTCAGCTTGCGCGGCACGACCGGCAGATTGCCCCAACTGGCGGAGATTGTCAATCAAAATTGTAAATTATTTGGACTGACCCCTTTCCGCGTGAAACCTGTGGGAATGGTTGGATCGCCCATTTGACACGCCTCCGCTGGCCCCGGACCAACTGGAACTCAAGTTGGACAGCATCCGCACTGCCGGATGACCAACCGGTTCTGGAAAATGAGAAATGTTACCCAAATTCACCAACAAAACCGAGGCTTCCCCCGTCCAAGAAACGCTATTTTGGACACCAGTGGTCTGTGATATATTATATCCGATGAATAAACTCCTTTATTCCTGCCTGGCCGTGCTGTTGTCCACCGCCGCCGTCTCGATTAAAGCTCAGACCAACTCATGGCTGGTCAACTCCTTTGAAACCAGCGCCGACCTGGCTGTCATTTCCAGTAACGACACCACGGTCGCCCTCTCCACCAACGGCGTGACGCTCGGCCAGCATTCCGGCCGCGTCACGTTCAACTCGAGCGCCTGGCCCAACATCTATTTCAAGAGCGGTGTTGCGTTCACCAACCTCGATTGGCGGTCGCGCGGCGGACTGGCGGTTGACGTGCTGAACACCAACGCGGTGCCGATCATGGTTTTCATCCGCGTGGACGACGATTTTTCCGCGGATGGCAGCCAGCATTGCCAGACGGCTTCGCTAAACTTTCCCGCTAATGCCTCCGGCACCATCCTCATGGCATTCCCTCAAAGCGCCGTCACGCGGCATGCGCGCCGGACCGCCGCTCGTCGCGTCAAACGCCTTGAGCGCCTCCGTGTACGGCGTGGCGCTGAACTGGTCGAACATCGTGGCATTCCAGATTTTCCTCTCCAGCCCGCCGAACCCAACCACACTCTTCCTCGATAACCTGCGGGTGCTCCCCGTGCCGGATCTCGACGGAATTGTGGATGCCTACGGTCAGTACACCGGCGCTGACTGGCCCGGCAAAATCCACCAGGACGCCGATTTCGCGGATCAGAACAGCCAGGAACAGCAGTGGTTCGCGGCCCATCCGAGACCCGCCGACCGTGACGTTTACGGAGCGTGGCAAAACGGACCCCAACTCGCCGCGAGCGGTTTCTTTCGCACCGCTTGGGTGGCCGGCACGAACGAAGTGTCGCCGGGCAGCACCAACGGAGGGCGTTGGTGGCTGGTGGCGCCGTCCGGCCGGCTCTTTTTTTCGCTCGGCATCGACGTGATTGACTACGGTGAAACCACCGCCGTGAGCGGCCGGGAAAATATGTTTTCCTGGCTGCCCGCCGCCGGCGATCCGCTGGCCCAATTCTCCCAGCCGGGCGCAAATCGAACGGCAAACTTCTACGGCATGAACCTCTGGCGAAAGTACGGGACGAACTCGCTGAGCCTTGCCCGCTCCCGGGTTTACGACCGGCTCGATGCCTGGGGATTCAATACCATTGGCAACTGGTCATCCTCGGACCTTTTCAGCGGGCACCGGGTTCCGTACACGGTATCGGTCTGGTACGACTGGACCGGGCTGGCGAGTTTTACCTGGGCTGCGCAGACGATGATTGACCCATTCGATCCCGGGTTTCCGGGCCGGGTGGATGCCGCGATTGCCTCGGGGACGGCGCCTTGGAAAAACGACCCGTGGTGTCTGGGCTACTTTGTTGACAACGAACTGCCTTGGGGCGGGGGCAGCACCACGAGCGACCAGTATGCGCTGCCGGCGGGGGTGCTGGCCTATGGCGGGAGCCTGCCGGCCAAGGCTGAGTTTGCACGGCAGATGCAATTGAAATATCCGGCGATCACCGGGTTGAACACCGCCTGGAACACGAGCATCGCCTCCTGGAGCGCGTTCTCTAATCAGGTGGTGACGCTGCCGTCATCGTGGACCGCGGCGTGTGTGACGGACTTGAGCGCGTTCCTCACCAATTTCGCCGGACGCTATTTCTCGGTCGTCAACACGAAGTTAAAACAGCACGCGCCGTCCCAGCTTTACCTCGGCAGCCGGTTCGCATCGCAGCCAATCGAAGCCGTCCGCGCCGCCGCGCAATCGTGCGACGTGATCACGTTCAACATTTACAGCCGGTCGCTGGACACCAATACCTGGGCGTTCACACAAACGCTGGGCAAACCGTGCCTGGTGGGTGAATTCCACTTTGGCGCGCTCGATCGCGGGATGTTCAGTCCGGGGCTTGTCCAGGCTACCAATCAGGCCGACCGCGGCCAGGCCTATCAGGAGTATGTCCGAAGCGTCCTGTCCCTCCCGGCATTCGTCGGCTGCCAATGGTTCCAGTATTACGACGAGCCGCTGGTGGGGCGTTCCGATGGCGAGAACTACAACATCGGTTTCGTCTCGGGCGCCGACACACCTTATTGGGAGTTGATCAAGCGGCGCAGCAAATCAACGCCAAGGTTTACGACACGTTTGCTTCGCCCGCAAAAGTCTCCATTGCGTGCGGAACCAATACCGTGCTTCTGAGCTGGCCATTTTTGCCGGCGAACGCAGTGCTGGAATCGGCCTCCAATCTTTCACCCGCCTCAACGTGGTCTCCGGCCGTCGAGCCCGCCAGCTTCGTCGGTGCCGAGAAAGTCGCCACCATCCAAACCCCGGAGCCGGGCCGTTTCTTTCGTCTGCGCCAGCCATGACGGCCCGGGCACAACCGTGATCCCCATCTCCGGGGTCTTCCCTGCGCCGAATGCTTGAGGCGTTGTCAGCCGGGTTCGGGTGCCGGAACGGATGCCTAACAGCCCGTAAAACAAGTAACAGCCGACGTGAGGAGGCTCTGGATGAATGATTGTATCCAAGGAAATTTGAGCCTCGTTACCTCGGCTGCTACGAAAGAAAACGTTTTTGAACGGACTGCTAACCCTTTAGCTTTCGTTCAAGTATTTCCCCGGCAAAGGCCGGGTTTGCCTTGCCCTTGCTCGGTTTCATCACCTGGCCCTTGGGGAAATTTGGCGCGGCGGCCCTGCCGGGCTTGAGCCGTCCGTTACCACCGCCACGACGGTGTCCGCGTTGTGAAGGTTCCGGTCCAAGCCGGTGATGCACACGGTGCCATCGGCGCGCTGGACATGTTCCAATGGTCGGCGGGTGAACCAATCGAAGCAGCCGGTGACCTTTTCCGGGACGGGCGGGGTGATGATTTCGGTTCCGGCATAGCCGGGTAAAATATGGATGAAGTATTTGCCGTCAAGGGGTCAAGGGGTCATCAAGGGGTCAGTCCAAATAATTTATAATTTTGGAAAGGTGCTGTCATAAGTCAATGTTCAAACGGCAGCAGGACCCGCGAGCCATGCACTTCGTAACGGATCGGAACTTCCAGCAATTGGGCAAGCGCCTGCCGCACCGCCGGCTGTTATTCCGGCTTCACGATGAACAGCAGAAAACCGCCATTGCCGGCGCCGCAGATTTTTCCGCCTTCCGAAAAGGGGTCAGTCCAAATAATTGACAATTTCTTTTGTAAGTCTCTGTTGTTTTGGACAGAAAACAGACTACCCGTTCGCGTGAGCGGTCCATAGCGATAAAGGCAGTAAACGGTCCTGAGTATTGACACAAGTTCATTTTTTCAGATGATAAAGCCGGTAGGTTATGCCGCCAGCTCTCCGGCGGCGGCATTCGATTCCAGTTGGGCAATGGTCTTGCAGCCGACGATGACGGAAGCAACCACCGGATTTTTCAGGCACCAAGCCAAGGCCCATTGGGCCATGTTCCGCCCGGGCGGCAGTTCCTCGCGCCGGATTTTTTCGACCAGCTCCAATTGCCGGTTGTTGAATTCCGCGCTGTAAGCCGAGCGGGTGTCGTTTTCGGGAAAAGCTGCGCCGGGCCGATAGTTTCCGCCTAAAAATCCCTTGGCCAGCGGGACCCGCGCCAAAACCCCCAACTGTTGCTTCTGGCAAAACGGCAAAACCTGCTCCTCGGCCTTCGTTTGCAGTCGGTTATAGACGACTTGAACCGCGCTCACGTTCACCCGGGGCGCGGCGTGAAGTTGTTGGAGATCGTTCTTCAACATCAAATCGGCCGCCAGCGACAATCCGAGCCACCTGATTTTCCCGGCGCGGACCTGTCCGTGCAGCATGGTCCAAAGCGCCTCGTTCTGAAAAGCCGCGTTGCCGCCCGAATGAAACTGGTAGAGGTCAATATGATCCGTTTGCAACGCCCGGAGCGAATCCTCCAACTGCCGCCGGACCGCGTCCGCCGACCAAGCCTCGGTCTTTTGCGGCGAAGCGGCATAGGCATGGCCGAATTTGGTGGCCACCAACCACTCCCCCCGCCGGCTTTTTATGCTTTTCCCCACAACTGATTCCACGGCGTGGTCGCCGTAACATTCGGCCGTATCCAGGAAATTGATGCCCAGGTCGCGGGCGCGTCCGAGCATCCGTTCCACCTCGCCGGACGAAAATTCCTTCGCCCATTCCCCGGAAAACTGGTGTGTGCCCAGACCAATGACGGACACCGACAAACCGGTTTTGCCCAGGGCGCGGTATTTCACTGGCGTTCGCTCTCCGGTTTCGTCCAGCGCAGGTCGTCGGACAAATGATGGTTCTGGTAAAGGGATTCGATTTTTTGCAGCCGGTAAAAATTCTTGTTTTTGAACTGGTCGGCGGTCAGTTTCCGGGCCTGGAAGTCTTCCACCATGTTCTTGACGCCCAACGCCAGCGGCCAGTTGCATTTGAAACCGGAAAACACCTTCCGGATTTTTGCGAACGACACCTTGTAGGTCCGCGTGTCAACGCCCTGCTTGACCTTGCGGTCCCGGACCAGGCCTTCCTTGTCCAGCTCCGGGTTCCGGGCCAGGAATTTCAATTCGCAACCGGGCAACTGGGCCTGGATGGCCCGGGCGATGTCAATGACCTGGAGATTGTTCTGCTCATCGCCCACGTTGAGCACCAGGAGTTTCCCCTCGTGGTATTCCGAGGCAATGGCAAACTTGATGGATTGGCAGATGTCGAGAACATGCACGTTGGGCCGCCACGGCGTGCCGTCGGAATTCAAAATGATCCTGCCGGTCGTGAACGCCATGCCGGTCAGCATGTTGGTGACCAGATCAAACCGTATCCGCGGCGACAAGCCAAATGCCGTGGCGAACCTTAACGCAACCGGTGAAAAGTTTCCGTCGCACAACGCCGACAAATCCTGTTCGATCTGCAATTTGTTGAGCGAATACGGCGTCTGCGGAGTGGCGGGCGAAGTTTCATCGAGCAGTTCGCCATGGCCGATGCCATAGACGGAACAACTCGAAGCGAAAATGAATTTCACTCCGGTCCGTTTGCAAAGCTCCGCAATCTTGCGGGCATAGGCGCGCGTGGGATCATAAACCTTCGCCGCATCCAGGTTTCCAAACGGATCGTTCGAGATTCCCGCGAGATGCACCAGGGCGCTTATCCCTTCCAAGTCCGTTTCTTCCAGGTCCCTGGCATCACGAATCAGCGTCTTCGTGGCGGGGGGATCGTACAGCAGACAGTCCTTGAAAAAGCCCGTGTCATAACCCACGCAATCGAAGCCGTTCCGCTCCAGATATCCGGTCAACACACTGCCCAGATAGCCGAGCGACCCGGTCACCAAAATCCGTTTCCGATTGTTTTCCGATTTCATACTTCGAACCGCCATATCATCTCAGGCGTTTGCGGGCAGGCCGGCGATGACCGAGGCCAGCTTGTTTCTATCAACGGGGACAAAGACGTGGCGTTTGCGGATGGTGTATTCCTGGCACCAAGGGCGGGCTTCCAGCGTGGCCAGGCGGCGGGTAAAAACGGGCATCAATTGGTACAGCTTGGCCTTCAGAGAAAGCGCGAAGTTGGAGGCCTTGAGCACTTTGCCGGTGTTCAGGACCGGTGCGTTTTCAGACCAGTACGGAAGATAATCGCTTTGCTGCAACTTCAGTTTATCCGGCGTGGGCGCGGCCTTCTGCCCCAACACCAGCAGCGGCGTGCGCAGGCTGTTGATGAGATTGGTCCGGTTGCGCAGTTGGGCGGGGTCCCGCACCAGATACCACTTGAGCCCCAGACCTTCGGGCACGATAAAAACCGCGCACTTGGAAAAGCCGTTTTGCCGGCTCAACGCCCGGTAATAAACCTCCGGACTGAACTGATAAAAACCGTGGCCAAACCAGTTGTTGCCGCAAGTGAAGCCCGCAAACCAGCCGCCCGGCTTGACCAGTTGCATCGCGTTGTGAATCGCCCGGGGAAACTGGAAGACGTGCTCCAGCGTGCCGCCGTCGAACACCACGTCGAATTGCTCGTAAAGACTGGATGGCAGGGGTTCGTTCATGTCATGGACGATGTTCGCCCCCTCGTAAGACGACACATCCATCGCCTCGCAGGCCGTCGCGCCCAGCGATTCAAAAAACGGTTCGGCAAACGGCGGGTCCGAGCCGGGCGGCGTCGGGACCAGCAGTCGCGGATCGGGGGTCAGGCCATAGCTCCGGAAAAGCGCGCGCGTTTCCGCCGGGCGCAGCAGGAAGTTCTGGCGGCCCAGCATGACCATCCGTCCCAGATTGATGCCCGCCTGTTTGCCAGCGAGAAACAGTCGGGCCGTTTCTGAATCAATTGCCATGAATTTTGAAGCCTATATCAAACCCCAAAGCCGGTCAATGGCCGGGAGCAATCGGCGGGCCGCGGGCACACCGCCAGGCTTGACGGCGGGCGCCGTTCTGTTACCTTGACCTTGTGAACAGCAAGCAAGTACACAACGCAGCCAGCAGCCAATATTACTTTTATTGGTTTAGCCCGGTCGGCGCGCACTTGCGGCTGCGATAAACTTTAACCAAAACCAATCGCCGCAGGTCGCCAAACGCCTGCGGCGTTTTCGTTTTGCGACCTTCGGCCAACCCATAAAAACCATGATCATCGTGCTTAAACCCCGGATTTCGAGGAAGGAGGAGCGCTCCGTCCTCAAGGAAATCCGCAAACTCGGCTACATCCCCCACGTCATGCGCGGCGTGGCGCGCACCGTCATCGGCGCCATCGGCGACGAACTCACCCACGCCAACCTCGAAACGCTGGTGTCACAGTTCCCGCGCGCGGTCGAAAGCGTCATGCCCATCCAGAAGCGGTACAAGCTTGTCAGCCGCGAGGCACACCCGGCCAATTCCACCATCCGCGTCCGCGAACACATCATCGGCGGCAAAAAACTTCACGTCATGGCCGGACCATGCTCGGTGGAAAGCGAGAAACAACTGCTGGCCACCGCCGAGGCCGTGAAGGCTGCCGGGGCAACCTTCCTGCGCGGCGGCGCGTTCAAGCCGCGCACGTCGCCGTACGAATTCCAGGGACTCGGCGAGAAGGGGCTGAAGCTGTTGGCGAAGGCACGCAAGAAATCCGGGCTGGCGGTCATCACGGAACTGCTTTCCGAAAACCACGCCCAGATGGTGGCCGAATATACGGACATCATCCAGATCGGCGCGCGCAATGCGCAAAACTTCCAGCTTCTCATCGCCGCCGCCAAAACCGGCAAACCGGTCCTGCTCAAGCGCGGACTCTCGATGAAAATCGAGGAATGGCTGCTCGCGGGCGAATACGTGCTCGCCCATGAAAATCCGAACCTGCTGTTCTGCGAACGCGGCATCCGCACGTTCGAGACCTACACGCGCAACACGCTGGACCTCTCGACCATTCCCATCATCAAGCGCGAATCGCATTGCCCGATCGTGATAGACCCGAGCCAGGGCGCCGGGCGCGCGGACCTGGTGGCGGCGATGTGCAAAGGCGCGGTGGCCATGGGCGCGGACGCGTTGTTGATTGAAGTGCATCCCAACCCGGCGGAAGCCTGGAGCGACGGCGCGCAACAGTTGTCCCTCGACGGCTTCGCGAAGCTGATGCAGGAATTGAAGCCGTTCATCGCCGCGGCCGGACGAGAATAAGCCGGCGATATCGTGATTTCATTCGGAGGGGCGAGCGCTACGAGACCCCTATATTGGGAGCGTCGTGGAATTCCGTCTTCCGACAACCGTCTAACTTAAAATCCTTTTTTCCATCAGCAACGTGATGATTCATCGCGCATGGCCTTGTCCCGATTTCAAAATAGAATTGACACACCAACATTTTTGTGTTCAAAAAGGCCTGTGAATCAGGCGCGGAAATAATAACTTTTGCCGTATGAAACTGTGTCGGGTAATTTCGCTGGTCTTTCAGATTTGTTCGATGTTATTCAAGCCAGGCTTGCTCCTGCTGGCTGGCGGTATAATCGTTTCTCCTCAGCTTCCAGCCGCGACCACAACGCCCGGTCGGGTGGTCGGATGGGGGAACAACACTTACGGACAAACGACTATTCCCGCCGGACTGAGCAACGTGATAGCTGTGGGAGCGAATGGAGCGGATAATAACGTGGGCTATAGCGTGGCCCTCACCAGTGCAGGAACAGTGACCGCTTGGGGATGCAATTTCGATGCGTCTGGTCCCGCAAATGTTCCTCCCGGCTTGTGCAACGTCGTAGCTATCAGCGCAGGGGCGGGTGACGTTCTCGCGCTCAAAAGTGACGGCACAGTCGTTGCTTGGGGAGGGGGGTTGGCCACGGACGTTCCGGCCGATTTGAGCAACGTTGTAGCCGTAGCAGCAGGACGGTATCACAGTTTGGCACTCAAAAACGACGGCACAGTGGTTGCGTGGGGTTTCGGTTTAGCCACGAACGTTCCCTCTGGGCTAAACAACGTTGTGGCAGTTGCAGCGGGATGGCAACACAGTTTGGCGGTCAAGAACGATGGCACAGTGGTTGCGTGGGGTTCCGGTACAGCCACGAATGTTCCTGCCGGTTTGAGAAACGTTGTGGCAGTTGCTGCAGGAAACGGTTCCAGTCTGGCGCTCAAAAGCGACAGCACTGTTGTTGGGTGGTCCGGCTCGGGAGCGAATGTTCCAGCCGGGCTAAGCAATGTTGTGGCAATTGCGCCCACGATTGCCATTAAAGATGATGGGACGCTGGTCTCTTGGAGTTCGTCGCCGCCAGCGAGGCCGCCAACGGGGTTGTTGAGTAACATCGTGGCAATCGCAGTGGGAGTTGATCATTATCTGGCGATTACCGTTGACCTCAAAATCAATTCCATAGAGCAGACAGACGCCAACCCTGCGCTCCGTTTTCACACCTTTTCCGGCCAACAGTATTCGGTGGAGTATTCCACTGATCTAAGCCCCGGCAGTTGGGTCAATTTGCCCGGCGGCGGCATTTCGGGGAATGGTTTTGATGTTTTGGTGACGGATACCAATGCCGTTGCCGCCGCCAGGTTTTACCGCCTCAGGCAGGAATAGGTGAACGGTGGAAGCGTTTTATTCACCCGCCGAAAAACTTTTGGATTTCCTCCACCACTTCCACAAACCGGTCCACCTCGGCCTGGGTGTTGTAGAAATAGAAACTGGCGCGGGCGGTGGATTCCACGCCCAGCCGGTGCATGAGTGGTTGCGTGCAGTGATGCCCGCCGCGCAACGCCACGCCTGCCTGGTCGGCCAGCGTCACCACGTCGTGCGCGTGTACATCCTTGAGCAGGAAACTCACCAGGCCGGCGCGACCGGTTTTCGGGCCGAAGAGCCGGATGTTTTTCAGCGCGGCCAGCTTTCCGTAGGCGTAGGTCGCCAGTTCCTGGTCGTGCTGCCAGATGTTTTCCCGGCCGATGGCGTCGAGATAATCCATCGCCGCGTGCAGGCCGATCGGGCCGGAAATGTCCGGTGTGCCGGCCTCGAACCGGTGCGGCGCTTTCTTAAACTCGGTCTTTTGATATTCGACGGACAAAATCATTTCGCCGCCGCCCTGGTACGGCGGCATGGCGTCGAGCAATTCCTGACACCCCCAAAGCACGCCGATGCCGGTCGGGCCGCAGATTTTGTGGCCGGAGAACGCGAGGAAATCGCAGCCGATGGCCTGCACATCCACGGGCATGTGCCCGGCGCTTTGCGCAGCGTCCACGAGCGTGGTGATGCCCAGCTTGCGCGCGCGGGCACAAAGGTCGGCAACCGGATTGACCGTGCCGAGCGAATTCGAGATGTGGACCATCACGAACAGCTTGACCTGCTTCGTCAACAGTGAATCGAGCTTGGTCAGGTCGAGCAGTCCTTCATCGCCGGTGACCGGTACGTAAGCGAGCTTCGCGCCGGTGCGCTGGGCGAGCAATTGCCACGGCACGAGGTTGCTGTGATGCTCCATTTCCGTGAGCAAAATCACGTCGCCGGATTTCAGGTTTTTCGCGCCCCAGGAACTTGCAACGAGGTTGATGCCCTCGGTGGTGCCGCGCGTAAAAATGATTTCCCCGGCGCTGCGGGCGTTGATGAATTTGGCGGCGCGCGCCCGGGCGGCTTCGTAACCGGCCGTGGCGCGATTGCTCAGTTCATGGATGCCGCGATGGACGTTGGCATTGTCGTGTTCGTAATAATGCACCAGCGCGTCAATCACCGCGCGCGGTTTCTGCGACGTGGCGGCGTTGTCGAAATAAATCAGCGGCTTGCCGTGAACCTGCTGGTCGAGGATCGGGAAATCCTTTCGCAGTTTTGCCCAGTCAATGGTTTTATTCATCGGATTTTTTTAACCACAGAGAACGCAAAGAGTTTTTTTGAAATCTCTGCGTCCTCTGCGTTCTTTGCGGTTGATTTACATCAGCCCCAGTTGCAATTTTGCCGCCTCGGTCATCATGCCCTGGTTCCACGGCGGGTCCCAGACCAGCTCGACGTTCGCCTCATCAATCGGTTCGAGGCTGAGCAATTTGTTTTGCACGTCCTGCGCCAGCGCCGGCCCCATGCCGCAGCCGGGCGCGGTCAGCGTCATTTTCACGTCGGCCTTGAAACTGTTTTCGCCCACGGACGTGAGGTGGCAGTCGTAAATCAGGCCGAGGTCCACGATGTTGACGGGAATCTCCGGGTCATAACAGGTCTTGAGCGATTCCCAGATTTGTTTCTCCAATTGTTCCTGCGTGACCGGGCCGGAAACGGCCGTGGCCGGCGCGGATTTGATTTCCAGTCCGAGCGCGTCGGCGTCCTTGCCGTCAATGCGAAACATGTTGCCGTTGACGATGACGGTGAAGGCGCCGCCGAGCGATTGCGTGACGTAAGCCTGCCCGCCTTTTTGCAGCGTGACCTTCGTGCCGACGGGGACGACCGAAGCTTCCACATCGCGCGTCAAAATTTTTGGCTCGTTTGGATTCATAAAACACCTCTCAAATCAATCACTGCCAGTATCTTCGCCGCAATGACGGCTGAAATCAATCAGGTCTGTTCGTTTTCCGTGCTCACCGGTTTGGCGTCGCCCTTGAGCGCCGCCATGACGGCGTGCCAGGACAAAATCGCGCATTTCACGCGCGCCGGAAATTTGTAAACCCCGGCGAACACCGCCAGCTTGCCGACGTCGCCCTGGACGTTGCCGGTGGTGACCATCTCGTGGACCTGATCGAACATTTTTTCCACGTCCGCCTTCGTTTTGCCCTTGGCAAATTCCGTGAGCAGCGAGGCCGACGCCTTGGAAATGCAACAGCCGGAGCCGACAAAGCTGATGTCCTTGATGGTGTCGCCGTCCAGCGCGAGGAAAAGCTGCAACTGATCGCCACAGAGCGGGTTGTGGCCCTGCGCGGAGCAGGTGGCCGCGGGCAATTCATGAAAATTCCGCGGCTGCTTGCAGTGGTCAAGGATGACCTGCTGGTAGAGATCGTTTAAGTCTTCGAACATGGCCCAACTCCGTTGGAATGACTAATGACTAAACCATAATGACGAAGGAAACCCGAAGCTCGCATAAGCAGACAAATTGACGCCCCGTATGGCAGAATTATTGAGTCATTTGGAAATTCTTTAGTCATTCGTCATTAGGATTTAGTCATTATGCCTTTGCAAGGTGATGGTTCGCTTCCAGCCGGTCCCACACCAGTTTGTCCAGTTCCTCGCGCGCGGCATCGTGCTTCACGCGGGCGATGATTTCGCCGGCAAAGGCGTGAATGAGCATTCGCCGCGCGTTGTCCGCGCCGATGCCGCGCGAGCGCAGGTAAAAAATTGATTCCTCGTTCAACTGCCCGATCGTCGCGCCGTGGGTGCATTTCACATCGTCGGCGTAAATTTCCAGTTGCGGCTTGGTGTCCGCGGTCGCGTTGTCGGAGAGCAAGAGGTTTTTGTTCGTCTGCTTGGCGTCGGTCTTCTGCGCGATTTTCCGTACCAGAATCCGCCCGTGAAAAACGCCCCGCGATTTGTCATCGAGGATGCCGTTGAAGTATTCGTGGCTGGCGCAACGCGGCTGCGCGTGCTCGACAATCATGTGATGGTCGGCCAGTTGTTCGCCGCGCGCAAGATAAAGTCCGTTGAGAACGCATTCCAAGCCTTCACCCGCGAGATTCGCGCGGATGTTGGTGCGCGACAGCTTCGCGCCGAGCGCAAACGAATGAACGTTCACCTTGCTCGCGCGGCCAAGATTTCCGGCAATCGTCGCCAGATGAAACGCGGCGGCGGCTTCGTCCTGAAATTTCACGTGTTCCAGCGTGGCGTTGTCCCCGGCGGCGATTTCCGTGACGGCGTTGGTGAAATACGCGGTGTTGTGCGTGGAAAGGTAGCTTTCGATGACCGTCGCTTTGCTGTTCGCCTCGGCGATGATGAGATTGCGTGGTTGGACCGTCTCGCCGTCCTGCTTCGCGGTGGAAATGAAAATGAATTGGATGGGTTCAACGATGGAAACTCCGGCCGGCACATAGACGAACCCGCCGTCGAGAAAGAATGCCTGGTTCAGCGCGGCAAAGGCGTTGTCGTCCGTCAACGCGCAACGACCAAGCTGTTTTTCGACGAACACCGAGTTCGCCACCAGCGCTGCCGTCAGATTCGACACTTTTACCCCGGCCGGCAATCCGCGCTTGGACGAGAGCCCCGTCGAGTAGTATCCATTCACAAAAACGAGCCGCGTCCCGGGCAGATGGGCGAAAATATATTTTCCCAGCGCGGTTTTGGCGGCGGCATCGTTCGCCGGTTCAAATGCGGGCTGGAGCGGCAGCCCGGCGAGCGGCGCGATATTGGTGAAACGCCAGTCTTCGTCCTGCAACGTTGGGAAACCCAGTTTGGCGAAGCCGGCGATGCCCGCCTTGCGCAGCGGCAGCAGCCACGACGGCTGCAATGCCGATTCGAGGCGGTTGAAGTTATCGAGGAACGGTCTGGGGATTGGGTTTGGCGGCTTTTGCGTCATGATTTGATTATCCCATTTTAAAACTAGAGCTTCAATTTCCCATGCAATGCGCCGCCGCGCAAGTCTGGAACGCGGGCCTTGGGAGCGCTGGACGCATCTGACACTGCCCCCGGGGCGCGGCAGTGTCCCGCTGGGCGGGACCAGCCGCAGCAGCTTCGCAAAACGAGCCTGTGGGAATATGCCTGATGCCACAAAACTTTTCGATGTGCTGCGGCTGGTGCTTTGCACACAGCCGCGCTCCCAGGCTAGGCCGTCTGAAACCAAAACTCCAAACGCTGGCGCGCACCCGCCGGTGTGTTAATATCTGGTCATGTTCACGCAAGACGACATCAAGAACGCGCTGAAGGCTGTCAAATATCCCGGCTATTCGCGCGACGTTGTCTCATTCGGTCTCGTCAAGGAAATCGCCGTCTCGCAAGACGGGATCAGCGTTATAATGCAATTGACTTCACCGAATCCGGACATCGCGCGGCAAATCAAGGAGGCAAGCGAGCGCGTATTGCAGGCGTTGCCGGGCGTGAAGCGTGTCCACGTGGAAGCGCAAATGCCCGCCGCCGGCCAGGATGCCGGAGCGAATCCGTGGGCGAACCAAAACCGCGTGCCGGGAGTGAAGCGCGTCGTGGCCGTCGCCAGCGGCAAGGGCGGCGTGGGCAAATCCACGGTGTCCGCAAACCTCGCCTGCGCGTTGAAACGGCTCGGCGCCCGCGTCGGTCTGCTGGATTGCGACATTTATGGGCCGAGCGTTCCGCTAATGATGGGCGTTGGTGAGCGTCCGACGGTCAGCGATGACGAGCGGCTTGTGCCGCCGTCCAATCACGGCGTAAAAGTGATGAGCATCGGGTTGCTGCTCGACAACGATCAGCCGGTGATCTGGCGCGGGCCGATGATTGCAAAAACGATTCAGCAATTTTTGTTCGCCGTGGACTGGGGTGAACTGGATTTCCTGCTCGTGGACCTGCCGCCGGGCACGGGCGACGCGCAACTTTCGCTGTGCCAGACCGTGCCGCTGGACGGCGGCGTCATCGTGACCACGCCGCAGGAAGCGTCGCTCGGTGTCGTGCGCAAGGGCATCGGGATGTTCCAGAAGGTCAACGTGCCGATTCTCGGCCTGGTTGAAAACATGAGTTATTTCACCGCGCCCAATGGCGAGCGCGTGGAAATTTTCGGCCACGGCGGCGGCCAGGCCGAGGCCGCGCGGCAGGACATTCCGTTCCTGGGCGAAGTGCCGATTTTCACGGAAATTCGCGAAGGCGGCGACCGCGGCGTGCCGGTGGTGGTGTCAGCGCCGGACAAACCGGCGGGGCAGGCGTTCATTAAAATTGCCGAAGCCCTGCGGAAAAGGCTGGGGTGAATAATTTCACGGTTCAGATTTCTATTGCCAGTTCTGCCGCGAGGATTTAAGTTTAGGTACGAATTTTGAATTTCATTTATGTCGGACGCTATGAAAGACGCATCGACGGCGAACGATTTGTTAAAAAACTCCTCGCTCTACCGCGAGTTTCAGGCCGAGCGCGAAGAGATTCTGCGGCACAAGTGGATTGAGTCGGAGAAGGCCGGGCATGACATCGGCTTCGAGCGGGCGTTGACGGATTGGATCATCAATCACCGCTCAAGCTGGCGCAAAACCCGCCAGAGCGCCGGTCACTGAAAATCAATTAAATGTTCCTTTAACGCTGCCCGGCGAGGCGGCGAAGGAAACCATGAACGCCAAACACGCGACGCGAATTGGCTCCGCCCGGCGGAGTGGGTTCGCGATTTTATTTTCCCCCTCAGCTTCGTCCTCGTTTCCGAACAGTCCGGTTTTTCAGAGGACACTTTCAACGCTCAACGCTCAACGCTCAACTGGTTTTCATGCCTGAATCCACCATCATCCTTGATGCGATGGCGATCCAGCGCGCGCTGGCGCGCATCGCGCACGAAATCGCCGAGCGCAACGAAGTCGGCGCGGCGGTCGTGTTGATTGGCATTCCCACCGGTGGCGACCATCTCGCGCAACGGTTGAGCAGAATTCTCTCGGGCATTTGGAACCAGCCTGTGCCCGTGGGCACGCTCGATGTTTCGATGCACCGTGATGATCTCGACCAGCACGCCGCGCCGAAGGTGTTTCCCACCGTCATCCCTTTTGACGTGACAGGCAAAACGGTCGTGCTGGTGGACGACGTGCTGTTCAGTGGCCGCACCACGCGCGCGGCGATGGACGCGCTGAATGATTTTGGCCGGCCCAAAAAAATTCAACTGGCCGTGCTGGTGGACCGCGGCCATCGCGAATTGCCCATCAAGGCGGATTTCGTCGGCAAAAACGTGCCCACCGCGCGGGAAGAGAAAATTTCCCTGTGTCTGACTGAAAACGGAGCGGAACGGGACGAAGTTGTCCTGTTAAAAAAATAACGACATGGCCTGGAACCGCAAACATCTGCTCGACATCGAATCGCTTACGGCGGACGAAATTGTCACCGTGCTCGACACCGCGCGGGCGTTCAAGGCGGTCGGCAAACGCGCCATCAAAAAAGTTCCGGCGCTGCGCGGCAAGACCGTCGTGAATCTGTTCGTCGAGCCGTCCACGCGCACCCGCATCAGTTTTGAGCTGGCCGAGCAGCGGCTCTCGGCGGACATCATCAATTTCACCGCCGAGGCCTCGTCGTTGAAAAAAGGCGAGACGCTCAAGGACACCGCGCGCAATCTCGAGGCGCTCAACGCCGATTTCATTGTCATGCGCCACAGCGCCTCGGGCGCGCCGCATTTCCTGGCGCGCGTGCTCAACGCCCATGTCGTCAATGCCGGCGACGGCGCGCACGAGCATCCCACCCAGGCATTGCTCGACGCCTTCACCATCCGCGAGCGCAAGGGGAAAATCGCCGGGCTGAACGTCACGATTCTGGGCGACATCCTTTACAGCCGCGTGGCGCGTTCGGACATCTGGGCGCTGACGAAACTGGGCGCGCGCGTCACACTGTGCGGGCCGTCAACACTTGTGCCCAAAACGTTCGAGCAGATGGGCTGCCGCGTGGTTCACAACATTGACGAGGCCATTCGCGACGCCGACATCATCAACCTGCTCCGCATCCAGCATGAGCGCCAGCGCAAGACGATGTTTCCGAGCATCAACGAATACACGCAGCTTTTCGGGCTTAACAAGGCCCGCCTGGCCAAAACCAAATCGGATGCGCTCATCATGCATCCCGGCCCGGTCAATCGCGGCGTGGAAATTGACAGTGAAATTGCCGATTCCAGCCGTTCGCTGATTCTGGAGCAGGTGACCAACGGCCTCGCCGTGCGCATGGCGGTTTTATTTCTGGTCAACGGCGGCAAAGGCCCTCAGGAACTGACGGGAAATTGAACCCGGTTTTATTTTCGCTTCCAGAAAAGCTGGGCCAACCCGGCCGCGCACAGCACCGCGCCACCAAGGTAGTAATAAACCACATTGTGCGCCGGTGACCCGGTGAAGATGTTTCTGATCTGCGAGTCAACCGATCTCGCAATGTCGTGGCCCCTGAGCAACAATGCCACGCCGATGACCAGACAGATAATGCCGATGATTTTTTGCATATAATCTCCCGTTTTAATGTGAACTTGTTCCCCCGGCCGCAAGTCCCTTTACGATGGCGACGCTGGCCGAGGTGCCGAGGCGCGTCGCGCCCGCTGCAATCATCGCCAGGGCGGTTTGCGTGTCGCGGATGCCGCCGGAAGCCTTGACGCCAAACTTCGGGCCGACGGTTTCGCGCATCAGCTTGACATCGTCTCCCGTTGCGCCGCCGGCGCTGAAGCCGGTGGAGGTTTTGACAAACTTCGCCCCGCTTTCAACCACGATCTGGCAGGCGCGGATTTTTTCCTCCCGGGTGAGCAGACAGGTTTCGAGGATGACCTTCACCGGCCATTCATCCGCAGCTTCCACCACGTCGCACAATTCGCGCAGGATGAATTTGTCGTCGCCGGCCTTGAGCCGCCCCACATTGAGAACGACATCAATCTCCTGCGCGCCATCGTCAATGGCCGCCTCGGTTTCAAAACGTTTCGCATCCGATGACATCGCGCCGAGCGGAAAACCGACGACGGACGCAACCTTAACGCCGGTGCCTTCCAGAAAATGGCGGGCCTGCCCGACCCAGGAACCATTGACACAAACGCTGTAAAAATGGTTTTCGCGCGCCTCGGCGCAAAGTTTCTCGATGTCTTTGGCAATGGCGTCCGCCTTCAACAAGCGTATGGTCAATGAAAGCGGCCAGTTGTACGGGAGTGAGATTCATTTTCATGGTAACCACGACTTAAGGCTAAACACGGCGACATGGATTTGCCAGAATAGAATGTTCCCTCCCGAAGCCCCATCGGGGCGAAAGATAATAGCCCAAGGCAAAAGACTTGTCGCGTCGTAGTGAAACAAAGGCGGACGCCCCGGGTAAATCGTCCCCACAAATTTTCTCCCTCTCCTCGCTAAATGAGGAGAGGGCCGGGGTGAGGAGTGAAAAATCAGTTCTCATGGCTGTCTCCGTTTGTTTCGTGGCCGTTTGATAAGGAAAGTTTCGATACCGCTCGTTCTCGGCGTTCGGCTATAATCCCAAGTTTCACCTTGTTCCTTATGAACGGATAAAAGAACGTCCAAATTATTTTCATGGGCCTTAACTTCGAGCCGGGCTTGTTCGATGGCCGATAGCTTGGCTTGTTCTTTATATTGACGCTCGAACTCGCGATGACGTTTTTGCGCATCGCGCACCAACCGCCGTACTGCAGCTTTTATCGCTCGGAATGTTGCTTTGGTGCCCATGAGGATCGTTTGAGATTAAGATGTGTTTACCGCACGACAAGCACAGGAATTTCGGCTCCTCACCCCGGCCCTGCTCCTCGTTTGGCGAGGAGAGGGAGAATTATTTTGTGGGACGATTGACCCAGGGCGTCCGCCTTTGTTTCACTACGGTGCGACAAGTCTTTTGCCCTGGGCTTTGTTCTTTCGCTCCGTTAGAGCTTAGGTTTGCACTGCGTTTCTCGCGGACCCGCGCCCGTGAAATTCAATCACGTGGAGTTGCTGCCGTCCCGCTTTGAGCGGGCGGCATTCCTATCTTTGCGAGTGCTTAAAATTTACTGGGGAGCAATCAGGATGCGCAAGTAGTGGGCTGGGGCCGAACCGATGGCTGTGCTGTCGGTGACGACGACGGTTTCCGTGCCATCGCCGTTGTTGGTCACGGTTTGGGAGGTGAAGTTCGGGCCTGAATGCCAAACGCCCGAGGCCAGATCATTGGCGACTTGCGGTGTGTAACTGATGTCAGCCGGGGCCGGATGGGTGCGCTTGAAAGTGACGGTGAGATGATTGCCCACAATGGCGAAGGAAATCGGGTTCGCATTGGGGACGTTCGGGTCGGTATCGAAGGCATATTCGAGGATGTTGATGATGCCGTCGTGGTCGGGGTCGGCGGTGTCAGCCGCATTGCCGGAATTTTGCGCCGTGCCGAAATGGGTTTGCCGCCAGGTTGCCCGGGGCGTGATGGCGAGTGAAACCGGCAAAGTGACCAGCGGCTGATTGGCGTCGCCCGTTTGCACCAAAAGGGTCGCGCTGTAGGTGCCGTACGCCAGTCCGGCCGGGTTGAACGAAACATTGACGACGTTCGATGCGGAGACCGGTGCGAAGCCGGCATTGCCATCGAAACCGAGCCAGGAAACCGGCGTCAGGCGGACGGCGAAACCGGACTGCAAGTAATTCTGATTGAACGCAACCGTCAATCCCTGGTTGCGGGCGGCATTTTGGACGCCGACGGTGCAGGTGTTGGAATAGGCCAGCGACTGGTATTGCATCAGGATTTCGCCGGTGGTTTTCAAAATGAGCTGGCAATTCACGGTGGCGGCGGTGTTTTTGAAAACCACGTTCTGAAATTGCAGGGTGAACGTTCCGTTGATCGGATCGGTCAGGGTATAAACATGGCCGGTGGTGCTGAGGTCCAGGTCGTCCCAGAAAAAGGCGATGCTGTTGGACGGGGCGGAAGCGCCCGGCAGCATCTTGTTGGTGGAAGTGTCGCCGCCAAAAGGACTGAAGGTGACAAATCCATTCGGCGAAACGTAAAGTTGCGCAAAGGAGTTGGTAAAAAACGGGAAGGCAAAGCCAATGTTGACAGGTCCGGCGATGCCTTCGTCCGCGGCGGTTTTGGGCGAAGCCAGCGCGGTGAAACTGGAGCTGATGTCCTGGCCGAGGGCCGAAATGTCCTTCCACGCATAAACCGGCCCGCCGGGCTGGGCGGAATTGATGGCGCTGTAGGCCACCGCGTTTGGGTTGGTGACGACCAGGGAATAACCCAGCGGCAGTCCGCCGCTGTTGGCAATGGCCAGCGGCACGCTGATGGCCGGCGAATTCGTGCCGAGCATCTGATTGAGATTCGGAGCGGTGACATTCGCCCGCGGCGGGAGTCCGACATAGAGCGCGGCGGACCGCAAAATGGCCGGGGTGCTTAAGGTCACCGGCGAATTGCTGCTGGCGACCGTGAAGGTAAAGTTGCTGATGGCCACCCCCGCGAAAGTATCCCACCAGGTGCCAGAGTAGGTCCCGGCGTTTAATCCGGCGACCTGCAAGGTGCCGGCCGCGCTGCTGCTGGCGTTGGGATCAAAAACATTGTTACGGTTCCAAACCCACACGGCGCTGAAGCCGGCATTGCCAACCGCATAGGCGCTCAACACCGGGACGTAAGGGTTGAGCGTGAGGTTGCCGAGATTAACCCAATCCATGCCGGGATTGTAAATTTGAATGCGGTGCGCGCCCGCAGAGACGGCAATGGACGCGGTGAAATTTGTGGACGTGTCGCCGCTGGTGGCGGGAAACGAAATGTTGGTCTGCACCGTTCCGTCCAGAAAAATTTCCAAGCCGGCGCCCGAACTGGCGATGGTAATAATTTGCACGGAAAAAATTCCGGCTTGCGGATAGTTGACCATAAAAGTGTAGCCGTTCGGCGTCATGGAGCGGTGGTAATTGCCTTGCAGGTAACTGGGCGCGGAACCAATCCCGTCCGGCGCGCCGTTCGTGACGATAAAGATGTACTGGGAAGCTGTTGCCCAGCCGCCACCGGGCGCAAAGGCCAGCGGGCCGTTTGCGCCGCCCGTCACCGCCGGAATGGATTTGTTCAAAACCGCCTGTTCGTCCAGCCCGGACAGGGTGATGAAATCGCTGACGGCCCGGAAATAAATGTAATCATTCTCTCCATCCAAGCTGTCCCACCACCACGGCATTTCGGCTCCCGACTGTCCGTTCATGATGCCGGCCCACAGCGGCGCGTTCACGCCGTAGTGCGGAACGCCATTCGTGGCGCATTCGGCGCCGTAATCCGGCTTGACCGGCTGCGAAGCGGTAATGTCCGTCGCGTCCCGCAATCCGGTGATCACATCCGTCGGATAATCATGATGGGTGTAATAATCGCACTGGTCCCAAATGGGCTGGGTCAGATCCGAACTGGTGGTGATCAGGTGCTGATACGGGTCTTGCGAGCGAAGGAACAAGGCCATATTGGTGTGCCAGGACTGGATGATTCCCCACTGCCCGGTTTCCCCGGCATCCGTGAATTGAACCTCGTTGAAAAGTTCCCAGGCCATGATGGAAGTCGAATAGCCCCAGCGGGCCACGGTGTAACGCAGCTTGCGTTTGGTCAATGCCTTCGCCGTCGCATCCGTAAAAAACTGCACCGGGCTGGTGAGAAATCCGTTGGTGCTGCCGATGTTGTTGGTGATGTCGTATGGATTCTGCGCCCAGTTTGAGTCCACAGTGGTCGAATACTGCCCGTGATGCTGGAGGGTCATCTGGAAATGAACGCCCGCCTGTTCCGCCGCCGCCACAATCGAGTCCCATTTTTGCGCGACCGACAGATTCAACTGGCCGGGCGGGAGCGTCGGTCCGTAAGCCGGCCAATCCAGATTTTTGCCATCCCAATGATCCATCCAGACGCGCGACCAGTTTTCGTGCGCGGCGCCCATTTTCCAGAAAAGGTTGGTCACGTAGTAGCTGCCAGTGTCCCAGGCGACGTCTTCACCGCGCGGGAAAAATCGTTTGCCGTTGGCCGTGATAAAACGGCGGGGATTGGACGGATCCACCCGGATGAAACCCGCATCGGTCGGCGGGCCGGCCACCGTCCACGCAGCCGGTTGCAGGCTGGCCACGGCAAGCGGCGACCCGTTCAACGTCACGCCCAGAACAGTGTAAACTCCGGCCATTGTCGGCGTGTGGCGCACCCGCCAGGTCGTGCCGCCATCAAAAAATGCCGGCAGCAAAACCGTGGAGTTGTCCGGCTGCAAAATCTGCACGCGCACGTCCGTCACCGTGTAGTCAAACGGGTCTGTCGTCAGATTGGTGACGTTGAACGACGCCTCAATTTTGGGGTAAGTGCCTTGCGCGGGAATTTTTGTCAGGGCGCAGAGGGAAAACAGAACCAGAGCCGTCATTTTAAGGAGCCGGGTGCGACAGGGAGACATGCAAATAAACTGCCATCTTCGTGATGTTTCTGCAAGTCAGGGCGGTTGCAAAACGGAATTTTTGCCGCTGCCTCACTCCGCGAACAGGAAGCGCAAATCGTCGAGCGTCAGGCTTTGGGCGAAACGTTCCTCGCCCAGCACGTCGTCCATCAGCGCGGCCTTTTGCTTTTGCAGCAGGCGGATTTTTTGCTCGATGCTGTCGCGCATCAACAGCCGGTAGGCCATCACGTTGCTGGTCTGGCCGATGCGGTGCGTGCGGTCAATCGCCTGGTTTTCCACGGCCGGATTCCACCCCGGATCGAACAGCACCACGTAGGACGCGGCGGTAAGATTCAATCCAAACCCGCCCGCCTTGAGCGAAATCAAAAACACCGCGCCGCCTTTGGCCGACTGGAATTCCCGCACCAGTTTGCCGCGATTCTCGGTGCCGCCCGCGAGATAAAAATGCGGCCACTCGCGCTGTTTCACGGTGTCGCGCAGCAGATCGAGCATGGTGACGAATTGCGAGAACACCAGCACCTTGTGGCCCTCGTCCATGAGCGGTTCGAGCAGCTCCAGCAGCGCGACGACCTTCGCGCTTTCGGCTTCGCGGAAGTCCACTTTGCGCTGGTGGTGCAGGCGGGCGACCACATCCACGCCCTGCCATGGCAATTGCGCCAAAGTGCTGTACTCCCCGAAGGCCCGGTCGCCCAAGATGATGTCCCCGGCGCGCAACGACTGCCACAAACGCCGGAACAGGCGCAGATCGTGGCTGTGCAGGCTGTCCCAGACCGCTTGGAGAATGGCTCCACTGTTCAGAGACAGCAGCGCCACAAAGCGGATCACTGGAAAGCCACAACCGGGTTTCTGACTGGTTGGCTGCGGATAACGTTTCTGGTTTCGGGGAGTGTCGGGCAATTGGATCGTGGAGCCATCGACCACTTTGACGGGGCGACCGTGCAGTTGGCCGTTCGGGCCGACGCGGCGATCGGCGGCCTGAGCGGTGGCGCTCAGGGCTTTTTGCAGGCGCTCCTTGGGTAAACGCTGGCGGGCTTGGATATAAGCCAGACGCCTTGAGATGGTGATGAAAGACCCATCTGACCCAATCAAGGATGTCAAAATTCTTCAGGCGCAATCGTGGTGGAGCGATCCGTGCAGTCTTGATTTGACCCGGGGCTTTCCTAGACTGGTCCAGACATGAAGGCAAAAATAACGACGGCCATCCCGGTTCGCAACGGCCAGGAATTCCTTTTGCAGACCCTGCAATCGCTGGCGGCGCAAACCTTGCGCCCGGATCGGGTCGTCGTGCTAGACAACCAATCAACCGATGCCACGCCGGAGATTGTAAAAAATTTCAAGGACCTGCCGATTGAGTTCATCGTCAATCCGAAGGATTTGGGCACGTTCGGCAATTTCGATCGCTGCCTGGATTTCGCCGCCGAGACGGAGTACCTGCAAATTCTGCACGCCGACGACCTGATCCTCCCGCAGTTTTATGAAATCATGGCCGGGCATTTGCAGGATTGTCCCGGACGCGCGTTTGGCTGGTGCATTGACGAGCGGATTGACGAACACAACCGGCATTTGACTTTTTCGGACAAGGCGGACGGCAGCGTGAACGTCCTCGACCGTGACACGTTTTTAAAGATCAAGGCGGAAATCGGGAACCAATCCTTCTGCTCCACACTGATGAAGACCAATTATCAGCCCGCGCCGGCGCGCTTTCCGATGGACATGCTGGTCTATGGTGACATGGTTTATTGGGCGCGGTTCGGGTCGCACGCGGAAAAAATCGTCTTCGTCAAGCGCCCGCTCGCGCAATACCGCTGGCATCAAACGAACATGTCGGTCTATGTCGCGCCCAACTTGAAATCGCTCGTCGTGGATTGCTGGAGCACGATGCAAATGGCCGAAGCGCTGCGAAACAAACCCACCGAACCGGTTCGGAAGATGAAACTCAAAGGGCTGATGGCGGTGCGCTACGGCATCATGGCCCTGCGTTTCCGGCAATTGGGCAATCTGCCCTATGCGCGGGAAATTGTGAAGACCGGCCGCGGCTACACTGGTTGGCCCATCTGGCTGGCCGGGCAATTTTTGGTCCAATTGCGTGAATTGATTGTTTTCAAAATCGCCCGCCGCCCGCGCCATCGCCAGAACATCTTCAGTTGATTATTCCATGAACCTCCAGCAACCAAACCAGGCCCCGCGTCGTCCGACGCAGGCCGTGATTCTCGCGGGCGGGCGCGGCGAACGCATGCGGCCCCTGACCGACATCCGGCCCAAGCCGATGATCGAGGTCAACGGCAAGCCGTTCCTGGAACATCAGATTCTCATGTTGCGCGAGCAGGGCTTCCGGCGCGTGCTGCTGCTGCTCGGCTACCTGCCGGAGGTCGTCCGGGATTATTTTGGCGATGGCCGCAAGTGGGGGATGGAAATTGATTATTCCATCACCGCCGTGGAGGACAACACCGGGCGGCGCATCAAGCTGGCGGAGAAAAAATTGGAGGACTGTTTTCTGCTCGTGTACTGCGACAATTACTGGCCGATGCAGATGGACCGGATGTGGCGGCGGTTTGTGGAAGCGGGCGCGCCGGCCATGCTGACGGTCTATGCCAACAAGGATAATTACACGAAGCACACGTTGAAGCTGGATGCGGCGGGCTTTGTGGAGGTCTATGACAAGACCCACAAACGCACGGACCTGCAAGGCACGGAAATCAGCTTCGCCATTCTGCGGAAAGAACTCACCGGCCTCCTGCCGGACACCAATGTTTCGCTGGAAGAGACTTTATTTCCCGTTCTGATCCAAAATCACCAACTGGCCGCCTACGTCACGCAGCATCGCTATTACAGCATCGGCGACACGCCCCGGCTGCCGATCACGGAAGCGTTCCTAGCGCGACGACCGGTCATCATTTTGGATCGCGACGGCGTGCTCAACGCCAAGCCGCCGCGCGCGAATTACGTCCGCACCTGGGAGGAGTTTCACTGGCTGCCCGGCGCGAAAGAATCCTTGCGCGCGCTGAACCAGGCCGGCTACCGGATCATCATCGTGTCCAATCAGGCCGGGGTGAATCGCAAGGCCATGACCGAAGCCGACCTGCTCGAAATTCACCGCCGGATGGTCAAGGACGTCGAATTGGCGGGCGGGCGCATTGACGCGATTTATTACTGTCCGCACGACTGGGACGAGGGCTGCGAATGCCGCAAACCGAAGCCCGGCATGTTGTTCCAGGCCCAGCGCGACTTCAATTTGGACTTGAGCCGCACACTCTTTGTCGGCGACGATGAACGGGACGGGCAGACGGCCGACGCGGCCGGCTGTCTCTCGGCGCTGGTTTCAGACCAAAACCCGCTGTCGAAGGTTGTCAGCGAATTAATTGAAAACACAAAAAGCTCTAAACGTGAGTAAAATAAAACGCATTTTGGTTACCGGCCACAACGGGTTCATCGGCTCGGTGATGGCGCCGCATCTGGCGTCCGCCGGCTATGAAGTCATGGGATTGGACACCGGATACTTCAGCGAATGCAGCCTGATACCCGATCTGGGCCAGGTGCCGGCCATCAAGAAGGATTTGCGCGACCTGGTTGCCGCCGACTTGAGCGGATTTGACGCGGTTATCCATCTCGGAGCCCTGAGCAACGATCCCATCGGCAACCTTAACGACTCCTGGACGGAGGACATCAATTTCAAGGCATCGGTCAAACTGGCGGAACTGGCGAAGGCCGCCGGCGTCCGGCGCTACCTCTTTTCCTCGTCCTGCATCATGTACGGTTCGGCGGATGCGCTGGTGGTGACCGAGGAATCGCCGCTCGATCCCAAGACCGAATACGCGCGGTCCAAGGTGAAGGCGGAACGCGCCATCACCGCGATGGCGAGCCAGAATTTTTCGCCGGTGTTCATCCGCAACGGCACCATTTACGGCGTGTCGCCGCGCATGAGATTTGACACGGTGCTCAACGACCTCATGGGTTCGGCCGTCACCACCGGCAAGGTTGTGGTTCACAGCGATGGCAAGCCGTGGCGTCCGGTCACGCATGTTCAGGACGTGGCGCGGTATTTTCAGGCCGTGCTCGAAGCGCCGGTGGAAAAAATCCACAATCAGGCCTTCAACGCCGGCGCCAACGAGCTGAACCACCAGATCATCGAACTGGCGCAAATCGCGGTCCAGACCGTGCCCGGCTGCAAGCTGGAGATGATGCCCAAACCCGGCGCGGACCAGCGCACCTACAAGGCTGATTTCGGCAAATTCGCCCGGACATTCCCGGATTTCAAGTTCAAGTGGAACGCCGTGCGCGGCGCGGCGGAGTTGTACGATGCCTGCAAGCAGGCGAAACTGACGCACGCCGATTACACCGACAAAAAATTCACCCGGCTGAAATGGCTGCGGTATCTTCTGGACAGCGGCCGGCTGGACGGCGCGCTGCGCTGGAACAAACACTGATGGACGGAGATTATTATGATACACGGCGTTAAAATCATTCCCCTGCGCCAGGTCGTGGACGAGCGCGGCAAAATCATGCACATGATGAAGGCCACCGACCCGCACTTCATCAAGTTCGGCGAGATTTATTTTTCCTGCGCCTGGCCCGGCACCATCAAGGCCTGGCACATCCACAAAAGCATGACCATCAACAACGCCGTCATGTCCGGCCGCGCCAAGCTCGTCATGTACGACCTGCGGAAGGATTCGCCGACCAAGGGCGAGTTGCAGGAGGTTTTTTTTGGCGAGGACAATTACGTGCTGGTGCAGATGCCACCCGGCATCGCCAACGGTTACAAGGCTTATGGCGACAAGATGGTCATCCTGGCCAACTGCGCCACCGAACCGCACGATCCGAACGAGATCATCCGCATGGATCCGTTCACGAAGGAAATTCCTTACGATTGGGGACTGAAGAATGGCTAATCCGTTCCGCACCCAAACACCGCGCATTGTCGTGACCCGCACGCCGCTGCGGGTGAGCTTTGCGGGCGGCGGCACGGACCTGGCCGACTTTTACGAGCGGGACTACGGCGCGGTTTTCAGCGCGGCCATTGACAAATATATTTTTGTTACCGTCAAGAGCCACAGCAAGCTGTTTAACGAACCCATCCGCATCAATTACTCGGTGACTGAAATGGTCGAGAATGTCGGCCAGATTCAAAACAACATCGCGCGCGAATGCCTGCGCCTGCTCAAGATTGATCCGCCCATCTACATCAGCACGGTGGGCGACCTGCCGACCTCAACGGGCCTGGCGGGCTCCAGCAGTTTTGCGGTGGGCCTGCTGAACGCGCTTCACGCCTATCGCGGCGAGCGCGTTTCGCCCGGCCAGTTGGCGGAGGAGGCCACCCACATCGAGATCGAGGTGTTGAAGGAACCGATCGGCAAGCAGGACCAGTATGCGGCGGCTTTCGGTGGATTGAACTTTTTCCGGTTTAATCCCGGCGGCGCGGTGACGGTTGAACCCGTGCGCGTCAGCAATGTTTTTCTCAGCGACCTCTTTGACCACATTTTGATGTTTTGGACGGGCTTGCAGCGCAACGCCAGCTCGGTGCTCACCGAACAGCGCCGCAACATTCCCGACAAGCTGGCCTACCTGACAAAAATCCGCGACCACGCGCATCAACTGCAAACCTTGGCCGGTTCGGGCCGGTTCGATCCGGCGGCTTTTGGCCGGGTTTTGGCCGAGTCCTGGCAACTCAAACGGCAACTGGCCAGCGCGATTTCGTCGCCGAAGATTGACGAATATTACGAACGCGCCGTGAAGGCGGGGGCTGAAGGCGGAAAAATTTGTGGCGCCGGCAACGGCGGTTTTCTGCTGTTCATTGTAAAACCGGAAATACAGCCCGCGGTGCGTCAGGCGCTCAAGCAATTGCTGGAAGTTCCCATCCGTTACGAAGTCCACGGCTCGCGCGTCCTGCTGCCGTTCGAACATTGACTTATAACAGCGCATTATAAAAAAGTGTAAATTATTTGGACTGACCCCTTGAAGCAACAACTCCAACGGAGTTGAATCATTCAGCCCGGCGTTGACGCGTAGCGCCTATGCTGGGTAATAATCGAAAAATGAAAACAACTCTGAAGGAGTTGTGTCGGGGTGGCGACGGATTTGACTTGAGCCGTTGGGGCAACGGCGAAAGGAATTCGGCGAAGCTGAAGGCCCGACAGGGCCGAGCGGGCGGGCGCGAGCGAGTCCATCCCGTTGGGATTCATTTTCAGCGCCGTCAGGCGCGGCATAGTTATAGCATCCAAAATCAAATAAATTTTCAAGCTCCGTAGGAGCGACATCAGGTATATGCCGCTCCTGACGGAGCTTGTTTTTATTGGCCGATTCCCCAAAACAACTTAAAACCGTCGCAAGAGCGGTAGCGCGTTGGTCAGCGCGCTACGCTGTCCGGCTTAGATCACCAACCTTGGGCTGATGGATTGGAATACCGTTGGGATTTTCAAAAGCAAATCTACGAGTAGGATGTCGAAATCCAAGAAAGTAAATCGCTGTTAAGTTTTGCTAGTTTTGGAAAAATAAGCAAATAGCCATGCACGTCGTCGGAAGTTACCGGCTCGACGCTTTTTGGGTGACCAGCTTCATTTCTAGCTATTCGAATTTGGTGAACAAAAGCGGCCCATTGTGATTCAAATGTTTCCCGTAAGACCGAGGGCATTTTATTTTGTTGAGCGGCGATTTCGCTTTCTAGGCAATCAAGCACTTTTTTAATTCGGTGATCTTGCAAATCTTTTGGAACAGTTCGTTTGGCATTATCAATTTTGGAGACGAGCGCGGCCCGCAAATCCAAAGCCATACTTTCTGCGGCTGCCCCTAACATTACAATAGCTGACTTGACACAATCGTTATTGAAGGTTTTGAGTGCTTCTTCCAAATAAGATTGGGCAATTGAATTCAACGTCGTCTGTTTTGCAACGTAAGCTAAGTAGCCGATTGGATTAACCGGATCCCGACTAAAATCTTCAAGAGATTTCTTTCCCCTTACTGTCAAATGAAAAAACGGCGGGTCTGGATTGTTTAGATTGATGCCCCAAGCCAAATAACCAGTCCGAAACAAATCTTGCCAGAGAGTCAATACTGTTTGTTCGTATTCAACACTTGAAAACTGGGATTTGAATTTTGCTAGAACATTGCCCGCTTGCAAATTAAGAGGATAATTTTTTGCTGCCTCCTGAACAGCTTGCAGAAGGTCGTTTCTTAATTTGCCCGCATCGTTCATCGTCTTAATTTTTAGCCCCCGCCAGTTCTTCTTCAAAATCCACAATCTCTTTGATCTGCACCAGAAACCAGCGGTCAATCTTCGTCAGGTTGAAAATCTCGTCAATGGTGAAGCCGGCTCTCAGCGCGTGCCGGATGAAGAAAACCCGCTCGGCGTTGGGCACGCTTAATTTGCGGCTGATGACGTCCTTCGGCAGCATGTCGCGGTCGCCATAGATTTCCGTGCCGATGCGCCACGGTTTGCCGTCGCCGCCCAGGCCGCTGCGGCCAATTTCCAGCGAGCGCAGGCATTTTTGCAGGCTTTCCTTGAACGTACGCCCGATGCTCATGGCTTCGCCCACGCTTTTCATCTGCGTCGTCAGCGTCGGGTCGGCCTGCGCGAATTTCTCGAACGCAAAACGCGGCACTTTCACCACCACGTAATCAATCGTCGGCTCGAAGCTCGCGGGCGTCTCGCGCGTGATGTCATTTCTGATCTCGTCGAGCAGATAGCCGACGGCGAGTTTGGCGGCGATTTTGGCGATGGGAAAGCCGGTGGCCTTGGACGCCAGAGCGGAACTGCGGCTGACTCGCGGGTTCATCTCAATGATGACCATCCGCCCATTGTCCGGGTTGACGGCGAACTGGATGTTCGAGCCGCCGGTCTCGACGCCCACGGCGCGGATCACGGCAAAACTCTGGTCGCGCATGATCTGAAATTCCTTGTCCGTGAGCGTCTGGATGGGCGCCACGGTGATGCTGAATCGCCGGTATGGACGCCCATCGGGTCGAAGTTTTCGATGGAGCAGATGATGACGCAGTTGTCGGCCTTGTCGCGCATGACCTCCATTTCGAATTCCTTCCAGCCGAGCAGGGATTCCTCGATGAGGATTTCGCTGACGGGCGAGAGGTCCAGGCCGCGCTTGGCGAGTTCCTCGAATTCATCGCGGTTGTAGGCGATGCCGCCGCCGGTGCCGCCGAGCGTGAACGCCGGCCGGATGATGACGGGAAAGCGCCCGATTTTTTCCGTCACGGCGCGGGCTTCATCCAGGTTGTGCGCGGTGCCGGAAATCGGAACGTCAAGGCCGATGGAAAGCATCAAATCCTTGAACGCCTGGCGGTCCTCGCCCTTGTGAATGGCTTCGGGTTTCGCGCCGATCATTTCGACGCCGTGTTTTTCCAACACGCCGGAATTGTGCAGCGCCATGGAGGTGTTCAACGCCGTTTGTCCGCCGAGCGTTGGCAGCAGAACGAGTTTGCCTTTGGCGCCGAGCTTCTTCATTTCGTCCTTCTCGCGCACGATGATTTTTTCGACGCACTCGGGCGTGATGGGTTCGATGTAGGTGCGGTCGGCAAACTCCGGGTCGGTCATGATGGTGGCCGGGTTGGAGTTGATAAGGATGACGCGGTAGCCTTCCTCCTTGAGCGCCTTGCAGGCCTGCGTGCCGGAATAATCGAATTCGCACGCCTGGCCGATGATGATCGGTCCGGCGCCGATGATGAGCACGGAATGGATGTCGGTCCGTTTAGGCATTTTTCAATTTTCGATTTAAGATTGCCGATTTGCAATTTGAAAACAGTCCAAACCGCCACGGATGAAACACGAATTAAACGCGGAGCGAAAGAAAATTGCGGCACGGCATGTTTTGGTGGGGCGAGCGTCCTCGCGAGCCGGCCTTGGAGCGTCAAAGCGCAGCGACGATGGCTCGCGGGGACACTCGCCCCACCGAAAACTAAAATTGTCCGCCGCCACGCCCAAATCAGCGCTACGCCCCGCCGGTCATGGGCACGAAGCGCACGGACAGCACGGCGCGCTGCTCCAATTGTTCTCCCCGCTTGCGGAGCAACACCAGTTCCTGGTCTCCCAAAGGCCCGACGGGGATAATCATCCGTCCACCGTCACGGAGCTGTTCGACGAGCAAAGGCGGCACTAGAGCAGTTTAATCAAAACTGTAGCCATGTATTTTTCGAGAAATGCTCTAAAATAAAGGCGAATAGACTGTTTCGTGTGGCTACGAAGCGACTGAAAATGCTCTATTTCCGGAGCGCAGGTGACGATGATGGCGTCGAACGGCGCGGCTTCCGGCCAGCCCTGGCAACCATCACCGGCGCGCACGTGGATGTTCGTGCAGCCGAGCCGTTTCAGGTCGGCCTCGGCGCGTTGGGCGAGCGGCTCGATGATTTCAATGGTATAGACCTCCGCCACAAGCTGGGCGAGCACTGCGGCCTGATAACCCGAACCGGTCCCGATTTCCAACACGCGGTCGGTCGGCTGGGGATCCAGTTGTTCGGTCATGTAAGCAACAATGTAAGGCTGGGAAATGGTTTGGTCGTAGCCGATGGGCAGGGCGCGATCCTCGTAAGCCCGGAACCGGAATTCCGGCGGGACGAATTCGTGCCGGGGAACCCTTTCCATCACGGCCAGAACGCGCGCATTAGTGATGTTGCGTCCGGCTCCCACCAGTTGTTCTCGAAACATGCGTTTGCCTTTATCGCCGGCCTGGGAGCGCTGCCGCCCCGGCGGCTATGCTTCATCGCGAAACACGCCGGCGAGATGCCAGCGCTCCCAGAACGATGGGCGCGGCAGTAATCGTGCGACGTCAAAATAATTTTGATTGGTTTCCCGTTGCTGGTTTCAACCCCAGCTTCTTGTAACTCAATTCTGTCGCGACGCGGCCTTGCGAGGTGCGGTTGAGGTAGCCTTCCATGATGAGATACGGTTCATAGACCTCCTCAATCGTGTCCGGTTCCTCGCCCACAGCCACGGCCAGCGAATTAACACCCACCGGCCCGCCACCGAATTTCACAATGATGGCTTCAAGGATGCGCTTGTCCATTTCGTCGAGGCCGTTCTGGTCAATCTCCAGCATCGCCAGCGCCTTGTCGGCCACGTCGGCGGTGATGCGTCCGTCGTGCCGGACCTGGGCGTAGTCGCGCACGCGGCGGAGCAGATTGTTCGCAATGCGCGGCGTGCCGCGGCTGCGCCGGGCGATCTCGTGCGCGCCCTGGCCGTCAATCTCCACGTTCAACAAACGGGCGGAGCGGACGACGATTTTCTCCAAATCCGCGGCCACGTAATAATCGAGCCGTTCGCGCATGGGAAAGCGCGTGAGCAACGGTGCGGTGAGCAGCCCGCTGCGCGTGGTCGCGCCGATGAGCGTGAAGCGCGGCAGGTTCAGCCGCACACTGCGCGCGTTCGGTCCCTGGTCAATGATGATGTCCAGCTTGAAATCCTCCATCGCCGGATACAGATATTCCTCGATGGTTTTTTGCAGGCGATGAATTTCGTCAATGAACAGCACGTCGCCTTCCTCCAAGTTCGTCAGCAATCCGGCGAGGTCGCCGGCTTTCTCGATGGTCGGGCCGCTGGTGGACTTGAGGTTGGCGCCCATCGCCTTGGCGAGGATGTTGGCAATGGTTGTTTTGCCGAGGCCGGGCGGACCGCTGAGGAGGATGTGGTCGAGCGCCTCGTTCCGCTGTTTTGCCGCCTGCACGGCGATTTCGAGGCGCTCCTTGACCTTGTGCTGGCCAGTGAATTCCGAAAAGAGCGACGGGCGCAGCGTCATTTCCAACGCCGCGTCCGGTTTGTTCAAGGTGGAAACCGCGCGTTCGTCCATCACGGCAAAGATGCGGAAACGCGGGGTGAGCGACAAGGTCAAATGCGCCGGGCTGTGTCTTGTCGCTGGCATGCTGCCCAAATCAGTTTGAAGATGGCGGAGCGCGGCTGTCTCAGCCGCAGCACGTCCGACGACCCAAAACCCGTGGAATTTCGTGCGCTCATTTGGCAATCCTGGCTGTTGCGGGTGGGACACGCGCGCTCCGTTCCAGTTGGGCTACGCCCGAAAAGACATGAAATCATCAGGTTTTGATTCAATCCAGTTCAATTTTGGGAGAGTTCTTTGCCAAAAAATGGTTGGCGGCGGAGAAGGGCTTTGTTAGCCTCCGCCCGCGACATTTTTTTATGAAAAAATCCAATGTTTCATTGTGGGCACTTGCTGTATTTTGCCTGTTTACCCTCGCCACCAACGCGTTCGCCGGTGAGGCGGACATCAAAATCCCGCCGCTGGACACGGTCAAATTCGCCGGGTTGGGCGGCATCAGCGGTTCCGCCCTGATGCTGATTGGCATCGCGCTCTGCGGCGTCGGCGCCCTGTTTGGCCTGGTGCAGTACAAGCAAACCAAGGGTTTGCCTGTGCATGACAGCATGGCCAAGGTCTCCCACATGATTTGGGAAACCTGCAAAACCTACCTGTTCACACAAGGCAAGTTCCTCGCCATCCTCTGGACGCTGATTGCGTGTTGCATGATCTATTACTTTGGGTGGCTTCAAGGAAACACGGCTGCCCACGTCGTGGTCATTTTGCTCGCCTCCATCCTGGGCATCATGGGTTCCTATGGCGTGGCCTGGTTCGGCATCCGCATCAATACCGTGTCCAACTCCCGCACCGCTTTCTCCGCGCTCAAGGGCAACCCGCTCGCCACGCTGGGCATTCCCCTGCGTTCCGGCATGAGCGTCGGCTTGCTCCTGGTCTGCGTCGAATTGTTCTTCATGATCTGCATCCTGATGTTTCTGCCGCGCGAACTCGTCGGCCCCTGCTTCATCGGCTTCGCCATCGGTGAATCGCTCGGCGCGAGCGTGCTCCGCATCTGCGGCGGCATCTTCACCAAGATCGCCGACATCGGCTCCGACCTGATGAAAATCGTCTTCAAGCTGCCCGAAGACGACCCGAAGAATCCCGGCGTGATCGCGGATTGCACCGGTGACAACGCCGGCGACTCGGTCGGCCCGACGGCGGACGGTTTTGAAACCTACGGCGTGACCGGCGTGGCGTTGATCGCGTTTCTCGCCCTGGCCCTGGCGGCCAGCCCGGCCATTTGCGCCACGCTGATCGTCTGGCTGTTCACCATGCGCGCGCTGATGATTGTGACCTCGCTGGTGTCCTACTTCATAAACGAAGCCATCAGCAAGGCCATGTTCAGCGGCAAGAAAGACTTCGACTTTGAAGCCCCGCTGACCCACCTCGTGTGGCTCACCTCGGCGGTGTCCATCATCATCACCTTCATCGCCAGCAAGCTGCTTGCTGGGCGATTTTACTGACGCCACCGGCACCGCCCAGCCCGCGCTGTGGTGGGTGCTGTCGGTCATCATCAGTTGCGGCACGGTGGCGGGCGCGCTGATTCCTGAATTCACCAAGATATTCGTCAGCACCAACTCGAAGCACGTCAAGGAAGTGACCAATTGCTCCAAGCACGGCGGCGCGTCGCTGAACATCCTGTCGGGCTTTGTGGCCGGCAATTTTTCGGCGTTCTGGATGGGGTTGTGCATCATGGTGTTGATGGCCACCTCGTATTTCTTTTCCCAGAACCCGGCGCTGCTCTCGCTCATGCCCAAGGAGTTCCTCTTCGCCGCGCCGATCTTCGCGTTCGGCCTCGTGGCCTTCGGCTTCCTCGGCATGGGGCCGGTGACGATTGCCGTGGACAGCTACGGCCCGGTCACCGACAACGCCCAATCCGTCTATGAACTGAGCCAGATCGAAGGCCGCAAAGGCATCAAGGAGGAAATCAAGAAAGACTTCGGTTTCGACGCGGACTTCGAAAACGCCAAGTATCAACTGGAAAAGGGCGACGGCGCGGGCAACACCTTCAAGGCCACCGCCAAGCCCGTGCTCATCGGCACCGCCGTCGTCGGCGCCACCACGATGGTGTTCGGCATCATCATGCTGCTGCAACGCATGTATGAGGGCCAGTTGGCTTCCGGGATTGTCGGCGGTCCGTTCAAGCCGGTCGTTGACGCTCTTAGCATCGTGCAGCCGGAAATCATCCTCGGCCTCATCATGGGCGGCGCGGTGATTTACTGGTTCACCGGCGCGTCCTGCCAGGCGGTCGTCACCGGCGCGTACCGCGCGGTGGTCTATATCAAGGAGCACATGAAGCTCGACGCCACCACCGCCTCGGAAAAGGACAGCAAGGAAGTCGTCCGCATCTGCACCGTCTATGCGCAGAAGGGCATGTGGAACATCTTCATCGTGGTGTTCTGCTTCGCGCTCGCGCTGCCGTTCTTCAATCCGTATTTCTTCATCGGCTACCTGATTGGCATCGCGTTCTTCGGTTTGTTCCAGGCCATCTTCATGGCCAACGCCGGCGGCGCGTGGGACAACGCCAAGAAAATCGTCGAGGTGGACCTCCGCCAGAAGGGCACCGAACTGCACGCCGCCACCGTCGTGGGCGACACCGTGGGCGATCCGTTCAAGGACACCTCGTCCGTGGCGATGAATCCGGTGATCAAATTCACCACGCTGTTCGGATTGCTCGCCGTGGAAATCGCGGTGACGATGACAAGACCAGGACCGTGAAGACCGGCATCGGGGTGTTCTTCTTTGTGGTCGCGCTGGTGTTCGTCTATCGCTCGTTCTACTGCATGCGGATTCCGGAAGAAAAAGTCGGTTGGCAAGTAACCGCTGAGTTTTAACCACCGCCCTCCGGCCCGCGCCGGAGGGCGGTTTTGTTTTTAGGCGTGAATCAGCGGACATTTTTCAAACCTACCGGCGGCATTTATAGCACTGAAGCGCGGCATCTTTTGGACGGAAATTTTGTCATTGATAACCCAGCCGGACCGGAATAGTTTTTGTTTAACATTTATGAGTCTGACAACGGTTTTTTACAGAAAGGCAAAAATTATGAAGATGTTTCGCCTGTTTTCGTGTTCGATGGTTGTTGGTTTTGCATTGCTGCCGATGATGCTGGAAGCGCAAAGCAGTTTTGTGGCCCTCGGCAATCTGCCGGGCAGCGGCAACTACACCGGCTCGAGCCGGTACCTGTCAACGACGATTTGGGAAGCCGTCGGCCTGCAAACAAGTTCGGACACCGTCGCCTTCACATCGCTGGACGGTTACTTTGAGTCCACAGCCGGATCCCACACCCTGACCGGCGGCATTTACAGCAACAATGGAGGCCAGCCCGGCTCGTTGCTGGTTGCCTTTACTCCCGTGACTGTGAACTCATCAACTCCGACGGACTACACACTGTCGGCGGCCAGTGCGTATGACCTGCAGGCGAACACTGAGTATTGGTTCGTCTTGATGGATCCGCCCAGTTCATTGTTTTGGCAGCGGGACACGGGCAACACGGCCCCGACGGCGGCACTTGGCTACACTTTCGACGGATACATGCAGACGGCAAACAGCGGGAGCACCTGGTCCACTGACACCAGCGGCAACTGGACCGTGCAAATAGAATTGACGCCCGTCCCGGAACCATCTTCCGCGCTGCTGACCGGCATGGGCGCTGCCGGCCTGCTCGTCTGCCGCCGTTTGCCTCGCAAACGTTGAACCGTCTGTTTCACAAACTCACGGCTGACGGAGGGTTGCTGTCTGGCGCCGCTCGGCGGCTCAGGGCAAAACGTGGGCGGGAACAACCGTACTGCTGAACGAGCAACCAGAGAATCACCGGCTTTTTGCGGGGGAAGTCCTTTGCCCCGGGATGGTCTTCATCACATCCGCCAGCGTCGTCGCCCCCAAGATGGCCGCAATTTGCTCCCGGATTTCATTCCAGCGGGCATGGGCCGGACAATGGCCCTCGGCGGGACATTTTTCCAGGCCAAATATGCACGGACCGGACCACTCATCTCCGTCCACCGCCGTCACGATTTCGAGCAGGGTAATATCCCCGGGCGGCCGGGCGAGGGCGAGGCCGCCGCGATAGCCGCGCTTGGCCACCACCAGGCCGTCACGCGCCAGTTGGTTGATGATCTTGGCCAGGTAGGGCTTTTGCAGGCCGGTCTTCCTGGCGATGTCCCGGATGAAAGGCAGGGACGCACGCGAATTCCCGATGCAAGTCATGGCATGGATCGCGTAGCCGGCCGTTTTGGACATGTTCATCATATCTGTGCTCTTCCAGAAGAGGACACAATCCTTCATGAGTCAACGGCAAAAGCGGCGACTGGCGGCTTTTCGCGCAGTTTGCAGGAGAGTTAATGTTTTCCTTAAGTGGCCAACTTGGCTGGAGGATTCCTTGTTCCAACGGAACATTTCGACAATAGCCCGGCGTTTCAACGCCGGGAAAATCGTGGCGCAATAAAGTCCCGCAGGGGCGGCTGAATGGAGGTGAAATTGCTGGCATCGCCGATTATTGCATTGGAAAATTCAGCCGTCCCTGCGGGACTCGACCTGCTTCCACCCAAACCCGGCGTTGAAATGCCGGGCTATTGTCGGTCGCCGCTACGCGGCTCAGGGCAAAACGTGGGCCGGGACGACATTGGTGCCGAGCGAGCAGGTCGGAACATCGCCGACTTTTTTGATGCTGTAAACACCGCCCTTCGGACAGGTTGGCGTTTTGCCGTCTTTGAACATGTAAGGCGTCAGATCGTGGGGATAGTTGATGGCCTCACCATTGGTTTTTCCTTTTTCCAGAGCGAATTGCTGGGCCGCGCCGTCAATTAGACGAAGATTGTTGATACAGGCATTTCCCGAACTGGTGCTTCGCACACGCACGAAATTGGGGACGGCAACTACCAAAATTCCCATACAAAAAATGGGCAAGGCGATCAGAACTTTGGCTTTCTGCGACATTGGCAAAGCTCGTCGAGCAATCAGAAACCAACCGGTACAAATCAAACTTACGGCCAAAACTGCCATGATTGAAGCGAAGCAAAAATCCACCGATATCTCCGCAGTCCCCAAATTAGAAAATACTAACAAGGCCAGACCGCCCGACAAAAGAGCCGCAACGAAACAAACGATCCCGAAAATGAGTTTGATGGTTCGCATTTAATCAATCCAACACCGCCCCGCCAATTCCGTTGCTCCAACTCTACCTTCTCCGGCCGCCGGGGGCGAAGTGGTAGCCGCCGCGGATGCGACCGCCGCGCACCTTGCCGGGGAAACCGCCCTGCGGCTGGCCGGGTTTCCCTTCCTCAAACACCGCAGTGTAGCGGTAGTCGAAATTCTCCAGCTTCACCCGCGGGATTTTCTGGCTGATGAACCGCTCGATGGCAAACACGTGGCCCGCGTCCTCGGCCACCATGATGGTGAACGCGTCGCCGTGCGCTTCCGCGCGGCCCGTGCGCCCGATGCGATGGATGTAATCTTCCGGATGCTGCGGCACGTCGTAGTTGATGACGTGGCTCACGTCCGCGATGTCCAGCCCGCGCGCGGCAATGTCCGTCGCCACCAGCACCTCATACTTGCCGGAGCGGAAGCCCTCCAGCGCCTGCTCGCGCTCCCGCTGCGTGCGGTTGGAATGCAGCACGGCCACGGCGTGATTGTTCCGCTTGAGCAGGCCCGAAATGCGGTCGGCCCCGTGCTTCGTCCGGCAAAAAATCAGCACCGAGTTGAAATTCACGCGCTTCAACAATTCGAGCAGCAGGTCGGATTTTTGCGAATCGGACACGGGATAAATGACGTGCTTCACCGTTTCGGCCGGGGTCCGGCGCGCGCCGATTTCAATCGTTTCGGGATGGTGCATCGCCCATTGGATGAGCGTTTCGATTTGCGGTGGAATGGTGGCGGAAAACAGCGAGGTGTGCCGCTGGCGCGGGCATTTTTCGACGATTCGCCGCACGTCGGGCAGAAATCCCATGTCCAGCATCCGGTCGGCCTCGTCAAGCACGAGAAACTGGACCTTGTCCAGCCGCACGGTGCCGCGCTCGAGATGATCGAGCAAGCGGCCCGGCGTGGCGGCCAGCACGTCCACGCCCGCGCGCAAATCGTCCATCTGCCGGCCATAACCGACGCCGCCATAAACGACGGAAACTTTCAAGTTGGTGAAGCGGGCGAAATCGCGGGTGGCGGTTTCGACCTGCGCGGCGAGTTCGCGCGTCGGTTCGAGAATGAGCGCGCGAGGACCGGGCGCGTGGCGTTCCAGCCGCGTGAGAATGGGCAGGGCGAACGCGGCGGTCTTGCCGGTGCCGGTCTGGGCGCTGCCGATGATGTCGCGGCCGCCCAGCACGAGCGGAATGCCGCGGAGTTGAATCGGCGTGGGGGTGATGTAACCCGCCGCGCGCACACCTTCGAGAACCGCCGCAGAAAGACCTAACTTGGTGAAAGGCATAAATACAGGCTAACAGCCGGCAGGATTAAAGAAAGCAAGGATTTGCCCAATAAATCGCAGCCACGGACGTCAGTCCGCGCTGATTTTCTTTTTGATTTTGTCAATCTGCTGTTGCAGCGCGTTCGGGTCCGGCGAAACTTTCTGGGCGGCTTGGAACCATCGGATGGCATCCTCATAATGTCCGGCGTCCGCTTCAAGGTGGGCGAGGTGAATGGTGATTTCTTCAAAGTCGAGTTTGTTTTCCTTTTGGTCCTTGGGGTCTTGTTGCATCCAGCGGCGGAGGGCAAGCAGCCAGACGTTGCGTGTGCGTTCGGTATCGTGATAATTTTCGTTATAAAGCCGGCCCAGTTCGAACAAGATCTCGTAGCTGTTGGGATTGTTGCGCAGGCCTTCGCGCAGAAACGCTTCGGCTTCCCGCGGCTGATTGAGGCGCTGGCGCATGAAGAATGAACCGACGGTGTAGGTTTCAATCTTTTGCGGGTCCATGTCCGCCGCCAGCCGCAGCCAGGGCAGGATTTCCCGTTCGTTGCCGTGTTCCAGATGGGTGTGTTCGGTGATGCGGAAATGGCGGCCAAACCGGTCAATCCAATCCTTCGGTTGGCCGAGAAAGTCTTCCTTTTCTTCATCCGCCGGGCTGTCGGTGTGACCATGGCTTTCGGCGACGATTTCCTTTGGGTCGCCTTCGTCACGCAGGTCGAAAATAGACGGGTAATAGCCGCTGTGAAAATAAACATCCGCCATGGTGAAGAATTGATTCGCGAACAGCCGCCGCCCGTCGCCGAACAGCACGCTGAAGACGTTGTCCGACTTGGCGCGGTTGCTCCAGGTGGCGGCGTGGGGTTCAAGGCCGGTTGCCAGCGTGAAGCAAACCGCCAGCATCAGGGCCAGAACCAGATACGGGGAAGCCTTCATCACGTGTTCAGACTTTTGCGCCGGAAACCGATCCAGGTGAGCAATAAAAACAGTCCGGTGTAAGTCGCTGCATAAAGCGTTGCCTCAAAGAGATAGCCCCAGGGGATCAACCTCCCCCAGTCGTAAACCACAAGGTCGCGGATGTCGAACCACTCCAAGTGTGGAATTAAAAAGTAAATCGTGTAAAAGATGGTTTGCAGCGGCTGCGATTGGTGGAGCGCCACCGTGTTCAAATGGCCTCCGACCAGCAAAATGCCGGCAACAGCAATAAAACAAATTGTCGTGGTGGACGACGGCGCGGCGGAAACAATCGAGAAGCACAGCGACAGGGCAATGACGATGGCGAGCATGGCCCATTGCAGCCAGAGGGCCTGCAGATAAGTCAGCCACGGCCAGTATTGTTCGCGCGAGCCGGTGATGATGGCAAAGAAAACGTAGAAAACGAGCAGGGCCAGGCCGGTGGCCAGCCAGCAACCGAGAAATTTTCCGAGGATGAATTGTGCGCGCGTGACCGGTTTGGCCAGCAGTGGAAAGATGGTGCGGCTTTCGCGTTCAGCGGGAATCTGCCGCGCCGTGGTAATGAGGGCGATAAGCAGCGTCGAAACCCAGATCAGCAACATGCAAATGTCCTTGACGTAGCGCACGATTTTCAGGTCGTGAAAGAAATTGACCATGCCGGTGGCGATGGTGATGAGCGCCGTGAGGACAAACAGGACGTAAAAGTCCTTGCGGCGATACAGCTCTTTGATGACGACGCCAGCCAATGCCCAAATCGTGTTCATGACGCGGATTGTGTTTGATAGCCGATAATGTCCAGAAAGGCCTTTTCCAAATTGGCATGGTGTTGGGCGACGAGGTCGCTGACGCGCCCCGACGCCTTGAGTTCGCCCTGATTAATGATGGCCACGCGGTCGCAAACGGTTTCCACTTCGCCCAGCTCGTGCGACGAAAAGAAGACCGTCTTGCCCTCATTTTTCAGGCGTTGAATGATTTCGCGGACTTGCATGCGGCCCAGCGGATCGAGCCCGCTGGTCGGTTCATCAAGAATCAGCAGATCGGGGTTGTTAATCAGCGCCTGCGCCAGCCCGATGCGCTGCTGCATTCCCTTGGAATAGGATTTGATGGGGCGTTTGCGCGCCGGCTCCAGTTCAACGAGCTTGAGCAGTTGGTCAATGCGCCGGTCCGCTTCAGCCCGCGGCAGCCCAAAAATGCGCGCATAAAACCGGAGCAACTCCTCGCCACTGAGAAACTTGTAGTAATACGTCATCTCCGGCAAATAGCCGATGCGCTGGCGCGCGATGGGCTGATGCACGTCAATGCCGAAAAGATACGCCGCGCCACGAGTCGGCGGCACAAAGCCGAGCAGGACGTTGATGGCCGTGGTTTTGCCCGCACCGTTCGGCCCGAGAAAGCCGAAAACTTCGCCTGCATTCACCTCCAAATCGAGACTGTCCAGGGCGACTTTGGTTGTCTGCCGGAATTCATGGCTGGTGAATTCGACGCGCAATTTTTCAGTTTTAAGAATGACGCTCATGACGGTACATGGTCTTTATAGGCTGTTTCGTAAACTGAAAGAACAATCAAATTGATTCACAGTAAAAAAAGAACCATTCAACCGCAACAAAATTCAATTTTTCCGGAAGGACTCCCGCCAGGGCTGGTGCTTTTGGTAAAGTTCCAGTCGTTGTTGCATGAGGACGGCGTCGTCCTTTTGTCCGGCGGCCCGGGCCAGGTTGACGGCTTTCTGCTCGATTTGCACGGCTTCGTCAAAACGCCCGGCTTCGGCACAGGCCATGGCCAGCGTGTCCAGCGCCACCGGGTGCGCCGGGCCTGCCAGCCGGCTGGCTTGGGTGGCGAGCACAAGGGCCTCCGTGCCGTTGCGAATTTGCGGGTTCTCGTCCGCCGCCAGCACGCGGGCAAGGTAAATTAACATTTGAAGATTATCCGGCTCGATCCGCAAAGCTTCGCGGAAATGCGGCATGGCTTCGGCATCATGTCCTTGCCTCAGCAAAATTTTGCCCATTTGAAAACAGGGCGGCGCGTAGTCGGCATCCAATTGCGCGGCTTCGGAAAACTGGTCCATTGCTTCATCAAGATGACCAAGCTCCACCAGGACAAGGCCGAGATTGTTGTGTGAAAATGGGGATTTCGGATTAAATCGCACCGACTTACGATAATAATCCAGTGCTTCTTGGGGTTTACCCTGGTCACTTAAAATTCTGCCAATATTATTGTAAGCCTCGTGGCGGGTTGAATCGAGCCGCAATACTTCATGGTATTGAATCAAGGCTTGGGAAAGCTTCTTTTGATCTTGCAGGGCGACGCCGAGATTGAGGTGGGCGAGCGCATTGTCTCTTGTGACGGCAATGGCGTGAGAGAAAAGTGATTCGCTATCCTGCCAATAGCGCAATTGTTTTTCCGTGAGAACCAGACACGCGGAAAGAATCAAAACGCCAGTCGTGGCGCACACAATTTTCAGAAATCGAAACCCGTTCGTCCGTTCCGCAATGGCAAAGGTAACGGCGATAAAAATTCCAACGAGCGGGAAATACCCATAACGATCAGCCATCGCCTGGTCGCCCACCTGCACCAGACCAATGACCGGCACCAGCGTCCCCAAAAACCAAAGCCAGCCGACCAACAACCACGGACGGCGCCGGCGTTCCAGCCAGGCGGCGGCTGAGATGAGAATCAAAACCGCCGCCACAGTTGCCGTGAGCGGCCAGGCCGGGTGTTTGGGCAGCGGATAAAACACCGCCAGATGCATCGGCCAAATCGTTTTCCATAGATAACCCCCGTAAGCCAGGATGGCATTTCCAAACCGCAGTGTTAACGGAACTTTCGCCAGCGATGCAACGGCTTCATTTCGTTGGGCCAGAAAAGTGACCGTGGAAGAAAGCGCTGCGAGCAAAAAAAACGGCCATTTTTCGAGCACGCAACGCCTGACATTCCAAGTTTTGGATTCCGGATTCTGGATCCTTTGCAAAGGCCAATAATCCAGCAGCAACATGACAAATGGCAGCGTGACCGGCATGGGTTTGGACATTAAACCCAGCGCAAAAAAACTCACTGCCAGCCAGAAGTTGCAGCGGCGGTTTTCCCTGGCGAATCGCACGTACGACAAAAGCGCCAGCACTGCGAAAAAGGTGCTTAGGACGTCCTTGCGTTCCGAGACCCAGGCGACCGATTCGACATGCAATGGATGCCAGGCAAACAAGGCGGCAATGAATGCGCTGGGCCACAAGGCCTCCGTCAAGTTCAACAACAATAGGAAAAGCAACGTTGCATTGGCCGCGTGAAACAGGACATTGACAAAATGATGGCCGCCGGGATTCAGGCGAAACAATTCACAGTCGGTCATATGTGAAAGCCAGGTGAGCGGATGCCAGTTGCTGGCGTGCCAGGTCGTAAAGGCCCATTTGACTCCAGCCCAGGTCAAACCTCTTTGGACAACCTGGTTTTGAGTTATGTAATTATCGTCGTCATAATTGATGAAACGGTCATGCGTCGCCGGCAGGTAAGCCAACAGGGTGACGAGTGCGAGCAACAAACCGATTACACGCGGACGAGGCATCGCCTGATTTGTAAGTGATTTTCTGGTGCCAAGAAAGAAGAAAGGCCCGAAGCTTTCGCCTCGAGCCTTTGAATCAAGCCGGATGTTGATTACGGCATCTGGTGAAACGGAGTAACCGTGGTGCCCAACGAGCAAGTCGGAACGGCGCCTACACTGGTGTCATTATAAGTGCCGCCAGCCGGACACGCAGGAATGCTGCTGGCCGAGTTCAGCTTGAGGTAGGGCGTCAGATCCCCGGGATAGCTGATGGCGGCACCAGTCTGTTGGCCTTTTTCCAGCGCCCATTGCTGGGCGGCGGCGTCTATCTGCCGCAGGTTGTTGATGCAGGCATTGGCCTGGGACGTGGCACGAGCCTTCACGAAGTTGGGAATGGCGATTGCCGCCAACAGGCCGATAATGGCCACGACAATCATGATTTCCACCAGGGTGAAGCCCGCCTTGCGGATGACTTTGGTATTATTCATATTTTATTTCTCTTTTCTTTTAATGCGGCGTGAACCAAGCCACAGGCAGGTTACAATGATTACTGCTTTGTTCACTAATTGCCTGCAGCAACCGCACCTTAGTTTCTGATTATACAGCAGCCTTGGTGCCAAAGTCAAAGTGAAATGCGCCAGCCCGGCCCCCCATCCGGCGCGCTGAATAAAGCGAAAAGACGATTCAAAACCAAAAATTGTTTGATTTTCCCATGAAAACCGCTGCGGACGTTTCGTTACGTTGTCTCAACTTGAAGCGATTTGTGGCAATTTTGAGACATAAGGAACGAAAGTTTTTTACAATTATTATAACAACTTATATCGCGTGGGATGGGCATGTAAACCCTGCTTTGCCAGAGGGCAAACAACCCAATGGCCGGATGATCTCTCGCGCAACACCGGAACGTCCACTCTGGCAACGCGCCTCGGCCACCGGACAACGCGGGTGAAACGGACAACCTGTCGGCGGATGGATCGGCGACGGCACGTCGCCCGGCAAAATGATGATCTGCGCCTGTACTGAAACGTCCAGCGCGCTCACGGGTTCATCGCAAATGATCAATTCCGGCTCAATCGCCAGCGCGCGCGCGATGCCGATGCGCTGCCGCTGGCCGCCGCTGAACTCATGCGGATAACGCTTTGCATAGACTGTGTCGAGACCGACCGCGTTCAACAATTCAGCGATTCGTTTTTGTCGCGCGGATTTGCTGTCGGTCAATTGGTGAATGTCCAGCGCCTCGCCGACGATTTGCTCGACCGTCATGCGCGGGTTGAGCGGCCGTAGGGGTCTTGGAAAATCATCTGGAACTTGCGCCGCCGCGCGCGCAGTTCCGAACCACCCATCCGGGTGATGACTTCGGCATCGGAAGTCTTTTTGAAAAGTCCAAACAGACGCTGAAGATCAAATCTCCTCATCCGGCCTTCGGCCACCTTCTCCCCGCTTGGGCGGGGCGAAGGAGGGCCGTCGTACGATTGCGGGTTCTTCTCCCTCTCCCCGCCAAACGGGGAGAGGGCTGGGGCGAGGGGCCGTAATTTTTCCGGCTGGTGCAGCTTGAGCGATTCCTTGATCTGGTTGCCGATGCGAAAGACGGGATTCAGTGACGCGCCCGGTTCCTGGAAAACGTAGCTCACCACGCCGCCGCGGATGCCGCGCTACTCGGCATTCGACATTTTCATCACATCGCGGCCATTCAACAAAATTTCCCCGCCGACGTAATTGGCCGGCGGCATCGGCACAAGCTGCGCGATGGACAGCGCGGTCACGCTTTTACCGCAGCCGCTTTCGCCAACCAGGCAGACCGTTTCGCCCGCGCCGATGGTGAGCGACACGCCGTCCACGGCGCGCAGCGCATCCGCGCCGGTGCCGAAGTCCATTTTCAGATTTTTGATTTCGAGCAGCGGCATTTCAGATTGCGGATTGCGGATTAAAATTGCGAGCCATTAAAGTAATTCGTCTTGATTGGCGGTTGCCACTGCCGATAGCTTCAGCAGCATGTATTTGAAATATTACTGGCTCTTCATTCTCGTCTTGGCGATCGCTGGTTGTTCGAGCGTTCCGAAACCCAAGCCGATCCCGACGGGTTCGCTCGGGGAATTTCAGAAAAAGGCGGAGAAGTTCAACGAGATCGTCACCGTGCCGGTGTTTGAGACGACACCGGACGAAGTCGCGGCTACGGCCATGAATGTCATCACCGCCGGCAATGCCGCGCTCGACCGCATCGGCTGGCTCAAACCCGGCGAGGTCAATTTCACGAACACGATCCGCGCGCTCGATGACATCGGCTATTCGATTCAAACGCCCGCAAACCGGCTGGAATTAATCCAGCAGACGAGCACCAACGCCGCCGTGCGTGATGCGGCGACGGACGCCATCAAAAAACTCGACGAGTGGTCAGTGGGCACGGATTACCGCGAGGATGTTTACGCGGCGGTGAAGGCCTATGCGGACACGAAGCCGCAACTGGCCGGCGAGGACAAAAAACTTTTCGACGAGACGTTGCGCGATTATCGCCGGGCCGGTCTGGATTTGCCGAAGGAACAGCGCGATGAAGTCGAGAAACTGCGCAAACAACTGACCGCCTTGGAAACGGATTTTGAGAACAACGTCACGAAGGCGACGAATTCCTTGAAGTTTATAAAAGCTGAACTTGAGGGCGTGCCCGACGCCTTTCTCGCGCAGGAAGGCATCAAGACCGGCGACGACGAATACACCCTGAAGGCGAACATCACCTTCCATTACATCATGGTGGAGGACAACGCGAAGCGCGAGGACGCGCGCAAGCGCATGATCGTCGCGCAGTGCAATCTGGCACGGAATGAGAACATTCCGTTGTTGCAGAAAATCCTGGTGTTGCGCGACGAGATCGCCCACCGGCTGGGTTACGCCAGTTACGCCGACTACGCCACGGAAGTTCGCATGGTGAAAAATGCCGCAACCGCAATCACCTTCGAGCAAAATCTTGAAAAGGGCCTGCAACCCAAATTCAACGCGGAACTGGAGGAGTTCCGGCAAATGAAAATCAAGGAGGCCGGCGACCCGGACGCGAAAATCCACGTCTGGGACTGGCGTTATTACGCGAACGAATTGAAGAAGACGAAGTACAACGTGGACGCCGAGCAGTTGCGGGTTTATTTCCCGTACGAACGCGTGCTGGAGGGGCTGTTCGCGATTTACCAGCATATTTTTGATTTGAAATTCGAGCGGGTTGAGCCGCCTTACAAATGGATCGGCGATTTGCAGCTCTATACCGTGTCCGACGCAAAGACCGGCCAGCCGCTGGGGCTGTTCTACCTCGACATGTTTCCGCGCGAAGGCAAATACAATCACTTCGCGCAGTTCGGCATCACCGAGGGAAAACTTTTGCCCGACGGAAAATACCAGCGCCCCGTCTGCGCGCTCGTCTGCAATTTCCCGCCGCCCCAGCCCGACAAGCCGTCGCTCATGTCGCATGACGAGGTGGTGACGATCTTCCACGAATTCGGCCACGCGATGCACACGATTTTGACCCAGGCGAAATATTCGCGTTTTTCCGGCACCAGCGTGCCGCGGGATTTTGTCGAGGCGCCTTCGCAGATGCTGGAAAACTGGCCGTGGGACAAGAAGGTTCTGGACAGCTTCGCGGCGGATTACCGCGACCCGAACAAAAAAATCCCGCAGGACGTTTTAAATCAACTCAAGGCTTCGCGGCTGGCGACGGAAGGAACTTTTTACCGCCGGCAACTTTCGTTCGGCCTGATGGATCTGGCGTTGCACACGCAAATTCACGCGACCAATGCCGACGAGGTTTTGCCGTTGTCGAACAAGGTTTTGAGTGAAGTGTCCCTGCCGGTGCCGCCGGACACGGCATTCGTGGCCTATTTCGGCCACATTATCGGTTACGGGGCGGGTTATTATGGCTATGCTTGGGCGGATGCCATCGCGGCGGACATGGCGACGGTGTTTGAAAATTCGCCGGACGGCTTCTTCGACCAGACGGCGGGGATGCGGATGCGCCGGGAGATTTATCAGGTCGGTGATTCGCGCGACATCAATGTCTCCATCGAGAAGTTCCTTGGCCGCCCGCGCTCCCTTGAGCCGTTCCTGAAAAAGATTGGCGTGGAGAACAGCGCCGCCGGCGCCAAATGAGCTCACCGGCCAAATCCGCCGTCGAACGCTGGCCGCGTCAGATCAAATTCATTGTCGGGAACGAGGCGTGCGAACGCTTCAGCTACTATGGCATGAGAAGCATTCTCGCCGGGTATATCACCGGCGCGGTGCTCAAGGGCGGATTGGGCCAGGATGCCGATGCCTCCACGGAAATCATTCACCTGTTCGTTTTCGCGAACTATTTCATGCCGCTGTTCGGGGCGTGGCTGTCGGACAAGATCATCGGGCGCTACCACACGATTCTCTGGGTGTCGCTGTTCTACTGCGCCGGCCATGGCGTGCTGGCGTGCAGCGAATTCGCCGGGACGGTCCACGGCAAACTGCTGCTGCTTTACACCGGCATGGCGCTGATCGCCTTTGGCTCCGGCGGCATCAAGCCCTGCGTGTCGGCGTTCGTGGGCGACCAGTTCAAGCCGGAACAATCGCATCTGCTGCAAAAGGCCTACGGCGCGTTTTATTGGTCCATCAATATCGGCTCTTTTTTTTCGTTCCTCGTCGTCCCGTGGGTCAAGGATCGCCATGGCTACGGCCTTGCGTTCGGTGTGCCGGGAATTTTGATGGCCATCGCGACATTCATTTTCTGGCTGGGCACGAAACATTACGTTCGCGTGCCGCCGAGCCGGGAAACGAAAAGCGCCGGATTCTTCAAGGTCTTCTTCCACGCGTTTCAAATCCGTTTGAAAATCGTAGCAGCCGACGTGAGGAGGCTCTTTCTTTCCAAGTCCACAGGCGGATCAGAGCCTCCTCACGTCGGCTCCTACGGAAAATCATTTTGGGACGCTGCCCGCGGCCGGTTCAGCGATAAGGAAATTGACGCGGCGAAATCCGTCCTGCCCATCCTGCTCGTCTTCGCGCTCATCCCGCCGTTCTGGTCGCTGTTTGACCAGTGCAATTCCACGTGGGTTTTGCAGGGTGAGAAAATGGTTCCGGCCAGGATTCTCGGTTTGGACATCGGCGCGGAGCAGATGCAATCCATGAATCCGCTGATGGTGATGATGCTCGTGCCGCTGTTCACGTTGGGGATTTATCCGCACATCGGCCGGTTCGCGTCGCCGCTGCGGCGGATGTCGTACGGAATGTTTCTGGGAGCAGCATCGTTCCTGGTCGTGGCACTGCTTCAGGCACGCCTTGAAGCCGGCGCGCAATTGAGTGTGCTGTGGCAGACCGTGCCCTATCTCATTTTGACCGCCGCCGAGGTGCTGCTTTCGACGACCGGGCTGGAATTTGCCTTCCGCGAAGCCGCGCCGGAAATGAAGAGCCTCATCATGAGTTTTTGGTTCCTGACCATCGCCTTTGGCGACCTGCTCGTCGTGGCGGTGACCAAATTGTTTGCCAGCGCCGCCGACCACGCCGCGTCCGTCAGCACGAACCGTTTTCTGCTTTACGCGGGGATGACATTTGGGGTGGCGATCTTGTTCAGCGCGGTGGCCACGTTTTACAAATATCGCGACACAGCGGCGGCGGAAGGGAAATAAGTTTGCAGGAGACGACGTGAGGAGTCTCGAATTTACAGGATTTAGTTTGAGACTCGTTACCTCGTCTCCTACGAGTAATGCCTGATGGCTCCGGGAACCAAAATCATTCTGGACAGCCACGGGCGACCGAAATAGGGTGGCCAAAGGATACCAGAGTTTCCAGCATCCCGGTGCCGCCTCGACTGACACTGGCAAGGCCAAAGACTAAAATGCGAAACACGCGCACAAATATAAAGGAAGATAGGGCACAACGCGGCGTCCATCATCTGTTCTGCTTGCCGAAATTATGTCCGTGAAGCCATCCATCACGATTCGGAAGGCTGAGCTTGCAGATGTGCCGGCCATCACCGATATCTATAACGAAGCGATTTTGACCACGACCGCGAGTTTTGATATTGACGTTAAGACCGTGGAGGATCGCACCAAATGGTTTCAGTCTCACGATGAGAGACACCCCGTCTTGGTGGCGGTGGCCGATGGCAAGGTGGTCGGTTGGGCATCTCTGACACGCTGGTCGGATAAGCGCGCTTATGCCGACACCGCCGAGACTTCATTTTTCGTCCACTCCACATATCGAAACCGAGGCATTGGCCGCAAGCTGAAAGAGACCATTATCGAGGAGGCGCGCCGGCTTCGGTTTCACACGCTCATTGCGCGAATTGCGGAGACCAGCCGTGAGAGCATTCATCTTAATGAGAGCGCCGGTTTTGTTCACGTCGGCACGCTGAAAGAGGTCGGACGCAAGTTTGACAGGCTTTTGAGCGTTCATATCATGCAAAAGATATTGGATTGAATATGATCTGTTAGGCGGCTATGCACATCGCGAAACCCAACCGGGCAACGCACACCTACAGGCAACGGTTGTGTGCGTCACCAGCGAAGGTGTTCCCGCTCTTGTGTCCGGTGCGAGAAGCTGAATGGGCGGATGGATGGTTGCCGGAACTTGTCGTCAGTTCATCCGGTGTTGCGGAGCGCGACTGCGTCTTTATTACGCCGGACAAGCTGGGGATGGCATTCTGGTATATCACTCGTCACGAGCCCGAAGCGTTATTCGTCGAAATGCTCAAGATTGTGCCCGGCGTGACAGCTTGTCGTTTGAACATTCAGCTTTCTGAGGAGGGGGCGGGTTGCGTTGCGGATGTTTCCTACACCCACACCAGTCTTGGCCCGACCGGCGATGAATTCGTGGCTCATTTTACAGCGGAGTATTATCAAAAGATCATGCAGGTTTGGGAAAAGGCGCTGAATCATTTTTTAACGACAGGCCGTTTGCTTCCAGATGACCACGCCGCCTAATATGAGGATAGGCTGCAAAACTTCCCAACCGTTTTCCGGCCTTTCACCTCATCGCCAGAAATTGCACCAGCGTGCGGACGATGCACTGGGGTGCGCCCGTCCCGGGCGCAGCTACGCGGGCATTTTTAACGCCCTCGAAGAATCCATGCCACCCTTTCTTTCCACATTGCTGCGCCCGGGGAGGGGCGCACTCCGTTCGGAAGGAAAACAGCTTCAGTGGCCGAAAAACTTGTGGAGCATCTCGCCGCCGTTCTGCCAGAAAATGATCGCCACGCCCATCAACGCGCCGCCGGCCATCACGCCGGACGCGATCGGAAACGTGAATTCCTCCGCCCTGGCCGGTGATTTTTTTGCGAACCACCAGGCGATGACCGCGCCCATGAAAAACAGCACGCCGTAATACCATTGAAATATCCACGCCAGCCCGAAGCCGGACGCGGACGGCAGATATTTCTGCTGCTTGGGAAAAATCACCGGCAGGATGGCGAACACAATGCCCACCGCGCCGCCAATGACGATGCTCCAGATTTTCACCGGGGCGAGCGCTTCGAAACCCTTGCTCAAGGCCTGGGCGACGGCGGCCCAGGTTTGCGCGGAGGGCGCGGGAAATTGATCCGAGCCGATGACTTCCGGCTTGTCCACGATGAGCGCAAACGCCAGGACACTGACGACGGTGCCGATGAAAATGCCGGCGAACTGCGCGACGAACTGTTTGCGCGGATGCGCGCCGAGCAGGTAGCCGCTTTTCAAATCGGTCAGCAAATCGGCGGACGAACCGGCGGCGCCGGCGGTGATGTTGGCGCTCATCAGGTTCACGTTCATGTTGCCGGGATCGAGCGCGCCGAACGCGAGCTGGGTGACCTTGCCCAGCGGGCCGATGGGCGTGGTGTCGGTCTCGCCGGTGATGCGGCAGGCCGCGAGCGCGAGCGCGAACGACAGAATCACAGCGACGAGGCTTTGCCAATACGGCATGCCGAATGAGGCGTGCGCCAGCAAGGCCAGCGCGATGAGCGAAACGATCTGCCCGGCGGCGAACCACGACATCGGCGTTTCGATGGCCTCCATTTCGCCTGGAGATTTCGATTTTTGCGAAAACATCTTGCCGAGATCAAGAAACGCCCGGAGGGAAATCCGCCATTGCAAAATAAAATTCAGCAGGCTGGCGAAGACCATGCACGACACGCCCGGCCAGAGCGCCCATTGCACACAGTCGCGGAAACCGTCGTGGGTGATGAAGCCGGCGTGCTGCAACGCAGGCACAAAACCCATCCAGCACACGATGCTGCCAATGAGAATGCTGATGCAAACACGCATGCCCATGATCGCCCCGGAAGCGATGAAAATCGGCTCCCAACTGAACATCACTGTCCGGCCAATCCAAGCCGGACCAAAAACGATCTCATTAAATTTGGCGACCAGCGTGTCGCTGGAAAACGGCGCAAGCCGCGCGATGGCCGCGAAGCCGTCGTGCCAGAAATTATCAATGGCCGCGAGCAGTCCCGCGATGCCCAGCGCCTTCGCCGCCCGCATGCCTTTTTCGCCGTGCGAGTGGAGCGCGCGCAGGGTTTCCGCCGCCGCGACGCCGCTGGGAAAACGGAGTTGCTCGATGTTGATCATCTGTTTTTTCATCGGCACGGCCATGGTCACGCCGAGGATGGCAAGAAAGAACACCCACGCGAGCGTGAGCGGAACCGGGAGCGCATGGCCGTTCAACATGATGAACGCCGCGAATGCCGAAACCAGCGTGCCGCCGGTCGAATAGCCCGCCGAGCTGGCGGTGGACTGCATGCAATTATTTTCGAGGATCGTCATCCGTGTTTTGGCGAGGCCGATTTTGACGAAGGTCGTCCAGATGGCGTAGGAAAGGATGCAGGCCGTGATGGCCACGCCCATGCCCCAGCCGGATTTCAACCCGATGTAAAGATTGGTGAGCGAAAGGACGCCTCCCAGCACTGATCCCATCAGAATCGCCCTCCAGGTCAGTTGCGGCATCGAATCGCCGCGGCTCTTGTAAACCTTCTCGAACCACTGCCGTTCGATTTCTTCCGGCGTGCCGGTGAAACCCTCGATGGGCAATTCAAAATCAGCGGCTGGCTGATCCGGCATTTCCGCCCCTTTGGCTGAATCGAATTTCATGCGGAATTTTCAGGTCATTGCATCGGAATGCCGAAAATCATTCCCAGCAACCCGCGCGTTCCAACGACGACGAAGTTCAGCGCTTGGCGGACCTGCGGGATTTGGATCACGACAATCACTGCGATAAAGCCAAACTGCGCGAACTTGGCGTAAGCTTTCCAGTTCATGTCCGTCAAATTCCGCAGGACATGCGAGCCGTCTAACGGCGGGATTGGGATGAGGTTGAAGAAGCACAGCAGCAGGCTAAGCCTCGCAAAGCGCCAGCACACTTCCGCCAATTGATCCAGATGCACCAGCAACCCCACGCGTACCAACGCCACCAGTGCGATGGCCAGCACCAGATTCATCGCCGGGCCGGCCATGGAAACCAGAATGTCATCCACACGGGGGTTTCGCAGATTGTGTGGATTCACCGGTACTGGTTTGGCCCAGCCAAGAGCAAACCGGGTGACGTTCGACGGGCCAAAAATCATGAACAGCGGCAACAGCACTGTGCCAATCGGGTCAATATGCACAACGGGATTGAGCGAGCAGCGGCCTTGTAATCGCGCCGTGTCATCCCCGCATTTTTCCGCCGTCCACGCGTGGCCGAATTCGTGAAACGTCAGCAGCACAATCAGCCCCAAATAGCTGATCAACCCCTCGATAATCCAATTTGCATCCATCCGCGGCCAGTTTAGCTTCCTAGTCGGCGCGAGTCGAGGCTGGACGCGCAGCGTGAGTTGTCGGAGTTCAGGCTTCAGCCTGCTCTCCGCAGACAAGCTGAAGCTTGAACTCCAACGAGCCGGAGATTTGTTTTGCACACCGCCGGAACAATGTTTTATCATTCCAAAGATTAAACAACTTAACAATTATAAATTATGCCATTGCTTGAGGGGAAATTGGGAATTGTTTTCGGTGTCGCCAACCAACGCTCCATCGCCTGGGCCATCGCGCAGGCGTGGGCGCGCGAGGGCGCGAAACTCGCGTTCACGTATCAGGGCGATCGCGTCAAGGAAAACGTCGAGGAACTCGCCGGCGCGTTTGGCGCGGACACGCTCATCCTGCCGTGCGACGTGACCAAGGACGAGGAAATCGCCGGCGTCTTCAAGACCGTCGGCGAAAAATTCGGCAGGCTGCATTTGCTTCTGCACTCGGTGGCGTTCGCGCCCAAAACCGCGCTGGAAGGGAAATTCGTGAACACCAGTCGCGAGGCGTTTCGCATTGCCCTCGACGTGAGCGCCTACTCGCTCGTCGCGCTGTCGCGCGCCGCCCTGCCGCTGATGGCTGACGGCGGCAGCATCATCGGCATGAGCTATTACGGCGCGGAAAAAGTCGTGCCGCATTACAACGTCATGGGCGTGGCGAAGGCCGCGCTCGAAGCCAGCACGCGCTACCTGGCCTACGATCTCGGCCCGAAAAAAATCCGCGTCAATTGCATCAGCGCCGGCCCGGTCAACACGCTGGCCGCGCGCGGCATCAGCGGGTTCAACGAAATGATCAAGCATTACGAGGTTCACTCCCCGCTCAAGCGCAATGTGCTGCCCGACGAACTCGGCGCCACCGGGGTGTTTCTCGCCAGCGACGGCGCGGCGGCCATCACCGGCCAGGTGCTTTACGTGGATTGCGGCTACCAGATCATGGGGATGTAAAAATTTACGATTTCAGATTTACGATTTACGATCCTTCCATCCATTCCCGCCGGGACGTAAATCGCAAATCTTCGCGTCGGCCGGATAATTTCGAAACGGTTGACTTGCGGCATGTTTTGAGTTGATCATGCGTGCAAATGATGACAGCGACTCCCTTGAATCTGACGCCGGACTCGAAAGTGGCACCGGTCATTCGTCTGACGCATGTGCTCATCAAGGACGCGTTGATGCTCCGTGCGGAAGAGATCCTGCTGGAACTCGACGTGGAGTTGCACGCCAAAGTGCACGAAGAGCAGAAAAGATTGAACGAAGAAATGGCCAAATCCGGGAAGACACTCCAAATCGGCGGCGAATTCTTCTTCAAACTCATGCATTTGCCGGATGCCGTTGGGGTTACCTATACGATCAATGGTATTCCAAACCAGCGACCAAGTATGAATGGTGAGTTGTTCGGAAATATCGTGTCCATCCTGCTTCAGGCCTGCGGCATTGCTCCCTGGACCAAAGGCAATATCTCGGCTCCGCTGGAAACGATCAACCCGGCCTCAAAATGGATGCTTGAATCCAAGGATTTGACACGTCTGGTTCAACTGCGAAGAATCCGCGCCACGTAAGCACCGTCCACATTGTCGGCAAACGGCAGCAATTCGCGTTCGCTCTCCAATTTGAAACCGGCGTGCTCGCTTAAAAACTGTTTCACAACCTCGCCGTTTTCCTCCGGCTCCAGGCTGCACGTGCTGTAAACCAGGACGCCGCCGGGTTTCACCTGGGTTGCGGCTTGCTGGAGCAAATCCAGTTGCGCGGCGCTGAGGCGCTTGATTTCTTCCGGCTGAATCCGCCACCGCAAATCCACGCGGCGGCGCATCACGCCCGTGTTCGAGCACGGCGCGTCCACCAAAACGCGGTCGAACTGTTGGAGTTCACGCTTCAGCGTGTCCGGGGCACAAGCTGAAGCTTGAACTCCAACAAGCCGGGTCGGAGACCGGCGCTCCAAAACTTCAACGCAGGTCACGCCCAGCCGCGCACAGTTTTCCTGGACCCATTTCAGCCGTTCATCGGAAACATCCTGCGCGACGATGCGGCCCTGGTTGTTCATCAGTTGCGCGATGAACGTCGTCTTGCCTCCGGGCGCGGCACAGAAATCCAAAATCGTTTCGCCGGGCCGCGGTCCGAGCTGGCCCACGGCGAGCAGCGTGCCGGGGTCCTGAATGTAAAACCAGCCGTCGCGAAAACTCGCCAGCGATTTCAGCGGCGGATGCGATTTCAATTCAAAAACCAGGTTTTCCTCCAGCCAGTCGCGCCGGACGAAGTCGTATTCCACATTTTCCTCGCGCCAGCGGGCGAGCAAATCGCCGACATCTTTTGGCAGGGCGAGGCTACGGACGAGCCGGCTCGCGGGGACGCTCGCCCCACCGCCTGCTGTTTGGGACTCGTGCAACTCGTCCCTCCGAAATTTCAGCGTGTTGACGCGCGCAAAGGTTTTCGGCGGCGTGTTGTTCCATCCCAGGAGCGACGCGGTTTTTTCGATGCCCCAGCGCTGTTGCCAGCGGGCCACCAGCCATTCGGGATGCGACCAGCCGAGCGCGGGCTGCGAAATTTTCAATCCGGCCAGAAGTTTCCGGGTTTCGTCCTGCTCGCGCAGACAGCCCCGCAGAATGGCGTTCACAAAACCGGCCTGGGCGCCGAAACCGTTCTGCTTGGCCAGTTCGACGGTTTCGTGGACGGCGGCGTGGTCGGGAATCCGGTCGAGCCAGAAAATCTGGTAGAGGCCAAGCCGCAATAAATTTTGCAGGGCCGGTTTTTGTTCCCGCCCGCCGGTTTTCCGGGCGATGAGCCAGTCGAGCGTGGCCTGCCAGCGGACGACGCCGTACGTGATTTCCTGGCAAAGACCGCGGTCGGCGTGTGAAAGCGGCGCGCCATGCAGCGCATTTTCGAGCAAATCCTCAACAAATCCGCCGCCCGCGCGCCGTTGTTGCAAAACCTGCGCCGCGATTTGTCTTGGTTTTTGTCCGCTCACCAATTTTAATAATGCCATACGACTTTTGGGACGCGAGATTAAAAGGCTTTTATGAGAGAAGAATTCGAGAAATTGGCGGCGGCGGGAAAAATCGAAGGGCGGCACGTGGAGCCGCTCACGCTGCTGGCGGAAAGCGGCTGCTGCATGCATCGCAGTTGGGGCTTCGGTCGCATCAAGACGGTGGACACGGTGTTTGCGCGGTTCACCATTGATTTTCCCGGCAAGCCGGGACACACAATGGATTTGGGCTTTGCCGCCGAAAGCCTCAAGCCGATTCCCAAGGACCACATCCTCGCGCGCAAGGCCAACGACTTGGAAACCGTGCGCCAGATGGCCGCGCATCATCTCGATTTGATCAAGCTCGTGCTGAACAGTTACGGCGGCAAGGCGACGGCGGACCAGATCCAGCAGGCGCTCGTGCCGGATGTCATTCGCGACGATTGGAAGAAATGGTGGGAAACCGCCCGGCGCGAAATGAAAAAGGACGGGCACTTCATCGTGCCGCTGAAGAAAACCGAGCCGGTCGTTTTTCAGGCGCAGGAAACCTCGTTGCAAAGCCGGCTGTTGGCGAATTTCCGCGCGGCGAAAGGTTTGAAGGCGCGCGTGGCGGTCGTCGGCGAATTGTCGAAAAACGCGCCGGATTTGACCGACCCGCAGGCCGCCGCCGCTGAAATTATCACCGCCTTGAACGCGGACATCATATCGTATCAACGCACGCAGCCGGGCGTTGCGCTGGAAGCCATTTTTGCGCGCGACGAATTGCGTGAAGTCACCGGGACGCCGCCGGCGCCCGGCGAAATCACCGCCGCGCAAATCTGGGCGCAGGACATCAAATTCGGTCCGGTGCTGGAACAAATTCCCGCCGCGAAACATCACCACGCGCTGGAGTCGTTCAGGGCGGCGAATCCCGAGCGCTGGCACGAAGTACTGCGTAATTCGCTGAATTCCGTTTCCGCGAAGCTATGCCGTGAGTTTGCCAGCCTGCTCATCCAGGAGGGCAAAATGGATTTGCTCAAGGACGCGCTCGCGCGCTTCATCAACCAGCACACGGCCAACAGCGAACTGTTGCTCTGGCTCGGACGCGAACGCAGCGACGCCTTTGCCGACATTCTCGGTCCGGAGGTTTTTCGCGCGATGCTCACCGCAATGGAGAGGGATCAATTCAACGAAAAACGCTCGAACCGCCTGCGCGAATTCATTCTGGACGATCATGAATTGCTGGCCGAACTGACCGCATCCGCCGACATCGAAGTTGTCAAAGACCTTACCCGCGCGCTGCAATTGTCGCCGGTGTTCGACGACATGGACAAGCGTTCGCTCCTCGCCCGGCTCGTCAAAAGTCATCCGGCCGTCCAGTCGCTCATCAGCGGTGAACAGTCCAAACAGGACACCTCCATGCTCGTTTCATGGGAGAGCCTCGAACGCCGCAAGGCTGAATATCAGGAACTGGTGCAGAAGAAAATTCCCGCCAACTCCAGGGAAATCGCCACCGCCCGCAGCTATGGCGACCTCAGCGAAAATCACGAATTCAAGGCGGCGAAGGAAATGCAGAAAATGCTCATGCGCCGCAAGGACGAACTCGAAACGCAGCTCACCCGCGCCCGCGGCACGGATTTTGCCAGCGCGCGCACCGACATCGTCAGCATCGGCACGATTGTGCAGGCCACCGATCTGGGCGCGAACCAGCCGGAAACGTTCACGATTCTCGGCGCCTGGGATTCCGACCCGGACCGGGGCGTCATCAGCTATCTCTCACCCGTGGCGCAGTCGTTGCTCAACAACAAAGTCGGCGACGAAGTGGAATTCGAGCTGCACGGCGCGAAACGCCGGCATCGCATCGAACGCATCGAGGCGTTCAAGTTGCCGGGTGCCAGCGGTCCAGCCACGCCATCGGTTCAAGCTCAAACGCCGGTTTAAGAATTTTAAGTTTTTAATTTTTGGTTTTGAGTCGCGTTGCCAGACGCAGTTTCTTCAACTCAAAACTTAAAATTAAAAACTGTTCAACCCTTGCCGCCGAAGCTCACGTAATCGTCCAAATCGAGCAAGTCGAACCAGGTTACGATGTCCGTGCGCTTGGGCGCGGCGCTCTTGTGCAGGCCGTTGAAATAATCGCGCGATTCGGGATTGTCCGGCGAGCGTTGTTCCTGCCACGCCGACCACGCGAGGATTTCCGGCGCGGTGCGTTTATGTTTGGCGTGCTGGTTGACCCAGGCCAGAACCTCGGTGTCGCTTTTCTTTAATTGCTTTTTCAACGCCTTGGGGTCAATGCCCGCAAATTCCAGGAATCTTTGGTCGAGCGGACAGGCGTAGTTGTATTCGCCGTTTATGCCGGCAATGGTCGCGCGGCCTTTGTCCAACATGCGCGGCAGAATCACATAGCCGCCCAGCCGCACCCGCGGGCTGCGGGGCGGTTGCTTCGTCAAATCAGGAGTGTGCAATGACATAATTGTTTCGGTTCGTTGGTTTGATTTCATTTCGTCGCATTCCATTTTTCACGACTTGCTTAATCTGCCCCGAAAATGCCGAATTGCAAGTGGCGCGCAAAATTTTTATCATTGGCCGCGTGAAACATTCGGGAAAAGCCAAGCTTGCCGCTTTGCGCCTCATCGGCCTTGCGTTCGCGGCGCTGCTGGCGCTGGCGGCTGTCGGTTTTCTCATTGGCGCCTTTGTTGTGCCCCACCTCGACGGCGTCCAAGCACCTGTCCTTGACGCCGCGTTTCTGAGCAAAATCATTGGCGACTTGTTGCTGAATTACTTGACCTGGGCGCTGGCCGGACTTTGGGCGTTGTTCGCCGTCTTCACCTTTTATTTCTTCCGCGACCCCGATCCGATGGTGCCCGCCGGCCCCAGTCTCGTCCTTGCGCCCGGCCACGGCAAGGTGGACGTGATTGACACGACGACCGAGACGGACTACATGGGGGACGAATGCCAGCGCGTGGCGATTTTCCTTTCCGTAATTGATGTTCATGTCCAATGTGCGCCGGTGACGGGCCGCATCGCTTTTTTCAAACACACGCCCGGCCAGTATCTTAACGCGATGAAAACCGACTGCGCGCAGTTCAACGAGAACGTGCTCATCGGGCTTGACGCCGCCGAGCCGCGGGGCGAGAAAATTGGCGTGCGCCTCATCGCCGGCCTCATCGCGCGCCGCATTGTGCCGTGGGTCGCGCAAAACGACACCGTTCTGCGCGGCGAACGCATCAGCCTGATTCAATTCGGGTCGCGCGTGGAGGTTTATCTGCCGCGCCGCGCCAGAATCAAGGTGAAACTCGGCGACAAGGTGGTCGGCGGCGAAACCGTCATTGCCGCGTTTGATTGAATTATGAGCGAGCCCGCTCCCCAAAAGCCACCGTCCGACAACTCGGACGAGAGCCGGTTGAAAATTTATTTTCTGCCGAACCTGCTGACCGCGGGCAATCTGTTCTGCGGCTTTGTGGCGCTGACCAAGATCGTCGAGGCGAATCCGGACGCCGACAATTATGTCAGCCAGATTAACTTCGCCCTCATATTCATTTTGCTCGCGTGCATTTTTGATTTGTTCGACGGGCGCGTGGCGCGCTGGGGCGGCGCGGAAAGTCCGTTCGGGCGCGAATTCGATTCGCTGGCGGACTTGATTTCGTTCGGCGTCGCCCCGGCGTTCCTGGTGCATCGCATCGTGTTGCGCGACGTGTTTGTGCAACATCCAGAACTCGGCTGGTTCATCGCCTCGATTTACCTGATTTGCGGCGCCTTCCGGCTCGCGCGGTTTAATGTGCTCTCGGCTTATGCCACCGGCGGCGGCAAGGATTTTGTCGGGTTCCCGATCCCCTCGGCGGCGGCCTTGGTGGCGTCGCTGACGCTCTTCATCATGTGGGTGGAGGAAAAGGATTTCCCCAAGGGCAAGTGGCGGTATCTGCTGCCGGTGCTGCTGCTGTTTTTATCATGGATGATGATCAGCCAGGTGCGGTATCCAAGCTTTAAATCGCTGAATTTGCGCGCGACGCGGACATTCACCAAGACGCTGGTGGCGATTCTATTCGTCGGCTGCGTGCTGGTGTTGCGGGAAAAAATTCTGGTGTTCATTCTGCCGCTGTTTTTCACGGCGTATTTGATTTACGGATTTGTGCGGCCGCACATCTCGCGCGCCATGCGCCGGGAAATTGAGGATGAAGACGAGGACGAGCCGGACACGGCGCAATAAACCATGCCCGAACTCCAGTCCATTTTGCTTTCCGCACTGACAGGCTTTGTGAGTGGTTTCCTGCTTTCGATGCCCGTCGGCCCGGTGAATCTCACCATCATCAACGAAGGCGCGCGGCGCGGTTTCAAATGGGCGGTGCTCATCGGTCTCGGCGCGGCGACCATGGATGTGATTTACTGCACAATTGCCTTCACGGGGTTTTCGTCATTTTTCAGCAAGGGCATGGTCAAAGCCTCGATGGAGGTGTTCACCTTCGTCTTCATGCTGTTTCTAGGCGCAAAATTCCTTTCAGCAAAAACCGTGGCCGCGCCCACGCAACTCGGCGCGACGGCCAGCCGGATTGAAAAGCGCATTGATGAAAAGTTGCATCCCCACTCGGCGTTCATGATCGGCTTCGCGCGCGTGTTGGGCAACATGGGTGTGTTGTTGTTTTGGATCGTGGCGGCCGCCTACTTTATGTCACATGAGGCCTGGTTTGCCTCCTGCGAGTGGGTGGAGGACACCATCGCCGCCAAGGCGGCGTTCATTGCCGGCGTGGCGCTGGGCGCGAATTTGTGGTTCTGCGCGTTGAGCTATGGCGTGGCGCGCAAGCGCAAGCAGTTCGGCGAACAAACCCTGTTGCGCATGGAGCGCTTTTCCGGAGTTTGCCTGCTCGGACTGGGATTATACGATGGTGTGCATATTGCTTTGCTGTTGGCGCGGCATAAGCATGGAATTTGAAACGCCGCCGCGAAAAATTTTCCAAAATCAAATCATGTTAAAAGCTGGAATCGTCGGTCTGCCCAACGTCGGGAAATCCACGTTGTTCAATGCCGTCACCCGTTCGCACAAGGCCCCGGCGGAGAATTACCCCTTCTGCACCATCGAACCGAACCTCGGCGTCGTCACCGTGCCGGACGCGCGGCTCGAACCGCTCGCCCAAATCGCCAAAGTCAACACGCTCATCCCCACGACGATTGAATTCGTGGACATCGCCGGCCTTGTGAAAGGCTCGTCGCATGGCGAAGGCTTGGGCAACAAGTTCTTGAGCCACATTCGCGAGGTGGACGCCATTTTGCATGTCGTGCGCTGCTTCGAGGACCCCGACATCGTTCACGTCACGGGCAGCGTAGACCCGGTGCGCGACATTGAAATCGTCAATACCGAACTCGTGCTGGCCGACATCGAAACAGTCAAAAAGCGGCGGGAAAAAATCGCCAAGGACGTGAAGCGCGGCGACAAACACGCGTTGCTGGAGGAGCACCTGCTGGAAAAGATCGGCGCTCATCTGAATACGGGCAAGCCGGTCAACTCCTTCGCTGTGCCGCTCTCGCCGGATGAAAAAAACATCCAGCGCAGTTTCTTCCTCCTGACCGACAAGCCCACCGTCTTTGCCTGCAATGTCAAGGAAGGCGACCTCGCCGCCGCCGGCAACAATCCGTTCGTCCAAAAAGTGCGCGACCACGTGAAGGCGCATCTCGCGTGCGAAGCCGTCGTCATCAGCGCGCAGATTGAAAGCGACCTCGTGGATTTGTCGCCGGACGAAGCGAAGGAATTTTTGAAGGAACTGGGCGTGGCCGAATCCGGCCTCGGCCAGCTTATCCGCGCCGCCTATCAGGTGCTGGGGCTGCGGACGTTTTTCACGTTCAACGAAAAAGAGGTCCGCGCCTGGACGATTCACGCCGGCGACACGGCAGTGAAAGCCGCCGGCACCATCCACACCGACTTCGAACGCGGGTTCATCAAGGCGGAGACGGTGAACTGGGATGACCTGGTGAAATGCGGCTCGGTTGGGCACGCCCGCGAAACCGGCCACTACCGCATCGAAGGCCGCGATTACATTGTCAAGGATGGCGACGTGCTGCTGTTCAAGTTCAACGTCTGAGCGGGCAGGGACGTTGCGACCGTCTCCAAACAGTTTCCCCGTTGGAAGGGCGAGTTACACGAGTTCTCATTTTCAGAGGCATGCTATGAGTCAAGGGGGCTCGTATAACTCCCCTCCGATACTCTTAAGATAGTCTCCGCTGCGATGTTCTCGCCCGCGCGGTAGCGGGCGGAATGAATGGCATGGAGTCAGGACATAGCTGAAACTTTCCCTTCCGTCTTGCGCCACCCGCCCGCATTTGCGACAATTCAGCGGCGGGCGCGAGCGAGTGATGCAAAATTATCCCAAACATTATTGCGGCGTGTTCGGCATTTTTGGACATCCCAATGCCGCCGAACTCACCTACTACGGTCTCTACGCGCTGCAACATCGCGGCCAGGAAAGCGCCGGCATCGTCACCTGCCACGATGGAAAATTTTTCAAGCACCACGGCATGGGTCTCGTGCCGCAGGTTTTTAATTCCAAACTGTTGCACGACCTGGTCGGCAACATGGCCATCGGCCACACGCGCTATTCCACCACCGGCTCGTCGCATATCCGCAATGCGCAGCCGCTCACGGTGGATTGCATGCGCGGGCAGATCGCCGTGGCGCACAACGGCAACCTGACCAACGCCGCCCAGCTCCGCGACGACCTCGAAAGCCGCGGGCTGGTTTTTCAAACCACCGTGGACAGCGAGATCATCATCATGATGCTCGCGCAGCCGTCGCTCGGCGGCGTCGAAAACACGCTGGTGCAAACTTTCCGCCGTCTGGAAGGCGCCTACTCGCTTGTCATCATGACCGAGAAAGAGTTGATCGGCGCACGCGACCCATTCGGTTTTCGCCCGCTGTCCATCGGCCGCGTGAACGGCGCGTACGTGCTGGCCAGCGAATCGGTCGCGTTTGACCAGATTCACGCCGAGTTCATCCGCGATGTCGAGCCGGGTGAAATTGTCATCATCAACGAAAAGGGATTGGTCAGCATTCAGGCGTTTCCCGCGCACCAGCGCCGGGCGTTTTGCATTTTTGAATACGTTTATTTCGCGCGGCCGGACAGCGTGATGGGCGGGCGCAGTGTTTATGAAGTCCGCAAGGAAATGGGCCGCCAGCTCGCGCGCGAACATCGCGTGCAGGCGGACCTCATCATCCCGCTGCCCGACAGCGGCGTCTGCGCGGCGCTGGGCTATTCCGAGGAATCCGGCATTCCGTTCGAGATGGCCTTCATCCGCAATCACTATGTCGGGCGCAGCTTTCTGCAGCCGTCCCAGTTGATTCGCGACTTTGACGTGCGCATGAAGTTGAACCTGATTGCCCCGCTCGTGAAAAACAAGCGCGTCGTGATCGTGGACGATTCCATCGTGCGCGGCACCACGTGCAAGGCGCGCGTCAAAACCCTCAAGGAAGCCGGCGCCAGGGAAGTTCACGTCGCCGTCAGTTGTCCGCCGCACATGAATCCGTGCGTTTATGGCATTGATTTTCCCGACCGCAGCAAGCTCATGGCGGTAAACCACAGCGTGGACGAAATCCGCAAATACCTGAACGCCGATTCGCTGCACTATCTTTCGCAGGCTGGCATGGTCAAGGCCACCGGCTGCGCTGAGGAATCATTCTGCCTGGCCTGCTACGACGGGAAATATCCCGTGCCTTACGATCCCCTCATTGACAAGCACATTATCGAACGCCGCAAACGCCAGGCGCAAACCCTCGGCGAAGCCGTCGCCAAAGACAGCGAACAGATAAAATTGTTGCAGGTTTAGAAAAAGAAACCTCCGCAAAACGAGCGTGGCGGCTTTTGGCAGAAAGCCGGACGATTCATTTTCGCGAAGCATGCGGCGGTCTGCCGACACACCGCTACGAAATGGGGTCACTGCTGTCCAAAATAGCGAAATGGGGTCTTGATATTAACGTATTTTTTCAAAAGGTGTCGTCATTATCATACCGCTTTGAGCATGTAATTGCACTATTCTCGGTTGCGGTAACGTTTGCTTGTTCGACGAGCCAGGGATGAGAAACCAGCCTCCGCACACATTCTGGATTTTCACACAGCGGACGCAGTTCCTCGCCGATGGATTGCTCTAGGTCGGCAATCGTATCCCACAGCACATTGCCGATCCGATCTTTCACCACGTCGCCGATGGCTTCCGTCGGATTGAGTTCCGGACTATAGGGCGGCAACGACACCAAATGCACATGCTCCGGCACAACGTGCAGTTCTGGCTTGGGGTGAAACCCGGCTTGATCCCAGATGACCACATGTTCGGCTTCCGGGTCGCTCGTTGCCAGATGCTTCAAAAACAGGTCGCTCATCTCCAGGCTCACTTCCGGCAGGCACAAAAACTCCGCCGCATTTTGACCGTCTACTTCCAGCGCCGAGTAGAGGTAGCCCCATTCATATTTGGTTCGATACGGCACGGTCGGACGCACGCCTCGCAGCGTCCAGCACTTGCGCACTACCGGAATCAAACCGTAACGGTGTTCATCGGCCACCCACAGGCGTACCGGTCTTCCACCAGCCACGTTCAAGTTCGCCAACTGTTCGCCAAGCGTTTGTTGGAACTGTTCGGCGGCAGCCGCGTCTTTTTGCGCGTGGGTCTTGCGCGGCACTTTCAAGACCCCGCCCAATTTTCCCAGCCAGTAATACACCCCGGGTAGTTTCAGGCGAATCGCATGCCGCTCGCGCAACCAGTGCTGAATCTCCTTGGCCCGCTTCCACCGGCCCGATTGCAACCCGGCCAGCAGTTCCTGGCGGGCATCGCCTTTGATTTGCGGCGCGGCCCCGCCACCGTGCTGTCGCTCCAGCAGTCCGGCCAAACCACCGGCCTTGAGCGCGTTCATCCAGTCGAAAAATCGACGACGACTGATGTCCAACTGCTCGGCAATCTGCGCCGCAGTCATCTGTCCGCTGGCGGCCAGTCGCGCGGCGAGCAGGCGCTGCTGGCTTTTCACATCCGTGCAAATCCGCAACTCATCAGCGACAGCCTGCGCCAAATCAGGCCGGTTCAAATGGTATCGCTTCGGCATCCCCCTCTTTGCCTGCCTCCCCAGAATAGTGCAATCTCAAACTGAAATTGGTATCAATTCTCCGCCGAGTGCAGGCCGCCGGTGCCGGCGCGGAAGGCGATGTTGGTGCGCTCCGGATTTTCCGGCAGCGGTTGTGCGCAGTTCCAGATGCAGGCGCCGCAGTGGACGCATTTCTCGCGGTCGAAATTCGGCACGCCGGCGTCTCCCAGTGTGATGGCCTGGCCGCTGCACGCTTCGATGCAAATCTTCGTGCCGCATTTCTCGCAGAGTTCCGGGTTGAGAAACTCGACGTGGTCGGCGTAGCCCGCTGGCGCCTGGACCTTGCCGCCCATGAGCAGCGCGTCCTGGTGCGACATGAGCAACTGCCCGTCGTAGGGAATCGCGGGCCAGCCGGCTTTCTCCATCAGCGCGCCGTGGAGCGAACTGTTCCGCGCCTGGCATTCGGCCTGAAGTTTGGCGATTTCTTCCGGTGAGATGCGGCCCCGATAATATTCCTCAATGGACGGGATGCGTTTCCAAGGCGGCACGGGATCGCCGACAAGTGTGAGTTTGCCGTTGGTCAGGCCGGCGAGCGCCATGCCGATCATGCCGCGCACCACGCCTTTTTGAAAACCATCGCGCGATTTCTCGGCCACGACCGCTTCCTTTTCCACCCAGCTCGCGCGGCGGCGTTTCACGTAGGTTTCGTCGAGATTTTCTCTCGTAAACGGTTTTTTTGCCTTGAGCAATTCGAGCACGGCCTCGGCGAGTTGCGTGCCGGTGGCCCAGGCTTCATCCACGCCGGAGCCGGTGAGCACATTCGTGCTGCCGCTGCCTTCGCCAACGCGCGCATAACCGTCGCCGACAAGATGCGGCTCGCCGCGGCGGCCCGATTCGCCGAGCGTCTTCGCGCCCCACGAGCGGAGCTTGCCGCCCTTGAGGTAACGCCAGAGATACGGGTGCAGCATCCAGTGCTGGAGCTGGCGGTAGGCCGTGCGCATGGGGCTGTCGAACCATGACGGCACGAAAATGCCCAGCGACGCGACACGGTCCGGGATGCACGTAGAAAAATCCGAAAATCTCCGGCTCCGGAAAACCGAACGTGTGCAGCACGGTGCCGGGTTTGAGCGGCGTGTCCTCGGGCAAATCCACGACAAACTTCATGCCCACCGCCCAATCGCGCGTATGATGGCCTTCGGGCAGGCCGAAGTGCGCATCCAATTGCTGGCCGATGGGGCCGACAGGGCCGTCAGCGACAACTGTGAGCGCGGCATGAATGTCCATGCCCGGCGTGAAGCCATCGGACGGCTGGCCTTTTTTGTCCACGCCCTGGTCGAGCAGGCGCACGCCGACAACTTTCGAGAGCGCCGAGCAGCGCGCGCTCCGGCTCGTTGCGATAAAAGACGTAGACATCTGGCCGAGGCGGTGCTCGGCGCTCCGCCTGATCCGGTTCGCCATGTCTCGATCAGCACTTGTGACACGGGCGTGCCGGGCCAGATTTGGACCGTGCCAGTGCTTTGCACCTGCGCGCCGACCCATTGCATAAACTGGCCCATCGAGAGAATCAGGCCACCATCCTTGTGCAGGAACGACGGCGTCCACGGCAGATTCAGCGCGTCGTGTTCCACCGGCAGCGCCCATTTGAAAGCGCGAACCATCGCATCCGCCGCGCGCAGCGTGGCCGAGCGCCGGCTGGCGCCGATCGGATCGAGCAAATAAAGAACTTTTTCCTCGCCGACCGGCGCGGTCATTGGAATCTGCGCCGAATCAAGTTCGGGAAACGTTGCCCGCAAAGCCCGCGCCTTCGTCACGACGCCGGAAACGCCGAAGCCGATGTCATCGGCACGTTCGTAGCAGAGCACCTGCGGGGGCATGCCCGGCATGGTGGCGCTTTCGACGGCCGGCGTGCTGTCGGCATTGACGATCTGCTTCGAGAGCGTGGTGAGGAATCCCGCCGTGGCCGGGCCGAACCCGACGCAGACGATGTCCACGTCCATGCGCTGGCGGTCAATGATGGGGGGATTGGTTACAGATGATGTTTCCACGGTACTGGTTCAGGGTTTTAACGTGAAGCCCATCTGGGCGAAGTGATGATCGGTGGTGAGCGCGTCGCGCAACTTGAGTTCGCGCATGACCACAAAGCTGGTGCAGTCCGTGAAGGAAAACTCCTTGTCACGATAGCGAAAGAACAGGCCGCGCGCCTTGTCCGCCCGCGCTAGGCTCACGAATTCCCAGCGCAAACGCGAACTGCCGTCCACCTGCCGCCACCACGCTTCCGCCGCATCAAGCCCGAGTCGAAGCCGGAGAAAAGTCAGCGTTTCATCGGCGACATAGTCAGTGGTCACCAGCACGCCGCCTTCATCGAGCCAGCGATCCCGCGCCGCAGCCGACTGTTTGTGCGCCGGGTCGGCGGCATCGGCGCAGGCGACCCAGCCGGCGGTGTCCACGAAAAGCCCTTTCATTTGCGGTAAAGAAGGGCGTCGTGGTCGGCGGCGGACCGGCCATCGGTTGAGCGGCCCAGCGGTTTGGCGTGATAAAGCGGATCGCTTTCAAGATTGCCGGCCGGGTCGGGGATGGCGTCCACGGGCACCACCTGAAACGCGGGCCGGCTGCGATAAAGCACTGTGAAACGAGCGCCCCGCCGCACCTTCTCGACGAGTGCAGGCAGCGAGCCGCGGAGTTCCTTGGCGTTGATCAGCGTATTCATGACAGGTTCATCTTAAGTTAACCCGTGGCGGATGTCAACCCCGCCGTGGCCGGGCCGAACCCGACACAGACGATGTCCGCGTCCATGCGCTGGCGGTCAATCTGAGTCTGTGTTCCGTCCATGCTTAGACCGGATAGTCCAGCGCTTCGCGGGTCATCACCTTGGTCAACGCCTCGGCGGCGCGGTCCTTGGCGAGGCGGCAGCCGGTAAGACAGCCGTCCAGCTTCGAGCGCAGGCGCGTGAAGGTTTCGAGTCCGGCGAACCGCACGCACGGGCCGGCCTTCAGCGGATGCGACCCGCCTTCTTCCAACACATCCGAATAGGCGCGGGCGGAGCCGTCCATGCCGGGGATGATGCCTTCGAGCGATTCGAGTTCCGCGGCGCAATAACAGACGTGGCTGCTGGTTTCGTCCCAAGCCGGATGGCGGTTGTAGCCGTGGACAAGTTCGGAACAGATGCGGGCGACTTCGCCGGCGGCGCGCGCGCATTGCACGTGGCAAAGGTCCATGAAGAAGCCCACCGTGCCGTCCAGACCATCGGCGAGCGCGGGATTTTCGGCGCCCTTGGTTTCCAATTCGATCACATCCAGGATGAATTGCCGCGCGGCGAGCAGCCAGCACAGCGCGTCGGCCAGCGGGAAAGTCACACCTTGGCGCGATTTGTGGTAGAGCTTCACGCCATCGGCGTCCTTGGCGGTCTGAACGTGATTCAGCGTCCAGAGCCAGAGTTGCATGGCGCTGGCAAGCGTGCAGGCCCCGGTGCCGGGCCGGTCGGAGGCGATGCGCCGCATTTCCAAAATCCACTGCTGGAATTGCGCGAGGAACAACTCGTTGGTCATCGTGATGGAAAGCTGGAGCCGTTGCACGGCTTCGGGGCCTTCGTAGGTGGCTTCGAGCTGCGCGTCCATCCATTTCTGGCCGAGGAAGCCGGGACAATCCTCCGTGACGCCATAACCGCCCATGAGGCTGACGGCCTCGCGCATCATCGTTGCACCGTGGCCGGTGTTCCAGAGCTTGCACGCCGGGCAAAGGACGCTGGCGAGCGAGTCGAGTTTAACGAACTGAACAAGCAGGTCGGCTTCCAGTTCTTCCTGGCGCTTCAATTCCCGTTCGCCCACCGGCTGGGACAAAATCTGAAGCAGTTCCAGCGCGTCCTTTTGCTTCGCCGCCAGTTCCTTGAGCGCGGCGCGCCCGGTCAGCTTTTTCTCCGCGAGCAACTGGTCCTTCTGCCGCTCCAGCGGGTCAAGCACGTCGAACATCCGCGCGGCCTCGAACCCGAGTGACGCGCTCGCCTCGCCGGCGGCCCAGACGTCCACCAGCCGGTGCAATCCGTCTTCCTTTTGTTGCAAGCCCAGTTCATAGCGCGGCGTGCCGGGCGCGCCTTCACCGCCACGGAAACGGCGGCGCTGGTAAAGAATCACCGGCTCGACGGCGGAAAGCAGCTTCGCGGCGGTCATCAGGCCGACGGTGACCCGGGTGCGCCGGAAGACGGCTTCGATGACGTCGCCGTTCGAATAATTCGGGATGATGACGCCGTCCTTGACCGTGTACCCGCCGACGATGCGGCTGGCCGGCACCTTGAGATTGAAGATGGGATCGTTCGTTGAGGAAAGCTGGTGGACGAGTTTTTTCGTCGATGTGCCCCGGTCCCAGATGCCGGGGTCGCCTTCCTCGAGGATGATCATGCAACTGCCCTTGATGCGTTTGTCGTCCGAATCCACAGCGGCGGTGACGACGTTGGCGAAACCCATGTTGGTGATGAACCGCCCGCGCTTGTCCACCTGTAGCATCGGTTCCTGGCCGTCCTTCCATTCGGCCACGCGAACCTTGCCGGCGAGCATTCCGGTTTCAACCCCGGCGAACGGGATTGGCTCGGTCAGCGCAAAGGCGGCGCGGATTTGCTTGCGATTCTCGCCCGGCTTGAGCGGCGCGGCGCCGCCGACATATTTGGCGCGCTGCTCCGGTGTGCCGCGCTCGTGAATCGGCGCCAGGCCCAGATTGCTGGCGAGGCTGCACGTGGCCGCGCCGGCATCCACCCACGAAAGCTCGAATGCCACCAAAGCCAGCGCCATGTTCTTCGGTCCGGCGATGAACCCGCCGTCCTCCGGATCCAGGGCCGCAGCCGTGATGCCGCTTTCATCGAAGTGCTGGAGCAGTCCCGCCTTTGCGGGCGTCCACTCGTGCGAGTTGCGTCCGCCGTCGGCGACGACGCGGGCGACCGGCCCGCGCGCGACGGTGCGGCTGGCCTGCACGAGCATGTGGAATTCGTAGCGGTCGGCGAAACGCCACATGATCTGGCGGACGTCGTCACCGGGAAGGGTTTGCAATCCCGGCGTGGATTTTGTTCCAGCGATCACTTCCATAAAAATTCTTTCACTTTCGGTCGTTTCTTTTTGTCATCCAAATTGTCGCTCAACTGCGTTCATCCAAATGGACAATGAACCTGAACCTTGCAGAAGAATTCGCCGTTTTTCCAGAATAAAAGGCGGGTTTTTGAATATTGATGCCCGGGAAACGTTCCGCCACCGCCGGTTTGGGAGAATAGCCGCCGGCCGGGAAGCTTAAGAGAAGTGCTTTTGAACCCACAACAGCATCTGCTTCAGCCAGTTGAAGTTGAAATACCCGCGGAGATATGCGTATTGGACGAACAGCAGTCCGATAAAAACCGCCACCCATTCCCAGCATAATTTCCGTTCCTTGCGGCTTTTGATCAGCCCCAGCGCGGCAACCAGATTTCCGGCCACGGCCAGCGCCAGTCCCCCAAACATCAGCCGCCGGGCCAGGGGAACCGAGGAAATCTGCCAATTCCCAAACTGCATTCCGGTAACCGCCGGGATGCCGAAGAAGATGATCGCCAGCAGAACGCAGTTGACGCTCTGGATCAGGAATCTTTGCATAAATCAGCTTGGGGGACTCCAGTTGGCCGGTCTGGACGTATCTTGCCACACTTACCGTTTTTCGAGAACGAACCCCTCGCCCCAGCCCTCTCCCCGCTTGGGCGGGGCGAGGGAGCTATTCCCACTCGTTTCGTGCGTCCAAATACACTCGGCCGGTCTTCAATTTTTTCCGGTCAATTGATTCGCTCCTTGATTTGGTACCGGAACATCCGCTTCTTCATCCAGCGCACCGCCAACAAATCATAAAACGATGCGAACAGGCGGTTCCAGATGCCGTAATGGGTCTGGCCGGCCAACCGGGGGTTGGCCGCAATGGGAATCTCGGTAACGGTAAACCCCTCGATCTTGAACAGCGTCGGCAGGAAGCGGTGCATGCCCTTGAAAAATTTCAGGTTCTCGATGCACTCGCGCTTGAACGCCCGGTAGCAGCAGCCCGCGTCGCTGATGTTCTCTCCGGACAACCGGTTGCGGACCCAGTTGGCGATGCGCGAGGAGGCGACCCGGACGAAACCGTCGCTCCGGCGCCGCGCCGCCACGCGCGTGCCGCAGGCGCAGTCGAATTTTTCGAGCGCCGCCAGCAATTTCGGCAAATCGCGCGGGTCGTTTTGCAAATCGGCATCGAGGGTGACAATGACCCGGCCGCGCGCGGCCCTCATGCCGGCCCACAACGCCGCGGACTGGCCGCAGTTGAAGGCAAACCGCTGCGCGCGGACGCGCGGGTCAGCCGCCGCGAGTTCCTTGAGGATTTCCCAGGACTGGTCCCGGCTGCAATCGTCGGTGACGATGATTTCGTAAGGCCTCTGGAGCGGTTCCACCGTCCCGCGCACTGCTGCGATGAGCGCGCGCAAATTCCCCTCCTCGTTGAAGCAGGGAATGACGAGGCTGAGTTCAGGCGTTTCGGGCATTTTTGTTTCCGTAAAACTCGGCCATTACATCGCAGACTTTGCCCGCGGCGTCTAGGCCCATTTCACCGCGAAATCACGGACGGGGGAATCCCGCCCGCTTCAATGGAACCGGTTGGCAGCGACATTGTCCGGCCGGAGAATCACTTCCCGACCTTTCCAGCATTTGACACCAATGTGATTCATCCAGCCGAGATGGTAGCGCCACGACAGGCCGTAAAACGGATTGTGCGTCGGCCAGAACGAAATGATGTCCACGCCAATTTCCTTGGCCATTTCGATGGCGCGCTCAATTGACTTCGGATGGTCGTTCCAATTGAACAAAAGATATTTCCATTCCAGCACCGGCGTTTTCAGGCCGCGCGCGTCGCGGTACGCCGCCATCGCCTTCATTGCGGCATAAGCCTTCTCAAAACTGCCCTCATGCATGTATTTCGCGCTCATCTCGTCGCTGATGCCATGGACGGAAAACAGGATGTGGCTCAGGCTCAACGCCGCCTCGCGTTTGGCGTCGGTGTTCAACAGAACGCCGTTCGTGGAAGTCAGAATCCAGCAGCCGGGATTTTTCGCGCGCAACAGCGGCAGTTCCTGGCAAATGGTGGGCGACAAAAATGGCTCTCCGAGGTTCAGGTAAAACAGTTTTTCCATTTTGAGCTGATGCACCAGGTCGGCCATCCGGCTTAGGTCCTCCAGGGGCATCCGTTTGCTCGAGCGGATGGCCGCCGCGCCCTCGCGCGCGCAACCAATGCAGTCCACGTTGCACAGCACAGTGTTTTCCAGCAGCATCCCGCGATGCGGCAGGCGCACGGGCGGCGGCGAGCCTGTTTTGGGCAGACGCCGGAAATCGCAGCAGCGCACACAGGTCGGAATCGGAATTTTCCCCTTTGCCAGTTCATCCCGAAAGCGCTGCGCCACCGGCCCGAAATATATTTCCTCAAATGAATTTTTGCGCAGGTCGCCGATGTGCCCCGTTCCATCGTAATCCTGGCAGTTGCAGGAAACCGTCAGGTCGGAATTGACCGTGATGCTGTAATCCGATTCGCCGGCCAGCGCGGAACAATAATAACCGCGTCCGGTGATCCGCGCGCGGAGTTCATACCATCGAACCATCATCCGGCGGATGAAATCACTGATGCGCCAGTTGAAGCGCGTTTTCGGATTGCGGATGGCCCGCGATGTCGGTGGATTTGCCACAAGCAAGGGTGCTGTTTTTCAAAAGCTTCACGCAAGCCCGTTTTTGGCGTGGCGTGAACAATTTAATTGTATATTAACATACGGACTTGGCTTGCGCCAGAGGCTTCGCCAGGGCGAGAACCCGAACTCCAGCCCGGCTCACCACGAGTAATGCACCGTGTAAGTCACCGTCCGCTCCTCATCGGGCTTGACCGGCACGCGGAACTCGATGGTTTGGGAATCAGTTTTCTTGAAGTCATCCGATTTCGCCGTGATGTCCCAGCTGCTCCAGCGATAGAGATGTTCAACCACGCGGAATTCCACCGGCTCCTGCTTGCGGTTGCGCAACTTGATCTCGAACGATTCGTCCATCCACTTGTCGCCGGTGTCCGCGCGGAAATTCGTCTGCTTGCGTTCGCCCACCAGATCGAAGGCGTTGCCGGTGGTCACGCGGATGGTTTCGTTGCGCGGCGTGTGGTCAATCATGTCCTCGCCCACAAATTCCATCTGGCCGTCGGCGTCGCGGCGGTAAAACCGCAGCTTGCCCTTGGGCAGCGCGATGCCGAGATGATTCGTCTCCGCGTTCACGAACTCGCGCATCACCCGGACCTTCTTGTTGCACTGCGTGCCGTAACCACGGTCGTTGTTCAGCCCGCCATAAAAGCGGTAATCGGACGCCCCGTCATAAACGTAAATCACCGGCGCTTTCACATCCGTGGCGCGGACGAATTCCACCTGCTTGGTTTCGCGGTCCAGCAGCGTCGTGGGCCGCGCCAGCGAATAAAGATGAAATTCGTCGAAGGCTTTTTCGGTGACGGCTGCTTCATCTGCCATCGCCAGGCTCATCGCTTTCATTCGCATTCCCCCCATCGGCAGGGCCGCCGGCTGGATTTTATTCACGTCGCCGGCCATCAGTTTGATTTTGGCGTCACGGAAGGCTTTGCCGCTCTGATTATTCATCGTCACCCAGCCGATCAAATCCACCGTGTCGCCCTTCTCCGGCGAGACGAGATTGTAATCCGCCTCCCAGGTGAACCCGCCGGTGATGTAGCTGACCTCGGCGTCGAACTTGCCCGGCTGGTCGGACTGGAGCAGCCAGTTCAACGTGGGCTTGAGCACGGTGTCATCCCCCAAATCGGGAAACAGCGGGGTTCCGGGCAGGGTGAACTGCAATTTGCCGTTCACCTCGATGATGGGCTGTTCCGAGCCTCCGCCCGGCACGTAGCCGCTGCGGATGATTTTGCCTGGAATGAGTTCGCGCACTTGGGTGTTGTCCTTTAACCGGAAGTTTTGAAAATCAATCGTCTTGCCCTCGAACAGCGACAACAGCAGTTCCTGCGTGACGGGGTCGTTGCGGTAATTTTGTTCCCAGATCTGGAGCGAATGTTTGCCGGCCGGGTCGCGCAAAATCACCGAGTCCGGCTCGACGCGCGCGGTGGCGTCGGCGTAATGCACGTTGTTCACGCCGGATTTGAGGTCGAGCGGCACGGAGTCGCGCACGACGGCAAAATCCTGGTTGTAGATGGTCAACGCCGGTTGGGCGAAGGCGGCGAACGAACCGGCTGCGACAAGGAAAAGAAGAAAAGCTAGTGTTTTCATAATTTGTTTGGCTGGTGATAATGCATAACTGATTCATTAGACGGCGTCCCGCCCAAAATGCTCACAGAGAAAATGAAGATTTCCGAATGCACTGTTGGAGTTCAAGCTTCAGCTTGTTTGCCCGGACACGCTGAAGCGTGAACTCCAGCCTGATTTACCAGCCGGTACCAGTTGTCGCGCTGGTGCGGCTCGTAGCCGATATCGCGGATGAGCCGTTGCATGTCGGCCACAGTCATGCGGAAGGTCGTGCCCGCCTGACTGACAACGTTTTCCTCGATCATGATGCTGCCGAGGTCGTTCGCGCCGAACTTGAGGGCGACCTGGCCGATTTCCTGGCCTTGCGTCACCCACGAGCTTTGGACGTTGGTGAAATTATCGAGATAGATGCGGCCCAGCGCCTGCGTCCGCAAATACTCGTGCGCGCCGACCGTCGGCACCTTGAGCTTCGTGTGCCCGGCCTGAAACGTCCAGCAGATGAAAGCGGTGAAGCCCCTTGATTTATCCTGCTGCGCGCGCAACCGGTCCAGATGTTCGATGCGGTCTTCAATCGTCTCGACGTGGCCGAACATCATTGTCGCGCTCGAATTCAATCCCAAGCCATGTGCCACATCCATGACATCCAGCCAGTCGTCGCTCATGGCTTTGAGCGGAGAAACTTTCCGGCGCACGCGGTCCACGAGAATTTCCCCGCCGCCGCCGGGAATTGAACCCAGCCCGGCTTTCACGAAATCGCCGATGATTTTCTCCAGCGGCTCGTTGAACACTTCGCGGAAATGGATGAACTCGCTCGGGCTGAACCCGTGAATGTTGACCTGCGGGAATTTACCTTTGATGTGCGACAGCAAATCGAGATACCACTGCTTCGTCAGTTTCGGGTGATGCCCGCCCTGCATCAAAATCTGCGTGCCGCCCAGCGCGATGGTCTCCTCGATCTTGCGGTCCATTTCATCGGCCGTAATGACGTAGGCGTCGGCATCCTTTTCCGTCCGGTAAAACGCGCAGAATTTGCAATAGACGTTGCAGATGTTGGTGTAATTGACGTTGCGGTCAACGATGTAGGTGACGATTTCGTTGCCGCGACCGTTGAAATCCTTTGCCTTGGCCAACTGGCGCCGACGGTCGGCGAGCGCGCCGAGTTCTTCCAGCGGCAGATGATAAAGCCGCAGCGCCTCAGCCGGGTTGATGCGCCGGCCATCCCAGACCTTTTGCAGCAACTCGTCCAATGAAGCGTCGTAAATCACGGCTTAAAGCTAACTTATCTGCAATTTCAAGACAACTGTGAGGACGCAGGAAGCTGGCGGGCCAGTTTCGATTTTTCTTTTCGCCGGTCTGTGCCCATCATTCAGAGTTTATGAGTGGAGTTGTGACTCCGGCGACGCGGACGAAGCGCCCGGAGAAGTCATTCGAGCCGGCCATCTTTGCCGTGATGATCGCGGGTGCCTGCACGTTTTTGAACGTGTATTGCACGCAGCCGTTGCTGCCGCTGTTCCAGCATCTTTTCCACGCCTCGGAAATCGAGGTCAGCATGACCGTGGGGGCCATCACCCTGGCGGTGGCGCTCATGGCCCCGGTCACCGGCATGATTGCGGAAACCATCGGGCGCAAGAAAGTCATCGTGCCCGCGCTTTTCGCCCTGGCCGTTCCAACCCTGCTGGCCGCCACGTCGCAGAGCTTGCATGCCCTCATCTTCTGGCGTTTTGCCCAGGGACTCTTTGTGCCCGGCGTCATCGCCGTGATGATGGCCTACATCAACGAGGAATTTGCCGGGCGCGTCGGCACGGTCATGTCCGCCTATGTGGCCGGCACGGTCTTCGGCGGTTTTCTGGGACGATTTCTTGTCGGCATCATCGCCGCGCGCTGGAACTGGCGCGCTGCCTTCGTGACTTTGGGAATCTTGGATCTGTTCGGGGCGCTGGCCGTGCGTCAATGGCTGCCGCTGGCGGTCAATTTTGTTCCGGCCAAACACGTGTTCAAATCCGCGCGCGACACGTGGGGACATTTGCGAAATCCGCGGCTGCTGGCCATTTGCGGCCTGGGTTTCACCGTCCTGTTTTCGCTGGTGGGCGTGTTCACCTACGTGAATTTTTATCTCGCCCAATCGCCGTTCAACCTCACCCCCGCCGAACTGGGCGGCATCTTTTTTGTCTATCTGCTGGGTTGCGTCGTGACGCCGCTGGCTGGACGCTTTCTCGACCGTCACGGATTCCGCCGGACGATGTTGCTGTCGCTCGGCATGTGCCTTGGCGGTCTTTTGATGACGCTGGCTCCTTCGCTGGCGCTGGTCATTGCCGGGCTGGCGATTTTTTCCTCCGGCATTTTCGTCTCGCAATCGGCGGCGACGGTGCTGATGGGACAGGTGGCCGGACGCGCCCGATCCGCCGCCGCCGGGCTTTACGTGACCTTTTATTATGCCGGCGGGAGCGCGGGAGCGGCGTTGACCGCGTGGTTCTGGCTGAAAGGCGGCTGGCCCGCCTGCGTCGGTTTGTTTGCGGCCGCGAGCCTGATCACCTTGATCCTGGCGCTGGCCGGTGGAAAATCCGCGGCGGGCGGCAAAATTCCCCCGGAACCTGTTGTTGAGACGGCCATTTGAAGCCGGTTCCGGTTCAGCGCGCGCGGCGGAAATTTTCCGGTTCGATGGACGCCAGTTTGCTGCAAACCTCCTTGACGACGTCCATTTTTTTCAAGGCCATCGCCGCGGTCGCTTTGTGCAGGTATGCCTCCACCAGTTTCGGATCCAATGCGAGGGCCCGGTCGGCATATTCCAGCGCCTTGTGATGCTGTCCCATCCGGCCAGCCATCGTGGATAGATTCGACCAGGCGAGCTGATTATGCGGTTCCATTTTCAAGCCCTGTTCCAAGCAACGGATGCCCTCGCCGGGCCGCTCCAATTTTTCGTAGAGCAACCCTCCCAAGTTGTTCCACACCCGGGCGTCGGTGGTTTCCAATTCCAGCGCCCCCCGATACGCCGTTTCTGCCATTGCAAACTGTCCCATCGCGCTTAAGCCCAGGCCAATATAATACAAAGCCTGATAATCGGTCGGGTCGCTTTCACGCCAGCTTTGGGCGAATTCCAGCATTTCCGTCCATAATCCGTTTTCGCACATTCCGCGGGCCATCTTGGCCCTCTCTTGTGCTTGCGACTCTGTCTCTCGCGTGTCCAGTTCCATGTCTGTAAGCTTTTACTATAACGCCGCGCAGCCGTTACGACGATAAAAAAATGACATTCGTCCCTGGCTGCAAACCCATTGCGGCTGGTGGTCTATTTCTCCCTCATCTCCGTCGCGCCGAATCCGCACGAAGTCGGACGCAAGCGCCAGAGGCCCGCCAGCAGGCTGCCAATGACGGAATGAAACGTCGCCGAAATCGCGCAGGGCAGGGCGGCCGGCGGCATTTGCGCGAAATGCTCCTTCGCCAATGCCGCGCCCAGCCCGGAATTTTGCATGCCCACTTCCACCGAAATCGTGCGGCTGGTCAGTTCGTCGCAACGCAACAGGCGGCTGAAAAAGTAACCGAGCAAAAACCCGCCCGAGTGCAACAAAAACACCGCCAGCAACAGAATCGAACCGGACCGTTTGAAATCCTCCGCGCTGCCGCCGATGATGCTGGCGCAAATGAGCGTGATGGTCAGCACCGAAACCAGCGGCGACACCGGCAGGATGAATTTCACGAACCGCGGCAGGCAGCGGTTCAACGCCACGCCGATGATCACCGGCGCGAGCACAATTTTGACCGTGCTCAGGAATAGGCCCCATGCCGGCACCGGGACGTACGTGCCCGCCAGCCATTTGGTCAGCAGCGGCGTCATGACAATGGCGCCCAGCGTCGAGCACATTGTCATCAGCACCGACAGCGCAACGTTCGACCGGGCGATGTAATTGACCACGTTCGACGCCGTGCCGCACGGACAGCACGACACGAGAATCAGGCCGACGGCGAACGGCGTTTCCAGCCGGAGCAGATGCGCGATGCTCCAGCCGAGGAACGGCATGATGGCGTAATGCGCGACGAAGCCGATGCCGACCGCGCGCGGCATTTTCAGCACCCGCTTGAAATCGTCCACGCTCAGCGTGATACCCATGCCGAGCATGATGCCCGCGAGGCCCCAGGTGATAAAATCGCCGCTGAACCACGTGAACCAGGCCGGATGAACCAGCGCCAGCGCGCCGCCAGCCAAAACCCAAATCGGGAAAAGATTGGTGGCCAGAGAAAGCGCGCGATTCATGGGCGCGGTTTATAAACGGAAAGGTGTGATGGGGCAATAGCGCCCGTTTCTGAACCTCGTAGTGGCTTTCGGCAGAAAGCCGGAAATTTCAGCGGCGGTTTGCCAACCGCCGCTATGCTCCCGCCCGCCGAAAAGGCTTCGGTTTATAACTCCAGTTTTGGCCCGCGCGCCCGGAGAAGATTTTTCATCCCGAACAGTTCCAGCGCAAACGGGATGTAACCGCCGTAACCCAGCAACGGCATTGCGAAGACGTGCAGGAACTGCGCGCCCGGCGTGTGATAAATCCATTGCGGCCAGGACCAGTAATTCCACATCTCCCAGAAGAACCCGCAGATCAGCGCCCCCAGCGACAGCGAAATCACCGGCCGCCAGTCGCCGTGTTGCAGCCAGGCCAGAAAATGCGGCCGGCCCAGCCGGCGGTTCACCGGCTCAAAGATGAACGCCAGTGAAATCCAGACCAGCGGATAGAAAAATTTCGGCCAGGCCAGCGTCAACGCCAGCATGACCAGCCCGGCGAACAGCAATCCCAGACCAACCCGGGACGTGTCCGGAACACGCGCGCCAGCCCGAAGCGATTTCACCCAACGAAACGTCCGCACCAGTTCCGCGGTTTCGAACACAGCCGGCATGACAGTGGAGAACGACAGCGTGCAGAGCGCGTAATATTCGAGCGTGGTGAACGTGCTGGCGCCGAGGTATTCCCAGTTGCCCGTCCGCCGGTTGATGATTTCAAACAGCCACCAGCCTGGCACGGACAGGATGAAGAGCAGGACGAATCCCCGGCGCGAACGCGTCCACAGCGACGTGCCGGCGCGCCGCCAGACCAGTGCGTCCACCACCAGGATGTAGCCCAGCCACAGCGGGAAGAACAGGTAGGCCGTGCGCACGCCCGGCAGCGTCCAGTTCAACGGCCAGCACACCGCCAGCAGGAGCAATCCCAGCCAGCCGCGTATAAATTTTTTACGCGGCCGGCCTTGCGGCGCAACCCGCGGCAGTTGTCGTGCGGCATCCATTGTTTAACCGACAAAAAATAAGCGGCGGCGTTCGGTTTGGGAAGCTTCTCTCCTCATATTGCATTTTCCGCCGGTTCGTCGAAATTAAGTGTGTGAACGGCAATGAAAAGAGGCTGGTTCGTGTGGTCGTGCTCGGGGCGGGTTTCGGCGGGCTGACATTTTGCAAATATTTCCGCCGCTCCGGTGTCTTGGTGACCGTCGTCGATCGCACCAATCATCACCTGTTTCAACCACTGCTTTACCAGGTCGCCACCTGCGGGTTGTCCGCGCCGGAAATCGCCCAGCCCATCCGCTCCATCCTGTCCCACCGGGACTTCATCACGGTCCTGCTCGATCAAGCCACCGGCTTTGATCTCGCGCAGAAAAAGGTTTTTCTCGAAAAGAACACCCTGGACTACGAATATCTCGTGCTGGCGACCGGCGGTCAGACCGGTTATTTCGGGCATCCGGAATGGGAACCTTTTGCGCCCGGCTTGAAAACGCTCGACGACGCGCTGCGCATCCGCAGCCGCATTTTGCTCGCGTTCGAACAGGCGGAAAACGAAGCGGACGCCACCGTTCGCGCCCCGTTGCTGACCATCGTCATCGTGGGCGGCGGGCCGACCGGACTGGAACTCGCCGGCGCGTTCGCCGAACTGGCGCGGACGGTCCTGAAGCGCGATTTCCGGCGGATTGATCCCACGCAGGCCAGGATTATTTTGCTCGAAGGCGGGCCGCGCGTGCTTTCGAATTATCCGCCGGAACTTTCCGAAAGCGCCAAACTCCAGCTCGAACGCCTCGGCGTGCAGGTCCGCACTTCGACCCCGGTGAAAAACATCCGCGAGGGCGAGGTTGAACTTACCGGCGGCGAAATTCTCCGCGCCGGGAACATCATCTGGGCCGCAGGCGTCTCCGCCACGCCGCTGACAAAAAAACTCGGTGTAGAATTGGACAAAGCCGGGCGGGTGAAGGTGAATCCTGATTTAAGCGTGCCCGGTCATCCGGAAGTTTTCGCCATCGGCGACCTGGCACTGGTGATGGACAAGGACGGCCAGCCTGTTCCCGGCATTTGTACGGCGGCGATGCAGATGGGCCGGCACGTCGCCAGGGTCATTGAACACGACTTGAACCCCGGCGCGGATCACGCGGCGCGTCCGCCGTTCAAGTATTGGAACAAGGGCACGATGGCGACGATTGGGCGTTCGGCGGCGGTGGCGTGGATTGGCCGGTTGAAATTTTCCGGTTATCCCGCTTGGCTGGCGTGGTTGTTCATCCACCTGATTTTTCTCATCGGCTTCCGCAATCGTCTGGCCGTGCTGCTGCAATGGACCTATTCATATTTCGCCTACAAACGCGGCGCCCGCATCATCACCTACCCGCCGCAGGAGCCGGGAAACAAAAATTAACCGCCAGGCCGCCAAGTCGCGGAGAAAAATATGGTGGCACCCGCGTCCCGCGGGTTGTTTCGGGCGTCGCGCCCGAAACCGTCGGTGGATGAGGTTTGCCCCTGTTTGGTGCAATCAACTCCGGTCGTACGTCCGCCAATCCAATTCGGCGGGACGCCGAATTGAACCCGCGGGACGCGGGTGCTACCCACAGCTTTCGTCGTCACTTGCCGATGCTCATCCGCAAATCTTTTTCCAGACGGGCGAACGCCTTTTCAAAATCGTCGTGGTTCTTCCAGTTGGAGAAATCGGGGATGTGATATTTGCGGACGGCTTCCGCCAAATGTTCGCCTGTGTCGGAATCCAGACATTCCCACGCGCGCAAGGGTTTCATGGCCACCGCTAGATGTCGCGTAACTGACCAACTCGTCACTCCTGATTTTTACGCCGAATTAATTTCCCTTCCCAACTGGAGTTTTTCTTGGCGTTGTCCAACGCCCACATGGGTTGCAGGTTTGTGTAATGGAAACATTGCGAAAGCGAAACTGGATCGTTCAGGTCAAAGGATGCGCAAGGCCGAATGTGGTCAACGTGCCATTCGCCGTAATTTGACCATGACACCTGGGTCACGTCTTTGTCGCCGCGGCCGGAGTGGTTCATAACAGTTTCCTGAATTCATCCGGTGTCATTCCCGCATCGCGCGCAATCGCGCCCATCGTGTAAGGGTCAACCGGATTGGCGCGCGGGATGACCAGCCGGGTTTCGCCGTTGGACATGACGATGTGGCCGCTTTGCCGGATGATGCGAAAGCCGAGCTTTTCAAAGACGCGCACGGCGTCTTGATGTCGGACGCCAGGGAGCTTGGGCATAACTCAAATGGCCACTTCGGCTTCGCTGACCTTAAAAAGTCTGGCCTCGTCCGCTTCCGCCGCGAGCCATTCGCGGATTGCCTCCTGGATGTTGGTCAGGGCTTCCGCACGGGTTTTGCCCTGTGAATGACACCCGCGCAGCGCCGGACAACTCACCGAAACGCCGTCCTCATGTTCAATCAATGTGACCCGGTATTTCATGGTTCAACAATAATCTTGCGGCAAAGGCAAATCAAGTTCACTCCAACACGCATTTATCACACCTGGTTCCAAGTTAAACTATTTTGGCATTTTCAACCCCACCTTGTCCGCCACCTGGGTCACATCCTTGTCGCCGCGGCCGCTCAGGTTCACGATGATGAGCTTGTTCCGGCTCATTTTCGGCGCGCGTTTCATGACTTCGGCAATCGCGTGGGCGCTTTCCAGCGCGGGGATAATGCCTTCCAGCCGCGCCAGTTTCATGAACGCTTTCAGCGCTGCGTCGTCCTTGATGTAGGTGTATTCCACGCGCTTCTGGTCGTGCAACCACGCGTGTTCCGGCCCCACGGCCGCGTAATCCAATCCGGCGCTGACGCTGTGGGTGAGTTGGATCTGCCCGTTTTTGTCCTGCAAAATGTAACTGCGTGTGCCCTGCAACACGCCGAGCGAGCCGCCGTGAAACCGCGCCGCGTGCTGGTTGGGTTTGATGCCGCGCCCGCCCGCTTCCACGCCGACCATCTTCACGGATTTGTCCTTGAGGAACGGATAAAACAATCCCATCGCATTCGAGCCGCCGCCGACGCAGGCGACGAGCAGGTCGGGCAGGCGTTTTTCCTGTTTCAGAATCTGCCGGCGCGCTTCGTCGCCGATGACGCGCTGGAAATTCCGGACCATGACCGGATACGGATGCGCGCCATAGACCGTGCCGAGGATGTAATGCGTGGTGCGGATGTTGGTGACCCAGTCGCGCATGGCCTCGTTGATGGCTTCCTTGAGCGTCTGCTGGCCGGCCTTCACGGACACGACCTCGGCGCCGAGCATTTTCATGCGATAAACATTGAGCGCCTGCCGCTCGCAGTCCACCGCGCCCATGTAGACCACGCATTTCAATCCGAACATCGCGGCGACGGTGGCGGTGGCCACGCCGTGCTGGCCCGCGCCGGTCTCGGCGATGATGCGGGTCTTGCCCATGCGCCGGGCGAGGAGGATCTGGCCGATGGCGTTGTTGATTTTGTGCGCGCCGGTGTGGAGCAAATCCTCGCGCTTGAGATAAATTTTCGCGCCGCCGAGTTCGCGCGTGAGGCGTTCGGCAAAATAAAGCGGCGTGGGCCGGCCGCAAAATTCTTTCAGATAATACTCGAACTCACGCTTGAATGCCGGGTCCTTCTGCGCCCGCCGGTATTCATTCTCCAGTTCCTGCAACGGATGCATCAACGTCTCCGGCACGAACCGACCGCCGTAGGGTCCGAAGTGGCCCCGGGCATCCGGCATTTTGGCGCTGGAATTTTTACTCATAAACGGCGGTTAATTTCGCGCAAAGCGGCGGAACGCGCAAAGGATTTATTTCAACCGCAGCGGGCGAGACGCGAAGAAAGTGGTTCAGGGTCTATCTGCGCTTGCGTTGGTTCATGATCCCCATGCGCGCCCGAATTTTGTCAAAATTGATTGGTTCGCGTGACATAAGCGATGCTGTCCGGTCTAACCCATTGATGCCGCAGTTGCGCAATGAAAGCGCGGCAATTTTGACGACGTTAAAATGGAGAGACGACGTGATGGAGTCTCAAATTGAAAGCGGAGAAAAGTTAGAGCCTCGTCACCTCGGCTCCTACAAGCAAAGATAATTTATGAACGAAAAACCGAAAAGCGCCTGGCGCAAAACCAAACGTTTCTTTGTTGGTCTGGCGTACCTGGCCATTTTGATTGGGCTTTTTTATGCGGAAGAGGACTGGCGCGGCTGGTACGCGTGGCACAAGTTCAAACACCAATGGGAGGCCAAAGGCGAACATTTTGACTACGGCAGCGTCATTCCGCCGCCGGTGCCGGAAGATCAGAATTTTGCGCTGACGCCGATTGTGTTTACCAGCTATGGCAACTGTTGACCCGCGATGGGAAAGGGATTCCCTTCAAAGACCGGGACACCAATTTTTTAAACCAGATGGAAATGCCCATCGTCACACAATCAACAACGACCTTTCAAAAGGACTTGGCAACCGGCAGAAATGAACCGGGCGAGCGACTTGAGATTCCTGGCAAGAATATTATCGTGCCCAGACGGTCAAGACGAATCAGTTTCGGTCGCGCCCAGCCGCAAATGCCCGCCGCCGACGTGTTGCTGGCGTTGAGCAAATATGACCCGGCAATCAAGGAATTGCGGCAGGCCAGCAAGCTGCCCGATTCGCGATATCCATTGGAATATGACAAGTGAAGATCCCTGGGCCATAATGCTGCCGCATCTGGGGGCGTTAAAAGGATGCGCCCAGGTTCTGCAACTGCGCGCCATCGCCGAATTGCAGAACGGCCAGAGTGAACAGGCGTTGGACGACGTGATGCTCATGCTGCGATTGACGGACTCCATTCGCACCGAGCCGTTTTTGATTTCGCACCTGGTGCGCATCGCCATCCTGCAAATAGCACTGCAACCGGTCTGGGAAGGCCTGGCGCGGCATCAATGGTCCGATGCGCAACTGATTGAACTGGAGCGGGAGCTGGCCGGGCTGGATTTTCTGCCGGATTACAAACTCGCCATGCACAGTGAACTGGTGTTTCAGGGCGGCATGTTTGATTATCTGCGCCGCCATCCGGAACAATTTCCCAATATGTTCAGTGACGGTAATTCTGTCAAAACGCCTCTTTTGGCGCGGATCATCTGGCGTTTAATCCCCAGCGGCTGGCTGTACCAGAACCAACTTCGCTGCGCCCGTCCGATGGTGGAATTGTATGTGCCGGTGGCGGATGTCAGCCAGGGAAATCATTTCGCCGGCGGCCGCCCATCGTGGTGATGCCAGGGTCGAAGCCGACACCAAACATCGCAACCCCTACAATTTGGCTGAAAGACTGTTCCTGTCCGCGCTGGGCAATGCCGCGAGAAAGTTTGCCTTCGGGCAATCCTGCGCGGATTTGGCGCGGGTGGCGTTGGCGCTGGAGCGTTATCGCCTCGCGCATGGAACCTGTCCCGAAACGCTCGACGCGCTGGCGCCGCAGTTCATCGCGAAACTGCCGCACGACGTCATCAACGGCCAGCCGCTGCATTATCGTCCCGAGGCCGGCGGGCAATTTGTCCTCTACTCCGTCGGCTGGAACGGGACGGATGATGACGGAGAGGTTGGGCTGGGAAAAAACGGCGCGGTGGACATCAACACCGGCGATTGGGTCTGGTAGTATCCCGGCCAGGTAGCCGGAGAACATCCAACATCGAACATTCAACAACCAACATCCAATTGGTGGCAGATAGGCGAATCATTGGATGTTCGATGTTGGTTGTTCGATGTTTTCCAATCTCAATTATCTATGTCCATCCTCGTCCATCTGTGGTTCAATGAGTTTGTGAACATCACGAATCTGAATCCCGACATGGACATCGGGGCGAGCGCGTGGCTGGTGGAGGTGGACGGCCACCGCATCCTGCTCGACGCCGGGATGCACCCAAAACGCGAAGGCCGCGATGGGCTGCCGTTATTCGGCAAGGCGGGAAACGCCGAGGTGGACGCGATTGCGATTTCGCACTGCCATCATGACCACGTCGGCGGGCTGCCGGTGGTGTGCCGGCATTTTCCCAAGGCGCACGTGCTGATGAGCGAGTTGAGCTATTTCCTCGTCGAGCGCGTGCTGCACAATTCGGTAAACGTAATGACGCGCCAGCGCGACGAGTTGGGCATCCGGGAATATCCGCTTTACACGCATGACGAGGTGGACGACCTCGCGCCGTTGTTCCAGGGTTTCAGATACAACCGCGAAGTCGAATGGGCGGCGTTTCACAAAACCCGCGCGGGATTCGCCTCGCCGACGCTGGAATTTTTCGACGCCGGCCACACGCTGGGCTCGGCGGGCCTTTTGGTTCGCGGAAAAAAGGAGACGCTGTTTTACACCGGCGACGTGTGTTTTCACGACCAGACGATTTTGCGCGCCGCGCGGTTTGAAGACGTGAAGGCCGACGTGCTCATCATGGAAACGACGCGCGGCAACCGCGCCGTGCCGCCGGGTTTTTCGCGCGAAGGCGAAATCGAGCGGCTCACCGCAGCGATCCAGCGGGCGCTCAAACGCAAGGGCTGTGTCCTGATACCGTCGTTCGCGCTGGGGCGCACGCAGGAAATCCTGGCGCTGCTGGCGCTGCTCATGCGCGCAGGCAAATTGAAGCCACAGGCGGTTTACATCGGCGGACTGGGGCGCGTGTTCACGGAAATCTACGATCTGGAGGCGCACCGGACGCACCGGCAGCACACGAATTTGCAATTGCACGAAGCGCTGGAACTCATCGTGCTGGAACAGGGCCAGGCGGAAAAAATGAAGCTCAGCGGCGGACGCATCTTTGTAATCACCGCCGGCATGATGAGCGAGCACACCGCTGCGCACAACCTCGCCGCGCGCATGATTGGCGATGAACGGCAGGCGATTTTCTTCGTCGGTTACGCGGACCCCGACACGCCGGGCGGACGGCTGAAGGCAGCGAAGCCCGGCGAAACGTTTGTGTTCAGCCCCAGCGCCGGCCAGGTCACGCACAAATGTGAACTGCTGGATTTCGATTTGACCGCACACGCGAACCGCGAAGATTTGCTGGATTTTGTCGGGCAGGTCTCTCCGCGCGCAATTTTGCTCGGCCACGGCGGCAAGGATTCTCGCCTGTGGTTTGAGGAACAAATCCGCGCCCGCCATCCCAAAATCAAAATCATTCAGCCGCCGCCGGCCAAAACGGTTGCGGTGTGAAAGGCAGCCGCCGGACGAAATGAATTCGCCCGGCGGTTGGCAGGCAAAGCGTTGCGGTTTTATTGCGGGCCGTTAACAATATTGGCGAGATTGAAGATCGGCAGGAACATGCAGATCACCATGCCGCCGATGACCACTCCCAGGAAGACAATCAGCATGGGTTCAAGAAGCGACATGAGCCCGGAGAGCGTGGTTTCAATTTCTTCGTCGAGAAATTTCGAGACGCGCTCGAGCATGTTGTCAATGTTGCCGGTTTGTTCACCGGCGCTCAACATGCGGATGATCATGCTGGGGAAGATCGGGTTCTTGCCCAGCGCGGCGGAAATGCCTTCGCCCCGTTCGATGTCGCCGGCGGCGGTCTTGATGGCTTTTTCCATGATGACGTTGCCTACGGTTTGAGAGACGATTTGCAGCACTTCCAAAATGGGCACGCCGCTGCGAACGAGCGAGGCGAGCGTGCGCGTGAAGCGAACAAGGCAAATTTTATGCGCAATGGGGCCAAAAATCGGCAGCTTGAGTCGGCGGGAATCCCAAAAGGCGCGTCCCGGCGGGGTTTTGATGAAATAAAGCCAGCTCCACAAGGCCGCGCCTGCGCCAACGATAAACACGAGAAAGAATTTTTTGACGATCTCGCTGAGATCCATCAAGAACTGCGTCGGGCCGGGTAATTTCGCGCCGAAGCCTTCATAAACATCCTTGAAGGTGGGGACGACTTTCACCAGCAGGAAGGTCGTGATGGAAATCGCCACGATGGTCACGGCCGATGGATACATCAAGGCGGTCTTGACCTTCTTGCGCAGGCGTTCGGCATTTTCCAGGTAAGTCGCCAGACGCGCGAGAATTTCAGCCAGCAAGCCGCCCTTTTCACCCGCTGACACCATGGAAAAGTAAAGGCGGTTGAACGTCTTCGGATGCTTTTGCAGCGCCTCGGAAAAACTTTCGCCGCTTTCCACCCGCGCGCAGACGTCCCGAATCACGTCGCGCATGACTTTGTTCGGTGTTTGATCCGCCAGCGATTGCAGGGACTGCACGATGGAAATGCCCGCCTCAATCATCGTCGCCAACTGGCGGGTGAAAACGACCAGATCGTTCAGCGCCACCTTGCCGCCTTTCGTTTTGCCTTTTTTGGAGATCTTTTCCTGGATGGACACCACCAAAAGATTGCGGTTAAGCAATGCGGCAATGGCGGCTTGTTCAGTCACGGCTTCGACCGTGCTGTTGATTTCCCGGCCGGTGGCCGTCTCCCGGGCTGAATAGGCAAATGATGGCATACCTTTGATTTCTTAACAAAAACGCTCTTAACACGCAACCCTGCAATTGGGCTTGCGCCGTTTAACAAAGCACGATTTGTTCCAGCTGGCGGCGCCAAACTCAAACCCAGCAGAATCCATAACTTCCAACGATCAGCAGGGTTATGAGTGCCTGAACTTTACACAACCTTTGCACAAAATGCCGCACAAAATTGGATCTGAAACCCGTGCTGTTGGTGCAACTGTCTGGTTTTAAAAATGTTACAACAATTTAATTCCTGAAAAAATTTGTTGTAAAATTATTGGAATTCTCCTATTTTCGTTTTAATTGCACCATTTGGTGCCAGGGTAAACAGGTTTTTACCCTGAAGTGCAGCGGCACTAAAAAACAGGAACCAATTAAAACAAACAACATCGGAGGAACCAGATGAAGTTTAATAAATGGACAGTAGGTCTCGCGGCCATCGGGGTGGTCAGTCTTGCCTCGGCGGCGCGTGCGGACGAAAAAATGAGCCCGGTGGAAACCGCGCTCTCGACCACCACGCTCAGCGGCTACGTGGACGTGGCGGCAACATGGAGGCCAGGCACGGACAGCGGACCATTTGGCGGTCCGAATATTCCCGGCTACTCCTTCAGCAAAAATGACGGCTTCAGTCTGAATGCCGTTGACATCGCCCTCGACAAGCCGCAGGACGAAAGCCCTTGGGCTTCCGGTTACCACGTCGAACTCATGTTCGGCCCGGATTCAGTACCGGCTCAAAATAACGCATTTGGTGGCGCAGGTGGTGGTGAGGGATTTGGCTCCATCCGCCAAGCTTATGTGACATTGCGCACTCCGGTAGGCAATGGCATTGACTGGAAAGTTGGCGTGTTCGATACCATCATTGGTTATGAATCCTCCAGTTGTCCGTTGAATCCGAATTACACCCGCTCCTATGGCTACTCCATTGAACCCACGACCCACACGGGGGTTTTGGCCACTTACAAGGCGTGCGATGAGCTGTCGGTTTCAGCTGGCATAGCCAACAGTAAGAATGCAAACAGTGCTGGTATTGCCGGTATCAACAACGGCACCGTTTACGAGTCCCAGAAAACCTACATGGGCGCGATCACATTGACCGCACCGGATAGTTTCGGTCCAATGAAAGGTGCAACCCTCAACCTCGGGATCATTGGCAGTATTGACTCGTCGATTAACGCCGGCTACGGCGGCATTGGTGACACCACCAGCTATTATGCGGGCTTGACCTTGCCGACGCCCAGCAGCAAAGTAAAGTTTGGCGCGGCATTCGACTACCTCAACTACAACGACCGGAGCGGCGCAAATCGAAATGATGACAGCATCTGGGTGGCCGGCATTTTCAGCACCTTCCAAGCCACGGATAAACTGTCCCTCAACCTCCGTGGTGAAATTGTAGATGCCACGCAACTTGGCTCTTCCGCTCTTAGTCCGAATCCGCTCAATATCTACTATGCCGGGCACTATGCCGGCGAAATCACGACCACGGTTCAGTACCAACTGTGGGCCAATGTGTTGAGCCGCGTGGAATTCCGCTGGGACCATGTTGATGGCAATGCCTTCGGCTATACACAGCCTTCCATTGGCACCCCAATGAAGAAGAACGACTTCTTGCTCGCGCTCAACCTGATCTATCAGTTTTAATTTAAGTTGAAACACTCAAGCCCCTTCCGGGAAAACCGGAAGGGGCTTTTCATTCCCGTCCGTAGCGAGGCTCTCTTGAAATGCAGAAGGCAGCATGAGGCAGGACGAAATTTCGGCTTGGAACGACCGGCTTCCAAATCCTGCCTTCTGCTTTTGAAGCGGGCTTCCTCGCAACGACTCACACACAACAAAACTTGGCTTCGCTCGCGCTTCCGCTGATAATCCACCCTCCAAATGCAATTCATCCGTGACATTTACGCGGCGAAGCGCGCGGCCGGCCGGCCGGTCATCTCCTTTGAATTTTTCCCCCCGAAAACCGGCGAGGGTGACCGCCATCTTCTGGAAAAGCAAATCCCCGCCCTGCTTCAGGCCAAACCCGATTATTGCTCTGTCACCTACGGGGCCGGTGGCAGCACGCGCGATAAAACGTTGATGATCGTGGATCGCATCCAGCGGCAGCACGGTCTCACGGCGCTGGCGCATCTCACTTGTGTTGGCCATACTCACGGGCAGGTGCGCGAGCTTTTGGAAAAAATCCGCTCGCTCGGTTGCCAAAACATTCTCGCGCTGCGCGGCGATCCGCCGGGGGGTGGCGAATTTCAGCCGGCGTCTGGCGGGTTTGAATTCGCGGCGCAACTCGTCCAATTCATCCGCGAGTCGGGCGATTTTTCCGTCGGCGTCGCCGGTTTTCCCGAGGGCCACATCGCGTGCCGGGAAGGCAAACACGCCGACTGGCGGCATTTGAAGGAAAAGGTGGATGCCGGCGCGGACTTCGTGCTTACGCAATTATTTTTCGACAATGCCGATTATTTTGAATTCCGCGATTACGTTGCCGGCAAGCTGGGCGTCCGCGCGCCGCTGGTTCCGGGTGTGATCCCTATTCTTAGCGCTCCGGGAATCATAAAATTTACACAGATGTGCGGCGCAAAAATTCCGCCGTCGCTGCGTGCCAGGCTGGATGAATTGGGAACCAACGATGAAGCCGCCGCCGAATTTGGCATCGACTACGCCGCGAAACAGTGCGAGGAATTGCTGAGCGCGGGCGCGCCGGGATTGCATTTTTACACGCTGAACAAATCACGTTCCACCGTACAAGTCTTGAAAAATCTCGGCTTGGCGTAAAGCTGGAGTTCACGCTTCAGCGTGCTGGAGCGTGAACAAGCTGAAGCTTGAACTCCAACGCAAACCGCTGGCTCGCGTGGGAACTGTTTTGCCGGTTGTTCTCCGGATTTATCCCCTAAAACAACTTGCCGGCCACGAGACCGACAACACTGAGGGGGCCTTGATCTTCCAAACTGTCGGCCATCTTGTCCAGTTTTTGCAGCGAGAGCTTGGCGTTCTTGTATATTTCCTCGTCGTTGACGAGCTTGCCGACCGTCCCCTGACCCTGGTTGACCTTCAGCAGAATTTGATTGAGGTTCGTCATCGAAGCGGTGGTCGCGTTGTAAAGAGCATCGTCGGTCACCAGTTTGCCGATCGTGCCCTGGCCATTGGTAATTCCGCTGACCACCCCCCGCACCTCGGTCACGGCGTCCTGGAGATTGGTAACCGTGACGAGCGCGGAATTGTAGAGCGTATCGGTGTAAATGAGTTTCCCAACCGTTCCCTGGCCGCTGGCAATCTGGCCGGAAATATTTTCGATGTTGGAGATCGCTCCGCCGATGTGGCCGCTGTTTTGCTTGAAGAAATCGGTCAGTGGACCGATCAAATTGTCAATCTTGTCGCCGGTGAAACTCTTGCCGAAATTTTCAATGCCGGTGGCGGCGCTGTCGAACCTGGCCATGATGGCGTTGAGGTCGGGCTGGTCCACGGTCGTGAGCACCGCGCCGTCAACCGCCCTCGGCGCGTCCGCCGACCCAAAGTCAATGGCAACAAAATTCTGTCCCATCAGGCCGGTGAATTTGACGACAGCCTTGCTGTCCGTTTTAACGACGGCGTCGGAATGAAGCTTCATCGTGACGCTGGCCTTGTTGTTGATGAGCGCGATTTTTTCGACGCGGCCAACTTCCACGCCGGCCATTTTGACGCTGTTGCCGGCCTTCAGGTCCTGCACGGTGTTAAACAGCGCGCTGACGCGGTAGCCGTGCCTGAACAGGTCGGCGCTGCCGAGCGTTTCGACAATGGCCCAGGCGGCAAAGACGGCCAGAATCACAAAAATGCCGAGGCGGGTTTCGAGTGAATTTTTCATAAACTTTTAGATTAAGGTTCGCGTTTAAAATCGGCGTGTAAAAAACTTTGGACCAGCGGATCATTGAAACGCTTTATTTCATCCGGTGTGCCAATGGTGAGAATGCGGCCTTCGGCGATGACGGCAATGCGGTCGGCCACGCCGAAGGCGAGGTCGCGGTCGTGCGACACCACCAGCGACGTGACCTGAATGCGCTGCTGGAGTTTGAGAATTTCCTCGCCAATGACGACGGCCGAAAGCGGATCCAGCTCGCTCGTCGGTTCGTCGTAAAGAATCAGTTGCGGCTCAATGACGAGCGCGCGGGCGATGGCGACCCGCTTTTTCATGCCGCCGGAAAGTTCGCCGGGTATTTTGTCCTCGGTGCCTTTGAGGCCGACATCTTCAAGCTTTTCCGCAACGATGCGCGCGATTTCCGCGGGCGGTTTGAGCCGGTGTTCGCTCAGGTAAAGCCCGACGTTTTCGCCGACGGTCAGCGAGTTGAACAGCGCGCCGGACTGGAACACCAGCGCGAGCCGGTATTTGCTTGCGATTTCCGGCGTTTGGATGGACTCGCCATTGATGAGGATTTCGCCGGCATCGGGCGATTCGAGTCCGATAAGGTGTTTGAGCAACACGCTTTTGCCGCTGCCGCTTGGCCCCATGATGACAAAAATTTCGCCGGGCTGAACCTCGAAATCAATGCCGTTGAGCACCACCTGCCCGTCAAAGCTTTTGCGCAGGCCGCGCACCTGGAGGCTGACGCCGGAGTGGCGGTTGGTTGGAGCGTTCATATTTGCAACAGGGCGCGCGTGAGCACGTAGTCAACAATCACAATCAGGATGATGGAATTCACGACGGCCTTCGTGACCGAACGGCCAATGCCGCGCGGTCCGCCGATGGTCGTCAGCCCTTGATGGCAGGAGACCACGCCGATGATCAGCGCGAAACAAAAACTTTTGAACACGCCGTTGGCCACGTCCTTGAGCACGACAATGTCGCGCAGGTCGGCAAAAAACGCCTGAAACGGAATGGCAATGTGGCTGTTGGTCTCCACGACGACCGCCCCGCCGAGCCAGCCGACGAGAATCGCAAAAATCACGAGCATCGGCAGGGCCAGGGCCATGGCGACCAATCGCGGCAGAACGAGGTAGTGGACCGGATTGATGTTCATGGTGCGCAACGCGTCAATTTCCTGATAGACCCGCATGGAACCGATTTCCGCCGCCATCGCCGAACCGATGCGTCCGGCAATAAGAATGGCCATCATCACCGGCGCCAATTCCTTGGCCATCGCGATGCCCACAATGCCGCCGACCGCGCTGGCCAGACCGTGCTCCACCAAAACCGGGCCGGTTTGCAACGAGATGACCGCACCGATGAAAAACGACAGCACGCAGACCATCAGCAAACTGGCATTGCCGATTTCGAAGAACTGGTCGAAGATTTTTTGCCGCTGACGCCATGCGGCCGGCAGCGCCAGCAGCGTGCGCCAAAACAACAAAACCATTTCACCGATGCTACTAAACATATATTTATTTTCCCGGCGGGCTCAACTGCCGGTGCCATTTGAAAACCGGAATATAAAGCAGCCGCAACCGTTTGGTTTCCGAATCCGATTGATACTGGAAAAGGCCGAGCAGGAGCGAGCCTTTTTTAGCCGCCGGGGTCGTGTCGAAGCGGTAAAAATTCCACAGCAGCGACTGGCTGGCCGCGCCGGTTTTCGGATTGCTTTCCGCCCGCCACAGCGACCACAACGGCGACCAGTTGCGCTCGAGGCCGCGATTGTTGGGAAACACCGGTTCGAGAGGCGCGAGAATTTGCAGGCGCTCATGGCCGTTGAAATCACGTTGCCAGGTGAACAATGGCAACCAGGCCATGCGATGGCGGATGGCGCCGGTGTCGGTGTTCTTTTCCGTCAGGTTCCCAAACCAATAGAACAAGATGCGGGTGCGCTGCCGGTCGAGCACGCCTGCCTGGAGGCGATTGTAGCGGTAAATCGGCCAGAGATAAAAATCGCTTTCCTGTGTGTCATCGTGTGCCTGGCTGAACAGGGGAAAAACCCGTGTGATGGTTTTGCCTTCGCCGCGCGTGACAATCACGAATGGCCAGGGAACCTCCCACTCGTGGTATCTTTTTTCACGGTCGTCAATCCAGGCGAAAAATGGCCAGACCACGGAAGTGTAATCGCGCTGGGGCGAACGCGACTGTCCGTAAAGCAACAGCGCCGCGCGCCATTTTTCCGGATGATCGGTGCCGATGCCGGTGGTTTCATTGAAATAAAACGGCCAGAGCGCGAAAAATTTGTCGTGTCCGCCGATGATTTCCGTCTCATTGAATCCATTGGTGCGCGCGGTCACGTCCTTGTGCTCATCACCCGCGAGCGGCCAGAACTGCCAGCCAAACAGGCCGTCGCCATGCCGCAAATGAAAGAACGGATAAAGATAATTGTCGGTGACCACATCTTTTCTCCGTGTCTCGCCGTAGAGAGGAAAAAGAACAAAGAAAATTTCGTCGCGGAACAGCCGGTTTTGGAGGCGGCCGTAAAGTGGCAGGACCGCGGTGTAATTTTCATCTGGAACCGGCGAGCGTTGCTGAAAATAGAACGGAAACACCGTGAAGCGCTTTTGAGAAAGATCAGCTTGGGGACTCTGGCCGCCGGCAAAACTCAGCAACTGGCAGAACTGCCAGCGGGATTCCACGCCGTAACGCTCACAGGTCAGCACTGGATAGAGCAAATCAAACTCCTTTGATTCGGTTGCGGCATCAACATCATACGAAAGCAGCGGCGGGACAGCCCACGTTTTTTCCGTGTCGCTTTCCTGATTGTAAAAAAATGGCCCGATGGCTTCTGCCCGGTGACCGGAATCCAGCGTCAGTGGGAATTGGTCGAAGATCGGCCCGGCCGAAAACCCATCCTCCGCAAACGCAACGGAGGGAAGAGCGATCGCCCAGCCCAAGCAACAAATTCGCAAGCAATAAATGAATATTCTGAATGGGTTGGACATGATGGCGTTTTTTGGCCAGCAAATTGAGTTTTGACAAGGGGTAGTCAAGATTTCCAGCACCTGGCGTTATCGTTATTGAAAACTCGATTTGTTGGTTTTCAGGTCGTTAGAAGTTAAGTTTAACATTGATATTGACTTTTTGTGATTTTTCTTTATTCTTTTCACACACTTGAGGTTTTACCTCGGTTCCTCCTGACCCAGTGCCGACGACGATTTGTCGGCACTGGGTTGTTTTATTAACGGACGCCACCGGCCCAAAAAATTCAACAGCGCCGGCAAAAATGTCAGCCCCGCGATCATGCACGTCGCAATCCCCGTTGCCATCAGGCAACCCAAAGTGTACAAGCCGTGATGTTTGGCGAGCATCAGGCTGCCGAAACCGGCAATGGCCGTCAACCCTGATACGAGCACGGCTTTGCCGGTGCTTCGCGACAAAATGCCGGGCGTGCGTTCCTCGGCAAAGCGATTAAGGATGTGAATGCCATTGGTCACGCCGATGCCGATGACCAGCGGCAGCGTCATGATGTTTGCCAGATTGATGGGAATTCCCAGCCAGCCCATCAATCCTGCCAGCCAAAGCGTGCCGATGGCCACCGGCAGCAATGCCAGAATTACGGCGCCCACGCTCCGGAAATGAAAGAGCACCATGAGTGCAATGGCCGTCAGGGAATACCATGCCGCCTGCAAATAGCTGTCTTTCATCATCGTCTCGTATTCATAGAACTGGACCGGTGTGCCGGTGGCATTGGGATCCACGGTCCGCAATGCGGCGACGAATTTTTCCTGGTTGTCCCGCTCCCAGACGTCGTCCTTGGGATAAGCCTGCAGCAAAAATTTTCCGGTCACACCCACAAACTGGTTGTGCAACGCTGGCGGCAGGTCCTCGACGCGCAAGGGCGCGCTGTCGTCCTGATGCTGCAGGAACCGGAAAGTCCCGATCAGATCGGAAAACAAGGCCTGCTGGAACAGCGCCAGTTTTCGCGCGTGTTCCTCAAGTGCGGAAGCGCCGCCCGCCAGCATTGCCTTGCGCAAATCTTCAATCGCCCGCCGCAAGGCAACCAGTTGCCGGGTCAAAGCCGGATCGCTGTTCCCCACTTCTTCGAGCGCGTTGCCGAGATAGCCGGAAAGTCCGTAAAGCGTGCGGCTTAATTCATAAACCTTCACCGGGCGCAAATCCGGCGCGTTGAACGTCAGGGTTGCAACTGCCTGTTTGATTTCGCCAACCAATCTTAGTTTTTGGGTCTGATCGGCTAGAAAATCATCGTAAAATGGCGGATCAATATCCGCGACCACCGGAAGCTTCCTTATTTTTTCCTCCAGATCAACGGCATTGGTCAGTGAGTCGGCGATAACCGCTCCGTAAAGCAGCGATTTATCCGCCGAATCCAGCAGTTTGTGGGCGAAGATCACCGAAGGCAGACTGGGGCTTTGCAGTTTGATCAGGTTGTAATCGAAATGGACTTTGCGGGCTTCAAACAACGCCGCCACGCACAATCCGGCGGTGATGCCCATCACCAGCACCGGCCGTTGCAACCAGATGTTTTCAATCCGCGCCCGGGTTTCGTCCTCGGTTGCCCGGTGGTCAATGACGTTTTGCCGCCCCCGCAACAACATCACCGGCAGCAGGGTCATCATGGGGATGAAGCAAACCAGCAGGCCGCCGCCGCAGATGAGACCCATTTCCTGGATGCCTTTGAAATTTGTAAAATACATCGCCAGAAACGCGCCCGCAGTCGTCAATGCGCCGGTGAAAATCCCCTGGCCGGTGAAAACCATCGCTTTTGTCATCGCGGCCTCCTCGGTTTTGCCATGACGCAGCTCCTCCTCGTAACGGGTGATCAAATGCACGCCATAATCAATCCCCAAGCCGATGAGCATCGGCACAAACGTGACCGTCAAAATGTTCAGATGCCCGATCGTCAACGCGGCAAACGCGAGCGTGTAGGCCAGACCGACGACCAGGCAGAGCGTTGCCTTGAAGGGCCGGCCGGTTTCATTGTACCCGTAGATAAAAATCAGCAGGCACAAAACGAGCGAGACGATGCTGGCCAGCGTGGCATCCTTCTTGGATTGCACCATCTGGTCATAATCCAGAACCGGCTGGCCCGTGAGCCCCACGTTGAGGCCGGGCACTTCCATTTGCGTTTCTTTGACCAACTGGCGCAAACGGTCAATCGAGCGGGCGTCCAGTTCGTCCTGGGTTTGCGCGGCCGCCTGGCCCGCCGTTTCATGGTTGGTTTCCGCGCTGGGCGCATGGGTTTCGACCAAAAAAATGCGGCCGTTGGCAAAGGTGATGTAATTCGAGAGCACACCGCTTCCGCTGGTGTCGAACAAGGCGATCACATTGGGCGACGGCGGCGTGCCGGATCGTTGCAGGGAATCGGTGGCTTGGGTCACGATGCGTGTCAGCGCCGGCAGCGAATTGACCAGCGATTCGGTGTCGGCGTTGGCCTCGCGCGGCGCGGTGCGGAATGCCGTGTTGATCTGCTCAAAAAACGAGACCAGGTTCGTCGTTTGGGTGAACTGCCGGACGAACGGCTGGGCGGCCTGAAGCATGGTTTGCATCTCCATCAGGTTCGTCTCCGACCCGTAGAGCAGTCCTTTGGGCCCCATCATCATCGGGTTCTGCGCGTAAAAAACGTCCAGGAGCAAATTCGTTTCCGCCTGCATTTTGGCGGCGATGCGTTCGACGAACTGCCGGTTTTTCTCGGGGTTGTCGCTCTCCACCACCACCACCAGGGCATCCGGCTGCGGGAAATTCTTTTTGGAACCGGAGAAAATTCCGGTGATATTTCTGATTGGGACCGACCAGGTTGTCCTGGTTCATGTCAAAGTCGAGGTGGCCGTAGGGCTTCGGCAGGGCGTAAACCACGCAGATCACGAACACCACCACCTGCGGCCAGAAAACCCATCGGGGATGACGGATCACTGCCGCCGCCAGCCCGGCCAGCAGCCGCGCGAGAAAACTGTCGGCGCTTAATGCCTTCATGTTTCAGATCGTGCGGTCACGTGTCGGGAAATTCGGCGTTGGAATGGACTTCCTTCACGTCGTCATGTTCTTCCAGCGCCTCAATCAATTTGTTGACCGCCGTGATGGCCGCCGCGCCGGTCACTGGCAGGGTGAGGGTGGGCAACCACGTGATTTCCGCCGCTTCGCACTTGATCCCCTTCATTTCAATTTGTTTATGCACCGCCTCAAAATTTCCCGGTTCGGTCAGAATTTCATATCCTTGGGGCTCGGCCTTGAAATCTTCCGCCCCCGCCTCGATCGCCAGTTCCATCAATTGATCCTCGCCTGCCGATTCGCGCGATACAATAATTTGCCCCTTCCGCTGAAACAACCGGCTGACCGATCCCGGCGTCGCAATGCTGCCGTTGTTCTTGGTCACGATGCTGCGAATGTCCGACGCCGTGCGATTGCGGTTGTCCGTGCTCATTTCAACGAGCAGCGCCACGCCGTGCGGCCCGTAAATTTCGTAGGTCAAATCCTCGAAGTTCGCGCTTTCACCGCCGCCGGTGCCCTTCTTGATGGCGCGCTCGATGTTGTCGCGCGGCATGTTCGCCGTGCGGCACTTGAGCAGCACCATGCGCAGGCGCGGATTCATGTCCGGGTCGCCGCCGCCGATTTTGGCGGCAATGGTGATTTCGCGGCCCAGCTTGGAAAAAATTTTCCCGCGCTTGGCGTCAATCGCGCCCTTGAAATGCTTGACCTTCGCCCATTTGCTGTGTCCGGACATGGTTGGTTGAGGGTTGAGGGTTGAAAGTTGAGCGTTGCCAGCCAATCCTAATTTGAACCGGCCGCCTCCACAAAGACCGCCGTGCCGTAGCACAGCACTTCAGTAATGCCCACCGCAATCTCCGTCGCGTCGTAGCGCACGCCGACGACGGCGTTGGCGCCGAGCTCCCCGGCATGGTTGAGCATCAGGTTGAAGGCGTCTTCGCGCGTGCGTTCGCAAAGATCGGTGTAAAGTGAAATATTCCCGCCGAAAATCGCCTGAATGCTCGCGCCAAAATTTCCGACGATGGAGCGCGACCGCACAATGATGCCGCGCACAACGCCAAACGATTTGGTCACGCGGTACCCTGGCAATTCAAAGGTCGTGGTCGTCAATGGATGTGTCAGACTCATAGGCCAACGATTGAACACGACGACCCGCGCCGACAAAAGCGAAAAGTTCCGTCTCCGGGAACGCGGACCGCTTGTCCGCGTCAACCAGGCTAGGGCGAGAGCCACGCAAACGCCGGCAAATTCCGCAACCCGGTGAATACCAGCGCGATGACGAGCAGCGCCCACAACATTTTAGGCGGCACCATGAACGCCACTGGCCGGTTTCGGATTTTTTTCACGGCCCACCATGCGCTCTGCGCCGCCAACGCCGCGAGCGTCAGAACGAACAGCGCATTGTCGTGCAGCGCGCGGAGCAGGTGGCCGTGCAGCAACTGATACGCCGCCCGCGTCGCGCCGCATCCCGGACAGTTCCAGCCGGTCAGCGCATGAAACAAACAGATGGGATAAAAACCGTGCTTCGCCGGATCAAAGAAAAACAGAATGGCGCCCGACCCCAGCGCCGCCGCCGCCAGCACCACCACCGTGAAAAAGGCGAGTGACGGCGACGCGGCGATTTTCGGCGGCGCGGATGGTGATTCAGCGCGCATGGTTCAGGTGCAAGACGATTTGAAAAGCCATTCAAAGTTTTCCGGGTGGAGTACCAGATGGCGCACGGCCAGCCCGAATACCAGAACCAGGCTCGCCACCGAAAGAATCAGTCCGGCAATGGCCTGGCCGCGGCCTTCGTAAAGTTCGGGATGCCGGCTGATTTGCGACAAGCCGATGAGCGAAAAGACCAGCCCAAGGATGTTGAACGGACATCCGCAGCAGCACATCACCGACAAGATGCCAAAAATAAGCCCTGCCGTCGCAAAGGAATTGGTTTTGGGCCATGGGCCCGCCATGGAAGCCCCCGGCCCTGGCGGCCCGATGGTCGGCGGAATTGGCGGCGCGAAATGTCCCGCAAATTCCGGCAGCGCGCCAAGCGGTTTCCATTCCGGCGCGCCGGGCGCAAGCGTTGGCGTCCGCGCATTGGCGCGGCCTTCGGCCATCCACTGCCGCAACTGCCCGGCGTTTGCCGGCCCATATTCCCGGCCGTCCGCTCCAATGATTTTATACACGGGTCAATGATGCTTCGCGTTTTTCAGAATAAAGATGACGACCCCGCCGATCACTGCCAGCAAAAGCAATCCCAGATAAATCGCCATCCGCCGCTTTTTGCCGGCGGCCCCGCTCCATTTCTCCTGAGCCGCGAATGCCTCCGCAAATTCCGGCAATGAACTCAAAAAAACCCAGTCCGCCGCGCCTTCGGGCAAAACCGGTGTTTTTTTCTCCACCCGTTCATCTGCAATCCATTGCTTGATTTTGTCGGCGGAAAGCGGCCCGTATTCATTCCCGTCCGAACCAACGATTTTATACATATGCGTTCCTCCGCTCGTCTTTGTTTTCGCCGGCCAGGCCCCCAAGGTCCGTGCATACGCCCCGTTTCGCTGCGGCGACAAAGTCCAGCATTATTTTTGCCGTGGGGCCGGTGAATTTCTTTCGCGCTTCTTCAATGGCCGCCCCCAAATTTTTCCCGCTGCGGAAAAGCCCGTGGTAAACCCGCTTCAATTCCATCCGCTGTTCCGCAGTATACCCCGCGCGGCGCAGGCCGACAACGTTCAACCCGCAGATCTCATTCACCCGGCGCGCCATGGTGAACGGCGGCAAATCCTGGCTGATGGCTGAACCGCCTTGCATCAGCGCCAGCGTGCCCACCCGGCAAAACTGATGCACCAGACAGTTGCCGGATATGAACGCGCCGTTCTGCACGGCGGCATACCCCGCCACCATCGCGCCGCCCCCAATGATCACATGGTCGCCCACTGCCACGTTGTGTCCCACGTGACAGTGCGGGGTCAGGAAATTGTGCGAACCAACCACCGTTTCCCCCTCCGGCGTTGCGGCACAATTCACGGTGACATGTTCGCGAAAGCGGTTGTGGTCGCCGATGCGCAGCCGCGTCGGCTCGCCTTTGTATTTCAAGTCCACCGGCTCGTCGCCAATGACGCAGCCGGCGTGAAATTGATTGTGCGAGCCAATGGTCGTCAACCCGGTGAGATAAACGTGCGGCCCGACGACGCAGTGCGCGCCCAGCTTCACGCCCCCGTCAATCACGGCATACGGCCCGACGCGGACGGTCGCATCTAGTTCCGCCTTTGGATGAATGATGGCTGTTGGATGAATCACAGGATAAAAGTGGCTCATTCAGCCCGATTGCCAAGTTCAAAAATGCCGGTTTTGCCGGGTAATAATATAATTTGGTGGGGCGAGCGTCCGCGCGAGCCGGAAACTAGGATTTGATCTGCGGCTCGCCAGTAGTCTCGCCCCACCGTGCTGAAGAAGCTTTGTCCCGCCGTGGCTTCGTGGTAAATGTTAAGCCTGAAATGCCCAGCACAGACACAACCGAATCCATCCGCAATCCGCAATCCGCAATCCGCATTTTGCCGGAGTTGCTCGCCCCCGCCGGCGATTGGGATTGCGCCCGTGCCGCCGTGGAGAACGGCGCCGACGCCATTTATTTCGGCCTCGAAAAGTTCAACGCGCGGATGCGCGCCGACAATTTCACCGCCGCCGATTTGCCCAAGCTGATGGATTTTCTCCACCGGCGCGGCGTCCGCGGCTACATGACGCTCAACACGCTGGTCTTTGAGAACGAACTCGCGGATGCCGAAAAATACCTGCGGACGATGATTTCGGCGGGCGTTGACGCGGTCATTGTGCAGGACGCCGGGATTTGCCGGCTGATCCGCCAACTTTCGCCCGATTTTCCGATTCACGCCTCGACCCAGATGACCATCACCAGCACCGTCGGCGTGGAATTTGCCCGTGAACTCGGCTGCTGCCTCGTTGTGCTCGCCCGCGAATGCAGCATCCCGGAAATTGAAAAGATTAATCTGGTGGGGCGAGCGTCCTCGCAAGCCATTCCGGCGGTCGAAAGCGTTGTCGGCGAAACCCCCTCGTCACCTGTCACCCGTCACCTGTCACTTCCGCTCGAAGTTTTCATTCACGGCGCGCTCTGCATTGCCTACTCGGGCCAATGCCTCACCAGCGAAGCCCTCGGCGGACGTTCGGCCAACCGCGGCGAATGCGCGCAAGCCTGCCGGATGCCTTACGAATTGGTTTCCGACGGCAAACTCGTGCCGCTCGGCGATCGGAAATATCTCTTAAGCCCGCAGGATTTGGCCGGGCTGGAGGTTTTGCCGGAATTGATCCGCGCCGGTGTTGCCTCGCTGAAAATTGAAGGCCGCCTCAAATCTCCCGAATATGTGGCAAACATCACGCGGATTTACCGGCAAGCCTTGGATGATTTGCGATTTACGATTTGCGATTTACGAGGCGAACACGAACCTGCGCGTAAATCGAATATCGTAAATCGTAAATATGACATGGAAATGGCCTTTTCACGCGGCTTGCACACCGGCTGGTTCGGCGGCACCAACAACCAGCGGCTCGTCCATGCGCGCTTCGGCAAAAAACGCGGCGTTTTTCTCGGCGAAGTTGCACGTGTGTTGCGCGATGGCGTTCTCATCCGCCTCGAAGGCCCGTTAAAACGGGGGGACGGCGTGGTGTTCGACGCCGGCAAACCGGAGGAAAATGAGGAAGGCGGACGGGTCTATGAAGTGCGAACTGACAAAGGCAAAGCGCAGAACCAGCGCGTCTATCATGACACTCGTCACCCGTCACCCGTCACCCTCACATTCGGCCATGGCGACATCAATTTCTCGCGCGTCCACGCCGGCGACAAGCTGTGGAAAACCAGCGACCCGGAACTGGACCGGCGATTGCGTCAAAGCTTCGAGGGCGAAGCGCCAAAATTTCAGCGGCCCATCGAAATCGAAGTGCATGGCGTCGCAGGCAAATCCCTCACGCTCATCGCGCATGACGAATTCGGAAATGTCGCCAAAGTCGAATCCTCCATGCCGCTGGCGAAAGCCGAAAAGCAGCCGCTTACGACCGAACGCCTGCGCGAGCAGCTTGGCCGCCTCGGCGGCACGCCATTCAAGCTCGGCGAATTGAAAAATAATCTGTCGGGCGAAGTTTTACTGCCGGTCAGCGAACTGAATCGCCTGCGCCGCGAAATTGCAACGGAGCTGGAACGCCAACGCGTGCAACCCAAGCGGTGGACGCTTAATGTAGGACAGGCTTCCAGCCTGTCTCAAAAATCAGAAGAACCACCATCATCCGAATTATTGAGAGACAGGCTGGAAGCCTGTCCTACGTTAATTGCGCTCGTTCGCAACCTGCCCCAGTTCGAAGCCGCCTTGAAGTGCGGCGTGACGACCATTTACTGCGAATTCGAAGACCCGAAAAAATATCGCGAAGCCGTGATGCTGTTCCACACCGCCCGCGACTGCCAATCTTCCATCCTCCATCCTCCATCCTCGATCTTTGTGGCCCCCCCGCGCATCTTCAAACCGGGCGAGGAATGGATGCTGGAGCAGGTGCGCTCCTGCAACGCCGACGGCTATCTGGTCCGCAATTACGATCACCTGAAGTTCTTCGCCCGCGACCGGCGCGTTGGCGATTACTCGCTGAACGTGGCCAACCGGCTGGCGGCGGATTATTTCAAAAACCAATTTGGCCTGGAACGCGTCACCACAAGCTACGATTTGAATTTCCAGCAGCTCGAAGCGTTGCTGCAGGCCGCGCCGCCGGAATGGTTCGAGGTAACCATTCACCAGCACATGCCTATGTTTCACATGGAGCACTGCGTCTTCTGCGCGTTCCTTTCCAACGGCACGGATTTCCGGAATTGCGGCCGCCCGTGTGACGTGCATGACGTGCGGCTGCGCGATCGCGTGGGCGCGGAGCATCCGCTCAAGGCCGACGCGGGCTGCCGCAACACCGTGTATAACTCGCTGGCGCAGACCGGCGCGGAGTATGTTTCGCGGATGATGGAACTGGGCGTGCGGCATTTCCGCGTGGAATTCCTCAACGAAACGCCGGAGCAGGTGACGGAGACCATTTCAAAATACCGCCGGCTTCTGCGGGGTGAAATCACCGGCACCGAACTCTGGCGTGAATTGAAGCTGATGAACCAGCTCGGCGTGACGCGCGGGCAGATGGGGCATGAAACGTGATGCGTAAAACGTGAACCGTAATGAGCCGCTCACGCCTTACGTTTCACGTTTCACGCCTCACGAATAAAAATAACCCAGCTCGCGCAACGATGCGTAATCCTTTGGCCGTTCCGGCGTCGCGCGTCCGATGATGACGTGGTCGAGCACTTCAATCTTCAAAAGCTGGCCGGCGCGGATCAAATCGCGCGTCACCTTGATGTCGGCCTCGCTCGGCGTCGGGTCGCCGCTCGGATGATTGTGCGCCAGCACCACGGCGGCGGCGTTCGCGGCAATCGCCTTCCGGAATACCTCGCGCGGATGCACCAGCAGCGTGTCGAGCGTGCCGTCCGTGACCGAATCCACCCGGATGAACCGGCGACGCGTATTGAGCAACAACACCTGTAGTGTCTCAGTGTTTTTGAGCAGGTTTTTGGCGCGCAACCAACGTACCACGGCCTCCGGATTGTCCAGCGGCTCCGATTCATCGCATAATTCCCCGGCCATGCGCCGGGCCAGCGCAAACGCCGCGATGAGCGTCACCGCCTTGTCGCGCCCGATGCCCTTCACCTGCCGCAAATCGTCCACCGTTGCCCGCGCCAGCGCCTGAAGCGTGCCGTATTGTGCAACCAGTTGCTTGCCGATTTCGACCGCATTCGCGCCTTTCAAGCCGGTGCGCAGCAAAATGGCAATCAACTCCGCGTGGCTCAAAACGTCCGCGCCGTGCGCGGCCAGCTTTTCGCGCGGACGCTCACTGGCGGGCTGATCTTTAAGCCGCATGGATTCACTCATGCAAAATGGTTTAACCGCGAACCCGGCGAAACACACGAAAAATCACAGCAGCTTTTTCTGGACAAACCGTTTTGCCAAACGCAGAGTCGGAAACATGAAGCCGCGCGTTTTCAATCACAAGACCGCCGCGCTGACTTTGGTGGAAGTGATGGTCGTCATTCTCGTGCTGGCCATCGTCGTGGCAATGATAATGCCCGCTCTTTCTGCGTCGCGGCATAAAAATCAAAACATCAATTGCCAGAACAAACTAAAAGAAATTGGTCAGGCTTTCAACTCTTGGCAAGGAGACCACAATGGAAAGTTCCCAATGCAAGTTTCAGTCGCAAATGGCGGAGTGATGGAATTAGCCGCTTCCGGTAATGTTGCCGCCTGCTTTCAGGTAATATCGAGCCGACTAACCTCTCCCAAAGTGTTGATCTGTCCGACAGAAAAAATTCGGAGCCCAGCCATGAATTATTCCTCCGGCTTTGACAATTCCAACATCAGCTATTTCGTCGGCTTGGACGCAAATACAAATTTTCCACAAGCATTTCTTTCTGGCGACGACAATTTCACCTTCAAAGGTGCTCCTGTAAAATCTGGCGTATTCAATCTGTCAACAAATGCGAATCAAAATTTTGAATGGGATCAAACGCGTCATGGGGGCATGACGGGCAATCTTTGTTTTTCTGATGGCAGTATTCAAAATAGTTACCCCTTTCGCCTGCGATGGGAACAACTCCCAAACACCGGCCTCGCCACCAACCGCTTCGCGATTCCGTAATCTGTGTTTCATCTGCGTTCATCTATGGCTAAAGTTTCCGCCAGATGGAATCCGCGCGCACCCAAAACGATTCGCTCACGCCGTCCCAACGGCAGGCCGTCGCCGCGCGCGGCAACGTGCTGGTCATGGCCGGCGCGGGCACGGGCAAAACGCACACGCTCGTCGAGCGTTGTCTGCATTGCCTGTGTGCGGAACAGCCGCCCGCTTCGCTCGAGGAAATTCTCGTGGTCACCTTCACCGAGGCCGCCGCCGCCGAAATGCGTCAGCGGCTGCGTCGTGCGCTGGAAGATGCCCTCGTCTCTCGACCCTCGACCCTCGACCAGCATTGGGCGGAACAAATCGCGCTCTTCGACACCGCGCACATCGGCACGCTCCACGGTTTTTGCCTCAAGCTGGTGCGCGAACATTTCCACGAGCTCGGCTTGGACCCGCAACTGGCCGTGCTCGACGAAGGCGAGGCGTGCCTGCTCGCCGATGAAACCCTCGATGAAGAGCTTCAGGCGCACTACGCCGGGCAAGACGAACTGGCCGAAGCGGTCCAGAAACTGATTCAAATTTACGGCGGTGGCCGCGACCAGGCCATCCGCCAATTGGTTTTGCGTTTGCATAATTACGCGCAAACCCGGCCCGATGCCGACGGCTGGCTCGCTCGGCAAATCAAACACTTCGCTTCACCCACGCCGGACGAATGGCGCATTTGGCTGCTCGACGGCATTCGTTCCTGGCGCAACGAATGGCTGCCAGTTCTGGAAAGTCTCGGAGCGCCGAGCACCGGCTCGGCTCGAAGTTCGCCCGCGCGAGTAACTTCGCGCCGGGCCGGAGACTCGGCGCTCCGTCAGCAAACGAAAAAGCCGCCGAATTGGCGGACATTCTCCGGCGATTGCCGGAAAACTTTTCCCGCTCCGCCGCCGCTGAAATTCTGGCGCAAATCATTTCCGCCGACGGCAACTGGCCGGCCAAACGCAAGACCGCGCTTCGCAAACCGCTGGAGAAATTCTTTGATGATGCGGCTTTTTTGAATTCGCTGGCACCGGTGAAGGATGGCCGCGATCCGCTGGCGGAAGATTGGGACTGGGTGCGCGGCCATATGAGCGCGCTGCTGCGGCTGGTGCAAAATTTTGCCGCGCGGTTCGCCGCGCGCAAACGCGACGCCGGGGTCCTGGATTTTCACGATCTGGAACAATTCGCACTGAAGCTGCTCTGGGATTTTGCCGCGAACCAGCCGTCGGCAGCCGCCGAACGCTGGCGCGCGAAAATCCGCTTCGTTTTCGTGGACGAATATCAGGACATCAACGCCGCGCAGGACAAAATCATCCAGGCATTGAGCCGCGAAGATGGGTGGGGCGAGACTCCCGGCGAGCCGCCAAAAATGGCTGAACCGGAATCTGCGGACGGCTCGCGAGGACGCTCGCCCCACCGGGCAAACCGTTTCCTGGTCGGCGACGTGAAGCAAAGCATCTATCGTTTTCGCCTGGCCGACCCGAAGATTTTCCGCGACTATGCCCAAAGCTGGCGCGGCCAAAACGGCCAGACCATTCACCTCGCGGAAAATTTCCGCAGCCGCGAGGGACTGCTCAACTTCGTTAATTCCGTCTTTGAGCCGCTGATGCGCCCGGAAATCGGCGGCGTGGGTTATGACGCCGAGGCGCGATTGCAATTCGGCGCGCCCAAAGAACGCGCGGAACTCAGCGCCGCTGGCGATCCGTCACCGCGGGTGGAACTGCATTTGCTTTTCAAAAACGGCCGCGACGACGCGGGCGGGGGCGATGAGTCCGGCGATGACGATCTGGCGGATTTGCAGGAGACGGAAAGGGAGGCCCGGCTGCTCGCGCTGCGGTTGAAGCAGCTTGTAACCGAAAAACACGAAATCTGGGATTCGGAGAATAAACATTTCCGCCCTGCTGAATGGCGCGACATGGCGGTGTTGCTGCGTTCGCCATCGGGCAAGGCGGAAATTTACGCGAAGGAATTCCAACGCGCGGGCGTGCCGCTGGTGGTCGAGCGCGGCGGATTTTATGAAAGCAGTGAAATTCTGGATCTGCTGAGCCTGCTGCAACTGCTGGACAATCCCTTGCAGGACGTTCCGGCCATTGCCGTGCTGCGTTCGCCGCTCGCCGGTTTGTCCCTCGATGAACTGGCGCAGATCCGGCTGGCGGCGAAGGGTGTGCATTTTTGGACAGCGCTAAACCGGGTCCACAGTTCACAGTCCACAGTCTCCAGTCAAACGGCGGCGAAAGTTTCAAGTTTTCTCGACCGGTTTTCGCGCTGGCGGCAACTGGCGCGGCAGGCGTCGCTGTCGCAGTGCCTGGAAAGCGTGCTGGCCGAAACGCATTACGCTGAGTGGCTGCTCGCGCGCCCGCGCGGGGCGCAACGGCGCGCCAACGTCGAACGCTTTCTGGGTCTGGTGCAGAAGTTTGACCAGTTTCAGCGGCAGGGATTGTTCCGGTTTTTGAAATTCATCGAGGCGCAGCGCGAAGCCGGGGTGGAACCGGACGTCGCGGCGATCGCGGAGGAAAATGCCGTCCGGTTGATGAGCATTCACCAGAGCAAAGGGCTGGAATTTCCCATCGTGGCCGTCGCCGACCTCGCCAAGCCGTTCAACACACAGGACCTGCGCGGGGAAATTATTTTTGATGAAGCGTTCGGTCTTTGTCCGCGCATCAAATCGCCGCACACGGGCCGGCGATATCCGAGCCTGCCGCACTGGCTCGCGCAACAGCATCAGCGCCGCGAGCAATGGGGCGAGGAATTGCGGCTGCTGTACGTCGCCACGACCCGGGCTCAAGACACGCTGATTTTGACCGGCGCCGTCACGGAAAAGAAATGGGAGACACTTTGGGCCCAGCCGGCGGCAATCACAACGCAAGCCATCGTCGCCGCGAAAAGCTACGCGGACTGGCTCGGATTGTGGTTTGCGCGAAATCAAATCCAACAAGTCCGCAGTCCACAGTCCACGGTCCACGGTGCGTTGGCGGGCGAACTGCCGCACTTGCGCTGGCGCATCGCGGATGACGCGGAACTGGCTGAAGTCGGTTCCACCCGGTGGGGCGAGACTCCTGGCGAGCCGCCCGGTGCGGCTGAATTTGATTCCACCAAAGGCTCGCGAGGACGCTCGCCCCACCAAGTGGATTCTCTGGACGCCGCGACAGTGGAAAGACTGCGCGCGATGCTGTCGTGGGAATATCCATTCGCCGCCGCGACGCAGCGTCCGGCCAAGTCGTCGGTGACCGCACTGCGACGCCAGGCGGAGGAACTGGATGACGAAGCGGAACCGATTTTCAGGCTTCAGTTTTCAGAAAGACGGCTCGCGAGGACGCTCGCCCCACCAGCCAAAAATCCGCAGTCCGCAGTCTGCGGTCCGCAATTGAGCGCGGCGGAGACGGGCACGGCATACCACAAATTTCTTCAGCAGGTCGCGCTGGAAAACGCGGACGACGTTGCAGCGCTCGAATTGGAAGCCGGACGTTTGAAACGGGAAAAGGTTCTGTCGGCAGACGAACGCGCGGCACTGAATCTGGAGGACATTGCGGCGTTTTGGAGTTCGGAGCCGGGACAAAAAATCCGCAAGCAGGCGGCCAATGTCCGGCGCGAACTGGCCTTCACCGCGCGTTTCAGCCCGGCGGAACTGGCGGCCATCACCGGCGTAAAATCAGAGCCGGGATTGGAAACCGAATTTGTCGTGGTGCAGGGCGTGGCGGATCTGGTCGTGTTGTTGCCGGAGGAAATCTGGCTGGTGGATTTCAAGACGGATGAAATCCGCAAGAATGAACTGCCGGACCGGATCAAAACCTACACACCGCAATTGCAACTGTACGCGCAGGCGCTGGAAAAAATTTATTCGCGCCCGGTCACCGCGCGCTGGCTGCATTTTCTGTCAGCCCGGAAAACGGTCTGCATCGTATTCTCGCCGTAGGCCAGGCGTCGCGCCTGTCTCTGAAACTCAAAAACCCCCGCTTCAAGATGAAGAGTTGCAGCTACGAATTTCCACCCATCAAAGAGCGAGATTTATGAAAATGGAGACAGGCGCGACGCCTGTCCTACGTGCAGATCTCCGACGCGGAACAGCGTCCTGGCTGAATTATTCCGTTGCTGGCAGTGGAAGCTGATCTCCGGCATTGTCCTGCCTGGGTGGTTCCGCGGGAACAGAGGCTTCTGCGGCGGGTGCGGTCGGTTCGGCGGGCGCGGCGGGCGGACTGGCTTCACGCAAGCGCACGAGCGCGGGACGCAACAGTCTGCCTTGAAAAGTGAAACCCGGGCCGATGGTTTCAGCGACGATGGCTTCGGCGGGCGGTTCCGATTCCGTGTTCACGGCTTGGTGGCGTTTGGCATCGAACGGCTCATCCGGCGCGGCGGCAAAGGGCGCCAGGCCAACGCGGCGCGCGGCATCACAGCAGGCGTTTTGAAATTGAGTCATTTGCTCGGCCACGCGCGGCTGGCCGGAGCGTTCGGCGGCGGCGTGCAAGGCAAAAACATGGTCCAGAATGCGCACCAGCACCTGCAGCCATTCGACCTCGGCGCGGTGGAGCTTTTCGACTTCGAGCCGGAGCGCGGACTTTTCGTTGTCATTCAGCTTTTGCATCACCGCGGCGAACTGGCGCGCTTCTTCAGCCATCTGGTCGGCAATTTCCTTTGCGCTGTTGGAGGTCTTCTCCGCCTGCGTTTGCGCCTGGACCCATTCGTTGGTGGCGGAGGAAATGAGCGCGGTGACCCGTTCGAGGTCCTGAATCCGGCCGGCCACCGAGATAAGCGCGTTGACTTCAATCGCCTTGCCCATTGCGAGGTAATCGAGAACAAAAGGAATCACGCCCAGGATGGCTCCGAGCGCAACGCAGCCGGCGGCAATTTCCCAATGGCGGATTGGCTGGGGTGAGTGCAGGATAAAAAAATACCCGAAGATCATCAGCCCTGCGTCGCCGACCAAAAAAATCCATTTGGAAACTTTCCCATTAGCCGCGTTATTCATAAGCCCACTTTCGGAAAAAAGCGCGGTGAATGCAAGCAACCCCTTCGCTTTCTCCTCGACTAACCGCCCGCCCGTCACAAATCATTCGGGGCGTGCGCACCTGTGTCATCTTCAATCCGGCGGCCCGCGGCAACAAGGCCAGGCATTTTCGCCGTCAACTCGACGCCATCGGCTCGCAATGCGCGTTGAAGGCCACGACGGCGCCCGGCGACGCGCGCCGGCTCGCGGCGGAGGCCGTGGGTGAAGGATTCGATCTGGTCGTCGCCGCCGGCGGCGACGGCACGGTGAACGAAACACTCAACGGCCTCGGCGACGCGCCGGATGGTTTTGAGCGCGCGCGGCTCGGCGTTCTGCCGCTCGGCACGGTGAACGTGTTCGCGCGCGAACTGGCCCTGCCGCTCCGCCTCGAACGCGCCTGGGAAGTTATGCAACGCGGCCGGGAAACGCGCATTGACCTCCCGCGCGTGGAATTTTCGGAGAATGGCATCCGTCAACAGCGTTACTTTGTTCAACTCGCCGGCGCCGGCTGGGATGCGCGGGCGATTGAATTGGTGGACTGGTCGCACAAGAAAAAGATCGGCCCCCTGGCATACGTCATCGCCGGATTGAAGGCTCTGCGCGAACGACAGCCGAAAATCACCGTGCGCGCCTGCGGCCAGAGCGTCACCGGCGAATTTGTGCTGGTCGGCAACGGCCGTTTTTACGGCGGGCCGGTCGAAGCTTTTCCGCAGGCCGATTTGCGCGATGGGATTTTGGACCTCTGCGTTCTGCCACGGCTCAATTGGTGGACGCTGATGCGCTGCGCGCCGGGGCTGCTCACGCACCGAAAGCCGCCGGCGGGCGTCGCACAATTCATCCAGGCGGCCCAATTTGATCTGGCGGGCGAACCCCAAACGGCGTTTGAATTGGACGGGGAGTGGGTGGGGCATTTGCCCGCGACGTTTTCCGTCGAGCGCGAAAAGTTGCGCGTTGTCGTTCCGTAAACAGGGATTATTGGCACGGCCGCGTAAACGTGGAACTCCAAACCGGATCCGCCTGCTGCCGGGTGGTGGGTCAAATCATCCCCAGATCAATCCCACAGGCGGAACGGGAGGCCGTTTTGCTCCATGAACATTCCGCATTTCGGGCATTTATCCGGCCGGGTCCAGGCACGGACGCGATGCAACGGCGAGACGGGACAGGCGGGCTTGAATTTCAGGCGTGGTCGTGCGCCGCGCGGCGGCAGCCGGTTTAACACGGCGGCAAACCTGGGAGCCGTCTTGTTGCTGCCCCCGGCCACGGGAGACGCCGTCGCCTTGAATTCCGTCACGGCGTCGTAGAGTTCCTTGCAATCGGCGCAGACAATGGTTTGAACCGCAAAATGTTCGCCCGAGCCCGCGCCGCCGGAGACCCAGGCGCGGTACCCGCATCTGAAACATTCAAACAAATAAGTGCGGCCCATAGGCGGTGGTCGCTATGGAACAAGGCTCCAACTGATCCCGACGAAAATCCAGTCTGAAATGGCCGCCGGGCGTCGTGACTCAAAAGTGGGTGTTACCCAAGTTCCCCTTCAATAGGAAACGAAGGAAGCCGGGTTGGGTTGATCTGATGGATTGGTGAGCGCGGAATTTTTTACAAACGGGTTGTTCCTGCCCTCAAGATTTTCGCGGAATCACTCTCAATGGGCGACAAGGTAGATGTATTTAGTCGGATTTCACACCCCGCCATCCAATTCGCCTCCAGTACGAATTGCTGGCTACAAGGAAGTATTGTTGACCATGGTCGTAAAATCACACAGTTTTCATCTAATAAACCACCCAGTCGCGTGTCGTAATGAATGAACACGATGTCTTTCGGGATTGGGAGACCTTGACGCATGGCTGATCCCGGCTTGCGTGCGGAGCCCGGCTTAAGATGGCTGTGATGCGACCAGACGAAGTCAGTGCGGAATCCCCCCGGCGGGAGACGATCGAAGAGCTGTTCGCGGCTCTGGAGTCGCCGCTTTTGGGTTATGCCCTGCGTTACACCGGCGGGCCGGGACTGGCGGAGGACGTGGTGCAGGATGCGTTCATGAAACTTCACGCCCAGTTTGAATCGGTTGAGAAGCCGCGCCAGTGGCTTTACCGCACGGTTCGCAATCTGGCGCTGAACCAGCGGCGTGACGCGCAAAAAACCGTTCCACTCGAACCCGCCGCCGGAAATGAAAACTCCTCCGCCACTGAAACCGCCGACCCGGCGCTGCTGCCGGACGAGCAAATCATCCGGCTCGAAGGCATCGGCCTGGTTCGTCTCAGCCTGGAGGCGCTCGACGAACGCAGCCGCGAACTGATCCGGCTGAAATTCAACGACGAACTTTCGTACAAAGACATCGCCGCGCGCACGGGGCTGACGACTGGCAACGTCGGCTTCATTTTGCATCACGCGCTGAAAACCATCGCCGCCGAACTGGCGAAAACGGGAATTGTGCCATGAACCCGGACCAACTATCACGCGAACAGATCGAGGCGCGGCTGACCGCGCTGCTGCTCGGCGAACTGCCCGCCGACGAGGCCGAACTGTTGCGCTGGACGATTTCGCAGGACGCCGAACTGCAAAAACTGCACAACCGGCTGAAGTCCACCATCGGTTTCATGCGCGAGGCGGTGAAGCCTTCAGCGGACGCGCCCGCCCCCAAAGAAATTCCACTGAAACTCTCACCGGAACGGCGGCAAAAACTGCTCGCTCATTTCAAAACGCCGCGCGCAAATAAATTGTTCTGGTTGAAACGGATTGAAGTTCCAACGCTCGTTCCGGTGCTGGCTGTTCTGGCTGTCATCGCGCTGATCGTGGCTATAACGGTGCCCAATTTTGTTAAAGCACGGTCAACTTCGCAGGCCAACGCCGTTATCAACAATGTGCGGCAACTTGACGCTGCAAAGAACGAATGGGCCCTGGTAAACAAAAAATCCCCGGCTGATGTGCCAACACCGGATGATCTAAAACCCTACCTCAAAGGATACCCGAAGCCGGTCATGGGCGAAACATACGTTCTGGGCAGGGTATCCGACCCGGTTACGACGGATGTTGACGCCAAACAGGCAGGAAAACAATTTGGCAGCTTGTTTGGCAGCTTGAGTGGGGAGCGGGCAGAGGAATCGCTTTCTGTCAAACAGGAAGATGCACGCGTCTTAAGCATGCACGCGAGGGGCACGCGACTTTCCGGGACGCCCGCAGCCGCATCGCTCGCGCCCCCACCGCCGGTGGCAGAGGTATCGCCGGGAGGGATTGTTTTGCCTGAAACAGAACCGCCTCCGGCTGCTGGTAGCGTTTATTCGCAAGCTATAGTTGGTTATACGGCTCTTCCAAACAATTCCAGCGCACCAATAACAATGCCGGCGGATTCGCTTTTCCCTGGAAATGCCGGAGCCATCAACGGAATTGCTGGCGGCAGCAGCGGTGGCGGCGGAACCGGGGGCACAACGACGGCCAACCGCACAGCTCTTGCGTGGGATGTTTCCGGCGCAGGTTCGGTGAGCGGGAAAGTACCATCGGAAGCATCCGACCATGGAGTTCTCACCGGCGGATTGGCTTCGAGATCGGAGCCGGCAAAGGGATTGGCAGAAAATGGCGCTGCCAATTCAGCCGGAGCGCCAGCGGCAGCCGCCATGCTGCCGTCAGCTCCCGCAGGAGGGTCTCGCAAGGAATTGTTTGAATTTGACAGCGGCGCGCCGGCGTTGAGCGGAAACAATTCCCCGGCCGGCGGAGTTTCCGGCGCAATTGAGCCAAAGCCAGAAGTGGCAAAGGATGGAAGCAGCGATGCGAACGGCGCTCGTCTGCTGCTTCAAACCAATACTGTCTTGCTTGCTGATTCGGAACCACAGAAATCCCCGGAGATGCCCGCTCCGAGTTCGACTCTCACGCAAGAACAGTTGCAGAATTACAATAACCAGACAGAAATCACAGAACGCGGCCAGCCTTACTGGGAGTCGAAACGCAAGTTGGATAACATGGTGGATTTTCACAAGCTGCTGGCGGCGAAAATTGAAGCTGAAAAGCTCGACTTGAGTATTCCCAAGAGCAGCACGGTTGAAATCACGGATGCAGCGGGGCTTGGGCAAAGTCAGAGCGCCTGGCAAAAACTCACTGGCGAGGTTGAAAGCAATGCCCGCATTCGGGTTGAAAGTGACACTGTCGCTGACATCGCTGGTGTTTCCGGAAGTCGGGCTGTTGCCTACGATCCATACTTTGTCCAGACCACACTCGAAGAAATCCAGTCAGATGCGGTGTTGGGCAAGGTGGTTGATGCGTTGAAGTTGGATGAAACCTGGGCAAAGAATAATGGCGAAAAACTAAAAAAAGAGGAGGCAATTCGATTGCTCAAAAAGCGGCTCGATTTGAAGCCGGTGCCGAATACAAAGCTGGTGGAGATAGGCGCCCGGAGTGATAAACCGGAAGAAGCTGCAAAAATTGCTAACGCCGTGGCTGAAAGTTTCAGAAACTATTCCCTGGAACTCCGCCGGCAAATGACCGCGGCCGGAATCAAAGTGCTGGAAGAACAGCTGGTCCAGCAAGAGGAACAGATTCGCCTCGCTCAAGCGGAAGTAGATCGGCTGGGGAAAGAGTCACACGTCGAGCAAGCCGATCAACCGTTGCCCAAGCCGTCGGCCAATGCGCCAGTGCCCCAGCCGGAAATCCTGACGCGTGATAATGCGTTCTCCACGTTTTCGCTCAACGTCAGCGACGTGTCGTTCAAGCTCGCGGCGGCGAGCTTGGAAAAAGGCCGGATGCCGGATGCCGCGTCCATCCGCAGCGAGGAATTCATCAACGCGTTTGATTACCGCGACCCGGAAGCGGCGGCGGGCCAGCCGCTGGCGTTCACTGCGGAGCGCGCCCGTTATCCGTTCGCGCACAACCGCGAGCTGCTGCGTTTCTCCATCAAGACGGCGGCGGCGGGACGGCAGGCGGGACGGCCATTGAATCTCGTCCTGCTGCTCGACACTTCCGGTTCGATGGAACGCGCCGACCGCGTGGTCATCATCCGCGAGGCGTTGCGCGTGCTGGCGGCGCAATTGCAGCCGCAGGACACGGTGAGCGTCGTCACGTTCGCGCGCACGGCGCGGCTTTGGGCGGACGGCGTGCCTGGCGACCAGGCCGGCGAGGTGCTGGGAAAAGTCAGCGGCATCACGCCGGAAGGCGGCACAAATCTCGAAGAGGCCATGCGGCTGGCCTACGAAACGGCGCGGCGTCACTATCTGGCCAACGGCATCAACCGCGTGGTGATGCTCACCGACGGCGCGGCGAACCTCGGCAATGTGGATCCCAATGCGTTGAAACAAAAAGTCGAGGCGAACCGCAGGCAGGGCATCGCGCTCGACTGTTTCGGCATCGGCTGGGAAGGTTACAACGACGATTTGCTCGAACAGCTTTCCAGCAACGGCGACGGGCGTTACGCGTTCATGAACTCGCCGGATGAGGCGGCGGGCGAGTTCGCCGCCAAGCTGGCGGGCGCATTGCAGGTCGCCGCCCAGGACGTGAAGGTGCAGGTGGAATTCAATCCGCAGCGCGTGGTTTCGTATCGCCAGATCGGCTACGCGAAACATCAGCTCACCAAGGAGCAGTTCCGCGACAACTCGGTGGCCGCCGGCGAGATCGCCGCTCAGGAAGCGGGCAACGCGCTTTACACGATTGAGACGAAACCGGACGGCGCCGGCCCGATCGCAACAGTGCGCGTGCGCTACCGGGTCCCGGGCACACCGGATTATCGCGAGCGCAGTTGGGACGTGGATTCCCGGGGCAACGCACCCGCGCTTGAACAATCCAGCGCCGCGATGCGATTGGCCGCGACCGCGAGCGCGTTTTCCGAATGGCTCGCGTCGAGTCCATTCGCCGGGGAAGTCACGCCCGATCAACTGCTCAATTACTTGAGCGGCGTGCCGGCAGTTTACGGCGCCGACCCGCGTCCGAAACAATTGGAATGGATGATCCGCCAGGCGAAAAGCGTGTCGGGAAAATGACTGAACCCCCAACAACAGGCTTACAGATCTTTTACAAACTTTTGACTCATGTCTGACAACCAGCGGTCACCGTAACTGCTAAAAACCTGCCAAATCATGAAAACGAAAACTGTTCTGTTCATTTGTGGCGTCCTGCTGTCGCTGGCCGCGTCGCGCGCGGCGGCGGGTGGAATCACATTGGAAAACTTCAAGCTGACCGGCGACGTTGGCGGCGACGTGGCGGCGTTCACGCTCACCGCCAATGCGAAGGTCGAAGAATCGCGCGGCGGTTCGCTGGTACTGCTTTCCGGCCCGGTCGCGCTCACCGGCGTGGGGCCCCACCCGAAGTGGAAACTCGGTGCTGACCAAAACGGTTTCATCGCAACGTTCGACCGCAGCGGGACTTTTCCAATTGAATTGCATTTCAACGCGGCCGTCCGCGCCAGCAACGACTGGCGCGCGGTGGATTTCCACGTCGCGCCGGGCGTCGTGCAGCCGGTTGTGCTGCAAGGGCTGGCGGCGGACACGAAATTTCAATTCTCCAATGCCGCGCGGCCTGAACGTTCCGGCGCCAATTTCGTCAGCTACCTGCCGGTGGACGGCGCGGTGAGTTTTGCGTGGCGGCAGGCCCGTTCGGAGGCCGAAGGAAAATTGTTCTACGCGGCGGAGATGATTTCTCAAATCAGCGTCAGCCCCGGCCTGATGCGGCAGGCGGCATTGCTCAACGGTAAAATCATGCAAGGCGAAATGAACCGGTTTGCGCTGCGGCTTCACGGCGCGGGCGAGGTCACGCGCGTGCAGGGCGACGCGGTGCTGGCCTGGAACGTCGGGCCGGTCACGAATTCCAACGACCGCGAGCTGGTCGTGCAATTCAACCAGCCGCAAAAGGACGCGTTCGCGATTCTGGTACAGATGCAGACGCCGCTCGGCGCCTTCCCGCAATCGGCGGATGCCATTCAGTTGCGGCCCGAAGGCGCGACGCGGTTCGCGGGCAGCTTCCGCATTGTGAACGACGGTGCGGTGCGCCTCGAAGTCATTCAGGCGGGCGGTTTGTCGCAGATTTCGCCGGAGCAATTTCCCGAGGCGAACCTGTTCCGCCCGACGGGCAGCCAGCGTTTCGCCTATCGCTTTTCCAGCGCGGATTTTGCCTTGCGCATCCAGGCAGACCAGATTTTGCCGGAGGTCGGCGTGTCGCAGGTCCTCGCCTACAACCTCGGTGAAAACGAATTGTCGGTGGACGCGGAAATCGAACTCGACATCCGCGAGGCGCCGTTGCGCGAATTGCGGTTGAACATCCCGAAAGGTTACGCCATCGCCAGGCTCAACGCCTCGGGCTTGAGCGATTATTTCACCGGCGAAACGCCCGGCCACAACGGCACGGAACTGCGGCTCGTTTATGGCCAGCCCGTTTCCGACCGGCAGGTCATCCAACTTCGCCTCGAACGCAACCAGTCGCTCGGCGAGACGAACTGGACGCTGCCGCGCATCGAAGTGGCGAGGGCCAAGTCCGTGCGCGGCTTCGTCGGCGTGTCGGCGGACAGCGGCTTCCGTCTCACGGCGGAACGCACGCAGGCGTTGACGGAAATCGCCACGGCATTTTTTCCCAGCCAGCTGGCGGGCATCCAATCGGCGTTCCGTTTGAGCGATCCGGACTGGCAGGTGACAATGCGCGTCGAGCGGCTGCCGCAGACCTTGCAAGCGGATGTGTTTCACCTGTTTTCCATCGGCGAAGGCATCGCTTACGGCAGCAGTGTCATGAATTACATCGTGAGCGGCGCGCCGGTGTCGGCATTTCGCGTCGAATTGTCTGAAGAATATTTTAACGTCGAGTTCACCGGCAAGGACATCCGCAACTGGGAAAAGACGACGAACGGTTACCTCGTGCAACTGCACACGCCGGTTTCGGGCGCCTACACGCTGCTGGCGACTTACGAAAGGCCGTTCAAACCGCAGGGCGAGACGCTGGCGTTCACCGGCGCGCGCCCGCTCGACGCGCAATCCGAGTCCGGCCACACCATCGTCATCAGCGCGTATCAATTTCAGGTGAAACCGGTGGATGTTTCGCCCGGCCTGCTCGCGCTCGAACCCGGCGAAGTGACGCCGGAATACCGCCTGTTTTTCGACCAGCCCGTGCTCGCGGCGTATCGCTACTCGGCGCGGCCGTTCAATTTGAAGCTCGAGTTAAGCCCGCTGGCCCAGGGCGATTCACTGGCGCAGGTGGTGGATCGCGCGTCGCTCACCACGCGGATTTCCAAGGAAGGCCAGGCGCTCACCGACGCGCGTTATTTCGTGAAAAGCCGGGGCAACCCGAACTTCCGTCTGACGCTGCCGGACGGAACGCAACTCTGGTCGGTTGCGGTCAACGGCGCGGCCGTCGTGCCGGTGACGGACGGAAAATCAAACCTCATTCCGCTGCCGCAGCACGCCGATCCCGACGCCGTGCTGACGCTCGATTTAAAACTGGCCGCGCGCTCGCCGAACCCGCGCCGGGTGAGCCTGGCCGCACCAATTGTGGCCGCGCCGGTGATGCTCGCCGAATGGAAGCTCGAACCGGATGCAGGACAACGGCTTGAATTTCGCAACGGCACACTCCTCCCCGCCGGAAGACCGGTGGACGCGTCCGGCTTCGCCCAAATCGCCCAGGTGCGGCGCGATAGACGCACCGGCGAGGCATTGGCTCCGCTCGTCCTGGCACTGGCCTTTCTCATTCTGGCGATTGCCGTATGCCGCTGGGCCACGGGCGAAGGGGTGCATAAATTCAGTCCGCGTCATTTGCTCGGAGGCGTTGTCACGCTCGCGGCAATTGGCTGCGCCGGCGTTTCGCTGGTGCATCTGGCGGGCGTGTTTGAACCCATCGCCGGCGACGCGTCGGGCGGCGTGACGTTTCTTGCGCCGGTGCAGCAGGCCGGCGGCGCGCTGACGGCGGAAGTTGCCAACGTGCCGGCCAACGCCCGAACGTTCGCCTTTGTCAAATCGCTGTTCCTTGTGCTGCTGGCGGCAGCGGTCTGGATTTTCGGCTGGGCGCGCGAAGAAAAACTTTTGTCGCGGATTCTCGGCTGGACATTGCTCGCGTGGGCGGCGCTGCGCTGGCCGAATGGAGCGCCCGCACTTCTTGCCGTCGTCGCCGCGTTCCTGCTTTTCAAGGTCGTGATTCCGTCGCTGAAGCAACTCCGGCGCGTGCCGGCAAAACCAAAAACCGATTTCCTGCCACCCTCAACCCCCGTGCCGCCGCCGGGTGCGGCGATGCTGGTCGGCTTGCTGTTGCTGGCTGGCGTTGGAGTTCAAGCTTCAGCTTGGCCGGGTGGCACGCTAAAGCGTGAACTCCAACCGGCGCTGCCTGAGTCCGTCATGCAACAAATCCGCGTCGAGGACGGATTCGCGACGGCTACGGCAAAAATTCAGTGGCAGGCGGAGCGGGGGCAGGCGCTGCCGCTGCTGTTCGAACCGGCGGTGCTCACGCACGTCAGTTATCCGAAGTCGCTGAAACTGGAAGCCTCGCCTGCCGGTTCCAGCAGCGCGCAGCAACTCGTCGCACAATCCAGCGGTGCGTTCGACATCGAAGTGCAATATCAACTCCAAATCACGAAGCGCGACAACGACAGCCGTTTTGTCCTGCCGGTGCAAAGCGGACTCATCAATCGCATCACGCTCTCGCTCGTGAACCTCGACGTTGACGTGTTTTCGCCGCAGGCCGTGTCCGTTCTACGCGCCACCACCGGCAGCAACACTGTCGCGACGCTGGTGCTGTCGCCCGGCGGCGCGTGGGTCGGCTGGAAACCGCGCAGCCGCGACGTGAAGACCGAAAAGCCGGTTTTTTACGCGGAACTTTCGCAGCTTTACATTCCCTCGGCGGGCGTCGTCGAAGGCGTCCATCAGGTTTCCATCCGGCCGGCGCAGGGCGAACTTGAAGAATTGATTTTCGACGTGCCGGCCGGCGCGACCATCACCGACGTGGCCGATGCAAATTCAAAAGCTGGATCCAACAACGCGAACCCGCTCATTTCTCTCTGGCGTTTTGATCCCGACACGCGGAAATTGCGCGTGACGCTGAATCCGGCGCAATCCCGGCCGTTCGTGTTGGTCATCCGTTCGCAGGTCGCGACGGGGCCCCTGCCGTTTGAGCAGCGCGTCGGTTTGATTTCCGTCGAGAACGCGGCGGGACAAATCGGCCTGCTCGGCGTGGCCACCGGCAATGAAGTCCAGCTGGATGATGTCGGCGCCGAAACATTTTCAGCCATCAATCTCGAAGATTTTTCGGGCAACGTGGCGCAGCCGCTCGCGGCACAATTTCCCGGGCTGGCTTTGCGCCGCGCGTTTCGTTATTCCGACCTGGCGGCGTCGGCGCTGCTCAAAGCATCGCCGGTCGAACCGGACGTGCGTGTCGAGACGCGGGACACGCTGTCGCTGGGCGAAGACCGCACCGTGCTGGCGACGACGGCGGACGTGGCCATCACGCGCGCGGGAATCTTCAAATTGAGCTTTGTCATGCCGCCGGGCTTTGACGTGGAATCCATCAGCGGCGCGGCGTTGAGCCACTGGACGGAATTGAAGACGGACGCGGGCCGCGTGATCACGCTGAATCTCAATGGCAAAACGGACGGCCAGCAGCAGTTCATCATCAATCTGTCCGGGCCGGGCGTGAAAACCGCAAGCGCGTGGACCGTGCCGCAAACCCTTTTCCGCGAGGCGGACAAGCAACGCGGGACGCTGCTCGTCGTGCCGGAACAGGGAATGCGTCTGGAGGCCTCCGCCCGCGACGGCGTGACGCAGCTTGACCCGCAGAAGACCGGCGTCCAGCAGAAAGGCGTGCTCGCCTTCCGCATTTTGGAGACGCCGTGGAAGCTGGCGCTGGACATCGAGCAGGTGGACCCGTGGATCCAGGTGACCACCCTGGAACACGCGATGGTCAACGAGGCGCAGGTGAAGGTCGCCGCGAATTTGCAGTATCAAATCGAGAACACCGGCCTTAAATCGTTCCATGTTCTGATTCCGACCCATGCGGAGGGAGTGGCGTTTCAAGGCGATCAGGTCGCCGATTTCCTCGCGGTGGGTGGCGCGGTCACGAACGGCTTGCAGGCGTGGGAAATCAAATTGCGCCGGCGCGTCATCGGCCAGTATTTGCTGCAGTTGAATTACCAAGCGCCCCTGGCCGGGCAACCGGCGGAAACGGTTTTGCGCGGCGTGCTGGCGGCGGATGTGAACCTGCAACGCGGCTTCGTGACTGTGCAATCCGCCGGACGCCTGCAGGTGCGCGTGGACGATCTGCCGGCGTCGCTCCAGCCGACCGAGTGGCAGGGCATTCCGCGCGCGTTGCAAAAGGATTTGCCCGCGATTGCGGCCAACTTCGCGTATCGCGTCGTTGAGCCGGACTTTCAACTGCCGCTGAAATTGGAACGTCACGAGGCCGCGAAACTGCTGCCGGCGCGCGTGAACGACATCACGTTCACGTCGGTGATTTCCGATGCGGGCGTCATGCTCACGCAGGCGCGGCTGGACATTCTGCCCGGCGACAAACGGCTGCTGCATCTTACGCTGCCGCCGGGCGCGAATTTCTGGTTCGCCTTTGTGAACCAGAGCGGCGTGTGGCCGTGGCGGGAGGCAGACCAGATTTTGATCCCGTTGGAGCAGCAGTCGGGCGGCGACCAGCCGGTGCCGGTGGAAATCTTTTTCAGCAGCGAGGTCGGCAAGCCGGGCCGCAATGCGTTGGATTTATCCCTGCTCGCGCCGAAATTTGATTTGCCGCTGGAGAATCTGACCTGGCGCGTGTTTCTCAATGATCGGTGGCAGGTGAAAAAGTGGAGTGGCGCATTACAGTTGCAACAGCAGGAAATCGTGGCCGGCGGCGGCGGGCTTGACCTGCAAAGTTATTTGCAGAACGAATCCAGCCTGCAACAGCAAAAAACCAGGGAGGCCGAGCAGATGCTGGCGCTCGGCAACACAGCCTTGCAGAACGGAGAACCCCAGCAGGCGCGGCGCGCATTTGAGTCCGCTTATGGATTGTCCGCGCACGACGAGGCGTTCAATGAGGACGCGCGTGTCCAGCTCAACAATCTGAAATTACAGCAGGCGTTGGTCGGCTTGAATGTGCGGCAGGCCGCTGTTTCCGGCGCCAGTGGCGCTGTCGGCGGCAAGCTGAACGAACTGCGGAACAACAAAGCGGCGAACTATACGCAGCAGGACGCGCAGCGGATCATTGACAACAACAGCGCGGATGAAAACGCGGCGTTCATGAAGCTGGCCGAGCGGCTCATCCAGCAGCAGGACGCGGCAGTGGCGAACGCCGCCGCCATCCGCGCGAACATTCCGGAACAAGGCCGCTTGCTCACCTTCAAGCGCACCGTGGTGGTGGACCCCTGGGCTGACCTCGGCATCAATCTGCAAACGCGCGCCGCCAACGCCGTGTCATGGAACGCGCGCCTGTTGATGGTGGCTCTCACGGGATTGGGGTTGGGCGCTTTTGGCCTGTTAGCGCGCCGTCTTGCGATGTAACACCGACCGGACACTGAATGCGTCGGCGCGACGCTGGTGACGCGGATCCTGGCGTGCGATCATTACAGCAAGATCGCATTCCGCCGGTTTCCCGATCTGCCCAACGTCCGCTGCCGAACGAAATTCAGAGTGGTGGAGGCGGCGGGAGTTGAACCCGGAACGACGGTTTTCACGAACCCATTGAAAACACAGTATCGCCAACAGTATCAATGGGTTTATCCACTTTTTGCATTTTCATCAACATGCAACAAAAAGCAACAAAATCCATTTCGGGTGATAGAAAAAGATAGAAAATCCCCACGGTTTATTCCTGCTCGAAACTCTGGCTCTTGAACTTCAGCGTCCGGCAGTTCTCCGAAACGGTGCGCACTACATTGTCTGGAACTCCACCCGGAGCGCGCGCTTGGATTTCCACCGTCACCGAAATTTCACTGTTTGGCAGGCTCGCCAGGTGTTGGATGATCTCGTTGGCAATCGTTCCCACATCCCGGCTGATGCGCGCGGCGTCCACCTTCACGCTGCCAAAGAAAAGTGTCGGCGGAGCGGCGGTCGGCGCCGGGCCGCCTCCCGGCGTGGGTGTCACTGGTGTTGTACCACCAGTTGGATGAGTGCCGCCGGGTGTTTCCGTGCCCGCACCAGTGGGTTTCGGTGAAGATTTCGGGCGCTCGGCTTCCAGTTGTGCGTCCGCCGTTGCACTCTTGACCAGCAAACCAACCGCATCCGGGCCAAAGCCCAGAACCTGTCCGCCGCGCAGGCCCAGGTAGCGGGTCTTGGCCTCATCGAAACCATCCGCGAATGCGAACGTATCCGTGCGCCAGGTAACCGATGATACCCCCTCGCGCATTGCGCTCAGCAGCACATCCCCGTCGCGCAGCCGCTGGAGGTATGGATAACGCGCGAAATCTTCGACCAATTGTTTTACCGCGACGTGGTTGCCGCGCCAGAGCGGAATCGTATCAAGCGCTTGTCGCAGGAACGTCGCCGTGAATTGTGCGACCATCTGGCCGTCGTTGCGCAATTTCTTGGACGCCCTCGCCGCCAGTGCGTCCGCTCCGGTCAACCGCGTTTGCTGCCACTCCAGCACCGCTTGCGGGCCGGGTTGCGTTGGCACGAGCAGCCATTGAAACGTCTCGCCGATTCGGCTCGTGGTTGTCCGGTCCCACGTCGCTTTCTGCGTTGCCGCCTGCCGCGATTGCGATTTGTCGAGGTTCAACTCCGTCTCCTGTTCCATGATGGATTGCCATGCGAGATGGTAACGTGCGGCTTTTTCCAATTCATCCAGCCGGCTGCGGTCGGCGGCGAGAAAGACCAGTGTGTTCTGATAAATGCGCGGACTGTTGCCCCGTTGTCCGAGAAATTCTTTCGCTGTTTCGAGCGCCAGATTTGTTCCCTCTCGCGCATAGGGTTTGTCCACGTCCAGCACCACGAGCCGGACCTCCATTTCGTCGGGCACATCGCCGGAACTGGCGGGGAACGGATGAATCTTCGGAAACTCTCCGCGCGAACGCAAATCCTCGCGCACGCGGCGTCGAATCTCTTCGCCAACCTTGTCCGGTTCGCGTCGCAACTGTTCCGCGCGGTCGTCCGCAAGTTTGGTGACCGTAGGTTGCGTCGCATACCAATAACGCGCGTTGTCCTGATAAAGATAGGTCGCGGTCTGTGCCAGGTGCCGCAGGGCATCACCGAAAACCGCCGCCGCTTCTCCGGGCAACACGCAGCCGAGCTTGATGCGTCGGTCTTCTTCGCCCCGGTTTGCCGCACCGGGGAGCGGAGCGGAGCCGAGAAACAAAGTGCGGGCAACGCGACGGCATGCCGAGAAGCGGCCAAGATTCGGCTTCTCGCCGTCGAGCTTGCGCGGCAGCGCGTCCGCGCCGTCCACGTCCTTTTCGATGACCGTCTCCCAACCGCCCGGAAGATAACTTGTGAGCTGGGACACGATGCCCGGATCATCCAGCGGAACACTCGCCGGCATAATCAATGGACTCCGGTCGTTGCTTTCCCAGAGACGATGGATGACCGCAGCCATCAGCCGCAACACTCCGCGCGTGCGTTGAAACTTCACCAGCCCGGACCAATCCTGATACAGCCGCTCGAAGATTTCCGGGTGAATTGGATACGCCGCCTTGAGCTTCCGCTCGTAATCAGCTTCGCGGCATTCAGGCGGGAATTCCTGGTGATTGCTCCGGTAGAGGTCGCAAAACGCCTTCGCTGTGTTGTCGCGCGACACGTAATTCGGCTCGGACAGTGGCTGGAACAACCGGCGCCGCACAATCTCGAAACTTTCCTCCGCGTTGGCCGGACGCCACGCCGCCGCCACGCGGCTCACCACGTTGCGCAATGCCGCCAGCGCCATCCGTCCGCGCACGCCACCGACTTCTTCGTCGTTCGCATCGCCGGTCGGGGAGACACCGCCTCCGCCATCCGCCGACGCCGGCAGGCTGACCACCAGCATCGCCCCCGGCGCGCCTTTGACTTCCTCGGTCAGCGTCTGCGCAAACGTGAACTGCGTCTCGAAATCGCCGCCCGGCAAATCCTTCTTGTCGTGCAGGCCGCGCGCATAGGCCACCCATTCATCAATCAGGATCAGGCACGGTGAATATTTGCGTAGCAGCTTGCCCAACGAATCACCCGGATTCGTCGCCGTCTCATCCGACTGCTTCACGAGCGCGAAACCTTCCTTGCCGCCGAGCTGCCATGCGATCTCGCCCCACAACGTCCGGACCACCGTCCCGTCGTCCTTTTTGGACGGTTGCCCCGGCGAAATCTTGTTGCCCACCAGCACCACCCGTTTGACATTCTTGGGCAAAGCCACCTTCGCTTCGGCAATCACGGCTTCCAGCCCCGGCATCTCGGCCGCTGGCCGCCCCGAGAACAGGTGCCACAGCGCCAGCATCGAGTGCGTCTTGCCGCCGCCGAAATTGGTCTGCAACTCGACCACCGGGTCGCTGCCGTCGCTCGCCATCCGCCGGACCGCGCGCACCAGCAAATCTTTCAAGCCCACCGTCAAAAACGTGCGCCGGAAAAATTCCTGCGCGTCGGCGTATTCATCGGACACCGTCTTGCGAATCTCCGGCGAAAAACTGGCCCGATACACTTGCCACAAATCCGCTGCAAACTCCGCCTGCTGATACCGGCCCGACGCCACGTCCGGATGCGGCGTCACCACTTCCCGCCACGGTTTCAGCCCCGCCGCCGCTCCTGCCTCCAGCCCCAGCGTCGCCTGCGTCTTGCGCCGGTCGTGCCGGGCCTGCTCGTCAAACTTCACCCGCATCAGTTCCGATTTTTGCGATTCGAGTTCGTCCGCTTCCTTGCCAGCGCCCACCGCGTTCAACAGGCGGTGCATGGAGTCGAGCGCCCGATACGCATCGTCGGTGCTGAAAGGTTTCTGGTGCGCCCACTTGTTCCGGATTTCCATCAACTCACTCACGATGCTGCGCTCCGCGCGCCCCAGCGGTTTTCCAAATACGTCGTTCCAGCACTCCCACATCACCCGCAGCAATCCGGCTGCGTCCCAATCCGGCGACTTCTCCGTGCCGCCAATCTTGGTTGCCGGGCCGATCACCTGTCTGGCGGTCGTCAGCCATTTCGTTCCGTGCGCGCTCTTGAGTTCGCGCTCCACGAACGCGGGCAGCCCCGCTTTCAGGATGTCCAGCGCCTTCCCGACCCGCTCATGATTGCTTAGTGCCATATATTACTCCTGGTTGAACTCGCGCTCCCACCGTTGCAACCGCGCGATGATGTTGTCGAACTCCGGCGGTTCGCCAAAGAACATTTGCTGCATCTTGGCGTAATCATCCCGCAACGCCTTCACCCGATGCTCCGGCGGCGCGATCCGCAGCGACCCTTTCACGGCTTCGCCATGCCGCGCCCAGCTCGACTTGAAGAACAGGCTCTTGTGCTGCACCACGCGCGCCAGCAATTCCGGCTTCGCCGTCGCCGACGTTGCCACCCCCTTGCGGATCAATTCGTAAAAGTCGCAGTAGTGCCGCGAGAAACGCTCCGGCATCGGCTTTTCTGCCGGACGATGATACTCCGCGTGCAGAATCGTCGCCTTCTCCCAAAATGTCCGCTCCGCCGACAACACCTTCACCGCGCAGCTTGGCGCCTTGAAACCCTGCGGGAACTGCTCCGCCACATACGGCGTGATCGTTTTCGTTTCGCTCGGCCAGTGATCGGCCCGCGCGCCCATTTCAATTTTCACCAGGCGGCGGATGTAGCCGGTGGCATTGGCGGCAAAACTCGTCGGATACTCAAACAACAACGTCTGTTGGTCCGGGTCTTCGTCATCCGAACGCAACGTCCACTTCTCGGCGCGCCCAACTTTCGCCCTGATGGCTGCTTCCAGCGCCGGCAGCAATTCATTCGTGATCTTTTTCTGGCACGCGGTTTTGAGCGCCTCGATGCGTCGCTGCTTCTCCTTGTTGCTCGTGCCGGCTTCCGGCTCGTTCGTTCCGCCAAAGCCGAGAAAGCCGCGGTCAATCGAAACGTCAATGTCTTCCGAGAATCGCTCGATGATTTTGAACACCTTCGACAGCGACGTGCCGCCCTTGAAAATCAGATGCTCTCCCATCGCGGGTAATGCGAACAACTCCTTCAACGTCCAGCACACCCAGAAATCCTTCTCCACGATCACCGCGTCCATGCCGGTGGCCTGCGTCGTTTGCTCGAATAGCTCGACGCGCTGTCTTGGCGAAAGTTGAAGGACGGTATCCATGCTCAGTTCGGGTTCTTGGTTTCGACGATTTGCTGCGCGACCGGCCGCATCCACATTGGCAACTTGGTCGTGAGCGCCGCCAGATCTTTCTTGGTAGTCGCGTCCAGGCTCTTCTTGAGCCGGGCCGCATGTTGCGTCATGTCCGGGCTGCCCTTGAGATAACGCAGCGCCTGAATCACCAATCCCGCCCTCCGGCCCGCGCCCAGCAGATTGCGCGGCGCGGCGCGGCGGAACACCAGCGTCAATTTCCCCAGCGCCACCCGGCGCGGCACGCCGTCGGTCAGAATGATGATCTTGGCTGGGACCTGATCGGACAATCCCAGCGCGTTGGCGGCGTAAGCCCCCGTGAAAAGCCACTGCGACTGGCTGCCGTCCATGAGTGCCTGCACCGTCGCCATAATGTTTGGCGCGGTCTGGCCGGTGATGGGATGCGCGCGCGGCAGATCATAAAGCCCCCGCCGGATTCGCCGGATCTTCCCCGCGTTCACCAGCCGATGCAACGCCACCCCCACCGCCGACCGGTTGCCCAGGTCCAAAAACTGGTTCGGCGCAAACACGCTACCCGCTCCGCTCCCGCGGATGCGATTTAGGATGCTTTTATCAATGGTTATCATGGCTTTCCGTCGTTGCTGCTTGTAACAAAAACTGGCTAGTTTTTGTTACAGGAATCCGCACCCGCTCACAAGCCTATTGTCAGATATTTGACTACGTTTTTCTGACAATCATCACCGATTCCACGTTGGTGAACCACAAATCCAATGGGGCGTTACAATTTACTTCGGCAATCCCTCCCGGATTAGCACCGGCCATTGATTTCGCTCTTCTTCGGAGAGAAATGGGTAGAACGCCAATGCCTGCTTGAGAGATTCTGCAGTTGGCGTCGTCCGTAACGCCTTCACTGTTTGCAGAACTTTGTGATGATACTTGGGATGAAAATCCTTTGTCTTTCCGGGGTCAGCCTTTGGGCAACGGATGAGTTGGGCCATGAAAAGGCCGATGCACAAATGCTCCAGCGCCCGACTTTCCACGGCGGCTTTGGAGACCAATTGGTGGTCGCCTGACAATTGTTTCAACATTTGCTGGAAGAAGCCTTCATATTCCGGTTCGGGTTCCACTGGGTCGTCATCTTCGTCACGACTTGCCTGGCTCGCGTTTCCAAGCGAACTGTAACCGTCGGTAAAGATGCCGACGGCCCGTAGTATCTTTTCCATCGCAAATAATGGGTTCACTTTCCCCCGCCGGAAATATAGGAAGAGAAGCTTGTTGCATTCGATGAATACGTCCAAAAAGTTGGCGAGCCCGTTGATATTGCCGGACCGCGCATGTTTCTGGAGGATTCTCTTGTGATGCCGGTCCACAAAATCAAAGATCGCTTTCTCCAGTTCCCTCCCGGCACCGTGGACCCAACCCGGTGCCGCATCTGGCAGGGTCGGGTCGTTTGCTCTCCAACCATACCCGCCATGTCCGCGGGGAACCTGAAGGTCAGATTGGTATTTGATATTGAGGTGATCGAGAAACTCGACCACCGCAAGGTATCCTTCTCTTTCCGCCAAAAGATCCAGGAATTCCGTGGTGCCCCTCCCGGTCTCTTGCACGATCCGCTCCGGGTTGTTCGTTCCGCCGTTTCCGGCGGGCTCATGCGTGAGGTGATGCTCCTGAATCAGCCAGACAATGTCGCTCTGCTCTCGTTCTCCGTTGGTTTTTTGTGCTATTAGAAAACACCGCACCGACCCTTGCAGGTCCCGGCATGCTGCGGCATCCATCTGAATGGTTCTAGCGCCGCCGGAATCCAGGGGGATTGATTGCACCTTGCTTTGTTTTTCCTCGCTATATTTCTGGAAAGCGATCGATAGCTTTTCTAGGGCGGAGGTCTCCTTGATATTGTATTGAAGTGCTAACCGTCCCGCCTGGTCCAATACTGCTGCTTCCAGCACTACCGACTTTTTCTCGCCCGGGTCCGGCGCTGGCTCATCTTCGTCTCCGATCTCAAACTGATCAGGTTCGATTCGTTTGCGCCGCAACTGCTCGTCGAACAGGCCTGTGATAACCTCGCCGCTTCCGCGGATCACCAGGCAGGCCTCCACGTTCCTGCCTTTGAAAGCGGCCGAAGTGAAGTTTGCGCTCCCGGCAAAACAAATTGTCTCCTTCCGGGTTTCAAAAAAGACCAGTTTGGCGTGGAGCCGTCGGCTGTTCGGCACTTCGATGCCATAGAGCTTCACGCCGGTTCCATATCGGCCCAGCAATTTCGCTGGCAAGTTGCTGGTGTGTTCTTGTGCGACAATCTCTACCGGGCACCGCGGCCACTCCTTCCTGAGTTCTGTGAGCAAGGCGAGATCCTTGTCGTAGAAGGGCGAAATCACTAGAATTCGCTTTAACGGTGACTTTCCCACTTCGAACCGGACCCGTTCCCACAGTGACTCGGACAGGCTGTGGACGAGACTGATGGCTGTGTCTCCGGTTCGCTGATCACCCAGCCACGACATCTCGGCCTGCAAATCTTTCAACCAGGTTTCCGCCAGGCGTTTCCATGGGCCGTTGCATAGGGAAATACAGGTCTCAAAAAAGCCCAGCGCCTGCTCGGCGAGTCGGTGTCTCGGGTCGTCCTGCTCGCTGGAGACTCGCACCGCGTTGATCAGCTCGAGATTATTTGTGCAGCCTGCCTGGGTCAGGTTGTTGCTGCCGCAAAACACGGTCGCGCCGTCTTTATGCGCGAGCAGATGCAGCTTCGGGTGGAAAACTCCCCCGCCTTTGGCGGACACCGGCACCAGCAGATAGCGATCGTTTAGGTAACGGGCATGGCTGTCGGCGCGTGCCATCCGCTGGTAACGGCCCGCATCCATTAGGATCATTATCCGCCGCGCATCCTGCAGGGCGTCGGACCAGAGCAGACGGTGTTCGAAATATAATGGGTCGAAGTCGAACGTTGAGAGTAGTGCCGTCAACGCTTTGTGCTCGCCGAAGACTTCGTTGAAGTCAGTGATCTTCATGCCTCGGCGCCTCCGCGCATGCCGTCTTTCAGCAACGAATCACCATCTGCTGTGCGGTGTAGTAACTCATCCGCATCCGGAACCGTGTCGAGCAGGTTGAGATCCCGAAGGATCAGGATCGCGCTTGCAAAACGGCCGTTCCCGTAACTTGGGCTGTCGTATCTTTTTCCCCGGCCGCGGATGCGTTCTTCGTCCACAAAGAAGAACGACCCGCTTTTCTGGTAAGCCAGGGAAAGGTGCAGACGAATGACGAACCTTTGCAGGATGTGGACCAGCAGATCACGGAACGGAGTATTCCAGACGTCATCAAACCTTTCTGTTAGCTCCCGGACGACGACCGGCATCGTGACATTCTGGTAGGGATCGTCCTTGACCGATTGAGCCAGCCAATGTCCGTAGGGACCATCCTCCCATTGCCGATATCTCAGGCAGGCTACGATGCAAAGAATGGCCGCGAGTGCGATGGCTTCGGGTGTGCCGTAACGCTCTTGCTGATCCAGCAGCGCGTGGATCGAACTTTCAGACAATGGGTGGTCCATCGGGACCAGTTGTTCCAATAATCGGCTCTCCCCCGGACCGAAGCCTGTGATCTTCGTGCCGCCGCCGCAAATAGGTCGGCTGGCGTTAAATCGGCAAACGCACCCTCATATTTCACTCCCATGAGTTCTCTCAAATTTCGGTTGAAACGTTTCTTCGCCAGCGGTTCGAGCAGTTCTTCGAGGCCAAAACCCTCCAGCCGTTTTTGATCGCCCTGGGTGTAACAATGACGGCGACGAACAGGTTTTCCAGCGCTCCGCTGAGATAATAGTGGAAATAGAACATCCGCCACCGGCGGCCAATGTCTTCCAGCGCCTTTTGCCACAAGGCCGGTTTGACCTTTTGCTGATCGTCATGTGCCTGGCAAAAATATACCGCCTCACCGAAGGTCTCCTGCTTCAGCGGTATGCCCATGTCCGCAAATCGGTTGGCAAGATGCAGTATCAATAAAAGCGAATCGCGACGCCAATAATGTGCTTTGGCCCCCAGGCCCGCTCGGTTGAAAAACAAATCTAGCAGGATCTCACGATCAGACCCGCCTGGCGCGGAATTCGCATAGCCCGCCCCGTTTCCCCCACTCGCTCAGCTTGCTGTCCTCTGCTTTTTGATACTCGTCTCCAATGATGCTCTCCGCGCCGGTGGATTTGACCGCTTTGCCGTAGGCCGCAGCAACCTTCCGCCCTAGTTCCGAGAGTCCCGCATCCTGTAAGCTGGTCGGCTGGACCTCCTCGTCCGATTCAGGCTCGGCAACCTCACCGCTCGTCTGGAACAAGCCCAGGTTTGCCAATGAGGCTACATACGCGTCGAGGGCTGGATTCTTGGCGAACGGAAGATTGTCCAGATTGATTCGACTCCTCCGCGGTTGGGTATACCAAGCCAAAAGGATTTCGGATCCCACCAGCCGGCCCCCCTGGCAAGCGTGTCCATCATGATGCAACAAGCACCCGGTTGTGAAGGCCTTTTCAATCGCTCGCACCCGTTCTCGCAGTGGCTTGCTCAATCCCGATTGCGCCGCCAAAGAGACCGCCCAAGGCAGAAACGAATAATAACGGGCGCGCGGGGTGATAGAGGTGATACAGTAAAAAAGTTGTCCCGCCAACCGCGTTGAGACCCGCCGGTTGAGGCCAAGCGGATCCTCTCCTTCCGAAACCGGCACGAAGGCCGACCAGGACAAAAGCGTTGGATTAAGGGCGTCCTTGGCCATGGATTAGATCAACTCCCTCTGCGCCGGGCCGAGGTCTTTTTGTTCATCCGCCTGGCGTTTCAAGTCCGGCCAGCTCAGCACCAGCGCGTTGTAGCCGATGGCTTCCTGGGACCACTTGCGGCGTTCGCAGACGGTGTAAAGGCGGTAGCTCAGGTCACGGGCGACTCGGCAATCACTCCCAGCCTTTTCAACAACGCGGCGGCCACTGCTTCGCCGCTGTCGAGCGAGCGGATGAGATGATGCGTCGCTTCCCAGACGTGAGGCGTTCGTCCGTGGCCGGATTCCAGTCCGCGTCCAACTCCTCCTTTTTCAGCAGGCGCACCTTGCCGCCTTTCGCGGCGAGGATGCCAGCTCGACCATCCCGGCCACGCTGGTGTTCTTGGCGGTGCAAAGCGTCTCTGCCGTGCCATACGCGCCCTCGTTGAATCCGTTTTGGTCGAACCACGCCAGTGCCCAGCGAGTGTCTGCGTCGAACTCGCCTTCCTGTTCGGCCAGCACCTCGTCAAGGGACTGGTTGATAAGCGACAGCGCGGTGCGCACGCTCATGGGCGAACCATCCGCTTCCAGCACACGCGCGTAACGGCTGAACACCGCCATACCCGGCCCGATGGCAGCTTGGGCCAAATCCACCGGCGCGATGTTGCCTTTTTGCAAAAGCCGCAACGCATCGGGCAACTCCTTCTTCAATGCAGCCAGAAAATCACGGCGTGATGCAACACCTGCGTCTTTTGGACGCGGACGGCAAACCAGAACAATGCAAGAAGCAAGAGCATTCGCATTACTGCCACCGCATACGATTACTCATCTCCGACCGCATTGGCCAAGTGCCGTCAATCTGCCAACCGCATGAATCAAGCTTGCAAGAAAGTTTCCCATCCAGTTGAAGCGCGAGCAGTGTTTGGCTCATCGCTTTCAGCATCATTGTCTTCGTCATCCTCCGTCTGTTTGAACGCGTAGTAGATCGTAGCTGGGAAAGCAGGGTCGGCTCGTCTCTCGCATTCGCTCAAACACGCGGCCCATCCCACGTTCAAAAAAGACCCGTGCTTGCTCTTTTCCAACCCTGACGAAACTGATCCGCAACCAATTCATCTACCTTTGGCACGAGCACTGTGCCAAGGAGTTGAGGATAGACTGGCTGAAGACAACGTCGTAGCCAGACGTAGAAAAAATCCGACAAGTCCGCATAAGGCACGTTGTCGTAATAAGGCGGGTCGCTTGAAAACACGAATGGTCGGTCGGCCATCGCGATGTCGGTCGCACTCTTTTGTTGCACGCAGCCAACCGCAGGGGGCTGCGGCTAGTCCTTCAACAACTTTCGGCACAAACAGAAAAGTCTTGTCGAAGCTACCCGCCGAAGACCCCAAAGCATTTGCCTCGGCGAAGTCCCAAACTATCGGAATCGCTTGCCTGGCGAAAAGATGCCCGACGTGTTGCTTTGCAGGGTCAGAACGCCACTGACAGAGTGCGTTGTTGAGGTCAACAAAGCGGCTTATCCACATGCCGAGGAACGTTGCGACGGCATCAGCGTAATTCTGGTCGCCTGCGGAATCTTCGAGTGCCTTCGCACGTGCCTCCTGAACCAAATCACAGAACGCAGTCAAGGTTACGAGCTGACGATAGGTATATAAGCTTCGGTGCGTGTTCATCCCGTAGCTGACTGGTGTCAGGTATCGCATGTCACCGATGATTTCTGTGTTAAGAACGTCATCCGGCGGTTTGACGTCAAGCGCTAGGCGCTCGTGATCTCCGGTTGGAGACAGATAAATTCTTCCTCTTTGTCCTTCGGCAACGATAGCCATCAGGCGGATGGCCATTCGGCCCGCTTTGCCCTCACCGCGAATGTATTCGCGCGTTATCGGACTTCCTGTGAGAACGCAAACATCACCTTTCTTGCCGATAGTTCCGGGGCGCGGTTCACCTTCCCCGGTGCGGACTTCAAATTTGTAAGTCATCGTGTTCTGATCCACCACCGGTTCGATCCACGCTTTTTTCCCGGGCTTGGAGGATAACCAGAAAGATCGAACCAGCGGCACATGTGCGCCTTTGGCCGCCGGGTTGGACTGGCGTCAGTGCGTGCCCAGAGTGACGCAATTACAGTCGCTTCGCCGCCTCCGAATCCTTTCTGCAGTTTCACCTTGGGATAAAGATGGCCGATGCGTTTCTCCGCTTCGCTTCTCATCCAATCGCCGCAGTATGGAGTCTCCGGCCAACCCCGCCGCACCCTTCCACCAGCCGGAGGCGCTCAGTTTTCTCTTTGCCTCCGGATTCACCTGCGGTTTGCCCGCATATTTCGGTGGATTTCGATCAGCGCCTCTGTGATGACACCTGCACAGGATTCAAATCGCTGGCGTGAGCCTCCAGTCCAAGCCGTTGCGCCTCCAGCGGACTGAAACGCCGCCACAGAACGCGTCATAGATCGGCGGCGGCTTGCCGCACGTGGAACGCATCATCTCCGCTCGCGCTCTGTTGAGCACGCGCTCGTCATTCGAGTTCTCCCACTTCACCAATTCGCGGATGATGTTGAACACCGCTCCCGCTCCAGCTCGACGATGACTTCCTCCAGCTTCGGTTCAGTGCCGGGGTCGGGACGGATTTCATGCCCGCACCGCGGGCCTTGTTAAATATCGCTTTCAGTTCCGCCCAGGCTTTCTTGCGCAGCTTGAGTCCTTCTCCGCCGCCGCCCGCTTGCCCGTATCGGCGAGCAATTCCTTCATGCACTCGGACGGATCATCCACCAGCGACGCAAACAGCACCGCCCGGCACGCCGCCAGCGGACGCCGCGCCCACCACAAATGCAGCGTAGACGGATGCCCATGCCGGATGGATTTTTCCCGCGCCGCCTCGCGGTTGATGTCCTCCAGCGGCAGCGCGACTTCAATGAGTTTCTTTTTGTAGGTCATGAGCAGTTGAAAAAGCGTTTCGGGATTAAATCAGATTTGGCCGTATTTGTCTTCATAGACCGATAAGGCGGACGTAGCCCTGGAGTATTTCATGAGCTTCAAAATCATGCAGTTGATTGCGCCCGCGATTCGAGACTCTGCGATCAACTCGTCCTTGATGGAGTCCTCCGACTTGTCTTCCTTGGCCATGCGATGACTCATCGGGTTGCGGAACTTGCTCCACAATCCGTAAAGCTCCTGCCAATAGGCTTCTGGCTTCAAGCCCAAGTGCTCGATGACTCCGTCAAAACGCATCCGGTCGTTCACCGGTTCAGCCGGCTTGAATATGGCCACCAGACGCTCGTATGGAGGTTGCCCTTTTTTCAGAAGGCTCTCGCAGACTTCGTTCTTTACCCGCTGGAATTCGGCGGCGGAGTCTGCGCTCTGGGCGCGACCTCCTCCTCATGGACGGTGCGCACCAAACTTTCAAAAAGGCTGCACAGGCTCAACAGGGCGATGCGCTTGGGAATTCCGCGTCCAGTGGCTTCACGAAAAATGAACAGGAGTGTTTCAACCTCGCGGGCCAAGCGTGCATCGCCACTGAAAAATGTGTAAGCGTGCTCCGCAGCCACCCCGAATGACCACGTTAGTTTCTTGGTCAGGTTGTTGAATGCCAGCGCTTCGCTGAACGGGGCATGAGGTGAGTCGGCGACATCTTCGTGGAGATGAACCCGGTCGGTGATGAGTTTTCCATCGCGCCGGTATTCAACAGAGAACGGCCAGGCATGTTGGGCGTGCGTAAAGGCCAACGCGTTTAGAAAGGCCTGAAACAGTCTCCAGTCGTGGTTTTCGCCTTGTGACTGGTGTTCGGGTTTCGAAAGCAGATGCACATGCAGATCGCCATCTCGCTCGACCAAGCCATATTCCCATGCCTCCATTTCTGGCCGTGGAACGTGTCCAGCGTGGACTGGCTGCTTTCGCCCAGAAAGTCGTTCTTCCGCTTTGTTTCCGTCCCACCATTGCGCTCGATGAGTTTGAAGTTTGGCAAAACTGCGTGGAAAACCACCATTACGTTTTGCGGCGGCGCTTCAACACCGGCGGCTATGGGTTTTCCGGTCGCCTGCTGCTGTAGTTCAAAAACCTGCTTGCTGGTCAGGCTGTCAAATCCAATGGCGGCGAGTTCTATGTGACCCGCCGTAAAATCCACACTGAATTTTTCAGCCTGTCCAAAAGTGTAGTTCCGCGAGACATTGTTGGGCAGACTTTGCAGGCTGAAACCGATTTCATCTTCGATCTTTCCCTGCATAGTCCAGAATTCCCGCTGAACCTTGATTCCAGTGGTCACTTCGGGGATTTTGCTCCCGGCGTCCAGGGTGACATGCAGCCTGAAACGCCCGCCAGTGACTTCCAGCAATCCTTTGCCTTGCAGTTGGCCTGCGTCTGTCGTGATGACGATATTGTCAGCGCGAAATTTTGCCGCGCCTTGTCGAACCGCCTTCACAAAATCTTGTTTCTTCATGCAATCATCCTTGGAGGTTGGTTGGCGTCACGACACATGGAATACATCGCTCCACAACTTGGCCGCGATCGCAACATTGGCTGATGACTTGATTGCCTTGCGGTCGCTTTCGCTCAATTCATCTGAAACGACGTTGTTTGAATTGGCGGGGTCTACAATCCGAACCCTCTAAATCGTGTCCCGAACGTGAGCAAAAACTTTCAGGAGTTGCTGCTCCAGATCCGTTGTGGAAGTTCCCTTCAATGCTTCGATGGTCATTAGTTCCAATGCGAGTGATTTCTTCCATGGCACTACGTTGCGAACCTTCCACAATTTCATGAGTCGGATTGCAACCTGTTGCCCGCTGTTTCTGACCGTGTCGATGTGGACTTTGATACTCGTCTTCATCGAGGAATCCTTGTCACTCCGGTAGAGATTGGCTTCCTTGTAAGCCTGGTCGAGCGCCCGGCCTGGAACGACATCAATGTGGAAACCGCCTTGAAAGGAAATCGTCCAAGCAACAGTTTTTGGGCTGGCGCTCTTCCATTTCTGTTGAAGAACCGGACCGACCGCTTCAAAAATGTCCTTGAGAGTGTAAGTGCAACTGACCGGCCAATAGGCTACAACATCCAAGTCGAAGCTATCAGCGATCATCGTTTTCTTCCCGTATGAACCTGCGTAGTAGAAACGAGGATTGCCCTCAAGTTGTGCGACTTGGCCTTCAATCGCCTCACGGCAGCGCTGAAGGGTCGCGATCTGAGTGGTAGTCAAGTCCTGTCCAGCGAGAAGCTGTTTGAGGTATTCATGGTTGGTCATTACTTTGTTCCTCCAAGAAGTATGCTTGGCATGTATCGCGGACTCCGTGTCCGATTGAATTCATAAAGTTGGGTGGGTGGACTCATGGTCGGATTCAATTGCTGGCCCACCTTGACTGCGCCCGGCGCTGGGCCTGCATAAAGCAGATGCCAGCGGGTAGCGTTTGGCAATCGCCTGCAGCAAGGCGATAAAAACATTGGTCGCCACATTGCCGAGCGCATCAAGCTGATTCGGCGACTTCAACCAATGCACGCTCGGTTCGGGAACGGCGATGTCTATGACTCGCAGTAGCGACTCTGGGAACTGGAATATCTGCCGACTGAATTCTGGTGCTCAGGTGGAAACAAATAGCCACATCTCCTGTGCGGGTAGTACGCTTCGCGGGCAGGCCGGTGACCTTGAAACCATTCGGCAGAGATTTTTGTTTCGGCCATGCCCATGATGCCATAGTTCGGTGATGCTGAAACAACCGAACTCTTGGCCGATTGGTTAAAATGTATCCCACCGCCAAGCACGCCGAAACAGGCGCGAGCGGGAAGACAGCAAACCGGCTATCGAACGGATCTCCCTTTGCCAGGAAACCGTTAACTGCCTTGGCCAGCCTCCGAAACGTTTGTAACCATGGTTCTTTCGGCGATACCGAAAGGACGATTGGTTTACCTTTTGGATAATCGGGGGAAAGCGCCGCGACGGTCAGCGCGGAATTACTGGGTGTTCTCCCTGGAGCAGGAGGACGTTCCATCCGCTCGTGCTGTGCCCGCGCTCCGGCAGCGATACTCGAACCCAACTCTCGTGGGCAGCACGCAGTTGCTTGATTCCGCTGGGACCGTGTTCGTCTTTTTCTGGCCGTCGAACCGGAAGTGGCAATTCTTGCAGAGAAGAATCAAGTTCTCATAGCTGTCCCGATCTTTCGCCGAAAGTTTGCGATTTGCCCGTGGACCTTTGTCGCTTGAAGCTTCAATATGGGCGATGTCCCCAATGACCACGATTGGGTCGTGGTCAGTTGCATCTTTGACTAATTCAATTCGACACTCGGGGACAGCACACCGCCCAGCCGCACGCCCCCAAAGTATTTTAAGAGTTTGCGCGCTGTAAGTTCTGGGCGATTTGGAATGTTTTTTCATGCCGCCTCCTTTCCTGAGCCTGTTTCCTTCAAAATGAACCGCGACGGTGCAGTGAATCTGGCCGGCGGCGTTTGGTTCCCTGTAGTTTGCTGGCACCCCATTCGTTTGGCTCACCCGTATCGCCGCACAAAACGAGCGCGATTGCGTCCGGGTTGATCTCCATCAGCCACCAAAGCTCGTAGGGAATCTCGACGCCGCGCGCCAAGGATTCCTCCGCCACAAAAAGGCGCTTGGTCGCGTCGCTGCCGTTCACATGCTCCTGCCAATTGAACGGCGCTTCACCCTTGTCAATCCATGTGTGCCGTTCGCATGCCGTGTAACACCCTCCGCCTCATGCCACCTGAATCCTCTCGGACTTCGCGTAGCGGTCCCGTGAACGTAGAGGGCTTCGGCGGCTTTTCCGGCTTCTGAGGCGGCTTTTCCTTCTCTCTTCCGGCGGGTGTTCCCTTCTCGGTTTTCCTCGTTTTCGTCGGTCTTATCCCTCATTTTCTCCAGCTCGTTTTCCGCTTCGCCACTCTCACCCTCGCTCTCGCCTCTGCCATTCTCCGACTTCTCTTCCTTGCCGTCTGGTTTCTCTCCTCGGCGGCAGTTCAGCTTGCGCTTCAAGTTCAAAATTTGCGGCCGGATATTGCGCACAAATTCCTCGTCACGGTCTATGCAATCGGCCACGGCTTCCATGACTTCCATTCCCCGAAAGGCCGCGTCAGTTCCTCCTTCAGCTCGCGCAGTAAGCGCACGGTGGAGGCCCGCCAAATAAAGGGCGAACCCGACCACAGCACCTTCGGCATCAGCGGTTCGCCGGCGGGCGTGCCGTCAATGTAGGGCGTGACCTCCATTTGAGCGAGTCTGCCAGGTCGTATTAAGCAGCCGCCGCGCAACCTCTCGCACCTTGCCGTGGCTGCCCCGTCGCTCAGTTTCACCCGGCACAGGCCGTCAGCCAGCGGTCGCAGCCCTTCCATGCGTCGCGTCTGGCCGGAAATCGGCTGAACATTAGTCACCTGCATGGTGATGGCTTCCGCCAGCCGTCGCACCGGCGTGAACGGCGCTTCCTCGGCCAATTCGCCGTGCAGCATCCGATCCGCCGCGCGCGCTTCGTCGGCGCGGTGAGTTTTTCCCAGCGCGTCAGGTTGCGCATGGAAACGTGATATTTCAGCGTCGTCACCGCTTCCCACGTCTGTCCAGCTCAGCCAATGCCCCAATTCCTCCCAAACCCGTCGCCCGCCGCTGTCAGCGCCACCGACGCGCGTCTGTGAGCGCCATCCAGCCGCGTTCCTGCAGCCAGCGTCTTTAACCATTCCAGGCTTTTCTCCAAGGCCGGACGCTCCGGCACACCAAGCCGTAACCAGAGCGCCAGCGCGTGAGCCGCTGAATGTACCACGGGTGAATTCGTCCTCCGGGTTGGCGTGCAGCGACAATTCACCCGAGGAGAACCATTCAAGCGAGCTGCTCAACACCAGTGCTTCGGCAGCAAACACCGCCCGCAGTTCGTTGAGGTCCTCGGTGGAGCACCGCATGGCAATGCGGTCCAGCGCTTCATACAACCGCAGCACATCCGCCAGCACTCGCATCGTGTCCTTGATTTTGGTAAGCCCGCGCAATCGGTCCACGACCTTCTCCCAGCTTGTCGCGCTGTCACGCACGCCGAGCAGACGCAGCAAGCGCTTCTTGTCCGGGGCGTCATCCAGTTCCGCTTCCACAAACGGCTCGATGTTTAAAAGGGACTCCGTTTCCGGCGTGCGCAACAGCAGTTCCGGCGGCGTGCGCAGATTGCCGTGCGTGTCTTTCAGGCAGGCGACCGACCGCAATTGGATCAGCCACGCCGGAAGCACCCGCCCACAAGACAAGGTGCTTTTTGAAGTTGTGGTTGAACTTTCCTGTTGAACGGTGATAGTCAAAGCATCTTCCCACTGCATGTCAGGCCCGCTCAACATGCCCCTCAAAACCGAGGACCATATTTGAGGGTTGGTTGCTGCTTGCTGCTCCCAGAATTGGACAACCGGGGTGGGAAAATGCCAGTCTTGGATGCTGAAATCGTTGCTCTTGTAACGATATTCGCTTGGCTTTTCGCCTTCCCGGCTGACGACGAATTTTTCCAGTTCCGAGCGACCCGAATTTTTTTCTCTTGCACCAGGATCGGGACGAAATTGTGCAGCTTGCTTTTGGATGAAAACACCCACGCCTCCCAGCGGTCACGAGTGCATGACTTGAATTCACCCGAGTAACTGGCGTACAAAAGATGCTGCTCGGCCCACGCCTTGGGCAATAGCAACTCCACCGATCCACTGGATATCCTACCAGCGCGTTGCTTCCGACGGCCGTAGGTGCAGGTCCTCCATCGCAAACTGAAAATCATCCGGCACGGTCGCATCCAGCGCCGCGAAGATGTGCGCGATGCGCACGCAGTCGGTCACTGGCGTTTTGCCGCGCGCCAGCAGCCGCCGCGAAGCCTGTGCCGCGATGCGGTCCACCTGACTCGGCTCATGCAGGTTCAGCACTTGCAGGAGATTTAGTGCCGGAGGTTTGTCGTTGTCCCCGTCCTTCGTCTTGAGCTTGTTCAGGTGGGTGATCCATTCCTGATCAATCGCCAGCGCAAAATTCGAGATGAAATTCCGGTCGGCCTCCGAGAGTTGCTGACCTCGTGACGAAATGCGAATGATCTCATTGTCCGGCTGGAGTGAAGGTTGTCCCTCGACGGGGACAATCCGCAAAGTGCGGCGGCGTTCCCCGTTCCAGTCCCAGCCATGTTCTTCTCACCCAATCCCACAGTAGTTGCAGGCTCGCCCAGGTTGTTGGCTTCGGCACGACCGGTTGTGCAACCAATGCTTGCAGCGCCGTTTCCGCCGACACTGTCTCGATCCACCCGTGCGCTTCCAACGCCTGACAAGCCCGCCGATTTACCGCCGCCGACAGCAGATGCTTGGCGGCCTTGGCGAAAACACTCGTCAGTTCCTTTGCGTCCCAAACCTCGTGCAATTCCGACGGCAACGCAGTGCATTCGCCGATTCGAGCAAGCTTGTCCTCGGTTGTCAGGAGCACCGGCTCGTCTTCCACGGCGTCGAGCATGGCGTCCATCACCTGCTTCGTCGCGCTGGTCGTCTGGTCCGCCGCGTCCGCGACCGGTCCGCGCAACAACTCGTATGCGCCGGCCCGGTTCTCGGCTGATAAATGCTCTTTCCCCAGCCACGCTGCCATCGCTTCGCCCGCCAGCCGTCCGGCGCGCTCCAGCAGCCATTGGTTGCATGCCGATGCCTCGGGGTCTTTGATCGCGGTGCGATCCGGGTTCTGGAGAAAGGGCGCATTGATCGAAAACGGCAGGTCCACGTCCGTGCCGGCTGGCAGCACCACGAACAGGCGTTGGTCGCCCTTCAGTCCCAATACAAATTCCACCGAGCACGGCGGCAGGTGCAGGTCATCCGCGTTGCGTTCCTGCCGGATTTCATTCACCACGTTTTCGGGGAAGGCTTCTTCTTCCGAACGAATGAGCAGCAATTCCTCAGCGCCCGCTCCCGTCAGCCGTATCCGCTGCGACCCGGTAATCGGCCCGCGCGCAACGACTTCCTTGCAAACCGTATGGGATTCCACCGTCAGGGACTGGAGGTTGCGAAAGAAAAGCATCGAGGCGGGGCTGGTAGCCCACGCTTCCAGGTTCTTGCGCAGCAGCAAGAGCCGCGATTTGTCGACCACCTGCACGCTGATCCGCGTTTGCGCCGTGGCGTTCGCATGGTTGCTCCACACCGGCAGGGTGAATTGCTCGCGGTCATAATACACATCCAGCGTGGGCGTTTGAATCCGCACGCGGTCGCCCAGGCTGAACGTGGATTTGAAACCCACGCCCCGGAAACCAATCGTGTGGAGGTTGCGCTTGTTCGAGTAGCCAAACCGGCACAGGGATTGAAACTGCTCCTCGTTAAAATCCTCGCCGTCATGCTCGAACACGAACTCGTTGTTCGCCACCCGCACGCTGGCCGATTTCGCCCCCGCGTCATCCGCATTTTGCAGCAACTCGGACAGCACATGCCGCGGACTTTGCACTTGCGCGAAAAGCTGCTTCCACGGCCCGGCCAGCACCGGGTCTCTGAGTTTCACCCAAAGCTCGCCCGCGCTCGCGGCGACACGATTGAAATAATCAGGAGGTGTCATGCGATTGGCGTTTCCACCCGCGCCATCAAATCCTTGAGCCGGAAGGTAACGCTGGCGGTGGCGAAATCAGGTTCTTGCTCAAATGGCTTGCTGAGATAGCGCGGCTTCTCTGCGCCATTTGGGCCAATGAACACCAGGGCGAGAATGTAATCGTCCGGCTTGTTCAACGCGGTCAGAATTTCATTCTTCGTCACGGTGACGGTGTCGGCGTCAGCCACCCGGCCCTTCACTTCAATGAAACGCAGTTGCCCTGCTTTCACGTGGTTTTCTGGATAGCGTGATTCCACGTCGTAGCCGCGATTCTCCTTTGAGACATCGCGTGGCTCGAAGCCCTGTGCCCGCTCGAAGGCCATCACCGCTTCCATCGCCAAGCGCTCGACTTCCTTGTTCGGACCGCCATACATCGGAGGTGTTTCATGTAATGCCGCCACATCGTTCGTTGCCGCGCAGCTAGGGCAAACCAGCCCGCAGGGATGACCAGCGCGCCGCCCAGCACTGTCGGCGGGCGGGCCGTGATCTGACGTTCGCGGTTTAATTCATCCTCACGCTTTTGCAGTCGTCCACTCAGTTCGTCCGCGCGTTGCCTGGCATTGTTGGAGTTCAAACTGCCCTTGTTCCGCCCGGCTTCTTCCTGCGCTCGCAGTTTATTCGCCCGCTCATCCCAATACCGGATTTCCGCGAGCAACCGCGCCTTCACTTGCGTCAGGGTTTTATCAATCAACGCCTCGCGCCGGGTTTTTACTTCGCGCAGATGTTCGGGCACGATGGTCTTGATGGCATGTGAACTGGCGCGGCTTTCCAATCCCTCGCCCAGCCAGGCTTCGTGCAGCAATAATTGCGCTGCGGCCTTCTGTTCCTCGGCCAGCGGGGTGTAATCCAGATACGGCGCGAAACCCGCGTTCACGAGCCCGCCATCCCGTCCCACTTCGACGAACTGCAATCGCCGGGAAATGACGCGCGGATTGCCCAGCAGCATCGCGGCGCCCATCTGTGATGCTATGTTCCAGATAAAACAACACGCGTGGTTCCGTTCCCTTGTCGTTTGTGTCCACCAGCACCGCGCCCTGGCGCAGCAAGTCGCGATGCTGCTCCAGCAGTAGGTCCACCACCGAATCGAGCAACGGATGGCCCGGCGCGACCAGCGCGGCTGGCGGCTTGCCGTCCATGCGCATGTATTCTTTGTGAAAAGTGACGCGTTCATACGCCTTCAGCACTGGCGCACGCTGGCCGATAACGCGATCCCGATTGCGAATGGTCACAGGCACATGCCGGATTTCGTAACGGAAAGGTTCGCGACGATGCACACTGCCGCCGTATTGCTCAAACGCCCTCAAGAAGAACGAGCCAATATAGTGCGGCTGTAGTCGCCGGGCTTGTGCACGCTCCATTTCATCGCGAATGTTGCGGACGCGCGCAGGGTCAAGGCGCTCGTGAAACAGCGACCGGTCTTCGATGAGGGCCTTGAGCTTCTCCGTGTCGAGTTCGCGATCCACAATCTGGTCGAGCTTGGCTTTATTGGTCGGGTCGTCTCCGTAGCGGATGGCCCTGATGAGCAAATCCTTCAATGGTTGGTCGCGGAATACTTGGCCCAACACGTCGAACACTGCGCCGCCAAGACTCTGACGCTGGGTTTGCAGTTTTGAGAGCAGCCGATGCCAGACCTCGCCCTCGCGGGTTTCATACGCCACCAGATTCCATAAATGACAAACTTCACGCTGCCCAATGCGGTGAATGCGCCCGAAGCGTTGTTCAATGCGGTTGGGATTCCACGGCAAATCGTAATTGATCATGAGATGCGCCCGGCGATGCAGGTTGATGCCCTCACCCGCCGCATCGGTCGCCAGCAGCACCAGCACTTCGGGGTCGTTCTCAAAGGATTCCTGGGCCTGGCGCCGGCGTTCGCGCGGCGTCCCGCCGTGGATGACGACGACGGCATTCTGGTTGCCCAACCGGTCAGCCAGTTTTTCAGCGAGATAATTGAGCGTGTCGCGGTGCTCGGTGAATAAAACGAGCTTCCGCCGATTTTTATTGGCGTCGAACATTTCCGGGAGTTCCAGGGTCTCGGAAAGCCGTTGCCACTTTTCGTCTTTGCCTGAACGGCGCAACCGCGCGGCTTCCTGCGACAGCGAGCGCAGTTCCGCAATTTCCTTCTCCAGTTCCGCGATGGTCTGCGCCGCTGTGGACTGGTCCACAATCTTTTCCTCGGCCTGCTCCAGTTCGGATTCGGGCGCATCGTCCAGATCTTCAATGTCTTCTTCGGAAAGTTCCGGTGAATCGGCCAGCCGCGTGGTCGCCATGGCCGAACCCCGGCGCAGCAACTTCTCTTCACGCAGACGATCCTCCAGTCTTTCCAGGCGGCGGCGGAGCGACTGGTAGATGGCCTCCGGCGATGAAGCGAGACGGCGTTGGAGCAATGTCAGCGCGAAGCCGACGGTGCCCTTGCGCTTTTCATTGTTGAGCTTGTCGGCGTTGTTGAAGCCTTCACGGACATATTCGGTGACGTGGCGGTAAAGGTCGGCTTCTTCGGCGCTCAACGTGTAATCCACCGTGTAGGCAAATCGTTCGGGAAACAGCGGTTTGCCCTCCATGGTCACCAACTGCTCCTTCACCATGCGTCGCATCACGTCGGAAACATCCGCCACATGCGCGCCATCGCGCGGCTTGCCCTCAAACCGGTCGCCATCGAGCAACGACAGAAAAATATGGAAATCCTCGTCTTTGCCGTTGTGCGGCGTGGCGGTCAGCAGGAGAAACTGGCGGGTGCACCGGGACAACACTTGGCCGAGCTTGAAACGCTTGGTGTATTTGATTTCGGAGCCAAAGTAGGGCGCCGACATTTTGTGCGATTCGTCCACTATGATCAGATCCCAATCCACCGACGACAATTTCGCCTGGACGTCTTCGTTGCGGCTCAGTTTGTCCAGCCGGGCGATGCACAGGTTGTGTTCCTGAAACCAGTTGCCAGTCCGGGCGGCTCGCAACCCTTCGTTTGTCATGATGTCGAATGCCAGACTGAATTTCTCGTCGAGTTCATCCTGCCATTGTTCGACAAGTCCGCCTGGGCGACAATCGGCCCCGGGCGATGTCCCCGCAATAATAAGTTCCTTGATAAGCATGCCGCCATAATCGTCTTGCCCGAGGCCGGGTCATCGGCGAGCAGGAACCGCAATGCCCGGGAATCAGCATTGTCTCATAAACAGCAGTGATCTGGTGGGGAAAAGGATCAACTGCCGACGTATTTACCGCAATGACGGGTCAAAGAAGAATGCGAAGCGTAACCGCTGGGCTTCGGACACCAAACGGAACATGGCGCCATCCGCCACAAAACTTAACGGGCGGCTTTGCAGGACGAGTTCCAACTGTGGCTCTTGGTCGCGATATATCAGCGCCTGTTCCACCTTGCCCTCGCCATCTACGAATGTGACTGAAGCGACGTCGTCGCTGTGCAGTTCAACATGGCGCAACGTCACCGATTGTCCGGGAATCAATCCCCGGAGGATGCCGCCAACTCGTAAATCTTGTAATCTCGTCATGGCGTCATTATGGCATTAAATATAGTGTTGTAAAATCATGTTATTGCATGTATCATGTCTTTAAGTTCATATATGAGCTTCAAAAGCGCGACCTTGGTCGGTATCTCGATTGACCGCTTGCATACATTATGTGCGGTGGTTGAGGCTGGAACCATTGCCGCCGCTGCTGGACCGAATCCGAATCGGCAAAGCCAGTTCAGCCGCCAGTTGAAAGGGTTGGAACTGGCTCTCGGAGCAACCCTGTTTGATAGAATCGGCAAAAACCTGAAACCAAATGCAAACGGTCGTCGCGTGGCATTGGCGGCGCAGACTTTTTTTGGCGGGCTTGACGACGTGATGAATGCTGCCGCTGCCAGGGCTGAGACAGTTCGTTTGGGTGCCGGTGAAGCCATTCTGCGCTGGTTGGTCATGCCCCATCTCGCCGGACTGATGTCGGGCGACCCGCCTCTCCGATTTGATGTCCACAATCTGACTACGGAATTGGCTTTGCGCGAAGTGCTCGCCGGCAGTGTTGATTTGGTCATCATGCGCACCGATGCCATCACTGATGATCTTCAGAGCGAGCTGATCAAGCCCATTCAATATGTCCTGGCAATTCCACGAGAGTCTGCTCGGGTCACGCGAGGGTTCCGAAGTGTTCGAGGGACAGTCGCTGCCATTTGCCGAACTCGCGGGCGACGGATTATTTACCAAAACCGTGCAGGTCACCGCAGCCACTTTGGGATTAAACCTCCGCCCGGTGATACAGGCCCAAACTTTCAGTCTGTTGGTCTCGGCCGTCGAAAGCGGAATGGCCGCCGCGTTCCTACCGGACGTTGCCGCCAAATCATTGCCCGAACAACAGTTCGCCTTGGTATCAGCCAAAGGCATGCGCGCATTAAACCGCAGCCTCAGTATCGTCTGGTCTGACGAAGTGGCAAAATCACGCTCCTCGGTTGGTCGCGCCATCACCCGCCTGCGTCGAGTATTGGCGTAACCGCCCTCCGCTCACCCCCACGGTTTATAAAGCCATTCCGTGAAACCCCCGGTGTCGCGTGAAATAGTCCGCCCTCGGTCGCAGCGTCACGCCGGCCGCAAACTGCAATAGTCGTCCGGCATACGGTTGCAGTTGCAAACCTTCTGGCCCGTTTTTTTTGGGGGGGATGAGCCGACCTAATCGTAGTAAACCTTCACATTGCTATCCTGACCTTGTCCCCATCTAAAAGCTTGTCTTGCCTCAGCCCCAAAACGTACGTGCCCTTCTTACTTCATTGTAATGCTGTGGCTCTTTGCTTGACTTTATATGGGGTCTAAAATGTATTGGTATCTTTCCATTTTATGGCCCGCAAATCGAACTCTGTCCTTTCATCTATTTCTTCCAGGGAGAATTCCAAAGGAGGCTTCGAAGTTTTGATGATCCCAGTCGGCTTGAAATCCGATTTCGTTTTCCATTCGCTCCTCCACCGGGGGAGTCATCTGCTCGTAAAAACTCATTTTTTCTCAAATCAAATATTTATCGGAGTAGCGCCCGGCTGTCCGCGTCTAAGGTTGTATTTCTTCTCCAGTGGAATTTCTTTGGCTTTGGTCATCAGCCGCGCTTTGATTTCTCGCCAGGTAAGGCCTTCATCCGGTTGGCAAACTACCAGCCAGGGTCCTGAGCCATCCTCAAAACTGTGTTGGATTTCAATTCCTTCCATCAAGTCTTACTAGATTCGAATATTTATGCACTTTCACGATATCTCCCGCATTCCTGCGGCAGCCGGTTGAATATCTGCTTCATCATTTTCCGGTTGCGAACCTCAAAGATGCCCACGGTTTCCTTTCCATCCGGAAATCCAGGCTTCAAAATTTCCCCGATCAGCCAGTTTTGGAACCGTTCGAGTTCGGCGTGGCAAATCTCTGCGATATTTAATCCGAGCGATGGATTCAATGGGCCGTGTTGGTAATAAATCACTTCCTTGTTTTAAAACCAGACGCGCAGTTGATTGCGCCCGCAATCATATTTTTTTTCCCATTGAATGCTGGGCTCCGCCTTGAGGCGGATTTCCCGCAGGTGATCTTCAAGATCACTGTAAGTTTTGCGCAACCTGGTTTTGGTGCTGTCCTCGCGCTGTTTGCCGCGATCGCCCGAGGTGTTTTTGGGTTCCTTGCTCCATTCATACAGGCGTAGCGCGTTATCGCTCAAGGCAAAACGAATTTGGATTCTCGGCCAAAGTCCAAGCCTCCTCCCAGGCGTCCTTCCACTCAAAACCATCCCGCAACCCTATCGTGATACAGAAGCTGTGGGCCCGGTTCCGTAGCTGTAGCAGTTCTCCCTACTCTCACCGACCTCGACCCGGAAGCATTGGTATTCCTTGCGCACCTTCTTCAGCGCACTCGCCAAAAACTCGCATCGGTCACTTTTGAGTTCTTGTCCAACCCAAACCAACGCGTGAGTTCGTAAGGATAAACTTTTTTTGAAATGGTCGCCGTCCAAAAATCAATCTTTCTGGCCTGCCGCAGCAGATCCAGAATTACCCCATCGGCTGCCTGTGAAAGGCTTGCATGTCCGCCTCTGGCATTTTCGGCGTCTCCGGCAACTTTTGAACGACTTCAACGACAGCGGTAATTTTCTTTGCCATTGGGTTTTTGACCGGCCGGAAACCTTGTGGCAACAAAACCAATTCCTGCCGGAACGTTTTTTCTGTCCGTTCTGGAAGGGGTGGCTTTTCAACCGTGTGACCGAGCGCGATTGCCTGCCAGTGTCCTTGGCCTGGCTGAGGGATTTCCATTTCTTCGGCAGGCCTCGCCCCCAACGCAGATAGGTTGTATTCCATTCATGTGCAAGCGTCTTGAGCGTCTTCGACCAGACCGCTTCATAAAGCTCCTCCACGTGTAACTTTTTTCTCTTGGCCGTTCATGCGCTTTTTTTAAACCAGGGTGTCTATGATGGCAAACCCAGAGAATTAGCTCGCTAACGCTCGAAATAAATTGAGTTCGCGCTGCAGGGGCTCCATTCGCGTGCTCAACCAATACGAACCGCGCACCCATTCACGGTTTCCATTTATTCATGTCGCTGCCGCACGCGCGGAATGCCTGACGCTCATGCCCGGCCAGCCTGCTAACGCAGGCTATGGCCGGGCACCGGGCCGCCATCTCGGGTTTACGGATGTCCCGCTCGGCGGCCCTTTCGCTACACCGCGCGCGCGTATAACGGTTTCAGGTATTTGAACGTCATTCCCGCATTCCAACCGTTCAGGTTGGCGGATGATTTAAGCGCGGTGTCAGGCATTGAAACCTCGTCGCTTCGCTCCTCGTCAGGAAAAGACAGCAGCCAGGCTTCACAGAGCCGACGCTTGCGCTCGGTCGCGGCCAGGCGCAAGCGCCGAACCACTCCCCACGCGCCAAGTATCGGCACGGTTTCGCCCGCGCACGATGACTGACTCGCCAGCTTCGCACCCGCTCCACTCCGCTAGCCGCAATCCGCCGAAGGCAGGTGCGGCTCGCACCGGCGGACGCTCTCGCTTCGTTCCGACGGCCGCAAACTGGCGAGACAGTCAAAAACGTCGTGCGCCCCCGAAAAAGCAAGACACCAATGGTCGCGAGGCTTCGCCCGACCAGGACCACCCCCGATAGACACCGCAATACGGCGCGAGGCTCCGCCTATCGCCGAGGACACCGTGGTAGCCCGCGCGGCTTCGCCGGGCAAGATGACCGCAATAGTCGCGGGGACGGTCCAACTTTCGCGGCGCTCCGCAGGCTGCGCTTGCGAAATTGGCCGACCCCGCTGGCAAAACCAAATTGGTCCGAGACCCCGTCGCTGGACTCCGCAGCCTGCTGTCTCGGATTGCCCTGTTCGCCCCAAATCCGGCCATCATTCCGCTACGTTCCATCGGCGGGGACTCAGATTCATTGGCTTCGCGCTGGCGCGACTATGCCGGGAACGATGCCAGCGGACCCGGCAAGGTTGGAAATCGGCTACGCGGCGGAGTTGTCATGCAGGAGTGCTTCCGGGACATCACACAACACACATTGTCCGTTCGGTCGTTCCTCCCACATAAATTCTTTTCGTGCCGACAACTCCCCGTGCCGGGACCCTTCGGCACGGAATTTATGTCAGACAATGTGCCGTTGTGTGCTATCCCGCTGCTTCACTGTCACGCTGACTGCTAATCCGCACCTTCGCGCTCGTGCGGGCAGTCACCGCGCCAGTTCGCAGGCATCCTTCACGCCAACGCCGCCGCTCCGCCTGGAATGCGAACAGCCGGGTCTGCGCCCCAAACCCCCGCCCATCCTCATTGCTCGCCTCCTTCCATCCCCAAGGAGGCTGCGCTCACCACAACGACTTCGACGTCTCCTTCAGGAATCGCTCAATCTCAGTCTTCGCAATCATCTTGTTACGGCATGAAGCGAACCTCGCAATAATCCACGCCGCAACAAGCGATAGACTGTCCCAGGTGATATGCCGAGCGTTTCTGCTGTCTCACGCACCGAGTAGGCAAGTCTCGGCAGTTTGCCATCAACGACGGGCACCGACATCGGAGTCCTCGCCTCCATCGGCACCAGAGGTCCAGGTGCCGCATCACGCAACAGTAGAACAAGCGTTTCACGCTCCACGGTGATTTGACCGGTAAATTTGAGGGTGACCGTTTCTGCAGTTGATTGATTATTCATGCCTGCAGACTGAAACATTTGCTCGCTTCGCTCGATTCAAAAGACTACGCGGGTTGGCCGGGACGCACATAGCAGCGCGCCGCCCAAGTTTTCAGGTCCGGCTTTTTCTGCGTCTGCGTTTCTCTCCATCGCCCTCATGGCGTCAGCCCAAAACCAGCCTGCCCGCTCGTGGTGCCCCCTGAAGGTTACTCCCACGGGGGAGGGCTGGGGCTTCCGCTCTTTCATGAAGGGCGACGGACAGAAGACGCACAGCAGAGCAGAAAAAAAAAGACCATGAAAACAAATACAAAAAAATCAATCGGGCTCGGGAGCAGATCCGCACAGTTGAGCAGCACAGACACCAACACACCGGCAACAGCGGGCGCAGTTGCGCCAGTGGCAAAGCCGGACAATCGGTTGCCGATTGATGCCGAGGCGCGGAAGAAGAACCGCACCTTGCCCATCACCAAAGTTTTGGAGCTTTTGAAAACCAGCAATCCGGGTTTGTTCAATCTCGCCGAGGTTGTCGGCAGATGGGTTTGGGTGGCGTTTCGCGAGACACCCGCCCCGGAGATGCGGCAGCAGTTGGCGCAGCTTGGTTTCCATTGGAACCGCGAGCGTCAGGCATGGCAGCACCCTTGCGGCGTGTTCCGTTTGGGCAGCGTCACCGACCCGCACCAGAAGTATTCCTGTTATTTCCCCGCCGACGTTCGGCCTGCTTGATTGAACCTACACAGGCCGCGCTCCGCTCAGGGGCGCGGCCATCTTGCCATGAACATCCTTTCCGCCCGCAAATATCCAAGTCAGCGCAACGGCCAGCTTTCACTTGAGCAGGCCGAGACCCGCCGCCTTGCCTACGCCATCAAAACCATCGCCAGCCCATCGGCGGACTTCAACACCGCCGCCCGCGAAATGGCCGCGTTTATTTCCGGCCCCTGCTGGCTTGTTCCAATCCCCGACAGCACCGGCAACACCGACGCCAACACCCGCCTTGCCAGCCTCATCGCTGGATATGTGGCAAGTGCCGCTGGCACCGCTCAGGTTGTCAAAGCCATCACCCGCACACAGCCGATTCAATCCCAATGTGAGCGACACAAACTTGCGCTAGGCCCCATCCCGCCAGAGCAGCACCATTTTGCTCGCTCGCGCAAGGCCCTGACACTTCGACAAACCTATTTCGTGGACAACGTCACCACGAGCGGCCACACGATGGAAGCCGCCCGCGCCGCGCTCGGTTTCGGCGCTGGCCTCGTCTTTGCCGACGCCGCCCCCCGCCGCGTTCAGATTCAAGCCACACTCCTTTGACCGCCCAAAATTTTTCGCGGCTGAACGCCCATGTCGTTCAGCCGCGCAGCCATGCTGTTTCTGGGCCTCACGCCGGCCCAGACCCGCGCCAAAGGTCAGCAACCTTTGGAATCCACCCCTCGAATGCCATTTTCTGGATCACCGTACTTTTACCGTACTTTCACCCACCCTTTAGCCGGTCTGCTTTCAGATCGCTCTCAGGCAACCGACCAGATTCCCCTCGCCATCAATACCCCACTCTTACCACACCCTTGCCACACTCTCATCTAACCATTGTTGCGCCCGGATTGAAGCCAGCTACAAGCCCATCAGCGCCTGTTCACCAGCGTGTTTTACAGCAGGTTACATGGCTATTCTCAGAGCTTCAAACGGGTCCACACCAGTGTTCTGAGGTTTTTCCTTATCCTCGGATGGTGGTGGATCGTCCGCCTTGTTCTCCTGGCGGCGTTCGCACGCCCGGAACGTGAGGAAGGGCGGGCGAAGCGCCGCCATCCTCTCCGTTAGGAGGATTAGATGGGGTCGGCTTTTGCAGACCGTCATGGTGGGCATTTGCCGACTGTCGTGGTGGGCTTTTACCGACCATGGATTTTGCTGATCTTGAGCTGTTCGACGGAAGGCTTTTGCTGACCATCGGTCGTCCCACCCTGACGACGTAGAGCGAAGCTCGTGCGCTGTTTTGCCGGCGCCATCAAGGATAGTGTATTGCCACCGCTTGCGCGTTGGTCCACCCATGTTCTCAACTCTCAACAATAGTGCAGCCTCCAGTTCTTTCCGCCAACGGCCAAAACTTTCCAGCGTGCAATTTAAAATGGAGCAAAGGGTCTTGACATCAGGACAGGCCCAGGCAACGCCGGTGTTCTTGTCCCTGAACTTCAGGATCAAGTGCCAGAGGTGGAAAGCCCCGTGGCTGATGTCGGCGCTGAGAGCAAGGTCATAAACATTAAGGCCGCACTTGCTGCGCTCAATGAGCAGTTGGTGGCGGTGAGTCATGGCACTGACTCTCAAACTGTCCGATTCGCCTCCGGGCAAATGTCGCGTCCCAATGCCGCATTAGCGGTCACTTCGGCGGCAGTGTAGCGATTCATCAACCGGACGCCCCAAGCCAGAGATCCTTTGAACTCGAAGGTTTTTAGGTACTCCAGCGCGCGATCCATTGAAATGGGCGCCTTCAGTTTCATTGCCCCTTCACCTTGCTCATCGCGCGGGCGTCGAGGTGAGATTTGACCAGTCGCGGGTTAAACCAAATCAGCCGTCCAATGCGCACATGGGGCAAATTCTGCTGGTTGGAGCGGAGCCAGCGCAGGGATGGCCGGCACGCAGGATTTGGAAATAAGTTTTCCAGCAAGCGCGGTCCGTCAACCATTCCGGCCAGCCAATCGTTGTTTTCTTGTTCTGTTTGCATCGCCATGTGCAATACATATCTGCATTGCATATACAGTTCAATTAGTACATTGATGTTTAATGCGTATATGCTATGCTTGCGGAAATATGCGAGTTTCATCTCAAAGCCACACGCTGGCGGTCCTGCGAATCCTGGTCGGATTAACGCAAAAAGAAATGGCTGCCATCCTCCGCTGTTCGACGCCCACCATCCAGGCTATTGAACTGGGCCGGTTGAAACTGAGCGAGAAACTGGCGGGACTGGCTTCGCTCCAGACGGGTATCAATCTGGCTTGGCTTTTGGATAATGATGTCACCCAGCCGCCAATTGACGCCAAGGGCAAGACCTACACCAAGGAAACGTTTGAACAATCTCAATCTACCAATGCGATCAGAAAAGACCCGCGAATGGAAAATGAGATCGCCATATTTTGCCGGAATCAAATTAGCGTGCGGCTGCACGCCCTCCTGCTGCGGGCTTACCACAACGACGATACGGATCTTTGTGTTTACAAACTTTCCAAGGCGTTTGACGAATTGGAAAAACAATTTGGGGTTACCAACGACGACCGCAAGGCTATTAAACCCGTCAAACGGACCCCGAAATTTGAGGCGGAAGTAAAAAAAGACGAGCGGCTTACCTGGTGGGAATTTGCTTCAAGGTTTTTTGACGTCTTGGACCAGGAAGAAAAAAAGAAGATCGCCACCCGGGGGTTAAAGCCGATGTCCGATACCGAACTCAAAAAGCGCGACATTGAAGCGGTCTATCTCGATGATGCTGGGCAAGTCGCCGTGAAACGTTTTTCTGATCCCATGCCAAAGAATCCGACCCTCGATTTCAAAAAAAAGAAATAGCCGCTCATCTCTTGGATTCCGAACTGGATTCAACCGGCATGATTCCAAACCACTCCACCGCCGCTGTCGGCCGCAGCCTCTTCAAATAGTTAGTGCGGATGATCTGGGGACTGTTGCCCGCCTCATCGGCCACGCGGGAAACATCCGCGCTCTCAGCCACGCGGGCGGAAATATAAGTGTGCCGGAGCGCGTTGTGTTTCCATTCCAGCGCCTCGACGCCGTTGGCTTCATCCGCTGTCTTGGCCGCTGTCTTCCCCAGTTCTTTACTGGTGTTTTTAACCGTGACCACATTCCCGCTCTTCTTCGCCAGCGGTAGCAGGAACGCTTTCAGATTCGCTTTGATCGGCACGATCCGCCGCGTTTTGGTTTTGGCCTTGTGCGCTTTGACTTCAATGAAGCCTTCCGCCAGGTCTATGTCTTCCCATTCGAGGCGTTGAATCTCGGCGTGTCGCAAGCCGGCAAAACCACCGATGACGATGAGCGGCAAAATCCGTTTATCGGCAGCCGCAATCAGCCGGCGCATTTCATCGGCCGTGTAGGTGGTGATTTCGCCGTGCAGTCGGGCCGAATATTTTGCACACCGTCCAGCAGATCAGTTCCTTTTACCAGATATCCGCGCATGACCAACCAGCGGTTGAAATATCCGATAACATTCCGATAGTTCCGCCGTGTGCGCTCGGCCACTGTCAACCCCGTCAAATAGTCTGAAATCATTTTGGGCTCCAGCGTTTGAATTTCTTCGGCAAATGCTTTTTTGAAGCTGGCCATGACGGTGTGGATTTCTTTCAGTCTTACTTTGGATTTTCCAGCGGCAGCGCACTGCCGCTTAAATTCTTCTACCGCGTCGGCCACCGTGACGTGTGGTAAAGGGATGTCGTTTCGACTGACCCAAAACCGGCAAGCCTCCAGCAAGGAGGCTTTGCCTTTTAGCAGGCGATAGGCTTCCGCGTATTCCATTGCGGCAATATCTATTTCTTTATCTATCCCTTCCAGGGCGGTGCGGGCACGAGTGTAGGCATAGGCATCGGCGGCCTTGAGATTGAGGACTTCAGAATTGCCCTCTGCGATCTTTTCGATGGCCGCCTTCGCAGCGGCGCGGGCTTTGACCATCGTGGAACGCCAGACCAGTTTGCGCTGACCCTTAACGCGATAATCCAGCACAAACCGGGTGGTGCCGTCTTTGATCGTGGGGCGAATGCGGACGCAAATGCCGCCTATTTTGACTTCCTCGACTTTGGATTCCTCATCGGGAACTGGGGAGACTGCTAAGACAGGGGAGTTCTGCTGTTCGAGAACGTCGGTTAATTCATTTGCTTTCATCTATCCGCATGATAGATAAAAGATAGATTTTTGTCAACACTTCATTTATTCAACAACAAATGGTGGAGGCGGCGGGAGTTGAACCCGCGTCCCTGGCAGACAAACCAGCCGCGACTACATGCTTAGTCCGGAAAAGGTTTTCTGCTGTGCGATGGCGTCCGGACACGAGTCGCACTGCCTAGTCCGCAGGATAAGATCTCGGTTGCCGGCGCGCAGACTCCGCCTGCAACCCAACCTGCTGTGGCGTCCGGCCACCGTAGCAGGTGTCCAGTGGCGGAACGTCGTGGCCTTAGGCCGCGAGAGCTAGTTCTTGATTAGCTGTTTGTTTTGGTTCGATTTTTAACGAGGCCAACGAACCATCCTCGGCATGCCGCCTCTGGCGCATTTCCCAGGTCGAAACCAGTGCGCCCCCAAAAGCGAACGTGAGTATCTTCGTCCACCCAAGGGAAATGGTCAAGCGGCGCGGTGGGCTTGCGTCAGCCGGTCCAAGCAGGCTTTGGCTTCCCGTGTCAACGTTTCACGGTCCTGAGTGTTCAAGCCGTGGGGATCGAACCGGTGGCGGTAATGCAGGCGCAGCAATTCCTGCAACGGAGCGCGCAGGTCTTTCAGCGCCTCGTCCGCCAGCGCGCGGGCCAGCCAGTCGGAAAGCGGTTCGCTGGACTGGCGCGGCACGCCGCGTTCAGCCAGCTTTCTTTCGAGCTGATAAAATTCCGAATCCAGCCCCGGCCAGGACATCGCCCCGGCCATTTCCCGGCCTGATTTGCGGCGCTGGAGTTTGCGTCCGCGTCGGAAGATGATTTGATACAACAGCAAGGCCAGCACCGGGACCAGCGCCCACAGGAAATATTGGCGCCATTCCGTCTGGCCCCAGCGGAATTTGGCAATCTGAAACCCAACCCACGACCAGAAGTCGGAAAGCCATTGTGTGGTCGAGGCGCGCCGGCCTTCCGCCTCAATCCATGACGCCGGCGTGGTGTCAAAGTCCTCCCAGGCCCCGGTTCGCCGGTTCCAGACCAGGCACCAGGCATGGGCATCGCGTTCACGCACCACAAAACCCTTGCCGGACGGTTCGTGAACCGCGTAGCCGACGGCGTAGCGCGCGGGAATTTTAAGTTCGCGCAACAGCAGGACGGTGGTGGTGGCGAAGTATTCGCAATGCCCGCTGCGGCTGTGCAGCAGGAACCGGCTCATCGGCGTCTCGTTGGTGCTGCTCCCCCGGCTAGGTTCCTGCCAGAGGGAGTACTTGAATCTGTCCTGGAAAAACCCATGGACCGCCCGGAGCGTTTGCGGCTCGTCCAGCCCCGAAAGTTTCATTTCCGAAATCACCCGGTCGAGCGCGGGCATTTCGTTCGTCGGCACGAGCAAATCCCAGTTGGCATCGGGCGGGGAATCCAGGGTGATGCCGGGGCCGTAACCGGCATCGAAGATGACCAATCCCGGTCCCTCCGCCATTACCGCCCCGGCTTTGTTTTTTTGCAGCAGATAGGCATTCAAGTTTTCGAGCCTTCTGCTTCCGGTGGGCAGAGGCAGCAAACCGACCGGGTTGCCGGACCCTTTGGCCGTGCCGTTGAGGTAGCAGGCGATCTTGACCGTCGCCGGGCTGGTTTTGCCGGGCAGCAGGACCCAGGTGGTTTCATTGGTTTCGTGCGAAATGGATTCAAATCCGTCACGGGCGCTGCCGACATACCATGTTTGCAGCCGGTAATTGCGATAGCTGGCTTCGCGCAGGTAGGCCGGCGGCGGTTCCCTGTCTTTTGGCTGGAGCCGAATGACGATTGAACCGGAAAGTTTCAGGCGTCCAATCTGTCCCAATGCCGTCATGCTTTGCGACGGGTCGGTTCGCTGCCGCATTAAACGCATGAGCCATTGCGCGTTGTAGCCTTCCACCACTTGTTCGAGCCGGCCCAGGCCATTCTGGCCCCAATAGCCGAGGGCGATCACCAATGCCACGGCGGTTGCCCAGGTGACGGCTCCAAACCGCCGCGAACGCAGCGGCCACAGCGCCCAGGCCAGCAAAACACACAGTCCGAAAAAATAAGTGTCGTCGCCCTGATTGGTGTGAATGCCCGCCGAAAACAGGCCCAGAATGAAATAGGCATGGGAAATATCCGCCCGGCGATCGGGCGTCACGGCGCGTCCCTGCTTTCGCTCCCGCTTCCGGCGCCAGCGCAAAATGATGGAAATGGCCGTCAGCGGGACCGATTCAGAGACGCTGAACGCCTGCGCCACAATGCAGGGAAAGACGATCATCGGCAGCCAGCGGAGGAAGGCGGTCGCCGTGCGGTCGCCGGAAGCCGTGAGCCGGCTTGCCGCGACGATCGCCGGTCCATGAAACAAACCGCTGAACCCGCCGGCTCCTTCATTGAGGGTGAAGGCGAAAATGGCGGCGGCCAGGATCAACAGCGTGCAAAACGTCCAGATGCGGTGAAAATCCTCATCCGACAAGTCCCAGCGTGTTTTGACGAAACGGCCGCTTTCGAGCACCACGGCCATGACGGCGCCGGCGATCAGGAATCCCGTCTGCCAGCCCCAGAAGAGCAGTGTCGCGCCCAGCAGGAACGGCGGCGTTTTCATAAGGCAGGTTCCGTCTTCATTTTAATGTTCGCAGTTCTTCCTCGATGCGTCCGATTTCGAGGACGTGGAAAGTTCCCGGCTCGTCGCGCAACGGGCCGGGGTCCAGCTTCGTGCCGCCCGGCCGGGTGACGACCAGCACCAGCACCGGCACGTTGAGCGCCCGCATTTTTTTTACCAGGCTGCGGCGCGCCTCATCCCAGACCTGCAGCACACAGACGCATCCGCTCACGGCGGAGATGTGATTGAGCACGAGATGCTCCAGAACCTGGAATGGCTGGTCATCACAGGCGCGCACCGAGGCCAGGATTTCCAGCATCTGGTCCACGTGCCCCAAACCGCGTCCGGCGGTGAAACAATAGGATTGCGCGCCGACAAACAGCAAATCGAGCAGCGATTCCTGCGTCAGCACCGTGCAGGCAAACGAGGCGGCCACGGAAACCGCCTCCTCCAGAATCTCGCTGTGCGGCTCGCCGGTGAACGTGTCCAGCACCAGCGCATGCCGCACGAAAAATTCGTCCTCGAACTCCTTCACGATGGGTTTGCCGGCCTTGGCCCAGCTTCGCCAGTGGATGTGCCGCAACGAATCGCCGCGGCGGTAATCGCGCAACGCCACGAATTCCTCGCTGCGGCCCACGCTGGCCGCAAGCGCCACGCCGCCCTCCTGATATTTCATCGAACCCGGCAGGGCAATGGGGGGAAGCCAATAGCGTTTGGGCAGGATCAAGACCGTTTGGGGGGCGGGCAACCGGACAAAGGAACGAAACAACCCCAGCGGGTCCGACCGGGCCAGGGTGACGCCGGTGAACCGCAAAACGCCGCGGTGCAACGGCATGAGTTCCGCATGCACCTCGCCTTCATCATGCGGCGGCAAAGGTGGCACCTCGGCTTCCTTGAACGTTGCCGGTTTGAAGGGATTGATGCGCCGCCGCTGGCTGATCGAGAACGACCGGGTTCGCCGGCTTTCGGCCAGTTGAAATGCCCGCCACTCCGGAAATCCCGGCCGCGGGTCCGCGAGGTCTTCCAGCAACACCAGGCCGTCCTGCACTTTCGCGGTCAGATTTTTCACCACCAAGCGGTAGGGGAGCGGCTGGCCAGGCGGTCCCCAGACGCGGCAGGCTCCGCGTTACGGCAAAGCGCGCCCGGAAAAACCAGCTGCCGGCAAAGGCCAGAAATAAAAACGCCAGCAACAGTGAAACCGCCTGATAGGTGACGGTTCTTTCCACATCCAAACCCATCGGGCCGCTGACCAGGAACGCACCGGCCATGCATAACCCCGCCAGGGTGAACCGCCGCCGCGACCAGTGCCACAAGCCGCTCGCGCCGCGGTAAATCCAGTAAATTGGCTTGTAGATCAGGGTCACAGGATTTTGAAATGATGAAACACCACTTTACACCACGCCAAGACTCAATCAGTTTTAGCCTTTAGCCTTCAGCTTTCAGCCTTTCTTCTCACGCCGGCACGCGCAACTTTCGGATGACGTCCTCGACCACCCCGCGCGCGGTCAGGCCGGAAAAACGCGCCTGCGGTTCCAGCACGAGCCGGTGCGCAATGACCGGCACGGCCAGCGCCTGAATTTGTTCCGGCGCGACGAAATCACCGCCCTCGAACAGCGCCAGCGCCTGGGCGGTCTTCATCAGGGCGATGGAAGCGCGCGGGCTGGCGCCGAGCTGGACGCCCGTCGCGGCGCGCGTGGCGCCCACCAAGTCCACGGCGTAACGTTTCAGTTCATCGCTCACGCGGATGCCCTCGACGGCGCGCCGGAGTGCCAGCACGTCGGCCAGGGTGGCGCAGGGTTTCAAATTCTCCAGCGGATGATTATGTTCCTGCGCGGTGAGGATGACCACCTCTTCCTCCGGCGGCACGTAGCCGAGCGTGAATTGCATCGCAAACCGGTCCATCTGCGCCTCCGGCAGCGGGTAGGTGCCGCGGAACTCGACCGGGTTCTGCGTGGCGATGACAAAAAACAGCTCCGAAAGCGTGCGGCGTTCGCCCTCCACGCTCACCTGGTTTTCGCCCATCGCCTCCAGCAACGCCGATTGGGTCCGGGGCGAGGCGCGGTTGATTTCGTCGGCCAGCAGGATGTCGGTGAAAATCGGCCCGTCATGAAAATGAAACAACTGGTCCTGCTGATTGAACACCGACACGCCGAGGATGTCCGAGGGCAGCAGGTCGGGCGTGAACTGGATGCGTTTGAACGTGGCGTCAATGGATCGCGCGAGCGCCTTGGCCAGCGTGGTCTTGCCCGTGCCCGGAAAATCCTCCAGCAGCACGTGCCCACCGCTGGCCAGGGCGGCCAGCAGTTGCCGCGTCGAGGCGGCCTGGCCGCGCATGATTTTGGCGATGTTGCCGGCGATTTTCCGGTAGGTTCCGCGGGCGGCCTCAAACTGGGTCGGGTTCATCTTGACCGCAACTTAACCGGCGGCGCCGCGGCCCGCGAACAAAAATTTCTCCCTCATCCATCGGGCCAAAGGCTACTTCACGGGCGGTTCAGGCGTCTCAGTTGCTGCAGGTGGAGGCGGGGAATTGGTGGACGCATCGGGCTTCAGTGCCGGCACGGCGTCGGCTCCGGCGAGTTCATCCGACAGGATGGTGATGGCAATGCGGCGGTTCCTGGCCCTCCCCTCGGCGGTCGCATTGTCGGCGAGGGGGCGATATTCACCGTAGCCGATGGCCCCGACGCGGCGCGGGTCCACGCCCGCCTTTTCGGTGAGGAAATGCACGGCGGCCAGGGCGCGGGCGGTGGAAAGTTCCCAGTTGCTGGCGAACCGATTGCGGGCTTCGGGCCGGATGGGCACGTTGTCCGTATGACCGATGACATGAATTTTCAGTTGAGGATGTCCGGCGAGAATGGCGGCAACCTTGCGCATCACGGATTCTCCAGCCGGTTTCAAGATCGCCTCGCCGGAATCAAACATGACGCGGTCGAGGATGTTCACGGTGAGCTTGCCCTGCAGATTGGAGATGGTGACATCCTTGGATTCGAGATCTGCACGCATCTCATTTTCGAGTCCTTTTGACATCTGGGCGGCGGCATCCTTTTCCTGTTCCAGATCGGCAACCTTGGCTTGCAGTGCCGCAATCTGGTCTTTGTTCGTTTGGTTTTCGTCCCGGGCGCTGGCGAGTCGGGCATTGGCTTCGTCCAGCTTGGTCCGGAGCGATTCCAGTTCCCGCTGTTTGCCCACGGCCGAAGCCCAGAGCAGCAACGACACAACCAACAGCACCGCAAGGATGCCGGCGGCAATCCAGCCCCGCCGGGAGGCGTCCGGGCCGCGCCCGGCCCGGGTCACATATTCAGTAAATGGTTGTTTGCCTTCGCTCATGCAGTGTCGGGCGGATTTAATCAGACTGCCCGGGCCCGTCCAAGCGAAGAATCTTTCCCAAATTGGATGCGTCCGAATTTGTTGTAGCGTCGAGCCGGCTTGCCGCGTCGGAGCTTGGCGAAGACGGGTGGCTCGAATGAATCGGCGCGCAGCGCCGATACGACAACACAAATTCAATCCTCCGGGCGCTCGCCGCTGGGGGCCATTTTCACCAGCCGGGGATCGAACTGGCCCAGCACCGTCACCAAATCGCTTTGCGCGGCCATCACTTCGCGGATGTTTTTGTAGGCCATCGGCACTTCGTCGAGGCCGGCGGAAATCAAGGTCACGCCGCGCTCGCGGAGGAACCGGTTCACTTCCTTCCAGTTGAACTTCTCGTTGGCGGCCTTGCGGCTCATCGCCCGGCCCGCGCCGTGCGAGGCCGAGTTCAGCGATTCGGCGTTGCCCTTGCCGCTCACGACAAAGCCCGGCGTCGCCATCGAGCCGGGAATGATCCCCAGCACGCCCGCGCCCGCCGGCGTTGCGCCCTTGCGATGCACGATGACCTCGCGCTCGACGCCGCCGATGACGTGCTTTTCCTTCCATGCGAAGTTGTGGTGGTTCTCCAGGTCGAGCAACACCTGCGCGCCGAGATTTTCGGCAATGTGCTGGTGGATGCACGCGTGGTTCGCCGCGGCGTAGCGGCCCATCAATTCCATCGCTGCCCAGTATTCCTGGCCTTCTGCGGAATCCAGCGACAACCACGCGAGCCGTTTCAACTCGCTCGGCAGATCGGGAAACTGGCTGACCGCAATCTTGCTGTAATGATCGCACACCGCCGCGCCTGTGCCGCGACTGCCGCTGTGCGACAGCAACGCCACGTAAGTTCCCGGCGGTAGTGGCGCAGGCATCCCTGCCTGCGAAATTTCTCCGAATGGGCGGTGAACAAGGCCGAACTCCACGAAATGGTTTCCGCTCCCGCTCGTGCCGAGTTGCGACCACGCGCGGTCCTTGTTTTGTTTGGTGATCGGGCTGACCGACCAATCCGCGTCCAGTACGTCATGCGCGCGGCGTTCCTTGAAATTCGCGCCGACGCCGAAACGCGTCTCCGCCTCGATGGCGCGTGTGAGCCGGTCCTGTTTTTGCTCCAGATCGCGCACCGGGATGTCCAGCACGGTCATTTTCATGCGGCAGGCGATATCCACGCCGACGGCGTAGGGAATGACCGCGTTTTCCGTGGCCAGCACGCCGCCGATGGGCAGGCCGTAGCCGACGTGTGCGTCTGGCATGAGCGCGCCCGCGACCGACACCGGCAACAGACACGCCTTCTCCATCTGCATCACCGCGTCATGTTCCAGATGTTCGCCCCACTGCCGATACTTCACCGGTCGGTGCGTGGCGGAGGCGGTGCTTTGAGCAACGCCTTGGCAAACTCGCCGCGCAACGGATCGTCCACGAATGCCGACGGATTGGCAACAATGGCCGTGACTTCCTCGTTCAACCGCGATTTGTCGCCTCCGCCGAGAATGAATTTGGCAACAAAATCCGTTGCCCGCCGGGTGGCTTCACCCAGCGGCACGCCGAGACGGAGAAAATCTTTGGTGTTCATCAATATTCTCAGGTTGAAAATCGCAGTTATTGTTGAAGTTTCAATAATTCGGATTCAAGGCTTTGACGTACTGAAGAAAGATTTGGGCGGCCGTTTTTGTCAATCCATGCAGTGCGTCTAGCATTTGCCTCAACACTGAAATACGACTCCATGAATTCAATGTCTCTACCAATTGCAGGTTCAAAAACGGTCTCTGCGTCTTGATTTGTGAAACAAATCGGATAATCAAATGTCTTTTCGATGAGGCAACTTTTAAGACCGTACAACCTCACCAAATCAGCAAATGCTTGGTCAAAGGTCAAAAGGAACGGCACTAAAAATGCACCTTTCTTTTCAAGAAACGTGGCCTCCTGACGCATTTGAGTTAAATGAAAAATATCCCAACCAATATTTTGAACTTTTGCCAAAAGGTTTGGCGCATTCTTTTGTAGCTTATTGAAAATGGAAGTTTGCTTGCCGTTGTTGAACCAGTCCCATGCAATAAATAGGAACTCCAGAAAAATTGAATGGATTTCTCTATCCATGAATTTCACCAACTCTTTTAGTTTTTTTTGGAGCTCTTTCCACTCCAGGTTTTTGAATCTGTTCGAGAGTTGCAAAAAGCAAGGCAACGTAAAGCGCCTCCCAACGTTCGAGGATTGTTAAGTGAAGTCCGTTGGTAAAGTGGCGAGCTGTATAGCTAAGCCTGTTCGCGGCACGGTTAATTGACTCGCTTCCATCTGACAAAAGCTGCAATTTCCCATTCTCACGTAAACATTTAATGTCAATTTCTTCAAGCCTCTCAATCGCCAAAATTGTTTCAAAAATCGCCTGATCATGCTCTCTTCGAACAATAGATTCCGCGTTCTCCATTAGGTATGGAACGACCTGCCAATTTAATTTTGGATGAAAGTGAATTAAAAGTTTTACGATGTCTTGGTGGGTTTGGGAATCATGGTTCTTGAATAGCCCGCGAATATAGCTGGCTGCATTTGTGTCGAATGAAACGGTGTATGTAATTGGGAATGTGCACTCACGTCCGGCCTGCATTTCTGAAAAAATGTGTTCGTTTAAGAAAAACAGGTCGTCATGCGCAAATGTTGAAATTAAGCGTGCAGTTTTTCCGAAACCCTTTGGAAGTTTGACTCCAAATGGGCTGTGACCGGGAATGCTTAGAATCAAAGAAGAATTTTTTAGCATCTCACGATGACGAGCCCAAACTGCGAATGCCTCCGTTTCTGTCGAGGCATGTTGAAATTCATAGTGTAACTGTTGGGTCGGAGTCATATTTCAACCTGATTGTCAAAATGCTCTTTTTGCCTTTAGAAACAAAGTTTAATTGAATTAGGAGAGCGAGCTTTGACGCTCGCCCTCCCGTTGGTTCATTCATTCAGGAACAGTTTCCATTCCGCGACGCCGTGGGCGTTGCGGATGAGCGCCGACACCGGCAGTTCCTTCGGCGCCCGGGGCGCCTTGAGCAGCTTCAGGCCGGCTTCGTGCGGCAGGCGGTTGCCCTTGCGGGTGTTCACCCGCTTGCTCGACCACACGAGGTTTTCCCACGTGTCCGGGCCGCCGCGCGAGCGGGGCACGACGTGGTCCAGGCTGCCTTCGTCCGGACGCAGCAACGCGCCGGTGTACTGGCAGCGGTTGCCGTCGCGCTCGCGGATCGTGCGGGCGCACAGCTTCGGGCGCTTCTTCGGCACCCTGGCGAAGTTCACGGCCACGATGACCGTCGGCACGCGGATCGCGCCGCGCACGGTGCGCACGGCGTTGTCGCCGTCGCGGATGGGCAGCGTGATCCACTCGTCCCACGTCACGCGGGCGGAAGTGCGGTTGCGCATCGGCCACCATCACCCAACTCGATTTCGAGCGCGGTGGCGACGTTCGTGGCCATCTGGCAGAACGCGTCCGCTGGCGTGCGAATGTTAATCGCCTGCCAGTTGCGGTTGAGCACCAGCACAATCGTCTTGTTCAATATGTCGGTCATAAAATACTTCGTGATGCGTAAAACGTGAAATGTGAAATGGAGCTTCGCCCTCCTCACGCATTACGCATCACGTTTCACGCCTCCGGTGTTTGTTCTTTGTTGTCGTCGAAATGTTCTTGCCACCATTTGGCGGTAATCCCATTTTTGCCGCATGAATTTCCCACAATTTTGGGCTAGGGGAAGCAGTGGAGATTTCTTTTGCTGGCGCTGGTCTTCCCAAAGCGTTGCCGAAGCACAATCACTTGCCAACCAGGCCGCCCAACAGCTCGCGGATCGTTTTCGAGCTGGCGCCTTTCCCCCCAAACACGGGGGTTATTATCCCGATCGTCCGTTCCGCGAGCAGGTCATGCAGGAAAGCAAGAATGACGCGGGCGAAACCTCCGTTGCGGTCACGCGGAATTCCTACGGTTGCCTGGTGCTCAACACCGCCCGCGTGATGTTTGTGGACATTGACCTGCCAGAACCCAAACGGATCGGCGGACTGTTCAAGAGACTTTTTGGAAAACCAGACCTCACGCCGCCGGTCAATCATCAGGAAGCAGCGATGACAAAAATCGAGAACTGGACGCGCAACCATCCCGAATGGGGCTGGCGGATTTACCGGACCCGTGCCGGGCTGCGCTTATTGGCAACGCAAGCCTTGGTGGAGGCGGACTCCGATGTTGCCGATGGCGTGTTTGAGGCGCTGGGGGCCGACCCGCTTTACCGGAAACTCTGCAAGACCCAGAAATGTTTCCGGGCCCGGCTGACCCCAAAACCCTGGCGCTGTGGCATCCCCGACAAACCTCAACGCTGGCCATGGTTGAATGCCAAGGAAGAAAAGCGATTCCAAAAATGGGAGGCGCAATACCAGTCCAACTCCGCCAACTGGGCCACGTGCGAGTTGCTCCGCCAAATCGGGAATTCCAGCGTCCATCCGGAAGTGCAAGCCATTCTAAAACTTCACGACGATGCCACGCGAGTCGGATCAAAGCTGCCACTGGCGTGAATTGATGTTGGCTGCCGCTGCCGGTAACGCTCCGGCCCTTCCTGTGTCAGAGACAGACGTGCTGGCTTCCACACTCAGCGGCAGAATTGATTGGCTTGCCGAGCCGCAGCCCGGAACTGAAACAGAAAGCCTGCCTGCGTCCTCTGCGCTTCGGCGCGGCAGCCTTCGCGCTTGCTTCGCTGCGAGCGAGGCTGGTGGCCCGCGCTGGTAATTCTCCAGCGTCTTCAGTTTGTAGGACTGCCGCTCTTATTTTGAGCTAACGGGCCTGTCGTTGGAAATTACGATTTACGAATGACGATTTACGCGTGGCAATGCCAGTTCGGGAAGGAACTCGTAAATCGTAAATCTGAAATCGCAAATGAGAATGGCTGCGGGAGCCGGATTCGCACCGACAACTACGCTTTCAAAGAGCGCCGAGTTGCTGTTACTCCATCCCGCAGTGAAATTGGTGGAGCCGGAGGTAGTTGCAACCTCACCAAACCGGATTAAAAGTCCGGTGCCGGTCTGCTGTGGCTTCAGCTCCAAAAAAGTGACAGGTGACGAGTGACGAGTGACACGAAGATGTATAACGCCGCCCACTTTGAACTGCACGCGCTGGCGGAATGCCGTGGACTGTCGTGGACTGTCGCGGACTTGCAGTTTCGCCGATTTATCCTACGATGAACCGGATGATTGAAGTTTTTGAAACAATCTGAGCAGAAACCAGTTTTGCGCACCCCAAAAATTAACTTTAGGTCCTATGCCGCAAACCGAACCTCTCGCGCCACCGGGCACGCCTCGCCAGCCGGAGCCGACTCCACAGCCACCCGCAGCGCCGCCGGCCCAGCCAAAACCCGAACCCGATCCATTCAAGCCCGATTGGCCCAAAACGCGGCCGACGCCACCGCCTAAAGCACAGGCAGGGCCATGAATAACGAGCGGCTTGAGATTCAAAAGCGTCACACGCTGAATTGGCTTATTCAAGGCGCGGCGCAGCACGCGGGCATGACCTTTCATCACCTGGTGCGGGACGAGCTGAATGCCCTCGATCCAAGATTGCTTCGGTTTTATGACCAGTATGCGCTGATCAACTTGCTTCAATACTGGCAAGTCGATGGCACCATTCTGCTCGGCTGGCCGCCACGGTTTTGGCGGCAGGCTGCATCGAAACGGCGTCATCCATTCTTCGGCCATCCGCTGCTCTCAAAATACGGAGGCACGCTCGCAGAAGCGGGCCGGCAGCGCGCCCTGGCCCGCTGCAAAGAAAAAGGACTCACCCGACTGCCCTTCGTGTTCTCGTTTCAGGTCTTGCATGTCATTGAGCGGTTGCGAACGCTGGAGGCGCCTCATCGGCCACAGCTGGTTCGGCTCGCCAAAAGGACAGCTTCAACGGTTTGGGGGATTCCACGTGAGCGGCTCGACGGGGAATTGAGCAGCGGCATGATGCTGGGAACAGGCAGGCTTCCCGCGCGAGGATTTCGAGGCGCGGTAATGCGCGCCGGCATCGTGGGCCTTGGGGGCGTTGTGCAGCGAGGCGATGACCTGGTGGTGGTTGGCCGGGGCACAAACTGGCAATTGCTGGCGAAAGAGCTGGTCAAAGGGACGGCTGAATTGATTTGTCTACATGGACTCAACCAACTTGACGATGAAACCTATCGGCAAGTGTTGAATGTCACAGATCACCTAGATTTGGAGCCGTGGATGCTGCAATCCGGCGGCGAGCTGTGGCGGCGTCTGCTGGCATCGCTCCCGGATGGCTGCCCGGTGGCCAAGGTGCTGATGCAACTGGCGCGCTTGCCGGCCGGGACTTTGGAATCCGTGGTCGCAGCGGTGATCGAACAGCCTGAAAAGGCGGCGGGCCGTTTGGCGAGCTTGGTAATCTAAGGCCGGGGCGTGACTGGAAAATGGCTCGGCGAGCCGAAGCTCGGAGAGCGAAGTCTGGTCGGCATGCCGGGTAACGCTCCCGGACCCGGCACTGATCTAGTGCGATTCCGTTTATAAGACGGACGGTTCTCTTTGAACTACACGCCGGTCGGCAGCAACGAGGATTGAAGATTGCACATCGCGCGACCGGTTTCTGCCATCATCAATCTTCCATCGTCTATCATCGTTGTAAAAAAGCGGAATGCCGTGGACTCGCACCACTTGCCCGAAGGCACGCACTCGTTAGCACCGAGGCCCGGCTCGCTTGGCCGGTTGACATTCCAAAATGGTCCGCGTGGCGGGACTTGCACCTGCAACCGCGACGTTCGAAGCGTCGCACTCTGATAATTTGAGCTGCGGGAGCATGAAGAAATGGATTAATGGAGTGGTGGATAATTGGATTGATGGGGACACGAAGCGGGTTGCCCGGCAACCCAGCAATCCAACAATCCAGCCATCCATCACTCCATTCCGAAATTGGCGGGTCGCCACGGATTCGCACTTTATGGCCGTGCGCAAGCACTTCTCGCCGGTTAAGAGCCGGGACTTCACTGTCAAAGTTTGCAACCCTGGTGGCCATCCGCAAGGATCGCAACGCGAAGGCGGAGTTGAACCGCCGCAGTCAGGCCTGTGAAGTCATGACCGGCACCGGTGTTCGCGTTGCGAAATTGTTCGAGCATCAGGGCAGCGCGCCCTGTGTTAACAAGTTGAAGGTTGAGAGTTGAGGGTTGAGGGATAAACGCGCAAGGCGGTTTGCGGTCTTTAACTCTCAACCCTCAACCATCATCTCTCAACCAAAACTTGGAATCCCGTGCTGGAGTTACACCAGCCTCTGCGGTTTTGCAAACCGCCGCCTGAATTGCTCGGCCAACGGGATTTGAAACTAAAGTGCGGACGGAAGCCTGTGCCAGACTTGATTGGACTAGTGGATTGGAAATTTTACCCGCCGGCCGAAGATTCAGGTATCCAGGCTCCAAAACCGCCACCGCGCGCGCGGCGCAAGCCGAGCGCCATCAACGCCCGCTGGAACATCGCGCCATACCATGACGGCCTGGCGATTTCCAATCGTTCGGGCTGCGCCGGAAAATCTACCCGCACAATTTCCAAGGCGATGCCGCCCTCCTGCCAGCGGCGCAGCACGTGTGCGAGGTCCGATTGCAAGTTCAAACGGGCCTTTTGAACCAGCCGCGCGCGCTGAACTCCCTGCGCCAGCAGAAAATTTGCGGACGGAAAGTCCGTGGTAAAACAGACCGAGCGATTGTCGAACTCGTCTGGCAACATGGTGCGCCCGCCGCCTTGGCGGTTGTCGTCCAGCAGAAAAGCCGGTGGCGCATCGGGGGCGATATGCAAACCGGCCAGCCGTTCCGCTCCCTGTCGCAACGCGCTGATGATCGGCAACACATCCACCGCCGCAACACTTCGTCTGGTGAAAGGGTCGAGAACAGGCTGGCCGCCTGGCAGGGGAATGGCGTTGAACAGCGGCACGGGACGATAGCCTCGTTCCGCCAGCGCAATTCCCATCAATGCACTTTCGGCTCCCGGCAAATCCACCACGATGGCCACTTTGTTTTCGACCGGCGGACACCCATTGAGATTACCCGGCGCCGCGGGTGGTTCGGGGGCAATGCCCGCGGCATCCAGGTGCGCAAACAGCACCGGCTTTGTCCACGGCGACCAGATTGATGCGTCCGGCGCCCATGCGGCAAGAATTTCGTCCTTATTCATTTTGATCAATCAACAGCGCGACATCCACGGCGGCATAGTCTGTCACTGGCTTTTCTGACAAACGCGCATAAGCCCCGGCGGCCTCTCCGTTCACGGTGAAAATTCCCACGCACACTTGGCGCGGACCCAGCGGGGTTGGCACCGGCATGGATTCAAAACGGCGTTGAGCAATCCACTTATCGGGCGACAGGCGAGAACATATCTTTGCATGCCACCACTGATAAGGCTTCATCAATTCCCGGAGGCAAACCGCCTCGCCGTTGTTGCAATACGCCGTTTTTAACAACCAGTCACGGTCGTTGAGCCAGTTGATTTCGCGCGGATCGCGAACCTCTGGCAACAACTCGTGCCAGGCTGGCAATTGCGTTGAAAGATGTTTCCACGTTAGCGGGAATCGTTTGCTTTCGGAAATGATTGACAACGGAGGGTTGGCCACCGGCGTCCTGCCACCGCGGAAGAAATATCGCCAGCCGTTTGCTGGCGGCAGTTTCGGAAGCCATTCCGCTTGATAAAATCGAACCACCAAATCCAACGGCCCGCGATACAATGTGGTTTCGAGCTGCGCGGCGCCATCGCGCCAATAAATTTGCTCCGGCTTGGCCAGGTAAGTTTGGCAACCACACGCGCGCAATCTCGCCGCCAGGAAAGCGTTCACCTGATGATCTTCCAGGAGCGGCGGCGCGGAAAGCAACGCCACTCGTCCACCCGCGCCCGCAGACGCCGCCAGCACATCACACCAGCTTTCAGCGGGGTTTCCTGCGAGCATCAAGTGCGGAAATCTTGTTGCCAGGAGTCCGGTAAAATGGGACGCCTCGCTGAACCCGCCCGGCACGTCGCTGTTGGCTTCGGAAATGCGCCAGCCTTCGGTGGTGAAATGAAAATCAAAACGGATGACACGTCCGGCGGCTGGCGTGAGTGGTTCGTGACCGGTCATGACTTGCAGCAGTTCCGTCGGCAAGCCGAGAAGCCGAAGCAGTTCCGGGCGTTTTACGATTTCTTGTTCCGCCGCCATCGCTTCCGCGGCGAGTTCTTCAGCCTGGGCTGCGAGCTGATTCCAAACGGACCGGTTCATCACCAATGGAAACGGCGCGAGCGCGGTCACATCGCCCACTTGCACGTCCCACTTGCAACCGTCCAGCATCGCGCGGCGACGCAAGGCAGAGAAAGAACCGGCATCCAAAGAATTTTCCGCCCACACGCCGCCAACGGGCAAGGAGCCGGCACTGGAAGATTGGTGGCGAAGTTCGTTTGCGCAAGTTGCCGTCATTTGGGCATTCCCTCCCATCTTCCGAGATGCCTAACCCACACTGCGGCGGCAGCGAGATAAAGCAGCGCTGGTATCACGCCGCAAACAAGCCGGGATGGAAATGGGCGCGCCCGGCTCGGTCGAAGGAACAGGTCAACCGCCAAGGCAATCAGGAACAGGATGGCGGCCACCCAGCCGTCGCGGAAAAAATCATGGGTGGTCTGCCCACAAGAATGCCAGTTGCCAGTGGCGGCTCGCCCCAAAATCAATCCCCAAGCCAGCAGCAAACCGCCAAATCGCAAACCCGATGCAAGATCGCGTTCCTCGGCAATGGAAACAGAAACGCGGCCGGCAAGTTCCAGCCCAATCCACAACACGAATAATCCTCCCGTCGCCAGTCCCGCGGAGAAAATGTTTTCCCAATACGAAGGCCCTTCACCAAGATTGCCGGCGGCAAAAGTGATTGCGGTGGACAGCAACGCACAAGAAAGAGCAATCAAAGCCGCGGGATTTTTTCGCTCCAAGGCGTCGTCGCGGACGCTCAAGCCAAGCCAGGGATAAAGCGCATGTGCCAGGACAAGCCAAAAAGCGCCTATCGCAGTCAGAAACGAAACCTCCTCATAATGGCCCCTGACTTCCCTGGCGCCCCAAAACCAAAGTGCCGCAGCAATCAGCGCTACACTCAGAATCGCGCAAACTAAAAAGCAAAAAAGATATTTTGTTGAGGACCGTTTTGACCGAACTTCAGAACTCAACACGCGTGATGTAATCACAATAGTGAGTAATCAACGATGACGCTGAAAATGCAAATATATTTTTCAAAAATCTAAAGTGCGGGCGGAAGCCTTCGCCTCCGCCCGCGTTGTTTGGCTTCGCTGGGCTTTCTGTCGAAATTGGTCAGGAAGCCGGGATTTGCACCCGGACCGTCTCCTTCACGGGGAGAGATGCTGCTCATTACACCACAGTCCTGAAACGTGACACGTGACACGTGACTCGTGGCACGAAGAAACCCGACGCGGACCGTCTTGTCACCTGTCACGCGTCACGTGTCACCCAAACTGGATCCCCTGGTCGGACTCGCACCGACGAATAGCGGTTTACGAAACCGCTCCTGTAGCTGCTGAGGCACAGGGGAACGCGCTGCGCGCGAATGACCAGTGAAAACAATAGCCAATAGCCAAGCATAGGCCGGGATCGGTCATGAGTAATTGGCTATCGGCTATTCGCCGAAGGCGCTGGCGCTCTCACGTGGACTTGCACCACGAACCTCCGCCTTCGCAGAACGGCGTGCAGAACTAATTACACCTTGAGAGCGTGGAATGGTTGAGCGTTGAGGGTTGAGAAAAGGGGCTTTGCCGCTTGGTGCGTCATTTTATTTGGTCCCTCAACTCTCAACCAATAACCATCAACCTCCACCAAATGGCATCCGTGGCCGGACTCGCACCGGCTAGGACCAGCTTGAAGGGCTGGATGCGCGAGCTGCTTTGCATTCACGGACGGGTGGAATGGGAAACTGGAGTAATGGAGTTCTGGAGTGATGGGTCCGGCATTTCTGCCAACTCTCCATCACTCCGCCACTCCACGAACCCGTTTTGTCATCGCCTCAACCTGCGCGTCTTGTAAGTGAGAACTGGTCGCAACGTCGCGATGACGGACACGAGTCCGGCAACAACAAGGTCTGCGATCACAACCTCAATGTTTTTGTAGGCGGCGGATGCACCTTCGTAGAGCAGATTGCGATCTTCGCAGATGACGCGACCGCCCAATCGCGTCTGCGCAAGTTCGCCGACGCTGAAGCGTTCACGCATGCGCTGGCGGGCATCACTGCGCGCCCACTTGCGGCCCGCACCGTGCGCCAGCGACCACGCGTGGCTCTCACCATCACCAAGGGGCTTGACGATATAGCTCAACGAATCACACGAACCCGGAATGACCACAAAGTCGTTGTCAACCGCGACTGCGCCTTTGCGGTAAACCCACACAACTTCGTCGTCACTTTCGTGACGCGTGATGCTGTTGTGGCAGCCGTCCCAGACGCATTCGATCTCCGCGCCGAGCTGGGAGGCAAACCGCCTGGCAATAAGTGCGCGATTCGTCTTTGCCCAACGTACGGCGTGGTCGTGGCCATCGAGGTATTCCCCGCCGACAAACGATTTTGCGGCCACGCCGGAAGCGCGATGCTCATTGACCTGGGCGCGCAGGATGGATTCACCCAAACCACGCGAACCGCTGTGGACAAGGATGACGAGTTGTTCCTTTCCGATGCCCGTGCGCTTGAACGCCGCGGCATCATGGACTTTTTCCACCGCTTGAACCTCGGCAAAGTGGTTTCCGCCACCGATAGTGCCTAGGTCTTGGTCGAACTCCGTGGACTGCAAATCCGATGCGGCGAGAAAATCGCCGACATCTCCATCCCACGGGTGTTCGAGGTGGAAATACAATCCAACCCATCCGTCTACGCGCTCCGCGCTTAGACGCAACAAGTCCGTTTTGAACAGGGCCATGCCGCAACCGATGTCGCCGCCGATGAGGTGCGGATAAACAACCCCCTCGGTCACGAACGCCGCGCCGACGGGCGCGCCCTTGCCCGGATGCAAATCCGGGAAGCCGACCACGTGCCGGACGCCGTCCAGCTTTGCGGTGGCATAAAGCTGGCGCACCGCTTCTCCTTCGATCCAGCTTTGGGCCGAGGCGAAAAGGCGCACCGTGGGGTGCTGGAGTAATGGATTGTTGGTGTTCATACGCCGCAGTATTGGTGGTTTGGCGGATCATTGGATGGGTGGCCGGATGGGCTGAGTGTTCATTCACTACTCCATCCATCCACCACTCCAACAATCCAGTTTGGGTTTGGCCCCCGAGGTTGGTATCGCGCCAACGTCTCCTCGTCTTCAGCGAGGCGCTAATCTGCCTCAGCTACTCGGGGTGCGCGCTGCGCGCGAATAGCCAATGATTATAGCCCATAACAAAACATGGCATTCGTTCCGGCCATTGATTCATCGGCTATCGGTTATTGGCTATTGCAGCGAAGCTGCTGGTCGTCCGGCGCGGTAACGCTCCGCGGTCTCTCGCTTATCAGGCGAGCGCTCTGCTTTTGAGCTACGGGACGACGGTTAATTGCGGTTTCGAGCCAAACCGATTCACGGGGCGGAACACGAAGTTAAGCCGCGGCGTTGGCCGGATTCGCATGACTCGATTTGGCTTGTAGCTCCTGCGAAAGAGCAACTGGCTTTGGTAACGCATAATGGGTTTCATGGAGTTTTCTTTCATTGATGGTTGATGATGGGCGGGAGGCATCGAATCCTCCGTGTTCTTCCGGTTGTCAGCCGGGCGTTCGGCTTTTGATCTACAGGCCGAATGAGATGCTCAGGATCGCGAGTGGACCCAGTAATACATCGCTTTCAAAAGGTTGGAGAAACGCCCCTGGGCTGGAACACAAACCGCAGAGGCGTCATCGCTTTGATCCGCTGAAGCAGCCTGCCCGGCAACAGAATCGCTGCTGCCGGCAACCAGCGGACCCTGCTGCACGGACACTGCCGGGCTGCCGCAATTCTTTTCCTTGGGATTCATACGCCCCTCGGTTTCGACCGGATCGCGAAGCCCAGAGTACAATTTTCAGCCACGGGACTGGTCGGGTTAGAACGACTCGATTTGGTTTGCAGCTCCCCCGAAAGCTTTCGGGGGCTGCCTTGGTAACGCACAGCGGGTTTCATGGGATATCCTTTCGTTTGGATTATTAAACAGTCAGTGATGCCACCGGATCTTGTAACCCGGCGGGCTGTCATCCTGCTGAAACAAAGGCCGTTCAGCTTTTGAGGCAGCACCTGCCACAGGAGAATTGGCGGCGCTGGGGAGCTGATTATCCTGGCGTCGCGCCGGTTTGAAAACCCGGCGGCGCAGCCAGGCGATTAAATGATGGAACGTTTTCATATGGGTTCGGGTCGTTGGGTTTCTGAAGCTGGTTTGCCAGGTGAAGGCTGGCGGAAGGCGTCGGTAACGCTCCGACCCCGGCGATGCCGATCTTGTTTTCGAGACAAGCGCAGCCAGCTTATATCTGCCTGCCTTCCGCGCGCTGCGCGCGAATAGCCGATGACCAATTGCCAATGGTCAATGGCGAGATTCATCTGCCGTCGCCGCATGAATTGGTCATTTGGAATTGGCTATTGGCTATTCGCCGAAGGCGCTGGCTGCCAGGGTTGGACTCGCACCAACACCGTGCGGTTTAACAAACCGTCGTGCTACTTTGACACCACCTGGCAATGGCGCTGCCGGCAGGATTCCCACCTGTATTGTTCCGTTTAGAAGACGGATGCCTCATGTGTTCGGCCACGGCAGCGGAAGAAACGGGTTTATGGAGTAGTGGACTGGTGGATGGCTGGAAAACACCAGACAGGGCGACCCGGCAATCCAATCATCCAACACTCCATTTAGAAATGGTCAGCGCGGCAGGAATTGCACCTGCGATCCCTCGGTTCCAGGCCGAGCATGTTGCTGCTACACCACGCGCTGGTTCGCCCCGATGATTTGAAGCCATCGGGACGGGAGAAACGCCAGGCCAAAACCCTGGGAATCGGCCTGGCGGTGAGAATTGAAATTGGCGAACCCGGAGGGAGTTGCACCCTCAACCCTCCCGCAGACAACGGGGCGCTCTGCTGATTGAGCTACGAGTTCGAAATGGCCGCCGGGCCGAAGCTCGGAGAGCGAAGGCTGGTGGGAAGTGCTGGGAACGCTCCAGCTCGTCGCTTCCAGTTTTGTTTTGCGACACCCGATTTACCGTCGGGCAGCCGGATCACACTTCCCTTGGTGGCCCTGCGCAAGCAGTGGTAGCGGGAGTGGGAATCACACCCACCTAAAGAAGTTTATGAGGCTTCTCTCTGTGCTTTAGTCGAGTTTCCCGCAGTTCTGAAAAAGCGAGGATTGAAGATGGAGGATAGAGAATGGCGGCGCGAATATTGCCATCTTCCACTTTCCATACTCGATCCTCGCCGCAAAAACTGGAGTCGGTGGGTAACGCTCCCACATCAGCTTGCTTGCAAAGCAAGTGCATTGCTTGTCTGCCACAACCCCGGAAAGAATTTATGATTTGCGATTTTCGATTTACGATTTGGCAGGCCACCGTGGTGCTGCCCCACGCCCGTTAAGTTTTGGAGACTCGACTGCGCAAGCTGGCGCGCGGCCTGTTTTGGAAATCGTCAATCGTCAATCATAAATCGTAAATGACATGGTGCGGTTGCCGGGAATCGCACCCGGACTTCCTCCGTGGCGGGGAGATATTCTGCTGTTAAATCACAACCGCGGAAATTAAAAGGGCCGGAAGTGTCATTGCGCTTCCGGCCCATGCCATTTCAACAAAGAACAAACACCTCCTGGCGATCTATTCGATCCCAGCCCGCGGTTTCACGGCGGCTGTTTCGGTGTTTGGGGGCACACCTCCTCCGAAGCCCTTAAAATGTAAAATTCGTTTCGCTCTTTCCGTCGGCGCGATCTCCCGTTCGTGGGCACACCACGCCGGTGACGATTCAAAGTTCGTCCTCGCCAAAATCAACTTGTCGCCGGAAGACATCATCTAGACGTCGTGCTTTTCTTGTTCACAGATTGCTCATCTTTCGTTAATTGCCATTTACCCTGTCAGTTTCTACAGGGGAATAAAAAACCCCGCCTACGTTTCAGTAAGCAGGGTGAGAGAAAGTTTATTTCGATTCTTTACCTGCCTACACCAAGTCTATCCAAATTGACTTCGGGGCGCTTCCCGATAGTAGTCGTGGGTAGTCCAAGGCTGACCACATAGCCTTGGTTATACCGGCTATGACGTGTCCCGATAGTCATCGGAACCTTCATCTTCGGCCAACTCGTGGCTAATATGTGCAAACAGGTTTTCATCGAATGTAAGAGACGTATATCACAAAGGATCGGTTGCCGTCAACTTATATTTTTGGGGGTGGCATTATCTTAAATCAAAATATCCAGATGGAATGATATAACAAAGATGAGACACTGCCTTGCCTTTTGCGTACTCCCCATTGCTTCGCGGCCAGTTTGTGGTGAAAGAAATGTATCCGACGGCCGCGTTGTCTTGTGTAATGCCCAACCTTCGGCGATGAGCAACTTCACGCGGCTCACACATTGACTGAAGTAAACAAGCCCCCACGAGAGAGCTTGTTCTCTTGCCAAAAAATCCGCGCTCAACGATCCATCGGGTTGATTCACCACGCCCGTCGCAATCCCCGCTGTCATCTCGAAGATCGTGCGAACCCATGATGGTGATAAAAAACGAGGCCGGAGTTGTTTCCGGCCTCGGTGACAAAATCGCAGAAACTACGCGAATAGTTCGCCCGCTTCCCGCATCCATTGCGCGATGGGCAGGCCATGCGGACACGCCAGTTCCGCCGCCGCATAATCAAAGCTTGTCAGTCCCCGCCGGGCCGTTTCCGGCAGTTGGCGGAACACCGTCCTAGCCAGTTCCGGGTCGCCGTAACTGCGGTGATACATGAGCGAGCGCATCACGTCGCTCACCGGCGCCTGATGGCCGGGCGCGGTTTCGCAAAATCGCGCGCAGCCGTCGCAATGCCGCGATCGCGTGGCTTCCGCATATTCGCGCAGCGCCGCGTGGTCCGCCGCCGTGAGACTGGTTTTGTCCAGGGCCGCCGCGATGTTCGACTGGATGACGGTCAGGTTGGGCATTTGCGAGCAAATGGAGGCGATCTGCGGATTTTCCCAAACAGCCTTGATTTTGGCCTGCTGCTGGGTGAAGCCGCGCTGGATGAAATGGCCGCCCAGCTTCAAGTCCGCCTCGGTCTCCGCCGCGATCGGACTTTTATTCTGGGTCTTCATCGCGGTCAGGCCGATGCCGGCCTTCGTGGCGGCATCCATGGCCGCTTTCATGGCGTCGGTGTGCATGAGCGTGAAATCGTATTTCAGCATGATGCCGTCAACCCAGCCCAGCTTCGCGGCTTCTTGCAGGCAATTTTCCATGTTTTTATGCGTGCTGAAGCCGAAGAACTTGATTTTCTTGTCCGCCTTCGCCTTTTCCACCCAAGCTTTCATTTCGTCGTTCAACTTGGTGGTGTTGTCGAGTCCATGCAGAAAATACAGATCAATGTAATCGGTCTTGAGCCGCTCCAGTGATTTGTCCAATGCCGGGGTCATTCCGCCGCCGTCATACTTGGTCACCAGAAAAATGTCTTTTCTGGCCTGCGGATTTTTCTCCAGATACATGCCGATGCCGCCCTCGCTCTTGCCGCCATTGTACCCGGCGGCCGTGTCCCAGTAGGTCACTCCCCAGTCGAGCGCTTGTTTCAAAACAAACTGATTGGACTCGATGTCAAAGATGCCGCCGAGGCAAAGCATGGAAACCGGCACGCCTGTCCGGCCAAACTTCCGGGTCGGAATTTTCACCGGTTTGACGGGCGCGGGCGCGGCGGTGGCGGCGGGAGCATTGGATTGGGCAAGCGCCTGGCCGGCGCCGACCATCGAGCCTACGCCCACAACGCCGAGTGTTTTGACGAAGTCCCGGCGGGAAACATTATTTTCATTCATAGGATTTTTTGCGTTTGGTCCAGGCCCTCGCCATGAGCGAGCGCCGTTGGTTTCATATTAACACGAATCCAAAATTACGCGAACAATTCGCCGGCTTCCCGCATCAATTGCCCGATGGGCAGGCCGTGCGGACACGCCTGTTCGGCCGCCGCATAATCGAATCCGGCCAGTCCCCGCCGGACGGCCTCCGGCAATTGGTGGAACACCGTCCGCGCCAGTTCCGGATTGCCGTAACTGCGGTGATACATGAGCGCGCGCATCACATCGCCCACCGGCGCCTGGTGGCCGGGTGCGGTTTCGCAAAATCGCGTGCATCCGGCGCAATGCCGCGATTGCGTGGCCTCCGCATATTCGCGCAGCGCCGCGTGGTCCGCCGCCGTCAGACTGGTTTTGTCCAGCGCCGCGGCGATGTTCGCGGAGAGAAGGGTCGTGTTCGGCATTTGCGAGCAGATGGTGGTGATTTGCGGGTTTTCCCAGACCGCCTTGAGCTTGGCCTGCTGCTGGGTGAATCCGCGCTGGATGAAATGACCGCCCAGTTTCAAGTCCGCCTCGGTCTCCGTGCCAAGCTGGCCTTTGCCCTGGGTCTTCATCGCGATCAGACCGATGCCGGCTTTCGTGGCGGCATCCACCGCCGCCTTCATGGCATCGGTGTGCATGAGGCGGAAGTCGTATTTAAACATGATGCCGTCAATCCAGCCGAGCTTGGCGGATTCCTGCAGGCAGTTTTCCATGTTGGCATGCGTGGCGAAGCCGAAGAACCGGATTTTTTTGTCGGCCTTCGCCTTCTCCACCCAGGTCTTCAAGTCGTCGTTCAACATGCTCGTGTTGTTGATCCCATGCAGGAAATACAGGTCAACGTAGTCGGTCTTGAGCCGCTCCAGCGACTGGTTCAGCCCCTGGGTCATTCCGCCGCCGTCATACTTGGTTGACAGGAAAACCTCCCGGCGCGCCTGCGGATTTTTTTCCAGAAACATTCCGATGCCCCGCTCGCTCCGGCCGGCATTGGAACCACCGGACGTGTCCCAGTAGGTCACGCCCCAGTCGAACGCCTGTTTCAAGATGATCTGGTTGGCCTCGATGTCAAAGTCGCCGCCGGGGCCGAGAATGGCCACCGGCACTTTCGTCCGTCCAAACGGACGGGTGGGAATTTTGGCCGGTTTGACCGGCACGGGCGCGGCGGTGGCGGCAGGAGCATTGGATTGGGCAAGCGCCTGACCGGCGCCGACCAGCGAGCCTACGCCCACGACGCCGAGAGTTTTGACAAAGTCCCGTCGGGAAACATTGTTGTCTTTCATAGGTTTTTTTGCGCCTAGTTCAGGCTCTGGCTATGAGCGAATGCCGTTTGTTCCGGGATTCGTTTTCCGCGCTGACGCGGACGGCCCGCAGGCCGCTCACCGGACACTCGTGTTCACAAACACCGCAACCGGTGCATCGTGCGGGATCGATGTAGGGTTTTTGCAGGCGCACTTCAATGAAAATCCGGCTGCCGGCTGCCGGCGCCGCGCTCCACGGCCCGGCGAGTTTCACGTCCTGGCCGGAATTGTCCGCGATCAACCGGCGTTCGCCGGCGGCACTCTCCAGCCGGACAAAATAATCGCCCGTGCCCAGCGTGCCGGACCGCAGCGTCGCGCCATCGAACGTCAGGCTGTCCGCGGCAACGGCGGTGATCGTCCGCGCGCCGTCGCGGACCACCTGAAATTCTTCGCGGACGTAAATCGCCTTGGGGCTGACCGGACAATTTTCCTGGCAGACGATGCAGGGCACATCCATCGCCCATGGCAAACAGCGGCCGCGGTCCATAAACGCCGTGCCCATCCTGACCGGCCCGCTTTGCTCGAATTTGCCGCGCCCGAGCTTTTCATCCAGCGACAGCGGCCGGAGGGCGGACGTGGGGCAAACGTTGCCGCACGCGATGCAGTTAAGCTGGCAGCCGCTGGTGCCCACGCGGAAATTCAGGAGCGGCGTCCACAAACCTTCCAGCCCGGCCTCCAGCGTGGCGGGTTGAATGATATTCGTCGGGCAGACGCGCATGCACTGGCCGCACTTGATGCAGCGCGACAGGAAATCCTCCTCCGCCAATGCGCCGGGCGGGCGAACCACGCCGGGATTCCAGTTTTGATTCAGCGACCCGGCCAGCCGCACGGCGGGCACGGCCGCCAGTCCGGAAACCGCCGCCGTGAGAAAACCACGCCGCGTAAGCCCCGGCGACGGCACCTCGCCCGCCGCCGAGCGGTTCGGCCCGTAGGTCATTTGCGCCTGACGGCAGGCGCGCAGGCAGTTCATGCACAGCAGACATTCGTGCGGATGAATTTTGCCGAACGGATCGCACGCGCCTTCGCAATTATTCTCGCAAAGCTCGCAGCCGCTGCATTCACCCTGCCGCTTGCCGATGCGCCATGGCGTCCAATGCGCCAGCACCCCGAACAACGCGCCGAGCGGACAGATGAAGCGGCAATAAAACCGCGGGACCCACAAATTCAAGAGCAGCGCGGCAAAAAAAACGGCGGCGATGGACCACGCGGCAACATAAAACCGGGACGCCGTCGCGACCCCGTCGAAAGCGGCCAGGATCACGAGATTCATCGAGCGATGAATGAGCGGAATCGGATCCAGCAAGCCCGTCTGCAACGACGACGCTACCATGACTTCCGGCCGGACAAGGAATCCCAGCGCCGTGCCGATGAACAGCAATCCCGCAATCCATTCGGCGGCTTGCTTCCAGCCGCTCACCACTTTCCGGGTGGCGAACCAGAGCGTCAAAATCAGGCTCGCCGCCAGTACGACCAGGCCCGCGACCGGTTTTTCGCGCGGCCACCGCAGAACTTCCGCCAGCAGTCCGCCGCAGGCCGCCGCCAGCATGGCGATGAGAATGTAATATTTGACCGCCTGGCCGCCGCGATATTGGTTCATGGCCACTCGCTCGGCGTGTTTTTTGCGGCGACGTCCCTGCCAGCCGATGAATTGATGCAACGCGCCGAACGGACACACCCAGCCGCAGAAGAACCGGCCCAGCAGAATCGTCAGCACCACGGTGGCCAGCGCCCAAAGCAGTCCGGCATAAACGGTTTTGGTGGTCAGCAGCGTGCCGAGCGCCACCAGTGGATCGAGTTGCAGCAGCCAGTTGACCGGCCAGCCGCGCAATTGCCACCAGCGGTCGCCGACGGTGGTCACCACACAGAACCACGCGAACAGCACGAAGAAAAATATCTGCGCGATGCGCCGGACCGTGATAATTTTCATGGGCGCCCCTCCTTTGTCGTCGGGGAAGCCGGGACAACATTCAACACCCAACATTCAACATACAATGCCCAATCCATCGAGGTTTGGTTTTCCCTGGATGTTGGATGTTGAATGTTGAATGTTCGATGTTTCCTCATTTTATTCCACATGGTCCCTCGCTGGGTTCAAAGATTCAAAATCGGCGGTGCCTAATCCCGCAGCAGCGGCCTTGCCGATGAACGACAGGCTGGCAGCGGTCTTGCCGAGCAGCGTCGCGCCGAACGCGTCCGCCGCCACGGCGTCCGTGCTCGCGATCATCGTGTTCGTGGCCTTGAGATCGTCCAGCGAACCGCCGGTCGGCCCGTTGGTCATCATTGTCGTCGTGCCGTCGAGGATGACCAGCGTGGGACGGACCAGCCGCGCCAGTTCGAAAATGATGGTGTTGATGTCCTGATGGAAAACATTCCGCCGGCCACCGAGCAAACCATACCAATTTTTCATCGTCATGGATGCGCCACTGCGATTGTGGTTCTTGACCGGCGCGAGGCCGATGAGTTTGGTCGCGCTGTGAAACGGTTCGATCAACAGCGGCCAATCCTTGATCAGCGTGGCGTCGGCCAGGGTCGTGGGCTTGAATGAAGACGGTGTCGGCAGGGCGATTTTTGCGCCCGCCGCCTCCGCCGCCCTAGCGATGCCCGTGAGCGAGAAACAGCTTGGCGGATCGTTGATCGGGTTGTCCGTCACAATCACGGACGCGGCGCCGGCGCGCAGGCAAAGCCGCGTCACTTCGGCGACCAAATCCGGATGCGACGTGGCCGAAAGCGCAGCCGGCGAGGCGAAGGCAGCGTTGACTTTCAGCACCACGCGGTCGCCGGATTTGATGAATCGTTCGATGCCGCCGAGCGCCACGAGCGCGCGGTTGACGGTCTTCACGCGGTCCGCGCCGGTAATGATGCTCATCTTCGGCCCGGCGGACGGCAGTGAGAAATCCGGCAGCGACACCATTTCGCTGACGATGCTGGCTGACGGGCCTTTGCGGTCGTGCAACCACAAGCCCGCGCCACCCGCCGCCACGATGGCCGCGCCAGCCTTGGCCGCGCGCAGGAGGAAATCGCGCCGGTCGAGTGGATTGGAGCCGCTCATGGTTTTCCTTTCCGCAGGCTGTCGGCCAACTGCTGCGCAACCTTTGCCGCCGAGGCGGCGTCCAGCGCGGCATGAACGCCGACCACCATGTTGCTCTCCGCAAAAATAATTTCGATGTTGTCCATGAAATTGACGGGCTTGCCCGTCGAAGCGGCGTCTGGAGATTCGATTTCCCTGCCGCCGTTCGCCAGCAGGAAGGAACGATAGGCATCGCGCAATGCCGCGGCGGCGGCGGGAGTTTTTGTCAGTTCCAGAAAGGCGAGCACTTCGGTTTTGGTTGCGCCGTTCGGCAGGCGATATTTCGCGGTGAAGACGTTGGTGAACTGGTCGAACCCGAAGGCATCCACGATTTGCAAGCCCTGGCTGCCGGCCTCAAGGTTTTCCGGCGGAAACAGTTTCAGTTCCGGTATCTCCGCCGCGCCGGGCGGATGTGCCGCGACAAACTGCCGCGCCATCGCCCGCATCGCCGCCATCATGGGTTCCGTCGGCATGGCCGTGACGGCCTCGACGTAGTAGCGGCCGCTGACAAAATAGAGCGAGTTCTGGGTTTGGTAGGCGAACGGAGTCAGGTCCAGGGTCTGCGCCTCCGCGCGGCGCTGGAGGCTGAACACCGAGAACGCCTGCGGCAGCGTGCCCATGTCATAGACGAACCATTCCATCCAGACGTCGTTGGTGGCCTTGAGCGCCAGACGCTGGCATTGCAGCCCGACGAACCCGGCGGTGAGATACAGGTCCGCCTTGCCGTCAACTTTGTCGTAGAGATTGTCCGCCGTGAATGTTTCCGGCGCGCTAAGCGCGGACAGTTCCGGCGGCAGGGTTGGCAGAGAATCATTGGGTGCGGGTGCGACGGATTTGGGCACGGCAGGCGCGGGCGTGGCGGTGGTGGCGACGAGCACGGCGGGGTTGAAGGAAAATTGCTTGTGATAAACGCCCGCCGCGATGCCCGCGAGGCAAAGCAGTATGATGAAGCCCACCCAACGCTCCGTCCGGCCACGCTCATTGCTCGACTGGCTCATGCTTGTACGTCCATTACTACAATAAACGGGAGCACAGTCAATTCTCACCTCAAATTGGGAATTACTTCGCGGAAATTGAGCCGACGGCGCCAACCATAAACCTTTAACGCAGAGGGGCGCGGCGCAGCAAAGTCGCAACCAAAACCCATGAGCGGAGTACGATGCTTGCCAACGGATGAAAAGTGCCAACGGATTTTTTAAACAAAATATTTTCCCATCAGTTGGGACCTTTCATCCGTTGGTGAAAAGGATTGACCCAGTTTCATCCGCTTTGCGTAAATTCCCTCTTCGCCTAATCCGAGGAGAAAATGTTTTCGATGGAAGTTTTGAACAGGCGCGCCACCTTGAAGGCCAGCGGCAGGCTGGGATCATATTTCTCCGTTTCGATGGCGTTGATGGTCTGGCGCGAGACGCCGAGTTTGCCGGCCAGATCGGCTTGCGACCATTCCTTCGCCGCGCGCAGTTCGCGCAGACGATTTTTCATCTATACCTCCACCAGGAAAAGAATGTTCCGATTCCATAGTAGGCCCACATCATATAAAACGCCCAGTCTGCATGAAATTCCGGCGCGCCGATTATTTCACGGAAGAACCGGTAGCCAAAACAGGTGAAACCCGTGGCGATCGCGGAAAAGGCCATTGCTTCAGTGGTGTTCCTTCTCCACAGCTCATCCATGTCCGAAATGGAGCGGAGGACGGTGGCGGCAAAATAAATTATTGCCAGCACCACCGGAAAAAGAATCAACCAATGTTTATGTGATTGCTCCGGGAAACAGTAACCCACCGCAAGAATTCCCAACGCATACGCGATGACACCGACAATCATTCGTATAGTATATTTCGATAACCATTTCATAAATTTTTATTTGTAGCGGCGGTTGATTAAGCGTTTTACTTGCGTTCTTACCGCGCGCAATTGGTGCAGACGATTTTTCATTTATACCTCCGCCAGGAAAAAAAGAATCCGATTAAGTAGTAGGCAACCATCATGAAAAACACCCATTCCGCATGAAATGTCGGCGCGCCCAGGTCGCGGAGGAAGAAAAAGCTGCAACAGGTCCACGCCGTGGCAGTCGCCGTAAAGGCCAGCGATTCAGTGATAATCTTTCTCCACATTTCATCCTTTTCCTCAAAAAGTTGGCGGTGAAAGGTGAGGATGAGATAGATCATTGGCAGCACCGGCAGGAGAACGAGCCAATATCTGTATGGCGAATGCGAATGTTCCGCGTAAAAGTATTTCATTGCCCAAAGGCCACATGCATACGCGATGAAGCCGGCTGTTTTTCGCATAGTATATTTTAATTTGTCGTCCATATCCGCAGTGTAAAGCATACTTGTCATATGTCAAGCATTCTTTACATAAAAATTGCGGGTGAAAATGAGGCTGGAAAACGGGGCGTTTCCTTCAAACCGCGCGTTTTGTTCGGAGTTCCGCGTTTACGCGGCAAAGGGTGGCGAATATCCGAGCCGCCTGAAGGCGGAACTCCAAACGGGGGCGCCCGCTTGGACTGCACCAGTCCTCCGCCGTTTTTAAGCGTGCTATCGAAGCGGATCCGACTGCTATTGCTCCACACCCACCCGGTAGAAGCGGGCTTTGCCGGGAAGAACGGCCGTGTCGGTTACGATGTTGGTGGGCGCGGTGGCGGCGATGTTGGTTTGCACCACCGAATTGAAACCCGTCAGCAGGTTGGTGGAACGTTCCAGCCAGTAGGATTTTCCGGCGACACTCGGCCATCGCACCACAAAAGCATTCGGATTGTTGGTGGGGATTGCCACCAGCCGCAAGACCGAGCTGGCGTTGGTCGGATTCGTTCCGGCCAGCCATTCTTGCAGATTGCTCATGCCGTCGTGATCGGCATCGGCATTCGGATTGGTCCCGGTCAGGTGGCCAAAGTATTGCAGCTCCCACCAGTCCGGCAGGCCGTTGGCGTCGGTGTCCACGATGCGTTGCAAATTGAGCCGTCCGCCGGTGCGCACCTTGCCACTCAGGCCCGATATGACGTCCACGTTCGTCAGGACGCGCTGGATGCGCTGGGTCACGGTTTCACTGGGAAAATTCATCGCGGCGAAGGCGACCGCGCCGGACACATGGGGCGTCGCCATCGAGGTGCCGTCGAGATATTGATAGATCTGGCTGGGATCGGGGGTGTTGACGACAGTAGCGGTGGCGGGGAGAAGCGCCTGCAACGAAAGTCCGTCAGCCTGGGCCAGGGAAATGGCGGGAATCCAGTTGTTGCTAACCTGCAACGTGCCGGAGAAATTGCCGCTGGCGTTGTTGTAAATGACGGCGGCCCGGGCGCCTGCAGCTATGGCGTTGGCCACCTTGTTTGAGAAGGTGAGGGTTCCGCGGGCGATCAGCGCGATGTTATTGCGCACGGCCGACGGAAAATTCGTTGAATATCCCAGCCCGCAATTATAGACCGTGGCGGTGATGCCAGTGGTGATGCCGGAATACACCAGTTCGCTGGCGGCATAGGTTGTGGAACCCTGCTGCACAGAGGCAATGGTGCCGGCCTGCGCAACGGGCAACGCGGACAGGATGTTCACCCCGGGCGCAGCCAGGTCCACGGTATTGGGGCCATAGTCTGAAAAACTGGCCAGCGCGTCGTTTTGGTCGGTGGCGGCCACGACAATCATGTTGGTCAGCCGGTAACTGGCGGGATAAAAAGCGGTGGTGTCATTGTTGGCGGTGTTGTTTCCCGCCGCGCAGCAAAAGATGATGCCAGCATTGCCGGCCGCCTGCATGGCAGCGATTTCAGCGCTGTCCGACCCGCCGCCACCGAAGGATTCGTTGATGACGACAATATTCACGCCGCGGCCTTTCATCATGGTCGCATACTGAATGGCTTCGATGATGGCGGAGTCGGGCAGCGTGCTGCCGTCACTGGATGCCCGAAGCACCATGATTCGGGCCTGATAATCCACCCCGATCACGCCCAACTGGTTGTTGCCGATGGCGGCGATGGTTCCCGCCACATGCGTTCCATGAAAACCGGAATCCGTCGGGTTGGGAAGGTTGTCCGCAAAATCATAACCGTAATAATCGTCCACGTATCCGTTCCCGTCGTCATCCACCCCGTTGCCGGGAATCTCGCCGGGATTGGTCCACATGTTGCCCGCCAGGTCCGGGTGCGTGTAATCCACCCCCGTGTCAATGATGGCCACAACGATTTGATTCGTGGTTGGCCGCGCCAGTCCCCAGGCTGCGACAAACCGGATGTCGTCGCCCGCCGTTCCCACAAATCCGTTGACCGACTGTCCGGTGTTTCGCAATCCCCACAAGTTGGTGAACAGCGTGTCGTTGGGGGTGCCGGTGACCCAGCGCAGGTAATTCGGTTCCGCCAGTTCCACCGCCGGGTCCTGGTTCAACTCGGCCATCAGTTCCGCCGTCGTCCGGTTTTGGGCGCGCACCAAACCGGTATGGCGTCCCCGGTAGCGGGAAAGTTCGGCGTAATGTTTCGACAACGCCAGCGAATGGCTGCCCAGCGCCTGTTGGGCGGCATTCAAATTGACCGACGGCTTGAAAGTGACGATGGCCTCGCCTTCAACATATGCCTGTGCCCGATGGCTTGGGCCTGCCAGCGCCCCGCCGACCGTCAGGCTCAACATCATAAAGAAGGCTGGCATTCCCCGGAAATAGTTCTTCATCTAATGTTTTTCATTCTGGTATATTATAACATCCCGGGAGCGAGTTGACAAAAAGTAAAAATGAGGCTGGAATTGCTTCCAGCCTCATTTGTGATTTCTGCGACGGTCACAGACCGCCGCTACAATTTAGTAATCCATTCCGCCCATGCCGCCGCCCGGACCGCCCGGCATCGGTGCCGGTTTTTCCTTTTCCGGAATGTCGGAGATGAGGCACTCGGTCGTGAGCAGCAAACCGGCAATCGAAGCCGCGTTTTGCAGCGCGGAGCGCGTGACCTTCTTCGGATCCACGATGCCGGCTTTCACGAGGTCTTCGTATTCGCCGGTGGCGACGTTGTAACCTTCGTTGCCCTTGCGCTTCTTGACTTCCTCGACGACCACCGAGCCTTCGACGCCCGCGTTGGTTGCGAGGGCGCGGGTCGGTGATTCAATCGCGCGTTTCACGATGTCCACGCCAATCTTTTCGTCTTCGTTGGCGGATTTGACCGCTTCAATGGCGGACAGACAGCGGATGAGGGCCACGCCGCCGCCGGCGACAATGCCTTCCTCGACCGCCGCGCGGGTCGCGTGCAACGCGTCCTCGACGCGCGCCTTCTTTTCCTTCATCTCGCTCTCGGTCGCGGCGCCGACGTTGATGACGGCCACGCCGCCGGCGAGCTTCGCCAGGCGTTCCTGCAATTTCTCGCGGTCGTAATCGCTCGTCGTCTCCTCGATCTGGCGGCGGATTTGGTTCACGCGGCCCTGGATGTCGGACGACTTGCCGCCGCCTTCGACGATGGTGGTGTTTTCCTTGTCAACGACGATGGATTTCGCCCGGCCGAGGTCGGTCAGTTCGATGCTCTCGAGCTTGATGCCGAGGTCTTCGCTGATGAACTTGCCGCCGGTGAGGACGGCGATGTCTTCCAGCATGGCCTTGCGGCGGTCGCCGAAGCCCGGGGCCTTCACGGCGCAGACGTTCAACGTGCCGCGCAGCTTGTTCACGACCAGGGTCGCGAGCGCTTCGCCTTCGACTTCTTCGGCGATGATGAGCAGCGGCTTGCCTGAGCGCGCGGCTTTTTCGAGCAACGGCAACAGGTCCTTCAGGTTGCTGATTTTCTTTTCGTAATTGAGGATGTAGGCGTCTTCGAGCTTCACTTCCATCGTCTCGGCGTTGGTGACGAAGTAAGGCGAGAGATAGCCCTTGTCGAATTGCATGCCCTCGACCACTTCGAGCGTCGTCTCAATGGACTTGGCTTCCTCGACCGTGATCGTGCCGTCCTTGCCGACCTTGTCCATCGCCTCGGCGATTTTGTCGGCAATCTGGAAATCCCAGTTGGCGGAAACCGCGGCGACCTGGCGAATCTCGTCCTTGTCCTTGACCTTCTTGGTGATTTTGTCGAGCTGGCCGACGGCGGCTTCGACGGCCTTGTTGATGCCGCGCTGGATGCCGATGGGGTTCGCGCCGGAGGTGACGAACTTCAGGCCTTCGCGATAAATCGCCTCGGCGAGAACGGTCGCCGTGGTCGTGCCGTCGCCGGCGGTGTCGCTGGTTTTGCTGGCGACTTCGCGGACCATCTGGGCGCCCATGTTTTCGTAGGCGTCTTCCAGTTCGATTTCCTTGGCGACGGTCACGCCGTCCTTGGTGACGGTGGGCGAGCCGTATTTCTTGTCAATGACCACGTTGCGGCCCTTGGGACCGAGCGTGGCGACGACCGCCTTGGAGAGCTTCTGGACGCCGCGCAGGATCGCCTGCCGCGCCTGCTCGTCGAATATCAATTGTTTTGCTGCCATAATATTTTGGTTCTTAGTTGAGAGTTGATGGTTGAGTGTCTTAATCGAGCACGGCCAGGATGTCGTCCGAGGACAAAATCTTGTATTCCTTGCCGTCAATCTTGATTTCCGTGCCGCCGTATTTGCTCACGAGCACACGGTCGCCTTTTTTGACTTCAAACGGGATTTTCTTCCCGTCGTCGTTGGTTTTGCCGGTGCCGAGGGCGATGATGATGCCTTCCTGCGGTTTTTCCTTGGCGGTATCGGGAATGATGATCCCGCCCTTCTTGACTTCTTTTTCTTCGACCGGCTCGACCAGGATGCGGTCGCCGATCGGTTTGACGTTTAGTGCCATAGTTTTGTTTTTCCTTGTTGTTGGTTTGTTAATCGTAATCAACTCCCACCGCACTCACGGCGGGAAAATTTGTTTTCATCTGCGCGCCAGCGCCGGTTCATAGCTCCGTAGGAGCGGAATCTTTGTAGTTAACGCCATCAAAAGATTTTTCAGCTCCGTAGGAGCGACATCATTGTTTTGGTGGGGCGAGCGTCCTCGCGAGCCGTTTCTTGCGGACGGGAGGCGGCTCGTCAGGAGCCTCGCCCCACCGAATATGCCGCTCCTACGGAGCTTGCTCATATTGGTCTGCCGCGCCGGGATTTTGTCCCGGAGGGACGGCCGGAATGGGCGCGCGTTTTCAGCCGTCCCTCCGGGACTTGACGCGCCATCCAATCCGATCCCGGCGTTGAAACGCCGGGCTGTTTTCACGCTGTCCCTGCGGGACAAATTGGTCTGCGCCATGTTCATTTTGGTTTCAAAGACTATAAATTTGTGCTCCTGTCGGAGGAGAAAATTCTCCCATCGCTTCGGCCAACTTGCATTTGATTGCTTCTTCAGCTGTAAGCCAAAACTGATTGCTTCGGATGGCATCCCAATTCTCAGGCGATAGTTCAATGCTGTCCTTCAAAATGACTTCGGTCCTATTGTCATCAATTCCAACAGCCGTCGCCGTGGCTTGTAATCCCTGCATGGTCATCGGCTGCGGCGGCCCTGATGTTCTGTGAAGCATGAAGGTTCCGCTGGAATGAACTTTTCTGTGTTTCGCTCCCAAATAGGCCACGGTGGCGATAGATTGCACTGACCCCATGTTGTAAAGAGTAATATCAATCGGCGCCTTTCTTAAAAAATTATACAGACAAATTCCATCTCCAACGCTGCCGCCAATAGACTGGAACAATATGTGTGCATGTTTTACCTGCTTTTGCGTTGCAATAGCGACGGCATTAAAAATTCTTTGAACGGAATTTTGGTCTATCGTGCTGCAAAACACGCAATAAACTTCTTCCGGAATTTGTGGAAGGCCCTCGTTCATAAAATTTTGTAGTGAGAAAATTTATTTCTTCTCGTCCACGACTTCGGCGTCAATGATCGGGCCTTCGTCCTTCTTTTTGTCGTCGGACTTGGCTTCGCCGCCTTTCGGCTCGCCGCCGGATGGGCCGGCGCCCTGCGCCTTTTCCGCCTGCGCCTTCGCGGCGGCGGCCTTGTAAAGCTCGGCGCTCACGGCCTGCCACGCTTCGTTCAGCTTCTCGGCGGCGGATTTGATGGCCGCGCTGTCGCTGCCTTTCAACGCTTCCTTCACGTCCGCGGCGGCCTTCTCGATCTTCGCCTTGTCGTCGCCGGAAATCTTGTCGCCGTTGTCCTTGAGCATTTTCTCGGAGCGATACACCGCGCCGTCCGCCTCGTTGCGGGTCTCGACTTCCTCGCGTTTGGCCTTGTCCTCGTCGGCGTGCGCCTCGGCGTCGCGGCGCATCTTCTCGATTTCGTCCTTCGAGAGGCCGCTGCTGGCGGTGATGGTGATTTTCTGTTCCTTGCCGGTGCCGAGGTCCTTGGCGCCCACGTGCAAAATGCCGTTGGCGTCAATGTCGAACGTCACCTCGACCTGCGGCACGCCGCGCGGGGCCGGCGGAATGTCGGTCAGATGAAACTTGCCGATGGTCTTGTTGTCCTTGGAGAACTGGCGTTCGCCCTGGAGCACGTGGATTTCCACGCCCGGCTGGTTGTCCGAGGCGGTGGAGAAAATTTCCGATTTGCGGGTCGGGATGGTGGTGTTGCGCTCGATGAGCCGCGTGAACACGCCGCCGAGCGTCTCGATGCCGAGCGACAACGGCGTCACGTCGAGCAGGAGCACGTCCTTGACCTCGCCCTTGAGCACGCCGCCCTGGATGCCGGCGCCCACGGCCACGACTTCGTCCGGGTTCACGCCCTGGTGCGGCGGCTTGCTGACGAGCGAGTGCGCCACTTCGACGACCTTGGGCATGCGGGTCATGCCGCCGACGAGCACGAGTTCGTCAATCTTCGCCACGTCAATGCCGGCGTCCTTCAAGCAGGCCTTCACCGGCGCGATGGTGCGCTCGAACAGTTTGTCGCAAAGCTGTTCCATTTTCGCGCGGGTCAGCTTCATCGCAATGTGTTTCGGCCCGCTGGCGTCGGCGGTGACGAACGGCAGGTTGATTTCGTACTGTGTCGCGCTGGAGAGGGCGATCTTGGCCTTCTCGGCCTCTTCCTTGATGCGCTGGAGGGCGTCGGGCTGCTTGCGCAAATCCATGCCGTGCTCCTTTTTGAATTCGTCGAGGATCCAGTCCATGATCTGGTTGTCCCAATCGTCGCCGCCCAGGTGCGTGTCGCCGTTGGTGGCCTTGACTTCAAACACGCCGTCGCCGATTTCCAGCACGGAAATGTCGAACGTGCCGCCGCCCAAATCATAGACGGCGATTTTCTCGTCCTTCTTCTTGTCGAGGCCGTAGGCGAGCGACGCGGCGGTCGGCTCGTTGATGATGCGGAGCACTTCGAGCCCGGCGATGCGGCCGGCGTCCTTGGTGGCCTGGCGTTGCGAATCGTTGAAATAGGCGGGAACGGTGATGACGGCCTGTGTGATTTTCTCGCTCAGGCGCATTTCGGCGTCGGTTTTGAGTTTGCCCAGGATCATCGCGGAAATTTCCGGCGGCGAATAGCGGGTCGTTTTGCCGTCCACTTCCACTTCCACGGCGGCGTCGCCGTTGGCGGCCTTGACGACCTTGTACGGCACGCGTTTGATTTCCTCCTGGACCTCGTCGAATTTGCGGCCCATGAAGCGCTTGATGGAATAGACGGTGTTGCGCGAGTTGGTGACGGCCTGGCGCTTGGCCGCCTCGCCGACGAGACGCTCGCCGTTCTTGGTGAACGCGACGACGGACGGCGTGGTGCGCTTGCCCTCGGAATTTTCCAACACGAGCGGCTCGCCGCCTTCCATGACGGCCATGCAGGAGTTGGTGGTGCCTAAATCAATGCCTAGTACTTTTGCCATAAAATGATATAAAAAGTTGGTTGTCTGCTCCCTGTACCCATGCAATTACAGTGCCGTCGTCTCAGAAACGGCATGGAAGCCTTGTAAACAAAGGATAAGATTGATTTTTACCCTGTTTTTAAGGCGATGAAAAGTAGCGCCAAAAGCGTCACAGTGGCACAGCAAAAGTGCCATTTGGCACAGTTGGAAGAATTCCGGAGGGGTGAGTTCCAAGAGCCTCAAACTAAATTACGGCGTCGGAGCGCGGAGCATTGCTCCGCACGAAACAATGTTTTGCAGCTTGCGGAGCAATGCTCCGCGCTCCAAGTTTACTTGCTCCCCGGCTTGACCACCGGAATCGCCGCCAGATCCGGCGGCAGTTTGTCCGGCTTGAACGTCTCGACTTGGATTGCGATCAGGCTGACGAAGGGCACGCCAAAGTTCACCGTGCCATTCGAACGGTCCACAATCGTTGCCACGCCGACGACGTTTCCGTTGTGCGCGCGAACGATGTCAATCGTCTCCTGCACGCGGCCGCCCTTGGTCACCACGTCCTCGACGACGAGGATTTTCTCGCCGGGCGCGATTTTGAATCCGCGCCGCAGCACGAGCTTGCCCTCCTCTTTTTCCGGGAAGATGAACCGCGTGCCGAGCTGGCGCGCGACTTCCTGGCCGATGACCAGTCCGCCGAGCGCGGGCGCGATGACGGTGACGGCGCCGAGCGCGCGGGCCTTGCCGGCGAGCGCCGCGCCGATTTTTTCGACGACGGGCATTTGCTGGAGCGCGAGGGCGCATTGAAAGTATTGGCGGCTGTGCAGGCCGCTGCGGAGAATAAAATGGCCTTCGAGCAGCGCGCCGCTGTCGCGGAAAATCTTGAGAACTTCGTCTTGGGTCATGGGATAAGTTTCAAGTTTCAGGTCCCAAGTTTCAAGCCGGATTGCTGTAGCGTCGGATTGGAGTTCACGCTTTAGCGTGCCAGCGGAACAAGCCAAAGCTTGAACTCCAACGCCGCTTTCTGCTGGCTTCTGGATACTGAATTCTGAATTCTGGCCGCGTGCCGAAGTGGATCAAGTTCATCCTCGCCGTCCTGCTGCTGCCGGTTTGCAGCGGGGCGGCCATGGCGTTGTGGCGGGTGCTGCGCGCCAGCGGCGGGGCGGACACGGTCTGGGTGCCGCTGCTGGCGGGCGCGGCGTGCTGGATCGTGTTTTTTCTGCTGCTGCCCAAACCCATGTGGATTTACGTGTTCGGCCACGAACTGACGCACGCGCTGTGGGCGTGGCTGTTCGGCGGATCGGTGAAAAAAATGAAGGTCTCTTCCGCCGGCGGACAGGTGGTCGTGAGCAAGAGCAATTTTCTGATCGTGCTCGCGCCTTATTTTTTTCCGCTGTACACCGCGCTGGTCTTTGCGGTTTTCGCCATCGGCCATTTCTTTTGGGACTGGGGAAAGTATCTGGTCTGGTTTCACCTGCTGATCGGGGCGACGTATGCGTTTCACGCGACGCTGACCTGGCACGTTCTCAAGACGCGACAATCGGATATTACATCGCAGGGCTGGTTGTTTTCGGCGGTAATTCTTTTTCTCGGCAACGCCACCGTGCTGCTTTTGGGTCTGCCCTTTTTGACCACGAAAGTTGGCGTATTGAATGCCCTGGGCTGGTGGCTGGAAAGCACGGCACAAATTTGCCGCTGGCTGGCAAAGCTGGTTTGAGTCCCGCGGCTGAAAATGGTTTGGGGCGCGGGGAAAACGGCAGACGGTTGGAAAGGTTGAGCGCGACCTGCGAGCGCTGGCAGCCGGGCGCAAGCATTTGCGGCCGTTCACGTCCCGCTAAAGGCTGTCGCATTGCCCAGCCGAACCGGCATCCGGCGCGCGCCCCAATGTCCCGGAGCGCGGTCGAAGTGCCCGGCGATGAGTTGCCCGCAGGCGGCACAACGATTGCCATCCAGGCGCCACCGGCCCAACTCATGCCAGTCGCGCTCGATCACCAGGGCGTGGCAGTTCGGGCAGAAGGTGCTGCCGCCGTCGCGGTCGTGGACATTGCCGGTATAGATATAGTGAAGCCCCTTGGAAAGCGCGATCTCCCGCGCCCGCTTCAGCGTGGCCGGCGGCGTGTGCGGGTGGCCGAGCATCTTGAAATCGGGATGGAACGCGGTGAAATGCCACGGCACGTCGGGGCCGAGATTTTCGGCAATCCATTCGGCCGCCCAATGCAGTTGCGCCTCGTCGTCGTTTTCCCCGGGGATGAGCAGCGAGGTGATCTCGAACCACACGCTGGTTTCGTGCCTGAGAAATTTGAGCGTCTCGAGCACCGGCGCCAGTTCGCCGAAGCAAAGCTTGCGGTAGAACTCTTCGGTGAAGCCCTTCAAGTCCACGTTTGCCGCGTCCATGCGCCGGTAAAATTCGGGCCGTGATTCATCGGTCATGTAGCCCGCGGTCACCGCCGCGGTTTTGACGCCGCGCGCCCGGCAGGCATCCGCAACGTCAATCGCATATTCGGCAAAGATCACCGGGTCGTTGTAGGTAAAGGCGACGGACTTGCAACCGAGCCGCAGCGCGGCGTCGGCGATCATCACGGGCGAGGCGGTGTCGGCGAGCTGGTCGAACTCGCGGGCCTTGCTGATGTCCCAGTTCTGGCAGAACCGGCAGCCGAGGTTGCAGCCGGCGGTGCCGAAGGAAAGCACGCTGGTGCCGGGATAAAAGTGGTTGAGCGGTTTCTTCTCGATGGGATCAACGCAGAAGCCGCTGCTGCGGCCGTAGGTCGTGAGCACGATCTGATCGCCGGCGCGCCGGCGAACGAAACAGAACCCGCGCTGGCCCTCGTTGAGCTTGCAGAAGCGCGGACAGAGGCGGCACTCGATGCGTCCGTCCGGCAGCAGCGTCCACCAACGACCCGGATGGTTGGATTCGGCGAGCGTGGAGTTCATGACAATTTCAATCCTCCTCGCAAAACTTCTGCACGACAAACCGCTGGATGCGCACCGGCTCGAACTCGCCAATACCACCCTTGAGCCGCGCGGTGGTGAGTTGTTGCTCGATAGTTTTAATGCCTTTGACATCGGGCAGCAACAGCCCGCGACGATTATCTTCAGTGGTCAGCACGACGCCGTAACGTTGCGGGTCCAACTCCGCTGTCGAGGTGACTTCCTCCAGCGGGAAAAGCACACTGACCTCGAAGCGCAAATGCTTCAGTTCATGGGCGTCAACCGGTGCAAAACGACCATCCAGGAAGGCGGCATCGCGCGCAACGTGCCACGTTTCCTCGGCGGTGGTCGCAAAGTGCGGTTTCATCGTGCCGATACAGCCGCGCAACTTCCGCCGCGGATCGCGGATGGTAACGAAGACGCCGTGCCGTTCGCCCAGGATGCCCTCCGCCGCGAATGCCGGTTTTTCCGCATCGCCGCGGAACGCGGCTTCAATCGAGCGCCGCGCGATCTGCGGAAGCGATTTTCCGGGTTCGGTGAGATCGCTTTCGCGTGCGCCAGATTCATGGGCGCCAGCCGGCGCGTTCTCCGGAGGCGGTTGGTACAGGATTGCGACGCCGTAACCGACGCCAAAGGGGCCTTCGTAGCTCAACACCTCGTGGCCGGCGGCGTTCCAGTTGACCGCCGAGGCCGCAATGAGCGTGGAGTCCACCGCGTCTTCCGCTGCCAGGTCCTGCAACTCGGGATCGAAGTCCGGCAGCTTGCGATAGTCCCCGGCTCGCAAACATTCAATAAATACGCCATCAAATTCCTTCGCCCGCGGATGAAAGCCCGCCGGCGCGCCGGGTTGCAGGCGATGGCTCATGTCGCCGCTGGCCACCAAGGCCAAGCGCCGGCCCGCGCGCCGCGCCGCGCCGGCGATGGCCCCGCCCAATTCCACCAAGCCCGGTTCTCCCGGATAGTTGAGGCCAATCACGACCGTAGGCCCGCGCCAGCCGGCATCGGCCAGGTGCCACAAGGGCACGACCGCGCCGTGATCGAGTTCCGCATCGCGCAACCACCAGACATCCAGACCGCGCACCCCAGCCTCTTCCGCGACGGCTGCGGCGAGGGCTTCGTCGGCAGGCAAATCCACGACCGCCGCCGGCGCGCCGAACTGGGCCAGCGAGCCGCTGATCCGCCCGCCCGCCCGGATTGCAAAAGCCGTCCGCCGCCGCGGGGTGTGCGGTGAAACCAGCACGACCGTTTCCGGCCCGGCCCGCACGATCCGCCGGGCGGCTTCGGTCATCGCGTTGACGGATGCAACTGCGCGATTGCCGCGCTTCCCGCCGACCGCCGGCACCAGCACCGGCGCGTGCGGCATCAACGCAGCGATAATCACCTGGCCTTCGGACTTGTTCATTTTCTAGTTCATTTGGGAGGCGCTGCCGAACCCGTGCCTCTATTCACCTGCAAAACAATCTACTCCCAAATGAAGCTTGAGGGAAGACCCTGTGTTCTGACCTCCGTCGCGTGCGGCCGTGCGCAAGCAAGAGCGTGCCAGTGCAGGAAAAACGGGAGACGGTTGGAAATCCCCTCGTGAAAAAACCTTTTAACTCAGCTTTTCGGGTTGAGGATGCTCACGCGGCCGCGGTTTCCGTCCACCTGCACCAAGTCGCCCGCGCGAATGACCCGCGTGGCCGAAGCCACGTTGGTCACCGCTGGCAGACCGTATTCGCGCGCCACAATGCTGCCGTGCGAGAGAATCCCGCCCTGTTCCATGACCACGCCGGCGGCGGTGATGAAATACGGCGACCACGCCGGATCGGTGAACGGGGCGATGAGAATTTCGCCGGGAAGCACCTGTTCGTGATCATCCGTCCGCAAAATCACGCGGGCAGGTCCGGTGACGATGCCGGGAGAAACCGGAATGCCGGTCAAAAGTTTCGCGTCCGCGTTCGCCACCGGCCAGGCCGGCGCGTTGGGATCGAATCTTCCGTTCACGACCCGCGGCGGGTTGAGCTTCAGGTTTTTTTCATATTCCCGCCGGCGCGATTCGATGCGCCCGCGCCAATCGAACGAAGCGCCGCCCGTCGCGACCGGTTCCAGCTCGGAAACTTCCAGGAAGAAAATATCGTCGCGGCAGGACAAGCTGCCCTGCTCGTGTAGCCGTTGGCCGAGGGCCAGCAGAACGCGGCGCACAAAGGCAAACCGCCGGATGCCGAGGTTCTTCAATTGCTCCCGATAGACGGTCAGTTCCTGCGCGCGGCGCAGCGAGTGCGAGAAGATCCAGCGTTTGACTGGATGCTTCAGCCGCGCGCGGCATTGGACGGTCAGGCGTTCCCGCTCTTCCGCCAGCCGCCGCTGATTTTCCAGCGGATCGGACCGGCCCAGCGAGCGAAGATAGCCGCGCACCAGCCCCAGGATGTAATCGGGCGTCTCGCACCAGCGGGCGTTGGACAGCTCGAATTCGCCGCGGCAATGGTGTCCGTGCTCGGTCATGAAGGCATCCCAGGCGGCCAGGAATTTCCGGCCGGGTTCGGCGCGGCAAAGCCTGGCGCGGACCTCCGGCCAATTGTTTTCGGAAGACACAGCGGCCTCCGTGTCACCGTCGGCATGAGCCAGGACCGCCAGGCGCCAGAGAGCCAGGCCGGCTTCCGCGACCGGCAGGCCGCCCAACGCGGCGAACAACCGGAGCATCAGGCCGGGTTCGCCCAGCCAATCGCGGCAGGCTTTCTGAAACACCGGCAGCGCCGCTCCCTGTGTCCAGAGGTAGAAAACATCCACTTTTTTGAAAACTTCCCGAATTAATCGGACGCAAAACCGGGTCAGCTCCGGCGTGGACATGGTCCCAAGGTCCAGGCGGTCGAGTTCGTCCGTTTGCTTCTTAAAGCGGGCCAGCCAGGCACAGCCACGGCGGCGGGACAAATGGGTGATGAGATCGTAAAAGATGCGAGGCCAGGAGAGGATGTATTTCGGCCAGCGGAAACCCAGGTCGGGGAGGTCTTCCGGCGAAAGGGTCAGCGGGGCCTGGCGGTATGCCTCCACCAGATCGCCTCCCAGCGCCCGGACAAAATCCGGGAAGCCCTTGTGCAGGAAAGAAAATGGTTTGACCGCAGCCAAAACCGTGTTGGCATTGAAATAGAGTTTGCCGGCAACGAGACCTGCCAGCGGAGCGCGCGTGCTATCAGCGCCCATCAGGCGAGAGATGGAACCGACCAAACCAAGCAAGGATTGCATTGTGGACCACGTCATCGGCGTCATCACGTCCGGCACCACTTCGCCGGTGTTGACATTGGTCCAGACCTGCCGGTCTTCCCATGTTCTGGCCGGAACTTTGGTTGTGATCGGACGGGACTGCAACAGAAACACCGCTCCATCCCGCTGCGCCCACTCGATATCCTGCGGCGCTGAAAAGAGACGTTCTGTGCGGCGGGCGAGCTCGCACAGGTTTTTGAGAGTTGCGGACGAAAGCAGTTCCTTTTCAGGCGAAACCACCACGCGCCCCGTTCGCTTTTCAACCACCATCTGCTCGGGCTGAACTGTTCCCTGCACCAAGCCTTCGCCCAGACCGCTCACGCATTCCACGACGAACCGGTCCGTTGCTCCCGTCAGCGGATCAGCGGAGAACACAACTCCGGCGTGGTTGGCCTCCACCATTTCCTGCACCAACACCGCCATCATGACCTTCTCCGCCGGCACCCGCTGCCGAGCCAGGTAAACGAGCGCCCGCTCGGAGAAAAGCGACAGCCAGCACGACTTGATGGCCGCCAGCAACGCGTCCGCCCCGCGCACATTCAGAATGGATTCAAACTGGCCGGCAAAAGACATCCCGGCTGCGTCCTCGACGGTCGCGCTGGAACGCACGGCAAAGCTCCTTGCTTCACCCAGTTCCCGCCACGCGGACAGCGCCGCATCCTTCACCACCTTCGGCACGCGAACCTCCGCCAGGCAGGAGCGAACTTCCCGGCTCAGTCCCGCGAACCGCCCCATCTCATCGCCGGAACATTGCGCCAGCAGATGGGATAAATCAGTCCGCCTCGGACACGAAGCCAGGAAGAGATTGAACGCCGTCGTCGTGACACAATAGCCGCGCGGCACCGGCAGTCCCGCCGCGATCATTTTACCCAGATTAAACGCCTTGCCGCCCACCAGCGACCGGTGATGGTCGCCGGCTTCTGCCAGGCGAAGCACGAGCACGGCGGCTTGGTCCGTTGCCGCCCGCGCCGCGACGTGCGGCCCGGAATTGGTTGAAGGCATCGTTCTCATAGACAGCTACGGCGGCATTTCCTCACGCGTGCGCGTTGTTCCCGGTTGCCGTTATCGTGTTGGCGAAAAAAACAACGCCGTTGCTGCCATTATACTCTGCATTGGGTGGAACCAAACATAAAGAAGCGATGGGCGGCAAGCATAATAGCGGAGATTGAAATGGGGAGCACGCCCGCCCCGGGCGTGGTTTTCCGCGTCCCCGCGTGGGGTGCCGGGCGTGCTGAAGCATCCAGCACAGGCGGCAGGCCCATGCGCCGAACAACTGGACACGAGGCGCATCCAGCAATGCCCGAGGCGGATGTGCTCCCCGGCTACAAATTGCCGGTTGAATTGTAGTTGCCGAAACACGGGGTCAAGAAGCTAGATTGACACTTGATGAACCTTTTGATAAAAACAATTTGTCGTTTGACGTGTGGACTGGCAAACCGTTTGAGACAGAATATGAAAACCATTCATTTGGTTGCAGTCTTGGGTGTTTTCGCAACCGTCAGTTCAACTCCGATTCCAGCGCCTGCAGCCGAGGGCGATGGAATCGCGGTGGCAATTGTCTATGACACCTCCGGCAGCATGGAGGACAAGGTTCGCGACCGGGCCGGCAATCTGACTCCGAAATACGTGATCGCGAATCGCGCCCTCGAAAACATCGCCACCCGAATCCAGGCTTTCGCCACCAACTCAACCACCGGCGCCCCGCGGAACATTCAAGCCGGCCTGTTCATCTTCGATGGCTACAACACCAAACAAGCGGTGAAGTTCGGTCCGTTCGATGCCGGCGCTTACAAGGATTGGGCGCGAAAATTTTCCGCGCCGGAAGGCGGCACGCCCTTGGGCAATGCCCTGGCTGAAGCCGGCAAAACCGTTCTCAACTCCGGCCTGGCCCGCAAGCACGTGCTGATCATCACCGACGGCATTAACACCTTGGGCCCCACTCCCGCCGAAATCCTGCCGCAGGTCCAGCAGCAGGCCGCGGCGAAGGAGACCACGGTGTCCGTCCATTTTGTCGCGTTCGATGTGAATGCCAGTGAGTTTTCAGGCGTGAAAAAGCTGGGGGCCACGGTGGTCGGCGCCGCGGATGAAGTCCAGCTCAACAAGCAACTGGAGTTCATCCTGGAAAAGAAGATTTTGCTGGAAGACGAAGAACCGCCGAAAAAGCAATGAACCAAAGGAACCGTTATGTTTAGAGCAATCAAACGTGTGTTTATCTGGCTCGGGCTGATGGCCGAGCAGGCAACCGAGAGCGACGCCATCAACGAGGCGGTCGTCGAGCGTGGCATCCGCGATTCCAAGGCCAAGGCCGACAAGGCGCATTACGCCAACGGGCAACTGGCCGGACAGATCGCGCTGCTCAAGGACCAAGTCAAGCGCCAGGAGCGCCAGCGCGAAGATTTGCAAGGCATGCTTCAGGCGGCAGCGGCGGCCAATGACAACGCCAACGGCGCGCATTATGCCGACGAACTGGCGACGCTTGAACAGGACCTCGCCGACAACAAAAGCCAGCTTCAAAGCCTCGAGGAATTATATCAGCAAAACACGCAGATCATCGCCCAGAGCCTGCGCGAGATTCAGAAATTCCAGCGCGAGTTCGAAACGGTTAAAACGAAGGTCGCCATCGGCCGCTCGCTGGAAAACCTCTCCGGGATGATGAAAAGCTCCATCACGGAATTGCAGGGCATGATGGGCGGCGAGATGGGCCAATCCATGCAGCAATTGCGCCAGGCCGCCGCCGGCGGCGAGGGCCAGATGCGCGCGACGCTCGATCTGGCCAAGGAAATGGGCTCGGGCGTTGCCCGCCAGCAGGAGATGCGCCAGGCCCGCGGCGCCATGTTGTTCGAGGAATACAAAAAGAAAATGGGCATGGTGCAGCCCGAAGCCGCCGCCGCCGCGGCCCCCGTTGCCAAACAACCCGAGCGGCAGAAAATCGCGGAGCAATAATTCATTCGTCCTGGATGCTTAACCTACAACCTCAACTCATAAACATATGACAACACGCGGAAAAATTATTTTGACGATTCTCATTCTGGCGGTGGCCGGTTTCGGCGCCTGGCGTTGGTGGGACAAGATCGCCCCTGCCGGCAAATCCTCGCAGGTGTCCATCAACCCGCAGGAGATCAAGAAGACCCTGGATACCGCCCAGGCCAACGCCCAAGCCAACGCCCAAGCAGCGACGGATGTCGCCAGCAAGCTCCTCGCCGGCACCAATGCCGTGTCGCTCGTGGACGGCTCGGCCATTCCGCCCGTCACCGGCGTCAGTGATTACGACAAGCCGATGAAGGACGGCAAGCTCGTCGTCCAGTTCCCCATCAACGTCTGGCCCGGCTGGGCGCCAATCATTGTCGCCAACAACGGCTTGGAGCCAAGCGAGAACAGCGTTTTCTACAAGAAATACGGCTTCTACGTGAAGCTCGCCATCGTGGATGACCCGGTCAAGGCGCGCGACCTCTTCGCCAGCGGCCACAGTCACGTGCTGTGGGGCACGCTCGACATGATGGCATTGTTCGCGCCGGAACTGGTCAAGGATTCCCGCACCGTGCCGGTCATCTGCCAGCAAATTGACTGGTCGGGCGGCGGCGACGGCATCGTGGCGCGCGGCGACATCCGGAACATCAATGATTTTCGGATGCACAACGGCAAACGCCGCAAGGTCGTCCTCGCCCAAAACTCGCCGAGCCATTACCTGGTCATGTCCCTGCTCATTGACGCCGGCATTGACCCGGCACAGGTGGATTTCAAGTGGGCCGGCGACGCTCCGGCCGCCGCGAAGATTTTCGTTCAGGACCCGACCTTCGACGCCTTCGTCGGATGGTCGCCGGACATTTACACCGTTTCCGACAAAGTCCCCGGCACGCGCCTCGTGGTCACGACGGGCAGCGCGAACCACCTGATCGCCGACGTGTGGGCGGTGCGCAACGACTTTTACCGCGACCATCCGGACATTGTGGCCAACCTGATGCGCGGCATTTTTGAAGGCATGGACATGGTCCGCAAAGACGTGCCGGGCGCGGCGCAGATTCTCTCCAAGGCCTTCAACATCCCGGTCGAAGACTGCCAGAGCATGATTGGCAAGGACGGCGGCGTCACGGAAGGTGACGCGCACCTGACCAATTACCGTGAGAATTCGAATTTCTTCCTCGACCCGATGAACCCGTCCAACTTCGAGATCGTCTGGAACCGAGCTTCCACGATTTACAAGACGCTCGGCGCCATTGACGCGCCGGTGCCCTCGGCCAAGGCGAAGGCCGCGAGCATTCTCGCCCGGATGTCCGAGGAATACAAGGACGTGCGCGATCTCTCGCAGCCGTCCTTCCGGCCCGGCGCGCTGTTCAAGACCGCCGAAGCCACCGCGAACGAGATCCTCACCAAATCCGTGATCATCTCCTTCGAGCCGAACCAGTCGGCGCTCAATCCCAATTACGATGCGACGATCCCGGCGACGATGGAAGAAATCGGCAAGCTGGCCGGTGTGTTCGGCAACGCCTACATCGTGGTGGAGGGCAACACTGACGCCAGCCGCAAGGGCGTGGTGCCGGCGGACCTCGTGCGCCAGCTTTCCTACGACCGCGCCGACGCGGTGCGCAAGGCGATCCTGGACAAGTACAAGTTTGACCCGAACAAATTCAAGGTGATTGGCAACGGCTGGGACAATCCGGTGCCGGGCATGACCGATCCCAGCAATCCCGATCACAACAAGAAGAACCGCCGGGTTGAGGTCAAAGTCTTCCCGCTGGAGAAGGAATAGTGCTGGGTTTTTTCCTTTTTGCGCTCGCGTTCGTCGGGCTGCTGACCCTCGTGGTGCGCCTGACGGGGCTGGGCGTTCGCAAAAGCATCCCCCGCCGGGATGAGCTGTTGATCTCCGCCATCTTCATCGCGCTGGTGCTGGGGGCGTGGTGGCTCCTGACGCGCGGCGACCGCTTTGAAGACCGGCTGGTCAACGTCACCATTTTGCCCAGCCCGATGGAGATGCTCAAAGCCTTCGGTCCGCTGCATTTTGATCAAGGACTGGTGCGGAACGCGTTCATCTCCATCGAGCGCATTGCCATCGGCTTTACGCTGGCGGTGATCATGGCGGTGCCGCTGGGAATTTACATGGCGACGTTTCCCGGCATCGCGGCGTTCTTCCGCCCGTTGACGCTCGTCGGCTCGTACGTTCCCACCGTCGTGTTCATTCCCCTGACCATTGCGTGGTTTGGCGCGACGGAGATCCAGAAAATCACCTTTTTGTTCATCATCTACTTCGTCGTCGTGCTGCCGCTCACGATCAAAACCGTCGCCGATGTCCCGGCGGCCTATCTGGACGTGGCGGTCACCAAGGGAGCGAGCCAGTGGCAGCTCGTGCGGCACGTGCTTTTTCCCGTGGCCCAGGCGGACATCTGGGAACTGCTCCGCGGCGCGTACGGCGTGGGCTGGACCTGGATCATCCTGGCCGAGGTTTGGGCCAACGCCGAAAGCGGCCTCGGCTATCTGCTCGAAATTTCCTATCGCCGGGGGCACATGGACCGCTATTTCGCCGTGGTCCTGGTGATTGTGGCCATTGCCGTCGGATTCGACCAGCTCTGGCGCATGGGCAGCCGGCTGTTGTTCCCTTACCGATACGTGGAATCATGAGCGAGGCGCCCCAATCTGGTAATCCCAAAGCAATGTCCGCGCCGAACGAGGCGAAACCGCCCGGCTCCGCCCGCGCCACGGGTTCGCTGCCGGAACTGGTGCGCTTTGAAAAGGTGACCAAGAGTTTCGGCGAAGGCCGGGAAGCGCGCGTGGCCATTCAGGACGTCTCGTTTCTCATTGAGGACCAGCCCAACGTGGGCGAACTCGTCGCCATCGTGGGGCCGTCGGGCTGCGGCAAATCCACCGTGTTGCGCATGCTTGCCGGACTGCATCCGCATTTTCCGCCAACGTCGGGCGAGTTGAGGGCCTTCGGCAAACCCATCACGCATCCCGGCGAGGACCGCGGCATGGTGGACCAAAAGTACTCGCTGATGCCGCACCTCACCGTGCGCGACAACATTGCCTTCGGCCTGATGCTGCGCGGGATGCCGGGGAAAGAACGCCGCAGCCGCGCCGCCGAATGGGTGAAAAAGGTCGGTCTGGAAGGCTATGAGGACAAGTATCCCTCCGAACTTTCCGGCGGCATGCAGCAGCGCGTGTCCATCGCGGCCACGTTGATTCTCCAGCCGAAAATTCTGTTGATGGACGAACCCTTCGGCGCGCTGGATCCCAAGATTCGGATGCAGATGCAGGAGTTGCTGGTGCAGCTTTGGAAGGAGCAGCACAGCACGGTCTTCATCGTCACGCATTCGGTCGAGGAGGCGATTTACCTGGGCGACCGGGTGTTGCGCATGGGCACCAAACCGGGCCGGCTGGTGGAGATTTTGCAATTGCCGCGGCCCGACCTGTCGCCCGAGATGATGCGCAAGAAACCCTGGTTCAACGAATTGAGCCAGGAATTGTTGCGCCGCCTGGAAACGGACGCGCCGGCCTCGGGAGAATTGCCCGGCATTGACAAATGGCGGTGATGGGTTCCGCCCCGGTCCCGGCCGCCGAAAACCGCGGAGGAACCCGGTGGAACTGAAGGCCAAAAATTGAACTTGAACATTCGCCCATGACGACCCGTGATCTTATTCTTCTGGCCGGCCAGCATCCGGTGGTGCTGGCCGCGGCGTTCATCGTTCCGCCCGTGGCCGCCTGGGGGTTGGGACAAATCCACGAGCGGACCCGGGGCGGGACCGCGCCGTGGAAATATTTCTATTCCGTGCTCGTCTATCTGGCGTGCGTTCCGGGAATGTTCGCTAGCGTGCTCACGGCTTACACCCTGTTCATCAGCCGCGAAAACCTCCTCGACGTGAACCCGCTCGTCTATTTTCTGCCGGTCGTTTCCATGGTCGTCACGCTGGTGTTCATCCGGAAGAACGTTTCGTTTGACGAGGTGCCCGGGTTCGACCGCCTGTCGGGATTGATGGTGATGGTTGGATGCAGCTTTGCCGTCGCGCTGGCGATTCAAAAGACGAACATCTGGATTTTCTTCGGCGGCTCGATTGAGCGGTTGTTCATTCTGGCCGCCGGGGTTTTCGCGCTGTTGAAATGGGGAACTTGCCGGCTGTTCCGGCGGCGCGACGAGCCGCCGATGGAACGGCCGAAATTCCCCGGCGGCCCATGAGCCAAATTTTGCATGTCCTCTCAACCGGCAATCCATTAAATTCCTGAGGCGCTGGCATGGACGAACAAGCACCCAATTATCGCGGCGAATTTTTGCGCAGCCCGCAGCACGCGGCGCTCGGGCTCCTGACGCTCGGGATCGGCTTCCTGAGCGCGACCCCGCTGGGTTTGCTCGCGGGGGTCACCATTTATGCGCTCGGCTGGATTTATCTGCCGGACATGCCTTTTTTCCGCAACTGGGTGGACCGGCGCCGCGAAGGGGCCAAACGCCTCCAGGATCTCCAGAAAATCAATGAATTCGTCCAACGCCGCGATGCCTTGCTGGCCTCGCTCTCGCCGTCGCGCAATCAGCGTTACGCCCAGCTCGCCGCCGTCTGCCGCGATATTGAACGGGCCAGCGCGGACAGCCCGCTCGCTTCCGCGGATCCGTCCACCGACCCGCGCCTGCGCAAGCTGGATGAGCTGATGTGGACGTTTCTGCGCCTGCTGGGCATCGAAGAATCGCTCGAGCAATTCCTGGAAACCGAACGCCGCGACGATTTGCCGGGCATCATCAAGGACGCCGAAGCCGAGGCGGCGAGTTTGACGGCCGAAGTCGAATCACTCAAGGCGAAGGGGGACAACGCATCGCTGGAAACCCGGCAGCGTTACCTGGGCTCCCGGCTCGAGCGCCTGGACGTTTTGCACAAACGCCAGCAGCGGATTCAGCAGGCCAAGGAAAACCTCGATCTCGTCGTCGCGGAACAGGAACGCCTCGAACAGCAGATCAAGCTCATTCGCGCCGATGCCGTGGCGACCAAGAATGCCGACGCGCTGACCGCCCGCATTGATGCGACCGTCGAGCACCTGGACCAGACCAACAAGTGGCTTTCCGAGCTGGACGAATTCAAGGACCTCGTCGCGGACATGCCCGCCACCGAGGTCCGCGTCGGTTATGCCGCGGTGCCGCCGCCCATTTCCGAACCGGCGACGATTCCAGCGGGGCGCCGCACCGCCATCCGGCAGAAATGAAAAAAATGAAAGCCGCCAAAACTTCCCCTCCACCGTCCGCGCCGGCGCCGGCCGCCGTCAACCCGCCGCTGGTGCCGCTGCGCGGCTGGGCTTTGGAGCTGGCGCGGCATTGGAACGGCGGGACCTATTCGTTGTTCGTGCTGCACGGAAACATTTTCGATCTGTTCCCGGTCCAGGACGGGGACGGACTCGGCTTCGTGCCGTTGAAATCCTTCCTGATGCGGCGTTTGTTCCCCGAGCGCGCCTGCCTGTTGTTTTACGACATTTCGGGCGGCCTCACCTTTGGTTCGCCGGAGATGCAAAAGCGTTTTTTTGAGTGGCTCGAGATTTTTGACAGCGTCGAAGCGACCAATTTCCACCAGCAGGGGCCGCCGAAGGATTTCCTCGCCCTGGCGCCGTTGCTGACCCGCTTCTTCCTCAAGACGGCCGAGGACGACCGCCAGTGGAAGGGCGTGACGCTGGTGATTGATTATCCCGAGAAGCTCATTCCAGCCAGCGACCAGGCCGGGGCGAGCGTCGAGGAACGCGTCAACCTGGTCACGTTTCTGAAATGGGCCTCGGCGCCGGAGCTGGCGCAGATTGACGTGGGCGTCGTGCTGGTCACCGAATCCGCGTCCGAGCTGCATGGCGATTTGTTGCGCAATCCGCACGTCGTGCAGGTGCGCATTGATCTGCCGGATCAGGAGGAGCGATTGCGCTTTCTGCAATCCGGCTGGGCCGAGAAACTGGCCGGCGGCCAGCCGCTGACGGCGTGGAGCGATCTCGCGGCCGCCGATCTCGCGGCGCGAACCGCCGGCTTGAACCTGTTGCGCACCCAGCATTTTCTCGCCGAGGCCATTCGCAACAACATCCGGGTCACCGCCGAGTACCTGGCCACCAGCAAGAAGCGGCTCATCGAGGATTATTGCCAGGACCTGGTGCGGTTCAAGGATCCCAAGCCGGGCGTCAATCTGGATCGCGTGGCCACCCACACCGCCGCCAAGCAGAAGCTGCGCGAACTGGCCTGGCTCGTCAACAACGGCAAGGGCGACGTGCTGGAACGCGGCGTCCTCGTCCCGGGCCGGGTGGGCGTCGGCAAATCCTTTCTCATTGATTGCTTCGCCAGCGAGTGCGGTTTGCCGGTGATGGAACTCGGCGAGTTTCGCTCCAAATGGGTGGGCGACACGGAACGGCAGCAGGCGCGCATTCTCATGACCATCCGCGCCCTCGGGCCGGTGATCGTGGTGGTGGACGAGGCGGATGCCGTGTTCGGTTCACGCGACACGGACTCGGGCGACAGCGGCGTGTCCACGCGGGTCTTCGCCGCGTTCGCCGCGCACATCGGCGATGCCGCGTTGCGCGGTCGGGAGCTTTGGGTGGCGATGACCTCGCGGCCCGACCTGCTGGCCATTGACATGAAACGCCAGGGCCGCTTCGGGCTTTGCGTCCCGCTGTTCCCGGCTCAGGGAGCGGATGATGTGCTGGAGCTTTTTAATGTCGTTGCCGAGGTAAAAAAAATCACCCTGGCCGACGCCATCAAAGCCTACATCCGGGAGCATCTGGGAAGCCGGCCGCTGACCGGCAGCGACGTGGAGGCGATTCTCACCCGCGCCAAGGAACGCGCCGTGCTTGCCAAACGCGACGACGATGTGCAGTTGGGAGATTTGCAGGAGGCGGTGGATTCGTTCATTGATCCGCTGGATCCGGAACTGCTGGCCTTGCAGGAACTGGCCGCGGTGCTGGCGTGTTCCGACCGGCGCTACCTGCCGGAACGCTACCGCCAAGCCGACCGCGCGCCGCTCATGGAACAATTCGCGCGCCTGAAAGTGCTGGTGCGAAACCGGTAGCGGACGCGGCTACAATTTTTTTTCGTTCCTGTAATTGTCCCCGCGTCATCCGTCTGAAATCATGCAGCAAAAACCAGAACCCATATGAAACAGATCAACAAGGAAGAAATGTTCGGAAACCTGAAAAGCTTCTTGAAGTCGAAAGGCATCGAGTTGCAGGAAGGCGCCTACACCCAACGAATCCGCCAGGGATGCGAACTGCTGACGGACTCGGTCAACGTGAGCCAGCGCACGTTGAAGCGCGCGAAATCCGCGATGGGCAAAGGGCTGAACCAGCTCCGGCAGACAATTCACGAGCAGACCGCGCCGAAGTCCCCGGCGACGGAAAACGTCCCGCCAAAAAAGCAGCCGGTGAAGGCAGCCCGCGCGGCCAGCCAGTCGTCGTCGGCCCAACGCAAATCCGGCAAGCCCGGTCGGCGCGCCCGCAAGGGTTGAGTCCCGCGCGGTTTTCCTCCCAATTTGCTCCGGCCAGGCCATCGCGCTCGGCGAAGGCGGCGTGCCGGTGTTCGATCACGAGAAATGCGTCCACTGCGGCGCGTGCGTCTGGAACTGCGCGCAGCCATTGCCGGATAATCCCGAACGCACCAACATTGCCTTCCGCGCCGGCACCGGTGGCCTGCACGCGTCGGAGAATGAAATATGAGCCGTAGCAGCCGACGTAAGGCGGCTCACTCCCAAAAGCTGGGTTTGAAGTTGAGTTCAAGAACCGTTTGCTGGACAATTTCGCCGGGATGATCATCGGGTAACAGAACAGAAAATATCAGAAAGCACGTTGCTACAAGAGTTGTCAAAACCAAATGGGTGACCCCTTCACCGCTTCACGGAGATTATCGGTTTGTTGTGTGGTGAACGGCGGGATACACTGCGCCGCCACCGGACTGGAGGCAGCCGGGTCAGGTAGCTTGGACTGACCTGTTTTGGACAGTGGCGATGCATCAATATTTATGATCATCGAATATAAACGCCAAGGCCTGACTTTCGGTATTCCCGGGCTTTTGCTGTTTGGCAGCACAATATTGATCAGCCACCTGGTTCCCAAAGCGTGGCTGGTGTGGATTTCCGCATTGCTGTGGGCGGGTTGGCTGGCTGGGGTTGTTCTCCTGATCATCGGTCTGTGTTATTACGCAAAGGCAAAAGGATATCTGGCGGTTTGGGGGGTTCTTCTCCCCATCACCGGCGTCGGTCTGTTGGTTCTGGCCTTGCTTCGGGACCGAACCGAAGATCGCCCGGGAGCACAGCCACCGGAAAGCCCGTTATTGAAACTGTTGGCGCGGGCCAGTGTTATCGCCCCCGTCTGTTTTTTCATCACCGGCGCTTTGTTGCTGCCACTGGCGTATGGAAACCACACCGATATGATAATTCTGGGTTCCCTTTCGACACTGCTCGTCGCCGCGGGTTTCATCTTTGGCATCGCCGCGCTGGCGGGAACCCGGCGATACGACTCTGAGGACGTATTGGGGAAAGCGATTGCCGGCATTTTTATCAACGGGGTGTTCGTCGTGGGGATGCTTCCACATCTGCCGGAAGCCATGACGGGTAACTGGCCGGTGCGAGCTCCGACGATAAAAATGTATAACCATGCAGGAGTGCGGTTTTCATATGATAGCCGGTGGGACGTGGCGGAGTGGCCGGAAAGCACGAACACGATGGGAATGGTTGCGGGCCAAAGTATCGGGATCGAAAGGACAAACAAGACCGGTGGCATTTATATTTCTTTTTTCCCGTTTCAAATAGGACGCGCCAACCCCAGCCTCGAAGATTTTGGGAAATGGCTGGCATTCGAATCGCTGGGCATAAGCAACGCACCGATAGAACGGATCGCCGGTAACATCGGGGGTGTGGCACAACCGGGATTGCGGTTCCACATTACGAAACGGAGGAAGGACGATTCCATGTTTTCGGCTGAAGGTGATTTTTTCATGCTGCAGAATTCAAAGGGTCAGGTAATTGTGAACACTCTCGTGCCGGACAATATGGTTGGCCGCCTGACCGTCAGATCGATACTCCGTTCTCTTAATATCGAAGGAATGTCGGGTGTCAACGCAAACACCAACGGTGCTCCGGCAGGGTTGTATCTGAAAATGATCGTCTACAACTCCAAAAACACCTCGGCGTTGATCGGAAACAAAACGGTCAAAGTCGGTGATGTGATCAACGGATTCAAGATTGTCGCCATCGAAAAAGATTCGGTCATCGTTCAATCGCCGGCCGGCGTGAAAAAATTACTTCGCATGGGTGACGATTTGAAATAGCGGATCAGCACGAAGGAAACCAAAACGGTCAAGTATTATTATGAACGAAACCGTTCCACCCATCTCCGGTTATCCGCCTCAGCCCAAGACTTCCGGTCTCGCCATTTGGAGCTTGGTGCTGGGCTTCCTGAGTCTCGCTTGTTTTTCCATTCTTTGTGCCATTCCCGGCGTGATTTGCGGCCACAAGGCACTCTCAAAAATAAAACATTCCGGGGGCACCCTCTCCGGTCAAGGATTGGCCATCGCGGGCTTGGTGATGGGTTATATTGGACTTTTATTGGCCGTGATTTTAATTGTTCCGGATTTCCTCAAGGCGTTCGGCCGGGCGCACGACAAAGCCATGAGGATTGAGTGCATCAACAATCTTCGTGAGATTGAAGCGGCCAAAAACGAGTGGGCTTCGGAAAAAGGGGGGGAAAATGGTGACGTTCCCACGGCTCAAGACCTCAAGCCGCATTTCAAAAACGGTGTGTTCCCGACTTGTCCCGCCGCCGGCACCTACACGATTGGTGCTGTCGGTAACATACCCACCTGCTCAATTCACGGTCACAGTCAGGCCGGTTATCCTGCTAATTACAGCCAGGGCAGTGATCCTGCCAGCCCGAAGGTAAAAATGATCCTCTATCAACCAAAAGATGCCTGTGTCTTGATTGGAAACAAAACAGTCAGGGCGGGTGATGTGCTGGAGGGGTTTACGATTATAGCCGTTGAAAAAGATTCGATTATTGTTCAATCGCCGGCAGGCGTGAAGAAGGAGCTTCGCATGGGCGACGTTTTGAATTAACCAACCGACAAAAAGGCGTCAGTCCCGGCTATTGTAGAAAACTATTGTAAAAACGACTATCCTTTCAAACGATTGGCTAACGTGTGCTGTGAAGGCGGGGCGGAGGCGGTCAATATATCGCGCCATCCAACCAACACGGTTCATCCTTTGATGCGCCGATTGCGGAGCCTCACGAATCGTCCACGGTCAGCACGCAATAACTCGAAAAACCGGAGTAGCCGCCGACGTGAGTCGGCGCAAACTCTGGAGGATTGGCGCGGACTGAAGTCCACGGCCACGGACGAACTGAACAATTCCCGGCAACCCGGAACAGACGAGCATCGCTTTCCGCGCCGCGCCCAACGGCCTGCAAACGGCGGAGAAATGGCTTTCCAGGCTGGTTTTTCGTTGAGCTTGAGACGCGTTTGGGCATGATTCTGTTGTTGTGAGTGATGTGGCGGAAAGCAACACGGAAAAAGACACGATGCGATTGACCGCCTTTATCTACGCACGCAACCGAACGAACCGGAGAAGCCGACCATGAAATTTTTTGCGCGAATGGCGATCATCTGCCTTTGCGTGTTGTCCGCCGGCTGTGCCGGCATTCGCTACGGCGATCAGGTGGTTGACGTTTCGGATTTACCTCCCGGCGAAGAGGTGACCAGCCGGGTCCTGGCCAAAGCCGAGGAATGGAGAAATTCCGGGCTGATTGTGACTGCGGGGAACAAATACCGGATTCAAGCCGAGGGGCGGTGGTTCGTTGGCGGGTTTTACGGCTGGACCGGGCCGGATGGCGTCGGCTGCTATAACGCCCTGGCTTGGGACAACAACATTAAGATTGTTCAAGGCTACAGCCATTCGGCCCTGGTCGCAAAGATCGGGGAGCAGGGACAGCCGTTTGCCGTTCTCAATTCCTACGAACTGACTCCCGCCTCGGACGGCATCCTGTTTTTCAGAATCAACGACGGGCCGGGATGGTGCGGCGATAATGACGGGTATATGACCGTCAAAGTTTCGCTCGTGAATTCGAAACCTGAAAGGATGAATGCGGTTGCCACTCCGGGCGGGGCGCGCCCTTCGGAATTGTCTTTGTCCACGCTCAAGGTTGTCAGCTACCAATATGACGCCCAAACCCAAAAAGGGAGTTTGTCGGTGGATATCTCCGGACACGGCATTGAGGCGCGCGAGTGGGTGCTGAAGAACATCGGCAAAATCTGTTCGAGCAAGGAAGTCCTGCTGGAAGCCGGCCAGGAAAACAGCGCCGGCGGCCGGTACCGGGTGCTCAATGAGTCGCTCAAAGACGGAATCCTGACGATCGAATTCACCGCCGGTTACGGCGGCCAATGATCGCCGGACACTGGGGGTTTGCACTTGGTGGAGAAAAAATTGGGGCGGGTTTTCGGTTATTCTCAAGAACCGTTTGCCACATCGTTCGGCTGTCGTCGCCCGAAATGGAAAGAAGAATGGGAAAGCACGATGCCATGGACCGATCCGTTTTCCCAAACCACAACCCCACATGAAACACCCGCTCTCGGCACTCCTTGTTCTCCTGCTGATTCCCGCACCCGCAGCGTTCTCGCAATGCGGCGTTTTGTATGACGGACTCGATACGACCGCTCGCAACCAGCGCATGGTGCGCGACGTCACCGAAGTGAACCGCACCCCGCTCTTTGACAATGCGCCATTCCTGCATTTGCGGAAAGGCGACAAACTTGTCAAAGTCAGGCAGGACTAAACCCTCCGTTCAAGCAGTTGAAACTGCGGGCTAACTTTCAGGTTGTCCCTTCGGGATGCAACCTCTCGCTGCAAGCCACTGGTGAGAAAGCTCGAACGCTTCGTGAAGTTCCGCCCGCGCACGCCGTTGCGCGAAATCATCCGGCTGACGGCTGGAGTTTAATGGGAAAAATTCAACCGGTAATATGCCGCCTGGCTTTCTCCTGTTGACTGAATCATCGTAGGAGACCAATTTTTAAGGTCTGTGGATTTTTCAACCGTAATCACAAACGAACCCGTAGGTCCTTGAAGAATACCATTCGGTAGATTCAAAGCATCGTCAGTCTGGTAAAAAGATACAACGGCACCGAAATTGCCTCCTCCGCCCCAAAATGTAAGATTTACCGGCCCTGAAAATTCTTCGCCGCCGGAAATTAAAATGTTACTTACTGTGGTGGATCCGGTCTGAACATTGACATACATAAAACCATCGGGATACTCGAAAATAGGATGAAAAAAATGACAAGTCTTTCCAGCCGGGATTTGAATGGAAGGAAAAGAATTCGTTGAATTATAAACTGGCATATATAAAGAATGAATTGATGATCCGGTTATGCGCTGGAAACAAATACAAACAGGAAGAGAATTCGTTCCTGAATCCGCCGGAAAATTTAGGGTGGCTGGTCCTGCCAATGCGTATCCACTAGAATAATCTAACCCTAGCGATTGCATCGTTCCATTCAAATTGATCTGGCCGTGTAATGGAAAATCACTTCCATCATAAGCAAAATCTATTCTCATGGCAGAAATCAGAATCGCTTCGTTGGAAGCAACCACCAAGCTGTTCACGTTGGTATTGGAGCCGAGGAAGATTTCCGCTCTAACGCCCAGCGAGATCAGGAGGGCCGTTATTAAGAGTAAAACTTTTCTTGTTGAAGTCTGTTTAATTTTCATGCCGTGCTTCTATAACATAGCTGCCATAAGGTCAAGATATTTCATCACACATACGTTATGATAATTTTGCCAAAGTTCCGGAGTGGGTAGAAATTTGGATGTTCAACTTGCGAAATTCCTTCGAAAAGCGAGAGGAAGTCTTTCGTATGCTCAATTTGGCAAAAAGGTCGGAATCTCACACACAACCCTGCACAGGATTGAGCGCGGTGAACACCATCTAACGCTTTACAAATTGGAGACGGTTCTGGGCAAGCTCAAGATCCGGCTCAAAGATGTTTTTCCGGACGAATTTTAATTTCTTCAGTGTCAAGCAGCTCCTGAGGCGTGCGCGAAACAATGCCCTGCCAACGCAGGATGCCTTCTCGTTTGAGAAGGTTGCGCTTCCAATGTAATCCCCCTGAAAACCCGCCAATCTTTCCATTCGCCGCGAGCACGCGATGGCATGGAACCAAAACCGGGATCGGGTTCGCGCCGCACGCGCCGCCGACGGCCCGAACGGCCTTCGGCTTGCCGATGGCGCGGGCAATTTCACCGTAACTTTTGGTCCGGCCACGGCGGATTGTGCGCAGCGCGCGCCAGACGCATTTCTGAAATTCCGTTTTGCCGGACCAATCGAACGGCGGCAGCGTTTTCGCCGCGCGCCCGGCGAGAACCGCCTTCAACGCGGCTTCGGTCATGCGATGCCAGCGGCGGATTGGGGCGGGGATGCCAATGGGTTTGACGGCTCGCGAGGACGCTTGCCCCACCGGCGGGAAGTTCAATTCCGCCAGTCCTTTCTCCGAATAGCGCGCGATAAATTGGCCGTCGGAAGTGGAGATCGGAAGTTCGACCAATGGAGTTTTCATTCAACGATTGTGCAAAATGACCCAGAGGATGCAGAGCAGCATGAAAAGCAGCGCCCCCGTGAGCGCGATGACCCGGTTGCGCGCGACGCGCTTCTCGTAGCGCATCGGACGCAGGCCATGCACGCCGCCGGCGGCCAGATAGGCGACGAGCCGCGGATTGTTCGTGGTGGGCCGGCGGAAATGGTTGCGGATGCGGTTGAACAACGCGGGCAAATCGTATTTGCGCACGCCGAGATCGTTGAACTGGTCGGGCGCGGCGATTTCCTCGGTGTCGGACAAAGGTTTTATCTCCTCGAAAAACGGCTCCGGCACCGGGAGCGGCTGAGGCGGGGCCGGCTCAGGCGCGCGGGCGACGGTCGCGCCGTGCGGAATGGTGGTGGAACGAAATTTCGGAGTGGGCGTGCGTTGAAGCTGCGCATCGAGCTTTTTGATTTCAGATTCGAGCGCGGCGATCTGGTCGTTAAGCGCGCGTGAACGGTCGGAAATCGGGTCAACTTTTTTCTTTACGAACGCCATACGGCAAATTTCAGTGGCGCGCCAAAAAGGCGATCAACACCCCCAGGGCGACCAGCGCCACCAAGGCCAGCGGCCAGGTCATCGCCAAACCGATTTTGCAAAGTTCGCCCACGCTCAGGCCGGCAAACGGCGACACGGCGGGTGACGGAGCCGCTTCCGCTTCGGCTCCTTTCTTTGCCTCGCCTTCCAGGACGGGAAGTTTGAGCCGGGCGGCGTTCCATTCCATGCGCGCGTTTTCGAGGGTGGTGAGGGCGCGGGTGAGTTCGATGCTGAAATTGTCCTTCGTCCACGTTTCGTCGTGGATGGCCTGGATTTTATCGAGCGCGTCGCGAAAATCGGCCACGGTCTTGACCATTTGCTCGGCGTCGCGGCGGGCATTGAACTCGGCCTCCTCGAGCAGGCCGAGGCCGCGCGTGAGGTGGTGGATCATTTCCTGGCGGCCGGTCTGGAATTCCGTCTGGCGGCGGCGCAACTCCTCGAGCGCGGCGCGTTCGCGCTCCAGGTCCTCCTGCGCCCGTTTCAGCTCGGCGAGTTTTTGCTGCGCCTCGACGACCTTGCGGTCCACCTCGTCGCGCGTGGGCGCGCGGAGCGGGTCGTTGGGCGCGGGCGTGCCGTAGGGCGATTTGTGCGCTTGAAAGTCGGTGTCCACAAACTCCGTTGCATCGTATTCAGAAGCCATGTGGCGACTTTAGTCCCGCGGCGTGAAAGTGTAAAGTGGTGTTTGCACTTGTCACCCTGCCGTTCGAGTCCTAAAGTGCGTTGGTTGGTGACGCGATGAATTTTTGACATGATTGAGCTGATCCAGATTCCGTGGAGTCCGTATTGCATCGTACAACGGCGTATTTTGGAATTTGCCGGAGCCCGTTTCAAAATCATCAACATTCCCAGCCAGGACCGTTCGCTGGTTTGGAAGCTGACCAAGCAGCGCTATTACAACGTGCCGATCCTCCGGGACGGCAAAAACGTGCTGTTTGAAGTCGGCGACGATACGCAGGTCATCGCGAAATACCTCGACGAAGAATTGCAGCTCGGACTTTTCCCCGCCCGCCTCGAAGGCGTCCAATTCATCCTCTGGCGGTTCATTGAAAATGACATCGAGGGCGCGACGTTCCGGCTGAACGACATTTACTGGAAGGAAAACGTGCCCGCGCCGGACCAGCTCGATTTCCTGCGGTTCAAGGAACGCAAGTTTGGCCGCGGTTGCTTCGATCAATGGCGCGCGCAACGCGGCGAGTGGCTCAAACAACTGGAGCAAAAACTGGTTCCTTTTGAGGAAATGCTCGCGCACCAGCCGTTTTTGCTCGGCGCGCAGCCGCGTTTTGTGGATTTCGATTTGTTCGGGATGCTTGGGAATTTTCTCTACTCCGGCCACCACCAACTGCCCGCCGCGCACCCGCAAATCATCGCCTGGCATCGCCGGATGAAAACTTTGAAACACGCCAAACCCCTTGAAAAATTACATCATTGACACCAACGTTCTGCTCCATGATCCCAATTCGCTGTTGAGCTTCGCGGACAACCACGTTTTGATTCCCATTGAAGTCATCGAGGAAATTGACCGTTTCAAACGCGAGTCCAGCGAACTGGGCCAGAACGCGCGGAGCGTGTCCCGGATGCTTGACGGCTTCCGCGGCGAGGGCAGCCTGAGCGAAGGCGTAAAATTGCCCAACGGCGGCAAATTGCAAATCACGTTTCAAAAGAACGGCCACGTCAACGGCGACATTCACGTCAATGGCACGCGTGGACAACCGGATTCTTTCGCTCGCCGCGAGCATTCAAAAATCACAACCAAAAAACCCGACGATTTTGGTCAGCAAGGACATCAACCTGCGCATCAAGGCCGACGCGCTGGGTTTGCAGGCCGAGGATTACGAGACCGACCGGGTGTTCATCACCGATCTTTACACCGGCGTGATGGGAATGGCCGTGGCCCCGGACAAAATGGCCGCGTTCCGCGCCAACGGCGAACTCGCACTGGCCGCCGGCAAAAAATATTTTCCCAACGAATACTGCACGCTCACCGACGAAGCGAACCCCAAACGCACCGCGCTCACCAAGGTGGACGCCACCGGCACCAAGCTGATTCCCATCATTGACTGCCGTGACGGAGTCTGGGGCATCAAACCGCGCAACCGCGAACAGCATTTCGCCCTGGACGCGCTGCTCGATGACCGCGTCAAGCTGGTCACGCTCATGGGCAAGGCCGGCACCGGGAAAACGCTGCTCGCCATGGCCGCCGGACTCAAGCGGGTCGTCAACGACCGCGAATTCCGCCGGCTGGTCGTGGCGCGCCCGACGATTTCCATGGGCAAGGAACTCGGCTTTTTGCCGGGGTCGCTCGAGGAAAAACTCGCGCCATGGATGCAGCCGATTCACGACGCGCTCGAAATGTTGAGCGACCTCAACATGGGGCACGACCATCGCCGCAGCACCGACCTGATGCGCTCCGGCAGCATCGTGGTGGAGGCGTTAAGTTACATTCGCGGACGCAGCATCGCCAACCAGTTCATGATCATTGACGAGGCGCAAAACCTCACGCCGCTCGAAACCAAGACCATCATCACCCGCGTCGGCAACGGCACCAAGATCATTTTCACCGGCGACCCGTATCAGATTGACAATCCTTACGTGGACTCGTCGTCAAACGGATTTAATTACATCGTCAGCCGGTTCCGTTCCGAAGCCATTGCGGCGCATATCGAATTGCAAAAAGGCGAGCGTTCCGAGCTGGCCGAGCTGGCGGCGAACATTTTGTAGGCCAAAATTCTCATTTGACAAATGGCCGTTACGGTTGAAATTATTGCTGAAGCTGGATTGTGCGCTTAGGGCGTCTTCAGCGGGAAAAGTATCAAGCAGTATGATATCAAACGAACGACCATCACCCTTTGGGTTTCGGCCTTACAGCCAGCCCAAGCCGCCGGTTCAGGAAGACACCCTGAAGAGCGACAAGATTCAAATCGAGCGCAAAACCTTTGTGTTCACGCTCAAGGAAAACCCGCGCGGCCGGTTCTTGCGCATCACCGAAGACGTCGGCGGACGGCGCGACACCATCATCATCCCGTCCACGGGGTTGGAGGATTTCAAAAAGCTCCTCGAAGACATGGTGAAGGCGTCGAACGAAATCCCGCTGAAAGACAGCCCGCCGCCGGAAGCGACGTAAGAGATCCTTGATTTCTTGACCCTCACAAAAGCAGCCTCCGCCCGGCTGCTTTTACTGTTTTCTGCGGGTGGTTTTCTTCCTTAATTTCACCCGTGCCGCGTCGCCCCAGAGGCTTTCCAGGTCGTAACGTTCGCGCGCTTCCTGCCGCATGACGTGGACAATCACGTCAAAGAAGTCCAGCACCACCCACGCGCCATGCACCGTGCCGTCCACCGCGCGCGGACGCACGCCGTGGTCGTCACGCAGCCGGTCGGTGATTTCGTCCACGATGGCGCGCAGATGCGGTTCGCTCGTGCCGGACGCAATCACAAAATAATCCGTCACCGACGACAAATCGCGCACGTCAAGGACGACGACATTTTCCGCCTTTTTGTTGTCCGCGAATTCGCGGCAGAGCCGGGCGAGTTTCTTTGAATCCATTTTCGCGGGGGTATTTAGCCACAGATTGAACACGGATGAAACACGGATTTTGAATTTTTTTCCGTGTTTCACCCGTGTTTCATCCGTGGCAAAAAAAATCAGACATAAAGTTGCGCCGCGCGAATGGCTTCCGCCACGGCTGGCGGCACGAGATGATCAACCGGCAGACCCGCCTTCATTCGGGCGCGGATTTCCGACGAGGACACGCCCAGCGGAAAACCTTTCAACGTCCGTCCGCGAAATGGCGGCGGGAAATTCGCCGTTGCCCCGCCCGGACGCGGAATCGCGACAAATTCCGCGAGCTTCGCCAGTTCGCCGGCCTCGCGCCATTCGTTGAGCTTCGCCGCGTTGTCGGCCCCGATGAGGCAAAACAATCCGGCTTGCGGAAAGCGCCGCGTGTAATCCCGCACCGTTTCGATGGTGTAAGAAATACCGCTCCGGCGAATTTCCTGGTCGTCCACTTCACAATTCGTTTTGCCGGCGAGGGCGAGACGGAGCCATTGCAAACGGGCGGATGCGGGCGCGGGCTGGTTTTCCGGCTTGAACGGCGATTGCGCCGCCGGAATGAAAAACAGCCGGTCCAGACCCAGTTCCTCCATCGCCGCCTGAGCTCCGAGCAGGTGTCCCAGGTGGATCGGGTCAAACGAGCCGCCAAATAATCCGAGTTTCATTTTTTAAGGTGGGACAGGCTTCCAGCCTGTCTCTCTATTTTCCCCCAAAATTGGAGACAGGCAAGATGCCTGTCCTACTTTAACAACATCGCCGCACACCGTTGAACCGCTGTTCCGTGGCTTCGACGTAAACCTGTTGCGCGTTCGCGGGATGACATTCACAAACCACCTGTGTCTGGTGCTGTTGCGCGCGTTCCAGATGCGACTCGCCGGACCATTCCTTCGCCAGCGCCAGCGCCAGGGCGGCGGCACCGGCCGCGCCACTGAACTTGCGTCCGCCTTCCACGACGGCGTAGTCCGGCAGCCAGACCGGCTCGGTTTCGTGCAACACCGCCGGCATGCGCCGCGACAGCAGCAAAAACCACTCGAGCAAGCTTAACAAAATGATCGCGATGACCAGAACCAAAAAAATTCCGGCCACCACGGCATCGAGGACATTGTTGAATTGCAGTGTGTGGTTTGTCTGCAATGCATTTTGGGCTGCGGCAATCGCCGCCGCATCACTGGCGGCGTTTGCGCTGTCGAGCGCTTTTTGCAAGTCGGGCGTTTTCCCGGCCAGCGTTTGCGCCTGCGCCAGAAAGCCGATGCGCGGGTCGGGATGGAAAATTTTTTCCGCCCCGGCCGTGAACGTCACCGCCACCAGCCAGATGAGGGGAATGAACGTGATGAGCGCCAGCGCCGGCGTGCGTTTTGGAGCGCCGGCCTCCGGCACGGCGGGTTTCTCGATTCGTGCCGAGCCGGAGGCCGGCGCTCCAAGTTGCATTTTCAAAATGATGGTCGTGGCCAGGCACAGTGCGATGGCGGCGAGCATCTGGTTGGCAATGCCGAAGAGCGGCCAGAGCGAATTGACGCCGCCGAGCGGATCGCGCACGCCTTGAATCAAAAAATAGCCCCACGCGCCGACCATCAGCGCGGCGGCTACCGGCGTGGCGAGAAAATTTTTCGGGTCGCCCAGCGGCTTCCAAACCCGGCCGAGCACGCTTTGAATCAGATAACGCCCCACGCGCGTGCCAGCATCCACCGTCGTCAGGATGAACAGCGCTTCAAACATGATGGCGAAGTGATACCAGAGATCGAGCCAGCGGCCATTGACGGCCTTGGAGAAAATGTGCGCCATGCCGACGGCCAGCGTGGCCGCGCCGCCGGTGCGGCCGAACAGGGTTTTCTCGCCGAGTTCATGGGCCAGCGAATCCATCTGGCTGGTGGTTACCGGAAAGCCATGCGAAGTGACCAGGGCCACGGTGGCGGCGGGAGCGCCCTTGACGTTCATGCTGAAATAGACGCCCGGCTCCAGGGTGCAGGCGGCGATGATCGCCATGATGGCCACGAAGGATTCGCAGCACATCGCGCCATAACCGATGGGCCGCGCATAGCCTTCACGAGTGATGAGCTTGGGCGTCGTGCCGCTGGCGATGAGGGTGTGAAAACCGGAAATCGCGCCACACGCGATGGTGATGAAGCAGAACGGAAAAACCTTTCCGGCCACGACCAGGCCGGAACCGTCAATGAATTGCGTCAGCGCGGGCATTTGCAAATTGGGCAGGAGCAACAGGATGCCGAACGCGAGCGCGAAGATGGTGCCGAGTTTCATGAACGTGCTGAGGTAATCGCGCGGCGCGAGCAGCAGCCACACCGGCAGGCTGCTGGAGATGACGCCGTAGCCAATGATGACCCAGGCAACCGTGAGGTCGCGCAGTCCAAAGACCTGCGACCAGTGCGGATTTTCATAGACCAGTTTGCCGCCCCACACTGCGAGCAGCAGCAGCGTGACGCCAAAGGCTGAGGCTTCCAGAATCTTTCCGACGCGCAAGAAACGCAGGTAACAGCCCATCAACAGCGCGATGGGAATGGTCGCGCCAACCGTGAAAATGCCCCACGGACTTTCCGCGAGCGCTTTGACAACCACGAGCGCCAGCACGGCAAGCAGAATCACCAGAATGGCCAGAATCGCCAGCACCGCGATGAAACCCGCCGGGGCATTCAATTCCTCCTTCACCATCTGGCCGAGCGATTTGCCGTCGCGCCGGATCGAGCAAAACAAAACCACAAAATCCTGCACCGCGCCGCCGAGCACGACACCGATGAGAATCCACAGCGCGCCGGGCAGGTAACCGAATTGCGCCGCCAGCACCGGTCCGACCAGCGGTCCGGGGCCGGCAATCGCCGCAAAATGATGGCCGAAAACAATCCATTTGTTCGTCTTCACGAAATCCCGGCCGTCGTCGTGGACCTCGCATGGCGCGGCGCGGCGATCATTCAGCGCGAGCACGCGGGCGGCAATCCATTTGGAATAAAACCGGTAGCCGATGGCGTAGGTGCAGACCGCCGCGATGAGAATGTAGGCGGAGTTGACCGGCTCGCTCCGGCGAAATGCCAGCGTGGCATAGGCGGCTGCGCCGGCCAGCGCAAGCAGCAGCCAGAAAATTGGCGCCAGAACCCTTTTCATACCGGATAGTTGGCCGCCAATTTACGATTTACGATTTGCGGTTTGCGAGGTTAAAATTCGAGCATGTATGACCCGCAAATACCATGACCCGGCATTGCCACAACTGCGGCGAGGAATGGACGCTGACCGGCCAGCCGGGGCGCGGCGAGAACTGCTTGAAATGCCGGGCCGACCTGCGCGTCTGCCTGAATTGCGCGCATTACGACCCGCGCGTGGCGCAGCAATGCCGCGAACGGCGGGCCGAGCCGGTGATGGAAAAACACCTGGGCAATTTCTGCGAGTATTTTGAGTTTGCCCGCCGGGCCTGGACGCCGAAGGCCGGAAACAACCAGCGCGAAGCCGCCGCGCGCGAGCAGTTGAAAAAATTGTTCGGGGATTGATGCGAGGCGGCGGCGGCCACGCAGTCAGTCAGCGTCCGAACAGACGCAACCAGATGGCTTTCAGATTTCTGGATGGATAACGGGCGGTGAACCGTTTCAAGGCAAATGGCGAATCCGCCGGTGTATTGACGCCGTGATTTATGGTGCAGGCGGTCTTGTAACCAGCGGCAATCACGAGATCGCGGACGGCTTCATTCCAGTCACCGTAAGGATAGCAAAAATCCTCAACTGGACGGCTGAACATGTCCTCCAGTTTTTTCCTGCTGGCGGCGATTTCCTCGCGGGCGGCGGCCGGGGAGAGCCGCGTCAGGAACGGATGCGTGAGCGAGTGCGAACCGATGCCGTGGCCGGCCGCCAGCCATTCGTGAATTTGCCCGGCATCCATCAACCGCTCGGGCACTTCGCCCTCGCGCTGCTCCCATTCGTTGGATTGGCCGAGGCGGCCGGCCACGAGAAATTGAACGGCACGAAATTGATTTTCCGCAAGCGGCTTCAGCCCGTGGCGGAGCACGTTTTCAAACCCGTCATCGAACGTGATGACCAGTCGCCGGCTTGCGCAAGGCGCGGCGCACGTTTCGAGCGTGCCGCTGGCAAAGCCTGCCGCGCGCAATTCTCCGAGTTGCCGGGCGAACAGTCTTTCGCCGATGTAAAGCCCCTTGAGCCGCACTCCCGGCGGGCGCGGGCCGAGCTTGTGATAAGTCAAAATCGGCGTTCCAGTTTGGAACACATCCCGAAATGGCTTCAGCGAATGATAATAATTCGACATGGGGGTCAACTGGTGGTTTCAGCGGCGGGCGCCAGGAGACGCTGATAAATTTTCATGACGCGCCGCGTGGCGGCGGCGAGGGAAAATTCCGCGCCGGTCTTTTTGTGAAGTTCCAGCCGGTCCATTTCATTCAGGCGCGGACGGACGGCCCATGTTTGCATCGCGCCGGCGAGTTCTTCAATGTTTTCCGGCGGGACCAACTGGCCATAATTGCCCGCTTGAAAGGCCTCGGGAATGCCATCGAGCGCCGAAGCGATCACTGGCTTGCCGCACGCGTGGGCTTCGCAGACCACCAGACCGAGCGCCTCGGTGCCCACGGCTGGATGAACCAGACAATCAATGGCGTTCATGGCTGTTGGCATGTCTTTGCAGTATGGCGTGAGCCAGGCCTTTCCTTGCAGGCCAAGCCGCGCAATATCCGCCTGCAAAACTTCCGCCAGGTTCCCGCGGCCGATCATCAAAAATCTCGCGTTGGGCGCCGCCTCGTGGATGCGCGCGGCGGCCTGTAAAAATTCGCGCTGCCCTTTGCCGCGCGGAAAATCGTAGGCCCCCGCAACGGCAAAAGCAAAGTGCCGCGGCTCCAATCCCCACGCGCGGCGCTGTTCCGCGGCATCGAAGGGGCGAAACTTGCCGGTGTCAATTCCGCCATGCGCGACGTGGATTTTTGAGTGGTCGCCGAAAATCGGCGGACGCGCGTGGCGTTCAGGCTCGGGCGAGGACGGATCGTAATCGCCCGAGCGCAAAACCTTGGCGGTAAATTCCGACACCGCGATGAGGGCGTCGCACTGGCCGAGCATGAAATGTTTGCTCGCCCAAGACGACGGGCTTTTGGCCATGTGCCGGGTCAAAACCACCTTGGGGCGGACGCCGGACAGTTTGGCCGCGAAAATGGCGGGCCAGATGTCGCGCCCGTGGTGGCTGTGGACGATCTGGATTTTTTCGCGGCGCGCCAGCCGGGCCGCGCTCAAGATGAAACGCCATTTTGCCAGACCTTCCGCCGGCGTCGGGTGGAAGGGAACGCCGAGTTCGCGCGCCACTTTTTCAAAGTCTCGTCCCGCCGGTCCGGCGAGCCACACGCGCTGCCCCAACTGGTGCAGGCTGGCGGCCAGCGCCACGCATTGATCATCCGTGCCGCCGCCTTGAAGCGCGGAGTTGAGGTGCAGAATGCGGTAGGACGACGGATTCGTCATTTGAGGCGGGATTTCTGCATCGCCCGCATGATGCGGTTGAGATATTTGATGTTCAAGGCGTTATTGTGCTGGGGTCTGTTTGTGCGCTGTGAGAATGCGGCAGAAATTGAAATACGCTGCTACACAAGCGCAAATCATATCCCTCCACAGAGCAATGTCAAAATTGAGAGCTTGCGAAAAAATGCCGTGCAGCGGATTGGAAATCTGCGCCATAAACCAGACGGGCACAGGGCCGGTGCGCCCGTCCGACAGCCCGCCCGAAACAATGGACAAGCACGGCTGAAAACAATACGCTGAAAAACATACATGCGCACGCCCTTAGTGAGCGTTTTAATCCCTGTTTTCAACGGCGAACCATTTCTGGCCGAATGCCTGGAGTCCATCCTGGCGCAGGATTTCGGCGACTATGAAGTGCTCATCAGCGATGATGGATCCACGGACGGCTCGACCGCTGTCATCGAGCGCTATGCCATGCGCGACAGCCGCATTCGCTGGTGGCGTAACCCGCGCAATCTGGGAATCGGCGGCAATTTTAACGCCTGCCTCAAGGCGGCCCAGGGCGAGTTTATGAAATTTGTCCTGCAGGACGACAAACTGCTCGATCCATCCGCCTTGCGGCGCATGGTTGCGGCAATGGAAAGTGACGCCTCCGTTTCGTTGGTCGGGTCGGCGTCGCATCTGATTGACGCGCGCTCCCGGCTGCTCCAAGTGCGCAATCATTTCCGCCGGTCGGGTGTCCGGGATGGAAAACGCGTCATCATCCATTGCCTCGAATACGACAGGAATTTGATCGGGGAGCCGTCGCTCGTCCTGTTCCGCAAAAGCCAGTCGGCGCGGGGTTTCGACGAGCAACTGGTGCAGTTGCTGGACCAGGAAATGTGGTTTCACCTGCTGGAACAGGGGCGATTTGCCTACATCGCGGAGCCGCTCTGCGCCTTTCGCCAGCATCCGGCGCAGCTTACCGAAGTCAACTGGCGCAGCGGCGCTTCCGCCAAGGAGGGACTCCTTCTTGTTGGAGAAGATATTACAGCAAGCCTTGGATGAAAGAGGCGGCGGGGCGGTGCAAGATGCTTGTGCACTCAGATGTACTATTTGCGCAAACATCATGGTGAAAAAGCCGCGCCTTTGCGCGCAGAAATGGCCCGGGCGTTGAGCCGGCGTGCCTATGCCACCTGGTGGGGATGGCACAAACTGACGAAGCCTTTCAGCAATTTCCGACACTGGCTCGAAAAGCGGCGGAGCCTCCGTTGAGTTTCAAATAACTGCGGACGGCCCGCATGGCAATAAACCACTCGCCTCGCTTGATCCACCGGCTGGGATTTATTTCAACCGACCAAGCTCCTTGGCGGATTTCTCCGGCGATTTCCAATGGATTTCGTGGGATCGCTCCAGCAAGCCGGTAATGCAATTTTCCCCAAAGCCCTCTGTTCTAAAGACAGGATTGATAAGTTGTCAAAACCCTGTCCACGGTGATTCCCTGAATGCCCTGTCCACGCGGCAAAGGTCTAACCGCCCAGTCATCGTGGCCAAAGGGGGACGGCGCTCCGGGGTCCATCCGGTGCATGAGCATTATCACCCGGTTTCCCAGGGCCACCGCCAGATGCACTGCGCCGGTATCACCGCCAATAATCAACCGGGAAAGTTTCATCAAGCTGCCCGTCACCAGCACCGGCTGTCCGGCCGCAATGGGGAAACCGGCGGCCTGCGCCGGCCTCAGCCGGTCTCGGTCCGACGGGCCGCCGCCAAAAATCACCGCCCCGCCTTGCGCCCGGAAATGCCGCGCCACCGCCAGAAAATTTTCCAGCGGCCAGTCTTTGTGCGGCGAACTGGTGAACGGCTGCAAAAATAAAACAGGCTGTCCGGGATTGATTTTCTGTTCCGCAAAAAATTGCCGCGCGGCGTCCAGCGCGGCAGGACGGCAGGTGGAATTGATTTTGCACCGGACCGATTTTCAGGCCGCAGTCCTTGAGCAACTGGAGATACCCGGCGGCGGGGTGCATCTTTTCGGCGCGCGGACAGGCAATGGTGTAGGCCCAGCGGCGGGAATTTTTATGCACACAGCCCCAGCGTTGGGCGGCGCCCGTAATCCGCGCGAGCCAGGCCGTTTCGCCGTAGCCCTGAAAATCCACGGCAAGGTCAAACTTCCCCGCGCGCAGACGGTGGAGCAGCCCAAAGAACCCGCCCGCGATCCGCAGCGGATTCGGCCCGCGCAGCGCCGCGCGATCCAGCATGATGACATCATTCACCTCCCGAAAACCCTCCAGCAGCGCGGCATTTTCGCGCGAGGTCAGGAAAGTGATTTTGGCGGCGGGGAAATTTTCGCGGACGACATGGACGGCGGGCAGGGTCAGCACGACATCGCCTATGGATTTGAACCGGATGAGCAGGATGTTTTTGATTTCGGGCATCAAATTATGAACCCGGTTTCCCCGCGGATTTTGACGCCGGGACCTGGGCCTCGCGGATTTTTGCGTAACGCAGGAAAACCTCCTGGGCGGCCAGCCGCGCCACGGCATATCCCTGCCAGCCGTCGAGAAACCCGAGACGCACGATGTAGCTGCGCACGAAACGCCACCACGGACGGAACCCCAGTTCCAGCGCGCTGATTTTGCGCCCGGCATGCTGGTTCGCAAAAATATCGCTGTAGGCCACCATTTTGCGGACGTGATGGTTCAGGTTCTCCATGCTGAAATGGAGGAGGTCGCCCTGCAGCCGGCCAATCGTTCCCGCCACCTCCAGCTTTTCATGAACCATGGATGCTGGCCAATGCGCCTGCCCCCGCCGCCACAGGCGAATCTGGCGGTCGGGATACCAGTCGCCATGCCGGATCCAGCGTCCGGAGTAAAAGGTGCAGCGGGGAAAACTATAGGCCGCGTGTGCATGGCTCCGGCCTTCGTCGGACACCAGGTTGGTGATTTCCAGCCGCAGTGCCGGTGAGACGGCTTCGTCGGCGTCCAGATTCAATAGCCAGGCTTGCGCGCATTTTTCCACCGCCGATTGCTTCTGCGGCCCGAATCCTTTCCAGGGTTCGCGGAAGATTTTTGCGCCGAACCCGGCGGCGATCTGGTCGGTGCCGTCGGTCACGTCATCATTGATGACGATGACGATTTCCGCCGCCCATCCCGCAACACTTTCCAGCGCCGGGCGGATGCGGGCGGCTTCGTTCCCGGCAATCATGCATACGGAGATGGGAATCATGTGCGGAAACAGTTTGTTATCTCTTGGCCGGCGAATCAACCATACTCGATCACCCCGCCGACCCGCCGTTCTTTCAAAGTATTCCCAAAATGCCGCCGCTCCGACAGCTTCCACCACAGGCCGCGAAGGTACTCATTGAGTTGATGGATTTTGCGCTTGGGCCAGGTCTGGCCGATGGCCTGGCGATAGCGCAAGCGGTGCTCCCGGCTCATCACCCCCTTGAATTGCATTCCTTTTTGCGTGACGGAACCGAAGTGATGCAGAAAGGCGCGGCCAGTGATGGCCAACCGGAATCCGGCTTGGCGGGCGCGGCGGAAAAAATCGTCATCCTCGTAACCGCCAAAATTGTTGAAGTAACCGATCGTCTCAAAAACCCGGCGGTGAACCATGAAACACACCCCGTGCGCAATGTCTTCCCGGCGGACGTCCTTCATTTTTTTCATGAATTCCGCGGCATGGGATTGCCAGTCATAATCCGCCTCGCCCTCGCGCATGGCCGGGCAGGCGACGTCATATTTGTTTTCAACGGCAAAACTGACCAGTCCTTCGAGGCAGCCGGCAGGGATGAGCACGTCGTTGTTCAACATCACCGTCCATTCCGCGCTGGAAAGCCGCGCTCCCTGCGTCCATGCCGGGCCACAACCGACATTGGTTTCGTTGCGGATGACGCGGATTGCCGGATGGGCCGCCAGAAATTCGGTCGTGCCATCGGTGGAGGCGTTGTTGACGATGATCAGTTGCGCGTCAGCCACGCCGGCGCGATTCAGGCTGGCCACACATTGGCTGGTGTAGTTAAGCTGGTTGAAGACCGGAATGACGATGGCAAACTTTGCTTTGCTTGTGCCGGAGGACGAAGTCATTTTACATCAACGTTGAATTTTGCCAGTTCAATTTTATGTGGTTTTTCATTTGTAAAACAAGCTATTAACCGCGGCCGGGTCAAAACAAAAACTTTCGCTTTGCGCGGTATTTGCAAAAATAAAACCCATGACCGACTTTCTGAAAAAACTGTGGGGGTTTGTCCATCCGTATCGCGGGCGCTTTTTCCTCGGTCTGCTCTGCGGCATTTTTTACGGCCTGACCAACAGCCTGATCCTGGGAGCCGCCAAGGTGGTCATTGATCTGATTTTCAGCGGCTCGACCAACTTCCACGAACAACTTGAAAAGGCGCCCCAATGGATCCGTCCGCTCACGCACCGGCTCGCTTCGGTGCTGCCGGAATTTCACGCGCCCGTTTCGCAGTTCGGTTGGGTGCTGGTGGTGGGGGCCATCCCGGCCGTCATGCTGGTGCGCATCACGCTCGCCTACTTGACCATTTACCTCACGAACTGGTCGGCCATGCACGCCATCGCCGACTTGCGCACCAAACTGTTCGGCCATCTGCAAAATCTCTCGCTCGGCTTTTTCAGCCGCGCCAGCACCGGCGATTTGATCGCCCGCATCACCAACGACACCGTGGTGCTTTACACCATCATCGGCAGTTCGTTTGCGTCCATGGTCAGGGATCCGGTCACGATCCTCTGCCTGGTCGGCTACCAGATGGCGATCCAGCCCAAATTGACGCTGGTGTCCGTCATCGTGTTTCCCGTGTGCCTCGTGCCCATCATCATCTACGGGCGCAAAGTCCGCAAATCCGCCCGCGCGGTGCAGGAGTACAACGCCGCGCTCACGAACCTGATGCACGAATCCTTCACCGGCAACCGCGTCATCAAGGCCTACAACCTCGAAGCCACCGTCCTCGAGCAATTTAAAACCACCACCCAAAAATACGTTGGCCAGCTCATGCGCGTCATCCGCGCCAACGAAATTCCCAGCCAGCTCATGGAATTTTTCGGGGCGACGGGCCTTGCCCTCGTCTTCCTTTTTGTCGAGCAGATGCCCCGGGAGCAACAGCCCAAGGCGTCGGACTTCTTCACGTTCGTCCTGAGCATCGTGATGGTTTATCCGCCCATCAAGACGCTCACGCGGCTCCACAACCAGCTTAACCAAGCCCGCGCCGCCAGCGAACGCGTCTTCCAACTGCTCGCCCTCCCAAATTCCGTGCCCGAACCCGCGCAGCCGAAAATGCTCCATGCTTCCAATGCTGACATTGAATTTCAAAACCTCGACTTCAACTACGGCGAAAAACCCGTCCTGCACAACATCAACCTCACCGTCAAGGCCGGCCAGCTCGTTGCGTTCGTCGGCAAGACCGGCTCCGGCAAGACCACGCTCGCCAACCTGCTCCTGCGTTTCTACGACCCCGTGCATGGCGCGGTGAAAATCGGCGGCGTGGACCTCCGCGATATTTCCACGCGCGACTTGCGGAATCAAATCGCCGTCGTCGCGCAGGAAAATATTTTGTTCAACGATACCATCCGCCGGAACATTGAGTTGGGCCGCCTCGGCGCGACGAACGACGAAATTGTCGCCGCCGCCAAACACGCCTACGCCTACGAATTCATCACGCAAAAACCCGAAGGCTTCGATGCCGTCATTGGCGAAAAGGGCGTCTCCCTTTCCGGCGGCCAGCGCCAGCGACTGGCCATCGCTCGCGCGGTTTTGAAAAACGCTCCGATCCTGGTTTTGGATGAAGCGACCAGCGCGCTCGACACCGAATCAGAACGCGCCGTGCAAACCGCGCTGGATGAATTGATGAAAGGCCGCACCACGATTTGCATCGCGCACCGGCTCTCGACGATTCTTCACGCCGACCTGATTGTGGTGCTCGACCAGGGAAAAATCGTCGAGACCGGACGGCACGCAGAGCTCGTCCAGCGCGGCGGCGTCTATCAAAAACTATACGAACTGCAATTCGCCTCATGAACGCCCCGAAAATTCCCGCCCGGCAAAACAAACCCTTCGGCGACGCCCGGTGGATGGCCTCTTGGCTTTTTTGTCGTGCGGAGATTTCGCCGGAATCGGTTTTCACCTCACGGCAAAACTCCAACATTGCACCCGTGTGCCGGGACTTTTAAGCTGTGTGGTTAAGACATTAAAATCAGCATGGTTTTCAGTTCACCCTTATTTTTATTTCTGTTTCTGCCCGTCGTTCTGACGGTTTATTTTTTGTTGCCGGGGCTGCGCGCCCGCAACGGCTGGCTGCTGCTGGTCAGCCTCTTTTTTTACGCGTGGGGCGAGCCCGCCTTCATCTTTTTGCTGCTGGTTTCCACGTTGCTGAACTTCTGGTTCGGCCAATGGGTGGAACGGAGCGAGGCCGTCTCCGAACGAAAAAAAGCCGTGGCCGTCGCGGTGACGGTCAATGTCGGCTTCCTCGCGCTCTTCAAATATGCCGGGCTGGCCGTGGCCTCGCTCAACGTGCCGCTGAAATTTGCCGGCCTCGGCAGCCTGCCCGTGCCGCGCATCGCACTGCCCATCGGCATCTCGTTTTTCACGTTCCACGCGCTGTCCTACATCATTGACATCTACCGCCGCAAATGGCGGGCGGCCCGCGATCCGCGCGACGTGGCGCTCTACATTTTCTTTTTCCCCCAACTCATTGCCGGTCCGATTTTGCGCTGGAACGCCATCGCCCCGCAGTTGGAGCGCCGGCCGTTCCGCAGCGAAGTTTTTGCGGAAGGGGTCCGGCGGTTTGTCGGCGGCCTGGCAAAAAAAATGATCATCGCCAACGCGGTAGCGCTGCCGGCGGACCAGATTTTTGCCCTGTCGCCGGATGCGCTTTCGCCCGCCACGGCGTGGTTCGGCATCGTTTGCTACACCATTCAGATCTATTTTGATTTCTCCGGCTATTCGGACATGGCCGTCGGCCTCGGCAAAATGTTCGGCTTCGCGTTCATCGAAAATTTCCAGTTCCCCTACACGGCGCAGTCCATCCGGGAATTTTGGCGGCGCTGGCACATCTCGCTCTCCACCTGGTTCCGCGATTACGTTTATATTCCGCTCGGCGGCAACCGCGTTTCCGAAACCCGCAACCGGTTGAACCTCGTCGCGGTTTTTTTCCTGTGCGGCCTGTGGCACGGGGCGAGCTGGACGTTTGTGGTGTGGGGATTTTACCACGGCATTTTCCTGGTGCTGGAGCGGACGGGCTGGGGCGCCGTGTTGGAAAAACTGCCGCGCCCGCTGCGGCACGGGTACGCGCTGCTGGCGGTGATGCTGGGCTGGGTGCTGTTCCGCGCAAACAGCTTTCCGGAGGCGGCCGGTTATTTCAGCGCGCTTTTCGGGCTGGGGCAGCCCGCGCACGCGCTGCCGCTCGCCCGCTACGCCGGCAACGAGGCCATATGGGCTTTGTGCCTCGGCACGGCCTTCAGCCTGCCGTTGTGGGATGCCGCAAAAAACGCCGGGGCGAAAATCGGCGGCCTCCTTCCGGCGCGCGGCCGCAAGATTTATTTCGGGTTGGGACAGGTCATTGAGATTGTCCTGGTCGTGGTGCTGCTGCTGATTTCGGCGGCGTGGCTCGCGGGCGGGACTTACAATCCGTTCATCTATTTCCGGTTTTGAAGCATGAATCGGGCGACTGCCAACGAGCCGTCACGCCGCGCCAGGGCGGACTGGGTTTTAATTGCCGTTTTTCTGCTTTTGCTTTGGGCGCCAACCCTCGACAGCTTTTTCCATCTCGACCATGCCCGGCAGCCGGGAGAAAACCGGCTGCCCGCGCCGTTTCCCCTATGGCAGGAAACCCGCCTCGGCGAGGCGCGGAAATACATCGGCGGCCTGGATGATTATTTCAGCGACCGCTTCGGGTTCCGCAAACAAATGATCCGCTGGTTTCAGAACTGGAAAATCGGACTCTTTCACGACCGCAGCGTCTATAAAATCATCATCGGTCCGAATCGCTGGCTGTTCACCACGGAGCGCCAGATGGTCGAACATTATCTCGGCCAGGCCAGGTTCACCCTGAAGCAACTGGAAGACTGGCGGCAGGCGTTGGAGAAACGCCGCGACTGGCTGGCGGCGCGCGGCATCCATTACCTCTTGGTCGTCCCGCCGGACAAGCAGGACATCTATCCGGAGGAACTGCCGGCGTGGCTGCGGAATGCCGCGCCCACCAACCGCGAGACGAAGCTCGACCAGTTTATGAAATACATGAAGGAACATTCCACCGTGGAAATCCTCGACTTGCGCCCGCCGCTGCTGGCCGCGAAGGAAATCGCGCCGACCTATTTGCAAAACGACACGCACTGGAACTTGTTCGGCGGTTTCGTGGCCTGTCAGGAAGTGATCAAAACCCTGACGAAGCCATGCCCCGACCTGCCGCCGCTGCGACTGGAGGATTTCATCTGGACCAACGCGCCCGCCACCGGCGGCGACCTCGCGCAAATGCTCGGCTCGGATGCGCCGGAGAAAAATTATTTTTCATTCAAGCCGAAACCGTCCGTCATCACCCCGAGGGTGCGTGAGATGACCAATGTCATTTCCACGTGGGATTCGCACAAGCCAAGCGCCATCTCGGAAAATCCCGCGCCGCTTGCGGAGACGGCGGTGGTGTTTCATGATTCCTTTGGCGCGGCGTGGCAGCCCTTTCTCGGCCACAGCTTCAAGCGGATTATTTTCATGTCGGACAATCGCGAATTCAACTTGCGTGTCATCCTGGAAAACCGGCCCCGGATCGTGGTCAATGAAATTTTGGAACGCTATTTCAACACGCAAAATCCACGGGAACTGCTGGCGCATGATGGCCTGCCATGACGCGTGGACCCCAACCAGCTTTTCCGGCCACCCGGCGGGGAAACCGGCGCCGGGAAATCAGCCGGTTTATCCTGTCCTTGGCCGGATGATTTCAGGAACAATGTTTCCGATGCCAGTTTCTAAAAAATGAAAGCTCCCCATCCCGCCAAAGAGCACGCCGCCAGCCGCTGGCTGGACCGCGCCTTGATCGGCCTGTTCGCCCTGCTGCTGTTGCTGCCGTTGCTGGACGTCGCCTTTCATATTGACCCGACCCCGCCGCCGAGTGAAAACCGTTTGCTGGCGGCGTTTCCGCAGCGGCCGGACGGAGTGGCCGGCCTGAAAAAATTTCAGTCGGGCTGGGAGGCGTATTTCAACGACCACTTCGGCTGCCGCAAGGTGCTGGTCATGTGGCACAACAAACTCAAGTGGGCGCTGTTCAAGGAAAAAAACGCGCGGAACGTGCTGGTGGGAACCGGCGGCTGGATGTTTGCGTCCGAAAAACGGATGGTCGAGCATTTTTGCGGCACGCTGCAATTCACGGAACCGGAATTGAACGACTGGCAGAAACTGCTCGAACGCCGTCGCGACTGGCTCGCGCAGCGCGGCATCAAATATCTCTTCGTCCTCGCGCCGGACAAACAGAGCATTTATCCCGAATACCTGCCGGCGTGGCTTAAAAATCTTGGCGGCCAGACAAAGTTGGACCAGTTCTTTGCCCACATGAAGGCCCATTCCACGGTGGAGGTGCTCGACCTGCGCCCGGCTTTGCTTGCCGCCAAAAAATCCGCGCCCGTCTATTTAAAGACTGACACGCACTGGAACCAGTTCGGGACCTTCATCGCTTGCGAAAAAGTCGTCCAAACGCTGGCGCAACACCAGTTGCCGGGATTGGTTCCCGTGGCCTTGGACGCATTTGACCGCACCAACCGGATCGAGGCGGGCGGGGATCTGGTAAACATGCGCGGCATCCGCATCAGCATGGCCGAGAGTAACGCGGTTTATTTCACCCCCAAACCGGAATTGCCCGCACTGGAAAAATTCATTCCGACCGGAGAGCATGTGATGGACCCGGCTTGGGCAAAAAACCCGCGCGGCAGCGGGTTGGCGATAGTCAATACCGACTCTTTTGGCCGCGGCTGGATTCCATTCCTCAGTTATCAATTCGGAGAAGTTGACTACTTCTGGCAATACCATCTTGACGCCAAACAAATCGGGCAAAAGCATCCCGTTGTTGTCGTTAACGAAATGATCGAGCGTTTTTTCAACGTGACGGATCCCAAAGAGTTGTTTGCGCAGGATGTGCTGCCTTGAAATTGCCCGCCGTCCGCGGTCAACTTTTCCTTGCGCCGCCAGTTTTCTCCGCGTTCCCGTTCGCCGGACGGGGCGCCCGCGAACCGTCCGGCGAAGGAGCGCCGGTTTTTCGCATCAAACGCCGGGTCATGGCATCCCAGCATTGATCCGGACGGGATTGAAAGCGTGGAAGCATTTCACCCAACAAATGCTTTCCGGCGCGGGACCAATCCGCTTCGGCGGTCAGATGTTCTCCGGGCACCGGCCGGCCCAGTGTGATCCGATAATGCCACGAACCTTCATCGGTGATGGAACAAGGGATGAGTTCCGCTTGATGGCGGATGGCTAGGCGGATGGCTCCGGTGGCCATTTGAAAATCCCAGCCGTCGCAAAACGGAACGAGCATTTGTTTGCCCGTCGGCGCGTCAATGGCCACATATAACAAATTCCCGGCGGCGAGAAATTCGACCAGTTCATGCAATTGATCGAGATAGATGGCGCCGCGGACTTTGGGCAGGGGAAGAAACCGCTCTTGGAGCCGGTCCAGATGCGTGTGCATTGCGGAGTTGCCCCCCACTAATCCTCCCATCGGGAAACCCATGGTCCGCAGCCAGCAATGCGCCACGGTAAACGGGCCAAAATGGCAATAAGCCAGCACGACGGGCCGGCCGTTCCGCTGCGCCTCCTGCAAATGGGAAAGGCCTTCCACCCGGCAGTGGGCCTGCCATTTGGGCGCGGCCAGCCGGTCGGGAAAATTTACGATGGCGCCATTCAGGTAAAAATCCATGCGTTGCTGTATTCGCGTCTTGATCGTTCTTGGCGTCCGTAAAAAGTCAGGCACAGCCGGAGCGGGCGTTGTTTTTTTGAATGCATTGTTCAAAGCGGCGCGCACGAAAAAAAGGGGGCGCAAAAGCGAGTAAAAAGACCGGGGAGACAAATGCCGCTCCACCCAGCGGAAAATGGAGATGGAACCGAGGCCCGCCGCATCCTTGATCGCAATTTTCAGCTTGTAGAAAACTTGTCGCATGGTTGCTGTGCAGAAGTGTAACAGGCGTCATCAGCAATTCAATCATTCAACCTTTCTCGGCTCCCGGTCCCGGCTTGGTTGTCAACCACAGAGGCCTCCCGGTCCTGCCCGAACGCCAGCATGATCCCAACCCCGCCTCCCGCATGCTCTCTCCTCCTTTTGGGAGGCGAGGGGGAAAATGGGGCCGTGCGCGAATGCCCGTTGCAACAAATCGCGGAATATTTGGATTGTTTATCTCCGCCCAACCGGATTATTTTCAGCGGCGAAATGGACGACAAAATTCCCTATCTCGACCTCGCGGCGCAACTGCGTCCGCTCCGCAAAGAACTGGACGCCGCCATCGCGCGTACGATTGACCATTGCTCCTTTTGCCTCGGCCCCGACGTGGCGCAGTTTGAAAAGGACTTCGCCCAATTCATCGGCGCGCAACATTGCGCCGGGTTCAACAGCGGCACCTCGGCGTTGCACGTGGCGATGCTGCTGCTCGGCGTCGGCCCCGGCGACGAGGTCGTCACCACCCCGTTCACGTTCGTCGCCACGAGCTGGGCGATTTCCTACGTCGGCGCGAAGCCGGTTTTTGCGGACATTGACGACGCAAACTTCAATCTCGACCCCAGGCTGGTTGAGCGTGCCATCACGCCGCGCACCAAAGCCGTCATGCCCGTGCATCTCTACGGCCATCCGTTCGACCTCGATCCGATCCTGGCGATTTGCCGCAAACACAAATTGCCGCTCGTCGAGGACACCGCCCAATCGCACGGCGCGAAGTACAAGGGCAAAACGGTCGGCACGTTCGGCGACATTTCCTGTTTCAGTTTTTATCCGGGCAAAAACCTCGGCGCCTGCGGCGAAGGCGGCGCGCTGTTGACCAACAACCCGGCTTTTGACAGACGCGCCCGCGCCCTGCGCGAGCACGGCTCCACCGTGCGTTATTATCACGACGAAGTCGGATACAACTACCGGATGGAGGGGTTTCAAGGCGCGGTGCTCGGCGTGAAACTGAAACATCTGGCGAAATGGACGGCGGAACGCCGCCGCGTGGCGCATCGCTACCATGAACTGCTGGCGGACACGCCGCTGCAACTGCCGCGCGAGGCGGCCTGGGCCGAAAGCGCGTATCATCTCTACGTCGTGCGCCATCCGCGCCGCGATGATTTGAAGAAACATCTCGAAGCCAACGGTGTTGGTTGCGCGTTGCATTACCCGGTACCACTGCACCTGCAAAAGTGCTATGCCATTCTTGGCCACCAGCCCGGCGATTTCCCGGTCGCCGAAAAAGCCGCGCGCGAATGTCTCAGTCTGCCGATTTTCCCTGAATTGACCGATGCGCAAATCCAGCGCGTCGCTGCCGTCATCAAGGATTTTTTTAACAAAAGTTAATTTGCATTCGGCAAAAAAGCGGCTTGATTAAATCAAACTACATGGAAACCACACCGCCATTGAACCTGACGAGCGTCGCGGAAAAATTGCGCGCAATGGAAGCGCTTTGGGCCGACTCGAGCCGTTACGAAGCGCAATTCGAGTCGCCCGCGTGGCATGGCGACATCCTGCGTGACCGCGAAGAAAAAATCAAATCCGGGAGGGAATCGTTTATGGATTGGGAAGCCGCCAAGAAGCAGTTGCGCGACCGGCTCACATGAAAATCATCATCTTGCCGTCGGTTTTGGACGATTTGGAAGCCGGTTTCCAGTTTTACGAACGCCAGCAGGAATTCCTCGGCGGATACTTTCTGGATTCGCTCTCCTCGGACATTGATTCGCTGCGTTTATACGCCGGCATTCACCCGAAAGTTTTTGGCAATCATCGTCTGCTGTCAAAACGGCTTCCTTATGCCATTTACTACCACGCCGAAGAATCAGAAACCGTTTTCGTCAAAGCCGTTTTGGATTGCCGACACCCATTCGGATGGCAGACAAAGGCAAGCATGAGCCGTCATTTTTGTCAATTTTTCAAAACTTTGCGTCTTGGTGTCTTGGCGGTGAAAAGTTAAATTGTCTCCATGTCGCACGCGGACTTTGTTCATCTTCATTTGCACACCGAGTATTCCCTGCTCGATGGCGCCTGCCGGCTGGACCGGCTGGTGGACAAGGCGCATGAGCTGAAATTCCCCGCGCTCGCCATCACCGACCACGGCGCGATGCACGGCGTCATTGATTTTTACAAGGCGGCGCGCGAAAAGGGCATCAAGCCCATCATCGGCTGCGAGGTTTATGTCGCGCCGGGCAGCCGGCTGGAGAAGAAAACCAGCAGCGGCGGGCGCGATGTTTATCATCATCTGGGACTGCTGGCCAAGGACGAGACCGGCTACAAAAACCTCATCAAGCTTACCACCGCCGCGCATCTGGAGGGCTATTATTACAAGCCGCGCATTGACAAGGAAATCCTGGCCGCGCACAAGGAAGGCTTGATCGCGATGTCCGGCTGCCTCGCCAGCGAAATCCCGGATTGGATCCTCAAAGACCGGTTGGACAAGGCGCGCGACGCGGTGGATTGGTTCAAGCAGACGCTCGGCCCGGACAATTTTTATCTCGAATTGCAAAACCACGGCATCGCGGAACAGGCGAAGGTCAACCGGCATTTGATTCTGTGGGCGAAGGAATTCGGCCTCAAACTCATCGCGACGAATGACGTTCATTACATCGAGAAAAGCCATTCGCACGCGCACGATTGCTTGATCTGCATCGGCACGCAGACGCAGTTGGCCGACACGAAACGAATGCGCTACGAGCCGGAGCAGTTTTACCTGCGCACGGCGGACGAAATGAAGGCGCGCTTTGCCGACACGCCCGAGGCCGTCAAGAACACGCTCGCAGTTGCCGAGCAATGCAACTTGGAGATTGAGTTTGGCAAATTGCATTTCCCGGTTTTTGCGCCGCCGGAACATTTCACGCGGGAAGGGTATCTGCACAAGCTGATCGCGGAAGGATTGCTCCGGCGTTACACGATTCATGCCCGGGCCGAGGGGAAGGAATTTGCTGTTGAGGGGATTGACGATCCCAAACGGTTGCCGACGTATAACGTAGGGCAGGCGTCTCGCCTGCCCAGCGCCGAAGGCGCGAAAGAAAACACTGACGCGAGCGCTGCGCGCTCGCAGGGCGGGCGAGACGCCTGCCCTACGTTAAGCGACCCTGCCGTTGCCGCAGCCATCAAGGCTGTGTTGGACCGGCTGCAACTCGAGCTCGCGGTCATCGAAAAAACCGGTTTCATCAGTTACTTTCTTATCGTCGGCGATTTCATCCGTTACGGGCACGAACACGGCATCGCCTGT
>CAWFZJ010000018.1:0-156664 GCA_963820205.1 uncultured Verrucomicrobiae bacterium
GACGAAAACAAAAAACCCGGCCAGCCCATCGGCGTGGTGGCCATTGACTCGCTGTTCTCGCCGGTGACCCGTGTGCGTTACAGCGTGGAAGCCGCGCGCGTCGGCAACCGCACGGATTACGACCGGCTGATTTTGGAAATCTGGACGGACGGGCGGCTGTCGCCCGACGACGCGCTCACGCAGGCCTCGGCGATTTTGCAGCATCATCTCGACGTGTTTGTCGGTTACGACAAGAACGCGATCGAATTCGAGGAGGCCGCCGACAAGCAGGACGAGGAGAAGTCGAAGATGAAGAAGCTCCTCAACATGAGCGTCAACGAAATCGAGTTGAGCGTCCGCGCGGCGAACTGCCTGAACAATGCGAACATCACCAGCGTCGGCCAGTTGGCGATGAAGACCGAGCAGGAAATGCTCAAGTATCGCAACTTCGGCAAGAAATCGCTGAACGAAATCAAAGACAAATTGACGGCTTTGGGCTTGTCCCTCGGCATGAACTTCGAGCCGGGATTGCTCGAAGCGCCGAAGGAAGAACCCAAGGCGGAATAAGGACCGGCTATGCGACATTTGAAACGAACGGCCAAACTGGGCCGCACCTCCACGCATCGCAACGCGATGCTGGCCAACATGGTTTGCAGTCTCATCCTGCACAAGCGCGTGACCACGACGCTCGCGAAGGCCAAGGCCGCGCGTTCCGTCGCGGAAAAAATCGTCACCCTGGGCAAGCAGCGCCACGATTCAATCGCGCCGGCTGGTGGCCGCGCGTTTGCACACGCGTGGGCCCACGGTGCAACTCACCAAGGACGAACGCCAGAAATGGCGGCAAAACGAGGACGTGCTGCGGATTCTTTTTGAAGACATCGCGCCCGCGTTCAAGGAACGCAACGGCGGTTACACGCGCATCGTCAAAATGAACCAGCGCCAGGGCGATGCCGCCCAGCGCGCGATTTTGGAATGGGTGGATTTCACGCCTCCGGCGCCGGCGGCGGAGGAAACCACGCCCGGAGCCGAGGCCAAAACACCGGAACCGGCCAAGGAAGCCAAAGCCAAGAAGGCTGAGCCAGGATTGATGCTGGCAGGTTCCCAAGAACATTTCAAAGCCCGTTCGCAAGAGCGGGCTTTTTTGTTTAAAATTGGGAACATCGAACATCGAATCAAAAGCGGTGCTGAAGCACGCGCAATCCAAACGCAGGCACAAATGCCGGGCGTCCTCCAAATTCGAAGCGTTTGAACCCCGCGTTTACCCCCCCCTTTGCTCCAACTTCCCTAATGAAAAAACAAAATGCCTTTCAATCCCCCAACACAACCAAAAGAAAACAAAATGGGATTTAACCGTTTAGAAATTCCATCTCTCTCCCGAAACTTTTTTTTTTTCCCCCGAGATAAGACAACCCCCCCCCCACATATTCTCTTTAATCACACAAAACACACATTCTTCCTCGCTGATTGATTGCTCTCGGTCGCCTCTCTCCCACACCATATTGCCGATCTCATCTTTCACCACGTCGCCGATCGCTTCCGGCTCCTTAAGTTCCGGAAATACGGCAGCAACAACACCTACTCCACCTCCTCCAGCACAACTGCATTCTGCAGCGGTAAACCCCTCTTCATCCATGATCACCTCTTCCTCGTCCTCCGTCCCCCACCCTCAAAAACAGAACAACATCTCCATCCTCACTCCGCACGCACAGAAACCCAACACATCCTCACCATCTACTTCCACCACCAACAACAGGTAGCCATCACATTCATATTAATACGGACCGCGGACCCACCCCCGCACCCCCACCACTTGCCAACCGGAATCAAATAAAAAAGTCTCATCGTCCTCCCCCCCCCCCACCGTCTCCCCTCCCCCCCCCCCTCCAACTTCCCCCTCCCCTCGCTTATCCCTCCCGCGGCCTCCTCCTCCTTCGGCTGCGCTCCCCCTCCACCCCGCCCCCCTCTTTCCCACAATCCGTCCCTTGTAGTACCCCCCTCCCCCCCCGCCCAACTCTTTTCCCCTTCCCCCCTCCCCCAGCCACCCTCCCCCCCCCTGGCCTCGCCCTCCTTTTTTCCCCCCCCCCCCCCCCGCTCTCCCTCCCCCCCCCCTCCCCCAAAACAAAAACCATCCACTTCCGCCCCCCTCCTCTCCCTCTCCCTCTGCCCCCGCCCGCCGCTCGCGGCCGCCGCCTTTCTCCCTCCCCCCCCCCCCGCGCTCTCCCCCTTTCTTCGTCATGAAGTCTCAACGACGAGTGGATTGGGCAGGCCGTGGTTGTGTCAAGTTTCAAGGGTCTAACTTGCCACACTATGCCAAGTATTTTTATGTTTGCATTCCCCACAACACTCTTCCGCGGGAAATTGAGGATTGGACATTTGATTTGCGTTATTGTTGGGGCAGACAAAGAAAAGCTCCGAGCGATTTTATTCGCAAAGCTTGCGATGTCTTGGAGCAGTATATCTATGCCAATCGGGAAGACCTATTCAAACACTTGTTGACGCTCCACCCTGACTGCAATCCGGGCGAAGTTTGCCAGGAGCTTCTGCAAGCTATCAATATTGTGCGCGCTCACGCTGAGCGATCGGAGATCTGCGAATGGACGATGGACCCGGAAGAGGGAGAGGTCGAGGAGGCGTTGAAGATTTGCTTGGCGATTCTACACGATATGGAGCGGGCACAGCAGAAATCTATTATTACTAAGGAGCAGGAATTGCAGTTGCTGATGGCTTCAGATGCCATAAAAATCTCCTTTGTTAACAATCTTACGGACGAATTGAGTGAAATGTAAGCTCAGACTGAGTACTGGTAGTTTACCTCAGCCATAGGAACAACATCCCCGCAGCCATAAATATCGCCACCACCCACCAGAACCATCCAATGCCGCGCGGCTTGACGGGTTCCGGCCCGAATTCATTTTTTACGAATTCGTCGTGGTCGAAATTTTCGTCCGGCAGGCCGAGATGGCTGGCATACGCGGTTTCCGACCAGCCGGTCTGTTCATCCGCGCCGCATTCGGGACAGGCTTTGGCCTTGGGCGGCACTTCGGCACCGCAATTTGGACAAACATCAGGGGACATTTTTCAAAAGGCTAAGGGCTAAATGCTAAATGCTGAAGTTTTGGAAATGAATGCTCATTCATTTTAGCCTTTAGCCTTCAGCCTTTAGCCTTTGTTTTCATCCTCCGACTCCCGCATATTCCTCGTCGGTTTTCAGGTCGAGTCCCATCAAGATGTAATCGTGGGTGATGGCCCGCATGTCCTTGACGTAATTGTCCAGGCGCAAAAGCTGGCTGAAACCGAGCAGGGCAAACATCTTGATGGCCGCCGTCTGTTCGCCGATGAATTCCGCCTCGACCTTTTCCAGGCCGACCTGCCGCGCGATTTCGATGATTTCGGTGATGAGCGCCCGCGCCAGGCCGCGTCCGCGAAATTCCGGATGCACGAGCACGCTGACGCGGCCCACGTGCCGTTTCCAGCCTCCAAGCTGCTGGTGCAACGTGGCGTCACCGGCGATTTTGCCGCCCACCAGCCCGACCAGCGGCAGGTTGCGTCCGTAGTCAAGGTTCCGGCACCAGTCGCGGATGGTTTCAATTTCCGCGACGCGATGTTTGATGAACATCCGTTCCGGTTCCGGGATGCTAAGAAACAAACCGTGGAATTCTTTTTCATCATCGCCGCGCAGGGGGCGCAACGTCGCTTTCGTGCCGTCCTTGAGCGGAACGACCTTGGGGAACTTCTGGAGTTCAAGTTCAATGCTGAATGACATGTTTCCTTTCCTGCTTGCGGGCAATCTGCCTCACACGCCCGAAAACGCAAGGCTCAATCCGGCCGGGGCGATTCGCCGGCGACGTGCTTCCGCAAACTCCCGTCAATGCGCGCCGGATCCAGACTCCAGCGCGCGGCCAGCAACGGGACTTTGGCAACGTTGGCCGCCGTCCATTCCGCTGCGGCCCATGAGGCGGCGCTGGGATGGTCGCCGTAGCCGAAGCATTTCATGCTCAATTCATCCTCGTCGGCGGTTTTGGAGCCTTGATTCCACACCGTTTCGCCCGCCCACGCATACGCGCGCTTCACGGCGCCGTTTTCCACGCGCACCCAGGCGTGATGGTGCAAAACCCGTTCCGCTTGGAAAAATTGCACGTGACCGAGTTTGCGGCTGAGCTCGGTCAAAAAGCGGAAACACTCGTCCGCGTCGCTGTCCGGATTCGGCAGGCCGGAACCGGTGACGATGATCCAGCCGTTCACCGGTGGCCCGATGAAAAACCCATGCCCGCCCGTCATGCCTCCCGCCCACGAGCAGGGGGCGAAATGATCCAAGCCCAGCGCGGCCTGGACGGCTTTGCGATCCGGCGAACGAATCGCCAGCCAGCTTGCGGGTCGGGGCGCGAACGCCAGTTGAAACGAGGGGAATGGTTCCACGGGTCGGGGAGGGAACCCCATCGCGCGTGTCTGCCGGTGCAAGGCCAGCAACCAAAGGAGCGCCATGGTGCCCGAGCCAAGCACGAACCCCAGCACTGCCAGCAACACCAGCGGAATCGAGTTCACCGGATTCACACTTTGAATTTACGCCCCTGCACCGCCGGTTCAAACAAAATTTTGGTGATAGCTTGCAGCAGTGGAGGGCCACTCCATCTTTCTGCGAAACACGAAAAGCAATGAGCCGGCTCACCCGCCTTCACTTCGCTCCGACGCGGCAAAGAACCGGGGTGAATGGCCCTTTCACGTCATGCAGAAACCAGGAATTGGTGCGCGAAGTCTGCTGGACCGGTGAAATGCGGAACGCGAAGCGCGGAGTGCGGGAGGGAGGCCGCGTAAAAGGACGTTAAGCCGCGTAAAGCTGCGGCACGCGGCTTTACGCCATCCTATGTGGCGGCCCTCAGAAAAAGCAAAACGGAAAGAACGCGCTTGATGCAGGCACTTTAAGCAGCCGCTAATTTTTAAAAACAGTGCTTCCTATTCACCGGCAAATGGGCTATAATTCCACCAGCGTCGGTTTCCGACGGACTCCCGCTGGGGTGTTTCAAGGAGCACCTTGCCGTGATTCCGGACTTTTCTGTCGTGAGCTTTTCTCCTTGTGGAGCGAAGCGCTGGTGGTGCGGTTTATATTATGTTACAGCCGAAGATTATTCAGGGCGGAATGGGCGTTGCCGTGTCCGGCTGGACTTTGGCGCGAACCGTTTCCAAATTGGGGCAACTGGGCGTTGTCTCCGGAACGGGGCTCGCCATCATCCTGGCCCGCAGCCTGCAACTGGGCGATCTCGATGGCCACCTGCGCCACGCCCTGAGCCGGTTCCCCGTTCCTGAAGTGGCCGCGCGCGTGCTGGCAAAATACTTCGTGCCTGGCGGAAAATCCCCGTCTGCGTCATTCAAACTTGCGGCCATGCCCACGCTCCGCCCCGGCCCGGCGCTGGTCGAATTGACGGTGCTGGCCAACTTCGTGGAAGTGTTTCTGGCCAAGGATGGCCACGGCGGACTGGTTGGAATTAATTATCTCGAAAAGATCCAGTTGCCCACCCTGCCCTCGCTTTACGGCGCGATGCTCGCCGACGTGGATTACGTGCTCATGGGCGCCGGCATACCGCGCGCCATTCCTGGCGCGCTGGATCGCATGGCACAAGGCGAACCGGCCCAGTTGAAGATTGACGTCATCGGCGCGCAACCCGGCGAGGAATTCCTTTCCACGTTCGACCCGCGCGCCTTTTTCAACGGTCAGCCGCCCGTTTTGAAACGTCCGCAGTTCCTCGGCATCGTCGCCTCGGTGACCCTTGCCATGACTCTGGCCAAAAAAGCCAGCGGACACGTGGACGGCTTTGTCATCGAGGGCGACACCGCCGGCGGACACAACGCCCCGCCGCGCGGCCCAATGAAACTCAACACCATCGGCGAACCGATCTATGGTGAGCGCGACATCGTTGACCTCGAAAAAATCCGCGAGCTGGGCCGGCCATTCTGGCTGGCGGGTTCGTATGGCCGGCCGGGCCGGCTGGTCGAGGCCTTGCGCTTGGGTGCCTCAGGCGTTCAGGTGGGAACGGCCTTTGCGTTCTGCAATGAATCCGGACTGCGCCCTGAACTCAAGCGGCAGGCCCTGCAAATGAGCCGCGCCGGCACTGCGCGCGTTTTCACCGACCCGATTGCCTCGCCCACCGGTTTTCCGTTCAAGGTGGTCCAAATGCCCGGCACGCTTTCCGAAGCCAGTCATTATGCGGCCCGCACACGCATCTGCGACCTGGGATATCTCCGGCATCTTTATCGCAAACCGGACGGGACGCTGGGCTACCGCTGCCCGGCCGAGCCGGTGGATGATTTTGTCAAAAAAGGCGGGACGGTCGCTGACGCGCAAGGCCGCAAATGCCTTTGCAATGGACTGGTCGCCAACATCGGCCTCAGCCAGGTGCGTTCCGATTCGGAACAGGAACTGGCGTTGATGACCGCCGGCGACGACGTCGCGCAAGTGGCGCGGTTTCTCCAGCCGGGTTGCGACACCTATTCCGCCGCGGACGTTGTGCGCTGCCTGTTGGACGAGCCGGTTCCCGTCAATGGGGTTGTTCATTCAGCAGTGCATCCAAGTTCAGTGCTCGCATAAACGTGTTTGGGCGCTGTCCCCCTCCCGGATCTGTAGCGGCGGGCATCCTTGCCTGCCGTATGCGGCGGCATCTTGCCGCCCAGGCCGCAAAACTGAACCCAGACCCAGACTTCGATTTCACCTCCGAGACCACCCGGCTGGAAGCCGGGCGATACGGCAGCCAGAGATGGCTGCCACTACCAAGCAGTGCCCGGGCATGCGCAGCCATTACTATTGCGCACGACCTCCCAATCATCAGCGCCCAAACTCGCGCCGGGCGGCTTCGAGTCCGCGTTCGTAAGCAGTAATCAGCCGGTCCCACGCGGCGTTGGCCTCCTCGTCAATCTGCTGTCGCGCCGGGTCGGCGTCGAACCACGCGATGGTGCGGGCGATGCCCTCGCGGTATCGCGTGGTGCAGACAAAATCGGGCACGAAGCGCTTGATCTTGGTGTTGTCGAACAGGGCGCAGTGCGACTTGTCGCCCAGCAAAGTCCCCGTGTCTTCCGGAATGCAGGCGGTGATGAAATCGGAGGCGATATGCACCAGCCGGGGGGCCGGAACGCCCGCCGCCTCCGCCGTGAATTGATAAATCTGATTCCACGTCAGGACCTCGTCGGAGGTAATCTGGAAGGTGTTGCCGATGGCAGCCCGCTGCCCGAGCAGCCCGACCAGCCCCTTTGCGAAATCGCTGTTGTGCGTGATGGTCCAGAGCGACAGCCCGTCGCCGGGCACAATCACCGGCTGGCCCCGCCGCATCCGGTCCACCGCCGTGTAACTTTTAAGCCAGCTGTTCACCGCGAGCGGCACGACGGTGTCGCCATAAGTCAGCGACGGACGAACTGTTGTCACCGGAAACGTCTCCTCGCGCAACGCGCGCAGCAGGCGTTCCTCAGCGGCAATTTTGTTCCGCGAATAATCCCAGAACGGATTCACCAGCGGCGTGGACTCGGTGATGAGCCAATGCGCGAGCGGCTTCTGGTAGGCGCTGGCCGAGCTGATGAAAACGTATTGGCCGGTGCGGCCCCGGAAGAGCGCAATGCGTTGCTCGATCTCCGCCGGGGTATAGGCGATGAAATCCACCACGGCATCCCAGTTTTGTTCGCCCAACGCCGCCGCCGTCGCCGCGGGATCGGCAATGTCGGCCGTGATTTGATGCGTGCCCCGCAAGGCGGGGCGCCGGGCGCGATTAAGCAGGGTCACGTGAAGTCCGCGCGCCACCGCCAGCCGGGTGCAGGCCGCGCTGATGATGCCGGTTCCGCCGAGGAAAAGAACTTTCATGTTTGGTCAGCTTTTGTTTTTAATCACCGTCTGTTCACAAAGCCATTATAGCGATGGAATTATTGCCGTCTTGAAAAAAGTAAACGAACGTTCGAAGGCGGCCGCCTTCAAATGCGCGCGGACTGTTCCTGCCGATCCAACTTCACTTGCAGCCTAAGAATGATATATTGCAGCCACCGATATGAAAACCGTCGCTCCGGCTGAACTCCAAAAACTTCCGGCCACCCAACCCGGCTTGGACGGGTAGATCGGCACGCCGCTGACCGCCGACGGCCATTTCACAAAAGACTCTCACTCCAAGGAATGACATGCGCAACCAGAAACCATCCTCACTCGACAAAACCCTGGCCGGGTTCTGCGTGAACTGTCTGGTCTGCCGGCGCGCCCGAAAGCAACAGCGTGGCGCCGCGTTCTGGCTGGTGAAAAAAATCGAATCCAAGATATGTCCGTTTTGCCGCGCCTACGAACGGGTCTATGGACGCAAAGCGCATCAAATATGAAACCCAATCCAATCACCGCGTTAATCTTAACGACTTTGCTGGCCGGCATGGCCGCGACTGCCGCCGATCCGCAAACGCCACTCACGCCACTCACCGCGCAGTCTCCCGCAACCGGACTGACCTGGCTCACCGACCTGCCATCGGCGCAGGCCCGGGCCCGGGCTGAAAAGAAATCCGTCCTGCTCTTTTTTCACGGTTCCGACTGGTGCCCGGCGTGCGTGGAGATGCAGCGCCAGGTGTTTGATTCGCCCGCATTTGTCCAATACGCCCGCCGGGCGCTCGTGCTCGTGGACGTGGACTTCCCCGACAAACACAAACAGGACGAGGAGTTGAGGCGGGCAAACGCCGCGTTGAAGGCCAGGTTCAATCTCAGCCCGGCGCCGGACGAAGGTTTTCCCACCATCGTCCTGCTGAATGACGCCGGCGAAACGGTCTTTCAGGAAACCGGCTACGCCGGCGGCGGCCCGGCGGAAGTCCTGCCCAAGCTGCAACGCCACACCGAAACCGGCGCACCCACCGCCGCCTACAAGAATTTGAGCGTTGATGAATTCGCGCGCCTGGCGGCGGACAAACAAAATGTGATTCTGGACGTGCGCACCCCGGGGGAATTCTCCGCCGGCCACATTCCCGGAGCCGTGAACCTCGACTATAACGCGCCGGACTTTCAGGCCAAAGCCGCCGCGCTCGACAAGAGCAGGACGTATCTGGTGCATTGCGCGGTCGGCGGGCGAAGTGTTCGGGCGTGTGAGAAGCTGAGCCACCTTGATTTTCCCAGTCTCTACAATCTTCCCGGCGGCTTCAAGGCCTGGGCCAAGGCCGGCCAGCCGGTGGAGAAGTAACTTCGTCGCCCAAGCTCAGGGCTGACTTGTCGCGCCGAAATCTGATGAAGGCGGAAAGCCCGAAAGATAATAGCCCAGGGCAAGCGAAGTGAAACGAGCGCCGCCCTGGGTTAATCGTTCCAAAATTTTCCAAGCCCTGGCTTGTCGCGGCGAAGCGCAGCGAAGACGGAAAGGGCGGCAGAAAATACGCTTCAGGTCAATCGAATCGCCTTCCGAATTCGTTGGACGAGACGCGTCTCGTTCTTTCGTGTCAATTCGTGCTGCCAGATTCGCAGGACACTCCAGCCGTCGGCGCGTAAGGTTCGGTTCACGAGTCGGTCGCGCAATTTGTTTCGGGTCAGCTTGCGCTTCCAAAACGCCCGGTTGGTTGCCGGTTGCGTGCCATGTTTCGGGCAGCCGTGCCAGAAACAGCCGTCTACAAAGACTGCCAGCTTCGCCTTTGGGAAAACAAAGTCGGGCTTACCGAAAAGTTGCTGGTGACGCTGCCAGCTAGTGATTTTGTAACTTCGCAGAATGCTAAACAGCGCAAGCTCTGGCAAGCGTTACGGATAAACATTGCGCTCGAAAATGTGCTTTCTGTGCCACTGAAGAAATTGTTGGCGTGGGGCAAACCGTTTCGGCATGTGAAGGGGCTGGCTGTGGAAGTTCACGAAGGCCACTCTGACAAAGTCCTGCTTTGAAGATATGACTCTTGAGGCCACGGTAATTTTAAGCTTGTCTGAAACTGTAATCAATCCTCTATCGAACGCCCGGTCATGAATCGCGCACAAGCAGAGTCCGTTCTCCGGCTCGGTTCTGGCAGATTCATCAACTGACCACGGAACAATGTGACTCGCGACCAGGAGCGGGCGAAGGTCTAGGCCGCAGACGCAGCAGCTTGTGTTGTAACTGGCGAGAACCGTTCGCCGAAAAAAAGATTGAAACAGGCGCACAGACACCGACGCGCGCCGTTCTGATGGGCCTGTTGGCCGAGCGATGATTTCGTCTTCCTCGGCCAAAGCGTCCGCTTCTAAACTTACAACGCTTGAGGGGGGAGCAGCGAGTTTTGTCAACAAGCGGTTGCTTTCCTCGACCAGTGCGTGCCAGCGATGGTGGAATTCATCCCAAATCGAGCGGTCAGCTTTGCCGGCATGAATGAGGCCGGATATTCCTTGCTCGGCAAGCAATGGGTCGAACGTGCCAAAGTTTCCGAGCTTACGAGCAACAGATGCGGGAGTTCTGCCGAGTAATTTTGCGAGTTTGATGACCTCTGGATTGTTGGCCTTTGTCTTAGCGAAAGGAATCTGACAATACAGATAGAGCGCGAGAATCAATTCGTCCCGCGCCCACAGACTGCCATATTTGTTTGCCGCCATTTATTCAAAGGACTTCAGGGTTGGGTGGTTCAGCGCGTTGTAAACGACCCCAAGCCAAATCGTCTCGGAGCGCATTCAGCTCGGCAAGTTGTGGATTCACTTTTTCAAGAGCGGCGATGCCCATCTCCATTGCGAGTTTCACTTGGCAAGCCTCCAACCCAGTTTCTGCGCAAGGGAATCAATCCAGTCATGCAGATTTTCCCAATTTTCACATTCTGACCCGTTGCCGGGAATCCGACTTTCAGAAACACCAGGAGGTAGGTTGTTGGACATATTTCAGTTGAGTGTTGGTGCGTTGCCGATCATTTGCGCGGCAGGAAATTTTCCACATTCGAGCGAAAAGAAGTAATTCGGCGGGAATGTCTGGAGCAGCGCTGCTTCGCGCAACGTAATGGTACGATGCTTCGTCGGGTGGAGAAATCGGCCTTTGGACGGATTGCAGCATCCGCCCGTAATCGTCGGGGCAACATCGTCCCATGCCATACGACCGTAAACGTCTTTGAACCCGTTACAGTTCCGGTGGCATTCGAGTTGGTGCTCCGCACCCATGTCAAGGCGGCTGCCTCCTTTTTTAGGAATGCGCCGGATGAGTTGCTTTACTTTCTCGCTCCGCGACTCCGGCAGATTGTGCAGCAGGTCATGTTTAGCGCGATGCTTGGTCAGTTTGGCGAACGTTTCACGCACGGTTCGGGCACGGCGGGCAGCGGTACCGAAGGGAATTTCCGCGCCTCGACCTGCCAAGAGAATGAAACGGCGGCGGCGTTGCGGCACGCCGTAGTGCCGGGCGTCTTTGACAGCGGCGTTCACAGTGTAACCAAGGCGTTTCAATGCCGCCTTGAATTTTGGCAGACGAACGTTATCCGCCAAGCCTGGCACATTCTCCATCATAACAGCCTTGGGACGAAGGCCTCGAATCAAACGGAGGAAATCAAAGACCAAGTCGTTCTTTTCGTCCCGCACGCGGCGTGCTCCGTTAAGGCGGCGCATTGCGCTAAATCCCTGGCATGGCGGGCAGCCAGCCAAAAGGTCGAGGTCTCCGCGCTTGAGATCCAGCGCCTGGAGAATCTTCGGTGCCGTGAGTTTGCGGATGTCCTGCGACCAAAGGTGGACCTCGGGATGATTTGTGTTGTAGGTGTCCGAAGCCAGAGAATCAATTTCCACCGCGCCGACGACGTCAAAACCGGCTCGCTTGAGGCCCAACGTCAGGCCCCCGCATCCTGAAAAAACGTCAATGGCTTTGGGCTTCTTCACTGTGCCGAATTCTTGCAAATGTAGCGATTGTGTCGAGCCGCCCCGCCGGGGCTTGGGGTTTTTGGCCGGTTTACCCAGGGCGGCGCTTCGCTTGCCCTGGGCTATTTTCTTTCGGGCTTACAGCCCTGTGAAACTGCGTTCATCCGTGACCAACAGCGGTCTAGTCAGCAGGTTGCGAATGCACCAGCTCGCACAGCTTCATCACCAGCCCGTTCTTCATGCCGTAATAAACGCACTGCCCTTCCTTTTTGCGGGTCAGGACGCCCCCGGCGGCCAGCAACGCGAGATGCTTGGACACGTTGGCCTGCGTGGAACCGGTGGCCGCCACGATGTCGTTCACCGTGCGCGGCTTCCGGCAGACGGCCTGCAAAATCTTCAGCCGCATCGGCTCGCCCAGCAACTTGAACTGCCGCGCCACTTCGGCCAGATCGTCATCGCCGAGCAGCCGTTTGGTTTTTCCATTTGACATACAACCATTTAGTTATATGATTATACAATGATGACGACAAACACGCAAGGCCCAAAATCGGTTTCCCCGGGCGAGCTCAACCGGATGATCGCCTCCGGTGGCAAGGTTGAACTGCTCGATGTGCGCACGCCCGGCGAATTTGAGTCCGCGCACGTGCCCGGCGCCCGGCTCATGCCGCTGGATGAACTGGACGCCGGGACGTTCTTGAACCAGCGCGGCAAGGCGGACCAGCCGGTTTATGTTCTGTGCCAGTCGGGCGGACGGGCGCGCAAGGCGATTGAGAAACTACAGCAAGCCGGGTTTGGCGGCGGCGTCCTCGTCGAGGGCGGCACGCAGGCGTGGATTGACGCCGGGCTGCCGGTGACCCGCGGCGCCACCAGAGTCATCAGCCTCGAACGCCAGGTGCGCATTGCCGCCGGTTCGCTGGTGCTGACGGGCGTGCTGCTGGCGTATTTTGTGCATCCCGGTTTCATCGGCCTTTCGGCGTTTGTGGGCGCGGGACTCGTCTTTGCCGGTGTCACCGACTGGTGCGGCATGGGTCTGCTGCTGGCAAAACTGCCGTGGAACCAAAAGTCGGCCTGCGCCTCCGGTTCCTGTTGCAAAACCAAGAATTAACCCGCATGAAAACTCCCCGAAGAATTGTCATCGTGGGCGGCGTGGCCGGCGGGGCTTCCGCCGCCGCCCGGGCGCGGCGCGTGGATGAAAACGCCGAGATTCACATCTTCGAACGCGGGCCTTACATCTCGTTCGCAAACTGCGGCCTGCCTTACTACATCGCCGGCGAAATTGATGATCGCGCCAAGCTCATCGTGATGACGCCGGAAAATTTCTGGGCGCGCTCGCGGGTTCACGCGCACGTCAATCATGAGGTGTTGTCCATCAATCGCGCGGCCAAAACCATCCGCGTGAAAGCCGCCGATGGCGCGGAACGCGATGTGGCTTACGACAAATTGGTTTTGAGCCAGGGCGCAAAGCCGATTGTGCCGCCGATTCCCGGCGTCGAGCTGCCGCAGGTGTTCACGCTACGCGACATCCCGGACATGGATCGCATCGCCAGCTTCCTGAATGAACACAAACCGCGCCACGCGGTGGTCATCGGCGGCGGTTTCATCGGATTGGAAATGGCCGAGGCGTTTCATCATCGCGGCATTCACGTGACCATCGTCGAGCGCAATCCGCATATTCTGCCCTTGCTGGATCGCGACATGGCCGCGCACTTGCAAAATCAAATCCGCGGCGGCGATTTCGATTTCAAGACCGGCGCGGAAGCCGTGCGGTTCACGAACGACGGTGTGGAATTTGCCGACGGCAGCAAACTGCCCGCGGACTTGATTTTATTGAGTGTCGGCGTGAAGGCCGAAGTGGAACTGGCCAGGGCCGCCGGCCTGGAAATCGGCGTGACCGGCGGGGTGAAAACCAACGGGCGAATGGAATCGTCCGATCCGGACATTTATGCCGTGGGCGACGCGGCGGAGACGATGCACGCGCTCACCGGCGCGCGGGCGCGCATCGCGCTGGCCGGCCCGGCCAACCGCCAGGGCCGCATTGCCGGCGCGAACGCGGCAGGCGCGCGGATGATTTATCCCGGCGCGCTCGGCACGTCCATCGTGCGTGTGTTGCACATGGTCGCCGGGTTCACCGGACTCAACAGCGCGCAAGCCGCGAAGGCGGGCTTCAGTTTTTTCACCAGCCTCACGCGGGACAACAGCCACGCGCATTATTATCCGGGAGCCAAGCCCGTGATGATCAAAGTCATTGCCGAGGAAGGCACGGGGCGTTTGCTCGGCGCGCAGGTGCTTGGCGAAACCGGCGTGGACAAGCGTGTGGACGTGCTGGCCACCGCCATCGCCGGCAAGATGAGCGTCTTCGATCTCGAAAATCTGGATCTGGCGTATTCGCCGCCCTTCGGTTCGGCCAACGATCCCATCAACACCGCCGGTTTCGTTGCCAGCCACATCGCACGCGGCGACATTGCCACCGTCGCGCCGGAAACTTGGAAGCCGGATGGCGAACTGCTACTGGATGTTCGCGACGCGGATGAACTGGTGGAATTCGGTAAATTGCAAAATGCCGTGAACATTCCGCTGGCGCAACTCCGCGACCGGCTGGGCGAACTGCCGCACAACCGGCGCATCATCACCTACTGCCAGAAAGGCCAGCGGGGTTATCTCGCCGCGTGCGCGTTGCACGGGCACGGTTTTGAAAACGTGGCCAACCTGCGCGGCGGTTTCTTGCAAGCGAAACTCAACGGCCTGTCAACCGCGCCGGTTAAACAAGCGAAATCAGACGGTTGGGAACAGCAGGAGGCGGGCCACAGGCACGACGTGGCCTTCAGTCAAGCTCGTCGTCCGATACCTCATTGAGCACCCGCCAGCCGCTGATGGTGCTGGCCACAAGATGGTTGAGCTTGGTGAAACTGCCATCGGGGAACCGGCGAATCTCAACCACCACTGCGATGCCATCGTGGTAAGCCCAACGGTCAATGAAAAAACTTTCCACGCCCTTGAGGTCCGGCCAGGCTTCCGTGATTGCCTTCCGGAAGGCCCTCTCCAAAAGCAGGGCGTTCTTCTTCCGTAGCTCCGGGTCGCGAGCCAGGTTTAGGTCCACGTTCAGCAGCGCCACCGTTCCCTCGATCATGAAGTTCTTGCAGGCGCAGGCGGATTCGATGCTCTTCCGGCGGTAGGCGGCCTCCAGGCAAAGAACAGCGCCTTCCGGCGTGCCAAAATCCTCTTCGACGAAAGGCAGCGCGTGCAATTGCTCCAGGGTCAGTTCTGATTCTATGTTCTCTGGCATGGCGATGTGGTTGACGAGTATGGCTCCCGCCCAAACTATTATCCAGCCGCAATTATTGCAACCTGTTCCGCAAGCAGGTGGCGGGCTGATTTGAAGTCAAAATTCCGCTTGCCCTTCTTTTGGGTGTGGGCCAGTTTTTCTCCGTCAAGGCTGCAATCGTGAGTGATTCAAGAACGAGCCATTAAACATTCAACCATGAATTCAACGACTCCTGAACCCTCCGGCCCCCCAAAACGACATTGGGGTTTTACCACCTGGCTGATCCTGGCTTGCATTGCGAACATCTACCTGGCTGCAAGGCTTGGTCTTGTTTTCGGCGCTGTAACCCTCGTTTTTATCTTCGCACTGTATAAATGGCAGAAATGGGGTTTCTACGGTCTCTTTATTATCGCAACGGGGATGTTCATCTTGAATCTCACGAATGATGTTGTGTTTTGGAAACCCTCATTAGGGTTGGTCGCCGTGGCGGTTCTCTACGGTGTTTTGAACGTGGGCGGGGACAGGAAAGCATGGCCACATTTGAAATGGTGAATTTCCAATGAGGTTGCCATCCGCAAGCGTTCACGGCATCCCAATCGCGATTTGAATTGCCGGTTTGGGTTCAATCCCGTCCCAAAACCGGCGTCATCGCCAATGCAATCGGTTTATTCCTCCAGAACGAACCGCCATTGGCAGAAGGTGTCTTTGGGGTGCGGGTCCGGCGGGGCGAAGACACAGGAAACGCGAATCCGGCCGTCAATGGCCCGGGCAAAACTTTCGAATTCCGCGCGGTGCGTTTCCTGGCACGCATATTCCCCCAATCCGCGCTTCAACCGCGCTTCCTGGCTGGGACAGGACGGGACCGTCAGCACCACTTCTTGCTCCGATTCCTGGATTTGGTATCCAATCAAAATCGTCCAGGGATACAGCCGGAGCGCGCGCACGAATCCTTTCAGGCCCTTCTCCCGAATCTGGAAGCGCGCCGCCAGTTCTTTGGCCGCCATGCCGCCCGCGCGACCCCAGACCTGCTCATTCAGATGTTCGGCGACGCCCTGGCCGAAGCGTTCGGTGGCATAGATGAACCAAAAGGCGTCCGCCACCTTGTAATGCCACAGCAGGAATTCCAGGTAGCGCCGGAGTTCGCCGGCTTCCATGGTCTCGAACGTGTTTTGAAAACTGGTGTTCATGATTAAAGATTCGTTGGCGGTGACATTGGCTGTGCCCTGCCCGCGTTTTCCGAACCGACTATTTCAAGGAGTCAAAAAATCTGCGCGTTCCGGCTCCAGTTGCTGATGCGGTACATTTTCCCGCGAATGGCCAGGTCCATCCACAAATCGTACGACCCAATGTTGTTCACCGGCTTGGAGGAAACATAACGCCAGGGATTGATGTCGGGTTGAGCCGGCACTGGCGGGGAGGAAACGTTCGCCGGCCAGCCGACTGAACCGACAAGCAGTTTCGCGGTGACCCCCTTGATCGTGCATGTTCCGATCTGGCCGGGCCGCAAATCTGAGAGGTAAGACCTGGCCGGAGGGTCCCCGTCCTTCATCGCGCAATTCATGAATCCAGCCACCCCGAACATGGTGGAGACATCGGCGGCGTTGATGCTGGCGCTGCCGTCCAAAGTCTTGAAGACTTTGTTGGCCGGATCGTAGGTCGTCCCCATTAATTCATAGTAAAGTTGGTTGATGACCGGGTTGCCTGGATTGTCCGGCGGATAAACGCCCCTGGTAGATTTGTATCGTTCCATCGCCGCTTGCATCTGCGCCAGTTCTCCTTGGGTAACGCTGATTTGCTGCTTCACCTTCAAGGGACCCAACACGCCCAAGGTCAAAGCAGCCAGAACTCCGATAATCGCGATGACAACCAACAGATCGATGAGCGAAAAAGCGGGCCGCGTCGGTGGCAAATGCGGGTGGTTTGAGCTGGGCGTGGCGGAAAACGGGCGGGTTGCCTTCGTTGTCATGCCATTCCAATACGCCGGTTGACGGGTGCTGACAAACTTTTTTGTTCCGGCCGGACCGGTGAAATCCCGCCGGCAACGCCAGCCTCATCATACAACCCTGCGGTCAATTGTTGCGGAAACGGAATCGAGTCGGGCGAACACGGGTCGGAATTGATCTTGAACAGGAGCAAACGGAGTCAATGGATAGAAGGCTTGAGTCGCAACCCTTTCGCCCGCCGTTCCCTCCGCCTGCTCGTGGCTAGCGCTTCAATGAACGCAGATAGGCCACCACCGCCACGGCGTCCTCGTGGTTGAGACGGAATTGCGGCATGGGCGGCAGGGCCGTTTTGCCCGTGGCATTGGTGCCGGTTTCCAGAAATTTCACCGCCGCCTCGTCTTTGGCAAACGTCGGCAGGCCGGCAATCGGCGGGGCGATGGCGGCAAAAGGCATGGGGCGGGTCGGCTTGTAATCAATCAACTCGCCTTGCAGCCATTGCGAACGGTCGTATTCCCCCTTGTCGTTCCGCGGCGAATGGCATTCCCCGCACATCCCCACGCGCTCGACCAGATACTGGCCGTGTTTGATTTGCGCGTCGCCGGCGGGCGGTGCCGATTTGAGATTGTTGGTTTCCGCCGCAAACAAGGCAAATGTCAAAGCCAGCAAAGGAATAATTATTTTAAGCTTCATGCGCGTTTTTCTAGCGATTCGCCCAGGCCGGAACAAGCGGAAAACGCGGTTGCCTTTGATGTTTTTTTGGCGCCGGTTTTACCCGTTGAACTTTTCTTGATTGTCTCGCCGAAAATTACAGCGGCGAAGTGTTGCCGTAAACGGAGGCAACGGGTTGCCATGACCGGGTTGCTTCGGGTTGAGGCTTTTAATCCAGCAGTTCTGATGGGACCATCCCCAAAATAAAATGGAGCCAGCTGTCAGGATTGAACTGACGACCCACGGTTTACAAAACCGTTGCTCTACCGCTGAGCTAAGCTGGCTTAAAACTATTGAATATAAAGCGTTTTACGCTGTTATCTTCACTGGCTTTTTAGGTGCTTGCATACTCAATTTGTATATGGTATGTTTTTTCTGTTATGAAGACAACATCACCATCACCAACCGAGCGCAAAACGGACGTGGCATGGGTCAAAACACCGTATCCCAACCTCATCCGTTACAAACCCAGCGGGACATATTTTGGGCGTGTCCGCGTCAATGGCAAGTTAATTCGCCGTTCGCTGGAAACGCACGTCCTAACCGTTGCCAAGCTCAAGCTCTCCGATTTTCTCCAAGACCACCGCCGATTGGCCGTCAACAAGGGCCAGTCCGTCAATGGTGAGGTCATCATTGAATTGTTCAGAAAAGAAATCGAAGACGACCACAACAACAAGCCGCGCACCAAGCTTTACAAGCGGGAAGTTTTAACGGCTCTGAAAAAAACCTGGCCGGAGTTGTATTCAACCGACATCGCCAAAATCAGCCGGAAGGACTGCAACGAATGGGCGGCTCGTTACGGCAAGCATTACAGCGCCACGCGCTTCAACGGCGCATTGGGTGTATTGCGCCGCATTTTCGAGATGGCGATTGAACAGGGCTACCGCGTGGACAATCCGGCCCAATTCGTGGATCGCCGCCGGGTGAAGCCAAAGGAATTGCATCTGCCATCGCAGGCGCAATTTCATGAAATGACGAATCACATTGAGACATCGGGGGCAGCCCAGGCGAAAGATAGCGCGAACCTGTTTCGTTTTCTGGCCTTCGCCGGGCTGCGAATAGACGAAGCGCGGCATGTGGTTTGGAGCGACGTGGATTTTACGAAAGGGTTGCTCCATGCCCGCATCACCAAGAACGGCAAAGACCGCTGGATTCCGTTGAACAGCAGTTTGCGGCAACTCCTGGAGCAAATGCGCGCGGAGCGGGCCAGGGAATCGCCGGACCAAACCGTGATGCGGGTTTTCGAGTGTCAAAAATCAATGGACCGTGCTGCGAAGCTGGCCGGCGTGAAACGCATCACGCATCACAATTTGCGCCACTTGTTTGCCACGCGCTGTATCGAGGCCGGCGTGGACATTCCGACGGTCTCGCGTTGGCTGGGCCATCAGGACGGCGGCGCATTGTGCATGAAAACCTACGGCCACCTGCGCGACGAGCACAGCCAGAATGAGGCGCTGAAAGTCAGCTTTTGAAATCACCCTTGAAATGTATCCGATTTATGGGATAATCCCATTATGAAATTGGTTGCTGATAAAAATGGCCGGATTTGCTCCGCTGAATTTTTTCCGCCGCGCACGGCGTTTGACGCATCCCGCCAGCCCGACGGCAGCGTGCGCGTGGTGGAATTGGTGGAAAAGGATGTTCCCTTGGTAAAACCCATTCGCACGCGGGAAGGTTTCCTGATGTTGCCGGTTAAAGTCAGCCGGGAATCCATCCGGGCAGCCCTCCGCGCCGACCGGGACGCCCGATGAAAGCCTATTGGGAAAGTTCAGCGGTGATTGAAGCCTGCAACAGCCCGGTGTTGCGCGCCCGTTTGCATCGCGAACGCGGCTTGACCCGAACTCACACGCTGGCGGAAGTGTTTTCCACACTCACGGGCGGCAACCTGGCGTTCCGCCTGGATGCAGACGCGGCAGCGCAAACCATTGCCAATCTCGCCACGGATCTCGACTTTCACGATCTGACTGCCGCGGACATTTTGACGGCATTGAAAGAGGCACGGAAAAAAGGAGTTCGCGGCGGGCGCGTCCACGATTATCTGCACGCGGTGGCGGCTCAAAAATCCGGCGCAAAAAAACTTCTCACCCTGGATAAAAACGACTTCAACGACTTGACGAAAGTTGAAATCGAACAAGTCTAACGGAGTGACCAAACTTCGCCGGCTGCATTCCGTGTCCCTTGGTTTCGACTGCGCTTGTGTGCTCGTTTCGTCGCGTTAAAGACTCCCGGCCCCCGCGCAAGACTTGGAAAAAAAAGCATAGTCATCACGATCATTTTAGATGCCATTTTTCCCAAGACTTGCTTGCCCCGGAAACCCACGCGACCAAACTGCGCGACGCGCTCCGCTACACCAACGGGACGCTCCATTCCGCCAGCGGAGTTTCGTCACGCTTGTTTTGGAACCCCTTTCATATTGTCCAGACTCAATTAACCCGCACCGTGCAGAAACACATTAAAAATAACGATTCCAACCACGGCACAAAAGAAAGGAGTCAATTGTGAATAACTTATCCAACAAAACGCTTGCCCTCGACTAATCTATCCGCAATCCGTCGCCTGTTCCTTATGCAAACCGGCGCGTAGTGGCGCAATGCCATGTCCAAATGGGCATGGCTGTGGGTTGACACCGGATTAAAATCTGATAATCTGATTTTATGCGAAAGACGACCATCAGTGTCACGGACGCCGCGCGCAATTTCGCCGATTGCGTCAACCGCGCCCATTATCAAAACGTCACCTTCGTGCTGCTTAAGAACGGCTCGCCTGTTGCCCGGCTGGTGCCGGACAATGAGAAAATCTGCGCCGGGCGTGACTTGGCCGGGGCGCTGGCCAAAACTGAATTGGCTGAAGATGAAGCCGCCGCCTGGCATCGTGACCTGCAAACCGCCCGCAAAACCCTCAAAACCCCGGCGGACAAATGGCAATAATTCTGGACGCCGATGTCATCATTCGTGGCGAGAAAGGCACGTTTGATCTCCAGCGTTGGGTTGTTTCCCGACCGGACGAACAATTTGAAGTTGCCGCCATCACCGTGGCCGAACTCTGGCATGGCGTGGAACGGGCCACCGGGACACACAAGGTTAAGCGACAGCAATACCTTCAAACGATTCTGGCCTCGTTGCCCGTCATTCCCTACACGGAACAGACGGCTTACGAGCACGCGCGCCTTTGGGCGGAACTGGAATCGTCGGGCAAGATGATCGGTTATTATGACCTCATCGTGGCGGCGACGGCTTTGGAGCGTGGCAGTGAAGTGGCCACGTTCAACCAACGGCATTTTGCCCAAGTGAAGGGGCTGACGGTTATCGAACCAAAATAAAACGGCTTCGATTTGCCTTCATAAATCACCTTGAATTCTCGCCAGTGCGCCGGGCTCCGCTGTGGCCGCTGGAGAAACGACGGCGACCACGGGTAATGCTTTTAGGGGCACAGACAAATCCAGCATTTGCGGCAATCGTTCCAGCCAGAAATCCGCCGTGCACATGCAACTCATGGACCAGCGGTTGAAACGATATTTCCGCCGCGTCACTGCATGGACGTAACGCCGCAGGAGCCGCATCAGTTGCGCCGCCTGTTTGCCCGTGCAGGGAATAACCTTGCGCTCACCCAGCGGAATGTTTTTCGGATTCACCACTCCCCAAAACCGGCCCGGACACGCGCAGCCCTCTTCCTCTTCCACTTTGCCCATGTATTTCGACACGTAGAAAAACACTTCCCGCCTCGACGTAAGCACTTTGACGTTGGTGCCCGCGTTGTAATGCTTCAAATCACCCGTGCCCGCCACGTCATACCAGTTCCGGCTTAACCATTCCGTGAATCGGTCCTGCCCGCTGACCGGATTGACCACCGTGGCGGTTTTGTCCCCGTCATAGAATTTCACCGTTTCCCGCCACTGGCCATCCCGGCCCTTGCTGATTTTGGCCCACTTGCCAGGCTCCGGTTTGAAATCAAACATGCGTGGCACATTCCACAGGAGCCAGTGAAAGTGCGGGGCGATCTTGCCTGCATTCACACCGGACTTGCGCTCTTTGAACTCCAATCGCCAGATCAAGCCCACGCCGGGGAAACGCCGCTTGAGCCGTTCAATCAGGGTTTGCAAGTCCCGCTTAAACTTTTCGGCCTCATCCGGGAAGATGTCCGGGTAAGTGGTGGTGCCAAACAACGGCAACGCTTCATCCAGGCGCACTTTGGCCAGAAGTTGCATCATGCGTCGTCGCGAAGCCCGGCTAAAACAATGAATCTGTCCGCGTTTCTTCTGCTTGGAATCACCTTCGGGAATGATTTTGTGCCGACCCTGCTTCACCACCTTGATCAAACGGCCCGGCCCACACTTCAATATGTCCTTCATCAAAGGGGTTGAAGACATCCGCGAGGAGATATGGCCATTTAACAGCCGGGGCGCGGCGCGCTGCCGCGTCCGCCCCGGCCCCCGGTCTTCGGTCGTCGAACGGCGATAGACGACCTGGCCGGGGTAGTCCGACGAATCCAGTTTGTTAGGACGATATTTGAGGTCCGGGTTGAGCTGATAAATGATGGGAGGATTGGCCAGTGAAGCCGGTTGCGGCATCTGACGACGCGCCATTGCTTCCGCCCGGCGGTGTTCACATTCGGCCAGGAACTCATCGGCCGTCAGCCAGGTGCGGTTTGACTCGCTCATGCCGCACCTCCCTGCGTTTGCTTAATGCCCAGGAAACGGTTCAATTCCTGTTCGGTGATCCGTTTGTGCCGAATGCCGGGAATCGCCTTGAGCAATCCCCGTTGAATCAGCCGGAGCACGGTTTTGTAGTCAACCTTCAACAGGCCGGCCACTTCATCGGCGGTATATATTTTCACTGTCTCACCCACGTTTTGGGCGTGGCGGCTCCGCACCACCCGGGCACGAAGCCGCACACGCGTTTGTTTGGCGTGGCGAGTTTTAGGAAAACCGACCTGGCAGAAATGCACAGGCCCAGCCAATGAATGGCCGGGCTGTAAGAGAAGACCGTTTTAGTTAGTTTTGTGGTTTGTGTGAGACGTAATGAAATTTTTGAGTGTGCGGGTTTTGAATGAATTTTGTAGATCGCGCTTTTGATTTTTTATTTGGCTCTCGGCCGTTTTTTATATTCAGCGCTTATGTTTAATAATGATTATGCCGCTATGATTTAATGTAATAGTGTCTCTTGTATATTTATTGTTTAGTCATTTTGGTCATGACTCTCAACAAGGACGATTTTTCAAAGAACCCGCTCACGTGAGGCAATTGACCCTCACAAGAGATTAGACACCAACGATGGCAGAAAGTTTCAAAATAATCTGCGCGCCCTCAATCATTTTCGCCGCCAGTCCCATTGAGTCCTCTTGAGGGTGTTTGAGAGCACAAACCGCTTTATGTTTCAGACCGTTGTATATCATTGCATCCCGGATTTTGAAACTTGGCCGCGCCGGAAACGGTCAACAACCACGGCTCCGCGCGACTTCGCGTTGTATCCCGCTTTTGTATCCGGTATCACTGCTGTCCAAAACAGTGGAAATATCGGCGCAGACAGGTCGAAAACATTGCGAATTATCGTCATAAAACACGATTTCTAAATTCAGGTGGGCAAACAAGAATCCAGATGAATGGAATGCTGTCCAAGACGCGCAAATGCAGGTTGATTTCGCCATTCACGCAATCAGTTTAAAAACCTGTTTTGGACACCAGTGATCCGGTATGGGTGTTTTTGAGGTTTTTTGGATGCACTTGAAGGCACTCGCAGAAAATTGCGATTGCGGTTTCGCCCTTTATTGACAGCCTCAAATCCCATTGAATCCAATGAAGGAAAATTGAAGGAAAAACCCCATTGTGAATTACAAAACCGTTGCTCTACCGCTGAGCTAAGCTGGCGTCTCCACCGCCGGTATTTTTTGCTTTGTCCGATTTCCTGTCAAGCTTGCCGGAACAACGCCTCAATCGGGGTGCATGCCGCGGGCACTGCACCCGATCTGTAGCGGCAGGCATCCTTGCCTGCCGTATCCGGCGGCATCTTGCCGCCGGCACCACAAAACCGAACCCACGTTATGACCTCGCTTCCACATAAGACCACCCGGCTGGAAGCCGGGCGATACGGCAGCCAAGGATGGCTGCCGCTACGGTGGCAGTGGCTCCGAATGAACCCCGCCCATCGCAGATCAGGGATACAAAATCACGCATTGCCCCAGACTATTTTGACGTGGGCAACGCCGCATTGGACCGCTCCCACCGGCAGTGATGGACTTAGTTCAAAGACTTTGATGTGGCCCGGCTTCACAAACGGCTTGAGCGCCGCGAAATCCACCGTGCCGGTGCCGGGCGCGGCGTGGTCGCCCGCCGGAAAAACCACATCGTGAATGTGAAATCCGGCGAGCCGGCCGGCCAGCGTTTCGAGATGCTCGGTGGGGTGAAGGAAGCCCAGATGTTCCTTGATTTGCCCGTGGCCGATGTCGTGCCAATAAACCACGTTCGGGCTGTCGAACTCGCGGAAGAAAAACTCAAAGTCGCCTTCCAGCGGAATTTCCTCGAGCGCCTGCCGGTTTTCGATGCCGAGTTTGAGGCCGCGCTTTTCGGCTTCGGGCAGAACGATTCGCAACGTTTCATAGACGCGTCCGACCGCCTTTGCCTTTCGGGCTTCGCGGCTGGCGGCGGCTTCGGCGCGAAGCTTTTCGTATTTGGGCGATTTTCTTCCGTCGCGTTCCAGCATGCGGGTCAGTTTCTCGGTGTAATCCTTCATTTCCATGCTGCCGAGGTGCAGCACGACGGCCGGGGCTTTGACGCGCTGGGCGAGTTCAAAGGTCTTGAGCGTATATTTGATGGCCAGTTCGCGCTGGCGCGGCCGCTCGTCGGAAAATTCGTAGAGGTTGGGCGAGGCATGATTCACGCCCAGCGGCAGCGGACAAAAATTATGGAGGCTGGAGATTTTAATCTCGCCCGCGTCCACGGCTTCCAGGATGCCGGGCAGGAGACCGAGCCGGATGCCGTGGCTGAGTTCGGCGTATTCAAAGCCGAGATCGCGGATTTCGCGCAGCATGGCGCGACCATCCGTGTGGCGGTGGGAATTCCAGCAGGTGGACAATGAATACATACGCCGCGGTTAAAATAAAAGACCGGGCGACATCGTAATCGGATGCGCCCGGCTTTGGAAATTGCAAAATTACAGGTCGGCGTAACGCGCGGTCAGCATCGCGGAAAAGCGCGCGGCTTTTTCCTTGCGGCGGCGCTTTTCACTCGGCTTTTCGAAATGCCGGTGATTGCGCACGACCTTGAGGGTTCCTTCGCGGTCAACTTTTTTCTTCAGTCGCCGCAACGCGCGTTCCACTGGTTCGCCTTTTTTCAGTCTGATTTCGGTCAACGCAACTCACTTCCTTTCTTGGGGCGAGAAAATCCGCTCACGGGCGGGGCTCGCAAATTGGGCGCGTAGTATGGTTTTTCCATCGCCGTTGTCAATGCGCAAAAACGGAGCGCCGATCTCCGAATCGGCACGAACAGGCGATTCCCTGCGAACCTTGCCGAATCGGTGTTCGGCGCTCCAGCCGCAGTGTCAAGATTCGCCAGCGGGCGGTTGCATTTGCCCGCCGCAAAGTTATCCTGACCGCATGATTAAAGGAAAAAGGCCGGCCAAACCCGCCGATTTGGAATTGCAACGCCGCATCCAGGAACTCATCGCTTTCAAAGGCGGCGGCCACAATGAAGCCCAGGTCGCCGACCTCATCGAAAACGCGCTCAAGCTGCTGGCCGACGTGAAGGACACCGGTGACGTGCGCGTGATCCAAACGGCGTTGCGCGAACTGCGCTATGCCTTCCGCCTCTTTGCGCCGTATGCGCACGTCCGCAAGGTCACAATTTTCGGCTCGGCCCGGACGCAATCGGACCAGGTGGAATACCAGCAGGCCGTGGACTTCGGACGCAAGATTGCCAAAGCCGGCTTCATGGTCATCACCGGCGCCGGCCCGGGCATCATGCAGGCCGGGCACGAAGGCGCCGGACCCGAAAACAGTTTCGGCGTGAACATCCGCCTGCCGTGGGAGCAAAGCGCAAACGCGGTCATTCGCGAGGACAAAAAACTGGTGACGTTCAAATACTTTTTCACGCGCAAATTGATTTTCATCCGCCATTCGGACGCCATCGTGCTTTTCCCCGGCGGTTTCGGCACGCTTGACGAAGGGTACGAGGCGCTCACGCTCATGCAAACCGGCAAGAGCCAACTCATGCCGCTCGTGCTCGTGGATTCCCCCGGCGGCACGTATTGGAAGACGTGGGACAAAAACATCCGCGAACACCTGCTGCGCGACCAGTTGATTTCGCCCGACGACCTGAATCTTTACCGCATCACCGACAACACCGGCGAAGCGGTGAAAATCATCACGCGCTTTTACCGGAATTATCAATCCACCCGCTTCGTCAAGGATTTGCTCGTCATCCGGCTCAAAAACGCGCCGTCGGATTCCGCCCTGGCCGCGTTGAACGAAGACTTCGCCGACATCATCGCCGGCGAACCCATCAAATGCATCAAACCGACGCCGGAAGAAGTTGAAGGCGGGGACAACCTGGACCTGGCGCGCATCGCCTTCGGTTTCAACCGCCACGATTACGGCCGCCTGCGCCAGTTGATTGATGTGTTGAACGGGTTGTGAAAGCTACAATAAACCAGTTATTAAACAGCCAGACATGCCTGACACAATTCTCTTGTATCGCTATCTGGATGCTGTTTCAGCGCTAAAGACGATCGAAACGCGGCTGCTCAGAATTAGTGTTACGTTTCTGTAGCAGGCAAATTTACCCGCACTCGACACGCCCTTGCCGATTGCTAGCGTTTGGCCATGAACTTTCTGGTCACCGGCGGGGCGGGTTTCATCGGTTCGCACGTTTGCGAACGGCTGCTGCACGACGGCCACGCCGTTTGGGCGTTCGATGACCTCAACGATTTCTACGATCCGAAACTCAAACGCCGGAACCTCCACGATATCCAGATGCTTGCCCCGTGGAATAACCCGGCCAAGGACACCGCAACGGCAGACAGCCCGGCCTGTTCCACGGGGCGAGCCAAACCGTTTGAATTCGTCCACGGCGATTTGTGTGACTGCGCCGCGCTCGACGATTTGTTCGGCAGCGTGAAATTCGATCAGGTCATCCATCTGGCCGCGCGCGCGGGTGTGCGGCCCAGCCTCGAAAAACCGGCGCTTTACCAGCGCGTCAACGTCGAAGGCACGGTCAATGTTCTCGAAGCTGCTCGAAAAAGCGGCGTCAAAAAAATCATCATTGCCTCGTCGTCGTCGGTCTATGGCGTGAATTCCAAGGTGCCCTTCAGCGAGAGCGACCCGATTTTTTCCGCCATCTCGCCCTATGCCGCCAGCAAGCTCGCCTGCGAATCGCTCGGCCACGTTTATCATCACGTTTACGGCATGGACGTGACGATGCTCCGCCTGTTCACCGTCTATGGTCCGCGCCAGCGGCCCGACCTGGCCATCCGCAAATTCGCGACGCTCATCCACGCCGGCAAACCGGTTCCCGTCTTCGGCGATGGCAGCATGGCGCGCGATTACACCTACGTTACCGACACGGTGGACGGCATCATCGCCGCCACGCAAAAGGAGTTCGGGTTTGAAATTTTCAACCTGGGCGAATCGCAGACCGTGACGCTGGGCCGCCTCATTGAATTGCTCGAAGCCGCGCTCGGCAAAAAAGCCGTGATTGACCGCCAGCCGGTGCCGCCCGGCGACGTGCCGGTCACGTTCGCCGACAATACGAAGGCGCGCGCCCGGCTGGGCTACGATCCGCGGGTCAAAATCGAGGCGGGAATCAAATTATTTATAGATTGGTTTCGGAAAAATACCGGCTAGAATCCCGGCATGAAATCGGACGAGCCGTTCACACGCCCATCCTTGGCCGAGGCGCTCAACGCCTGGAAGAAGCTGCTCGCCGAACGCGGGTTTGCAACGGACACCCTCTGGATTTTTGCGGAAAATCTTTGCTTTGAAAAAGCGCCCGCCCCGCCGGACGGTTTTCGCCTCGCCTTTCAAACCCAATTCTCGCCGCCGCACGTTGACGCCCTGGATGTCGCCTTTGAACATTTTTGCGAAACGGCCGCGCCGATGGTTTTTTACCGGCTCGGCGAGTGTCGCGGCCAGTCCATTTGCATTTTGTTGTGCGACCCGTGGTTCGTGGGAAAACGTGAGGCCGACGGTTTTTTATGGCGCGATGAATGGCGGATGGCATTTTATCCCGGCCCAAAAAATGAAATTGAAGCCATCACCGATTTGAGCCGCTGGCTGCGGCGCGTGAAACGCCGTCACGCGTTGCACGACCTGGATTTTTGCATGCCGCTGGTGACGATTGACGAACTAAAAACCCATGGCCGTGTGCTGGCACCCTACGAGCGCTTCGCCGAAATGCTGCTCAACCGCCTCCGCCGGTTTTTGAGGCAGCCGGCGTGAAATCCGCTGCCGACGGCAAGCTCAATCACCTGAATTTGGCAGCCGTAATGCTATAAACTGACATTGTGCCAGACATGGCACTTCTGACTGATTGTTAGTAGTTCCGCCGGTTAACCTGCTTGGGCTAATCGGCGGTTTAGTTGTTTTTAGCTGGCGGCAATCCAATGCACCGTGTCCCATCTTTGGACCGATTGTTCCAAATCGGGTTTCAAACCGCGGCTTTTTCCATCAAACAGCATTCTCGCCCGGTCAAAATTGTTTGTCGGCTCGGCGTCCCGCAATCATGCCGCTCGGCCATTCCGTGCCACGCGGTCAGGTCGCAGGACAGGTGTCGCGCCTCTCCTACTATATGGATACGGATTTATGCAGCCAAACGCGTTGCACACTCAAACCATTTTTCTAGGCGGGATGGAACTCCGAACCTTCAGACAAACAAAAAACTGTCTTTTCACTGATTCACCGCTAATTATTTCCGCGTGACACAGGCCGAAGCCAAAAAACGCCACGCCCGGTTGGTGGAGGAAATCCGCCGGCACGACCACGCTTACTACGTGCTCGCGCAGCCGGTCATCAGCGACCAGGAATACGACCGGCTTTATCACGAACTGCTCGATCTCGAAAAAGAATTTCCCGAACTCGCCACGCCCGATTCGCCCAGCCATCGCGTCGGCGGCGCGCCCTTGAGCGAATTCCAGTCCGTCCGGCACGCGGTGCCGATGATGAGCCTCGACAACACCTATTCGCAGGAGGAAGTGCGCGATTTCGTGAAGCGCGTCCAGAAACTTTTGCCGGACGAAAAGCTGGAATGGGTCGTCGAGCCCAAGGTGGACGGCGTGGCGGTGAGTTTGCGCTACGAAAACGGCGTGTTTGTCGTGGGCGCGACGCGCGGCGACGGCACCACCGGCGACGACATCACCGCCAATCTCAAAACCATCCGCAGCGTGCCATTAAAACTTAACCGCAGAGGCGCAGAGGCGCAGAGCAAAGAAGATGATTTATTCATAACAACCTCCGCGTCTCCGCGTCTCCGCGGTTCAAATTCTGTTTTGGAAGTCCGCGGCGAAGTTTTCCTGCCGCGCGCCGGATTTGAGAAGTTGAATGCCGAGCGCAAATCCGTCGGCGAAGAACTGTTTGCCAATCCGCGCAACGCCGCCGCTGGTTCGCTCAAACAGCTCGACCCCAAAATCGTCGCCAAGCGTCCCCTCGACATCATCCTCTACGGCATCGGGCAGATGGGAAGTGGCACAGGCTTCCAGCCTGTGATTGAAACTCAAGCCGGGCTTCTTGATTGTTTGAAATCCCTCGGTTTCAAAACTCCCGAACGCACCTGGTTTTGCAAATCGGAAGACGAACTCATTGACGCCATTGCCGAACTGGACGCGGTCCGCAAAAAATTTGCCTACGAAACCGACGGCGCGGTCATCAAGCTGAATTCCTTCGAGCAACAGCGCCGCGTGGGCGCCACGGCCAAGGCGCCGCGCTGGGCCATTGCCTACAAATACGCGCCGGAACAGGCCGAGACCAGGCTCAACGCCATCACCATCCAGGTTGGCCGCACCGGCGCGCTTACGCCCGTGGCCGAACTCGAACCCGTTTTCCTCGCCGGCAGCACCATCAGCCGCGCCACGCTGCACAACGAGGATTACATCCGCGAAAAAGACATCCGCATCGGTGACACCGTGGTCATCGAAAAAGCCGGTGAAGTGATTCCCGCCGTCGTTAGTGTGGTCAAATTAAAACGTCCGCGCGGTGCCGAGCCGTTCGATTTTGCGAAACATATTCACGGCAAATGTCCTGCTTGCGGAGGCCAAATAGCGCGTGATCCAGAATTCTCTGCTTGGCGGTGCCAAAACATTGCAGGCTGTCCAGCCCAAAGCGTGCGGCGAGTTGAGTTCATGGCTCAACGGCGTGCGCTGGACATTGAAGGACTTGGCGGAGTGGTCGCTGAAAAACTTATTGAGCGTGGTTTAGTTAAGGAACCTCTCGACCTGTTTGATCTTACGGTAAATCAACTGGCCAAACTGAATCTTGGAACAAAAGATGAACCGCGCATCTTCGGAGAAAAGAATGCAACAAAAGTTGTTGAAGCACTGGAACGAGCCAAAACATTTCCATTGGCACGGTGGCTCCTTGCTTTGGGGATTTCTAATGTCGGGGAAACAATGGCACATGAAATTGCAAGTTTACACTCAAGCCTTGAAGCGGTGGCGGACGTAGCAAAACTAAAGATATTTGTTAAACTTTTAGAAAAAGTCTCGGAAGCAAAATGGATCAATCCAGATTCTAGGAACAACATGCCACCAATTCGTCGTGAGCGAATTGATAAAGAAAAGGAGGACAAGGAACTGAGCAAGCGCTTGAAAGAAAATCTTCCGCAAGATGAAGCGGATCAGATCAAATCTCGACGCCGCGAGTTGAAATACGAGATCGAGAATCTTAAGAAACGCGAGCCTGTAGAACGAGAACCGCGCATTCACGAACAACAAAAATTAAATATCGAAATTGAGAATCTTGTCTCACAGCTCCAGAAAAATGGGATTAATATCGAAGTCAGCAAACCACCCAAAACGAAAAGCGATGGTCCGCCAGTTATTGGCGTCACATGCGAAATCGAACCTGAAGTGGCCAGAAACATTCTTGAGTTCTTTGATTCGGAAGCCGGAAGGAAAATTCTCAAACAATTAAAACACCTCGGCATTTCACCAAAAGGAGGAAAAACAGAATCAATGGGCGAACGAACATTGCAGCACTTGGCCGGCAAAACTTTTGTTCTCACAGGCTCACTGCGGACGCTTTCCCGCGATGAAGCTTCGGCGCTCATCCGCGATGCAGGTGGCAATGTGACTGGTTCAGTCAGCAAGAACACGGATTATCTACTCGCCGGGGAAGAAGCAGGTTCAAAATTGGATAAGGCGAAGGAACTCGGGGTGAACATACTGACGGAGAAAGAATTTTTAGAGATGCTTCCGAATCCCAAAATAAAAGACAAGCCGCCGCAGAAAGAATTGTTTTAAAAATGGCCGCGCAAGAAACAAAAATCTATGTGCTGAAGCCTTACAAGACTTCAGCCAAGCGCAAGTCTTCAAGCCAGATTCCGACTTCAAAGGAAATGCTGGATGATCCCGCTCCCGAAGTCGTGTTTGAAGGACGCTCCTTTTGTTTCACCGGAGTTTTCGTTTTCAGCGATGGCGACCGGGATCAATGCGAAGCCGCTGTCCGGGCACGAGGCGGTATGTGTTGCCAGCACCCCACTCGTGACCTGAATTATCTGGTGGTGGGCAGTTATGCCGAACCAGCTTGGGCACACCAAAGCTACGGAAGAAAAATTGAGGCGGCTCTCGAACTGAAATTCCACGGTTCGAACTGCAAAATCATTTCTGAGGAACGCTGGACAAAATGTTTGCAGAGCACACCCGAACTGCCGCTGGAGAGACAAACGCCCATCACAAGCCATTCGAAAGGTGATCAACTAATCCAGTTGCAGCAGGAATTGGATCAATTGCGAACAAACCAACGACTTCTTGTTGATGCGCTCCAAAAAGAATTAAGCCCGCCAAACTATCGCAAGCTTGTGAAGCGTCTGCGCGAAGCTGGTTTTGTCGTTTGAGTTTTGTTCGGTATTCCGTCTCGGAGAGACGAGCCGAAAATAGCCCGCCGGGACAATCCGTTCTGGTTTTATCGTGATGCCTGCCGCGCTGAAAAACGTGTAACTTCACAACCCCTCGTTCCGTCAACTATGGAGTATATGAATATGAATACAAAACATCTCAAAACAGCCGCAAAAGTTGCGGTTTTTGTCACCGTTCTGGCCTGGGGCGTGAATCTTCGCGCCGCGACACCAGCCACTACGCAAACGTTGAACGGTTCCGTTGCCGCTCCGAACCCATTCCAAACCGTGGCGTTCAGCAATTCGGCCGAGGCTGGAATGCTGCAGAACGCCTACCTCATTCTGGCCACCGGCGACCACGATTACAAAGGCCATCGGGTGAAAGCCATGAAACACATTGAGGCCGCCGCCAAGTTGCTGGGCGTGACTCTCAGCGGCGACGCCAAAGACAAGCAACCGCAGCCGTTGTCGGACGCCAAGCTGCGCGAAGCCCAGGGATTGCTTCAAAACGTGCTGGGCGCCGCCGAAGTCAAAAACGAAAAGCGCATCAGCAAGCACATCACCAACGCCATTGAACACATCAACACCGCCCTGTCCATTCGCTGAACCAGGAACGCGCAAGCGCGATTGGCAAATCCTCCCCAACTGGCGCGGCTAACCCGCGCCAGTTTTATTTTTTACATCAATCAGACATTATCAATTGTCACGCGACTGCCGATTCTACAGACGCTGTGCGACTTACGGCGACACGACGCGATAGAAACGCACGCGGAAGTTGGTGGCCGTGCGGTCGGTGAAGACGAGCGATGAGTTGGTGGCGTTGTAATTGGTCAGATCGGCCCACACGACGGGGCTGGCCGACAGGTTGGTGGTGGCCTGAACACGATAGGTGAAATTGGTCTGGAATGCCAGGGTGAGGACGAAGCCATTGGTGCGCCACTTCAACGGCCCGGGAAAGGTGGCCGACGGCGCGGGTTTGTTCGTGCAGGGAACAGCCAGGTCGAACTCGCTGGTGTCGCCGCCCGCCGAGGTGGCGGTGGCGGTGATGTATTGGCCGGCGTAATTGCCGGCATTGTTGGTGAGCGCGAACAAGGCGTTGCCATTGCCGTCGGTGGTCACGCTGACGGTGCCGATGTAATACTGGCCCTGACCATAGCCGCCGTTGTAAGAGTCGGCGCTGGCGCTGCGATAAACATCAATGAGAAAACTGCGATTGGTGGCGCTGTTTAATGTTCCCAGAACGATGGTGCTGGCGGCGTAGCCAAAGGCGTTGGTGATGACGGGAAAATTTTGCAGGTCGTTCGGGCCGGCGAGAAAACCGGTGTGGTTGGTCGTAACGTAAGGATAAACATCATTGGTGCCAACCAGATGAAGCCCCAGGTAAGGGTTGTTGAAAATGGAATTGCCACGAATGGAATTATTGGTGGTGCCCGGATCGTATAAAATCACACCGGTCCAACCGGCGAAGGCGATGACGTTTCCGGCCCCGGCACTCACGCCGCCGATGAAGTTGCCCGTCGCGCTGTTTTGCAGCACCACATCATCATAGTTACCCACCCCGTTGGTGCCGGTGTGGTCGGTGCCGATGAAATTGCCCTCGACAACATTTCCACTGGTGCCCGGATCGGTAATGCAAACTCCATAATAATTGCCGGAAACGTAGTTGGCCGCGCCGGTGCTGGCGCCGCCGATTAAATTATTCACGGCCCCGTTGTAGCAGATGACCCCAAAATAATCCGGCACCGCAGTCGTCCCGCTCGCGTCGAGGCCGACGAAATTTCCCTCGACCACGTTGCCGCTCGTGCCGGGATCTTTAACCAGCATGCCGTAACTAAAGTTTCCAGAAATGACATTGCGCGCGCCGGCGCTGGTGCCGCCGAACGTATTGTTGGCGGCGCCGGCGGAGCAGACCATGCCGAAATAATTTGAGACCGCCGTCACCCCGTTCGAGCCAAGGCCGATGTAGTTTCCCTGGACCAGATTGCCAGTCGTGCCGGGATTCGCCACGATCACTCCGTAGTCGAAATAGCTGTTATTTCCGGAAATGACGTTGCGCGCACCGGTTGCGTTGCCACCGATCAGGTTGGAGCTTGATCCGGTGTCAATCGTCACGCCGGCGACGATGTTCGGCAGCGCGTTCATCCCGGTGGCGTCGGTGCCGATGAAATTTCCCTGCACCGTGTTGTTGACCACATTGGAACCGCGCAGCAGGATGCCGTTGCCCAGATTTCCTGAAATAACATTGCCTGCGCCGGCATTCGTGCCGCCAATGAGGTTGTGGCTCGCGCCGAGCGCCAGAAACACGCCGCCAAGGGCGTTGGATACCGCGTGACTGCCGCTGGCATCCGCGCCGATGTAATTGCCGAGGACGACATTGCCGGTGGTGTTCGAGGTTATGATGAGGCCGTATTGCGAATTGCCTGAAAGGACGTTTCGCGCCGGCACGTTGGTGCCGCCGATGATGTTTCCACTCGTGCCGTTGCCGATGAAAACTCCGCTAAACCCGTTGGGAACCGCGTTTAATCCGTTGGTGCCAGTCCCGATGTAATTGCCGAGAACGGCGTTGCCGGCCGTGTTCGAGTCGGTGATAAAAATGCCGTATTGCAAATTGCCGGAAATGACGTTGCGCGCGAGCGCGTTGGTGCCGCCGATGAGGTTCCCGCTCGCGCCGCTGGCAATGAGAATTCCCTGAAACGCGTTCGGCGCGGCGTTGGTGCCGCTGAAATCAAGGCCGAGCCAGCAGCCGGAGATGGTGTTGTTGGTCGCGTCGGCATAAACCAGCGTCAGACCGTTCCAGTCGAAGCCGGTGAACGAAATATTTTTCAACTGATTGCTCGACGAGTAAATCAGCACGGTGTCCGACGTGAAGGTTTCAGGAATGATATGCGAAGCATCCACGACGATGAGCGGCTTGCCCGTGAAGCCCGGTTGCGTGGAACCGTCAATCACCATGCCGTTCGCGACCAGCGGCGGCAGGTGGCCGGAGAGATGGATGTTGAATACGCCGTTGCTGTAACCCGGATCGCTGTTCGGAATGTTGAATTTGACAACGGAGCCGGGATGGTCGGTGACGTAATACATCGCGGCGCGCAAACTGCCGGGGCCAAAATCGGCCGTAGTGGTGACAACATTGGTGAGCGGCACGGCTGGCGCGCCGTAGAGGTACTTCAGCGCGGCACGGTCGCCGGGGCTTAGACAGTAGTTGCCCATGCGGAACTGGTAGCGGGGAAAATATGGCGGCTTGGGTTGCTGAGTGGCGAGGACACCGGGATTGGTCGAGGCGAAGTCCCAGCCCAAATGCATCACCGACTCGAAATCGTAGGGGCCGTTGGTGACACTGGTCGGGTCAATTTGAAAAAAAGACAGGTAACCGGGCGTGACGTTGTTGGAAAGAACGGTCAAATAATTGGTCTGGTCGGGCCGGATATTTTCGTGCGTGAAGCCGAACGAATGGCCCATCTCGTGGCAGACCTGCGCCCGGCTGAGGCTGGAGACGGTCACGACCTGCGGATTGGTACCGGAGGAAACGTTGTCAATCCAGTTGGTGTTGTAGGTGAAAAGAATCCAGTGCGTTTGAGTGGTGTGCGGAACGAAACTAACGTTCGCGGCCAGTTGCCATTCATGCAGGCCGTCGAGATACGTCTGCTGCTGCGCGGCGGTGAGCGTGTTGGTGAATTCATACGGCACGATGCCGCCGGGCCAGGGAACGGTCGCGGGCGAGATGCCGGCATAAAAATTGGCGGCCGGCGATGGGAACGCAGCCAGCAGCAATACCGTGCTGGAAAACCAGATTAAAATCCGGGTCCGCCACCGGATTGGGGCACGATCATGCGTACTCGCCTCCATACTTAAATCACCTCCTTGCACTCTTATAAATTACACGAATGCACTTTGCAAGTAGAAGTTATGCGCTTCGGCAAGGACAGCAGCCCAACCTCGATTCTACATTTTGCTGATTGCGCTCCTATCCCAACCGGCGCCGGAATTCCGCGCAGGCTTTCGCCACGTCCGGCGCGTTCAGAATTGCCGACACCACACAAATGCGCTTTGCGCCCGCAGCCAGAACCTCGCCAAGATTGTCCAAGTTGATGCCGCCGATGGCAAACCACGGAATGTTCACGTTTTCCGCCGCCCAGCGGACATATTCCAGCGTCACCGGCTTCGCCGTCGGTTTCGTGCCCGTCGCATAAACCGGCCCGATGGCGAGGTAATCCGCACCGGCGGCCAGCGCGCGCTGTGCCTGTTTCGGCGAATGCGTTGATAAACCAATCCGAAGCACACGCTCCATGCTCCACAACTCGATGACGTGCTTGTATCCGGCGTCAAAAAAATCCTCCTGGCCCAAGTGACAGAATTCCACGCCGAGATCGTCGGCAATGTCCACGTGATCGTTGATGACCAGCCCGACATTCGCGCGGCGCGTGACGGGCAGAATCGCCTCGGCCATCCGGCGGATTTCGTCCGGCGTGGAGGCTTTGGCGCGGAGCTGGATCAAGTCCGCGCCGCCGTCACAGAGTTGTTGCGCGACGAGTTCCGGCGCGCGGCCCTGGAGATAGGCCGTGTCCACGAACGCGTAAAGCCGGCAATCAACGAGCGGTTTCATGGAAAGAATTTTACCACGAAACTCACGAAACACACGAAAGAGTTCACGGATTCCGAAATCCATTTCGGGCGGAGCGCGACTGTGTGCGTAGCGCCAGTCGCAGCGGGTGGGGCGACTTGTCATTACCCACATCTTTTTCATTCTTGTATCAGTATCACTGCTCTGTGCCTAAAAACCCTTGTAAAACCAAAGAAGCTTGGGCTATGCACATTCATTGCAAAGCGGAGGCGTGCTATCTGCGCAGCCATGTCGAGTGGTGAGCGCATGGAACCAAAAGACGCTGAATTCATAACACTCTCATACATAATATGATACATAGTCAGTTTAACTTAAACATCTCCGCGAAAGATGTGTACAATGACAAGGGTGGGGCGAGGCTACTGACGAGCCGGCTCGCGAGGACGCTCGCCCACCAGTTGACGGTGTGCTGCGGCTGGTCTTTCAGACACAGCCGCGCTCCATTTTACCTTGTCCGCTCAAACGCCATCCGCCAAAACCAGCCGTTGCGCGCGGCGAATCTGACCAGCATGTTTTGGAGCGACGGCGTCAGCACGAATCGTTGAAGCCATTTTGCCCAGGCGAGCCGCCGGGCAAACGCGGCGTCGCAGCGACGGGCAATTTGCGGCTGGGCTTCGGCCCAGGAAATTTCCCCGCGACTCCACGCGACCAGCGGTTCGATGGCAAGTTCCGCCGATTCGAAGGCCATGGACATGCCATTGCCGGTAACGGGCGGGATCATGGTGATGGCGTCGCCGATGCAGCATTCCGCGCGCGCGGCCGCCCGGTACGGCTGCAACGAAAGCCCGGCGACGGCACAAAACGAGTTGTCATCAAATTCCGCCGAAGCCAGCCGCTGGTGCAATGGCGAACCGATTGGTCCGCGCAATAATTCGCGCCGGTTTTGCGGCCCGATACTTTCACCGGCGCGGCGGCGGAACAATCCGCAGACGTTCACCCTGCCGCCGTTGACCCGGCATAGACCGACATAGCCCCGAGATGAAACGTGCATTTCGAGGCCGGCTGTGAGCGGAACGTTGCGCGCGTGCGCTTTCAATCCAAACCAGCGCGCCCCGCCCTCCTCCGTCTGCAAGCGCCGGCCCGTGGCGCGAACGACACCTTCGGGTTGGAGTTCAGGCTTCAGCCGGTCTGGACACGCTGAAGCGTGAACTCCAACGGCAGGCCAGCGCTGGCCGGCGCGCAATTCACCGCCAAGATTTTGGAATTCATTCGCGAGCAGTTGGTCCAGGGTGAAACGCGAAAGACAAATCGCCCGTGAAGGCAGCGGCAGCGGCCGGGTGGATTGGGTTGCGGAAAAGAAGGCCGCCGTGTCCGCGCCCACCGCGCCCGCGCGTTCGAGCATTTCGCGCAGACCCAGCCGCGCGAGCGTTTCCTGGCCGCGCCCGCAGATGAACTCGCCACAGACGCGATGGCGCGGATAATGCCCGGCCTCCCACAAGACCGCCGGCACACCGCGTTGACGCAACCCGATGCCAAGCGTCAACCCCGCGAGTCCGCCGCCAACGATTACAATGGGTTTCGTGGCCGCCATATTCTATCCCCGCCGCCGCGCGATGAACAAATGGCTGAACCAACTGGCGCGCCGCTCCGTCAGTTGCCAGTTTCTTTTGTCCGGCCAGAGCGCGGAAAGTTCTTCGCGGACAAACCCCGCGCGCACGCTCACCGTCGCGTCATGCCGCGTGACCGAATTGCAGCCAATCGCCCAAAGCAACCGGCTGCAAAACAACGGCCAGGGCGCGCGGCGCGGTTCAATGGCGATGAACAGGCGCGCGCGACCGGCAATGCCGCAAAACAACCCGGCCAGATGCGCGTCGTCGAAATGGTGCAGAACTTCATTTACGATGACGATTTCCGCCGGGACCGGTGTTTGCAGCCAGTCAAAAATATCCGCGACGACTGCTTCCGCATGCCAGCCAAGCGAGGCGAAAGCCGCCAGCGTTTGCGGGGTCACGACTTTCTGGCGGTCAAGCAATGTGACATTCACTTCATTCCAGGCAATGGCGTTTCCAGAAGCCGCCGTGCCGGAGGCCGGCGCTCCGTTTCCCGTCACAAGTTGCGCCACGCGCAGCAGGAAATCGCCGTCGCCCGCGCCGAGTTCGACAATTTGTTTGGGCGTCTGGCCATACACGGCGGTTTGGAGCGCGTTCGTCATGACAGCGTGGTTGCGCATCCAGGTGTTGAGCCGGCGCAAATCGCGGCGCGAGCCGGCGGCGCGCGGATCCTCCGGCGGCAATTCATCAAGCCATTCTGGTTCGATAATACGTTTCACTTTGCATTTATAATTCTGGTGGGGCGAGCGTCCTCGCGAGCCGGCTCATCAGTAGCCCCGTCCCGCCGGATCAATCACGTTTCACGCCTTACGTTTCACGTCCCTCACCTCCAGCAACGCGCCGTGGCAACTGAACCCCGCGCCGAATGCCGACATCCACCATAACCCGTCCGGCACGACATCGTGCAGGGCGCGTTCGAGCACAAATAAAACCGTCGGGCTGCTGAGATTGCCGAATTCGCGCAGCACGGCGGTGCTGTGGCGGATGTCGGATTCGCTCAAGCCGAGCTTGTCCCGCAACACCAGCAGCACGTCGCGTCCGCCGGTGTGCAAAATCCAGCCAGTGATGCATTCACGCTTCACGCCGGCGGCGGCGAGCGACTCGTTCAGCAGCCGGGCGGCTTCGTCGCCGGCGATTTGCGGGACTTGCGGCAGCAAAATATTTCGCAGCATCCCGTTTTGATGCTCAAACCGGAGCGCGTCGCGTTTGTCCGGAACTAGGCGCGACAAGCCAAATTTCCATTCGATGCGCCGGCGGTTCGGCTGCGGCTTGTTCGCGAGCACCGCCGCGCCCGCGCCATCGCCGAAAAGACAGGCGCTGATGAGCACGCCGGGATCGTCATCCAGATAAAACGCCGCGCTGCAAACTTCGACGCAGATGGACAAAACTTTTTGGGCGCGGCCGGCAGCGAGAATGGCCTCGGCGGCGCGCAGATTCGGCAGCGCCGCGCCGCAGCCCTGGCCGACGAGATCGAGCGGGAAGACGTCCGGACGCAGGCCGAGCCGTTCGCTGACGTAGCTGGTGAGGCCGGGACACAAATAGCCCGTGCAGGTGCTGATGAGCACGGCGTCAATTTCGCCGGCTTGGCATTTCGCGTCCTTCAACGCGAGTTGCGCGGCTTCAGCCGCCAGCGCGGGCGCGTGATTGGCGAAGCGGGCGTGGAGCGCGTCGGGCGTCAGATTGAAAACTTCGGAAATTGGTTCCAGCGCCAGGTGGCGGGTGGCGATGCCGTTGTCGCCGCAGAGCACTTTTCTGAGAATGGCGCGCGACCGCGGCGCGAGCCGGGCGAAGGGCGCGGATTTTTGCACCGCGTCCCAGCCTTCGCGCTGGGTATAGCGTTGTGTCGGCGCGGCGACTCCCAGTCCGATAATGAACATAATTCAGCCTGACACGCTTTTGATTGGCGCGTCATTTTCATGGTAAGATGCCGGAAAAAATGACTTGTTCCAGATTGATTTGACGAAATAAAAAACGGCGGCGGGGAGATTTTCCCGCCGCCGGATGCGTTGGCAAAATTTTACTTCAGGCCGACGAGATAACCGAAACGTTTGTGGAATTGTTCGGGCGTCATCGAAACGACCGCGGCCAGCTTGGCGAGTTGTTTCGCATGCTCAAAGTCCTCGCGTTCCAGCTTGATCATGTAGGCGCAGGCGCATTCATAGGCCTCGCCGTTCACGTTGACCTTGCGGTTTTGCATGCGGCCGGTCTTCGGATCGAGCATCTCATCGAACGGCAGCGGGTTCATTTTGCCGTTCACGAAGCTGATGATGGCGCCGTATTTTTCGGATTCAGGCGAGAGCAGGAACTTGACGGCGGCATAACCGAGGTCGCGGGTGTATTCGGCATCGAATGGGATCGGGTCGGCGCAGCGGAGTTCGTAGCCGAGGTCCTTGTCAATGAAGGTCATCTTGATGCCGAGTTTTTCCAGGCGCTGATTCAAAAGCTCCTTCATCAGGCGGCCGAATTCGATTTCGCCGAGGTGCAAATGGCCGTGCTCGTCGTAAACCACCTTGCCGAAACGTTCGATCTGGCCTTCCGGCAACGCCTCCACCAATCCTTTTTCGCCCATCGCCTCGATGAGGCCTTCGGCGAGGACGACAATGCCGTATTGCGAACCTTCGGCCCGCCGCTTGATGATGGAACCGATGATGATGTCGCACACTTCATCCACCGTGACCTGTCGTCCGTGGAATTCCTCCGGAATGACGGCGAGAGTGGCCGCGGCGGCCTTGGCGATGCCGAGCGCAAGATGTCCCGCCGCGCGGCCCATGCTGATGATGAGATACCAGCGCGACGTGGTGCGCGCGTCCTCGGCGAGATTGCGGACCAGGTGAACGCCGTAGTGCCGTGCCGTTTCAAATCCAAACGTCGGCGTCGAACCGGGCAGGGGCAGATCGTTGTCAATCGTCTTGGGCACGTGCGCGACGCGGATTTTTCCGTGGCTTTGTTTGGCCACGACGCTGGAGGAAAACGCCGTGTCGTCGCCGCCGATGGTCACCAGCGCGGTGATGCCGAGCTTTTCAAAGACGCTGAAGACGTTTTTCATCATGCTTCTCGGACTTGGTGGGGTTCGTGCGCGCGGTGCCGAGAATCGAACCGCCGCGCAGATGGATGTCCTTCACGTCGCGGATGGACAGCGGCTGGAAATGCTGCGCGTCGTCCTGCGCCAGCCATTTGAAGCCGTCGCGGAAGCCGATGACTTCGTAGCCTTGATTGATGCCTTCAATGGTGGCCGCCGCGATGACGCCGTTGATGCCGGGCGCCGGGCCGCCACCGACCAAAATTCCTAATTTGCCTTTGCTCATTTAATGGTTAATGGGTTGATTAATTTGTAAAACTGCAATCGCAGCAGGATGCCAAGCACCGGAAAGAATTCAATTCCATTCTTGCCATATTCAAACCACAATTTGCCGGAATGAAACCGGCTGTTTTTCTCGACCGCGACGGGGTGTTGATTGAGGAACGGAATTATCTGCACCGTGTCGAGGACGTGGCGCTCCTCCCCGGCGTGGCGCCGGCGCTGAAGCGGCTCTCGGAAGCCGGGCTTAAACTGTTCATCGTTTCCAACCAGTCCGGCGTCGGGCGCGGCTACTTCACGCTTGCGGACGTGGAGCGCGTCAACGAGCATTTGTGCCGCGAACTGGCCCGGGCCGGCGTGCGCCTGGAAAAAATTTACATCGCGCCCGAGGCGCCCGATCAGCCGAGCCGGGGACGCAAGCCGTCACCGCAGTTTTTGTTCGACGCGCGCGATGAATTTAATTTGAACCTCGCGGAGAGTTTCATGGTCGGAGACAAGTTGATTGACCTGGAATGCGGCTGGAACGCGGGCGTCAGAAAAGAGCATACTGGTCCGCACCGGTTACGGCGCAAAACTGGAACGCGAGGAGCCGGAGCAATTGAACCGCGCCGTGGTGGTGGATGATTTGTCCGGCGCGGCGGACTGGATATTGAATCAAACCTGAACGCGGTGATTTATGCGAACAGCGTATCGAATAATTACAATCTGTGGAGTTGGTCTCTTCATATCTATGTGGCCTTTCGCAGTTGTTCAAACCTTGCTTCAAATGGCAGTTATGGAAATGTGCAGTCTTGGCTTGTTGTTCGCACTGATTACAACTTTGATCATCGGGTTGGCTCGGTGGAGGAAATTATCCCGCTGGTGGATGGGACCTTCATTACTTTGTGTTGCATTTGTTTTAGGTTTTATCATCTATCATCCCAGAATTCAGGTTGATGCTTGGTGGTTCAAAAAGAATATGGCTCCTTTTGCCAAAATCGTGGATTCAATTAAAAGCGGTGCCATTCCGTGCGGTCCAACAATTGCGAATATTAACATTACGAATTTGCCACCATACATAAGAAATGTCGCGGCAGCACGTTGCCCGGACGGATCAGTGTTAGTGGAATTTTATAGCAAAGCTTGTTCTTTTGCGGGGCACTCGGGTTGTTTATTCAAAGATTATGCAGAAACGAATAGTTGCTTTGCAGATTATACAAAGCTAGAGCAGGAATGGCGTCTGCGCCATGTAACAGGCAATTGGTATAAATTTTCTGATTAATTTATGTGCGGCATCATTGGATACGTTGGGAAGAAAGCAGCCTCGCCCATCCTGCTCGAAGGATTGCGGCGGCTGGAATATCGCGGCTACGACAGCGCCGGCGTGGCTTTGGTTTGCGGCGGCGACCTGCTCGTGCGCAAGAAAATGGGAAAGATCGGCGAGGGCCTCGCGCGGCTTTTGAAATCCGAACCGGTCGAGGGAAATCTCGGCATCGGCCACACGCGCTGGGCCACGCATGGCCCGCCCTCGGACAAAAATTCCCATCCGCAGCTCGATCAATCCGGCAAAATCGCCATCGTTCACAATGGCGTCATCGAAAATTACGACGCGCTCAAGCAAAAGTTGCTCGCCACCGGCCACAAATTCAAATCCGACACCGACACCGAGGTGCTCGCGCATCTGATTGGCGATTACTACGAAAAGCGGCGCGGCAAGGCAGGGTCATCGCGCTGCGATGACCGGACGGCGCAGCGCACCGTCCCTGCCCAAAATGGTTCCAATCCGCTGACCCAGGCCGTTTGTGACGCGCTGCGCGAAGTCATCGGCACCTACGGCCTCGCGGTGATTTGCGCCGGCGAGCCGGACACCATTGTCGGCGCGCGGCGCGGTTCGCCGCTCATCATCGGCATCGGCATCGGCGAAAATTTTCTGGCCAGCGACGCCAATGCCATCGTCGCCCACACTAAAAAGGTCGTTTACCTCAACGACTACGATGTGGCCACCATCACGCCCGAACGCTTTGATGTTTTGAACCTGGGCACGGACACCGCCAACGTCCAGATCAGCAAGCTGGAGTTCAGCCAGGAGGACGCCGTGCGCGGCAAACACGCGCATTTCATGCTCAAGGAAATTTATGAGCAGCCGCAGACGGTGGCCAACGCCCTGCGCGGACGCGTGGACAACGAGGGCGCGACCGCCAAGTTCGGCGGCCTGAATCTGACGTCCGCCGAGTTGCGTTCGATTGACCGCATCGTCATCGCCGCCAGCGGCACGAGCTGGCATGCGGCGCTCGTGGGCGAATATCTGATTGAGGAACTGGCGCAAATTCCCGTCGAGGTCGAGTTCGCGCACGAATTTTGTTATCGCAACGCGCCGCTCGAAAAAAACACCGTGCTGCTGGTCGTCTCGCAATCCGGCGAAACCGCCGACACGCTCGCCGCCCTGCGCGAAGCCAAGCGCCGCGGCCATCGCGCGCTCGCCATCGTCAATGTCGTCGGCAGCACCATCGCGCGCGAATCCGACGGCGGCATTTACATGCACGCCGGACCGGAAATCGGCGTCGCCTCGACCAAGGCGTTCGTCTCCACGCTCACGATTCTGGCGCTGCTGGCCGTTCATTTGGGCCGGCTGCGAAATCTTTCCGCCCGGCGGGCGCTGGAAATCCTGCACGCGCTGGAGGCCGTGCCCCAACAGCTCGAATCCATCCTCGCGCAAAACAACGCGTTCAAGAAGCTCGCCAAGAAATATGCGAAGGCCGACGATTTCTTTTTCCTCAGCCGCGGTTACACGTTCCCGATTGCGCTGGAAGGCGCGCTCAAGCTGAAGGAAATTTCCTACATCCACGCCGAGGGTTATTCGGCGGCGGAAATGAAGCACGGCCCGATTGCGTTGATTGACCCGCAGACGCCGACGGTTTTTCTCGTGCCGCAGGATTCGATGTACGACAAGACGATGGCGAACCTGGCGATGATTCGCGCGCGCAAAGGCCCGATCATCGCGCTGGCCACCGAAGGTGACAAACAAATCGGGAAGGTGGCCAACGATGTGATTTACCTGCCGAAGGCGCTGGAACTGATTAATCCGATCCTGGCGAGCGTGCCGGTGCAGTTGTTCGCGTATCACATCGCTGTCGCCCGCGGCTGCGACGTGGACAAGCCCCGCAACCTGGCCAAAAGCGTGACGGTGGAGTAAGGTAGGGAATCATGAAAGCTGTTGCTATAAATGGTAGCCCGCGCAAGGGCGGGAATACTGAAATTCTCCTGAAAAAAGTGCTGGCGCCGCTGGCCGCAGCCGGCTGGGAAACCGAGTTCATCCAGCTCGGCGGAAAACCCATCCGCGGATGCCAGGCTTGTTACGTGTGTTTCAAAAAGAAAAATTCCCGGTGCAGCCAGAAAGATGATGTTTTCAACCAGTGCTTCGAGAAAATGGCCGCGGCCGACGCGATCCTCCTCGGCTCACCGACATACTTCACCGACGTGAGCGCCGAGATGAAGGCGCTGCTCGACCGCGCTGGGCTGGTGGCGCTGGCCAACGGCGGATTGTTCCGCGGAAAAATCGGGGCCGCCGTGGTGGCGGTCAGACGCGGCGGCGGCACGCATGCTTTTGACACGATGAACCACATGTTCCTCATGTCCGGCGCCATCGTGCCGGGATCCACCTACTGGAACCTCGGATTTGGTTTGGACAAGGGCGACGTGGCCAGGGACAACGAGGCTTCGCGCAACATGAATGATCTAGGCCAGACCATCGCCTGGCTGGGCGCGGCGATCCATCAAAACGCCGCGAGCCGTCCGGCTGCTGTGGTTCGCGAATGAATTCCCTCAAACCCGTTCCCATGCAATTTCGCAAATTCGGCAGGCTGGATTGGAACGCTTCGGTTCTGGGCTTTGGCTGCATGCGCCTGCCGGTCGTGGACGGAAATGCCAACGGCCTAAATATCAATGAAGCGGAAGCGGTGCGCATGATCCGCCACGCCCTGGACCGGGGCGTGAACTATTTCGACACCGCTTATATCTATCACGAAGGCAACAGCGAAACCGTTCTCGGCAAGGCGTTGTGCGGCCATCGGGACCGGGTGAAAATAGCCACCAAGTCCCCGGTCTGGTTGATCGAAAAGGAAGCCGATTTTGACCGGATGCTGAACGAGCAACTGAGCAGGCTCCAGACCGATCACATTGATTTCTACCTGCTCCACGCCCTGGATAAAAAGCGCTGGAACGAAATCGTCCCGAAATACAAACTCCTGGAAAAGGCCGAGGCTGCGATTCGCGACGGACGCATCCGCCACCTGGGTTTTTCGTTCCACGACAATTACGATAACTTCCCTGACATCGTCAACGGCTACGACGGCTGGACCTTCTGCCAGATTCAATACAACTACATGGACACGGAAAACCAGGCGGGCACCCGGGGTTTGAAGCTCGCCGCCGCCAGGGGCTTGGCCGTCGTGATCATGGAACCGCTGCTCGGCGGCCGGCTGGCCAATCCGCCGGCGCCCATTCGCGAGGTGATCGAGGGCGCGAGCGTGAAACGTTCCCCGGCGGACTGGGCGTTGCAATGGCTTTGGGACCAGCCCGAAGTGTCGGTGGTGTTGAGCGGGATGAGCAACCTGGACCAGGTGAACGCCAACCTGGATTCGGCAGCCCGCGCCCGCAGCCATTCGTTTCAGGCGGCGGACCTGAAACTAATCGCAGACTTGCAGCAAAAGTACCGTGAACGAGCCGCCATTCCCTGCACCAAGTGCAACTACTGCATGCCCTGTCCGAATGGAGTGAACATCCCGGCCAATTTTGAAATCTACAACGAAGCATTTCTCCACGAAGACATTCCGGGCGCGCGCTTCAAGTATCAGATTTTCATTCCCGAAGCGGCGCGGGCCAGCGTTTGCGTTGCCTGCCACGACTGCGAGGACCATTGTCCCCAGAAAATCCCGATCAGCGAATGGATGCCCAAGGTTCACGCGCTGCTCGGCGCGGCGTGATGCATCGCAGTGGCGGAGACCGCCGGTTGTTTGCCCCTGGCATCTGCGCTATTTATATCAGACTGCTGCTAGGGTTTCTGGAGACGAAACAATCTCGTGATCGCGTCGGGCGATAAGGTCACGACATATTGCCCGCCGTTGGTCTGCACTGTTGCCGCCGCAATTGTCCAACTTCCCGGCGCGGTCAGGTCAGTTGAATAAAGCGTGTAGCCGGTTCCGTTGGCAACCGGCCAGGCAAGAAAAATGTTGGTGCCTGCCGACGCGATGGAGAGAAAGGGCGAAAAGCAACCCGAGCCGATCAGTTCCATGTCGAAGCCGAGGGAGTGTCGGCCGGCTGCGTATAGATGAACTTCCACCGCGACCAGGTTGGTTCCCGCGGGCAAATTCGACACCGCGATGTTTGTCGGGTAGAAAATGTACGGCGTGCCCACGACAACCGTCTGATGCGGCGCCAGGGTCGTATAGGTGATCGGCCCGGCCGGCATGTTGGTGCGAAAAGCTTCCTGGCCGTTGAGCCATACCACGGCGCCGTCCACCCGCGCGAGGCGGAAATTGAGGTTGGTTAATGTTACATTGCCAGGCACGACAAACGAGTCGCGGAAATAGGTTGTGATGTATCGGTTGGTCGCATTCGGCCCAAAACTGACAGTGGTGAATACCGTGGGGTCGCCGTAGCCCAGTCTCGCCGCTCCGCTGTCCCAGCCGCTGTCGTCGTAATTGGGCTGCGACCAATTCGTCCCCAGATCTTGGCCCGTGTCGGAGTATTTCCAAACATCTCCGCCATGGATCAGCGTGGACGTCACCCGGTTGGTTGTGATGGTGATGGCCTGGATGCGGGTGAACCATTCCTGCGCGATGGCCTGCAAGCCCGTCGCATTCGGATGCACATTATCGCTGTTGAACATCGTGCCAATGCCCACGACGGAATACATGTCGCCCAGGGACACGTTTTGTCCGAGGGCCCGCCGCTGATTGACCATCGCTTGCAAGGCGGCGTTGTAAACGGGAACATTGGTCGCATAATCGGCGTAGTTGAGGCCGGTCAGATTTGCGCCGTAAAGAGACGTGGCCTTGGCGAGGATGACGTTGGCATTGGGAGCGTTTGAAAAAACAATGTCCAGCAGGTTCGGCATGTCATTCGTTGCGACCTGATAGGGATTGCGTCCCCGGCCAATGTCATTTGCCCCGATCAGCACCAGCACCAGATCGGGTGTCGCATTGGTAAAGGCGTCAGTGACGATTTTCAGGAGGTAAACATTAGTGCCGGCGTATCCGTGCACCGGACTGGTCATCACGCCGGGCGGGGCAACAACGGCTCCGCAATACCCTTCATGCTGCGTCTGGGTGAAACCTCCGGATGGTGCTGACTGGTTCCGGCCCACAAAAGTGAAGGGATAACCATTGGCATCGAGCAGCGGTTGCAGATACTGACGCCAGGCGCCGTTGAAGACGCAGTCGTCGGTGATCGAATCACCGACGGCCATGATCTTGATCGGATTGGCGGCGCTGAAATTGGCAAGCACCAACTCTCCGCGTGCGGACATCAACGCGCCCAGCAGCAACAGGCAAAACAACGCTCGTTGGTGATTACGCAGCATGGTGAATCAAAGTATCCGCCAAAATTGCTGCTATCACAATTCAAATTCCAAGTTTGATATCCCGTGCTGGAATGGACTTTCCAAGTTTTGCAAGTTGGTGTCCAAATCGGGTCGTCCGCTGTCGCGAATCAGACTTGGCATTTTCAATTTATGGCGCTGCGGAGGACGTCGAACATTTTTTTGCCGGCGTCGGGATTCAACGGCTCTTTGTCCTTGGCATCGGCGTCTTCCACCAAGTCGGGCGGCAGTTCCTTGAGAAAGCGCGACGGGTGGCAGGGCATCAATTGGCCGTACCGCATCCGGCCCGCGCAATGGCTGAGGGTGAGCGATTGCATCGCGCGCGTCACCGCCACGTAAAACAGCCGCCGTTCCTCATCGAGCGTGCCCTCGGCCGCCGACCGCGCGTGCGGCAGCAGACCTTCTTCCAGGCCCACAATATAGACGCGCGGAAATTCCAGCCCCTTGCAACTATGCACGGTGATGAGCGTCACGGCGTCGCCGGCTTCCTTTTCCTCCTCGAGTTCGCTGTCGAGGGTGATGTCGTCCAGAAAGGTTTGCAGCCGGTCGGACGCCGGGTCGCCGGGCCGGCCAAAATTGTCGAGCGTGGCGGTCAGTTCGCGCAGGTTGCGGATGCGGTCTTCGGCGTTCTCGCGATTTTTTTCCAACCGCCGGAGTTCGGCGAAATAGCCGGTCTCGTCCAGAAAATGTTCGGCCCAGGATTGCAACGCCGTGGGCACCAGGCGATCCCGCGCTGAAGTCGGAGAGTCGTTTTTAGTAATCTCGGCTGAAACAGGGGGCTGGAAGCCTGTCCCACCATATAAGTTGCGCGCGGGTTTTTTCGACGAAGGCAACAAACGCCTCGATGCTTTGGCGCGCCTTGGCTTGAAAACGTCACCTGCACCGCCGGATTTTTCATCGCGGCGAACACGGAACCCTTCCGCTCCTGGCTCGCGGCGAGCAGGCGTTCCATGGTCACGTCGCTCAGTCCCCGCGCCGGCACGTTCGCAATGCGCAGCAGGCTGACGTCGTCATGCGGGTTGATGAAGACCTTCAGGTAGGCGAGAAAATCGCGGATTTCCGCCCGGTCGAAAAAACTTTGGCCGCCAATGAGATGATAACGGACACCGGCCGTGCGGAACGCGGTTTCGAGCGGACGCGATTGTTGATTCGTCCGGAATAAAACGGCGTGATGCAACCAGGGGACGCCGTGGGCGCGGCGGGCAAATTCAATCTGCTCGACCAGGTTGCGCGCCTCGTCGTCGTCATTCGTGTAGGCGCGCAGAACAATCTTGTCGCCCCGGCCCTTGCCCGACCAGAGCTGTTTGGGGCGGCGGCGCGCGTTGTTTTTGATGATGGCGTTGGCGGCGTCCAGGATGGTGTTCGTCGAGCGGTAATTCTGTTCGAGCTTGATGATTTTCACCTCCGGGAAATGTTTTTCCAGGTCGAGCAGATTGCCGATTTCCGCGCCGCGCCAGCCGTAGATGCTCTGGTCGTCGTCGCCCACCACGCAGAAATTCCGGTGCTTCAGCGTCAGGGCGTGAATGAGCTGGAACTGCGTGGCGTTGGTGTCCTGGTATTCGTCCGCCATGACGTAGCGATACTTGGCGCGGCAGGTTTCGAGCACGTCCGGATGTTTTTCAAACAACCGCAGCGTGAGCAGAATCAGGTCGTCAAAATCCACGGCGTTGCAGGCGTGCAGGGCGGTTTCGTAGCGCGACCGGATGTGCTGGGCCAGCGCGCGGACGCTTTCATCGGCAAAAACGGCGGCGCGTTCACCACCGTTTTTGAACCGGCTCAACAGGGCCAGGACTGCCGCTGGATCCGCCTTTTCACCTTTGGCGGAAATCTGCGCGAGGATTTTTTTGACGGCGCCGAGCTGTTCCGATTCGTTGTAGATGACGAAATTCCGTTTGTAACCGAGCCGCTCGATGTGCTGGCGCAAAATCCGAACGCAGAGCGAATGGAAGGTGCAAATCGTGGGTCGAGAGTCGAGGGACGAGCGTCGAGGATCATTGCTCTCGACTCTCGACTTTCGACTCTCGACCGGCTTCGGCAGAAGCGCGTGGACGCGCTCCTGCATTTCGCGGGCGGCTTTGTTGGTGAAGGTGACGGCGAGGATGTTTCCCGGCGCGACGCCTTTGGCGATGAGGTGGGCGATGCGGAACGTGATGACGCGCGTCTTGCCGGTGCCGGCGCCGGCCAGGATCAGCACCGGGCCGTTCAGCGTTTCGACGGCCTGGCGTTGCTGGGGATTGAGTGAATTCAGGTTCAACACGCGCGCGGAGTTTAATTTCCGTTCCGCTCAATGCAATGTTGTTGATGGAGTTTTTTGAACTCTTCAACAGAAACTTCACTCTTGAAAACCGCGGCCGTTCCGCCTATTTTTTCTCATGCGATTGATAGCGTTGGTTCTCTCTCTCCTGGTGGCATCCATTTCCCACGTTGCGGCCCAAGGCCAGGGCGTGATTCCCGAGATTCAAGTGGGCACGAACATCTATCGGAACGTCACGATTCAGCAGCGCGTTGGAAACAAACTCGTGATTTCACACAGCGCCGGTCTAAGTGCGATTGATATCGCCGGCATGAATGAAGAAACGCGCGCCCGCTTTGGGGTTACAGGTCCGCTGGTGCCAACCCAGCCCATCACCGGATTGATCCTGACCAATCAGGGCGGAACCCGCATCGCCAAGGGACACAGCTTGTTTCTCACCTCTTCGAACAGCTTGTGCCGTCTAGCCTTTCAAGGCCATGCCGTCATTCTTCGCTTTGAACATGCCGACGGCGACGTGGAACTTTGGTTCAATGGTCCGAACAATGCGTATCTCCATCCCGGGAATTATGAAAACGCTCGCAGTCGCAACAGCGGCCCGATCCCAATGCTGGGGATCTCATCCGATGGTTTAAGCCAGGAGGGAACGGGCAATTTTAATGTCAAGGAAGCGACGTTCATCGGCGATAAAGTGGCGGTTTTTCATGCCACATTCGACTTCACGCCGGAGAATGCAATTGGACAGGTCAAAGGCGAAGTTTATTACAACACCAAAGTATTTTACCCGACCCAAGCCTTGGGGCGCATCCCGGCAGCGGTGCAAACCGGGCCGCGCTACACCGCCCTGGTGGTCAACGGAGGCGCCAAGGGAAGCGAAACCATTTTCTGCGTTGCCCCGGATGCGATGGTGAAAGCCAGGAAGGAACAAGGTGGAGGATACTGGTTCAGCTTTGCCTCCGCACAAGGCACGCGGGAGGTTTCCTTCTCTCCGCCCGGCAATGGCAGTTTACATTTGGGGAAATTCTCAGGGGCCAGTTTTTCCGCCGCCAGCGGATTGAACCCCCAATTCAGGCTGTCAGGAGACCCGGACTTTTCCACCGACGGCACCTATAGTTTTGTAATCAAACACCTCGATCAGGACGAACTGGGTAATGCCACCGCTTTTTATGCCACTTTTTCCCGGGACGACCGGAGCGGCTGCGAGGGCGAGATTTGCTTCAATTCGCCGATCATGTATTCCACGAACCAGTATCTGGCTGCTGCCAAAAATTTTTCCGATTCCCTTAAGAGCCATGCGCCGGGGGCGCCGGCCCATCCCCGAGGCAGCGGCACCGGGTTCTTTATCAGCGACGACGGCTTTCTGGTAACCAACGAGCATGTGGTCAATAACGCCGGTGGCATTCGCCTGGTCACGAGTGAGGGAACGATTGACGCCAAAGTGGTTCAAGTGGATGCGGACAATGATCTGGCTTTGTTGAAAGCCACCGGGAAATTTTCCCCCTTGCCGATTGCGGCGAGCCGCACGGTGCGTTTGGGCGGCACGGTGGCCACCATTGGTTTTCCCGACCCAACCTTGCAGGGGTTTGCGCCCAAGCTGGCCAAAGGGGAAATCGCGTCGTTGGCCGGCGCGGGTGACAGTCCGCGTTATTTCCAGATCAGTGTGCCGGTGCAGCCGGGCAATTCGGGCGGGGCGCTGGTGGATGAGCATGGCAACGTTGTGGGCGTGGTGTCGGCCAAACTGGATGCGTCCGTGGCGCTGGTGGTAAGCGGAGCGTTGCCGGAAAATGTGAATTACGCGGTCAAGAGCAGCTTTCTGTTGAGCTTCCTCGAATCCGTGCCGGCAGTCTCGGCCAAACTCAAAGCGCCGCTGACATCTGACCGGAGGTTTGAAGACGTGGTCAAATCCGCGCAGGACGCCGCAGTACTCGTCCTCGTTTATTGAGACGCAGGAACGGTTCGCCGGCCCGTCCGTCGGAAGTTCCGCATCTTATTCCGGTCGCCCTGCGGGCGCGCCCAAACAAATTGCTTTCTTTCGGAATGTTTTCTTCCAGGTTTCCAGCCCATTCAGTTTGAAGTTTTCAAAGGGAACCGCGTTCGCAAGGTGCGAACGAAGATGGCATCCGCCCTGGCAGAAAACATTTCCAGCGGCGAAAAGCCGCGTCGCCGCGCCAGGACGAGGGTCATTCCGATCAAAACCGCCGTGATGATGAAATTGGGCCACGCATTGAGCGCCCATTGACCGGACCATGCCAATTGCACCTGGTTCGAAAACGGCAGCAGCCAGGGAATGGGCCATTGGCTGCCATCCGGACCACGCGCCCCGACCACGTCCCCGAGCAGATGCAGATGAAAGCTGAGCAAAACCAAAAACGCCGTTTTGGTTTTTTGCCGCGCAAATATCGCGGCAATGGCCGCGACAACAATCGCAAAACCCAGGTTGTGACCAGCCGTGTGATGATAATTGCTCCACCAATACAATGGATGGCTGGAATGTTGGGTCAGCTTTTCAGCGATGATGCCCAGTCCGTCAATGTCCGGCACGACTCCTGCCCAAGTTACCAGTGCGCGTTCCCGTTTGGTGAGCGAAGGCGCAGCGTTTGCCACCGTCCAGCCCACTAGGAAATGTGTGATCGGGCTCATTGATGCTGGCGCGCAGAGTACCCCGGTGTGAGAGTAAAACGAAGGGAGAAGTGTGGAGGCGTTAAATCGTCCTCGTTCTCGTCATTCGTCCTCCTCCTCGATTTTTTCCAAAGATTTTCGAGGACGAGGACGAGAACGAGGACGAAGAAGCGCGTTGCGCGGCTTGTGAATAACTCGCACTGGAATTTCTGGCGCGATGTGCTATAAATTGAATTGCGCGACGAACAGCTCGCATCCAAATACCGGCTTTGAGATCTTGTGCCGGGGCGTGGATTGCTCTTCGGAGCAGGTTTCCGCTTGCGGAAAAGGCCCATCTCATTTGAGCGTTCGTCGCGCGTTTCTTTTTACCCGATCAGCTTGTTGTAAGCTTCGTGCGAACCGATCCAGACCCATTCCACGCCGCCTGGCACGAGATGTCCCAAAGAACGGTAGTGAATGCCGACGCGCACAGAGAACCGCTCATTGGCGTCGCCAAGTTTCTTGAAGTCCAGTGACGAGTGATTGGGGTTTTGCTGCCAGAGCCGGTAATTTTTCACCGCCAGCCGTTGAATCGGCTCGGGTAATTCGTGGTAGAGTTTCCAAAACCGGCGTGTGGTGCTGGAGGTCATTTCTCCGAAGGCGGCCAGTCGTGAAGTTGTCCCGCACCACGTTCGGCTTCCGCTTCCTCAAACAGGAAATCGAGTTTGCCTGCTTCGGCGTCCCGTGCCATCTGACGCGTCCAGGTTTCGTGACGGCGCGCGTCAATCCAGGAAGCCAGCCGGTCAAAGTCCTGCGGCGTCAGTCGCTCCGCGGCCTGTTCAATTTCCTCAACTTTGCTCATGTGTAAAAAGTACCAGCCATGGAGGCTGGTTTCAAGTCACCCGAACGTATCGCCGTTCCAGCCCCAGTTGGCGGCGGGGACGTCGGTGAAGTTCAGGTAAATCCGTTCCGGCGGCACGCCGAGGGATTCCTTCAACAAACCGCCGACCTTCTGCGCGAGCTGTTGATTCACGTTGCCGCCCAGGCCGCCGATGCTGCGGATGTCCACGAAGGCGGCGGGACCCGGTTTGCCGGACATGAGGATGGCGGCTGGGTTGATGACGACCATGACGTATTGTTCGGGTTTGCCAATCGTCCCGGCCACGATTTTGGAGAGGGACGCGAGCAGCGCCTGCTTTTTGTCATCGGCGAGCGCGACGGTGGTTTCGAGTTTTAACAATGGCATAATGGTATTGAGTTGAGGTTTGGCGTTGTTAATCTGGTTTTCAGTCCAGTTTCATAAAAACGGCTTTTGTAGCAGCCGAGGTAACGAGGCTCACTATTTCCGATTTCCGATATACGATTTACGCGATGTGCCTGGCTTGTAGCAAGACTCGTCAATCGTAAATCCTATATCGTCAATTCAGTCAGAGCCTCCTCACGTCGGCTGCTACTTCATTAATGGATTTTACGCTCATTCAAGGTGTTTGTTCAACACCAGGTTTGATTCTCAACACAGATATTCGCGCAACTTCCACGTTCCATCCGTGTTGTATCCGTGGCTGACATGTCGTTATGATGCGTGAAACTAAAAACTGGCGGGGACTGATTTGGGTCGTTGCCTGGTTGCTGGCCGGCAGCCCGTCCGCCTTCCCGCGCCCCATTCCGCCGGCAGAGCAGCCGGTCCCCATGAAACGTCCGCCTGCGGACACGAACGCGGTCCGGTGGCACAGCATCAAAGTCACGCCGCGGGCCGAGCTGCCAAAGATTCATTTCTACGACAAGCTCAACCCGGTGTGGTGGGTGGAAAACAGCGATGAGCCGATCCCGCCGGAATGGTACAAGCCGGATGACCAGCATCGGGTGACGAAGTGGCACTTCCGCAATCCGTTCCACAACTTCAGTTTTTATGTCATCGGGGTAGCCGACAAGGAATTCGTGCGGAGCAGCAAATATCCGGGAAAAAATTCCAAACCGTCCGGCGGTTGGGATTTAGCGGTGGTCCGGTGTAAAATAGTCTTGCTGCCGTTCATTTCCTACCAGCGCGGCGGGTTCAACTTTTACTTCGGCTGGCGCGAACGCGGCAATTTCGGGATCAAACTGAATTATTCCCGGCCGCCGGACAAAAAAACGCCAACCAAAGACAGCCAATCCAAAGCCGTACCTTAACCGCCCGTAAAAAACGTTTTTTCGTAGCAGCCGAGGAAACGAGGCTCTGACTGAATTGACGATATAGGATTTACGATTTACGAATCCTTCCATGATCCACGCGCGCTGCGTAAATCGCATATCGTAAATCGAAAATAATGAGCCTCCTCACGTCGGCTGCCACTTCGTTAACGGCCTTTGCGACCGCGGTGGTTCCCCAACCGCGCCGATCCCCGCCTTCGCGGCTTGCTTCGATGCGGCAGGTTGTGGCTTAATCAATGCCCGTGAAAGTTCTTGGCATCATTCCCGCGCGTTACGCCTCCACGCGGTTCCCCGGCAAGCCGCTTGCGCTCATCGCGGGCAGGCCGCTCATCCAGCACGTCATCGTCCAATGCCGGAAGGCGAAGTCGCTGGCCGAGGTCATCGTGGCCACGGACGATTCACGCATCGCCGACGCCGTGAAAAAATTCTGCCGGGTGGAAATGACCCGCGCCGATCATCCCAGCGGCTCGGACCGCATTGCCGAGGTGGCGGCGCGCTGCGCCTGCGACGCGGTGGTGAACATCCAGGGCGACGAGCCATTGATTGACCCGAAGGTGATTGACGCCGTTGCCGGCGCGCTGGCGAAAGACGAGATGTCCACCGCTGCCGTGCGCATCAAAAATCCCGAAGAACTCGACAATCCGAACGTGGTGAAAGTCGTTGTCAGCGCCGCGGGCCGGGCGTTATACTTTTCCCGGCGCACGATTCCGTATCTGCGCGAGGGGAGCGCACGCGCCTCGCGTGCGGTCGAAAGCGCCCCGCTTTCGACATCTTCGGTTGACCAGGCGTCAACCGTTACACGCGAGGCGCGTGTGCTCCCCAATCCGTTGGCGGCGTTTGCTTTTTTGAAGCATCTCGGCATTTACGGTTACCGGCGGGAGACGCTGTTGCGGCTGGTGAAATTTCCGGTGTCGCCGCTCGAAGCCGCCGAGAAGCTGGAGCAGTTGCGCGCGCTGGAAAATGGGATTCAAATCGCGGTCGTGACTGTGGCTTACGACAGCGTGGGCGTGGACGTGCCGGAAGACGTGGCAAAAGTGGAAAAAATTATCAACCACAGATGAAACACGGATTGAACTCAGGTGAATATGGAAAAAACAGCTTGTGGGCCGCGCGCCGTGAATTGACGCCGCCCAATTTTGGGCATAACCTTTTGCCATGAGCATCACTGCCGTCATCGAAAAAGGGATGATCAAACTTCCCAAAAATCTTCCGTGGAAGTCGGGCACCGTCGTGCGCATCGAACCGGTGGAGGAGCCGTCGTCCACGCTGCTGGAAGCGCTCAAGGAATTTGACGGCATGGCGGATGATTTGCCAGCCGACCTCGCGGCCAATCTTGACCATTACGTTCACGGTCATTCCCGGCCATGAACGTCGTCTTTGCCGATGCCTTTTATTTTGTGGCGCGGCTGAATCGGCGCGACCAGCATCACGAGCGCGTCCTGAAATTTTCCCGCGACTTCCGCGCCCGTATTCTGACTTCCGACTGGGTGCTGATGGAAGTGGCCGACGCGCTGGCCGAATCCGAATCCCGCTCCCGCGTGCGTGACTTCATCCTGCATTTGCGCCGGTCCACCGCCTGCGAAATTGTTCCGGCCACGCGCGAATTGCTTGACCGCGCGCTTGAGCTTTATCATCAACACGCCGACAAGGAATGGACGCTGACGGATTGCGTTTCTTTTGTCATCATGCGCGAACGAAAGGTTGCGGATGCGCTGACCGGCGACAAACATTTTGCACAAGCGGGTTTTGTCGCGTTGCTCAAATGACAGCGAATTACAACAGCGTGGGCGTGGACGTGCCGGAAGATGTGAAGCGGGTGGAAAAGATTTTAACCACGGATAAACACGGATGAACACGGATTTCTGAAAACCATAATACAACATGAAATTCTTTGCTTTGCTTAACGAACAACAGCAAGGGCCTTTTGACGAACAAACGGTTCAAAAAATGGTTTCGGGAGGAGAAATCAAGCGTGACACCCTAGTTTGTTCAGAAGATGGTGATTTAGCTTGGACCCCAGCGAAAGAATTATTTTTTCAAAATTCGCTACCAGAATCTTTTGTTCCGCCTCTATCTGTTGATGAAATTTCGGTTGAACAGTTTGATGATGGTGCTCGTTTGGAAATTCGGCTCAACTCTGGTGCGGAATTAAAGATTAAAGCCGTGCAGCTTTATGACGAAATTGCACTGGCAAAAGTTAATTCAAAAAAAGCGGAGGCCATGAAAATGCTCAAAGGTGTTTCAACCGGCATTGGGCCGTGGGGTTCAATTGAATGGGTGCTTGCCGCTTCTGCTGTTATCGGAGCAGTCGAAACGGTTTTATCGGCGGGAGCATCTTCAGCAGGCTCCAGTTTGCTTGAAGAGACGATTCAAGCCGAACGGAAACTTCGCAAAGAAGGCGTCTTTTTCCCTGTTAGCAAAATCCAATACATTGAAAACCCAACGCCCGGTTTTTGGCGAGCACTCGCAATAAAAAACGTTCAATCCCAAGTCCCAGTTTATCAAATTATCCAGATTAAACAAAAGACGGAGATCCGAACAACAAGAGTGACATCGGCGTTTGTTCACAACGGTGACGAATTTATTTCTGTAATGACTGATGATAATTTGGCTTGTTCCATTCGCTGGAGCGCGGTGGAACGTCATTTTTATTCCAAGTCAACACTATAGAATTTTTAACATATGCCCGCCGAAACCGTAATCATCCAAGCGCCATGCAATGGTTGTGGACGCAAAACTGACCATGAAGTCTTAAAAACTTACGTTAAGACTGTCTCGGATGATGAGGAAGGAAACGAATGGAGGAAGACACGCTACCGAATGATTGAGTGCAGGGGTTGTCATTTTATCAGCTTGGAGCGCTCCGTTACCTCATTCGAAGACCAACAGGGAGATGCCCCGCAAAAAGAATATTTTCCGCCACCAATCTCTCGCCGCGAGCCAAGTTGGATTGGTGAACTTGTGATGAACGTCCCAATTGAACTCGATTTGCCTGACTTACTCACCGAGATTTATTCCGCACTCCATGCAAACAATCGGCGCTTGGCAACAATGGGCGCACGCACATTGCTCGATATGGTGATGACCGACAAAGTCACGGATGTCGGCCGATTCGATCAGAAACTTGATGCGCTCGAAAAGGAGTTCGTTACAAAGAAGCAGCGGGAGTTTTTGGAAGCGGCGCTTGATGTTGGTAATGCAGCTTCGCATCGCGGACATTGCCCGACGGCTAAACAGTTGGATCAGGTGATGGATATTGTAGAAAACATCCTACAGCAAATATATGTTCTTCCAAATGCCGCTACAGAACTTAAGAAGTCCACGCCTCCTCGGAAAAAGAATCCTATAATCATTCCAACCCGCCGACAATCTCCTCCTGCACAATGAGGCGAAAGCTCATTCAATAACGCCTTGAATTACATCACCGCCTCGGCGCAACAGCCACAAATCGGCAGAATGATTTCGTCCCGCAAATGGTCCGACCCTGAAAGAACGGCGTAGCGGCTCCTCGGCAGAGAGCCGCATTCTTTGGTTTTACAGAAAATTGCGGCGGTCTGCCGACACGCCGCTACGATGCGCGGTCAGTTTTGCAGAAGGTTGATTTCAGCCCCAGGTATTGAGCAATTCTTCCGTGCCGTGTTGTTGCCTTAATTTTCATCCGTGTTTAATCTGTGTTCATCCGTGTTCATCCGTGGTTAAAAACTTTTTGAAATGAAATTTATATTTGTAACCGGTGGTGTGGTGAGTTCGCTGGGCAAGGGCCTGACGGCGGCGTCGCTGGGCACGCTGCTCGAAAATCGCGGACTCAAGGTGGCGCTCCAGAAGTTCGATCCCTACCTCAACGTGGACCCCGGCACGATGAGCCCGTTCCAACACGGCGAGGTTTATGTGCTCGACGACGGCGCGGAGACCGACCTCGACCTCGGCCATTACGAGCGGTTCACCAACGTCAAGCTGACCCGGCTCAACAACCTCACCAGCGGCCAGGTTTATCAGACCGTGCTCAACAACGAGCGCGAGGGCAAATACCTCGGCAAAACCGTGCAGGTCATCCCGCACGTCACCGACGAAATCAAAAACCGCATTCACACGCTGGCCGAAAACTCCAAGGCGGACGTCGTCATCACCGAAATCGGCGGCACGACCGGCGACATCGAGGGCCTGCCGTTTCTGGAGGCCATCCGCGAGTTTGCGCTGGAAGCCGGCCACGGCAATGTCGTGTTTGTTCATGTCACCTACGTGCCGTTCATCAAGGCGGCGGGCGAATTGAAAACCAAGCCCACGCAGCAATCGGTCGCCAAGCTGCGGGAAATCGGCATCGCGCCCCACCTCATCGTCTGCCGCTGCGAAAAGCCGCTGGAAAAGGAGTTGCGCCAGAAAATTTCCATGTTCTGCAACGTCCCCGTGGAGGCGGTGATCGAGGAGCAGGACGTGGAGCATTCGATTTACGAAGTGCCGCTCATGCTCCAGCGCGAGCGCGCCGACGAGCTGGTTTGCGGGCTGCTGCGCCTCGATGTGCCGCCCGCCAACATGACGCACTGGCAGGAAATCATCCGCAAAATCATCGCGCCGCGGCACCGCGTCAGCATCGGCGTGGTCGGCAAATACATCGGCCTGCAGGACGCCTACAAATCCGTCTATGAAGCCATCAGCCACGGCGGCATCGGCAACGATTGCGGCGTGGAAATCGTGCGGCTGGATTCCGAGGAGATCGAAAAGGAAGGCGCGGCCAAAATCCTGAAAGGCCTGGGCGGCATTCTCGTGCCCGGCGGTTTCGGCGAACGCGGCATCGAAGGCAAAATCAAGGCCGCGCAATACGCCCGCGAAAATAAAATCCCCTATCTCGGCCTTTGCCTGGGCATGCAGATCGCCACCATCGAGTTCGCGCGAAATGTTTTGAAGCTGGAGAAGGCGCACTCCACCGAGTTCGAGCCGGGCACGCCGCATCCGGTCATCGCCATGCTGGACGAGCAGCGGAAGGTGACGAAAAAAGGCGGCACGATGCGGCTGGGCGCGCAGCCGTGCCAGTTGAAGCTCGGCACGAAGGCGGCGGAACTTTACGGCTCCTTCGTGGTGAACGAGCGGCACCGGCACCGCTACGAATTCAACAACACCTACCGCGAGAAATTCGAGAAGGCCGGTTTCGTGTTCAGCGGCCTGTCGCCCGACGGCAAGCTCGTCGAGGTCATCGAATTGAAGGACCATCCGTTTTTTGTGGCGAGCCAGTTCCATCCGGAATTTCAGAGCAAGCCGCACCAGCCGCATCCGCTGTTCAAGGGCTTCGTCGCCGCCGCGCACGCGCGGCTGCATCAGAAGCTGCTGTGAAATTATGCGGAAATGTCCAATCCAAAAAATTTCCCAAGAGGCGGCGGCGGCCTGCATTCCATTTATTGTCATCGGAGGCTACGCCGTTCATGCACATGGATACGTTCGCATGACTGACGATCTTGATCTGATTGTTCCGCGTGAGAAACGCGAGCAATGGAACAAGGTGCTCGACAATTTCGGGATGATAGTCAAAAACGACGCGGCGACTTTTTTGCAATTCGATCCCAAAGACAAAACTGGCATGGAAGTGGACTTGATGTTTGTTTCCCAGGAAGTTTTTGAACAATTAAGCCGGTCGGCGATCAAGGCGGTGGTCGAAGGCGTTCAGGTACGAGTGGTTTCGTTGCGTCATTTGATTGCCCTGAAATGTCACTCGCTTCAGCACAGTAAAACCATGCGCCGGCTGAAAGACATGGATGATTTGATTCAACTCGTTTTGATTAACCGTCTGGACTTGAACGAACCGGAACTTCGGGCGACAATACTCAAGCATGGAAGTGCGGAAATATATGAAAAATTGCGACACGCCTGCACCGACGAATGAAAGCGTCCTGCGCGACGCGCCTGGCTTGGAATTTCCCGATTGGAGCGGGATGCTGCCACATCGTTCCCGGAAAACATTCGCGGAAGCCGTGCATTGGAATGAGGAAATGCTCTCCCTGTTCCCACCCAGGAAGAAGTCGCCAAAGCTGGAGGCGGAACGCCGTTGTCACGCAGAGTTTGTGCTTTGACCGGCACCGCGCATGAAACGGTTCTTTTTCAGGATTTGCCTCACGGCACTTGTCCTGTTTGCGTTGCTGGTTATTAGTTTCATCGTCTGGCGGGTGAATTTGGCGCACGACGTGGACGCGAAATTGCAGGCAATTCGCGCCTCCGGCTTGCCGACGAATGGCAAGGAGTTAAACGCGTATTATCCCGCCGTTCCCGACAACGAAAATGCTGCTCTGGTGATGACCCAGGCCTTTGCGCTCATGCGCAATTATCCCGACAGTCGATCGAATGAAATCTATCAAATTCAATCTTTTCCCGCGCGCTGGCAACACCCGACGAACGAACAAATCCAGTTGCTGACGGGTTATGTCGAAATGAACTCCAATGCGCTTGCAAAAATGTCCGAGGCGCTCAAGCTGCCAAAGAGCCGTTATCCGGTCGATTTTTCACCCGGTTTTGAAACGCTGTTGCCTCACTTGGATAAAATACGAGAAATGGCTCTTTTTTCTAAATACCGCGCGGTGCTCGCCATTGATTCCGGGCAACCAGCCAACGCAGACACATCGGTTGAAGATGTTTTTGGAATGGCGCGAACACTTGATGAAGAACCGGTATTGATTTCACAACTCGTGCGGTTTGCGCTAGTCAGAATTGCAATTGAGACATTGGAGGCCCGTCTCAATGCAGGCGAATTGAGCGACGCAGAACTGGCCAATCTGGCCAATGTCTTTGCACAACAAAAAGAAGCCCATTTTATTGCGCGGGGATTGGTTGGTGAACGCGCGGGAGTTGTTCCAATTTTTCGCACAAGTTTTGCAAAGATGAAGCAGCTTTCAAATTTTGAAGCGCCGCAAGCCGAATCGCCAGCGCCACAACGGCCATCGCTGTTATTGAAAACGACAGGCTTTTTGGAGCGCGACTTGTTTTTTTATTTAGGCGCGATGGAAACAAACATTTTTTTTGCCAATCTTCCGCCACAGAACCTGGCCATAACAAATGTTTCCGAAAAAATGGCAGAGAATGCGCGAAAGCATTACTGCATTATTTCAGCGCTGCTTTTGCCAGCCATATCCAGTTCATTAACTCGCGAAGCAGATGGTTTCGCACGCATTCGTTTGGCGACAACCGCAATCGCTATCGAACACTATCGCTTGTTGCAAGGGCAGTTGCCCGATGATTTGAGCAAACTTACGCCGCAATTTCTTCCAAATGTTCCGAGTGATCCTTTCGACGGCGCGCCGTTGCGGTATCATCGCCTCGCCAAAGGTTACGTGATTTACAGCATCGGGCGCGACGGCCACGATGACGGCGGACGGGAAAAACCCGCCGACTGGAAATCCAGCGACAAAACCACCTACGACATCACCTTCACTGTCGAACGCTGAAACCTTTAATTGCAACCATTTGAGAAAACAAATGACTAACCCCTCACCCGTCGCTTCGCGCCACCCTCTCCCCGTTTGGCGGGGCGAGGGGCACGTTTAGATGAATTATCCCGAAGCCATCCAATTTCTCTACGACCTGCGTTTGTTCGGCGCGAAGTTCGGGCTGGAAAACACGTTCAGGCTCGCCGCACTGGCGGGCAATCCGCAGGACCGGCTCCGGTTCATCCATGTCGCGGGCACCAACGGCAAGGGTTCAACCTGCGCCATGCTGGAAAGCATTTACCGGGCGGCCGGGTTGCGCGTCGGGCTGTTCACCTCACCGCACCTGGTTTCTTTTCGCGAACGGATTCAGGTCAATCGCCAACTTATCAGTGAACAAGACGTCGTCCGATTGACTGAAGAATTGCGGAAGCAAAGTTCGGAGTTCCGCCTTAAGGCGGCTTCGGGACCGGCTAAAGCCGGAACTCCAAACCAAGATGCCTGCCCCACGTTCTTCGAATTCGTCACGGTCATGGCGTTGAAATTCTTCACGGAACAGAAGTGCGATCTGGTGATTTGGGAAACCGGGCTGGGCGGGCGGCTCGATGCTACGAACATTGTCAATCCACTGGCCAGCGTCATCACCAACATCCAGTTCGACCACCAGCAATGGCTCGGCGACACGCTCGAAAAAATCGCCACCGAGAAAGCCGGCATTATCAAGCCCGGCGTGCCGGTCATCACGGCGGCGGAGGGACCGGAGGCCTTGGCCGTCATCGAAAAAATCGCGCGCGCGAAAAATGCACCGTTGATAAAAGTAGAACAGGCGTCCCGCCTGTTCGGGGCAGTCGAGACGCCCGCCCTACCTTTGTCCGGCAACCACCAAAGGCTGAATGCCACACTTGCGCTGGCAACGGTTCAAGCATTGCAAAACAATATCCCCGTGAGCGAAGCGGCCATTCGCACTGGTCTGGAAACGGTGAACTGGCCGGGGCGGTTGCAACTGGTCACTTTGCCGAACGGCCAGCGCATCCTGCTCGATGGTGCGCATAATGTTGCGGGGGCAAAAGTTTTGCGCGAAACGCTGTCCCGTTGGAGTTCAAGCTTTAGCTTGTCGGGCGGCACGCTAAAGCGCGAACTCCAACGAGCCGATCTGGTGCTCGGCGCTCCGGGGAAAATCACGCTGATTCTCGGCGTGTTGCAAGACAAGGACTGGCGGCACATTTGTGAAACACTTGCACCGATGGCAGAACGGATTTTTACCGTGCCCGTCGCCAGCGAACGCACCGCCGACGCACGCGAACTCGCGGCAGCCTGCCGGGCGGCGAATCCGGCGGCCGAAACCGCCGTGTGCGATTCGTTGGGAGAAGCTCTGAAAGGTCTGCATTGTCTTTCGGTACGTGGAATTGGTAGGGCCGATCCCGCTTTGCGGGACCTAGACGCGCGGCAGCGCGTCCCTGCCTCCGGGCCACTCATCGTCGTCACCGGCTCGCTCTATTTAGTGGGCGAGGCGCTGGAACTGCTTGGGCTTTCGCCGGCGACCGGCGATGAGCGGGCGCTGAATGAGTGGAGCGCACACCCCCAGCCGCTGCCCGCAACCGGATAGGATAATCCTCAAACCGGCAGAAGAGATGAACCACGAAATACACGAAGCACACGAAAAGATGGCCGGCATAGATCATTACATGCGGTGGCAGACTTCAGCCGCTGGGTGAACCAGCAGTGCTGGACAACGCTCTGCTATTTCGTGTCTTTGGTGTATTTCGTGGTTTCAACTGTTTTTTTCAGGATCAGTTGTCCGTCTGCTGCCGGCTACATTGTTGGCGTGAATTAGAGCTGCGAATTACTCAAAAAAGAACGCGTTAAATTAACAACGCTTGAAATCTTCATTGCTTATACTTTTCATGTTGGTTGACCTTGTTGCACCCGCAAGATAGACTTTACCTGTGATTTTTGATGCGCGGGCCGCATGAATTTTTTCGTGAAAATCTGGCATTCTTCCCTCGGGAAGAAGTACATCATGGGGATTAGCGGTTTCGTGCTGGTGTCTTTCGTAGTCGCACACATGCTGGGGAATTTACAGGTTTTCCTCGGCCCCTCATGGATCAACACCTACGGCCAGTTGCTGCATGACAACCACGAAATCCTCTGGCCCGCGCGCATCGTCCTGCTCACGATGATCGGGTTGCACATCTGGTCGGCGGTCAATTTACGGGCCGAGAACCGGGCCGCCCGGCCGGTGGGTTATGCCGGCAACCCGGCGCCCCTGGCCTCAAGTTATGCCTCGCGCACGGCCATGATGAGCGGACTCATCATCGCGGCCTTTGTGATTTTCCATCTGTTTCATTACACGCTCCGGGTGCGCGCGGTCAACCTGACGGGCGTGGATTTCAGCACGCTGCGCGATTCCGCGGGCCGTCCGGATATCTATCTGATGTTGCTGCTCGGTTTCAGCCAGTGGCCGGTCGCTGTCTTCTACATCTTTGCCGTGGGTCTGCTCTGCCTGCATCTGAGCCACGGCATGCGCGCGATGTTCCAGTCGGTCGGCTGGAAATGGACGTTCGGCGGGGTTTCCCATCTTCCCGACCGGATTGCCCGGTGGTTTGCCGTGCTGATTTTCATCCTCTACACGTCGGTGCCGATCTCCGTGATGTGCGGTTTTGGCAAGGCGTACCGCGAAGCCGCCGTCCAGCAACTCACGGCGGGCGCGGTCGCAGAAAAGGAGGCTGCCCGGTAATATGAATCTCGACGCAAAAATTCCTCCCGGCCCGCTGGCGCAAAAGTGGGAACGCTACAAGTCCGACATGAAGCTGGTCAACCCCGCCAACAAGCGGAAGTTTGACGTGATTGTGGTCGGCACGGGGCTTTCCGGCGCCGCCGCCGCCGCCACGCTGGCCGAGCTGGGCTATCAGGTGAAGGCGTTTTGTTTTCAGGACACGCCGCGCCGGGCGCATTCCATCGCCGCCCAGGGCGGCATCAATGCGGCGAAGAATTATCAGAACGACGGCGACTCCGTCTTCCGCCTGTTTTACGACACCATCAAGGGCGGCGACTTTCGCGCGCGCGAGGCGAACGTTTTCCGGCTCGCGCAGGTGAGCGCCGGCATCATTGACCAGTGCGCGGCGCAGGGCGTGCCGTTCGCCCGCGAATACGGCGGCACGCTGGCGAACCGTTCGTTCGGCGGCGCGCAGGTGTCGCGCACGTTTTACGCGCGCGGCCAGACCGGCCAGCAGTTGTTGCTCGGGGCCTATCAGGCCATGTGCCGGCAGATCAGCCAGGGCAACATTCGCATGTTCCCGCGCACGGAAATGCTCGATCTGGTGGTCGTGGACGGCGCGGCCAAAGGCATCGTGATCCGCGACCTCGTCACCGGCGAAATTTCGTCGCACGCGGGCGACGCGGTGGTGCTGGCCACTGGTGGCTACGCCAACGTTTTCTACCTTTCGACCAATGCGATTGGCTGCAATGTCACCGCCACCTACCGCGCCTACAAGAAAGGCGCGTTCTTCGCCAATCCCTGCTACACGCAGATTCATCCGACGTGCATCCCCGTCAGCGGCGACCATCAGGCCAAGCTGACGCTCATGTCCGAGTCGCTGCGCAACGACGGCCGGGTCTGGGCGCCGAAGCGCAAGGAGGATTGCGGCAAACTGCCGGCGTCCATCCCGGAAGCCGACCGCGATTATTATCTGGAACGAAAATACCCGAGCTACGGCAATCTTGCGCCGCGCGACATCTCTTCACGCGCGGCGAAGGAGGTTTGCGACGAAGGCCGTGGCGTCGGTCCCGGCGGGCGCGGGGTTTATCTTGATTTCTCGAATGCCATCCAACGTTTCGGGGAGGACACCATCCGCGACCGCTATGGCAACCTGTTCGAGATGTATGAGCGCATCACCGGCGAAAATGCCTACCGGCAGCCGATGCGCATTTATCCGGCCGTCCATTATGTCATGGGCGGCACGTGGGTAGATTACAGCTTGATGAGCACCGTGCCGGGCCTGTTCGTCGTCGGCGAGGCGAATTTCTCCGACCACGGCGCCAACCGGCTCGGAGCGAGCGGGCTGATGCAGGGGCTGGGCGACGGTTACTTCATTTTGCCTTACACCGTCGGGAATTATTTTGCTTCGGCGAAGCCGGCGAAAATCCCGGCGAGCCACGCCGAATTCAAAAGGGCGGAGGAAGGCGTGCGCGAGTTCACCCGGCGGCTTTTGTCCATCAACGGCAAACGCAGCGCCACGAGCTTTCACAAGGAACTGGGCAAACTGATGTGGGAAAACTGCGGCATGGCCCGCACCCGCCAGGGCCTGGAAACCAATCTCCAGCGCATTCCGGAGTTGCGCGAGGAATTCTGGAAGAATGTCAGGGTGACCGGCAGCGGCGAGGAACTAAACCAGAACCTCGAACACGCCGGCCGCGTGGCGGACTTTCTGGAATTTGCCGAATTGCTCTGCCTCGACGCGCTGCACCGCGAGGAATCCTGCGGCGGCCATTTCCGCATGGAGCATCAAACCGAGGATGGCGAGGCCAGACGCGACGATGCGAACTTTCGCCTATGTGGCCGCGTGGGAATTCAAGGGCGCGGACCGGAAACCGGAGTTGCACAAGGAACCGCTGGTTTACGAGGAAGTTCACATGGCGACGCGCAGCTACAAGTAAATTTATGATTTACGATTTACGATTTACGATTTGCTTCGCCGGACGCGAACGCGCCAGCCGGCAATCAGCAATTGGCAATACCGATTCCAGTCGCGTGCTCGCGCGAGGGCGGAGTTGGCAACCGGCAACCTGATGAATCTTACATTAAAAATCTGGCGGCAGAAGAACGCGGCGTCACCCGGACGCTTCGAGACGCACGAGGCCCGCGACGTCAGCCCGGACATGTCGTTCCTTGAAATGCTCGACCTGGTCAACGAACGCCTCATTGCCGCGGGCCAGGAACCGTTTGTGTTCGACAGCGATTGCCGCGAAGGCATTTGCGGCACATGCTCGCTGGTCATCAACGGCGTCCCCCATGGCGGCCGCAAAGGCACCACCGTCTGCCAGCTTCACATGCGCCATTTCCAGGACGGCCAGACCATCACCATCGAACCGTGGCGGGCACGGGCGTTTCCGACGGTGAAAGACCTGATCGTGGATCGCACCGCGTTCGATCGCATCATGCTGGCCGGCGGTTTCATTTCGGTGAACATCGGCAATGCGCCCGAAGCCAACGCGCTGCCGGTGTCGAAGGAAATCGCCGATCTGGCGATGGATGCGGCCGCGTGCATCGGCTGCGGCGCGTGCGTGGCCGTCTGCAAAAATGCCAGCGCGATGCTGTTCGTCGCGGCAAAAGTTTCCCATCTCAATTATCTCCCGCAGGGCTTCGCCGAGAAGGACCGCCGGGTCAAAAACATGGTGGCGCGAATGGACCAGGAAGGGTTTGGAAATTGCACGGTCACGGGATCGTGCGAAGCCGTCTGCCCCAAGGAAATCAGCCTCGACTTCATCGCCAAGATGAACCGTGACTACGCCGTGGCCGTGGTCAAGGGCGAACTCAAGGTAAACGGCGGCGGAGTGGGTTAGGAAAAACTTCGCTGACCCGCCCCGCTTTGATTATTTGCCGGTTCAAACGGCCACGCCGACTTCCTCGGCTTCCATCGAATTCACCAGGTCCTTTTCCGCCAGCACCCAGTCTTCGAGGGTCAGCGGATGCTCCGGCAGCTTGTCGCGATACAGGCGAAACGCATGTTCGCGCACCATGCCCCGGGTGACGCCGGGCGTGACCGGCGGGGGCTGTTCGACGATTTTCGGTCTTTTAGTTTTTGTTTTCATAATAACTCCTTTTTCTAATACAACATAAGCCCAATTGTGTTCGCCGCAAGTAATGTTGGAGAAATCGGCGCTGGAACGTGTCGCTTCAAACTGGCTTGCCGGGTCGTAGCTCGCAGCGGAGCGGAGAGCGAAGACTGGTGCGCGGTATTGGACTTGAACCAATGACCCCTACCGTGTCGAGGTAGTGCTCTAGCCAACTGAGCTAACCGCGCAGCGATACAGTTAAACTGGCAGTCCCATTGTGTCTTGGCAAGCGCGAATTGGCCGTGGCCCGCTCCTTGTTGGCGCAATTTGACACCGCCGCCACGCAAATGGGCAGGCATGGAGCGCCGATCACCAGATCGGCTCGAACCGGCAAAAGTCACTGCCAGGCCGAATCGGTGTTCGGCGCTCCGACTTCTCAAACAAGTTTGCAAAAGACTGTGGCATTCCAGACCGGGAATCTGTTAGTTTACAAACCATTCGCCCGTGATTTTGTGGACAAATTTCTGAAATTAGGAAAGTTTTCGTTTGGCTTGGGTGACCGTTTTGCGCATCAGGCCCAGGCCCAATTGCGGGCGTGCATCATGGTCGCCAATCAAGGCATCGAGATTGTTCCGGTCTGGAACAAGTCCAACCGCGAACACACCATCATCGGCTCCGAGCCGTCCGCCACCCGCGCCGCGGCGGACGCGGCGGTCAAGGAACTCGGCTGGAAGCAACCGTATCATCTGGACGCCGATCACATCCGGCTCGAAACGGTGGACCGCTTCATGCCCTATGCGGATTTCTTCACCATTGACGTGGCTGACTCGATTGGCCAGCCCGCCAAGCCCGAAAACATGAAGGCGTTTGCCGACCGTCATCCCGAACTGGCCGGCAAAATTGTCATTCCCCAAATTGCCCGTCCGTTTAAAACCACCCGCGCGGACGTCGAGCGCATCGCCGGCAAATATCTGCTCGCCGTGCAGGACGCCGGGAAAATTTACCGGCACATCGCCCAAGCCAAAGGCGCGGCAAATTTCATCACCGAAGTTTCGATGGACGAAACCGACAGCCCGCAAACACCGCCGGAACTGCTCGTCATTCTGGCCGCGCTCGCCGACGAAAAGATTCCCCTCCAGACCATCGCCCCGAAATTCACCGGCCGCTTCAACAAAGGCGTGGATTACGCCGGTGATTTGAAGCAGTTCGAGCAGGAATTTAATGAGGACCTCGCCGTCATCGCGTTTGCCATCAAGCAATACGGCCTGCCCGCGACGCTCAAGCTCAGCGTCCATTCCGGCAGCGACAAGTTTTCCATTTACGCGCCGGTTCGCCGGGCATTGAAAAAATTCGATGCCGGGCTGCATCTCAAAACGGCGGGCACAACGTGGCTCGAAGAAGTCATCGGCCTGGCCGAGGCCGGCGGCGACGGTCTGGCGCTGGCGAAGGAAATTTATGCCGGCGCACTGGAGCACGTGGACGAGCTTTGCGCGCCGTATGCGACGGTCATTGACATTGACCGGAAGAAACTGCCGGCGAAGGAAGCCGTCAACGGCTGGACTTCCGAACAATTCGTTTCCGCGCTCCGGCACGACCGGAAAAACCGGGCTTTCAATCCGAGTTTCCGGCAACTGCTCCACATCGGTTACAAAATCGCCGCGAAGAAGGGCGACCGCTATCTCAACGCCCTCAAGCAACACGAGGCCATCATCGCCAAAAACGTCACGGAAAACCTGTTTGAGCGGCACATGAAACCGCTGTTGCCCGGCAAATAACTTATGCCCTTTATTCACGAAGATTTTTTGTTGAGCACGAAGGCGGCGCGCAAACTGTTACCACCGGTTTGCCGAAGCCGAACCGGTATTCGATTATCACTGCCACCTTTCGCCGCGCGACATCGCGACGAACCGCCGGTTCAACAACCTGTTTGAAATCTGGCTGGAAGGCGACCACTACAAATGGCGCGCCATGCGCACCAACGGCGTGGCCGAGCGGTTTTGCACGGGCAATGCCGGCCCGTTCGAGAAGTTCAAGGCCTGGGCCGCCACCGTGCCGCAAACGCTCCGAAATCCGCTCTATCAGTGGACGCATCTGGAGTTGAAGCGTTACTTCGGCATCACCGATTTGCTGGATGAAAAGACTGCCGACAAAATCTGGAGACAGGCCAACGAAAAGCTGGCCAGCCCGGAATTGACCGCTCAGGGCATCCTGAAGAAATTCAAGGTCAGGGTCGTTTGCACCACGGATGATCCGGTGGATAATCTGGAACATCACCGCGCATTCGCGTTACAGGGCCATCCGACGAAAATGTTGCCTGCATTCCGGCCCGACAAGGCGCTGGCGGTCGATCAGCCCGTCAGTTTCAACCCGTGGGTGGACCAGCTTGCCACTGCCGCGACGTGGACATCAACGGCTTTTCCGCCTTCATCACCGCGCTGGAAAAGCGCCACAGCTTTTTCCATTCCCAAGGTTGCCGGCTGTCCGATCACGGATTGACTCATTGCTTCGCGGATTTTTGCTCCGAAAAAGTTGCCGCCGCGATTTTCGACAAGGCACGGAATGGCGAACCGGTCATGCCGCAGGAGCACAGCCAGTTCGCCTCGTTCCTGATGGTGTTTTTCGGCCAGCTCGACGCGAAACGCGGCTGGACAAAGCAGCTTCATCTCGGCGCGATGCGCAACAACAACACGCGGCTGCTCAAACAGCTTGGCCCGGACACGGGCTTTGATTCCATCGGGGATTTGCCGCAATGTTCGGCGCTCGCGGCGTATCTCGACCGGCTGGACCGGGAAAATTCGCTGCCCAAAACCATCATCTACAACCTCAATCCGGCGGACAATTACGCCTTCGCCTCAATGATCGGGAATTTCCAGGACGGCACGGTCCCGGGAAAAATCCAGTTCGGCTCCGGCTGGTGGTTTCTGGACCAGCAGGAAGCCATGGAATGGCAGTTGAACGCGCTGTCGAACCTCGGCCTGCTCTCGCGCTTCATCGGCATGATCACCGACTCGCGCTCGTTCATGTCGTACCCGCGCCATGAATATTTCCGGCGCACGCTCTGCAATCTTATCGGGCGTGACATGGAGAACGGCACGCTGCCCAACGACGAAAAACTTGTCGGTTCGATGATCCGCAACATCTGCTACGCCAACGCCAGGAATTATCTGGCGTTTCCAGGCGTGACGGATGGCCGCGCAAAAAATTCCGGCGCGCCGAAACGCCGGAAAAAGTGACGATCGTGCCGGTTTTCGCTTCATGAAAAGCGCGGCGATTTTTTTGGTTTGCCTGGTCGCATCCTTGGTTGCGGCGACGCCGTCAATCGCCGGCCCCGGCACAAATTTTTTTGACGTGCGCGTTTTCGGCGCTTCCGGCGACGGAAAGACTTTGGACACTGCCGCGATTCAGGCTGCGTTGGACGCTTGTGACAAGGCCGGTGGCGGCATCGTGCGATTCACGGCGGGAACTTATTTGAGCAAACCGATCTGGCTGTACAGCAAAACCACACTGCAACTTGAAGCCGGAGCAATGTTAAAGGCGACAGATGAGCGCAACGATTTTGCCGCCAATATGCCTGGAGGATTCACCGCTTTCATCAATGGCCCCGGGCTGGCGGACGTGACCATCTCCGGGCCGGGAACGATTGATGGTTCGGGCGGCAAGTGGTGGGTGCCCGCCGAAGAAGCCCGGCAAAAAAAATCCGGCTACACGCTGCCCCGCCCGAATTTGATTATGCTGACCGGCTGCAAAAATGTCCGCCTGGAAAACCTCACGCTGCAAAACTCGCCCAAGTTCCATTTTGTGCCCACGGAGTGCGAAGGCGTGGTCGTTTCGAACGTGACCATCATCGCTCCGCCGCGTTCGCCCAACACCGACGCGATCGATCCCAGTTCGTGCAAAAATGTCCTGATCACGCGGTGCCGCATTGACGTGGGCGATGACAACGTGGCCATCAAGTCCAGCCACAAGGTTGCGGGCCGCGAGTTCGCCAACGAGGACATTACGGTGAGCGACTGCGTGTTTTTGCACGGCCACGGCCTGTCCATCGGCAGCGAAACGGGCGGCGGGGTAAATAATCTACTGGTTAGAAACTGCACGTTCAACGGTACGACCAGCGGCATTCGCATCAAATCCGCGCGCGACCGGGGCGGCCGGGTGGAAAACGTGGTTTATCGCGACCTCGTGATGACGAACGTGGAAATTCCCATCAACATCACCTGTTATTACCCGAAAGTCCCGCCGACGGATTCTGCCCGACCGGTCACCGCGAACACGCCGGTCTTTCGCGACATTCAAATCAGCAATCTCGTTTCGGTGAGCCAACGGAGCGCGGGGCTGATTGTCGGCCTGCCGGAAAGTTGTGTTTCCAATGTGGTTTTGGAAAATGTCACCCTCGCCTCGGAAACCGGCTTGTTAATTCGCAACGCCAAAGCCATTCGACTCAAAAATGTGAAAGTAACAGTGCAAGAAGGCGGGCCGTTCACACTGGAGAACGCTCAAGTCAAAGGCTTGGAGAACTGAAAGTCAGCGGACGGAAGCTGGATTCCAACCGTCCGAACCGCCAAGAACTTTTTCGGGCGTAATGGCTGCGGCTTCGGCCTTCGTCAATTGCCTCGCCCAATCCACACGTTGCTTGGAACTGCTGCCGGGGCCGCTGCTGTTAAATTCGGCATAACGTGCGGTCGGGTGCGCCTCAGGTTTTTTCCAATCGTTCCAGCCTTCCGGGCGGACCACGTCGGACATTTCGGTGTTCAGAAAAATCGTGCTGGCATAAATCCGCCAGGGCCGTCCCAGCCAGGTCCGTGTTTCAAGTTTGTCGCCGGTGATCTTGCAGTTTGAGAAAACAAATCCGAAAGGCTGGTCTGCCGGCGTGGAAGCGGCGGTGATGCAACCGTCGCCCTGGCAATGGATGTGGCATTTTTCGAACCACGCGGTCGCCGCGCCGAAAATAAAATCCATGTGGCCGGCAATGGTGCAATTTTCAAAATACTGCCGTCCGCGGTTCAACAGCATCGTGTCCTGCCAGCCCAGAAATCGGCAGTTGCGGAACGTCGCGCGGTCGCCATCAACGCGGATGGCCAGTGCCTGCCCGACCGCGCCCGCGGAATTTTCAAACGTGAGGTTCTCCGCCGTGAAATCATCCGCGTCAATGGTCGTTGAAGGCGTGTGAAACGTGCCGATGGGTTGGCCGTCGGGGCCGGGAAGATTCGCCTGTAAATGATACGTGAGAATGGTTTTTTCCGGGTCGTCGCCCACCAATCGGAAAAATCGCTTCTCGCGTTGCACGTAAATCAATTCCTTGTAGATGCCCGGTTTGATGTGAATGACCGCCGGATGGGTGCGGCTGCTCGAAGGCACAAACATGATGGCCGCCTGCACATTGGTGAACTGGCCGCTGCCGTTGCTGGCAACCACCAGATTGACGGGTTGGCTGTCCGATGGGTCCGGCGCAGCCGACTGGCAGCCCAAGTCCAGGCCCGGTAAAATCAACAGGCAAAGTCCGGCGCGTAATGTGATTGCAGCCAGGCCAATGACTCGTTTCATGTCAGTTTGGAACTCTTTGTAATTACTTCGCGCCTTGGCGGCTTTCAACCGAAAGCCCGGCGAAAATTGAAAACCTGACAATCGTACCGCGCGTTGGCAAGCGCGGAATCGGCCCGCCGCGGCAATTTCCCGCTTTGAAGTTGCCGCGCCAAATTGTTACGCTCCGGCCATGTCACGCAAGTCATCGTCGGATTCGCACAACGGTTTTGCCGATGTTATTGGCGTCGCGCTGCTGTTCGCCGCGTTGTTGCTGCTGGCCGCGCAGTTTTCGTTTGATCATAATGACATTTCGTTCCTGACCACCCGGGTTAATAAACCCGCGCATAATTGGATCGGTTTGCTGGGCGCCTGGCTGGCCTATGGGTTTTTCTCCGTGTTTGGCGTGGCGGCTTATCTTTTGCCTCTTTTGTTGGCGGCGTTTGGCGTGGCGTATCTGCTGAATATCCTGGGACACCTGCGCGAACGCCTGCGCTGGTCGTTGTTGTGGTCGTCCGTGCTGGTAATCTCGGTCACCGGACTCTTGTTCATCATGGACGATGGCGGCCGCCGCGGAAAATTTCACGAAACCATCGGATCCCAGAGCATCGGCGGCTGGCTTGGATTTGCAACCTACGGACAGACGCAATATTACAATTACGGCTTTTGCCTGCTGGGCATCTTCGGCGCGATTATTGTCTATTCGGCTCTGTGCCTCATCAGCCTGCTGTTCCTGACCAATTTTCGCCTGGGCGAATGGATCCGCCGTCTCCTTAAAAAAGAATCCGCCGACGCCGAATCCGCCGATGAAATCGCGCTGGACCGGCGCGCCCGCGAACTCGAACGGCAGGCGAGAAAACTTCAGGAGGAAGTCGCCCGTTCCGGCCTGGGCGCGGACATGCAGCCGGTGCCGGAGCCGACCGTCCGCGATTTGAGCGTGCCGCAGGCCAAGCCGGCGCCCCCCCGCATCCGCAAAACCACCCTGCCCGAATCAGCCAACGAATCGGAAGCCGCCGCTCCAGCCAAACCGGAAGAGCCTCCGCCCCCGCCCGAAGCGGTTGCCGCGGCCACCACCGAGGATATTCTTGGTAAAAAACCGGAAGCTGCGGAAAAACAGGCTGCACCCAAAAAGGAAACAGCAGGTGCCGAAAAAGTTGGAGCCGGGAAGTCCGATGGTGAAAAAGCGGAACCGGTCGTTCACATCGCCGACAATTCGGGGTCGGCCGCTTCACCCAAACCCCGGGCGCCCAGGAAACCGAAGCCGATTACAGTGGCCGCCACGCCCATCATCGGCAATTACCAGTTGCCGCCGCTGGATTTTCTCCAGCACCCGGATTTGACCGTCAAGCCCACTGAATCGAAGGAGGAGTTGATGGCCAACGCGCGGCTCATGCAGCAGACGCTCGCGCAGTTTGAGATCGAAGTTTCGCTGGGTGACATTACCAAAGGCCCGACCATCACCCGCTACGAATTGCATCCGGCGCCGGGCGTGAAGCTGGAAAAAATCACCGCGCTTTCCAACAACATCGCCGCCGCGCTCAAGGCCGAGCGGGTTCACATCCTGGCGCCCGTGCCCGGCAAAAGTTCCGTCGGCATCGAGGTGCCGAACCCGGTCAAGACGATGGTCATCGTGCGCGATTTGTTCGAGTCCGAGGAATGGCGCAACTCCAAGGCGAAAATTCCCATCGCGCTGGGCAAGGATGTTTATGGCCATCCGATCATCGCCGACCTCTCGGAAATGCCGCACGTGCTCATTGCCGGCAGCACCGGCTCCGGCAAATCGGTCTGCATCAACTGCATCATCACATCGCTGCTCTACCGCTTCTCGCCCGACCAGCTCCGGTTCGTGATGATTGATCCCAAGGTCGTCGAGTTGCAGCAATACAACGCCCTGCCGCACCTCGTCGTGCCGGTCGTGACCGACCCCAAGAAAGTCATCCTCGCGCTGCGCTGGGTCGTGAACGAAATGGAAAAGCGCTACCAGATTTTCGCGCGCGTCGGCGTGCGCAATATCAACTCGTTCAATGCGCGGCCCAAAAACAAGCCGCTGCCGGAGACCGAACCCGAATTGCCGCTCACCGCCAAAAAGGAAAAGGTCGAGCCGGGCGCGGAAGGCTTCGCCGTCGAGGTGGACGAGGAAATCGTCGTGCCCCGCGAGGAGGACATCGTCATTCCCGAACGGCTGAGCTATATCGTCGTCATCATTGACGAGCTGGCGGACCTGATGCTGGTCGCGCCGGCGGACGTGGAAATGGCCATCGCGCGCATCACGCAGATGGCGCGCGCGGCGGGCATCCATTGCATCGTCGCGACGCAGCGGCCGAGCGTGGACGTCATCACCGGGGTCATCAAGGCGAACATCACCGCGCGCATCGCGTTCCAATGCGCGTCGCGCGTGGACTCGCGGACGATTCTCGACGCGATGGGCGCGGATAAATTGCTGGGCAAGGGCGACATGCTGTACCTGCCGCCCGGTTCGGCGAAGTTGATTCGCGCGCAGGGCGCGCTCATTACCGACCAGGAAATCAACAGCATCGTCGAGTTCATCGCCAAGCAGGGCAAACCGAACTACGACCTGGAGATTCACCGGCAACTTTCCCAGCCCGCCGCCAGCTTCGAGAACGAAACCGGCATAGACGAGGACGAGGAACTCATCCAGCAATGCATCGAAGTCATCCGCAGCGAACAAAAAGCGAGCGTGTCGCTAATGCAGCGCCGGCTGCGCCTCGGCTACACGCGCGCCGCGCGCATCATGGACGAACTGGAAAGCCGCGGCATCGTCGGCCCCAGCAAAGGCGCCGAGCCAAGGGACATTTTGATAGATCTGGACGGCGGCGGCGCCGATGGCGGCGGGCAGGAGGCGGTGTAAAAAATTTAACGTCTGTGGGCTAAAACAAAATGGATACTTTTCAAAATGAGTGATGAATATGAAACAGGCATCAACCTTGAATAATCAATTACAGCAAGGTGAAATGATCGTCGTTAACACTGGCATTTGGAAGAAAAGTAAATTATCTCGCGCTGAATTTCTTAAACGTATCAGGTGTGTAAAGGCCGTTCGCGTTGATGAAATACGAACCACGCAAGCAGCGACAGGATACCCTGTTCTTTCCTTTATTCCTCGAACACTAGAAACATGGTCCATCTTTGAACGATTTCATGCACTTATAAATTCAGCAGATTTTTCGATTTTCGATGAGCACACAGAAAGACAATTTTTTGCGATTATGCTTCCGCAAAAGGTTGGGACTTGGCTTCATCACACTAAGTTCACGACCATTCAACGCCAAATTCTTAATTGGCTTGCAGCTTTGGCAACTTGGCACGGAGAACTGCCAGAAAAGAAAGGCTCGCAAATGCCGTCAGAGATCAAAAAGCAGGTTGATGCAATCAGGGGCGAACACTATGGCAACGGATTTAGTTATGAAGAACTATGGGGAAAGGCTAATTCTAAAAAACCATTCGATCTATTGAAGCATTACGAGGATGTTTCAAGAAGTTTTACCGGCGCAGCACCACCGGAATTTTTAAAAATCCGTGATTGTGAGTTAGATCAAATTGATTTGAAAACGTGGGGACTAGATCGAAGTGCTTTTGACAATTGGGATCATTTGAACATTCCTTATCGGTTTGCATATTTCCGTGATGACGACTGGGAACGGATTGTTGAGAAAGGTGTTTCTGATGAGCTATTACGTTCTGAAAGCAGTGATGAAATGTGGCAGAAATGGCTTCATACTTTTGAACTGTATCCGACACGGAAAACTCATTTGTTTAATGTGTTGGGAACACAAGTTCCAATGGGATTTGTTTATTTATTTCGTGGCAAGGAAAGTGGCTATTACAAAATTGGGTTCACTGGTGGCTCAGAACCCTATGGGCGATATGGCTCACTAAAGACAGGTTCTTCCGAACAGCTTGAGCCAGCGGGGCACTTTCGCGCAGCTTCGATGAAAACGGAGACTGTTGTTCAAAACTTTTTTGCTGAAAAGCGTTTGAGGTCAGATAGCGAATGGTTTGCATTATCCGATGCCGATGTTGCGAACCTTCTTGATGAAGGCTGGCGCATTAAAAACAACATATTTTAATTGGCTGAAGTAAATTTTCATAAGCGGTGTAAATTCATTTGGCTGCCGATGAAAATAGATTTTCCACCCTATCCAAATGAAACAATTTCTGGTGACGGTGCCGCGCAACCTCATGGGCTGCTTCACGGGCTGGAGGCTAGTCTGGCATGTCGTTGCCATCCTGCTCACTTTTATCCTCGTCCTGTCCGGCTTCGACTGGCGCTGGTTCCTCGCCACCCGCAACCCGGCGCTTCGTTCGTGGATGTGGCCCGCCGTTGTGGTTGGCATGTTCCTGCCCATCGGCCTGCCGCTGTTCCTGCTTGTCGTCGGCTTCATTATCCAAAGTTCCAGAACCATTCTGGCCGGTTGGGCCGTCGGCCAGGCTGAACTCCTCGGCGCGTTTGTCGCTGCCGTTTTCAAAGCGGTTACGGGCCGCGTTCATCCGGCGCACAGCGTCGGCGCGGACATCAGTCATGTCTTCCGCTTCGGCTGGATGCGCGGCGGTGTTTTCTGGGGCTGGCCGTCGTCGCACACCACCATCGCCTTCGCCATGGCTGTGACGGTGTTTACACTCTGTCCGAAACAACGGTGGCTGGGTTGGATGGCGATCCTCTACGCCTTTTATGTTGGCCTGGGCGTTTCCATGACCATCCATTGGTTCTCGGATTTCGCGGCCGGAGCGATCATCGGCTCGGTCATTGGAGCCGTGGTCGGGAAGGATTTTGGGGAAAACATCGAACATTGAACGCCGAACATCGAACCCCGAATGAACCACAGACGGTTGGTGACAACCAATTCGATGTTCAGAGTTCGATGTTCCCAATTTTTTTATTGCTTAATTTCCATTGTTGCCAAACTCCCGTCAAACCCGCTAAATAAGGCGAAATGTCCACGGTTGCTGAACAACTTCGTGCCGCCCGCGAGGCCCGGAACCTGACGATTCCGCAGGTCGCGGAATCCACCAAAATGCGCACCGACCACATTCGCGCGCTCGAAGAGGGCGATTTCAATGTGTTTTCCGCGCCGATTTACATCCGCGGTTCGGTGAAAAATTACGCCACGTTGCTCAAGCTCGACGTGCCCCAAATCATGGCGGTGCTCGATGCCGAACTGGGTCGCACGAAAAAATTCAGCGAGCCCCCGCCGTTGACTGAAGCGTCGAAGACGCCGCTAGACCGGTTGATGTTTGTGCTCTCGAAATTCAGTTGGCGGGTTGGATTGGCCGGCGGCGCGGTCGTGGCCGTTTTATTGGTTGTTGTGCTCGTCAGTGTGGCCCGGCGACATCATCGGCACAGCGATCCTTTGGCCGGTTTGCCGCCCGCCGTTTATCAATCCACGAATTCAGGAGACACGCTGCCGCTGGCGTCGCATCGGTGACTTTGCAGGAGTTGGGTAACGAGGCCCATTTTTTAATGGTCTCTCAACTTTCAACCCCCAGTATTACATGTCGCTCAAATAAATCGCGCGGTTGCGCCACAGATAAATCAAGCCGGACATCGCGGTCAGCGCAACGGTCACCCACAACATGATTTCCGCAAATACGACCACCCACGGGGAGAAAATGCCCTGCAACCACAGCGGCCATTCGTGACAGGCGTCCACGACCAGCAGCGCATTGATGGCCACGATTTGCGAGATGGTCTTGTGCTTCCCAAATCTTTCAGCGGCGAGCACGATGTTTTTTGACGCCGCCAGCAGCCGCAAGCCGGTGATGGCCAGTTCGCGCGCGACGATGATTACGACCATCCAGGCGGCGACCTTGAGCGGCGCGTCTGGTTTCAGGTGCGTGCTCTCGACAAACGCAATGAACGCCGAGCAGGTCATGACCTTGTCCGCCAGCGGGTCCATCAAAATGCCGAAATTGGTGATGAGGCCGCGGCTGCGCGCGATGCGGCCGTCGAGATAATCCGTAATGCCCGCGAGGCCGAAAAAAACCAGCGCCAACGTGCCGCGAAAGGGAATGGGCCAGGGCCAGAACAGCGCCCAAAGAAAAACCACCGTCAGCGCAAAACGCGAGACGGTGAGCTTGTTCGGCAGGTTCATTTATTTTTTAATCGTCCTCGTTCTCGTTCTCGTCCTTCGTCGTCGGATGTTTTCGATTACGAGAACGAGGACGACGACGAGGACGAAATTCAATTTACGCCCCGAACTTGTCGAACATCTTCGCGTTGGCCTGCATCAGGCGGATGAGATATTTTGCCGCAAACACGCCGAGCGAGCCGCTGTTCGCGCCGGTTTCCGTGAAACGTTGCAGCTTGTCCGAACCGCTGATTGCCGAGTGCAGCAGCACCGGTTGCGGATGCCACGAATGGCCCTTCATCGCGCACGGCGTCGAATGGTCGCCGGTGATGGCGAGCACGTCCGGCTTTTTCCTCAGCAATATCGGCAGCGCGGCGTCAAAATCCTCGATCGCCTTCATCTTCGCCATGAAGTTGCCGTCCTCGCCGTATTTGTCCGTGTATTTGTAATGGATGAAGAAAAAGTCGAAGTTGTCGTATTCCTTGAGATAACGCTCGAATTGTTCGACAATGGTCGCCGGGCCTTCGATTTTTTTCATGCCGACCAGTTGCGCCAGCCCTTTGTACATCGGATAAACCGCCAGGCACGCGGGTTTCAATTTGTAGCGGTCCTCGAACAGCGGGATGTGCGGCTGGTGCGCGATGCCGCGCATGAGAAAACCGTTCGCCGGTTTTTCCTTCGCGATGATCGGCAGCGCGGCCTTGTAAAAATCGGCGATAAGCCCGGCCATTTTTTTCTGGCCGGCATTGTTTTCATCGCGCGGCTTTACGGTGGGAATGGCAAAACCTTCGCGGTTCGGGTCGGCGTCGGTCAGCGGGCCTTCCAGCCCCTTGCCGCGGAACACGACGACGAAGCGATGTTCCTTGCCGGCCTTGATAAGGATGTCCGTATCGCCGATTTTTTTGACCTTGGCGGCGAGCATCGCGCAGAGTTTTTCGCAGGTCTCGGTCGGGATGCGACCGGCGCGGCGGTCGGTGACGATGCCTTTGGGATCGAGCGTGGCGAAATTGGCGCGGGCGCAGACATCGCCGGGCTTGAGTTCCATGCCCAGGCCGAGCGCCTCGATGACGCCGCGGCCCACCTGGAATTCCAGCGGATCATAGCCGAACAAGCCGAGGTGGCCGGGTCCGCTGCCGGGCGTGATGCCGGGCGCGGCGGGAATCATGCGACCCTGCGCGGAGTCTTTGGCGATCTTGTCGAGATTCGGCGTCGTGGCGGCCTCGAGCGGCGTGAGATAATTTTGTTCTTTGGTGGCGATGTCACCCAGGCCGTCGAGGACGACCAGCGCGAGCTTGGCATTGGGTTTCAGTGTCAGTTCGGAATAAAGCGCGTCTAAATTCATCCGCCGATTTTTGCAACAAATGCGCCGAAGCGCAATTCGATTCCGATTTGAATAGTGATTATGTTGGAATTTCGGTGGGGCGAGCGTCCCCGCGAGCCGGCTTGGGAATCGTGCTTAAGACAGAATCGGCTCGCGAGGACGCTCGCCCCACCAAATCTCCTCGCGCTCCGAAATTGAAAGCCCGTCAGGGCTGACATCTTTGTAGCAACCGGCAAATCCAAACGGTTCAAGCTCCGTCAGGAGCGGCATCATCGGGAAATCGGCGCGGAATCGCTCCTGACGGAGCTTGAATGGATTCGGGCGATAAACTACAAAGATTCCGCACCTACGGTGCTATGCTTCCTGTGACTTGTCTTCGTAATCCTCAAGCACCTTGTCCGACAAACGCTCCAGATGTTTTTGTTCGTGTAAATCCGTAAGGCTTTCGTATGAAAGAAAAGTGCAAATTTCCGACAGCGCGCGTCCTCCCAGCGCGGCGAAAACAGGCCGGCCGATTTCTTGGAAAACCTTTTCGCGTCGTGAAGTCGGAGCAACGATGTGCAATTTAATTGTGATATTGGGCTGCATCGCGAGCAAGTCCGCCATGCGGAGAATCCCAGAATAAATTGACGTTGTATGTTCGACCTCAAAAGCTCTGACAATTTCTGCTCTTTTAAGCCAAAGCACGTCAATCTGTTCGATGGTTCTCATCGTGGTCGGATTGAATGTGACCGGAAGTTCTTCAAGCAGTATACCCGTCTTCGGTGTCCATTTTGTCAGCACTCTGCTACGGTCTGAAGGAGGCAGCCAAATTTGAAATCCCATTTTTGATCCAATGTCTGCGAGGATGGCTTGCATTTGCAGCGATTCCCGTATCTCGCCTTTGTTTGCTGGTTGAATTTCTTCGGCGTCAGTTTTTTGCGGAACAGTGACAATCACTTGTTTGCCTTCTCGCTTGATGGTGTCTTGCCAGAGATTCGAGATCGGTTCGGAATACAAAAACTGGTATAGTGTCCGTGCAGAACCGGTCAGACCAAGAGCACGAGTGGCCTCTTGAATGGATTCATTACTATGTGAAATCCGTTTTCCAATCGAAGCCGAAGCCCAATCAAAAGGCGACTTTATCTCCAGAAAATCCACGAGAGCTTTTCGGTGCTTGATTGATACTGCCGACAAATTCTTAACTGGGTCATACGCTGCAAGCAGCGCGTTCAGCACATTGCCACTTTCACCAGTGAGCCAATTTTTCCCGGCTGCGTTTGCGGCATAAAGCTCATCAATTAATTGAGCCTTACGGTCAATGTTGGCCTCCTTGAAAATAGAATCCACCAAACTTGCGAGCTTTTTATCAGAGTGAAGAATGTTAAAAAGTTTCCGCCAGACGTTTTGGGAAACCATCACTTTGGCGACAACCTCACTGCCCTTTGGTTTGCCCTTTCCATTAAAGTCGAGAATGCGAATGATTGCGTCGCAGTTGTCATCGGAAATTGTTTCCTTTCCCGGAGCAAGCACCCGCTCCGACCAGAACTGTCTGAAATCAGCGCTTTGCTTTTGCCAAATCTTGTCTTTGGCGGTCGAATCGTAGCTTTGGACAAATTTAGGAACGAGTTCTTGCACCAAGCTTTTGTTCATAATTGATTGGCACGTTACTAACGCAGCAACGGAAAAACAAAATCATTTTTGAATTTCTATTTACCAATCCGTCTCGCGATAGTCCTTCAGAAATTTTCTCGCCCGCAATTCATTTTCTCGGTTTAATCTCCGGGCGCATGAAACAAAAAGCTTACGCCCGCGCGGGCGTGGACATTGATTTGGGCAACAAGGTCAAGGCGACGCTGCCGCAACTGCTCGCCGCCACCCACCGCCGCGAGGTGCTCGGCAAGGTCGGCGGCTTCGGCGGGCTCTTCGCCCTCGACCTGAAAAAATACCGCGAACCGGTGCTCGTGTCGTCCGTGGACGGCGTCGGAACCAAGCTCAAAATCGCCTTCGCGATGGACCGGCACGACACCATCGGCGCCGACCTCGTGAACCATTGCGTCAACGACATCGCCGTGCTGGGCGCCGAACCGCTGTTTTTTCTCGATTACCTCGGCACCGGCAAACTGGAGCCGCACGTTTTCACCGACATCATCAAGGGGTTCGCGCGCGCCTGCGCGGAAAATAATTGCACGCTCATCGGCGGCGAGACGGCGCAGATGCCGGGCTTTTACCAGAAGGGCGAATACGACGTGAGCGGCACGATTGTCGGCGTCGTTGAAAAATCCAAAATGCTCAACGGCCAGAAAACCGTCCGAACCGGGGACGCCGTCATTGGCATTGCCTCCAGCGGCCTGCACACGAACGGCTATTCGCTCGCGCGCAAAATTTTCTTCGAGCAATTGAAGCTCAAGCCGAAGAGCCGCGTGCCGGAATTGAAAAACACCATCGGCGACGAACTGCTGAAAGTCCACGTCAGCTACGGGCCGCTGGTGCAACGGATGCTGAAGAAATTTAACATCCAACATCCAACATCCAACATCCAACATGCAATCAAGGCTTTCGCCCACATTACCGGTGGCGGGTTTGTGGACAACATCCCGCGCGTGCTGCCGAAGAACCTGGACGTGATCATTCGCAAAGGTTCGTGGGACATGCTGCCGATCTTCAAAATGATCGAGGCCAAAAGCGGCGTGCCGGATGCCGAGCTTTACCAGGTCTTCAACATGGGCATCGGCATGGTGAGCATTGTCTCGGCGGACAAGGCGGATGCGGTCTTGAAATTCATCCGCGCGCAGAAGCACAAGGCGTGGCTAATTGGCGGAGTTGTAAAAGGCAACGGCGAGGCGAAGGTGGTTTGATTTTCTGTCAGCTTGGCAGGATTTTAATCCGAGCTCATCTGTGTCCATCCGTGGTTAAGATGTATTTTTTGCGCTTTCTGCGCCTTTTTGCGGCAAAGATTTCGTGTGTTTTGTGTTTTTCGTGGTTCAAAATTGAATTGTCCCTTGCTCCATTTCGCGGCAAGCTTCTTGTTCTTATGCAGCAGGTAAATCTTGGCATGATTGGCGGTGGCACCGTGGGCAGCGGCGTGTTTCACGCGCTTCAGCTCAACGGCGGCCTCATGGCCTCGCGCATCGGCGTGAAGGTTGCCGTCCGCAAGGTCGCCGTGAAGGCGTTCAATGAACCGCGGCCGTATCAAATCCCGCGTTCGATCATGACGCTGGACTGGGAAAGCGTCGTCAACGATCCGCAGGTGGACATTGTCACCGAACTGGTCGGCGGCACGGGCATCGCCCGGACGATGGTTCTCGCCGCGTTCAGGCTTGGCAAACCGGTCGTCACGGCCAACAAGGCACTGCTGTCCGCGCACGGCGAGGAGCTGTTTGCCGCGGCCAGGAAATACGGCACGAATCTTTATTACGAAGCCAGCGTTTGTGGCGGCATTCCCATCATCAAATCGCTGCGCGAAGGGTTTGTCGGCAACCGCATCGACGCGTTGTACGGCATCGTCAACGGCACCTGCAATTACATCCTCACCCGGATGAAGCTGGAAGGCGCTGACTTCGACGCCGTGCTGGCGGACGCGCAAAAGCTCGGCTACGCCGAGACGCCGCCGGACCTGGACATTGACGGCCACGATGCCGCGCACAAGATTGGCATCCTGGCATCGCTCGCTCATGGCTTTTGGGTGAACCCGAAGAAAATCCACGTCGAAGGCATCCGCCATGTTTCCGCCTTGGACATCAAGTTTGCCGGCGAACTGGGTTACACGATCAAGCTTTTGGGAATCATTAAACGAATTGCCGATTGCCGATTGCCGATTGCCGATTCGAAGAAAACCCGAAATCCGAAATCCGAAATCCGAAATCGTTGCCGGGTGCAAGTTTCGGTTTATCCGACGCTCGTGCCCAACGCGCATGTGCTTGCCAGCGTGAACCACGTCTTTAATGCCGTGTTTGTGCGCGGCGACATCGTTGGCGACACGCTGTTTTACGGCCGCGGCGCGGGCAAGGACGCCACGGCCAGCGCGGTGCTCAGCGACCTGGCCGACGCGGCGCTGGACTTGAAATCGGGCAGCAAACAGCGTGTGCCGCCGTTTGTGCCACACGAATGCGCCGGGGCGGTCATGCCCATCGAGGAAGCCGTCTCGCAGTATTTTCTCCGGCTCAACGTCGTGGACCGTCCGGGGACGCTGGCAAAGATCGCCGCCATTTTCGGCGCGGCGAAAATTGGCATTTCGTCCGTGATCCAGCCGGAAGGCCATGAAGGCGGGAGCGTGCCGCTGATTTTCATGCTGCATTACGCGACCAACGGCGCGGTCAGCGGCGCGTTGAAAAAGATCGGCCGGTTGCCGGTCGTCAAAGGCGAGCCGGTGATGATTCGCGTCGAGAATTTTGAGTGAAAAGATGACAATTCAGGAGCCAGAATCCAGAATCCAGAATGGGCGCCAGCAGCCTTTGCGGTCGCCTGCGAAAAGCTTTGAAGATTTAATCGTCTGGCAAAAGGCTCACCAATTTGTGCTAGGGATTTACCGATTCACCGAGAATTTCCCGGGCAAGGAGATTTACGGTTTGACCAGCCAGCTTCGTCGGGCAGCGGTTTCTATTCCGGCCAATATCGCCGAGGGCTTCAAGAAGCGCGGCAAGCCGGACAAAGTCCGATTCCTGAACATCGCCCAAGGCTCGCTGGAAGAATGCCGCTATTATTTGATTTTGAGCGTCGACCTTCACTATGGAAGTGGCGTCGATTTGATTCAACAACTTGAAGAAGTGAGCAAAATACTGGAATCTTACGCCCGCTCCATTCTGGATTCTGGCTCCTGAATTCTGACTCCTATGGCTTTAATCGTTCAAAAATATGGCGGCACGTCGGTCGGCAACCCCGACCGCATCAAAAACGTCGCGGCGCGCGTGGCGAAATATCGCGCCCAAGGCGACCAGGTCGTCGTTGTCGTTTCGGCGATGAGCGGCGTGACGGATAATTTGATCAAGCTGGCCAAGGAAATCATGCCGCTGCCCAGCGAACGCGAAATGGACGTGCTGCTCGCCACCGGCGAACAGCAGACCATCGCACTCACGGCCATTGCGCTGCACGCGTTGAACGTCCCGGCCGTATCGCTTACCGGCCCGCAGGCGGGCATCGTCACCGACGTGGTTCACACCAAAGCCAAAATTCACAACATCACGCCGAAGAAAGTCCATGAGCTTTTGAAGCAGGGCAATGTCGTCATCGTCGCCGGTTTTCAGGGCGAGACGCCGGAAGGCCAGATCACGACGCTGGGCCGCGGCGGCTCGGATTTGACGGCGATTGCGCTGGCGGCGGCGCTCAAGGCCGACCTTTGCCAGATTTACACGGACGTGGACGGCGTTTATACCGCCGACCCGCGCATCGTGCCGACCGCAAAGAAATTGCAGGAGATTTCCTACGACGAAATGCTCGAACTGGCGAGCCTCGGCGCGAAGGTGATGCAGAGCCGCTCGGTTGAATTTGCCAAAAAATTCGGAGTGGTCTTCGAAGTCCGCTCCAGCTTTAATGAAAACCCCGGAACCATTGTGAAAGAAGAAACCAAAAGCATGGAAGGCGTCGTCGTGCGCGGCGTCTCGCTCGACAAAAACCAGGCCAAAATCACGCTCGTGGGCGTGCCCGACAAACCCGGCGTGGCCGCGCGCATTTTCAAGGCGCTCGGCGACGCGACCGTGAACGTGGACATGATCGTGCAAAACATCAGCCACGGCACCGGCACGCCCCAGACGGATATTTCCTTCACGGCAGACAAGCCGGATTTGCTCAAGGCGCAGAAGGTCATTGACGGCCTGAAAAACGAACTCGGTTTGCGCGACGTGATCACCGCCGAGAAAATCGGCAAGCTGTCCATCGTCGGTGTCGGCATGAAGAGCCACACGGGCGTGGCCGGAAAACTGTTTGAAACGCTCGCGCAGGCAGGCGTGAACATTGACATGATTTCGACGAGTGAAATCAAAATTTCCGTCGTGATTGATCTGGCCAAGGGCGAAGCTGCGATGAAGGCCGTTCACGCGGCTTTTATTGGCTGAGGTGAAGGAAACAATTGACGCGAAGACAAAACCGGCGTAACTTTTCGGACGTGAAACGCAACTTGAATCTGAACCTGCTGCTTGCAAATGCGCTGCTGCTGTGCCGCGCGGCGGTCGGGTTCTGATTGCGTTCGAAGAATTTGAGAACCCCACTGCCAGACGGCGGTGGGGTTTTTGTTTTTAACCACAGATGAACATGGATAAACACAGATGCGATTGGTGCGCCAAGTGCCGCCCCAGCTTCGCTCAGGTTGGAGTTCAAGCTTTAGCTTGCTCTCGAAACACGCTAAAGCGTGAACTCCAACGCGCCGAGACGGTGCTCGGCGCTCCGGCGGCGTATTTTATCCGTGTCCATCCGTGTCCATCCGTGATTTAATTCCGTCAACGCCTGAGTTTATGCACAAACAACCATCGTCAAAATACCGTCCGTTCCCGGCGCCCAGCCTGCCCGACCGGCAGTGGCCGAACCGCGTCCTCACCCGTCCGCCGCGCTGGTGCAGCGTGGATTTGCGCGACGGCAACCAGGCGCTCGCCGTGCCCATGAACGTCAGCCAGAAGCTCGAGTTGTTCCAGACGCTGGTGAAGATCGGCTTCAAGGAAATCGAAATCGGCTTTCCGGCCGCGTCCAACACGGAGTTCGCGTTCAATCGCCGGCTCATCGAGGAAAATCGCGCGCCGGACGACGTGTGGCTCCAGGTGCTCGTGCAGGCGCGCGAGGATTTGATTGAGCGCACGTTCGAATCGCTCGTCGGCGCGAAGCAGGCCATCATCCACCTTTACAATTCCACCTCGCCCGCCCAGCGCCGCGTTGTGTTCGGGAAGTCGAAACAGGAAATCATCGAGGTTGCCGTGCAGGGCGCCCGGTGGATCCAGGAACGATTGTCCCGGCTCAAGGGCACGAAGGTCATGCTCCAGTATTCGCCGGAGAGCTTCAGCTCCACCGAGGTCGAATTTGCCCGGGAAATTTCCGAGGCGGTCATGGAGGTGTGGCAGCCCACGCCGCAACGGAAAATGATCCTGAACCTGCCCGACACTGTCGAGATCGCCACTCCGAACGTCTATGCCGACCAGATTGAATGGATGTGCCGGAACCTCAAAAACCGCGAGTCGCTCGTCATCAGTCTCCACGGCCACAACGACCGCAGCACGGGCGTGGCGGCGACGGAGTTGGGCCTGCTCGCCGGCGCGGACCGCGTCGAAGGCACGCTCTTCGGCAACGGCGAGCGCACCGGCAATCTCGACATCGTCACCGTGGCGCTGAACTTTTACATGCACGGCGTCCATCCCGGACTGGATTTCAGCGACCTGAATTCCATCATCGAGGTCTATGAACGCTGCACGGGCATGACGGTGCCGCCGCGCCATCCGTACGCGGGCGAACTCGTCTTCACCGCGTTCAGCGGGTCACACCAGGACGCCATCCGCAAGGGATTGCACGAGTGGAAGGAGGGCAAACGCGAACATTGGGACGTGCCGTATCTCACGATTGACCCGACGGACATCGGGCGCGAATACCGCGAGGTCATCCGCGTCAACAGCCAGTCCGGCAAGGGCGGCGTGGCGTATTTGCTCGAAAGCGAATTCGGCATCGAATTGCCCAAGGACATGCAGCGCGAGTTTGGGCCGATCGCCAACGACGAGGTGGACAGGCTCGGAACGCGAAGTCAGCGGCGCGGAGTTGAAGAAGATGTTCTGGCGCGAATACATCGAACGCAACAAGCCATGGCAGCTTGAGGGTTTTGAAACTGAGAGCAAAAACGGCGTCGTCCGCTGCCGCGCCAAATTGATTCGCGACGGCAAGCCGGTGAAACTTTCCGGCGAAGGCAACGGCCCGCTCGCCGCGCTCGTCCACGGTTTCGGCAAAATCGGCGTGCCCCGTTTTGAAATTGCCAATTACAGCGAGCACGCCTTGAGTTCCGGCGAAGAGGCCGTTGCGATTGCTTACATCCAAATCAAGCATGCCGACGGCAAAACCCGCTGGGGCGCGGGCGTGGACACGAACATCGAGCTGGCGTCCGTGCGCGCCGTGCTCAGCGCGCTGAACCGTTCGTGATATTTTGCAAACCAAACATTTTCGGCTCGTCAAATCAGTACGGGTTGTTTATTGTTCAAAAACTATGAAATTACGGTGCGTTTTCATTTGCGGAATTGCGGGTGTTGTCCTGGTTGGCGGAAAACTTTTCGCGGCGGACGGCAGCCCCACCAACCCGGCCGTGACCACACCGCCGGTTTATGTGCCGGATACATCACACTCTTCCGAGCCGCTGGGCAACGGCATTCTCGCCTGGGACGGCACGATGAAAGAAACCAACGCCCCCGCGAGCGCCAGCAACGCTTCTTTTGTTTTCAGCTTCACAAACGTTTCGCCAGGCAACGTGGTTATTTTGAATGTCCGCACATCCTGCGGCTGCACCACGGCGCAACTGCCGCCACTGCCGTGGACCCTTCCGGCCGGCACCAACGGCCAGATTGGTGTGACTGTCAATTTTGCCGGGAAGAGCGGCACCCTTTTGAAGACCGTGACCGTCACCGCCGACAAAGGCACTCAAACCCTCATGGTCAAAATCAACATTCTTCCGCCCGTGACCCCGACGCTGTCCGACGCCGACCGTGCGCGCGGCATTGAAATGTCCAAAGCCGACCGGCAGGCGGTTTTTCACGGCGATTGCGCAGCCTGCCACGTCAAACCCGGCCAGGGCAAATATGGCAAGCTGCTTTTCGACGCGGATTGCGCCATCTGCCACGAAGGCGAACATCGCGCCTCAATGGTGCCGGATTTGCACGCCCTCAAAGTGCCGACCAACGTCGAGTTCTGGCAAACGTGGATAGCCCATGGCAAACCCGGATCGCTCATGCCCGCCTTTTCGACCGCCGACGGCGGCCCGCTCACGGACATGCAAATCGCCTCGCTCGCCGCTTATCTGAACGCCACGATTCCATCGCAGGCGGAAGCGCCGTCTGCCCAGTGATGTCCGCTTGCGGAATTTGATTCACGCATTATGCTGTCAACCATGACAGCACACATGCTTGACGCAAACCACCCGACCCGGATCGCGGAATTGGGACAACGGGTTTTGAATAGCGGCCCAATCACCCGCGACGAGGCGTTGTGGCTCTTTAATCTCGAAAACCGCTCCGATATTTTCGATTTGCTGTCGTGGGCGAACCGCATCCGGGAAAAATTCAAGGGCAACAAAATCCATCTCTGCTCCATCGTCAACGCCAAGGCCGGCGCGTGCCCGGAAAATTGCAGCTTTTGCGCGCAATCATCGCATTACCAGACCGGCTCGCCCAAATATGGCTTCGTGGACCCTGAACCCGTGGCCGAAGCCGCCGATGAAGCCAACCGAAACCACGTGACGGCCGTCGGGATTGTCGCCGCCTGGAAAGGCCTCAATGAAGGCCCGCTGCTCGATGAGGTTTGCGCCCGGGTGCGCGAGCTGAAAGCCGGCGGCAAAACGCGTCCGGACGTCTCGCTCGGCATCATCAAAAGCCAGCGCGTGGCCGACCGGCTCAAGGAGGCTGGCGTCGAGTGCTATGGCCACAATCTCGAAAGTTCGCGCCGTTTTTTCCCGCAGACCTGCACCACCCACACCTACGACGACCGACTGGAGACCATCGGCCATCTGAAAAAGGCCGGCATCAAGATTTGTTCCGGCGGCATCATCGGGATGGGCGAAACCCGCGAAGATCGCTGCGACCTGGCGTTTGAATTGAAAGCCATCGGCGCGAACGTCGTGCCTATCAACATCCTCAATCCGATTCCCGGCACGCCCTTTGAGAAAAACGCTCCTCTGCCCGTCCTGGAAATTTTAAAAACCATTGCCTGCTTCCGGCTCATTTTGCCGCGGCAGGAAATCATGATCGCCGGCGGGCGCACGATGAACCTGCGGGACGCGCAAAGCCTGATTTTCATGGCCGGCGCCAGCGCGATGATGGTCGGCAATTATCTCACCACGCTCAACCAGCCCGTCGAGAAAGACCTGCAAATGCTCAAAGACCTCGGCCTCGACCCGAGCTGGGACAGCCACGGTTTCAGCGACCAGGAAGAAACCGGCTGCGGCTGTGGAAAAGAGAATTGTGAAACAGAAGCGATGGTTGGGTGAAATAAAATCCGATGACTCAAGCTGAACTTCCAAAAATCTTCCACCTTCAGTTCACACCAGAACAATGGAGTCAACTTGTTCGGTTGCGCGCTTTACTCGGCAAACCATTACCAACTACTCGCGAAAGTTATCAGGCTTTGGACGCCTGTATTGGGCATTTATGGAAATATCAAGTTTTTGCTCGCATTGCTGACCGCATAATTCCAAGCCTTCCAAAGGATCGCGAGGAACTGGAGCGTTATGGAGCTTCTCGCAATTTACATTCGCAGGAATTTGGTGCGCTAACAGAAGCCATGCTGTGCGAACTTTATTCAAGCCTTGATGGGCTTTTGGAATTTTTCCAGGCTATTTATCCAACAATGGATCAGTTGCAGAAGATGCGATTTGCTTCGACTCTTTTCCAATCTGCGAAAGAAGGTCGGCTTTCGACGGACTTTCCAGAGCCAGTGCGCGTAATTTTAGCGACTGCTTATGCTGGCTGGTTTGAAGAACTACGGAATCTACGAAAAGAAATTACGCATGGGACTGTTGGCTTTTTCTCTTTTGATGAGAAACAAAAGTCCGTTACCTACTTTAACGATGGGCTGAGTTCAAACGATCACAAAGTTTTTCACATCGAGGACATTGTTACTGTTGTTCGTAATTTCGATAGTCAGGTTCGTATTTTATTTGAAGACATAGCTAAATTTTATCTTGCGCAACTTTTGCCGATACCGCGCATGTATACCTGCGGCGTTTATCGAGGGCTTCTTTACATCCGCATGATTGAGCCATCACCCGATCTTAATTTCAACAGCGGGCATTGCGCTTCTTGGAATTGGTTTGAACAGCAACCTGAAAAATTTTGCCCGCTTGCAAAACAATGTGGAGCTTATACCCGCAAATGGCCCGGTGGAGATGCAGCAGCACTTGCGGCAGGATGAAAAGTGGGTAAACAATTTCGTGACAAGAATCGGGTGGGAGCGGCCATTGTCCCGTGGCAAAGTGAGGACATGAACGATTACGAACGCATCGCCCAAATGATCCGTTTCCTGGATGAGCGCCACGTCGAGCAGCCGGACCTGACGACCTTGGCCGGGCGCGCGGGCTTGAGTCAGTTTCATTTTCATCGCTTGTTCTCGACGTGGGCGGGTGTCACGCCCAAGGAATTTCTCCAATGCCTCACGCTCGCGCACGCGAAGGAATTGCTCCGCCACGGCAACAGTATTTTGGATGTGGCGCTGGAGTCCGGCCTTTCCGGGCCGGGACGATTGCATGACCTTTGCGTGAATCTCGAAGCCGCGTCGCCCGGTGAAGTGAAATCCGGCGGCGCGGACTGGACGATTTCATTTGGCTTTGCGGACAGCCCGTTTGGAAAATGTTTGATTGCCGAAAGTCCGCGCGGCATCTGCCATCTCTCCTTCGTTGAATCGGAAAATGAGAAAACGGCCCTGGCGGCGTTGCAGGAAGATTGGCCGCAGGCAAAATTAAAGCGCGATGATTCGGCTGCCGCGCAGCTCGCTGCAAAAATTTTCGCGCGTCATGTCCTGAACCAACACGCCGGGTCGGCGACCGGCGCTCCGTTGCGCGCGTTCGTTCGCGGCACGCCCTTTCAAGTGCGCGTCTGGCGGGCGTTGTTGCAGGTCCCGGCCGGCTCGCTCACGAGCTATGGACACCTTGCCGGAGCCATCGGCAAACCGGCTGCCGCGCGCGCGGTGGGTACAGCCGTAAGCCAAAACCCGCTGGCGTATCTGATTCCGTGTCATCGCGTCATTCGCGAGACCGGGGTGATTGGAGTTTATCACTGGGGAAAAATCCGCAAACACGCCATGATTGCGTGGGAAAGTTCGCGCCGATTTGGTGGCATGCCGGAAACGGCACATCGGTAAGCAGATAAAACTTCTTTGCGTTTTCGCGTCTTTGCGTGAAATTCTCCGCGTGGAAAAGCTTGGCAAAAATCATGGTGGCTACCACGGCGAGACGATTGACATCCGCGCCGTTCTGCGCGACATCGAAACCGCCGCACAACAGCACGGCTGGACCTCCGAGATATTTGGGAAGCAAGGCGAATTCAACCTGCTCACCCTCCATCGCCCGCCACCCTCAACTCTTAACCCTCAACTCTCAACCAGGATTTACCTCAGCACCGGCATTCACGGCGACGAACCCGCTGGCCCGCTCGCGGCGCTGCGCCTGCTCCAGGAAAACCGGTGGCCGGCAAACGCCGAACTGTGGTTTTGCCCGTGCCTGAATCCGATGGGTTTCGTTTTGAACCGCCGCGAGAACGACCAAGGCACTGACCTCAACCGGCAATACCGGCACTTGGAAGCGGCGGAAACGCGCGCGCACATCGCCTGGCTGGAACGCCAGCCGCAGTTCGACCTCTGCCTCTGCCTGCATGAAGACTGGGAATCGCACGGCTTTTACGTTTACGAATTGAACCCGGAAAAGCGGCCTTCGCTGGCCGAAACCATGATTGCACGCATCGCGGAAGTCTGCCCGATCGACCCGTCTGAAATCATCGAAGACCGACCGGCACAGAACGGCATCATCCGGCCGAACCTCAACCCAGCCACACGCCCGCAATGGGCCGAGGCATTTTACTTGATCGTGAACAAGACAAGATTGTCCTACACCCTCGAAGCGCCCTCGGATTTTCCATTGACCACCCGTGTCAACGCGCTCGTCGCCGGCGTGAACGCCGCGTTGGCAACATAGGACAGACCGGGGCCGGTCCTGCTTCTGCTGCTTCAGGACTCCGCGTCCCTTTGTTTCATCCAAACCTTGCCCAGTTCGACAAGCGTTTCCTTTTTCATCACTTTCTCGGCCAGCGGGAAAACGATCCGCTCCTCGCGGTCGAAGTGTTTGCGCGATGCGGTCACTGCCCGCAGCAACAACTGTCGCGCTTCGGGCAGCCGCTTGGCGGCCTTCACCCGCAGCAGGCTGCTGTCAATTTCCCGATGCTCGTGCTCGAAACTGTCGCGCTGGCCAATTTGTTCCAGGTAATGATTCAGCGGGGCGAACACCAGGTCCTCCTCGGCCTTGCCGTGGGCGAGCAACAGGTTTTCCATCAGTTCCGCCCAGCCCACCACTTCGCCCAGCGTTTTCAAGTTCGGCACGACCCGTTCGATGTGGTCGAAAATGTTGTGGAATACGACGTGTTCCGCCAAAAGCGCTTCGGTGATTTTCATGTCAGCGAAAGTTTACATGAAGAAACACAGGTGTCCATCCCTTCGCACGTGCAGACCGGGTTGCGGTCGCCAAAACTCTTCGACAGGCGGGCGGTGCCGCACATTCTTGTAACGTCCAACGGCTCTCCGTCACAGGCCTCCCAGCGCAACAGCGGCTGACGATGTCCCCATCCAGCGGCGTTGTGCGCCCGTACGGTCACCGACCAGCTTGGGTTGGAGTCGCACGTTGAAATACGCAATCAGTGTCGTCCCGGAAACCGTCTGCGTGAGCGTGCCTGCGGTGTCCCTGTCGGTGATGGTGACCAGATATTGGTCAACCGGGCTGTTGCCGGGATTGGCCGCCAGCCAGGTGGCGACGAGCGTGTTAGGTCCGGGATCGGCGTTCGGGCTTGCCCACTGCGCCGAGACTCCGGTCGGGGACCGATGGCGGGATTGTGGCCGGCGATGTCGTCACACTGATGGGAATCGAGGCCGGGCTGGACCCGCCGATGGTCGTGCTCACGACAGTAATTTGATAACTCGTCGCCGGTTGCAATGTCGGAATGATTCCATTCGTGCCCGGCCCGGTCACGGTGGTCGTGAGGATGGAAGCGGTTGAGTTGACCGGCGTCGCCGTGAGCGTTGACGAGGTGATGGCGACTGGATTGACCCTGTTCGGCGTCCAGGAAACCTGAAATCGATCGCCGGTCTGACCGGCGGCCACACCAGTCGGCGCCGCCGGAACCGGAACGATGAGATACGCGTTCGCCCCGGCGTTATAAAGAATGTCGTTGAATCTGTCGGTGGCAATGAACGTTGGGTTGGCCGCAGTCCCGGTTGCGGGTATTTTCGTGGAGATCACGTTGCCACCGAAGTCCCAAGTTACGTGGACCGAAGCCGTGTGTATGGAGGGTGGAGTGCCAGCCCTGCCAGCGCTGCAAGAGGTCTTCAGGTCCACGTTGCCGGTCGGATATCCATTGGTGGGATCAAAGCCGGCTGCGTAAACCTGCTCCTGGATGGCGCCACAGTCGTAGCCGAGAATGGCGAAGGCGGTGGACTGCGGCAACAGCAGTTGCGTCGGCTTGGGTTGGACCACCGTCCGGTAAAATCCCCGGCCGGCCGAGAGCACATTGCTCATCGTAACCGCCTTCACGAGTCCGTAACCCTGAAGCCCGGCCTGGACATTGGTCCACGGCTGCGACAAATCCGGACACATCTGCACCCCGTAATAGTTCGTGGTCGTGGTCGGAAACGACAAAACCAAACTAGCGCCCGATGTTGTTACGGCCAAGCCGCCCGGCTGGACGATCACCGCCGCCGCAGAAAACGGTCCGGCGAAAACTGCGCTCAAAAACAAAGCCATAGCTCGAACAGACGGACAACGTCCTTTTGCAATTGCGCTGATATTAAACTCCTTTCCTGATAGTATAAATTAGAACAGCTATTCGAGGCTAGACCAGGTGGGAGGCCCAGTCAAGCTGTGGATTCAATTGCAAATGATGGATTTATAAAAACGTCTGACCCGCGACCCTCATCGGCTCGCCGACCGGCTGGATTGCGGCTGTGATGAACCGCATGCCAAACTGGCCGCCATCCGGGTCGAATTAACCACGGATGAACACCGATGAACACGGCTTGCCGCGAAGAAGCAAAGCGAAGGCGGGATTCAATTCTCCGCGAAGGATTTTGAACCGCAGACACGCAAAGATATCAGGAATTTACCTGCCAACTTCTGGAACATGGCAGCATTTGATACCAGCATAGCTTGCCATCTGGGAAAGCTTTCTGTCTTTCGTCATTATTCTTGCTCCAAGGTAGATTGCAGTCTGCGCAATATACATATCACCAAAAACATGCTCGTAGCCCGGCTCGTCAAATTCCCAGCGTATGCCTTTAGGCTCCGTATCTTCGACAAGAAGCGTTGCGTAGCACAACTCGACGACACGCTTTGACTTTTTGATGTTGTATTTACATTCTGGAAGCCGTCGCTGTATGTGAGCTTTTAATTTGCTTACGACATTGGGCATTTCTTGAGGCATTGGCAGGTCAGAAGCCTTTCCTGATGTTCCAAAGGCAAGGCTAATCGGGGTTCGGTCGAGTGAAACGGCAAAGAAAAGTTCGTTGCCTATGTGCGCGCGAATCAACTCCTTTTCAATTTCTATACTTTTGCGATTCTCCGCTTTTTGTTTTGCGAATGTTTCCCCTTTTTCCCGTGAAGCTTCTGACAGCTTTGGGATGTCAAATTCGTATTGAAAATGCTCGTCAATTCTTTCTATAAGAACGTAGTTAAGCCGTGCATCTATCCCGACGCTGAATATGTTCCCAAGTTTGGAACGAGTTGCTTCGAGTATCAAATCTCTTGTGTTTGGATTTTCACGAGCAAGCGCGGGCGATATGATGAACGCCTTATCAAGATGCTCTTTGCATTCCCTTTTCCAATCTGAGTTGCTGTCAACTACATACGTGTCTCGCTGGCTAATCACGTCCCGCAGGTTTTCCTTTTCAAATTCGTGCGGTATATGTTTGCCACACAAATCAAACAGGGTGCGAGAATGCTGAAGTCCTTTTTCGATACGTTCGCGATCTTGTGGAGATACCTTGGCAAGAGTGTCTTGAACCTGCTTTTTAGGCATCGCAAAGAATGGTAGCACTGCCATAAAGAGATATTTTCACATTCAGCGATGCTTCACTAATTAAATCATTGTTACTGCGGTTATGAATAATTCTCCATTCCCGCACAGTGCAAACCGGGTTGCGGTCGCCAAAGACATTGTCCATACGGCCGACGGCGGGCCAGAATTTGTAGTCGTGCAATTTGACCGGGAACGCCGCCTGTTCGCGCGAATACGGCCGGTTCCAATTGTCGCTGCGATATGATCCGCCGTGTGCGGCGCGTTTTTCAGCAGATTGTTCTGCCGGTCGGCCGCGCCGGATTCAATCGCCTGCATTTCCCCGTGAATGGCGATCATCGCGTCGCAAAAACGGTCCAGTTCGAACTTCGATTCGCTCTCAGTTGGCTCGACCATGAGCGTGCCGGCAACCGGCCAGGACAGCGTCGGCGCGTGAAATCCGTAATCCATCAGCCGCTTGGCCACGTCCTCGGCGGTGACATTCTTGAACCGGCGCAAATCCAGAATACATTCGTGAGCAACGAGTCCGCCGTGGCCGCGGTAGAGCGTCGGGAAATGATTCTCCAGCCGTTTGGCGATGTAGTTGGCGTTCAGGATGGCAAACTGGGTCGCCTCGGTCAGGCCGTCCGCGCCCATCATGGCAATGTACATCCACGAAATCGGCAGAATGCCCGCGCTGCCCCACGGCGCGGCGCTGACCGGGCCGATGTGTTGGAGTTCAACCTTTAGGTTGCCGCCGTCACCCGAACACGCTGAAGCGTGAACTCCAACAACACTATGTCCGGGCAGGAAAGGCACAAGATGTTTTGCCACGCCAATCGGGCCGACGCCCGGGCCACCGCCGCCATGCGGAATGGCAAACGTCTTGTGCAGGTTCAAATGGCAAACATCCGCGCCAATGTCCGCCGGACGGCACAGGCCGACCTGCGCGTTCAGGTTCGCGCCGTCCATATAGACCTGTCCGCCGTTGGCATGGATGATTTCGCAAATTTCCTTGATCGTCTCCTCAAACACGCCATGCGTGGACGGATAGGTGACCATCAGGCAGGCGAGGTCTTTTTTATGCGCCTCGGCCTTGGCTGCGCAAATCGGCCACGTCAATGTTGCCGTCCTGATCGCAGGCGACGGCGACGACTTTCAGCCCGGCCATGACGGCGCTGGCGGGGTTTGTGCCGTGCGCGGAGGTTGGGATGAGGCAGACATTGCGGTGCGTTTCGCCCCGGCTTTCGTGCCAGGCGCGGATGACGAGCTGGCCGGCGTATTCGCCCTGCGAACCGGCGTTGGGCTGCAACGAGATTCCGGCAAAGCCGGTGATTTCCGCGAGCCAATCTTCGAGGTTTTGGAACAGGATTTGGTAGCCGCGCGCCTGTTTCAGCGGCGCGAAGGGATGAAGCCGGGCAAACTCCGGCCACGAAATGGGAAGCATCTCCGCCGCGGCGTTCAGCTTCATCGTGCAGGAGCCGAGCGGAATCATCGAGGCCGTCAGCGACAGGTCGCGCGATTCGAGCCGCTTGATGTAGCGCAGCATCTCGGTCTCGCTGTGGTACGAGTTAAAGACCGGGTGCGTAAGGAAGTCCGAAGTCCGAAGTCCGAAGTCGGAAGTCCCAACGTTCCGCAGTAATTCATCTGGCGAATAATTCTCTTCAGGCGATTTCTTGACTCCATGTCCTTTCTCGCGGGCGGCAAGAAATATGTTTAGCAATGTTTCCAAATCCTTTTCACCAACTGTTTCATCGAGAGAAATACCGACGCGCTGATCGTCAATGATGCGAAGATTTACCCCGTGCTGTTCCGCAATGACGGCGAGTTCCTTGGCCGAGACTGAATAACTCGCCACGACAATAGTATCGAAATATGGATGTTCTTGGAAAACATGGTGGCAGCCACCCATCGCAGTAAGTCCATTTGCGAGGGCTTTCGTCATCCGGTGGACCCGCCCCGCGATTTTCTTCAAGCCATCCGGCCCGTGATAGACGGCGTACATGGATGCCATGTTTGCGAGCAGTGCCTGCGCGGTGCAGATGTTGCTGGTGGCCTTTTCGCGGCGGATATGTTGTTCGCGCGTGCCGAGCGCCAGGCGCAACGCGGGTTTGCCGCGGGAATCCCTGGAGACGCCGACGAGGCGGCCGGGCATCTGGCGTTTGAATTCGTCGCGCGTGGCGAAGAACGCGGCATGCGGGCCGCCATAACCCAGCGGCACGCCAAAGCGTTGCGCGCTGCCGATGGCGATGTCCGCGCCGAATTCACCGGGCGGTTTGATGAGCGTGAGCGCGAGCAAATCCGTGGCCACGGTGAGCAGCGCGCCGGCAGCGTGGGCTTTCTCCGCAAAACCGGAGTAACTCGTGAATCGCGCCGAACGTGTCCGGATATTGCACCAGCGCGCCGAAGACCTTTTCGGTGAACGAAAACTGTTCGTGGCTGCCGACGACGACTTCGATGCCGAGCGCCTTCGCGCGGGTCTGGACGACCTCGATGTTTTGCGGATGGCAGGTTTCGGAGACGAAGAAAATGTTGCGTCCATCCTTGAGCCGCGCGCACATCGTCATGGCCTCGGCGGCGGCGGTAGCCTCGTCCAGCAGCGAGGCATTGGCAATGTCGAGGCCGGTGAGATCGGCGACCATCGTTTGGAAATTCAGGAGCGCTTCGAGCCGGCCCTGGGAAATCTCGGCCTGATAGGGCGTGTATTGCGTGTACCAGCCGGGATTTTCCAGGATATTGCGCTGGATGACGGCGGGTGTGATGCAATCGTAATAGCCCATGCCGATGAACGAGCGGCAGACCTGGTTTTGCGACGCGATTTCTTTCAGCGCGGCGAGGGCCTCATGTTCGCTGCGCGCGGCGGGCAGTTGCAGCGGACGAGCGAGTCGAATCTGTTTTGGAACGGCGGCATCCACCATGGCCTCCAGGCTCGCGTAGCCGAGTTGCTTGAGCATTTCGTCGGCGTCAGCGGGACGCGGGCCGATGTGGCGGCGGACAAACCAGTCAGGCGAAGCGGTCAGATTTTCAGTCAAAGCCATCCGGGGAAATTACGGTTCGCATCTGAAAAAAGCCAGTTGGATTTACCCGGAATGGCGGGAAAGCCAGCCAACCGGCTCACGCCACAAAGTCAAGAATGTAAACCATCGGGCTACGATGAATGAAAGCATGGCGCAATGGCCGCTGATGCCGGTTCACCCGATAAAAATGGACTGACATATCATCCACAACTTTAAGCGTCACTTTCCACTCTGGCGTTGGTATGTTTGGCATTTGTGCCTGAACATAATTTGCAGCAATTACCAATGCGCCCAATAATGTTAGTATTTTCATAATTATTTTAATCCTCCGGTGTTCACAATGTTATCGAATAATTTATGAGTAAATGGATAAGCGAAATAATCAAAGTCTGAATGGTGCCACTTGTTATATTCTCTGACGTCGGCTGAACGCGGGCCGATGTGGCAGCGGACAAACCGGTCAAGATGCGGCGCGTTTTCGACGGGCTTCAAAATTTCATTCTGCTTTTTGGAAAAAGCCATGCGCGGAAGCTAAAGTTGCGGCGCGACAATGCAAGCGGATTCAGGGCAAAACGATGGCAAAATCCGGCGTCATTTTTCCATAAAATCAGCGACTGTCACAGTCCGGTGATGCCCCAATATACGGCATAAGCGGATTGGAGCAGCCACAATTCATAGTGTTTTTGGGCGTTTTTTTGACCAAATAAAGGTTGTGCTAAATCGTCGTTTTTTCTATACTTTTTAAGCTTTCACTGACCCGGTTAAAACGACCGTAAAAGTGAGCTTTTTATGCCGAAAACCAAAGAAGATATGGCCGAAGAAACCAGCAAAACCAGACCGTCGGCGACCGAAAAATACGACGCTTCAAAAATAGACAAGCTCGAAGGTCTGGAAGCCGTGCGCAAGCGGCCCGGCATGTATATCGGCGACCCGGACGAGCGCGGGCTGCATCACAGCGTGTTCGAGGTGCTCGACAATTCGATTGACGAACATCTGGCGGGTTATTGCAACAAAATCGAAGTGACGATTCACGTGGACGGCTCGGTTTCGATCCGGGATGACGGACGCGGCATTCCGGTGGACATGCATCCGAAGTGGAAGATGCCCGCCGTCGAACTGGTGCTGACGAATTTGCACGCGGGCGGAAAATTCGGCCAGGGCGCCTACAAATATTCCGGCGGCCTGCACGGCGTCGGCGCGAAATGCGTCAATGCGCTTTCCGACTGGTTCAGGGTTGAGGTTTCGCGCGATGAAAAAGTTTATTCGATGGAATTCGAGCGCGGCAAAACGACCCAGAAACTCGAAGTCATCGGCAAATCCAAAAAAACGGGCACGTTGATCACGTTCAAGCCTGACCCGACGATTTTCACCATCACGACGGAATTCAAGTTCGACATCCTGGCGAACCGTCTGCGCGAGCTCGCGTTTTTGAATCCGGGCATCGAAATCGTGCTCAAGGACGAGCGCGACGAGAAGACGGAGACATTTTTTTACCGGGACGGCATCGAGCAGTTCGTTCGCCAGTTGGGCCGGAGCAAACAGCCGTTGCATCCCAAGCCCATCGCGATCGCGGGCAAACGGCCCAGCAAAATTGACGGCAAGGACGAGGACGTGTTTGTGGATTGCGTGTTGCAATACACCGACAGCTACAGCGACCAGATTCTCTGCTTTGCCAACTCCATTTCCAACACCGACGGTGGCACGCATCTCACCGGCTTCCGCTCCGCGCTGACCCGCGCCATCAATCAGTACGCCAAGCAGAACAATTTGCTGAAGGAAAAGGACCCGACGATTTCCGGCGACGATGTCCGCGAAGGCCTGGTCTGCGTGCTCAGCGTGAAACTGCCGAATCCGCGCTTCGAATCGCAAACGAAGGTGAAACTGGTGAACACGGAAATTGACGGCATTGTTTCGTCCGTTATTTATGACGGGTTGATGACGCATTTCGACGCGAATCCCGGCGTCGCCAAGAAAATCATTGAAAAAGGTTTGCTCGCGGCGCGGGCGCGCGAGGCCGCCCGCAAGGCGCGCGAGACGGTCCGCAAAGGCGCGCTCACCGGCGGCGGTTTGCCCGGCAAACTCGCCGATTGTTCCGACCGCGATCCGGCGAACACCGAGTTGTTCATCGTCGAGGGCGATTCCGCCGGCGGCTCGGCCAAACAGGGACGCGACCGGAAATTCCAGGCGATCCTGCCCATTCGCGGCAAATTGATCAACGTCGAGAAGGCGCGCCTGGACAAGGTGCTTCAGAACAACGAAATCCGCACGATGATCACCGCCGTCGGCACGGGCATCGGCGACGGCGAGGGCGAGGGCGCGTTCAATCTCGAAAAACTCCGCTACCACAAGGTCATCATCATGACCGACGCGGACGTGGACGGCTCGCACATTCGCACGCTGTTGCTGACGTTTTTCTACCGGCAAATGCCCGCGCTGATCAAAAACGGTTTCGTCTATATCGCGCAGCCGCCGCTGTACCAGATCGCGCGCAAAAAGCGCGTGGAATACATTGATGACGACGCGCGGTTGAATAAAATTTTGCTCGAACTCGGCACGGAAGAAGTGCGTTTGAAGAATCTTTCCGACAACAAGGAGCTTTCCCAAAAGCAACTCGCGGAAATCCTGGAACTGCTCGAATCGCTCGACAAATACGCCAATGCCTTGAAACGTCACGGCGGCGACTTCGCCGAGTATGTTGAACATCGCCAGAAAAAGACCGGCGATCTGCCAAAACACCTGGTGAAGGTGCGCGAAGGCAACGATGAGACGGTCCATTATTTCCACACCGAGGAAGAGCTGGCGCATTTCGGGGCGAAGAACGCCGATTTGAAGCTGTTCGGCGGCGAAGAGGAAGGCGACACGGCGACCGTCGAGAAGAAAAACGGTTCGACCCGGCGTGCGCACCACGTCGAACTGCACGAAAGCAAGGCCATCGTTGAATTGCTGGCGAAGCTCGACAAAAAAGGTTTCAACGTCGAGCACTACGCCGGACAGGATAAACCGTTGTTTGAATTGATCGAGGGTGAGGGCGAGCGCGAGACGGTGAAGCCGCTGTTTTCCATTCCGGAAATTCTCGCCGGAGTGAAAGAGGTCGGCAAGCGCGGGCTGTCCATCAAGCGGTTCAAGGGCCTGGGCGAGATGAACCCGAAGGAGCTGTTTGAGACGACCATGGACCCGGTGCGGCGCAAATTGCTGCGCATTGACCTGACCAACGCCGTTGATGCCGAGGAAATGTTCACCAAGCTGATGGGCGAGGAAGTCGAGCCGCGCCGCCAGTTCATCGAGGACAACGCGCTTGAACGTCAGGAACTTGGATATTTAGAAAATAAAGATTGACGAATGTAGTCACATGAGACTACATTGGGTGCATGAAAACAAAGACAATAAAATACCCGCCGCACAGGCCGGAGCCGATGGTACTCGAAGAAATCGCCGTTGCGCCGGGCATTGGCGAAGTCATCAGCGTGCGCTCGGCCAAAGCGCATTTGTCGGCGCTGCTGGATTTGGTCGCGGGCGGGCGCGAAATCACCATCACCAGCGACGGCAAGCCGAAGGCCAAACTGGTGAAGGCCGAGACGCGCGAACGTGGAAAGGTTTTTCAAGGCATGGGTGATTACCTGATGAAACAACCGATCCATCGCGGACCAACGGCGGACGAAATCATTCGCGAAGACCGCGACGCTCGCGGCTGGTAACGATGTATCTCGACTCCGCCATCATCGTCAAGCTGCTCGTGCGCGAATCCAGAAAGTGAATGGTTTGGCAAAAATCTGACTGGCCGCGAGTTTGTGACATCGGAGCTGGCGGTAACCGAAGTTCGTTCCGCCCTGCTCGCCAGAGAGCGGGGCGGATACATCACGCCGCGCGAACGCATCGCGGCAGCCGAAAAATTTTGTTCGATGATTGAATCCGAATTTATCCGCTTGTTGCCGTTGAACCGCCCCGTGCTGGAACGCGCCAGCGCAATCCAACACGCGTGTCATCCGCATATTCCGTTGAAAACGCTGGATGCCCTGCACGTCGCCACTTGCGATTTGCATCGCAGCGGCGCGATGTCCGCAACCGATAGACGGATTCGCGCCGCCTGCGAACAATTTGCCATTGCGCTGGTCCCGGCGAAGCTGGAGGACTTGACCGCCGCCAACTGATTTTAATTATGCCCGACAATAGTTCCGAACAACTACCCGCGACCAACACCCCGCTGTTCGCCTCCGGGGAAAAAATCGCCAAGATCAACGTCGCCGACGAAATCAAGAACTCGTTTCTGGATTACTCGATGTCGGTGATCATTTCCCGCGCGCTGCCCGATGCGCGCGACGGCCTCAAGCCTTCGCAACGCCGCATTCTTTACGCGATGAACGAACTCGGCTGTATGCCGAACCGCAAGCACCTCAAGTGCGCCAAAATCGTCGGCGAAACGATGCGGCAATTACCATCCGCACGGCGACCAGGCGATTTACCCGACGCTCGTCCACATGGCGCAATCGTGGGCCATGCGCGAACGGCTGGTGGACGGCCAGGGCAATTTCGGCTCCGTCGAAGGCGATCCGCCGGCGTCCATGCGGTACACCGAGGCGCGGCTGGCGCATCTCGGCGCGGTGCTGATGGAGGACATGGACCAGGACACGGTGGATTTCGTTCCCAACTACGACGAGACCCGCACCGAGCCGACCGTTTTTCCCGCCGCGTTTCCCAATCTGCTCGTCAACGGCGGCACGGGCATCGCCGTCGGCATGGCCACGAACATCGCGCCGCACAATCTGGGCGAAATCATTGACGGCGTCTGCGCGCAGATTGACGACCCGAACATCACGGTCAAGGGCCTGATGAAATTCATCAAAGGCCCGGATTTCCCGACCGGCTGCATGGTGTGCGGGCTGGAAGTCATCAAGGAATACTTCACGACGGGCCGCGGCAGCATCAAGGTGCGCGGCAAGGTCGGCGTCGAACAACTCAAGGGCGGCAAGGAACAAATCGTCATCACGGAAATTCCTTACAACGTCAACCGCGCCCTGCTCGTCGAGCGCGTGGCCGAACTGGTGAACGAAAAAACGCCGGGCTTCACCGACATCACGGCCATCCGCGACGAATCGGACGAAAACACGCGCGTGGTCGTCGAACTCAAGCGCGACGCCATCGCCAAGGTCGTCATCAACAATCTTTACAAGCAGACCGCGCTGGAATCGAGTTTTGCCGTCAACATGCTGGCGATTGACCACGGCCGGCCCAAGACGCTCGGGCTGAAGGAGCTCATCAATTGCTACATCGAGCACCGTCGCGAGGTCGTGTTGCGCCGCACGCGGTTCCAGTTGAAGAAGGCCGAGGAACGCGCGGAAATTCTCGAAGGTTATCTCATCGCGCTGGCCAACCTCGACGAGTTCATCAAAATCATCCGCGGCAGCAAGACGCGCGAGGAGGCCCGGGTCAAGCTGCTCGCCTTCGAGTGGACGCAGAAACAGGTCGAGCGCTGGAGCATTTTGATTCGCAACGAGTCGCGCCTGACCAAGGGCCGGTACGCGCTGACCGAACGGCAGGTGGACGCCATTCTGGAATTGCGCCTGTATCAATTGACCGGCCTGGAAATTGACAAGGTCGAGGGCGAATACAAGGAACTGCTCAAGCGCATCGAGGATTTGATGGACATTCTCGCGAAGGAAGCCCGCGTGTTGACCATCATCAAGAACGAATTGAAGGTGATCAAAGAGAAATACGCCACCCCGCGCCTGACCGACCTCATGCCCGACGAAGGCGAAATCAACATCGAAGACCTCATCGCCAACGAAGGCGTCATCATCACGCTCACGCACAACGGCCTCATCAAGCGCACGAACATCAGTTCCTATCGCGCCCAGCGCCGCGGCGGCAAGGGCGTCATCGGCATGACGACAAAGGAGGGCGCGACGGATGAGGACAATGATTTCATCGAGCATTTGTTCACGGCCAGCACGCATGATTACCTCATGTTCTTCACGAACACCGGCCGTGTGTATGTCGAGCGCGTGCATGAAATTCCCGACATGGGCCGCGCCGCCAAGGGCCGGAGCATCGCCAATCTGCTCGAATTGAAGGCGGGCGAGACCATCGCCGCGCTCATCCGCGTGCTTTCCAAGACCAACGCGAACAAGGAAGACGTGACGTGGGAACAGCCGGGCTTTGTGCTTTTCTCGACCAAACAGGGCACGGTGAAGAAAACCGCGCTCGCGGATTTCGCCAACGTCCGCAAGGGCGGCATCATTGCCATCGGCATCGAGCCGGGCGACACGTTGATTGACGTGAAGCTGACGACCGGCCAGAACGAAGTCGTGCTCATCACCCGCGACGGCATGAGCATCCGCTTCAACGAGGAGGACGCGCGCCCGATGGGCCGCCCCGCCGGCGGTGTGCGCGGCATCAAATTGGAGAAACGCGATGAAGTCGTCGCGCTGGCCATTGTTGTGCCGGACGCCAAACTGCTGGTCGCCGGCGAAAACGGCATCGGCAAACGCACCGATTTCGAGGAATACCGGGTTCAATCACGCGGCGGCAAGGGCATCATCACGATGAAAACCACCGAGAAGACCGGCGCGGTCGTCGGCGCGCTGACCGTGCGCGACGCGGATGAAATCATGCTCATCACCGTCAAAGGCCAGATGGTGCGCACCTGCGTGAAGGACATTCGCGAAGCCGGACGCAACACGCAGGGCGTCAAACTCATTGAGCTGGATGCCGGCGACAAACTTCAAGCCATCGCGTCCGTCATCGGCGAGGACAAGGAAGATTCCGCCGGCGAGGACGAACCGGCGAAATAATCATCACGGTGCCAGCCGTTCCAGTTTCCAAACATCACCCGGCTGCCGCGTGTAGCAAAAACGATCGTGCAGCCGGTTTAGCCGGCCCTGCCAGAATTCGATGCGCTCCGGCTTCAGGAGATAACCGCCCCAATTCGGCGGCAACGGCACTTCGCCGGGAAATTTTGCCGCCATGGCGTTCCACCTTTTTTCCAGCGCTGCGCGATCAGGGAATCACGCTGCTTTGCGGCGATGCCCACGCGGCGAGACGGCTGCCCCGCGGACGGCTTTTGAAATACGCCTCCGATTCATCGTGTGACAACTTGCTCACCGCGCCCGCAACGCAGACCTGCCGCCCCAAATCAGCCCAATAAAAAGTCAGCGCGGCGTTTGGATTTTCGGCGAGCTCACGGCCCTTGCGGCTGTCGTAGTTCGTGAAAAAAACAAAACCGCGTTCGTCCACCCCTTTGAGCAACACCGTGCGGACGGAAGGCTGGCCGGCCGGGTCCACCGTCGCCAGCGTCATCGCGTTCACGTCTATCGGCGCGTGGCCGAGAAGGGTGTGCCAGAGTTTGTAGAGAGCAATGCCGATCTTCCGCCAGCGGCCGCCCGTCGAGGCCTGCCAAAACCACTGATTGAACTGCGCCAGCGGATCCGCGTCCAAATCCGCGCCGTCCAGGCTGCCGAGCGAATATTCCCGCCGGATGTCTGCCAGTGCCATAACGGGCCCAATGTACAACGCCGGCGGATTTTCAGCGACTCAATTTTGGCCGGTAAATTCCAGCAACGGAGGGGCGTTGGCGTTCGGGTTGCAGCCGTATTTTTTTCAATTAAACCACGCCCTGTCTTAATCCGCGTGAATTCGTGTTCATCCGTGGTTGGAAAATGATGGACTTTTGTCCGATTTGTATATCACATTTCAGCCATGTTCTCACTCCAAACGCTTTTCGGAAAGGGTGACCGGTTTTATCAATTGTTGGAAGACGCCGCGCGCGAGGCCCACGAAAGCGTCCGGCTGGTCATCGAATTGATCAAGACGCCGACTTCGGCCAAAAGTCTCGATGATCTCGCGCTCACGCGGCGCAAGGAGAAAAAGATCGCCGGGCAAATCAGCGCGGAACTGGTGAAAACGTTTGTGACCGGCCTCGAACGCGAGGACATCGAGGCGCTGGCGCTGGCGCTTTACAAAATTCCCAAGACGGTGGACAAGCTGGCGGAGCGCATCACCCTCGGCCACCAGCATCTCGAAGGCATGGATTTTGTGCGCCAGATCGAAATCATGGAACAGGCCACCGACGTGGTTTTGGACATGGTCCGGCAGATTCGCGACATGAAGCATCTGGAAAAAATCCGCGAACTGAATGACAAGCTGCAATATCTCGAAAGCGAGGCGGACAAATTGATGATGAGCCTGCTGAAAGATCTTTACAGCGGACGCTACGAACCGTTGCGGGCCATGGTCATCCGCGACCTTTACGAGTTGATGGAAAAGGTCATTGACCGCTGCCGCGACGCCGGCAACGTGGTGATGCATATTGTGCTGAAAAATTCCTGACCGCGCGCGATGACCCTCATCCTGACTGTCATCCTGGTGGCGTTGGTGTTTGAATACATCAACGGGTTTCACGACACAGCCAATTCCATCGCGACGGTCGTCTCCACGAAAGTGCTCTCGCCCCGGCAGGCCGTGCTGCTGGCCGCTGTCACGAACTTGCTTGGCGCGCTCTGGGGCGTGAAGGTGGCCCAGACCGTTGCCTCCGGTCTTGTGGACACCAAGATTGTCACGTCGCAAGTGCTCATTTGCGCGTTACTGGGCGCCGTCGTTTGGAACCTTATCACGTGGTGGCTCGGCTTGCCGTCCAGTTCGTCGCACGCGCTGGTAGGCGGCTTGTGTGGCGCGTGTTTGGCCGCCACCAACAACAACTGGGGGGTCCTGATCTGGTCGGTCCCCAGCCGCGTGCATTGGTGGAATGGTACGGGATTGCTGTGGAAGGTGATTCTGCCGATGATCCTGTCGCCAACCTTGGGATTGGTGGTTGGTTTTTTGTTGATGGGCACGCTTTATTTCCTATTGCGAAACTGGCGACCCACCACCGTCAACAAAACCTTCGGCAAACTCCAGTTGCTCAGTTCGACCTACATGGGCTTTAGCCACGGCACCAACGACGCGCAAAAGACGATGGGCATCATCGCGCTGGCACTCGTCGCCGCCACAAGCGGAGGAGCTTTCGATTCCCTGCCCAGGCTGGCTCAGTTTTTTGAAAACGCTGGAGCCGGTTAATGGCCAGCCGCTTAAGATCGCCGTGTGGATCAAGGGCATGTGCGCGCTGACGATGTGTGCCGGCACGGCGGTCGGTGGCTGGCGGATCATCAAAACGCTTGGACACAAGATGGTGCGGCTGCATCCGGTCCATGGCTTCGCCGCGGAAACGACGGCGGCAACCATTCTCTTCACAGCGGCATCGTTCGGAATGCCTGTTTCAACGACGCACGCAATCACCACCTCCATCATGGGCGTCGGCTGCGCAAAGGGCTTGAACCACCTCAAACTCGACGTGGTGGAACGCATCGTCTGGGCGTGGATTCTTACCATTCCTGCCGCCGGTGGCGTGGCTTATCTGCTGGTCAAGCTGGCGCAAGTCGCCGGTTGGATTCAGTAAATTGAGGGCTTGAGCAGCAACCCGACGTCAGCCGCAACTAAGAATATTTGGACTGCGGCGGGAAGCGAAGCGCCACGCCGCTTTGGAAGCTCTATGCACTGTCGAAAAGCGGTGTCGCCGCTGCGCTCTGCCACCGCAGTCCAAAAATCTCACCCGATCAGTTTGCGCAATTCGTTCATCACTCTTTCCACGCTGATGGCCCGCACGCCGGTGATTTCCTTCAGAACCACCAATCGTTCGCCCAGTGGCCGCCAAATCTCCTCCAGCGTGTCCGCCCACAGGACAACGCACGGCAGCCCCACCGCCGCCGCCAGATGCGTGATGCCTGAATCGTGACCCACAAAGGCCGCGCCGGATTGGATGCGTTGCGCCAGTTCGGCCAGCGGCAGGCCTTGCGCGATCGAACATCGCGCCGGCGGCGATGCGGCTGCCAACCGTCGCAGGCGTTCGCCCTCCGCCTCACCGCCAACCAGCAGCAGGTTCCAACGGGTGGTCGCCATGACTTGTTGAATCAACCCGGCCCATTTCGTTTCCGGCCAGTTCTTCTTTTCGCTGCCGCTGCCGGGATGAAAGATCAAAGGAGGGCGGGCGTCTCGCCTGCCAGAGTCAGCGAAGCTGACATTGCCTGGAAGTTCTGCTCCGCTCGCGCCTGTGCGCTCGTGAGGCAGGCGAGACGCCTGCCCTACTTTAAGACGTGGCACGGGGTCCGCATCGAAGATCGCGAGCCGTTCCAAAGGTTTGAGATAAACCTGTGTGGCGTGGAGTCGCTCCTTTTCGTTCCGGGCGATGCGGCCCGACGATGAACTGCTTGACCAGACAACGAATCACATTGGTTTTAAAAATCTCGTCCGGGTCGTAAAGATACGAAATGACCAGGTCGAACTCGGAGAAGTAATCCATCAAATCCGGCTCAAGATTGCCATTGCGGGCGAAAAACCCCGCCAGCCCGCGCGCTTCGATCGGCTGCACCCGGTCCGCCAAACCGCCGGCCACCGCGAGTTGGGCGATGTGCGGATAACCGAGCACCTCAAGGTGCGCCCGGGGAAATTGGCGGCGCAAGGCGGCAATGGCCGGCAGGGTAAGGATAAAATCGCCGATGGCTCCGCCGCGAATGACCAGAATCTTGGGTTTGATTGCGCTCACATCCCGCGGAACGCCGTCAGGCCGAGAATCACCACGAATACCGCAAAGGCCAGACGGATTTTGCTGCCGATGCGGATGCGATCTTCCGTCGCCGTCGCCCAATTCAAAATGTCGCGCAATTTCCACGGCGTTACGGTGAACCAGATGCCCGCCACAACCAGCAGGTAGGCCCAAATTTGAATCACCAGCACAAAGGGTGATTCGCCCAGATGCGGACGCCCGGTATCCACCATCAATTTTGCCAGCAGCAGCAGCACAACGGCGAGTCCGCGCGCGGCCAGAAAATCCTGCACAAAAATGCACGCCAAAATTCCCACCGCCATAAAACCGGCAATCATATACGGTTTGAAAACCGAGAAATCCGCGATCGGCTCGATGTTCACGTTCCACACAAACCACGCCGTGGCCAGCAGCATCAACACAACGCCGGCGGGCAGGTTGCGAGGAAACTTGCGCGCCGCGGCGGCGAACTGCTTCGGTTTGGTCAGGGCGTAAACCTGCGGCACGCTCACGCCGAGGCCGAGCAGGATGGACAAAATGGACAGCTTCATTTCAGAAATTAAACCACGAATCCACACGAATGGACACGAAAAATTCAGGATGCAGGAATGGGCAGGCGAATATTGACCCCCGCACCGATGGAATATAACTCTCCTCGTTTGACGAGGAGAGGGAGGAAATTGGTGCGGCCATTTCATTAGCGCCCGCTCGCCAAATCATCGCCAAACTTTTTCTGGACAAACATTTCCGCCGGGAGCAAAGTCGAAAAAATGCGTAAGGATAGACTGTAAAAACAGCCGTTCATTATCTGTTAGACCACTTTGCCGAGTCATGAATAAGCGTGCTTTTTTTCTGGCGGCGTTTTTGTTGGCGCTGATTGCCCTGTTCACCCACTCTGCTGCTCGCGGCTTTCTCATGGACGCTATGCACCGCAAAGCTGCGCGCCTCGATCAGGCAGCGAAGCAGCAGACCGCTTACACACCTGACCCACAGGCTCTCCAGTCGAGCAGGAGTTACAACATCCTTACCGTCGTTGGTGTTGTGCTCACGGCATTGTCTCTGATGTGTATGGTCACGGCCTTGGTGCGGCACGAGAAGGGATGGTATCTGATTTTGATTCTGTTGTTGTTCTTCGACGTTATGGCACCGATGATATTATGAAGTCGTGGTCTAGCTGATAGGCTGCAATCGTCAAGCCTAGCGTCAACCCAACTCCGAAGTTTACAATTGCCGGAGCCTTATCGCTGTGGCGGCTTTCGGCAGAAAGCCGGCAACCCGCGAAGCCGATGGAAATTTCCGGCGGCCTGCTGACCGCGCTCCGGTTCGCAAAGTCCCGAAGGACAAGAACTTGCAACTGACTGGAAAAAGTTGAAACTTTTGGCCGGTTTCTGGGTATTGATTATGGCGTGTTGTCCGGTTGCGCCTGACTCTGGTTGCACACAAATAAATGATTCATTCATCATGAAACTGACCTTGCTCCTGCTGACCCTGACCTCCTGCGTGGCGCTCGCCGCGACCGAGGAACAAACCAACAAAACCTTCCAAGTCTCACCTGGCGGTACGCTCGTCGTGGATGTTGACTTCGGCTCCATTGACGTCAGCACCAACTCCACTGATGCCGTCACCATCAACGTGTGGCGGAAAGTCGCCCGCGGCAGCGCGGAGGAGGAGCAAAAATTCCTCTCTGAAAATCCCGTCGTTTTTGTTCAGGACGGAAACACCGTCACCGTCCGGGCGCATTCGAAGATCAAGGAAAAGTTCCATTGGTTCAGCGGCTTAAAAAATCGCAACGAGGCGAAATACACCATCTTGGTACCGGCCCAGTTCAACGCCCGGCTCAACACCTCGGGCGGCGGCATCGCGGCCAGCGATGTGACCGGCGAGGTCAAGGCGGATACCAGTGGCGGCGAACTCCGATTCACGCGGCTGCACGGGCCGCTGAACGGCGACACTTCCGGCGGCGGCATTCATGTCACCGATTGCGAAGGGCCGATCAAAATTGACACCAGTGGCGGCAGCATTGAAGTGACCGGCGGGTCCGGCACGCTGAACGGCGACACGTCGGGCGGCTCCATCACCGTCAAGACTTTCAAGGGGCCGGTATCCGTGGACACCAGCGGCGGCAGCATCACCATCGAAAACGTCGCTGGCAAGGTCAAAGGCGACACGTCGGGCGGCTCAATCCAAGCCGTGCTGCTTTCGCCGGTGCCGGGTGACGTGAGTCTTTCGACGTCCGGCGGCGTAGTGACGGTGAAAGTTCCCGCCGATGCCGCATTCAACCTGGACGCCGAGGCCTCGGGCGGCGGGGTTCATTGCGACCTGCCGGTGACGGTGCAGGGCAAGCGGGAGCGCGACCAGCTCAAAGGCCCGGTGAACGGCGGCGGGCCGGTTGTCCATCTGGAGACCAGCGGTGGCGGTGTTCACGTGCAGAAACTGTAACCGGCAGTTAAAAAGCGTTCAACGGCCAGACCGGCCGAGTCCTGAACAATGGCCGTCTTCTTTGGGGAAAGCTGCTGCTTCAGCAGCTGGTTAATGCCCGTTTCTCCGCGCACAACGGAAGACACGCCGTGGCGCGGGGAGCGGTTGACATTGAATAAGATTTACGTAGGTTATTACAGCATCGGCATGGCGTTAGCCCCGCGTATATCAATATCAAAATGGTTGCCAGGATTGCATATACAGCATTGATGGAGAAGGAGCGCGGCGTGAAGCTCTGCATTCATTTGCAGTTTGGGAATTGTAAACGCCGTTTCCTCCTTCAGTTGAGCAACTCCCACCGGTGCGCGGGGGTGAAGCCAGCTTGGCAACTTTTTCGGTCGTTTCTGACGGTGATGGCGCTGCTTTGCCTATGGGGTCCGGTTCGCAGTTTAGCCCTCGACCCCGCCAAGAGTGTTTATCAATACAACTGCCAGTCATGGACCCGGCGGGAGGACCTGCCGGCAAACAGCATTAATGCCATTACGCAGACCAAAGACGGCTATCTCTGGTTTGGAACCTCCAAAGGACTCGTTCGGTTCGACGGCCTTGATTTCAAAGAGATCGGCATGCCCGATCATGTCCAATTCCGAAGCCGGATCATCTCCAGTCTTGCGAGTTCCAAAGCGGGCGGGTTGTGGTTTGGCATCAGCGCCGGCTCCCTCGGCTACTACGACGGACAAAACTTTTTTCCGGCCACGAATGTGAGCTGGGTGAACCGGAGCATGGACGTGCGTTCGATCCAGGAAGACAGCAATGCCGTGGTCTGGGTCGCGGCGCAGGCTGTCACCGGCCGGTTCGTCAAAGGCACGACCAACGAAATATCGTTCAGCAGCCGGGAAAGCGGCAATGAGGTTAGCGATGGGATGTCACTTTGCTGCGATTCCAATGGCCGCGTTTGGATGGGGACTGTCCGGCGGGGCTTGTATTATTGGCAGGACGGGAAACTCAGCCTCTTCCCGGATGATTCGCTCAACAAGAGCATCATCTTTGCCGTGGCTGAAGATTCCGCCGGGCAGATCTGGATTGGCACGGATGGCGGACTGCGCTGTTATGATGCGAGATTTCAACGCAAAGAGATTGGCGATCCCCACTTTGAAGTTCGGGCCCTGCTGGTGGACCGGCACGGGGTGGTTTGGGTGGGAACGAGCGGCAATGGCTTGATGTGCTACAAAGGCGGCACGCTGACCACGTTGAAAAAAATGGGGGGACTGGTGAACGACTTCGTAACTGCCCTTTTTGAAGACCGCGAGGGGAGCCTTTGGATTGGAACCCGGGATGGTTTGAGCCAGCTCACGGATGTGAAATTTCCCATCTATTCCAGCCCCGAGGGGCTGATTGGCGGATCCTGCCATGCCGTGACCACTGCGCGAGATGGGGGGCTTTGGGCGACCATGTACGGTGGATTTTCCCACTTTGACGGCCAACAGGCCAGGAATTACACCGCCGCCGAAGGATTGACCAATCTTTACATCAAGCGGGTTCTGGAGGCGAAAAACGGCGACATTTATCTGACCGACGGCTCGATGATTGGGATTCTTTCGGAAGGGAAACTGGTGGCGCAGTACACGCCATCGGACATGCCTGTGGCCATGGCCGAAGACGCTCAAGGGGTCATTGTTTCGGTATCAACCAATTTGTTTCGGGTCAGCCGGGACCAATTCGTTCCGTATGTGTTCAAGAACGGCCAGACACCCCCATTCAGTTGGATTGGCAACCTGGCCACCGGGCGGGATGATTCCCTGTGGGTCGCGACTGCCAACGGAATTTTTCGGGTGAAGGATGGGACCTGGCAGCAGTGGTCGGTGCCCCAGGGTCTTTCCTGGGTCAAGGTGCATTGGGTTTGTGAAGACAACGACGGCGCCCTCTGGGCGGGGTTGGCGACCGGGATGGCCAGACTGAAAAACAACCAGATCCGAAACATCACCCGGACCAACGGTTTGTTTGATGACTTTGTTTTTGCCATTGTTCCCGACGACCTTGGTTATTTCTGGATGGACTCCGTGCGGGGCATCTTCCGCGTCAGCCGGCAAAACCTGAATGATTTCTGCGACGGCAAAACCGATCAAGTCAAATGCGACGCTTACGACGGATTGGAAGCGGTTAAAACCATTGACAAGACGGATCAGGAATGGTCCGGCTGCAAAACCAAGGATGGCCGGATCTGGTTTCCGAGTTCCCAAGGCGCAGTGATGATCGATCCGGCCAACCTGCACGTCAATCCCATCCCTCCGCCCGTTTACATCAAGCAAGTTCGCGTCAACGGAATCGAATTGAAAGGCAACCAGGTTCCCGCCGTTCTTCAAGGCAAGGGGGAACTGGAATTCCAATACACGGCTCTGAGCTTTGTCGCACCGCAGAGGATTCAGTTCCGCTATTTATTGGAAGGCTTTGATCGGAGCTGGATTGAAGCCGGAAACCGGCGATCCGCTTTCTATGCGAATTTGAAGCCGGGGAAATACACCTTCCGGGTCATCGCCTGCAACGCCGATGGCGTCTGGAACGAGGCCGGCGATTCCTTTGACATTGAATTGCTCCCGCACTTCTATCAAACAGTCTGGTTTTACCTGGGATGCGCCGCGCTGGCGTTCCGCCGCGCTGATGGGAATTTATGCCTGGCGGGTGGGAAATTTGCGCCGCCGACACCGCGAATTGGAAAAGACCCAGCAGTTGTTGGAAGCCAGGGTCGAAGAGCGAACCGCCGAACTGGAAGCGCAAAAAAAGCGGCTGGAAAGCGAGATTGAAGAACGCCAGCGCATGCAACTGGAGGTCGAACGCATTCACCGGCAACTCATTGACGCTTCCCGGCAGGCCGGCCAGGCGGAGGTGGCATCCAGCGTGCTGCACAACGTCGGTAACGTGCTTAACAGCGTAAACACCTCAGCCAACATCATCGCCGACCAGGTGCGGGACTCGAAGGTGGCGGACGTTTCGCAAGTGGCCGAACTGTTGATCGAGCATCAAAACAACCTGGCGGAATTTCTCGTGCGGCAGGGCCGGGGTGAACCGATGACCAACTATCTTAAGGCTCTCGGTCAACGGCTGATTTCCGAGCACGCGACCATGCTCAACGAACTCCGGGAACTCGTCCGGAACATTGATCACATCAAGGAAATTGTGGCCATGCAGCAAAGCTACGCCCAAGTCTCCGGCGTCATGGAAAAGCAATCCATCCCGACGCTGGTGGAAGACGCGCTGCGGATGCACGCTGCGGCGCTGGTACGCCACCAGGTGCAGGTAATCCGGCAGTTCGACCCGATTCCCGACGTTGTGGTGGACAAACACAAGGTTCTTCAGATTCTCGTCAATTTGATCAGCAACGCAAAGTATGCCATGTCCGAGTCCGCCGCGATGGAACGGCGGCTTACGCTCGGAGTAAAACTTGATCCGGACAACCAGGTCCGTGTTTCCGTCGCGGACAATGGCGTGGGGATTGCACCGGAAAACCTCGACCGCATTTTTTCGCTCGGGTTCACCACGCGTCAAGGCGGACACGGCCTGGGTCTGCATAGCGGGTTCTTTGCCGCCCGGGAAATGGGCGGCACCCTGCTCGTCCACAGTGACGGGCCGGGCAAAGGCGCAACTTTCACCCTGGTGTTTCCCGCCCAACCAAAAGAGAAATCCTGATGAAAACCGAACCCATCGAAAACAACCGGCGGATTTTAATTATTGACGACAGCCAGTCCATCCAGGCTGACTTCCGGAAAATTCTCACCGCCAGCGACACTGAAGACACGGAACTGATCACCGCCCGGGCTGTATTATTCGGAGGAGCCGTTGCCACCTTCGGGAAGCGACATTTTGAATTGACGGCGGCGCTTCAGGGACAAGAAGGTCTGGCGGCGGTCCAGGCCGCCAAGCAATCCGGCCGGCCATTTGCCATGGCGTTTGTGGACATACGCATGCCTCCGGGCTGGGATGGAATTGAGACCACCGCCAGACTTTGGGAGGTGGATCCCGACCTCCAGGTGGTCCTTTGCACGGCTTACTCAGATTATTCGTGGAAAAGCATCACGGCCAGGATCGGTAATTCCGACCGGCTTGTCATCCTCAAGAAGCCGTTCGACACGGTGGAAGTGCTGCAGCTCGCCAATGCCTTGACCGAGAAATGGCGGCTGCTTCAGGAAACCCGCCAGCGCATGGATCAGTTGGAAGAACTGGTTGGCGAGCGCACCCGGCATCTTGAAGAAACCGATGCATCGCTTCAGGTGGAAATCACCCGTCGCGAGCGTCACGAACATTGCCTGGCCCTTCAGTATGAGGTGACTCATGTTCTGGCCGATTCAACCGCCACTTCCGAAGAAATCATCACCCGCATTCTGCAAATCGTTTGCCAGAGCATGAACTGGGACACCGGCCGGCTCTGGACGGTGGATCGGTCGGCCAAAGTTTTGCGTTGCTCCGCCATTTGGCATTCCACCAACGCCGAACCCGCAAACTCGAACCCGCCGGCGGTGCTGGCCGCTGGCATCGGTTTGCCGGGCCGGGTTTGGCAGAGCGGCCAGGCTGCTTGGATTTCCGATCTGACCCAGGACAGGGAGGCCTTGGGTTCTTCGTCGGCGATAAAACCCGGTTTGCGCGCCGCGTTTGCCTTTCCGCTTCAGTTGGGGGGTGAAATCCTCGGCGTGGCGGAATTTCACAGCGAACAAATTCGCCCGCCGGAAAGTGATCTGCTCCAGGTTTTTGCCACGCTGGGCAACCTCATCGGACAATCCCTTGAGCGCAAGAAGCTGGAAGAACAATTGTTGCAGTCGCAGAAAATGGACGCCATCGGGCGGCTGGCGGGCGGGGTCGCGCATGATTTCAACAATATTCTCACGGTCATTCAAGGGTACGCGCAAATCCTCGCCACCCGGGAGGACTTCGACCAGAAAGCGCTTGATGATTTGAAACAGATCATTCAAGCCGCCTACCGCGCGAGCAATCTCACCCGGCAGTTGCTCACCTTCAGCCGCAAGCAAATCATCAAGACCGTCGTGCTCGATCTGAACAAGGTCACCAACAATCTGACCAAAATGCTCCAGCGCATCATTGGAGAGGATATTCTGCTGCAATGCCATTTCTCCCCGGAGTCTCCGCTCGTCCGGGCCGACGAGGACATGATCGGACAAATCCTCATGAATCTGGCCGTGAATGCGCGCGATGCCATGCCCAAAGGCGGCGAACTGGCCATCTCCCTTTCCGTGGTTGAATTGGACAGCACCGCCGCGCAGTGGCGCTCTACCGAGGCCCAGGCCGGCGAATTTGTCTGCCTGAGCGTGAGCGACACCGGCTGCGGCATCGCCCCCGAAGACCTGCTGCGCATCTTCGAGCCGTTCTTCACCACCAAGGCCGTTGGCCAGGGCACCGGCTTGGGCCTTTCCACCGTTTATGGCATCGTCAAACAGCACGGGGGCTGGATCGAAGTTTCCAGCAAGCTCAACATCGGAACGAAGTTCAACATATTTCTGCCCCGCGTCGCCGCCGGCGCAATCGCCGAATCCGGCGGCATCGAAGCCAAAATCGTTGGCGGCACGGAAACCATATTGTTGGTCGAAGATGAACCGCCCGTTCGTATTCTGGCAAGGGTCATCCTTCAGCGCCATGGATACCATGTTTTGGAGGCAACCTCCGGCGCCGATGCCTTGTCGGTTTGGGGCCAGCACGCCGCCAAGATAGATCTTTTGGTGACCGATATCATCATGCCCCAAGGTGTCAGCGGACGGGAACTGGCTCAGAAATTGAGGGCCGAGCAGCCCGGTCTAAAAGTGGTTTTCGTCAGCGGCTACAGTCCGGACACCATGGAACTTGGGACGGAACTGAACGAAGGAACATTGTTTCTGCAAAAGCCATATTTGCCGGAGCATCTGCTCCGCAGCGTCCGGCAGGTCCTGGACGGCCAGGCGAAGCAACTGGATGGCTAGCGGATTTAGAGCTTATCCCTAAATAATCTTTACACCGTGTGTGGGCTTTGTTACGTTGTCGGCATGAGCAAAGTTTACTCTTGGGAAGTGTCCGATGAACTCTGGACTCGGGTCGAGCCGCTGGTTCCAGTGCGCGCGGCGCGGGCCAAAGATCAAAAATACCAGCGGCGTCCCGGAGGCGGGCGCAAGCCGTTAAAATCGCGCTCCGTGTTCGCTGCCATTGTGTACGTGTTGCGGACGGGTTGTCAATGGAAAGCGTTGCCCAAGAGTTTTGGCAGTGCCACGGCGGTTCACCGTCGCTTTCAGCAGTGGCGCGCGGCGGGATTCTTCCGCCGACTGTGGCGGGCCGGTTTGGCCGAATACGATGATCTGGAAGGGATTGCCTGGGAATGGCAGAGCATTGACGGCACTCAGGGCAAAGCTCCCTTGGCGCTGGAAGCGGTAGGCAACAACCCCACGGATCGGGGGAAAAAAAGGCACCAAACGCAGTTTGCTGGTCGACGGGACTGGCGTCCCGCTCTCGCTTATCGTCAGCGGGGCCAACCGGCATGATGTGAAACTGCTGGCCGAAACACTGGACAGCATTGTGATTCGGCGACCCAAGCCAACCCGTTGGTGTCGCCAAAACCTGTGTGCCGATAAAGGCTACAGCGGCAAGCCCGCCGCCGCGATCATGCGGAAACGCGGTTATATTCCGCAGGTGCGGCAAATCGGCCAGGAAACCAAACCGATCTGCGGGCGGAAGCAGCCTGCCCGCCGATGGCGGGTGGAACGAACGCATTCGTGGTTGAACCGTTTCCGCAAGTTGCTGGTGCGGTACGAAAAGAAGGCGGAGAATTATCTGGGCTTGTTGCATTGCGCTTCGGCCTTGATTTGCTGGCGAATGTGTTGAATACGTAAAATCGTTATTTAGGGATAAGCTCTTAGAGCAGTTTAATCAAAACTGTAGCCATGTATTTTTCGAGAAATGCTCTAAAATAAAGGCGAATAGACTGTTTCGTGTGGCTACGAAGCGACTGAAAATGCTCTAATCCTCCGCGAACAGATATTCCAGATCCGTTGTCGTGAGGCTGCGGGCGAAGTTTTTAAGCCGCAGTTTTGGAAGTGGCAAAGAGCAGATTTTCCACCGACAAATCTTCATCCAAACTTTCCCAGCGGACCCCCAGGCCTTTGCCAATCAATCGCCACTTTTTTCGTTGTGCGGGTGTTGCCCGATGCAAACGCGGATAACGGTTCAAAGCCACTGAAATGTTGCTGCCATTCGCGAAGCGGGCCAGCAACGCGTCGTCCTTGAAGTCCACGCCAACCAGCCGAAGCTCATCAGAGATGGCCGAAGCGTGCGCGCCACTCGGTGACGAGAAGCTCATGGTTCGTTTCGATGATCCGGCAAATTTTGTTAAGCTCATGTTGCTTGAATCCTTCATTCCGGCTCAAGCCAATCGGCTGCAACCAGAATTTACAGGCATTACCGCCTTTTTCAACGTGAATATGCGGCGGCTCGAATTCATCCGCGAAGTAAAAGTGAAACCGATAGCCATTTTTTCGCAAGACAGTTGGCATAGCCGGCTCAATCCTCCGCGAACAGATACTCCAGATCCGTCGTCGTGAGGCTGCGGGCGAAACCTTCCTCGCCCAGCACGTCGGCAATCGTCTGCGCCTTGCTCTGTTGCAACTCCCAGATTTTTTCCTCGACCGTGCCGGGCGCGATGAGCCGGTAGGCGTTCACCGTTTGCGTCTGGCCGATGCGGTGCGAGCGGTCAATGGCCTGCGCTTCCACCGCCGGGTTCCACCACGGATCGTAAAGCACCACGTAACTGGCGTTGGTGAGGTTCAAACCGGTGCCCGCTGCGCGCAGGCTGAGCAAAAACACTCCGGGCTGCGTGTCGGCCTGGAACGCGCTCACCACCTGCTGCCGGTCTTTCGTCTGGCCGGTGAGGGTGTGCGTGTGGATCTGCCGGTCGTGACATTCCTTTTCGAGCAGGTTCAACATCTGCACGAACTGGCTGAAAACCAAAACCTTTTGTCCCTCGGCCACCAGCGGGTCGAGCAGTTCAAACAGCGTCTCGGTCTTGCCCGACGCGGTGTCGCTGCCGACGAGGCGCGGATGGCAGCAGACCTGGCGCAACCGCGTTAGCGCAGCCAGCACGTGCATCTTGCTCTTGTTGAGGCCCTGCTCCTTGACGGCATTCATGATCTGGTCGCGGCTGCGGCGCAGTTCGGCCAGGTAAAGTTTGCGCTGCTCGTCGCCCAGCGGACAATCGCGCCGCTGTTCGATGCGGTCGGGCAAATCCTTCGCCACGTGCTTCTTCAAACGGCGCAACAGCAGCGGACGCAGCCGGGCGGAAAGCCGTTTGCGCGCGATGCGCTGGACGGACTCGGTTTTTTCTCCGCGCTCCGGCGGTTCCGCCGGAGCGTTTTCGTCGGCGACGCTGGTGCGCGGTTCGTAGGTTTCGATGAATTGTTCCTGATTGCCGAGGTAGCCGGGCTGGATGAAATCCACGATGCTCCACAAATCCAGCAGCCGGTTTTCCAGCGGCGTGCCGGTGAGCGCCAGGCGATATTCGGACTTGAGCTGCTTGACCGATTGCGTGACCTGCGCGCCCGGATTTTTGATGAACTGCGCCTCGTCCAAAATGGCCGCGCGGAACGCGAATTTTTGCAGCTCCTCCAGATCGCGCCGCAGCAGCGCGTAATTCGTCACAATCAAATCGTGCTGCGGAATCTGCTTCCGCAAATTGTGCCGCGCCGCGCCGCTTTCGAGCACGAGCACCTTCAAACCCGGCGTGAACCGCTCCGCCTCGCGCCGCCAGTTGTGCAGCACGGACGCCGGGCAGATGACCAGCGACGGCTTGGGATTTTTCGTGTTGCGCTCCTTGAGCCACGCCAGCCACGCCAGCGCCTGCAGCGTTTTGCCCAGACCCATGTCGTCGGCCAGAATGCCGCCGAGCTTGATTTGCGTGAGGTGGCAGAGAAAATCGAAGCCGTCCTTTTGATACGGACGCAACTCGGCCTGCAATCCCGCGGGCAGCTTCACCGAGGGAACGCCCTTGAAATCCCGCACCCGCGCGCGCAACGCCTTGGCTTCCGGCGAATCAACGAAGCGCGTCAGCTCGCTTTCGTCCAGATGCGCGACGTGTTCCATGCCGACTTTTTGCGGCACGGCGATGAGGCCGTCCACGCCCATCTCGGCCATCGCCTCGTGCGCGCCCTGCACGGCGTTGACATCGAGTTCCACCCAGCCGGAATTCGGCAGCTTGACGAAACGGCTGGTGGCGGCGGCGAGCCGTTCGAGGTCCGCCTTGCTGAGTTTGAGGCCCTCGGCCTCCCATTCGGCGGACACGGCCAGCCAGTCAATGCCGCTGCCCTTGACGATGAGCCGCGGCTTGAGCTGGCGCGGCTGCAGGAACAGGCGGTGAAACGCCGGGTTGCCGAGAAATTCCGCCTCGCTCGGGACGTTCCGCCCACACGGCCGCGAGCGTGCCGAGAAAATTTTCGTTCGCGTCGCCAATCCACAAACCGGGTTCGGGCGTGAACCAGTCCAGTTTGCGCAGCCATTGGACCGCCGGTTCGAGGCGCGGGTCGTCGAGAATTTCCGGCTTGTCGCCCGGACGCTTCTTCGCTTCGTTTGCGACCCATTCGTGGCCGTTCCAAAACCAGACGCTCTGGTCGCGGAGGCTTCGGGCCAGCAACCGCAACCGCACCGTGTCGTCCAGCAGCTCAAAAACGAACTGCGGTTTGGCCGGATGCGCGACGCAAAGCTGCTCCCAATCCACGCCGTGATTGGACTGCGTCTTGCGCAGGTGCAGCAGCAGGCGATGGCTCAGTTTGCGCACCGGCACGGACGGTTTTTGCGCGAGATACTTGAGCACCGGCGGCGGCGGCGCGTTGCGCAGCAGATAAAACGTGCCGTTGACCAGCGCGAGCGGCGGCTGGCGGTTGAAAAATTTTGCCTCGGCCAGGGAATGCTTTTCGCCGCCGGGCAGTTCCAGGCGGTGGGTGAACGACAGTTCCTTGTCGCCGTTGTCGAGGTGCGGCGTGAGCGCGGCAATCTGGCCGTGAAAATAAAGCGGGCTGGCCATCGCATTCCAGGCGGGATGAGTGTCCCCAGCGCGCGAGCCATTGGAGCAGTTCGGCGTCGGACAACACCAGCGTATCCGCGCCGTCGTTGCGATGGCGATGCGTGTCGGCCAGCCATTGGATGAATTCCCAGTCAACGGGCGAAAACAATTCCTGCTCGTGCGTGGCGCGAACGACAAGGTCAATCAGATCCCGCAGCGTGCGCGCCTTTTCGCCGGTGCGCGGGCGCAACAAAAGAAATTGCACGGCCAGGCGGTAACGCGACGGCTCCTCGTCGTCCGGTTGCACGCGGCAGACGACGCGCAAGCGTGGCGCGCGGCGTGTCGAGCAGCGGCAGGGCGGGCGGCGACAGCCAGTTTTCGAGTTCCTTGACGAGATTTTGTTCCTTCTCGGCCTCCTCGGCCCGGGCAAAACGGTCGGGGCTGGCATGCGCCTGCAATTCGGGCGGCACGGAACGTTTGGCGCGGAGAAACAAAAACGCGAGTTCCTCCAGGCGCGCCTTGCCCTGGGCGTTCAGCAGACGCGGCCACCAGTTCGTGTCGGGAAAATCGCGGCGCGAGAGCGACAGTTTTTCAAAATAATCCTCGAGCGCCAGCCATGCGCGCTGCGAATCGGGGCACGTCGCGAAAGTTTTCAGAATGCTCCTCGCGCCCGCCGACGGTCTCCTTGGAGTCGGAGAGTTCGCGGCGCAAATCGGCGAACGCGCCGTAGGTTTGCGACAGCACCTTGTGGTGCGCGTCGTACTTCGTCGTGCCTGCCCGCGGACTGGTCCCGTTTCTGACTGAAATTTTCGACATCTGAAAAAACTTAGACTATTATTTCGTCATAAGCGCCAACCCCGGTCAATTGGAAAGCAAAAGAAAATGTGTTGTGCCGGCGCCGGCATGATTGACGCGAGCCTGGTTTTTGCTATAATTCGCCCTTTTATGAACCGGAATCCACATGTGGCCGTGGTCGGCGCGACCGGCGCCGTCGGCATCGAAATGATTAAAACGCTGGAAAAGCGGGCTTTTCCGGTGGGCAAACTCACTTTGCTCGCTTCGGCGCGTTCCGCCGGCAAGAAACTCAAGTTTCGCGGCCAGGACGTCGCGGTCAAGGAACTCACCAAGGATTCCTTCAACGGCATTGACATCGCGCTGTTCAGCGCCGGCGGGAGCATTTCGAAGGAATTTGCGCCCATCGCGGCCAAAGCCGGCTGCGTGGTCGTGGACAATTCCAGCGCGTTCCGTCAGGACGACAACGTCCCGCTCGTCGTTCCTGAAATCAACGCCGCCGACGTGAAATGGCACAAGGGCATCATCGCCAATCCGAACTGCACCACGGCCATCACGCTCATGGCGCTGTATCCGCTGCACCAGGCGTTCGGCGTGAAACGGATTTTTGCCTCCAGCTACCAGGCCGTGTCCGGCACCGGCGCGAAGGCCATTGAAGAATTGAAACGGCAGGTGGGCGAAATCGTCGCCGGCAAGCCGGTGACGAAGGAGGTTTATCCGCACCAGATCGCCTTCAACGTGCTGCCGCAGGTGGATTCATTTCTGCCGACCGGCTACACGAAGGAAGAAATGAAGATGGAAAACGAAGGCCGCAAAATCATGCATCACCCGGCGTTCCGCGCCAGCGTGACGTGCGTGCGCGTGCCGGTTTATCGTTCGCATTCCATCGCCGTGAGCGCCGAGTTTGAAAAGCCCGTGAGCGTGGACGCCGCGCGCGCCGTGCTCAAGAAGGCGCCCGGACTTGACGTCGTGGACGAGCCGGAGAGCCAGAAATATCCGATGCCGCTGTTCACCTCGGAAAAAGACAACTGCGAAGTCGGCCGCATCCGCAAGGACTGCGCGCTGGACAACGGGTTGTGCTTCTGGGTGAGCGGCGATCAGTTGTTGCGGGGCGCGGCGCTCAACGCCGTGCTGATTGCGGAAGAGTTGCTGAAGTAAAGTTCAACCGCCAAGGCGCAAGAACGCCAGCAGAGATTCAAACAAGAAAGCAGGAATTCAGGCAACTGATTCCTGCTTTCTTGTTTTCGGGCGTCACGCCCGAAACCTTTGCCGACACAGATTGCCGTCCTTCTTTTGAGAAGGCCGGAATAGGGCGTGTCCACACAATTCTGCCTGAAAAAATTGAGCCCCAGACGCGGGTCCTACATCATCTGTACTTCACGGTGTTTTGAGCCGGTAAAAGCCGCTGCGGACGACATTGGCGACGTCACTTCGTTCTGTAGATTCGTGAGATTGAGTGCGGGCTTGTTTGTCATTTCCGTCCAATTGCTTGCCAAATCCGAAATTCTGCTGCAATCACGAAATTCGTAGAGGGAATAGTCCAGGAAACGGTGAGATTGCCGTTTGACGGCGCGAGGTTCGACCGCGGAGCCGGTGTGGTTTGCAAGGTGTAAAGGCCGCCGACCGTATCCGACCGCCGCCACCAATTTGCCGCCATCGGCCGAAGATGCGAGCCGATTGCCAGAATTTTTGGTGGCGCATCGTTTGTTTGCCAAGTGGCTCCTGAATCCGATGAGGTGTAAATCGAGGCCGGAACAAAACCGCCTCCGGCCCAAACGACTGCCACCAGCTTGGTTCCATCCGCTGACATGGCGACCGAAGACCAGCTTAAACCAAATGGGGACACACTGTTTGAAATCCATGTGACTCCCGAATTCGTCGAGGTATAAATTCCAAAGCCGCCGATTCCTGTGTAATCCCCAGCCATCAATTTGGTTCCATCCGCCGAAGAAGCGACCGATTCCCATTCTGTGCTGGGCAGGCTGGCCTGCGATCCAAGTGCCTCCTGAATTTGTTGAAAGGTAAACCTCTCGGTTGTAATTGAGGGGGGGATAATATTTCCTCCGGCTGCCACCAGTTTGGTTCCATCGGCCGACGAAGCGACGGCGTCCCACTCTTGGTATGGATGCGCTCGTTTGAGTCCAAATGGCCCCCGAATTTGTTGAGGTGTAAATGCCGCCGGAAGAAAAGTAATCGCCACCAGATTTGTTTCCATCAGCCGACGAGGCGACGCCATGCCATCCCATATTCGGAGCATTGGTTTGTTGCGTCCAAGTGCCTCCTGAATTCGTTGAAGTATAAATCCCGCCGGGAAGGGTGCGCTCCCCATCAACCACAGCCACTAATTTCACTCCATCGGCCGAAGAGGCGACGCCTCCCCGAGCATTATTTGGCGAGCTGGTGTTCGTTGAAGCATAAATGCCACCGCCATTTGCCACAGCTATTAATTTCACTCCATCCGCCGATGAAGCGACGCCTTGCCAATAATTATTTGACGCGCTGGTCAGCGTCCAGGTTTGGGCAAACGCAAGATTGACAGCGGTGAACCAGCCGGTTGAAACGGCCGTAACCAGCAGCAGATTTTGAATGGTTTCATAAGTTCGTTTTGGCAGATCAACTCGTTGATATTCGCAACCGGATTTTCGTCGAAGGCAAATTCCAACAAACTGATATTGCTGGCAGCGGCGGGCGTGAGTCCGCTCATTATTTTCCGCTTTAAAGTCAGAACCGATTCACGTCGGCTGCTACAAACACTTTAAGGCGTCGCCTTTTCTTTCGTGAAGGCAACAAGGGATTTGATTTTGGCCTCGGCGGCGGCGTCGCGCACTTTTACGATTTTCCCCCACGGGGCGTTGGTTTCCGCGTTGATGGCCAGCACGAGTTGCGGATTTTTCGCCGCCTGCTTCAGCAGTTCGCTGCGAAACTGCTCGTAAGTCACGGGCAGTTTTTCCCGATAATAAATTCCATTGTTGTCAATGCTGACGACGAACGGCGGGTTTTCATTCGCGCCGGATTTTTTGGCCTGGGACGATTCGGGCAGCGCGAGCCGCAAGGCCGACTGCTGCTTGAACGTGGTCGTCACCATCAAAAAAATCAGCAGCACGATGAGCACGTCCACCAGCGCGACGATGATGACCGCCGGCGCGTGCCGCCGCTTGTGAACGAGAAAACGCATGGCTCAGGATTATTTATCGGGGTCTTCCTTTTTCCCGGCGTATTGCCGGCGGATGAAGTCGTCGCAGAGCGCCTCCATTTCGACGGCCAGCACCTCGACCTTTTTGCTGAAATAACTCCACGCGATGAGCGACGGAATGGCGATGAGCAGGCCCATCAACGTTGCGTTCAGAATCAGCGCGATGCCCTTGGCCAGCCGCGCGGCGTCGTTCAAGCCGGTCAGGCCGATGTCGCCGAACAGGGACATCATGCCCGCGATGGTGCCGACCAGGCCGATCAACGGCGCGATGCCGACAATGATTTCGAGCACCACCAGGCCGCGTTCGAGCCGGACGATTTCGTGGCGCGCGGCGGTTTGCAGCGTGTCCACGTTGTCCGGCTTGGGCCAGTCGAGATGGTCGGCGGCGAGCAGCAGCAGGCGTCCGAGCGGCGACGGTTTTTGTTCGCACACCCGGCAGAGTGCTTCCACATTGTCACGCGATTTGCAGGCGGCGAGCGCGCCGGTGATGTCCGGCGGCACCACCTTGCCCCAGCGCAACGCCAGTCCGCGCTCCACGATGAACGCCAATCCGACGACCGAAGTCAGTCCCAGCATGATGTAAACCGGTATTTCCATAAAATTTTTCCGTCATTCACCGCCGCCCGCGTCAGTAATAATAAAACGTGAACGTGATTTCGCGATAATTCTCGCCGATCATCCGCCGCATATCGCCCGGCCAAGGCGCGAATGGCGCCGGATCCGTCACCGCTTTTTGGCAAACGTAGCCCAGCACGTCACCGACGGTGTTTTCCAAAACCTTCATATCGTCAATGCTTCCGTCATAATTCAAGTGAAATCGCAGCATCACCTTGCCCGTCCGGTCCATCGCGAATTGCCGGCTGTCCAGCAAATCATACCATCGTTGCGTCACCGCTTCAATGAACGCCGCGTCATACGCGCCAAACGGGGTCGCCTTCACGTCGAACGACGGCACGAGCGCCGGACGAGGCGTCCCGCCCTCCTGCTTCATCTGCACGCCGGGCAAACGCTGCGTTTGCTGTGCGAGCGCCTTGCTGACGGTGCGCGGACGCGGTTGCTCCGGCTGCCGGGAATCTTCCGGTTTGCCCAGCGTCAAATCGCCTGGCTGGACCGCCGGCTGCAATTTTTGCTGCGGCGCGGGGCGCGCCAGTTGAAGCTGGTTTAAATCCGGTCGCGGCACGTTTTCGGTTTTGGCGACCTCGGTTTGTTTGCCGTTCAACTGCGGAACGTTCAAGTCGCGATGCGCCTGGTCGGCGGCGCGGGAATTTTGGCTGGAATAATACTTTGCGTTTTGGGGCGCTTCGGTCGTCGGTTGCGCCACCTCCATGAACATCAGTGGTTCCTCGTTGTTTTGCCGCGTTGCCGGTTGCGGCACGACCTTCATGATGGCCAGGTGATACAGCCAGGCCGGCCACTCCCATCGCTGCCACACGCCGAGTTGTTTGCCCGCCGCATAGCCGCCCCACGCGAACAAATGCAGCCCGAGCGACAACGTCAGTGCCAGGCCCAGCCGCCTCATTTCGAGGCTGCTGAACCGCAAAGAATCAAATTGTCCGCCGACTTCGGTCATCTCTGTAAAGTTTGCCGCAGAAAAACGAAGTGAGCAACTGTCTTTACCAAAGGCGGTCTGTGTTACAAACTCAGCCATCTATGAAAATAGCAGTCATCGGGCTGGGTTACGTCGGGCTTCCCCTGTCGCTTCAATTCGCGCGTTCGGGAGTCACGGTTTTGGGTCTGGACATTGATCCAGTCAAGGTGGAGTCGCTGAATGGCGGTCGCAGTTACATCAAACACATTTCCCCGGAAATCATTTCCGCGGCGGTGAAAGCGCGCACGTTTTCCGCCGCCGGGGACTTCAGCCGGGTCAAAGAGGTCGAGGCGGTGGTCATTTGCGTGCCGACGCCGCTCAACAAAAACCGCGAACCGGACATTTCCTTCATCCTTGAAACCGGCAAAGCCATCGCGCCCCATCTGACAAGGGGAATTTTGGTGGTGCTGGAATCCACGACTTATCCGGGCACGACGGACGGGGATTTGCGGGAAGTGCTGGAAGCCGGATCGAAGCTGAAAGCCGGAACGGATTTTCATCTGGCCTTTTCGCCGGAACGGGAAGATCCGGGCAGCGCGCAGAGGGAGGTCGGAATCATTCCCAAAGTGATTGGCGGTTACACCCCGGCCTGCCTGGAAAAGGCCAAAGCGCTCTATTCGAAGGCGATCAAGACCCTCGTGCCGGTGTCCTCCTGTCGCGCGGCGGAGGCCACCAAGCTGCTCGAAAACATTTTTCGCAGCGTCAACATTGCGCTGGTCAATGAATTAAAAGTCGTTTATGAGGCCATGGGCATTGACATTTGGGAGGTGATTCAAGCCGCGAAGACCAAACCGTTCGGTTTCATGCCGTTTTATCCGGGTCCCGGCTTGGGCGGTCATTGCATCCCGATTGACCCATTTTATCTCACCTGGAAAGCGCGCGAGTATGGACGGAACACGCGTTTTATTGAACTGGCGGGCGAAATCAACACCGCCATGCCGGCGCACGTGGTGAACCGGACGGCTGAAGCGCTAAATGAATTGCGGAAACCCATGAACGGCAGCCGCGTGCTGGTGTTGGGCCTGGCTTACAAACCGAACGTGGATGATGACCGTGAATCGCCGAGTTATGTTCTGTTGGATCTGCTCAAAGCCCGCGGTGCGAACGTGGACTATTACGATCCTTACGTGCCGGTCATCCGCCCGACCCGCGAGCATCCGCATTGGGCAGGCACTCGTTCCGTAAGCTGGAATCGTGAAACGCTGCAAAGTTTTAACGCGGTCATCATCGCCACCAATCACCAGGCTATCAATTACCAGGAACTGGCGGATTGGTCGGCCTGCATCGTGGACACCCGCAATGCCATGGCCGGGGTGAAGACAAAACCCCGCCAGGTTTGGAAAGCTTAGACCGTTGCAAAACGGGAGGTTGGGTCTCGACCCCGTTCTGGATGACGGCAATTCACGCGTCCGTCTCCGTCAAAATCACCTGGCGCCGCGCGCCGCGAGAAATTTCTCCGCGTATTTGCCGAGCAGATCGGCTTCCAAATTCACCGCGTCGCCGACTTTGCGCTCGCGCAGCGCCGTGATTTCGTAAGTGTGCGGGATGATCCAGATGCGGAAACTTTTTTTCTGCGCGCCCGCCACCGTCAGGCTGATGCCGTCCACCGCGACCGAGCCTTTGAACACGATGTAGCGCATCACGTCCGGCGGCGCGGCGATGTCCAGCACGTGGTCCTGGCCGGCGCGTTCCCAGCGGATGATTTTGCCAACGCCGTCAATGTGGCCGGTCACAAAATGCCCGCCGAACTCGCCATCCGCGCGCAGCGGACGTTCCAGATTCACGAGCGATCCGGGTTGGGCGAATTGCAGGTTGGTGCGCCGCCACGTTTCCTGGAGCAGATCGAATTGTGCGAGCTTGAATGTTCCTCGTGCGGCCACCTTCACCGCCGTCAGACAACAGCCATTCACCGCCAGACTGCCGCCCAGCTTCAGCCCGCGTCCGGTGACGTTGGCGCGCACGGTCAGTTCGATGGACTTCGCCGCCGGCTTGATGCGCTCAATGGTTCCTGCTTCTTCAACAATGCCTGTGAACATGGGGAAAGTGTCAAGTGTCAGGTGTCAAGTTTCAAGAAAGGAAACACCCTTGCGAAGTGACGCGCGCCGTCAGCAACCAATCCGGGCCGAGCCGCTTCCATTCAATGTCGCGCAATTGAATTGCCTCCGCCAGACTCCGGGCGCCTTCGCCCGCGACGGCTTTCCGCGAATCGCGTCCGCCCAAAATTTTCGGCGCGTAGAAAAACGCCGCGCGCTGCGCTAAACCGCCGAGCAAAAACGACGCGTTCACCTCACCCCCGCCCTCGACCAAAAGACTTGTCACGTTTTCCAAGCCGAGTTTTTTCAGCAGCCACTTCAAATCAAGTGACGGGTGACGGGTGGCGGGTGACGAGTTTTTCACCAGCGGCGCGATCAACACATTCACACGCTTTGCCAAAGCCGCCACGCGATTTTTGGGCGCACGTTTGCTCACGACGACGGTTGTCAGCCCGGCGAATTGATCGCTGACCACTTTCGCGTTTAGTGGCGTTCGCGCCAGCGAATCGAGTATGATGCGGCGCATCTTTTGATGTTCGATGTTTTCTTTTCCCCTTCCTTGAACCCGCACCGTAAGGCTTGGGTTGTCCGCCAAAATCGTGTTGATGCCGACCAGAATCGCATCGCTGCCCTGACGCAATTTCATGCCGTGCGCCCGCGCCTTTTCGCCCGTGATCCATTTAGACTCGCCGCTGGCCGTGGCGATTTTGCCATCCAGCGTCATCGCCGCTTTGACGGTCACGAACGGCGTGCGATGAACAATCCAATGATTGAACGATTCATTCAACCGGGTGCATTCGGCGGCAAGTGTGTCCGCCCCGGGAGCGCCGGCGTTTCGCCGGCATGTTGCCGGGTTGCGAATCGAGGAACTGGCCGGCGGGACGCCAGCGCTCCCGGGCGTTGTGACCTCAATTCCCGCCCGGCGCAAAATTTTAAAGGCGCGGCCTGAATGTTTTGGGTTCGGGTCAACCGCACCGATGACGACACGTTTGATTTTCGCTGCAATGATGGCGTCGGTGCAAGGCGGGGTGCGACCGTGCGTGGAACACGGTTCGAGCGTCACGTAAAGCGTCGCACCTTTCGCCGAAGGGCAGTGATTTTGCGCGTCGCGAAGCGCTTCGATTTCCGCGTGCGGTCCGCCCGCGCGCCAGTGCCAGCCGCGCCCGATGATTTTGCCGTTCTTCACCAGCACCGCGCCCACCATCGGATTCGGCGACGTCATGCCATAGCCGCATCGGGCAAGCCGGAGGGCGAGGCGCAGGAAATGGGCGTCAGACATTGCCGCGCATCGTAACTGCTGACGGGAAACGGCTCAAACGGAAAGGGCGGCCAGAAGAAATGAAAATCAACGAAGGATCGGCGTGGAAGAACATGGATTTTGAACCAATGCGGCGCGGAGACGCGGGGTCAAAACACTTTTCTTTTCGCGGGCGCATCCCAAACCGGGCGCTTTTGCCTGCCGTAATGTGCGGTGGAGGGTTGTTGCAGTCTGCAATTATTGTGATTTGATGATGTAGAACTGTCCGGGATGATTGGTCGTGCCAGTGCAGAAGATGGCGTTCGTGCTGCCGAATGTGCCGCTGCCCACGACTGACCATGCCGACTGTGGCACGGTCAGGTCGTCGGAGGCCAGCACTTGATAGGTCTGGCCCGCCGGACCGGAGAATGTCAACTGGAAGCCGCCCGGGCCGGGCAGTCTCTGTCCGTCCACGATGGTCGGGCCTTGATAGATGATGACCGTCAACGTGGCGGAGCTGCTATTGGTGCTGATTCCGGCACTGGTCACAACCACGTGGTAATCACCCGCGTCCGTCAGGCCAACCGGGGCGATGGTCAAAGTGCAGTTGGTTTTGCCTGCGAGCACATTCGTCCCGAAATACCACTGGTAACTCAACGGCTCGCAATCCGTCGCGCCGACGCTGAAGTTCGCCCTCGTTCCGGTGTTGTTGGTCAGGCTCGCCGGCTGGCTGACAATCGCCAGCGCGGCGGTGCCAACTCCGGAGAGCGCGAGGGTGAACGGATTGCGGCTCGCGTCATTGTTGGCGATTTGCAAGGTGGCGGAACGCGCGCAGCCGCCGGCGGGCGAGAAAATCACTTTGAACGTGGCGCTGCCACTGATCGCCACCGGGTCGGGCAAGGTGATTCCGCCCACGGTGAAGTCGCCCGCGTTCGCGCCGGTGGCGACCACGTTTGAGAGAATCAACGTGGCCAGGCCGGAGTTTGTAACGGTGAACGTGTTGGTCACGCTCGCGCCGACATTCACCGCGCCGAAGGCCGGCGCGCTGCCGCCGTTGGTGAGCATCGTGCCGGATTGCTGGACAATGATTCCCGCCACCCCTTGTTGGAACAGGTCGCTCAAGTCGTTCACGGTGGCGACATCATTGTAGCCACTGCCGGAAACCTTGGTCTCGCCGGCGGGAATCGAGTTGCTCAGGCAGGCGAGTCCGAAAATTTCCTCCACCGTCTTGAGGACCGAGGAATGGTTTATCTCCACGCTGCTGGCGTAGGCGTTGCCCTTGGCCAGCGGCGAAATGATGATTTCAAGAATCGTGTAATTCGTGGTGTCGCCGCCTTCGGTTTCATCCCATCGGATAATGATGACGCCGTGATCCTGATACGCGGACGAGGCCATGATTTTCGGAACGAGGATGGCAAGGAAATTATCGCCTTGGGCAATGGCGGCCTGATCGCCCGTGTAACCGACGCCGTGATAAGTGTAGCCGCCGCTCAACGCGCTGTGCTGGTCGTTGTATTGGTTCGGCGTGATCCAGTTGTATCGGCCAACCGCATGGTTGGTGAGGTCATTCAAAAAGTTGGTCAGCGCGGAGACATTTTGAATCTGCGTGTCGGTGTAGAACGCCATCGGGTTGTGCTTCACGGCATAATTATATTGGCCGTTGCCGTAGTAGGGATTGGTGGTCGTGGCGCTTGTGCCGGAGGCGCTGTTCGTTGGGCTCGCAGCCAATTGCACGTCCTCCTCATAATTTTTCCACGCGATGCCCGCTGCGTTCAACTGGCGCGTGAGATGCGGTGCATCGAAGACGTTGGCCGACGCTGCGCTCGGATCATTGTCGGTGTGAATGCCGAAATCCGTCCCGCCTTCCGCCCAGACGTAGTTCGGCTCGGACGGATGCACGCCAGCCCCGGCGTTGTAATACTTTGTGGCGTAGGAAACCTGCACGGCATACGAGTTTCCCGGCGTGATCAAGCTGTTGATATAAGGCGCGGCGGGATTGGTGAAAATCTGCTGTGGACTGGAGGTCGGGCTGGGCTGCTTGAAATTGTGGTTCTCCATCGCGATCACAAAAATGGTTTTCACCTGCTGCAAAACCGTCGCGGCCTGCGCCGGCCTGATTCCCAACCCGCCGGCAAACAACGCGGCGGCCAGGGACAATTGCCAACCAAGTCGGATGAGAGGATGAGAAAGACGCATGGAACCGGCCTAAGCCATCATCCGTAGTTTAGTAGCTTTCGGCAGAAACCGCAAGCTGAAAATCAAAGAAATGAATGCAACCCTCTGCCGAGACGCCGCTGCGCCCACCATCGGATTCGGCAACGTCATGTCGCAACCGCGCCGGACGAGGCGCAAGAAATGGGTGCCAGGCTTTGCCGTGCATCGCAACTGCTGACTGGGGGATTTGGGCGGTTACAGCCGCCGGAGCAGAAAATATTCGTTGAAGGGATGGTCGTCGGTAATTTGGATTGCGGGATCGGGGTTGAGGAATTGGGAGATGGAAATTTCTTTTGACACCACCAGCCCGAGATAACCGGACACATCCCGGGTAGAAGTCCATTCCAACAAATCCGTCCTTGCCCCTTCCGGCATCCGCGCTGCCAGTTGGGGTGCATCAAGCGTTTCGATGGGTTCCTCGGAAGCCAGCAAATGAATGCCCCAGCCTTCCACGGATCGAAAGCAACGCACGTACGGGAACGATTCGTGGATGGAACGAAGGACGGCTTGTACCGTCTCCATTTCCCCTCCCGGGAACCACGTCTGAAGGATGCCGCCAGGCTTGAGATGTTGTCCGGCCAACGCATAAAATTCCTTGGAATAGAGCAGGCTGGAACCCGCCGCCTCAACCGGTGGCGGTGGGTCCACCACAATGACATCGAATTTTTTCGCGGTGCGCTTGAGATAGCGTCTTCCATCATCAATAACGATATGCCCTTTGGGGTCGTTGGCCCAATGCGCAGCGTCCGCATGGTAAAATCCAAAAGCTTCCGTCACACTGGGCACCAATTCCACCGCCGTGGTATCAATGTCCCAGCTCAATGCCGAACGATAGCTGGTGCCCATGCCGAAGCAGATGATCAGCGCGGAAGCGGGCCGCCCTTGGTGGAATGCCAGCGGCAGATGAACCATGAACTTGGTGATCGGTACCAGCGAGGTCATGCCCATGCCATTGACCAGCAGTTGTTTGTCCAATCCTGTCCCAAAGGAAATGACGGAGGCAGCGTAATCCCGCCGGACAACCATGTTATTGTTCCGCCTCAGCAGCAGGCCTTCAAAATCCCGGGGGAACAACAACGCCAAGGCCAAAGCCACACCAGCCCCAAGCCCCCACCCCAGGCGTTTCGGCCAGGACAGGGATTTGCAGCCGAGGAAGTAAAACGCCGCCAAGGGCAGGCCGAGGAGGACCAATGCATATCGTTCGCTGATCCAAGGCAGCAAAATGTAGGATGCGAACAACGGTCCCAAAATGCAACCGAGGACATTGACCGCGTAAGCTTCGCCGGCATCAGCCGGCCGGCCGGCTGAGTATTCATCAATCAGGCTCGGGGTTAGATATCCCAGGATCGCACAAAACGGGCAGATGCCGGCCAGCACGATGGCCGCGCTGATGAGATCGGGGGAACCGACCCAGTTCGCTTCCACGAACCGGGAATCATTGGTCAGGAGGGGAAGGAAGGCCGCAACCGTCACCCAGCCAATCAACTCTGCCGGCGGATGCGGACGATTGTTTTTGAGATGGCGGCGATACCACAACGAACCGAGGAAGGTGGCGCCCAGATAGGTAAAAACAATCATGGCAAAGGAATACACCTGAGTCTTCAAAACTGGCGTGAAGGCGCGGGTCCATACCACTTCCATCGCCATGGCCACAAAACCCGTCGCGAACAAAATCACCTTTATCGTCCCCCCCCGGAGTGTTCGGCGACGCATTGATCTGGCCAGTGAGGCCGGGTCCCCGGCCATTCCCGGCGGCACGGACGGCAGAGGCTGCTGCCGGGCCAGACAGATGCCGATGAAGGCGATGGTGAAATTGCCTGCCGCAGCGAGCCAGAGCGTGTGGCGGAATCCCAAAACTTCCACCCAGACGATCGCGCTCATGAAAGTTCCGCTCATCGCCCCCAGCACGTTTGCCAGATAAAGAAAACTGAAGCTTTCCGTGTTGTTGGGGTCCTGTTCCCGGACAAAAGCCATCATCAAGGGGAAGGTTGCGCCCATGCAGACACACCAGGGCAGGATGGAAGTGGCCAGCACCAGGGCCGAAAGCGAGAGGTAACGAAAGGAATCCGTTTCACCGGTGGCCAGCAAAATGTGCTCGCCCTGGGCAAATAACTTTGGAACGGCAAACGCACCCAACCCGATCAACAGTTCGGCAAAGGCGTAAAAGAGGATGGCCGACTGGCCCGCTCTCCGGACCAACCCCGAGATCCAGCGCCCGCCCGCCCAGGAACCGACCGCCAGTCCCAACATGAAGACCGAGAGCACCACCGAAAGCACCGGGGTGATGATTCCGAATGACGCAAACGCCATGCGTGTCCACACCACCTGGTAAACGAGGCTGCAAAACCCGGACAAAAAAAACAGGAAAAACAGGACCCGGCGCGTGAATTGATTCATGCGGCCTACCCTCTACACGTCATGTCTGCCTGAGACAAGCCTCAAAAAACCCGGGCTGGAGAACGAAGCGGCTGCCCGGCAGGAGCCGTCATCTGAAAAACAGAGAAAAGAATTTTCGGCGCGGGTCCATTTCAACTGCGCATCAATGCCCATACAGACCTGACCGCCGCAGCAGGAAGTATTCATTGAATGGGTGGTCATCGGTGATTTGGACTTTGGGGTCAGGGTTGAGGATTGTGGAGATCGAAAACTCGTTGGTAACGACCCGCCCCAGGTAAGCGGACACCTCCAGCGAAGGATCCCATTCCAGCAAGTCCTGCTTTGCCTTGTCCGGCATCCGCGCCGCAAGTTGTTCCGCGTTGAGTGTTTCGATTGGCTCCGAGGAAGCCAGCAGATGAATTCCCCATCGTTCCGCAGAAAGAAAACAGCGGACATGGGGAAATGAATCATGGATGGACCGGACGACGGCCTGAGCGGTCACCGTTTCCCCGCGCGGAAACCAGGCCTGGAGAATTCCATGGGGGTTCAAATGCTGCCGGGCGAGTTCGTAAAATTCCTTTGAATAGAGCAGGCTGGAACCCGCCGCTTCCGGCGGCGGCGGCGGGTCAATGACTATCACGTCAAACTTTTGCCGGGTTCGCATTAGAAAGCGCCGTCCGTCATCCACGATGATGCGGCCCCTGGAATTGTTGAGCACCTGCGCCGCATCCGCGTGATAAAATCCAAAAGCCTTCGTCACGCTCGGCACCAGTTCCACCGCCGTGGTGTCAATATCCCAGCTCAACGCGGAACGATAAGTCGTGCCCATGCCGAAACAAATAACCAGAGCCGATTCAGGTTTTCCTTGATGAAACGCCAGCGGCAAATGAACCATGAATTTGGTGATGGGGGTCAAAACGGTCATGCCCATGCCGTTGACCAAAAGACGTTTGTCCTCCCCTTCATAGCAGGAAATGACCGACGCGGCATAGTCTCTTCGCACCGCGGTTTCTTTCCCGTTGCTCGAAACAAAACTTTCAAAGTCTCCGGCGGAGAACCAGGACCAGGCCAGAGTCACGCCCGCCGCCAGTCCGAATCCCCAGCGCTGCCGATGAGTCAGGGATTTCCCGCAAAGGGAAAAAAAACCAAGAAAGGGCAGACTGAGAAAAATGATGACGGATCGCTCGCTGATCCGGGGCAGCAAAATATAGGAGGCGAACAAGGGGCCCAAAATGCAACCGAGAACGTTGAGCGCATAGGCCCGGCCCGCCACCGCCGGATGGCCGGCGGCGTATTCGTCAATCAGGCTGGGGGTCAGATAACCGAGAAAGGCGCAAAACGGACAAATGCTGGCCAGTACAATGATCACGCTGGTGGCATATATAGAACCCGACAAGTCCATCCTTACAAACGCGGGGTCGCACGCCAGGATGGGCAGGAAAACCGCAACGGTCAAAAACGCAATCAGCGTGGCTGTCGGCCACAATGAATTATTTTTGAGATCGCGCCGATACCGCCATGAACCCAGGAAAGTCGCCCCCAAATACGTGAACACGATCATCGCAAACGAATACACCTGCGTTTTCAAAACCGGCGTGAACGCCCGCGTCCACACCACCTCCATGGCCATCGCGCAAAAACCGGTCGAAAACAAAACCCATTTGATGAACCGGCGGCGGGAATTGCCAGACGAGGGCAGGTTGCCCGGTCCGGCTGAGCGTTCCGCTTCCGTCAGGGCCATGGCCACAAAACCTCGTTGCTTCCAGCCCAGACAACCGCCGATAACGGCGATGGTGAAGTTGCCGGCGGCAGCCACCCAGAGCGTGTGGCGGAATCCCACCAGTTCCACCAGAACAATCGCCGTCAAAAAAGTTCCGCTCATCGCGCCCAGCACATTGGCCAGGTAGAGAAAGCTGAAACTCTCCGTGTTTTTACTGTCCCGCTCCCGGATGTAAGCCATCATGAAAGGGAAAGTCGTCCCCATGAACAGGCACCAGGGCAGAATGGAAAGCGCCAGAACCAGGGCCGAAAGCGAAAGATACCGGAAGGAATCCGTCTGGCCGCTGGTCAGCAAAATGTGCTCGCCCAGGGCAAATAATTTGGGGACCGCAAACGCCCCCAGTCCGATCAAAAACTCCGCGCCGGCGTAAAAGACGACCGCCGAAAGCCCGGTTCTCTCAACCAGTGAAGCGATGTATCGCCCGCCCGCCCAGGAACCAACCGCCAGCCCCAACATGAAGACCGACAGCACCACGGACAGCACCGGAGTGATGATTCCGAACGAGGCAAAGGCCATGCGCGTCCAAACCACCTGATAGGCGAGGCTGCAAAACCCGGATAAAAAAAACAGGAGAAACAAAACCCGGCGCGTGAATTGATTCATGGAGTTTACATCTACACGCGATGCTTGGTTCATACAAGCTTCAATGCTTCCAGTAACACAGCCCATTTATCAGCAAACAACGCCCGCACGAAGGGCTTCGCGTCGAACGGTTGCAGTCCATCCACCGGCCTGCCGGGTCCGGCACCGGAGGAGCAGGCAGCGAAGGGGCGTCAGTATTCAAACAGGCCTTTCTGCCGCAACAGGAAGTATTCGTTGAGGGGATGGTCATCGGTGATTTGAATTGCGGGATCCGGGTTGAGGTTTTTCTCGACGGGAACCTCGCGCAAAACCACCTGTCCCACATACGCAGGCAAATCCCTGGTATCGGACCATTCCAACAAGTCGTTGCTTGCACTGGCGGGCATGCGCATCCTGAGTTGTTCGGGGGACGGCACTTCGATGGGATCCATGGACGCCAGCAGGTGCAGGCCCCATTCTTCCACGGAATGAAAACAACGCACGTGGGGGAACGCGTCGTGAATGGAGCGCAAGGCGGCTTGCGTGGTCACCCGATCTCCGCCGGGGAACCAGGCCTGAAGAATTCCGTTGGGGTTCAAATGTTGTTTGGCCAGGCCGTAAAATTCCGCGGAAAAAAGGAGGCTGGACCCGGCGGTTTCCACCGGCGGCGGCGGGTCAATCACGATGACATCAAATTTTTTCCGGGTGCGTCGCAGAAAACGCCGCCCATCGTCAATCACGACATGCCCTTTGGGATTGTCCAGAACTTGTGCCGCGTTGGCATGGTAAAATCCGAACGCCTTCGTCACGCTGGGCACCAGTTCCACGGTCGTTGTGTCAATGTCCCAGCTCAACGCCGACCGATAGCTGGTGCCCATGCCGAAGCAGATGATCAGCGCCGATTCAGGTTTTCCCTGATGAAAAGCCAGCGGCAAATGAACCATGAACTTGGTGACCGGCGTCAGTTTGGTCATGCCGATGCCATTGACCAAAAGCACCTTGCCGCCCGCCACCTGGGCGGCAATGACCGAGGCGGCATAGTCCCGCCGCACTTCCATCCGGCTGGATTGTTTCGACACATAGTCTTGATAGTTGTGGGGGAAAAACAATGAATAGCCCGCGAGCGCGCCGGCGGCCAGACTCGAAAACCGGCGTTGTCCCACGGGCAGCGATTTCCAACCGAGAAAATAAAACGCCAGAAAGGGCAGGCTGAGAATCATCAGCGCGCAGGACTCGCCCATCCAGGGCAACAGAACATAGCAGGCGAACAGCGGTCCCAAAATGCAACCGAGAACATTGATGGCATAAGCCTTGCCGGCAAGGCTTGGCCGTCCGCCGGCGTATCCGTCAATCAAACTCGGCGTCAAATACCCCAGGATGGCACAAAGCGGCACGATGCTTGCCAGCACCATCATCGCGCTGCCAACATAGACGGTAAACATCCAGTCCATGTTCACAATTCTGGGGTCGTTGACTGCCACGGGAAGAAAAGCGGCAATCACCAGCAGCGCCATCAGCGTTGCCACCGGGCAGGGCGACTTGTTTCGAAGATGATGGCGATACCACCATGAGCCGGCAAACGTTGCGCCCAGATAGGCAAAAACAACCAGAGCAAACGAATACACCTGCGTTTTCAAAACCGGCGTGAACGCCCGCGTCCACACCACCTCCATGGCCATCGCGCAAAAACCGGTCGAAAACAAAACCCATTTGATGAACCGGCGGCGGGAATTGCCAGACGAGGGCAGGTTGCCCGGTCCGGCTGAGCGTTCCGCTTCCGTCAGGGCCATGGCCACAAAACCTCGTTGCTTCCAGCCCAGACAACCGCCGATAACGGCGATGGTGAAGTTGCCGGCGGCAGCCACCCAGAGCGTGTGGCGGAATCCCACCAGTTCCACCAGAACAATCGCCGTCAAAAAAGTTCCGCTCATCGCGCCCAGCACATTGGCCAGGTAGAGAAAGCTGAAACTCTCCGTGTTTTTACTGTCCCGCTCCCGGATGTAAGCCATCATGAAAGGGAAAGTCGTCCCCATGAACAGGCACCAGGGCAGAATGGAAAGCGCCAGAACCAGGGCCGAAAGCGAAAGATACCGGAAGGAATCCGTCTGGCCGCTGGTCAGCAAAATGTGCTCGCCCAGGGCAAATAATTTGGGGACCGCAAACGCCCCCAGCCCGATCAAAAACTCCGCGCCGGCGTAAAAGACGACCGCCGAAAGCCCGGTTCTCTCAACCAGTGAAGCGATGTATCGCCCGCCCGCCCAGGAACCAACCGCCAGCCCCAACATGAAGACCGACAGCACCACGGACAGCACCGGAGTGATGATTCCGAACGAGGCAAAGGCCATGCGCGTCCAAACCACCTGATAGGCGAGGCTGCAAAACCCGGATAAAAAAAACAGGAGAAACAAAACCCGGCGCGTGAATTGATTCATGCGGCCTACCCTCTACACGTCATGCCCGACCGAAACAAGCTTCAAAAACCCCGGGCCGGGAAACATGGCGGCTGCCCGGCAGAGAGCCGTCATCTGAAAGGGCAAGTCTATTCCTCAAACAACGCCTCCGCGAATTGTTTCGCGTCGAACGGTTGCAAATCGTCCGGCTGCTCGCCGAGGCCGATGAATTTGATCGGCAGGCCGAGTTCCTTCCGGATGGCCACCACCATGCCGCCTTTGCTCGTGCCATCGAGCTTGGTCACAATGAGGCCGGTCAGCGGCACGGCCTTGTTGAATTCGCGCGCCTGGTTTAGCGCGTTCATGCCGGTCGTCGCGTCGAGCACCAGCAGCACTTCGTGCGGCGCGCCGGGCAGTTGCTTGCCGATGACGCGGTGCAACTTTTGCAATTCCTGCATCAAATTGTGCTTTGTGTGCAATCGGCCCGCCGTATCAAGAAAAAGAAAATCCACCTTGCGCGCTTGCGCGGCGGTGACGGCATCGTGCGCCACGGACGCCGCATCCGCGCCGTAAGCGCCCGCGACCACTTCAATTTTCAACCGCTGCCCCCAAAGTTTGATTTGCTCAATGGCGGCGGCGCGGAAACGTGTCGCACGCGGCCAGCAACGCGGTTTTCTTCTGCGCTTGAATCCAATGCGCGAGCTTGGCGGCGGTGGTGGTTTTGCCCGTGCCGTTGACGCCAACGATGGAAACCACCGTCGGGCCGTGCGCAGCCCTCAGCAAATCGGTTTTATTCGAGCCAAGGCCCTTCTCCACTTCGGCACGGGCGATGGCGAACACGTCCAGTCCCGCGCCGCCCTGCGTTTCGTAAGCCTGTTTCACGGCGGCGACGATGTGCGCCGTCACGGCCACGCCGAGATCGGCGGCTATGAGCGTGGCTTCGAGTTCTTCCAGCGACGCCGTGCCCAGCTTCGGCGACAGCGTGACGATGCGTTTGATTTCGTGCGCCAGTTTGCTGTGCGTTTTGGCCAGGCCGGCTTTGAATTTGGAAAACAGGCCCATGGGAAATTTAACCACGAATGGACACGAATGGACACGAATGGAGCGCGGCTTCACGCCGCTTCGATGCCCAGAGCGTAGGCGGTGATTATTCCAGCTTCACTTCGCTTTGCATGTTTAAGCGGGCGGAAGCCCGCGCTCTGAAACCAAAAATTAATTCGTGTTTATTTGCGTCCATTCGTGGTTGCTGTTTTTCGTTCCTCAACTTTGGCCTTGAGTTTTTCCACGTGTTCGTAGGGCAGCTTGACCGTGCCGATGAGCGGTTTGCCCTTGCTGAAGCCGTGGCAATCGGAGCCGCCCGTCACGAGCAGGTGAAATTTGTCGGCGATTTCCAAATAGCGCTCGGACATCGTGGTCGAGTGCTTGGTATGAAAACATTCGATGCCATCCAGCCCGGCGTCCACGAGCGCGGGAATGATTTCATCCGTGCGGTTCAAGCCGGGATGCGCCATCACCGCGAGGCCGCCGGCCTGGTGAATCAGTTCAACGCCTTCCAGCGCGGACATCTTGGCCTTGGGCACCCAAGCCGGACGGTTTTTTTTGAGAAAACGCGCGAACGCCTCGTCGGGCGTCTTGCAAAATCCAGCCTCCACCATCGCGCGCGCGACGTGCGGGCGGCCGGGGGATTTGCAATTGGCCAGCGCGAAAACCGATTCGGCTTCGAGCGGGATGTTCAATGCATTAATGCGCGCCACCATCTCCCGAATGCGGTTCTGGCGGACGGATTGAAACTTGCCAATTTCCACCAGCAACGTTTTGTTTTGCGTGTCGAGAAAATAGCCGAGCAGATGAACCTCGGTGTCGTCATGCTCAGCGGTGAGTTCCGTGCCGGTGATGAACTCGATGCCCGCCGCGCCGCAGGCCGCCGCCATGCTCGCGCAACCCTCGACCGAATCATGGTCCGTCAGCGCCAGGGCCGCAAAGCCCAGCCGCTGGCCGTGCCCGGCCAGCTCCTCCGGCGAAAACGTGCCGTCGGAAAATTGCGTGTGCAGATGTAAATCCGCGAATTTCATTTGACGATTCGCGCCGGACGCATCAACTCGCTGCGCACCTTGTCGAGAATGCCGTTGACGAATTTGCCGCTGTCCTGCGTGGAAAATTTTTTGGCGATGTCCACCGCCTCGTTGATGCTGACGATGGGCGGGATGTCCTCGCGGAACAGCATCTCGTAAATCGCCAGCCGCATGATGTTGCGGTCCACCGCGGCGATGCGATGGAACTCCCAGTTCTTCGCGTGTTTTTTAATGTGCTCGTCAATCGCGTCGCGATGCTCAACGGTGCCGCGAATCAGCGGGTCGGCGAACAGGCGTGTCTCGGCCTCCTCGGCGGTGGGCGGCGGCAGTTCCACCGGCTGGCCCCAGGTGGCCGGGCCTTTTTCCCCGGCGATGGCCGCCGCGCGCTGCGTCTCCCAGAATTCATTCAACTCCCGATCCAGGTTTTCCGGCGGGTTCAAATCGTGCTGGAACAAAAATTGCGCGGCACGTTCGCGCGCTTCACGGCGTTTGCCCATAATTCAACTCCATCATGCCGCAGAAATGCAGGCCGGGAAATGAAAAACTACGCTGGAGTTCAAGCTTCAGCTTGTTTCCCATGGGCAAGCCAGTGCCGTATCTATGCCGTAGGACACCCGAACAAGCTGAAGCTTGAACTCCAACCGAGGATGTCGCCCTTGAATGGAATTCGTTTAACATCTCCGCTTTCTCTGTTTCCTCCGGTTGAAAAATTCGTTAAATTTCGCGCATGAGCAAGGTTACGAAACTGCTTGCACACGCGCTATCGCGTGAACGATCTCGAACGCACGGTGAAGTTTTACCGCAACGTGCTGGGCCTCGAGGAAATCCGGCGGCACAAATCGCCGCGCGGCTCGGAACTCGTTTTTCTCAAGGCGCCCGGGAGCGAGGAGCAGATCGAAATCACGTGTTTTCCCGGCAGCGGCCCGGTGCAGGTGCAAGCCGACCTCACCCATCTCGCGTTCGAGGTGGACAACCTGGAGGAATTCGGCAAACACCTTGCCAAACACGGCCTGAAGTATTCCGACGGCCCGACTACCACTTCCACTGGAACCGTGTTCGCCTTCATTGACGCGCCGGAAGGCTATGAAATCGAATTGATTCAACACGGCAAAGGTGGTTATTGAAATTCCGCCAGCTATGAAAAATGCAAAATCAGCAAACGCCGTTGGCCGGAAAACCGTTCGGCAGTCGAAGAAAAGATCGCCGCGCCGGCCACTCGCGGAATATCTTGATGCGTTTGCTGGTTTGGTGAAGCCTTGTCGTCAGCGATGCACTAGAAATTTAACATGAGCGTTTTAATTGTCGGTTCCACAGCATTGGATTCCATCAAAACCCCGAACGCGGAAAATCCGCGCCTGCTCGGCGGCTCGGCCAGCCATGCCGCCGTCGCCGCGAGCTTCTTCAGCCCGGTCAAACTGGTCGGCGTGGTCGGCGACGATTTTCCGAAGAAATACCTCGAGCTTTACCGCCGGCACAAAATTGACCTCGACGGCCTCCAGATTCTGCCCGGCAAAACCTTCCATTGGTCGGGCGAATACGAGGCGAACATGAACAATCGCCGCACGCTGCTGACCGAGCTGGGCGTGTTTGAGACCTTCACGCCCACGCTGCCCAAGGCGCACCAGGCCATGCCGTTCGTGCTGCTGGCGAACATCGCGCCCGCGCTCCAGCTTCACGTGCTGGACCAGATGCGCCAGCCCAAATTCGTCGTGGCCGACACGATGGACCTGTGGCTGAACATCGCGCTGGTGGATTTGTTGCGGCTGCTCCCGCGTCTCGACGGATTTGTGCTCAACGACAGCGAGGCGTACCAGTTGACCAAGGAGGACAACATGTTCGCCGCGCTGAAAAAAATCCACAAGCTGGGGCCAAAGTATGTGATCATAAAAAAAGGGTCGCACGGCTCCATCCTGTCCGGACCGAAGGGATTTTTTATCTGTCCGGCGTATCCGCTGGCCACGGTGGTGGACCCCACCGGCGCGGGCGATTCATTCGTCGGCGGCATGATGGGTTATCTCGCCGCCGCCAAAGGCTCGATTGACGCCAACCTCCGGCGCGCGATGATTTACGGCAGTGTCACGGCGTCATTCTGCTGCGAAGGCTTCGGCCTGACGCGCACCACGGCGATCAAACGCGCCGACATTGACCGCCGCGTGAAGGAACTGGAAAAGCTGACGAAGTTTTAAGCTGCTTCTTTTCGGCGTTGCGTTCGACGGGAACGAGGCGTAATTTTTCACCATGCCGATGACTCTGGATCAAATCGTCGAAGAAGCGAGCCATTTGCCGCGCGAACAGGTGGCTGAAGTTGTGGATCGCCTGACGCTGACGTTGCACGCCGACATTGAGCCGGAAATCGAAGAATCCTGGAAACAAGAAACGCGCCGCCGTCTCGCTGATTTGGAAAGCGGCAAAGTTCAAGCCATTCCCGGCAAAATTGTCAGCCATCGCATTCGCAAAATTGTTGGCCGGTGAGACCGCACACCTTCCATCCTGAAGCGGCGGAGGAGTACGAGGCGGCGGCAAATTACTACACGCGGATTTATCCCGAACTTGGCGGGCGTTTTTATGACGAGGTGGAACGCCTTATTCAGGACATTTGCCGCGAACCGGCGCGCTTCCGCCGGTTTGATCCGCCCGCGCAACGACATTTTCAAATGTCTTTCCGTATGCCGTGATTTATGTCGAACAGCCGGACCGCATCTGGATTTTGGCGCTGATGCACATGAAGCGCCGTCCCGGTTATTGGAAACACCGCATTTAGCAGGAATCCGTTTACAATGTGTTAATGCCCCGACGGTAGGGTAAAGTGGGGGATCAACTTTGAACATCATTCCGAATTGTCAAAGGTGTGTTTCAGATTTAGGTTTGCCGCAGTTCATTTATGAACAAAGACGCAGAGTTGTTTTACCTAGATAAATTCAGGGAGAATTTCATAAATTTTCCGCATGGGGACGTTTGCCCGGATGAGAGTCCAGATTTCTTAATCAAGTCCCCGGCTGGAATCGTTGGAGTTGAAGTGACGCATTTCTATCGACAAATGTCTTCCGACACCCAACCTCCATTGCAACAGAGGGAAAGTGTTAGGCATAAAATCATTTCACTGGCGAAATCCATTTACGATAGTAAAGGATTCCCATCTGTGTTTGTGAGTGTTCATTTTGATCTCAATTTTCATTGTCGAAAATCTGACATCCAGCCCATCGCAGAAAGGCTTGTTGAATTGGCGGAACTTTCGTTATCAGGCTTGACCGAAGAGAAAAAAGAGAAAATTTGGAGAATTTATGAAATTCAATTAAATGGTGTCCTCTTATTATCGGTCACAAAGTGGAAGATGGAAAAAAGCTACTGGAATGCGCCATTGGCCAGCTTTGTGCCCACAGTGAATTCGCAGCAGATTCAGGATATTTTAGATGAGAAAAATACTCGGTGTGCTGACTATCGGAAAAAGTGTGACGAAGTTTGGCTCATCATTGTAATGAACCGCTTTAGCGCGTCATCATATTCGATGATTCCCGAAGGAATCGCAGAGCGCGATTATGCGCATGAGTTTGATTCGGCGTTTTTATTTTTTTACGATTATCCCGACAAGCAAAAGCCACCCTTGATTCTGAAAAAATCTCAGATTGCGGATTCACTTCAACATCACAACAACCAGCCCGCTGTCAGTGGAACTGTCAGTGAAAGGCCAGAAAAGTAATGGAAAATAGTGGCGAGTTAGCGCGAATTCACCTTGTTTTTACCAGGTTTTTTGCTATTTTTCAAGGGTTTTGCAATGAGTTTGCAGACTGTGTTCATCTGTGGTGAAAATGAAAGCTGTCATTCTGGCCGCCGGCAAGGGCACGCGCATGAGGGAACTCACCAATGAGCTGCCCAAGCCCATGCTTCGCCACCAGGGCAAACCCATTCTCGAACACATTGTCGCCGGCATTCTGGCGGCGGGCATCCGCGAGATATTCATCGTCACCGGCTGGCGCGCCGAGGTTGTCGAAAATCATTTCGGCGACGGCTCGAAATGGAACGCGCGCATCGCGTTTGGCCGGCAGGTCGTGCAGGACGGCACCGGCAAGGCGCCGGAACTGGCGAAGGATTTCATCGGCGATTCCCCGTTTCTCCTGACTTACGGCGACATTCTGGTTCCGCCCGAAACGTATCCGCAAATGCTCCGGCGCTTCGGCGAAGGCGATTTCGCCGGCGTCATCACCGTCACGCGCGGCGAGGACGTGACCAAGGGCGGCCTGAACTTTTTTGACGAACAATTCTGCCTGAAGCGGCTGGTGGAAAAACCGTCGCCGGAACAATTGGAGCAATTGCGTCGCGACGGCTGGCTCAAGCCCAACGCGCCGGTCTGGTATAACGCCGGCATTTACATTTTCCGCCCGTCGCTGTTCGATTTCACGGCCCGGCTGCAAAAATCCCCGCGCGGCGAATACGAACTGACCGACGCCATCAGCGCCATCGTGGCCGGCGGGCAAAAGCTGGCGGGCCTGGAAATTCAAGGCCGCTGGGTGGACGTGCGCGACCCCGAGACACTGGCAAGGTTGGAAGAGGGAAACATCGAACACTGAACATCCAACATCGAACATCGAATGAATCTGTTATTCGGCGTTCAGCGTTCGATGTTGGATGTTCGATGTTCCCCAGAAAATTCTTCAACTAACAAACTTCGGCTCATACACCGGGCCGAAGCCGTGCTTCTGGAGCAGTTCGCAAAATTTCGCGATGCCGCGCTTCTCGTCCGAGGCTAGGTGGTAATGAATGTGCCAGCCGAGGTAATCCCGGCGGAAATCCTCATCATATTCCTTGCGGGTTTCGATGAGGTAATCCAGCGTTTCCATCCCGAAATCCTTCGCCTCGCGCAGCCGCCGGCGCAAGGCCTTGTTTTCAATTCCGCGCCGCAACGCCCACGCGGCATAAACGAACGGCAGGTTCGTCAGTTCATACCACGCCGCGCCCAGATCGAAAATTTCATGCTCGTGAGGCGCGAGGGCGAAATCCAGCGCCACATCGCCGATGAGCAGGACAAAATCTTTTTCCTTCGCCGCCGGCGTAATCGTCCAGCGGCTTGAACTCCGGTTTCAGCCCGCGTTCCGCCAGTAATACCTTCAACAGCATCACACTCGCGAGGGACGCAGTGTCGCAGAAAATCTCCCGCGCTTCTTCCAGTGGCTTCCGGTGCGCAAGAAAAACACTCTGCACTTCGCCAAGCGATGCGATGGCGATGCCGTCGAGGATGTCATAACGGTCGTTGAGCAGCGGTTCGACGATGCTGACCAGCGCGGCGTCGAGTTCATCGCGGCGGAGCATCTCGGCGAGTTTGGCGGGCGGGGCGTAGATGATTTCACTCTCCAGCCCGCGCGTGAGCGGCACGGTGTTGAGCGCCTTCACCGAACCGACGCGGAACGGCGCGAGGGATTGATCCAGACCCAACTCGCGCTCGCGGTTCGCGGTGGTCTGCTCCGCCAAATCCGGCGCAGCCATGCGGAGTTTGGGTGTGTCATCGGACATGCACGAAGATTGTAACACAAGGAGGCAAAGGCGCAAAGCCATAGCGTGGCTGACGCCGCAACCAAAGGAGCGCGGAATTTATTCCGCTTCCGGCCAATGCGTGTAAACCAACGTTGAAGCACATGAGGCTGGGGAAGCGGAATAAATTCCGCGCCCCAAAATCCTTTTGGCGCAAGTTGATTCTGACGTATGGCAATTTGATAGCGCCGCATTGTGAACAAGTAATTTTTGTGCTTTACCGTGTTCCCGCTACGATGACGCCATGCCTGATGATTATGGCCAGCTCCTCGACGCGACGATCCAACATCTGGAAGATTTAAAATCGCGCGGCGTGCGCAACATTGACGTCGCGCCCGAAACGCTCCGCGCCCTGGCGCAGCCGGTCGCTGTGAAATCCCAAATCTCAAATCCCAAATCCCAAATGGACAAGACCACTGCACCTCCACCGTCTGTTCAATCGGCATTCGGCAATCGGCAATCGGCAATTTCTGCGCCGGCTGCGGAACAGACGACATTGCTCGCGCTGCCCGGCGAAACCCAATCCGCAATCCGCAATCCGCAATCCGCAATCGAAAAGGATGCCGCTTTTGCCTCGTTGCGCGAGCGGGCGCTGGCGTGCGTCAAATGCCCGCACCTCACGTCGTCGCGCAAGAGCGTCGTGTTTGGCGTCGGCAGCATTGACGCGCAGCTCATGTTCGTGGGCGAGGCGCCGGGCGCGGACGAAGACGAACAGGGCGAGCCATTCGTGGGCAAGGCCGGCCAGTTGCTCACGAAAATCATCCAGGCGACGGGACTGAAGCGCGCGGACGTTTATATCGCGAACATTTTGAAATGCCGGCCCGACACGCCCGGCCAGTCCGCCGGCAACCGCAAGCCGACCTCCGATGAAATGGCCACGTGCATTCCGTATTTGCACGAGCAGATTGATTTGATCCGGCCCAAGGTTATCGTGGCGCTGGGCGCGACGGCGGTGGAAGGGCTGCTGGGCAAGACCCTCGGCATCACGAAACTGCGCGGCACCTGGAAGACGTATCGCGGCACGCCGCTCATGCCGACGTATCATCCGGCGTATCTGCTGCGCAACCAGGCGATGAGCGAGAAGCGCAAGGTCTGGGAAGACATGCTGGCCGTGATGGAAAAGCTCGAAATGCCCATCAGCGAAAAGCAGCGGAATTATTTTCTGAAGGGTTGAACGTACGCAGATTATCGCAGATTGCCCGCTGGTTTCACGGGTTACAAACAGTTGTTGGTTTTATAGTTTCTCCCGGGCCGAACGAACGGGTAAATTGAACCCACAATTCACATGAGCCGCCGCCGGAAAATTCTGATTGCCGTGGCTACCGCCCTGATTGTGGAGGCACTCGTTTCAGAAAACCATTATGGCTACCTACACTTGGACCGCAAAAGACAGAAACGGTAAAACAGTCGTCAAGGAAATCACTCACGACTCGGTTGAAAGCTCCAAGGCTGCGTTGCAGGCCGAAGGTTACACCGATTTGAAACTGATGGAAGATGACATCATGGATGCGGTGCGCGCCGGGTTTACCGAAAAACCTGTCTTCCGGGGTCAGGAAATCAGGGTGACGGCCGCACAGCGGCTCAAAGCGAGGAACAAGCCGCCGATGACGTTCACGCGTCTTTTTTTCTGGGCAGTGTTCCTAAGCATAATGTTCATCCTGTTCGCTTTCTTCATTGCATGGCCAGAATATCGTCGAGGACGCCTGTCCGAAATTGGCTTGGTTAAAATCGGGTTGGTTTGGATTTCGTGGATTGTGTTTATGGTGCGTGTCTGTTTGCCCAGCATCTATTATAGAAAACTGTATCAGGCCGACGATTGGCACCGGTGGACGGAGGTTCTGCAACTGGTTGGGTTTCTACAGAAACTTGGAAAGGTTCAATTTATATTTATCAAAGTCCCAAAAACCGCACTGATTCGTCATCAGGCTAAAGCGCTGGTTGGTTTGGGGGACCTTCGAGCTGGGCTCGAGGTTTTCAAAGTCTGCGAGAATCAACCCGGTTGCCCGAGCTGGCTTTACAAGGCGTTCGTTGCTGGCCTCTACGACGTCGCTGGCCAGCATGACACCGCGCTGGAATGGAACCGGGAATCCATTCGGGAGAAACCTCAAAACGCCTTGTATCTGGACCTCGCGAACCGGCTGCTTCGCTACAAACACGACGCAACCGGCGCGCGCGAAGCCATTGCCGAAGCTGACAAATTCACTATGAGCGAAACAGCCAGACCGTTCCAACTGCGGTGTCTGGGAATTCTGGCCTATCTGGAAGGAGATAATTCCACCGCGAAAGAAAAATTGGAACTTGCGCTTGATCTGGTCGTGAAAGCACGCCGCCGGCCTTATCGGGATGGCCACATGGCAATCACTCGCGCGTACTTGGCCTGCGTGAGTGGTCGCCTGCGCGACTTCAACGCCGCACGAAAATACCTGGCGCAGGCAAAAGAATATCTTGTGGCGACGAATGAGGCTGATCTGTTGGCAGAATGTGAGCATGAAATTCCACCAGCTTGACTCAACTGCTCGACTGCACTTTTAACCAAACATCATTAAGAAATGTCTGACAACCGGCGACGCTGGAAGAAGTTCAAGAGTATTACGACGAGCAGGCCAAGAAGTCCAAGTGACAGCGAGTGCGGGAAATTTTTTACTCTGAAAATTCTGTCCGCTTTGCCGTCATTCAAGGATTTACGGCCAGCGGCAAAGTGTGGTAGATTCCCGGCATGAAGTCGAACGACCTCATCACTGTTGATTCGGACATTCTCGGCGGCACGCCGGTGTTCAAAGGCACGCGTGTGCCGGTGAAGACGCTGTTCGAGTATCTGGAAAACAATTACTCGCTCGACGAATTTCTCGAATGTTTTCCGTCCGTGACGCGCGAACTGGCCCGTCGCGTTCTGGAAAGCTCCGAATCGGCGCTGCTGACGCCCGTCGCGGCATGAAAATCCTGCTGGACGAATGCGTCCCGTGGCCGATGCACAAATTTCTGACCGGCCATGAATGTTCGACCGCCCAGCAACACGGCTGGGGTGGAATCAAGAACGGCGATTTGATAGGGCTGGCTGAAAAGGAATTCGATTTGTTCATCACGTTCCGACCAAAACATCCGTTACCAGCAAAATCTCGCTGGCCGGCAAATCGCCATTCTCGAACTTTCGACCAATGACCTCCGGCGTATTCAGGCGGCAGCAGAATTGATTTGCTCCGCCGTCGCCGAAATTCGGGTGCGCGAATTTCACCGGTTGGAAATCCCATTTTAATTTTATGCATCAAATCATCCAGGCTCTGAGCGATTGGTATTCGCACGCGCTGCAATCGGGCGGTTATCCGATGGTCGCGCTGATGATGGCGGTGGAGAGTTCGCTGTTCCCGCTGCCAAGCGAGATCGTAATTCCGCCGGCGGCGCATCTGGCGGCCACGCATCAGATCGGGCTGTCGCTCTGGGGCATTGTGCTGGCGGGCACCCTCGGGTCGTGGTTCGGCGCCACGCTGATGTATTGGGCGTCGCGGCTGGCCGGACGTCCGCTCGTGCTGCACTTCGGCAAATACTTTTTCATTTCCGCACAAAAAGTGGAGGGCGCGGAACGCTGGGCGGTGCATTACGGGGCGATGGGCATTTTCATTTCGCGCCTGCTGCCGGTCGTGCGGCATCTCATCGGCATCCCGGCGGGCATCGTGCGGATGGATTACCTGAAATTTTCCCTGTTCACGCTGCTCGGCTCGGGCATCTGGTGCTCGGTGCTGTGCTACGTTGGCATCAAGGCCGGGCAGGACAAGGACTTGATGAATCTGGAATACAAACACGTCACCCTCTGGCTCGCGGGCGCGATGCTGGTGCTCGGCGGGCTGTATTATTTCTTCGTCCACCGGCACATGGCGGCGGGAAAAGCGGAAAGCGGAAAGTGGAATAATAATTGATCGGAGCGCGGCTGTGCGCGGAGCGTCACCCGCAGCCGGGTTCAAATTGCTGCGGCTGGTCTGCGACACAGCCGCGCTCCGTTTTGCGTTCGCCCGCCCCCGGCTCCTACTTGATGAGCTGGAAGCTGAACGGATACTTGTAATCCTCGCCGTTGTTGGCCTTGATGCCCGCGATGATGACGAGGATCAGATAGGCAAGGCCAATCAATGGAAACAGCAAGGATACGATGAAACCGAGGTGGATTAACGACAACACAACCGACGCAATCACGCCGGCGATCCACACAATGAGCATCGTAATTTGAAAATTCAGCGCCGTCTTGCCGTGGATGTTCACCGAGGGGAATTCATTCTTCTTGATCTGCCAGATCAGCAGTGTGCAAACGCACGGAATACATGGAACCAGACCGCCCAGGTGGCACAACATGTTCCACATGCGGGCCTGGCTTTCGTTGGAGCCGGGCGGCGTGGATGCGGGTTGGGTGGGTGGAGGAGTCTGGGCCGGAGGCATTTGATTTTCTGACATAGATTTCCTTTGTTGGATTTTCCCCGCTTATTACTCCGATTTGATTCGGCGCGCAAGAATGAATTTTACCGTAAAATCTCTTTGCGCCCCGGCGGCTTTGCGTTGAAATTCCGTTGTGCCTGCGACTGAAACCATCCGCAAAAAACTGGGCGTCCTGCCGCACAAACCGGGCATCTACCTGATGAAGGACCGGTTCGGCACGGTCATCTACGTCGGCAAGGCGCGCGACCTGCGCAAACGCGTCAGCCAGTATTTCCATCCGTCGCGGCGGAGGGGCTGGGACCTGAAATTCAACGCGCTGGTCGAGGTGATCCATGATTTCGACATTCACGTCGTCCGCAGCGAGCCGGAGGCGTTCCTGCTGGAAGGCAAGCTCATCAAGGAATTTCATCCGCGCTACAACGTCAGTTTCCGCGACGACAAACGGTTCCTGATGCTCAAGGTGAATTTGAACGACCCGATCCCGAACTTCACCTTCACCCGGTTGAAAAAGGACGACGGTGCGCGCTACTTCGGGCCGTTCTCGAATTCGGGCGCGCTGCGCAACACGCTGGCGCTGGTGCGGCGGCAGTTCAATTTGCGCGGCTGCCGCGTGTTCACGCCGGACGCGGCCGACTACAAGCATTGCCTCTACGCGCACCTCAAATACTGCACCGCGCCGTGCATCGGCAACGTCACGCGCGAACAATACCTGGAGCAGGTGAACGCCGCGTGCGATTTCATCGCCGGCCAGTGCCACGAAATGAAGGGCCAGCTCGAAGCCGAAATGCGCAAGGCCGCCGCGGCGCAGGATTATGAAAAGGCCGCCGGCCTGCGCGATCTCATCGCCGACCTGAACGAGACGACGAAGAAGGAACGGAAATTCGAGCGGGTGCCGTACACGCTGCCGCTGGCGATTGACCCGCAACGTGATCTTGCGGAACTGGCGAAGGCGCTGGGCCTGCGCAAACCGCCCCAACGCATCGAAGGTTTCGACATTTCGAACATCAGCGGCACATTCGCGGTGGCGTCGCTGGTAAGTTTCAAGCATGGCCGGCCCGATCGCGTGAACTACCGCCGGTTCAAGATCAAAACGGTCGAGGGACAGGATGATTTTGCGGGCATGGCGGAGGTGGTGAAGCGGCGATATTTACGTCTTTTGCGTGAGTCAAATGTAGGACAGGCGTCGCGCCTGTCTCAAATATCAACTCCAGAAAAATCTGCAAAAAATGGAGACAGGCGCGACGCCTGTCCTACGCTTCCCGATTTGATCCTGATTGATGGCGGCAAGGGACAGCTCCATGCCGCGTGCGCGGAATTGAAGAAACTCGGACTCGAAAAAATTCCCGTCATCGGGCTGGCGAAGGAGTTTGAGGAAATTTACCAGCCGGGCGAGAGCAAACCGTTGCGGCTGGGCCTCAATCATCCGGCGGTGAAACTGCTCCAGCGCGTGCGCGACGAATGCCATCGCGTGGCTAATTCCTACAACGCGCAGCTTCGCATCAAACGCATTTCGGAGAGCGTGCTGGACGAATTTCCCGGCATCGGCGAAGCACGCAAGCAGGCGCTGCTGAAAAAATTCGGCTCGGTGCAGCGGTTGCGGACAGCGACGTTGGAACAAATCGCCGCCGTGCCGGGTTTCGGCGGCAAGGCGGCGGCGGAGTTGAAAAAGTATCTGGAGGCGCGTGGTTAACTCGCCCCGCCGAAAGCCCACAAAACACGGCCTTTGCTTAACGTCCATGTTTCTCATGAAGCGGCGGTGCCAGACGTAGAAGGCATGGTCCGTCGAAGGTGCCAGCCTGTGAGAAGCAACCATACTAGAATCACCAAAGCCATTCCCCGTTGAACCAACCCCCTCAAATCGAATGGGGCAAACATAAACCCCACGAGAAATACGAGAATCAAAAATCCCAGGAACAGTGTCACCTGTGAAAGTGGCCGCCATTGCTCGTCGCACTTGTAGGCGCTGGGCAGTGTCAAAAGGAGTGCAATGAGCAATGCATATAACCGAACCGCGGAAACAATATGTATGATGCCTGCCCATGTAAAAATCGCACGGCTGCCATCAAGCGGCCTTGCGTCGTTGGGAAATACAGCGGTCACACACAGGGAGACAACCACCACACCTAATAGAGCGCACGATGCCGTGAGAAAGCCGGAGGGACGGACGTTGAGCCGAAGTCCGACCAGGACTATGAGAAATGTTGCGGCGGACATGCAGGCTACAGCCATTTCAAGGAAACTGAACGGTCCGACTAAATACTCATTGAGTAAATTGCGCAATGGGTTGTAGTCGGGGCGCAAGAGTTCCACCGTCGCCTGCATAATAAAGGAAAGCAGTATCCCCGCGATTATATATGAACCAAGGAAGCGCGATGACGTGTATCGTTTCATAATGTTCCTTTCAACCTTTTGGAATTCATTTCTGAGAGATCGTGGCTGGCCGACTTGTTTGACGGACACCTCAAAGGCAATTGATTCGCTCAATCCTGATTTCATTTGCCGCTGAATGTCTTCACGCAGATGGCCTTCCAATTCCTCCAGCGGTACGGGCGTTTTGATTCCGGCAGCGAGCATCTGCCGCCGCCATTCTACGATTGCCTGTTCGAGGTTGAACATATGTGGTTTGACCGAGCTTCCGCTGGTTGCTCACGCAGTCACTGTCTGATCCCGCACGGATGCGGCTTTTTCCAATCCATGACCGACACCGCCAAGAATAGCCATTACCGTCCATCCCGATCCGTAGAGAAACGCAACCAGCAAAAGGCTTCCAGGCGTTTCCTGCGGAAAATTCATCAGGAAGAGTCGTATCCAAACAACGCATCCCACATAACACACAATACCAACCGATCTTCTGACCAATTGGCTGCAAATGACCGGAAGAAACTTATGGTTATATCTCCAGCTCAAGATGGTTGTTGCAATGGTTGTTGACACTGCGGCCAATCCGAACGCTTTCGGCCACCAACTGATTGCGGGGTTGAATAAAACAGGAATAAGAACGCACAACGGACAAAACAACACGACCACGATACAAGCAATTCCGCCAGTTTCACGAACTGCACTTCCATCGGGGCGCCTATTTTTTTGAATTCCCTTTTGAGTTCGTGTGCTGACCGATTTTTCTCGTGGCGATTTCAAAAGCCCGTTGCGCGGTCAATCCTGATTTCGCCTGCCGTTCGATTTCCTCGCGCAGGTGATTTTCCAGTTCCTCCAACGGCTCGGGCGTTTAAATGCCGGCGTCCAGCATTTGCCGTCGCCAGTCTGAAATGGCCTGGTCAAGGTTGAACATGTCTAGTTTGACAGGGCTTCCGTAGGTTGCTCACGAACCGGCTTTTGGTCCTGTTGGGATGCGGCTTTTTCCAAACCATGACCGACCCCGCCAAGAATGGCCATCACCGTCCATTCCAATCCAAAAATAAACGGAAACAGCAAAAACAGCAAAAGGCTTCGGGGGTACGAGCCTCCCTGGTGAAAAATCGAATACGCCGAATAGCATGAAAGCAGACTTGCCCCATAGCACACAATGCCAATGGCTCTTCTAAGCGGTTGATTGCGGATGACCGGCAGAAGCTTGTGATTGTATTTCCAGCTTAAAACAATTGTTGCAACGATTATGGCATATAAGGCCCATGCGAGCATTTTCGCCGTCAAACTGAATATGGGATCGGTAACAAAAGGAAGGAAAAGGAACAGCGGAC
>CAWFZJ010000019.1:0-16923 GCA_963820205.1 uncultured Verrucomicrobiae bacterium
ATGACAGGCATCGTGGGCTGGGTTGGCGGAACCAATGGGCGGGCACTGGTGGTGGGGCGGGACAATTATGAATCCGAGCCTGGCGGTTCCAAGGGGGCAACGCGTCCGGTCTGGACGTTTGCGGGGGGCATGGCCAATTATGAAATTCAAGGCAATGCTCCGTGCGTGTCGGTGATGAGTCTGGTTCCGCAACCGGAGAAACAAGATTTGCCGGAAGCCAAAGCCAGCACGGGGCCCTTGGCGGTGGCGGATGTCTCTGGGGACGGAAGGCTGGACTTGTTTGTGGGGGGGCGGGTGATCCCGGGGCGGTATCCGGAGGCAGCCAATTCGCGGATTTATCGCAATGTCGGGGGACACCTGCAATTGGACGAGGAAAACAGCCGCGTGTTGGAGAAAGTGGGACTGGTGAACGGCGCGGTCTGGAGCGACTTGGATGGGGAGGGTTATCCCGACCTGATTCTGGCGTGCGAATGGGGGCCGATTCGCGTGTTTAAGAATGAACACGGTCATCTGCATGAAATCACGAAGGAACTGGGTTTGGACCGGTACACGGGATTATGGCGCGGGGTGACGACCGGTGATATTGACGGCGATGGCCGGCTGGACATCATCGCCGGCAACTGGGGACTTAACAGCGAATATCAAGCCAGCAGCAATCAGCCGGCGCGGTTGTACTATGGCGACTTCTCCGACCGCGGCGCGCTCGACCTGATCGAGGCCGTCTATGATCCGGTGCACGGGGTGGAGGTGCCGCGGCGGATGCGAGACGCGTTGGCCAGAGTCTATCCGCCGCTGGTGGGCCGGTTTCCGACGCAGAGGGCCTACTCCGAAGCGACGATGGAGCAGGTGCTGTCCGTATTGCCCAAACCTGCCGGCCAGGTTGAGGCCACCACGCTCGCCTCAATGGTCTTTTTCAATCGCACCAATCACTTTGAGGCCGTGGAGTTGCCATTCGCAGCGCAGATCGCCCCGGCTTTTGCTGTGAACGTGGGGGATTTTGACGGTGACGGGAACGAGGATGTTTTCTTGAGCCAGAATTTTTTTGAATTGGCACCCAATGCGGTGTCAATGTCAATCCAGGTTGAGGACGCGGGCCGGCGATTGGATGCGGGGCGGGGATTGTGGTTGCGTGGGAGCGGCGGCGGCAAACTGGAAGCCGTTCCGGGGCAGAAGTCGGGCATATTGGTTTACGGCGAGCAGCGGGGCGCGGCATTGTGCGATTTTGATGGGGATGGGCGCGTGGATTTGGCCGTGAGCCAGAACGGGGCGGAAACCAAGCTGTACCGGAATGTTCTGGGCAAGCCCGGCTTGCGCGTTCGGCTGAACGGGCCGCCGGGCAATCCCGACGGTGTTGGCGCGACGCTGCGACTGGTGTTTGGGGAGCGGATGGGAGCGGCGCGGGAGATACATGGCGGTTCAGGTTACTGGTCGCAGGACAGTGTGGTGCAGGTGCTGGGTTGTCCCGAAACTCCAACGCAAATCTGGATTCGGTGGCCCGGTGGCAAAACCACCACAAGCGCCATCGCGGCTGGCGCGAAGGAAATCACCGTGGACACCGACGGCAAGCTGACCGTGAATCGTTAACCTGTCTTCAGCGCGCAAGCGGGACAGTCAATTGCGGGCGGGATTTGTTGTGACAGGTTCATGGCGTGAATCCGTTGCCGCCGCTTTTCTAAACACGCCGGACAGCGCGAGAATTGTTCCAAGTCCCAGGTGTCGGCAAAAATTCTTCCGTCGCCGCGAACTTCCAGGGCAAGTTCCAAGGCCTTTTCCAGAGTGGCAAGTCGCGGTGGCGAGAATTCGCCGGCTGCCATCAGGCGCTCCAGCGCGCCGTTGCCGGGACGGGTGGGGATGAGTGAAACCACCGTCGCGCCGCAGGACAACGCAAACACCGCCGATTTCACCGCCCATTCCCATCCCTCCACCTCGTCCATGAACGGCGGCTTCACCAGGACGAACGCGCGCACGGCAATACCATTGTCCCGCAGGAACCCGGCAGCCTGTGAAAAGTGCGACCGGTCGAATTTCTTGTTCAATCTTGGCAGCACCTGCGGATGCACAGTTTCAAGCCCCATCGCCACTTCCAACGAACCGGAAAGCAAATTGCGAAGGCGTAACGCTTTTTCCCCCACCAGCCGCGGATGCGATTCGACCACGATGTGCCGCGCGAAAGCAACCGTGCGTGCAATGGCCGGGTAATCCGCCGGCGGAATGGCGGCCGAGTCAAAGAAGCTGCCGCTGTTGTAGAGCTTGATTTGTTCGGGCCGTGAACCGAGTTGCGACAGCGCGTATTCAATCTGTCGCGGGATGGCGTCGGGCGGGACGGTTTGTCTCGTCGTGTGTTTCCACAAATCGCACATCAGGCACCGCCACGGGCATTCCTTGTTGGTCAGCAGAATCGTGGCGGAGCTTTTGACCTGTCCCGAACCGGCCCGCTCCTCTTCAAGAAAAAATCCGTGCGGCTTGAAGGGATCCAGCGCCGCCGGCCGGGGCGGCCGCTGCGCCGTGATCCACGCGGTCGGGTCGTGAGCTGGAAAAATCGAACCCACACGCCGGCGTGGTTCAACTGTAAAGCGACAGAAATTGTTTCCGGTATTCGGATTCCTCACCGGACGTGCGCTGGCGGAGACGCTCGACGGGGACCGCGCCGTGTTGAAAGCGGCGCTTGGTGAATACCGGCAGTTCAAGCCCGGTGATGGCTTTGACTCCGCGCGCAACAATTTCGCCCTTGAGCGCGTAAAGTTTTTCCACGGACATGTCGGTGAGCGTCGTGAAGGGAATGCCCTCGGCCACTTCAATGACGTTCGGGCGGGTGAAAGGGCTGAAGCCCGCGAAGCCGAAATGCCGGGCGGGCGCGTAAGTGCGGAGGTAACTGCGGCTCAACCCGCCGCTGTAGGTGAGTGAATGCTTGATGCGGCCCACGCCCCAGCCTTCCTGGTACAGCATCAGGTTGTTCACCACGCTGCGAATGGTCAGCTCCGGATTTTCCTCGATGGGATAATCCTTCAGATTTTCGTCCCCGCCGTCGCCGTCCACCAGATATTTCCACTGCGGATAACGCGCGCGGATGCCGCGGCACAGCGCCAGGCCCATCGAGGCGCACTCGACATCCAGCGGCTTGTAATCCTCCATCACGCGGAGCGTCTCGGCGATGTCCAGCGACGCGAGATCGGCTTCGATGGATTCGAGGAAAAGGCCCAGGTTGAGCCGTCCCAGAAATTCGCGGGCCTGTTGGTAATCCGGCCCGTCGCCGAAATTCAGCGTGAACGCCTTGAGCCGGGCCGGGCTGAGGCCAAGCTGGCGCATCACATGATACGTCACGAGAAAAACCGCGCCGCTGTCAATGCCGCCCGAAAACGCAACGCCAATGGGTTCATGCGAAGGAATCCTTTTCAGCCACTTGGCGATTTCATCCGCCAGCGCGCCGATGTAACGGCGGCCGATGTCGTCGAGATTGGTCGAAAGCGCATTGCGTTGCGGAGTGAAATAGCGGGTGTAGGTCGGGTCGGGATCAGGACAGCCGAGGAGCTGGATTTCCACGACGTAATGCGCCGGCACCATGCGCGTGTAGCTGGGATGAAACTGCCCGTGCAGCCCCTCGGCCTTGAGCTGGTTGAAAATGGCGTCAATCCGGTCGGCCACGATCAAGGCCGGGCCTTCGGCGCGCTTGGCCAGGAAGTAACGCATCGGGCGGTCCATCGAGCGCGCCATGCGGACGGTTTTGCCCTCGCGCGCGAGCAACGCGAACGAGCCGTCAATTTCGCGCACCGCCTCGGGCTTGCCGGAAAGCACGCGCCGGCGCGCCTCGGCGAGGCTGAGGTTATGGATTTGATTGAGGGAAGGGTCGAGCAGGTCAACCACGCGTTCAATGTATTCGTTCATAATCGGAGTCTCCAAAAATTTGATTGCCGTTTCAATCATTCAAACCGCATTGCCGCCCGGTGACAAACAAAAATTTGCAGTTGCGCTGTGGGGAGCAACACGCCCCTGAAAGCTTCCTCGTCAACCAGCATGGGCGGCGAGTTTTTTGTTGGCCCGCGCGATGACGGCCAGCGTGCTCTGGTCGGTGTCGAAAACGGAGTTCAGCCCCTGCGGTTCGCAGAACGGATCGCCCATCAGCGCGCTGACTGAGCTCATGCTGCCGCCCACGCGGCCTTCGCCGCCCCAAGCCCAGAAATTGGCGCCCATCAGCGCGCGTCCAGCCCGGCAGGATTCCGCGACCTGGTCAAACATGCGGCGGAAATATTCGTCGCGCGCCGCCGTGGGAGTTTCCGGTCCGTATTTCTCGTGGTCGCGCGGCAGGCCGAATTCTTCCAGAACGAGCGGCTTGCGCAACGTGTCGGTGGCCAGGACGGTGTGTTGTTCCACGTGGTCCCTGGCCCGCGCGGCGGCTTTCTCGAAATTCTCCCCCGGTTGCGGGTCTTTCAGCCAGTTCCAATTCTTGAGCCACATGTGGACGGTCACATAATCAATCGCCGGGGTTTCGTGCGCTTTCAAAAAAACCTCGGGCTTGTCCAGACAGCCATGAATGCCTTCGGAGCCGGTGCAAACGAGATGATTCGGATCGTGCGCATGAATGAAGCGCGCCGTCGCATCCACCCATTGGCAGAACTCCGGCACGCCGCTGACCGCGGCATTCGTGCCGGGGCGCGGTTCATTGGCAAGTTCCCAGGTCATGATCGTCGGGTCGTCACGATAGACCCGGCCGTTCACCGTGTTGCGGCGCTGAATGAGTTGCGCGATGTAATCCAGATAAAGCTGGTTCGCGGCGGGCGTGACGTACAGCCGCGCGGAAAATTTCATGAAACTGCTCCAGTTGCCCCGCGCCATGACCGGTTTGTCCGGGTCGGGAATCGTGTCGCCGGTGGCCCAACTGACATATTGCGCAAAGCCGCCGGACCATTGCCAGTAGTTCGACAGGTAAAGGACCGCGCGCATGTTGCGTCTGGCCATTTCAGCGAGACAAAAATCCAAACCCGAAAGCAAATCCTCGTCCCAATCGCGGGGCGCGCGCGTAATGCCGCGGGAAATGGCGCCGGCCAACGGCGAGGTTTCCGAACCCGCAAGCAGCCGGACGTTGTTGACGCCGATGCTCCGCAGGCGGTCCAATTCGCGAACCATGCGTTTCCGGCCCCCGTTTGATTTGGTGTCCGAGAGATAACATCCGCACCAGATATTGGCCCCGATGTAACAATAAGGCTGGCCGTGCAGTTCAAAGCGTCCATTGCGGACGGAGATGAAGTCGCTCGCGCTCTTTTTGGCCGGGGTGGGTTTCGCCGGCAGGCTGGCACAGCCGGCAACGGCCAGCGGCAGCGCCAGCGCGGCGGTTTTGATGAAGTCCCGGCGGGAAGTGGGTCGGCTGCTCATAATAGTTGGACGCAAGGTCGCTGAAATATTCCGGTTGAATTTTCAAATGGACGCAGCAAAACATGGACGTTGCGCGGCTGGAATGAAAATCTTTTTTAAAGCGCAGATTCTGGATTGGCGGATGATAACGCTCAATGTAGAATTTTCGAACCGACAAACATTTTAACCACAGTCACCATTGCCCAGGCCAAATGAAGCAAACCGCATTTCAAACCCAACTGAAGCAACTCCAGCGGCAGCACGAACATCTGATCAAACGCCGCAATCGCCCGCAAAAAACCGGCAATGGCATTTTTGACCGGTACGAATTTCCGGTGCTCACCGCCGAACACACACCTCTGTCCTGGCGTTACGACTTCAACCCCGCAAGCAACCCGCATTTGATGACGAGGTTCGGCGTCAACTGCGTTTTCAACGTCGGCGCGATGGAATGGAACGGCAACATCGTGCTTATGGCGCGCGTCGAGGGCTGGGACCGCAAATCGTTTTTCGCCGTGGCGGAAAGCAAAACCGGCGTGGATGGCTTCCGCTTCCGGGATTATCCCGTTCGCATGCCCGAACTCGAAGACAAGGAAACGAACCTTTACGACATGCGCCTGGTCCGGCACAAAGACGGCTGGATTTACGGATTGTTCTGCGCCGAGCGGCATGATGACTCGAAGCCAGGGGATATCTCCGCCGCCATCGCGCGCTGCGGCATCGCGCGAACGAAAGACCTCGTGAAGTGGGAGCGGCTGCCCGACTTGAAAACCAATTCGCTGCACCAGCGCAACTGCGTGTTGCATCCGGAATTCATCAACGGCAAGTATGCGTTCTACACGCGGCCGATGGCCGATTTCGCGGCCACCGGCAGCGGCGACGGCATCGGCTGGGGCTTGTGCGATGACATTGAGAACGCGGTCATTGGCAAGGAACAGATCATTGACCCGCGTTTTTATCACACGATCAAGGAAGGCAAAAACGGCCTCGGCCCGGCCCCAATCAAGACGAGGCAGGGCTGGCTGCATCTCGCCCACGGTGTGCGCAACACCGCAGCCGGCATGCGCTACGTACTCTACCTGTTTTTGTGCGACCTGAATAATCCCACCAAGGTCATCAAGTCCCCCGGCGGCTATTTCATGGCCCCGGAAGGCGAAGAACGCATCGGCGACGTGTCGAACGTCGTGTTTGCCAACGGCTGGGTGGCCCGTCCGAATGGTGACGTGTTCATTTATTACGGCTCCTCGGACACGCGCACGCACGTGGCAACCACGACGGTTGAGAAATTATTGGATTACGTGGCCAACACCCCGGAAGACGGCAGGCGTTCAAAAATTTGTGCCGAACAGCGCTGCCGGCTCATCGAACAAAACCTTCGCCTGAAGACCGCGCAATAAACCTGATTATCGATCATTCTACAACCTATGAAAATAACCCTGCTTTTTCTCTTCGGGATGTTGATCCTGGCCGCGTTCGCAATGCACGCTGCCGGCCAGTCTGGCAATCACGAACCACCGACAACCCCAGGCATTCACAATGTGCTGGACTACGGCGCGAAGGGCGATGGCGCGGCCGATGACACGGCGGCGATCCAGAAAGCGGTGGACGCCTGCGCCGCCCAAGGTGGCGGACAGGTGATGTTGCCGGGCGGAAAAACGTTTCTTTCCGGAGCCATCACGTTGCACGGCGGGATTGATTTCCATCTGGCGCGCGGCGCGGGGTTGAAAGGCAGCGCGCGCTGGCAGGATTATGGCGAGGCGGGGGCGTTGTTGTTTGCGAAGGACGCGACGGGCGTTTCCATTTCCGGCGACGGCGTTCTCGACGGCAATGACCGGGCGGTGTGGCAGAAACTTGCCGATGAACAGGCGGGTGGCGACGTGAACAAATCGGACTGGTGGCCGCAATCCTTCTGCGGGGTCTGGTGGCCGTTCGGGCAGAGCGCCACCAACAAAACACTCATCGCCGGCCGGCCCAGGGTGATCCTCTTGATCGGGTGCAAACAGGTGCGCATCCGGGACATCACCATCCGCAACGCGCCGAGCTGGACGGTTCATCCGGCCGGGTGCGAGGACGTGGTGATTGATTCCATCAGCATCCTCAACGATTGGAACGTGGCCAACAATGACGGCATTGATCTCGATCACTGCCGGAATGTGCGGGTGGCCAACTGCCACATTGACACGGCGGACGACGGCATTGTGCTCAAGAACACGCCGAACTTCGCCAGCTACGGCCGCAGCGAAAACATCACCGTCACCGGCTGCACCATTGCTTCGCGCAGTTGCGCCCTGAAGCTTGACGAGGCTTATACGCCGCCGGGCATCCGCAATGTGGTTTTTGACGCCTGTGTCATCTACCGCAGCAATCGCGGACTTTGCATTCAAAGCCGCGATGAGGGCGACATTGAAAACATTCTTTTCTCAAACATCACGATTGAAACCCGGCTGCAACCGGGCAAGTGGTGGGGCGCGGGCGAGCCGATTCACATCAGCAATCTGCCGCGCAACCCGGACACGAAGCTGGGGCACGTCCGCCAGATCCGCTTCAGCAATATTCTGTGCAAGGGTGAGAATGGCGTTTACCTCCGCGGCTGCGAGGCTCAACCGATCGAGGACGTCGTGCTGGACAACGTGCGGGTGGAGGTGGGCAAGACCAGCGACCAGCCCGGCGGATTTTACGACGACCGGCCCAATGGGTTTTTGCCCGGCGAGGGGTTCACCGGCGTTTATACCAATGCCATCGCCGGCTTCCATTGCGGGTTTGTGCGCGGCCTGACGCTGCGCAACACGCAACTCGCCTGGGGCGAACGTTTGGAAGATTATTACGGCCCGGCCCTGGCGTGTCAGCACGTTGAAGATTTGCAGTTGGAACATTTTACCGGCAAAGCAGCGCGGCCCGGCAAAGTGCCGGATCAAATCATGCAATAGCAGGGCCGAAGGGCGTTTTTAGCCATGAAAAAACGAACCATCCTCGTGCCGTTGCTCGGCTTGCTGTGCGGCGGATGCAGTTCCATCAAGCCGGTGACACCCAATGCCTCGCCGGAAGCGGTGGCGTTGTTGAATTACATCCACGGCATATCCGGCAAATACACGCTCACCGGCCAGCATAATTATCCGAACACGAAGGACGCTTCCACACAATGGGCCACCAAAGTATGCGGCAAGGTTCCGGCCATTTTCGGCCAGGATTTCGGCTTCGCCAAGCCCGGCGACAAGGACGCCGTGGCCGCCCGGCCGGAGACCATCGCGGAGGTCAAGCGGCAATACGAGCAAGGCTCCATCATCACCCTGTGCTGGCACGCCGTGCCGCCCACCGCGGATGAGCCGGTCACGTTCCGGCCGAGGCCGGGCGCGGCAACCAACCAGCTTGCCAGCGTGCAGGGCCGGCTCACGGATGCACAATGGAACGACCTGATCACGCCCGGAACTGAATTGTACAATCACTGGTGCGCCCAGGTGGACGTCATAGCCGGATACCTCAAACAACTTCAGGCGGCGCGCGTCCCGGTGCTGTGGCGGCCCTACCATGAAATGAACGGCAACTGGTTCTGGTGGGGCGGACGCGACGGCGACCGCGGCACGGCGGCACTCTACCGCCAACTGTTTGACCGGCTGGTGAATGTTCATCACCTGGACAATCTGGTCTGGATTTGGAGCCTGGACCGGCCCGGCACAAACGCAGGCCTCTTTGCGGATTTTTTCCCCGGCAAAACCTATTTTGACATAGCCGCTCTGGACGTGTACCGGAACGACTATCAAAAATCCTATTACAACGGCCTGCTCAAGCTGGCGGCGGGCAAGCCGGTCACCCTGGCCGAGGTGGGACCCGCGCCAACACCGGCGGTCCTGAAGGAGCAACCGAAATGGACCTGGTGGATGCTCTGGGCGATTGACGGCAAAAGGATGACGGGAACAACGAACAGCCCGATGCGAGCTTTGGTCAACGATCCGCGCTCGTTAAGCCGGGACGACCCGGAATACCGCAAGGGCATCACTCCCATCCGCGCCGCGTCCGGTCTGGCGCCATTGCCGTCCGCAACCCGGCCCGCTCAAAATTGATCAGCGGGTTACACTGCATCAACGCAGCCGCCTTGCCCCAATCGCTTGCGCACGCATACTGAACATCGTGCCATGCGTAAGATTCGGCGATTTCAAAACTTTTCAAATTGTGAATAAGTATTTCTGGACAAATCAAATTAGTTGAGTTAAAAGTGTTACGCTTTTTTAGAAAACTTCTTGTTCGGAAGGTTTCTTGGGTAGGGTTGGCCTTGTCGTTTAAGGTTAACATCACAGACGAAATGGTGTTGGTAACGGGTCGTATGCGATGAAAACTTGGCGTCATAAGCCCTTTTGGGCGGGGAAGTTGCCTCTTGGCGGCGGCGATGGCGCAAACGCTTTTCGGTCTTCAACTATTAAGGTTCCATGAAAACACTCGCTCACGTTCGCATTTTAATTTCACTGCTTGCCATCTATGCCGGAGTGCTTTGGGGAGCGCCCGCCGCTGTCAATCCAACCGGTGCCACTTTGCCGGCACCGACGCCCTATGCAGTTGTGTCGCGTGACGCCCACTCGCGCGTCTGGGAACGGATCGTGTATGAACGCGGCCCGTCCGGCCAGGCCATCCCCAGTAAACATCGCTACGTCGAACTGGCGACAGGCTTGAATTACTGGAACAACGGCCAGTGGCAGGAATCGAAGGAGGAGATTGAGCCATTTCCCGGCGGAGCGATTGCCCGGCAAGGCCAGCACCAGATCATCTTTGCCAACAATCTGGCGACGGTGGGAGCCATTGACATGCAGACACCCGATGGCAAACGGATGCGCAGTCATGTGCTGGGGTTGAGTTATTTCGACACCGCCAGCGGCCAGAGTGTGTTGATTGCCGAAGTCAAAGACAGCCAAGGACAGTTGTATTCGCCCAACGTGGTAATCTATCCCGACGCCTTCACGGATTTCAAGGCGGACGTGCGTTACACCTACACCCGGGCCGGCTTTGAGCAAGATATCATTCTGCACGAACGGCCGCCCGGACCTGAAGTGTATGGATTGAATCCGGCGACGACGAAGTTGCAGGTGATGACGGAGTTTCTAAATCCGCCGCCGCCGGTGAAAAGGCAGACATCCTCGAAAACCCGGCAAGGGGATGCTTTGGACGAGGATTTGGATTTTGGGACGATGCGGATGGGGCGGGGCAAGGCATTTTTGCTGGAGCGTGGTGGCGGAGACATTCCGGTGAGCAAACAATGGTTGAAATTGGAAGGGCGAGATTTTCTGGTGGAGGAAGTGGCGGTGCCGGACATTGACGAGGAATTGCAAGCCCTGCCGGCGGCGAAAGGCGCATCATTGAACCCGGCGGCGGGTTCGTTGCGGCACGTGGTATCCAAACAGCGGCTCCTGCCTGTCATGCCGCTGGTTCAGGCCGGAACCAATGAAATGCAACTGGCCAGACTGTCGCTTCCCGCTCAAGGATTGGTGTTGGATTATACGATCCTCAACAGCAGCCAGACCGACTGGGCTTTTTCATGTGACACCACATACTACATCAGTGGGTACGTTGGCCTGTTCGGGTCGAGTACCTTTGAGGCGGGAACGGTGATCAAATACGCTCCCAACGTTGGGATAACACTGCAATCCACCAACCTTAACTGGCAGGCCAGCGCCTACCGGCCTGTTATTTTTACAGCCTTGGATGACAACTCGGTCGGTGAGAGTATTGGTTCCGGTAATCCTTCAGGATATTACGCCAACATTGCGCTCTCGTTCAATAACGGCGCCCATTTTCCTGTATTGAGTAATTTTCGCATCGCCTACGCCAATCAGGCAATATGCGCGGCACTCGTTTCCAGCGAGTTGGTCTTCTATAACGCCCAATTCATCAACTGCCAAGGGGGCATAGAACTCTATCACAGCACGGCGAATCTCAACAATACCCTGTTCGCCAACGTGCGAACGAATTTTCTTCTGGCCGGGTCTGGAGGTGCTGCCGCACAAAACACCACATTTAACAACGCGACTTACCTCATAGTATGCCTGGGCGGTGGCGGCAGTGGTGTCACACTAACCAATTGTATTCTGGCCAATATGACCAATCTTTACCTCTGGTCTTCGGTAAGCGGCAGTTACAACGGTTTTTACAAAAGTCCGGTTTTTGGAACAAGCATCTTCACCAACACCTTTTATCCGTTTCAGTCGGCTGGCCTCGGAAATTACTATCTGACCAACGGCTGCAATTTCTTCAATGCTGGTACGACCAACATTGATTCAACGCTGCTGGCCACCCTGAAAACCAAGACCGCCCATCCGCCGATTGTTTATTCCAATGTGACGATTTCCGTGCCCACCACCCTCGGTCCGCAGGTCCAGCGGGACAGCGACACGCCTGACTTGGGCTACCATTATGATCCTTTGGATTACATTTTCAACCTTACGGTGGTAAAATCCAATTTGACTTTTGGAGCCGGAACGGCGGCTGGCTGGCTTACGACGGCGGCCAGAACGGGCAGCTTGATAATGACGAATACTGTGACCATTGCCTTCAACGGCACGGTTGCTGCTCAAAATTATTGGGTTGAGGGCAATACGGTGCAGGAAGGCGGCGCGGCGTGGGGAGCCAACGGCGGCGGGATGAACGGCGGCGGAATTGCTTCGACTTTGGTCAACTTCACTCCAGGCCAATTTGTTCAAGCCCGGTTTACCCGGTTTTCAGCGCTGGGCGCTGACATATATTTCACCTCAACGATCCTCATGAGTGAAGTCTCTTGTTGGATGACCAATTGCGAATTCTACGGCGGATCAATGTGGTCGGAAATAGGCTGTCAAACGTTCGATAATTGCCTCTTTGACCGGGTGTCGACGTGGTTCAACATGAATTCACAAGTTCCCGCCATGAATCTTTTCAACATGGGCAATTGCACCATGCACGGGGGATCATTGAACTTGAATCCGGGCGGTGGCGCGTCCTCGGTTATCACCAACTGCGCCTTTGACTACACGGCCATTCCCGACAATAACGTCCATTCCGCCGCTAATTACAACGCTTATATTAGCGGCCAGCAAGAGCTACAACCGTATCGCACCAATTGCCTCGAAGAAATCACGAACTTCAACTGGCAGAGCAGTTGGCTGGGCAATTATTATCTGCCACCCAACAGTCCGCTGATTAACAGGGGCAGCACCAACGCCAACCTGCTTGGTCTGTATCATTACACCACGCAGACCAATCAGGTGAAGGAGGCCAATTCCATTGTGGACATCGGCTACCATTACGTTGCTGCGGATGCCTGCGGCAACCCGATTGACACCAACGGTGATGGAATTCCTGATTATCTGGAGGATGCCAATGGCAATGGCATCTATGATGCCGGCGATTGGGGTGATTGGTTAATCTCTCCCTTTAATGGATTAACAACGGCAAACGGTCTGCTGGTGTTCACACCGCTGAAGTAAGCAGCCCATGGTTCTTGAATGACGGAGAAAATAAATTATGAAAAATGACAAAACAATCCGGCCCTGGGGCATTTGGCCTTTGATGGGGTTAATCATCATTGTGCTGCACTCGTTCATGCCCAGCCCCAAAGCTGTTTGCCTTGCTTCCTGTTCCGGAGCAGCTGCGATGGCTGATGGTTATGCGTGGATGGACCCGCGCTGTGATGGTTCCTCTAATCCCGGTAATTATAAAATAACTTCTTGTGATATAGTATCGGCATGTGTAAGTGCCAGTTACTATAAATGTCCTGCTCCTGATCCTCCAGAAGATCTTCGGGGATACGGCTCATGCTCTGCTGTTAGTGATAATGGAAACCTTGATGTATGGACCGTGATGCGCACCGATGGCCTAGCACTTTTTAAAATATGGGTTAAAGATCCAACGAAGCCCGGGACCGTCACCCTCACGGCGTCCGTTGAAAGTGACAGTGTGTGGCCGGAACAGGGAACCAATTGCGTTTCTATAAATGCGGCCGCCATAGGAGTGATTGAATACAATCCGGACAATCAGTGCTCTTCTTCTTCTTGCGGCAGCGGTGGTTCATCTTCCTTCGGCTCTGGTACGCCGCGCATGGGAAGTGTGGATTTCCGTCTGAATCTCGGACGGTCGTCTCCCGCTGAACTCGCCGGGCTGCTCTGGTTGGATGCCGACATCCCCTCGACGGACCTGGCCAAACCACTGTCCTTGCGGCTTCCCTTCCATCGTCCCAACGTGGAGGTGATTACGAACCAGGACGGGACCATTGCCCAGATCCATGCACCGCAGGGTCTGGTCAATGTCAATGTGGTGAACGATTACGAATATCACCTGGAATGTTTTTACGCGGCGGATGTCGGTTCGAAAAACGGGAACGGTTTTTATACGACCAACGCCCCGGCGTTTGTCACCTGGGTGGTGCAAAACCCGGACGCCAACAGCGTGACGAATCTCTGGATCATCGAGCAAAGAGACGGTGTCAACCGCTATTTCAAATACACTTACAGTCCGGTCAATTACAGATGGGACCTGCTTGAACCGGATGGGCAAACCACCGTGTCCGGCTGGAAGATCCCCTGCCCCACCAATTCAATGATTACCAACTGTTATCGGCAAACCAGCTTCGGCGGGCAGGTCGTCAGCAATAAATGCGAGACCCGACTGTATGTCCAGGCCATAGACAAAACTTTGTTGCTGCAGGAAGTCTTTGGCGATGGCCCGTCCGCGCTGACCAATTCTTACTCCTATTATTATTACGAGACCAACCATCCCGCTTCCAACCTGCTGCAACGCGTGATTTACGCAAACGGCAATTGGGCCTACTACACCTATGACAGCTACGGACGAATGCTCAATGAGTACTCGGCTTACAACAACAGTCCTCCGCCTGATTCCGGCGAACCCGATCCCTCGATCACTCACTGCAAACGGACCACATATTACTACTCAGTTGACCCCACAATTAGTAGTGGATGTCTCACCATTGACCCATGGAAGCCGTTCTCAACCACGGTATATATCGCCACGTTTTATGGACCGAACTGGGGCTGGCAGGCAGTTTCGAAAACAACAGACAACATACACACTGCTTATCATAAGACTTGGTCAGGCGATGAATTCCGGCAGTATGTTTATCCCGACGATCCCCACTTCCTGGAAACCGACACCAAAAACCTGGCCACGGGTGGTTGTACGAATGGGCGGCCTTATCTGATCATTCATCCGGACGGGAGCGAAACGGATTACTCTTATCCCGATGAATTCACCACCATTGAAAGCGATCCTGATGGGACGCAAACGACCAACATCGTGGATGAGTTGGGGAATCCGCTTTCAACCACGAAAATCCATCGGGTTACGGGGGTTGTGCTTTCGCGGCAGATTTACACCTACACCAATGCCTCCGGCGATTATTACGATCAGTTGCGGCGCAGCCACGACGTCACCGACCTCGCCGGCCGCACCACGCAATATCGTTACAACGATTGCTGCGGCCTTTATACCGTCACCGACCCGGACGGCGTGACCACGGTCTTCACCAAAGACGTGTTAAACCGCCAGGTGGCCAGCACTGTGTATTACGGCAATTACGGCAGCGGTAACGGCATCACCACCACTAATGTTCTCGATGCCCTGGGCCGGGTGCTCAAAACCCAGCGCATCGGCACCAACGGCACAATCATCACTCTTAATCAATTACAGTACGATTTGCTCGGTCGTGTCATTTCCCAGACCAACGCGCTCGGCGGCGTGACCACGACCGCTTACGGCATGGTCAACAACCAGCTTTGTGTCACCAACACCTATCCCGACGGCGGGACCCGCATCGAGACCTATTACCGCGACGGCCGGTTGCAGAGCGTCACCGGCACCGCCGTGCATCCGATGCAATACAATTACGGCATTGAACTGGATGACAACATGTACGAGTGGGTCGAATATATCCAGGAAATCAAGTTGACCGCCGACGGCGGCACGAATGAATGGACCAAGACCTACATGGACGGAATCGGCCGTTCTTACAAGACCATCTATTCGGACGCCAGCCAGTCTTATCCTTACAGTCAATCCTTCTACAACGAATACGGCCAGCTTTGGGAACAGGTGGACCCGGACGGCGTCACCACTCTCTTCGTTTACAACAACACCCAGGGCGACTTCAATCAAGGTCAACGGCAGTTCACCATCACCGCCTTGAGCAGCACCGCCCTTGGACTGACAAGCTACGACGCCCTCCTCAACCAGTTGTCCGTCCTTGAGGCCAATGGGCTGGACCGCATCATCCGGGAGACCAACACCGTCGTACCGGCAGCCAATGGCCGGCCCAACCTCGTGCGGCATGATACCTATGCCTGGACTAATGGCGAAACGGACGGCACCGGCACCCTGATCTCGCGGCCGGAAACCTCCACCGACGGTTTGCAAACTTGGAATACCGTGTATCGCGATACCAGCACCGGCGTCACCAACTCCACAACGACTTCTCCCGGCAGTTCCCGCACGGAACTCGCGGTTGCCCCGGACAATTCCTACACCATCGGTACCTATTCCTATGGCCGTCTGGTTTCCGCCATGCGCTATGACTTCCTTGGCAATCAGCTATCGGCAATTGGCTATTCATACGATGCCCACGGCAGGCAGAGTATGACAACCGATGCGCGCAACGGCGCCACCACCTACGGCTATAACAACGCCGATCTCACGACTTCCGTCACCACGCCCGCTCCGGGCAACGGCCAGGCCGCCGAAACCACCACCACGCTTTACGACAGCATGATGCGCCCATACAGCGTCATCCAACCCGACGGCACAACGATCAACAGCGTCTATCTGCTTTCGGGCGAACTGGCCAAACAATACGGCTCGCGCACCTATCCGGTCGGTTACAGTTACGATTACGCCGGCCGGCTGAAAACGATGACCAATTGGAGCAATTTCAGCGGTAACAGCGGGGCGCGGGTTACCACGTGGAATTACGACTCGTATCGCGGGTTCCTCGCCGGCAAAACCTACGACGGCGGCGCCGCCGGGCCGTCCTACACCTACACCCCTGCCGGACGCTTGGCCTCACGCGCTTGGGCGCGTGGCGTCACTGCCACCTACGGCTACGACAACGCCGGCAGCCTGACCAACGTTGCATACTCGGATTCCACGCCCGGCGTGACCAACACCTACGACCGCTTGGGCCGTCTCACTCAACAATCAACCCTCAACTATCAACTGAATTCGACCTATAATTTGGCAAATGAGCTTTTGACCGAATCCTGGTCCGGCGGGACCTTGGCAGGTCTTGCGATCACCAACGGCTACGACGCTTATTTGCGTCGCATAAATCTTTCCATCCTCAATTCTCCATCATCCATCCTCGCTTCCACCGCCTACGGTTACGACCCCGCCTCGCGCCTGTCCTCCGTCACGGCCCTCGACTCTGGACTCTCGCCCCTCGGCTCGGCAACATACACATATCTTGCCAATTCGCCCTTGGTGAGCCAGATTACCTTCAAATCCAACAGCGTGACTCGCATGACGACGAGCAAACAAAAAAATCATCTCAACCGGTTCACCTCCACCTCCTCTTGTTGGAGGGGTGAGTCGGCCATCCCATTTTCTTCAATT
>CAWFZJ010000020.1:0-42778 GCA_963820205.1 uncultured Verrucomicrobiae bacterium
GAAAAAGCGTTACGCCTTCGCAATTTGCTTTCCGGTTCGCTGGAGGTGGCGATGGGGCTTGAAACTGTGCATCCGCAGGTGCTGCCAAGATTGAACAAGAAATTCGACCGGTCGCACTTTTCACAGGCTGCCGGGTTCCTGCGGGACAATGGTATTGCCGTGCGCGCGTTCGTCCTGGTGAAGCCGCCGTTCATGGACGAGGTGGAGGGATGGGAATGGGCGGTGAAATCGGCGGTGTTTGCGTTGTCCTGCGGCGCGACGGTGGTTTCACTCATCCCCACCCGTCCCGGCAACGGCGCGCTGGAGCGCCTGATGGCAGCCGGCGAATTCTCGCCACCGCGACTTGCCACTCTGGAAAAGGCCTTGGAACTTGCCCTGGAAGTTCGCGGCGACGGAAGAATTTTTGCCGACACCTGGGACTTGGAACAATTCTCGCGCTGTCCGGCGTGTTTAGAAAAGCGGCGGCAACGGATTCACGCCATGAACCTGTCACAACAAATCCCGCCCGCAATTGACTGTCACGCTTGCGCGCTGAAGACAGGTTAACGATTCACGGTCAGCTTGCCGTCGGTGTCCACGGTGATTTCCTTCGCGCCAGCCGGGATGAGGCTGGCCGTGGTCTTGCCACCGGGCCACCGAATCCAGATTTGCGTTGGAGTTTCGGGACAACCCAGCACCTGCACCACACTGTCCTGCGACCAGTAACCTGAACCGCCATGTATCTCCCGCGCCGCTCCCATCCGCTCCCCAAACACCAGTCGCAGCGTCGCGCCAACACCGTCGGGATTGCCCGCGGCCCGTTCAGCCGAACGCGCAAGCCGGGCTTGCCCAGAACATTCCGGTACAGCTTGGTTTCCGCCCCGTTCTGGCTCACGGCCAAATCCACGCGCCCATCCCCATCAAAATCGCACAATGCCGCGCCCCGCTGCTCGCCGTAAACCAATATGCCCGACTTCTGCCCCGGAACGGCTTCCAGTTTGCCGCCGCCGCTCCCACGCAACCACAATCCCCGCCCAGCATCCAATCGCCGGCCCGCGTCCTCAACCTGGATTGACATTGACACCGCATTGGGTGCCAATTCAAAAAAATTCTGGCTTAAGAAAACATCCTCGTTCCCGTCACCGTCAAAATCCCCCACGTTCACAGCAAAAGCCGGGGCGATCTGCGCTGCGAATGGCAACTCCACGGCCTCAAAGTGATTGGTGCGATTGAAAAAGACCATTGAGGCGAGCGTGGTGGCCTCAACCTGGCCGGCAGGTTTGGGCAATACGGACAGCACCTGCTCCATCGTCGCTTCGGAGTAGGCCCTCTGCGTCGGAAACCGGCCCACCAGCGGCGGATAGACTCTGGCCAACGCGTCTCGCATCCGCCGCGGCACCTCCACCCCGTGCACCGGATCATAGACGGCCTCGATCAGGTCGAGCGCGCCGCGGTCGGAGAAGTCGCCATAGTACAACCGCGCCGGCTGATTGCTGCTGGCTTGATATTCGCTGTTAAGTCCCCAGTTGCCGGCGATGATGTCCAGCCGGCCATCGCCGTCAATATCACCGGTCGTCACCCCGCGCCATAATCCCGTGTACCGGTCCAAACCCAGTTCCTTCGTGATTTCATGCAGATGACCGTGTTCATTCTTAAACACGCGAATCGGCCCCCATTCGCACGCCAGAATCAGGTCGGGATAACCCTCCCCATCCAAGTCGCTCCAGACCGCGCCGTTCACCAGTCCCACTTTCTCCAACACGCGGCTGTTTTCCTCGTCCAATTGCAGGTGTCCCCCGACATTGCGATAAATCCGCGAATCGGCTGCCTCCGGATACCGCCCCGGGATCACCCGCCCCCCCACAAACAAGTCCAGCCTTCCGTCCCCAGAGACATCCGCCACCGCCAAGGGCCCCGTGCTGGCTTTGGCTTCCGGCAAATCTTGTTTCTCCGGTTGCGGAACCAGACTCATCACCGACACGCACGGAGCATTGCCTTGAATTTCATAATTGGCCATGCCCCCCGCAAACGTCCAGACCGGACGCGTTGCCCCCTTGGAACCGCCAGGCTCGGATTCATAATTGTCCCGCCCCACCACCAGTGCCCGCCCATTGGTTCCGCCAACCCAGCCCACGATGCCTGTCAGGTCTTCCGGCCAGGTGAAAGTTGTCGGAAGGTTGGTCAGACCACCCTTGCCGTCAGGCGCGTAAATCCCCAATGAACCGCCGCGACCGCTCCCAATCACCAGTTCCTCCCGCTGGTCGCCCAGCAGATTCACCCACGCCACCCCCGGTCCGTCCTGGCTCAGTTGCCAGGGCAATTGCGGCTGCCGGGCGAAATCATCATAAAATTCCTGGTGATGCCGGTGCGCGATCAGTTCGCTGACATCCTGGAAAAAGGGTTTCACTTCTTCAATGGGCGGTTGGGTTTCCTTCGGAACAGCCTCCGCCTCGTCTATTTCGTAAACGCGGTTGGGTTTTACATCCCGCACCACGCTTTGTTTCCCATTCCGCCAGGTCACTTCGAGAGTCAGGCTCTCGCTTTTGCCCGCCGCAAACACCCGCTCCGGATCCGATCCCGACAGATACATGCCCCCGCACGCCACCTCCTGGCTTTGCATCGGCACCGCCCCGCCCAGCAATTTGATCTTTCCGCCAATGCCTTGCGTATTGGGCGCCAAGCCCTTCAACCGGACGGCAACGCGCGGCGCGGAGCCGTGGTTGTGATAAACACTGGCGGCGCTCCCGAGGTTGTTCACCACGACATCAAGACCCCCGTCATTGTCCAAATCTCCAACGGCAATGCCATTGTGAAACGCCGGTTGATCGAATCCCCAGACCGGCCCAATTCCTTCAAATTTCAAGCCTCCCAGATTGCGGAAGGCAATGATCGAATTTGTAAAGGGTTCGAACAGCATGTTTATTTGGTAAAGTTGCTCGTTTTTCTGTTCCTGGGGTGATCGCACCACCGGCCTGCCGTCCAGACCAAGTTTTGGCGGAACCAGCGCGCCGGCGAGCCGCAGTTTCTCCTTCTTCTCGATGGTATCCATGTCATTCACATCGTGCGTGTAGCCGGTGGAGATGATCAGGTCTTCATATCCGTCCAGGTCCACGTCCAAAAACACCGGCTGCCAAGACCAGTCGGATGCGGTGACCCCGGCGTAAGCGGCAATCTCCTCGAAGGTGCCGTCGCCGCGGTTGCGAAAGAGAACGCTTTGGGGAATCTGCGGGCGGTTATCAATGGCCCCGACCGGTGGGCGCGGGGAGCCTATATCCATCATTTGACGTTTGCGCGCGCGCCAGTCCCGACTCAACATGTCCGTAACGCAGAAATCCATCTGGCCGTCCCGATCCACGTCGGCAAAGTCAACGCCCATCGAGGAGAAACTGGTATGGCGCAATGCGAGCCGGGGGCAGGCCCGAAAATGACCCTTGCCATCGTTTATCCAGAGCCGGTCGGGCGTCCAATAGTCGTTGCACACGTAGATGTCCGGCGCGCCGTTGCCGTTCAGATCGCGGAACGCCGCCGTCAAACCCCAATCCCGTGGCGGGCCGGTGAGGGGTTTGCCGTCTTCGTCCAGAAATGCCCCGTTGGTCCAGGACAGCGGCGTGAAATGCCCCTTCCCGTCGTTGAGATAAACCAGGTCGGGTTCGCCGTACTCATGAAGACTTGCATTGGTGAAGACGAAGCGGTCCCGCAACGCCGGCGCCACCTCCAGCCGGCCGTTCACATTGAATAGGTCAATTTTTTTAAACTCCGCGCGATCGCGGTAATCATCGGTGCGATAATTGGCCACATATAGATCAAGCGCGCCCTTGCCGTCAATGTCCGCCAGCGCCATCGTGGTCGCACCGTATTGGCTCAACGTGCCGGCAGATTCGCTGCAATCAACAAAAGTCCCGTCCCCCTTGTTGGTGAAACACAGCACCCCTGAGCCGGTGGTGCTGACCAGCAGGTCCAGCCAGCCGTCTCCGTTGATGTCCGCAAACACCGCCCCGCGGCAGATTCGGTTGGTACACACTATCCCAGACCCAGCCGTCACGTCCTTGAATTTCATGCCCCCCAGGTTCTTGTACAACGCGTTATGCCCGTCCAGACTGCAAAAAAAGACGGCCGGCAGCCCGTCGTGATAAATATCTCCGATGGCGACACCGGAGCCGTTGGCCAGCGTCCGGTTGGCGGCGAGGGCGCGCTCATCCAGCGGATTGGTGAAGGTGATGCCGGTTTGTTCCGGCGGCAACAGTGTGAAGCCGGCCTGGCCCTCCCGCGGCACCGCGAGTTCCGCCCATCGAAACCCCTTCTCCGCATGCCACATCAATTCCGCGGCACAGGGAAGCATTCCCAGCGCTCCCGCCAGAATAATTAAGGTGAACGACAATAAAAATTTCATTTGATCGGTGAACCATCAATAATTCACGGTCGCCTTGCCACTGGTGTCAACGACGATTTCCTTTGCCCCAGCCGGGATGGGGCTGGTGGTGGTTTTGCCGCCGGGCCACCGAATCCAGATTTGCGTCGGGGTTTTTGGACAACCCATCACCTGCACCACACTGTCCTGCGACCAGTAGCCTGAACCGCCGTGAATCTCCCGCGCCGCCCCCATTCGACTCGCAAACACCAGCCGCATCGACGCGCCCACGCCGTCGGGATTGCCCGGCGGTCCATTCAGCCGCACCCGCAAGCCGGGTTTGCCCAGCACATTCCGGTACAGCTTGGTTTCCGCCCCGTTCTGGCTCACGGCCAAATCCACGCGCCCATCCCCGTCAAAATCGCACAATGCCGCGCCCCGCTGCTCGCCGTAAATCAGGATGCCCGACTTCTGCCCCGGAACCGCCTCCAGCCGCCCGCCGCCGACCCCCCGCAGCCACAAACCCCGCCCGGCGTCCAGCCGGTATCCGGCGTCATCCGACCGGGGCATGCCCGTGGACAGTGCAAAAAAGTTCTGGCTCAAAAAAATGTCCTCATTTCCATCACCATCAAAATCCCCCACGTTCACAGCAAAGGCGGGGGCGATCTGCGCTGCGTATGGCATTTCCACAGCCTCAAAGAAATTGGTGCGGTTAAAAAAAACCATGGAGGCCAGTGTCGTGGCCTGTACCTGCCCGGCCGGTTTTGGAAAAACAGCGAGAACCTGATCCAGCGTCGCTTTGGCGTAGGCCTTGTGCGTTGGAAACCGGCCCACCAGCGGCGGATAAATGATGGCCAGTGTGCTGCGCGCCCGCCGTGGAACCTCCACCTTGAGCACCGGATCATAAACAGCCTCGATGAGATCCAGCGCGCCACGGTCGGAGAAGTCGCCGTAGTACAACCGGGCCGGCTGATTGCTGCTGGCTTGATAATCGCTGTTCAATCCCCAGTTGCTGGCGATGATGTCCAGACGGCCATCTCCATAAATATCCCCGGTGGTGACACCACGCCACCACCCGGTATATCGGTCCAAACCCAGTTCCTTCGTGATTTCATGCAGATGACCGTGTTCGTTCTTGAAGACTCGGATCGGCCCCCATTCGCACGCCAGGATCAATTCCGGATAACCGTCCCCATCCAGGTCACTCCAAACCGCGCCGTTGACCAGTCCCACTTTCTCCAACACTCGGCTGTTTTCCTCGTCAAGTTGCAACCGGCCTCCGACATTGCGATAAATCCGGGAATCGGCTGCTTCTGGATACCGCCCCGGAATCACCCGTCCGCCAACAAACAAGTCCAGCCTACCATCCCCATAAACATCCGCCACCGCCAATGGCCCGGTGCTGGCCGGTGTTGCCGGCAGATCTTGTTTCTGAGGTTTGGGAACAAAACGGATTGCCGAGGCGGAAGGGGGATGGCTTTGGAATTCATCATTGCCCCGATCCGCCGTAAACGTCCAGACGGGGCGCGAAGAGATTCCGGAACTGGCCGGCTCGGATTCATAATTGTCCCGCCCCACCACCAGTGCCCGCCCATTAGTCCCCGGCACCCAGCCCACGATGCCTGTCAGGTCTTCCGGCCAGGTGAAAGTTGTCGGAATGTTTGTCATGCCACCTTTGCCGTCGGGAGCGTAAACACACAAGGCAACACCGCGACCGCTCCCGATCACCAGTTCTTCCCGCTGGTCGCCCAGCAGATTCACCCATGCCACCCCTGGCCCGTCCTGGCTCAACTGCCAGGGCAATTGCGGCTGCCGGGCGAAATCATCATAAAATTCCTGGTGATGCCGGTGCGCGATCAGTTCGCTGACATCCTGGAAAAACGGTTTCACCTTTTCAACGGGCGGTTGGGTTTCCTTCGGAACAGCCTCCGCCTCGTCTATCTCGTAGATGCGGTTGGGTTTTACATCCCGAACCATACTCTGCTTCCCGTTACGCCAGGTCACTTCAATCGTCATACTTTCGCTCTGGCCCGCCGCAAACACCCGCTCCGGATCTGATCCCGACAGATAGAGCCCGCCGCACGCCACCTCCTGGCTTTGCATGGGCACCGCCCCGCCTAGCAATTTAATTTTACCGCCGATGCCTTGTGTGTTGGGCGGAAGGCCTTTCAACCGCACGGCCACTCGCGGCGCACTCCCGTGATTGTGATAGACTCCCGCCGCGCTCCCCAGATTGTTCACCACAAAATCCACCCCCCCGTCATTGTCCAGATCGCCAACGGCGATTGCGGTGGGAAGGCCCGGCTGTTCCAATCCCCACGCCAGCCCGACATCCTCGAACTTGAGGTTCCCCAGATTGCGGAAGGCAACGATGGGAGTCTTCAAAGATTCGGCCAGCAGGTTCCCTTGATAAAGCTCTTCGTTTTTTTGTTCTTGGGGTGACTGTGTAACCGGCTGGCCATCGGGACCCAGTTGGGGCGGAGCCAGCCTGCCCGCCCGCTGCAGTGTCGTCAATTTCTCAATGACATCCAGATCGTTTACGTCGTGTACAAAACCCGTGGGAGTGATCATGTCCTCGTATCCGTCCAAGTCAACGTCCAGGAAAACGGGTTGCCACGACCAGTCGGAAGCGCTCATGCCGGCATAAGCGGCAATCTCTTCAAAGGTGCCGTCCCCGCGGTTCCGAAAAAGCGTGTTGCGGGGAACCTGCGGGCGGTCATCAATGGTTCCGACCGGCGGGCGTAAGGTTCCCGAAATCATGAACTCACTTTTGCGCCGCTGCCAGTCCCGGAACATCATGTCCGAGACGCAGAAATCCATCTGGCCGTCCCGATCCACGTCGGCAAAGTCAACACCCATCGAAAATTTGCTGGTATGGCGCAACGCCAGCCGGGGGCAGGCCCGAAAATGACCCTGACCATCGTTTATCCAGAGCCGGTCGGGCGTCCAAAAGTCGTTGCACACGTAGATATCCGGCGCGCCGTTGCCGTTCAGATCGCGGAACGCCGCCGCATTGCCCCAATCCTGCGGCGGGCTGGTGAGGGGTTTGCCGTCTTCGTCCAGAAATGCCCCGTTGGTCCAGGACAGCGGCGTGAAATGCCCCTTCCCGTCGTTGAGATAAACCAGGTCGGGTTCGCCGTACTCATGAAGACTTGCATTGGTGAAGACGAAGCGGTCCCGCAACGCCGGCGCCACCTCCAGCCGGCCGTTCACATTGAATAGGTCAATTTTTTTAAACTCCGCGCGATCGCGGGAATCCTCGACGCGGTAATTGGCCACATATAGATCAAGCGCGCCCTTGCCGTCAATGTCCGCCAGCGCCATCGTGGTCGCACCGTATTGGCTCAACGTGCCGGCAGATTCGCTGCAATCAACAAAAGTCCCGTCCCCCTTGTTGGTGAAACACAGCACCCCCGAGCCGGTGGTGCTGACCAGCAGGTCCAGCCAGCCGTCTCCGTTGATGTCCGCAAACACCGCCCCACGGCAGATTCGGTTGGTACACACTATCCCAGACCCGGCCGTCACGTCCTTGAATTTCATGCCCCCCAGGTTCTTGTACAACGCGTTGTGCCCGTCCAGACTGCAAAAAAAGATGGCCGGCAGCCCGTCGTGATAAATATCTCCAATGGCGACCCCGGAGCCGTTGGCCAGCGTCCGGTTGGTGGCTATGGCGCGCTCATCCAGAGGGTTGGTGAAGGTGATGCCGGTTTGCTCCGGCGGCAACAGTGTGAAGCCGGCCTTGCCCTCCCGCGGCACCGCGAGTTCCGCCCATCGAAACCCCTTCTCCGCATGCCATATCAATTCCGCGGCACAGGGAAGCATTCCCAGCGCTCCCGCCAGCAGGAGGAAAACGCATAAAAATAAAAATTTCATTTGATCGGTGAACCGTCAATAATTCACGGTTACCTTGCCACTGGTGTCCACCACGATTTCCTTTGCCCCAGCCGGGGTGGGACTGGTGGTGGTTTTGCCGCCGGGCCACCGAATCCAAATTTGCGTCGGAGTTTCCGGGCAGCCCATGACCTGCACCACGCTGTCCTGTGACCAGTAGCCCGAACCGCCATGAATCTCCCGTGCCGATCCCATCCGTTCCCCAAACACCAGCCGCAGCGTTGCTCCAATGCCATCCGGATTGCCCGGTGGTCCGTTCAGCCGCACCCGCAAGCCGGGCTTGCCCAGCACATTCTGGTATAGCTTGGTCTCCGCTCCGTTCTGGCTCACGGCCAAATCCACGCGCCCGTCCCCGTCAAAGTCGCCCAGCGCCGCGCCCCGCTGCTCGCCGTAAATCAGGATGCCCGACTTCTGCCCCGGAACCGCTTCCAGTTGGCCGCCACCGGTCCCGCGCAACCACAGTCCGCGTCCGGCATCCAGACGGTAACCAGCATCATCCGGTCGGAGCATTCCCGTCGCCAGCGCGAAAAAATTCTGGCTCAAAAAAATGTCCTCATTTCCATCACCATCAAAATCCCCCACGTTCACCGCAAAGGCGGGGGCGATCTGCGCTGCGTATGGCATTTCCACAGCCTCAAAGAAATTGGTGCGGTTGAAAAAAACCATGGAGGCCAGCGTCGTGGCCTGCACCTGTTCGGCTGGTTTTGGAAAAACGGCGAGAACCTGATCCAATGTCGCTTCGGCGTAGGCCTTGTGTGTGGGAAACCGGCCCACCAGCGGTGGATAGGCACTGTCCAGCGCACCGCGCATGCGGCGTGGAATCTCCACCTGATGCACCGGATCATAGACGGCCTCTATGAGATCCAGCGCGCCACGGTCGGAGAAGTCGCCGTAGTACAACCGGGCCGGCTGGTTGCTGCTGGCCTCATAATCACTGTTCAGCCCCCAGTTGCCGGCAATGATGTCCAGCCGGCCATCGCCATCAATATCCCCGGTGGTGACACCACGCCACCACCCGGTATATCGGTCCAGTCCCAGTTCCTTCGTGATTTCATGCAGATGACCGTGTTCGTTCTTGAAGACTCGGATCGGCCCCCATTCGCACGCCAGAATCAGGTCGGGATAGCCGTCGCCATCCAGGTCACTCCAAACCGCGCCGTTGACCAGTCCCACTTTCTCCAACACGCGGCTGTTTTCCTCGTCCAATTGCAGGTGTCCCCCGACATTGCGATAAATCCGCGAATCGGCCGCTTCCGGATACCGCCCCGGGATTACCCGCCCGCCCACAAACAAGTCCAGATTTCCATCCCCGTAAACATCCGCCACCGCCAACGGCCCGGTGCTGGCTTTGGCTTCCAAGAGGTCTTGTTTCCAATGGGTCGGGCCAAAACCGGCCACGGTCGCTGAAGGAGGATTGCCCGTGGATTCGTAATTGTCCCGCCCCATTACCAGTGCCCGCCCATTGGTCCCACCAACCCAACCCACAATCCCTGTCAGGTCTTCGGGCCAGGTGAAAGCTGTCGGAATGTTGGTCATGCCACCCTTGCCATCGGGAGCGTAAACACCCAATTGACCGCCGCGACCGCTGCCAATCACCAGTTCCTCCCGCTGGTCGCCCAGCAGATTCACCCACGCCACCCCCGGTCCGTCCTGGCTCAACTGCCAGGGCAACAACGGCTGCCGGATAAAATCATCATAAAACTCTTGGTGATGTTGGTGCGATATCAGTTTGCTGACATCCTTGAAAAACGGCTTCTCTGCCTTGATCAGCGGTTGGGTTTCCTTCGGAACGGCTCCTGCCTCGTCAATCTCGTAAATGCGGTTGGGTTTTACGTCGTGAACAATACTCTGCCTGCCGTTGCGCCAAGTCACTTCGAGAGTCATGCTTTCGCTCTTGCCTGCCGCGAAAACACGCAGGGGGTCCGGACCGGAAAGAAAGACGCCACCGCACGCCACCTCCTGGCTTTGCATGGGCACGGCACCGTCCAGCAATTTGATTTTACCACCGATGCCTTGTGTGTTGGGCGGAAGGCCTTTCAACCGTACCGCCACCCGCGGCGCGGCGCTGTTGTTGTGATAAACACTGGCCACACTCCCCAGATTGTTCAACACAAAATCCAGGCCTCCGTCATTGTCCAGATCGCCGACGGCGATCCCGTTGGGAAGTCCCGGCTGACCCAAGCCCCAAGCCGATCCCATGTCTTCGAACTTCAGGTTTCCCAGATTGCGGAAGGCAACGATGGGGGTCTTGTAAGATCCGGCCATCATATACCCCTGATAAAGCTCTTCGGTCTTCAGTTCCTGGGGTGACCGTGGCACCGGCTGGCCATCGGGACCCAACTTTGGCGGAGCCAGCCTGCCCGCCCGCTGCAATGCCATCGCTTTTGAAGTGTAATCCATGTCGTTAACGTCATGGGCAAAACCCGTGGGGATGATGATGTCCTCGTAACCATCAAGGTCCACGTCCAGGAAGACGGGCTGCCACGACCAGTCGGTAGCCGTCACGCCGGCATAGGCGGCGATCTCTTCAAAGGTGCCGTCCCCGCGGTTGCGAAAAAGCACGTTGCGAGGAATCTGCGGGCGGTTATCAATGGTCCCGACCGGCGGTCGCGGCAACCCCGAAATCATAAGCTGACGTTTACGCCGCTGCCAGTCCCGGCCCAACATGTCCGTAACGCAGAAATCCATCTGGCCGTCCCGATCCAGATCCGCAAAATCAACGCCCATCGAAGACAAGCTGGTATGGCGCAACGCCAGCCGGGGACAGGCCTGAAAATGACCCTTGCCATCGTTGAGCCACAACCGGTCGGGCGTCCAATAATCGCTACAGACGTAAATGTCCGGCGCTCCGTCGCCGTTCAGATCGCGGAACGCCGCCGTCAGACTCCAATCCCGCGGCGGGGCGGTCAGGGGTTTGCCGTCTTCGTCCAGAAAGGCCCCGTTGGTCCAGGACAGCGGCGTGAAATGCCCCTTCCCGTCGTTGAGATAAACCAAATCGGGTTCACCATACTCCAGGCGGCCCTTGCTTGTGTAAATGAAGCGATCCCGCAGCGCTGGAATCACGTCCAGTTGTCCGTTCACATGGACCAGGTTAATTTTATCAAACTCCGCGCGATCGCGGGAATCCTCGACGCGATAATTGGCCACATATAGATCAAGCGCGCCCTTGCCGTCAATGTCCGCCAGCGCCATCGTTGTCGCCCCGTATTGGCTCAACGTGCCGGCAGATTCGCTGCAATCAACAAAAGTCCCGTCCCCCTTGTTCGTGAAACACAGCACCCCATTCCCCGTCGTGCTCACCAGCAAATCCAGCCAGCCGTCGCCGTTGATGTCCGCAAACACCGCCCCGCGGCAGATCCGGTTGCCGCACGCTATCCCAGACCCGGCCGTCACGTCCTTGAATTTCATGCCCCCCAGGTTCTTGTACAACGCGTTGTGCCCGTCCAGACTGCAAAAAAAGATGGCCGGCAGCCCGTCGTGATAAATATCTCCGATGGCGACCCCGGAGCCGTTGGCCAGCGTCCGGTTGGTGGCTATGGCGCGCTCATCCAGAGGGTTGGTGAAGGTGATGCCGGTCTGCTCCGGCGGCAACAGTGTGAAGCCGGCCTGGCCCTCCCGCGGCACCGCGAGTTCCGCCCATCGAAACCCCTTCTCCGCATGCCACATCAATTCCGCGGCACAGGGAAGCATTCCCAGCGCTCCCGCCAGCAGGAGGAAAACGCATAAAAATAAAAATCTCATGAGTCGTGACACACACGGCTGTTTGGTCCGCCGTGAATCCACACAGCCAGTTTGAATGGTTCAGAAAAAAACTAAAAGAGAAAACAGACTCCTTGTGTTCGCAGTGTCTCAGGTATCCATGGCATTTGATCGAAGGGGTTACAAAGGGGCGTTGAACAAAGCACGGTGATAGTTTGGCAATTTTTGCAGAGTCATCCGCGTCTGCTCCCGCGAAAGTCTTGTGGACGCCAGCGCGGTGTTTTGGCTCGCTGGGACAGATTGCACAGGTTTTCAAGTCATGAACGCCACCATCGAACAAGACAATGGAGCGCGCCAAACGGCTGTTCTTCAACAGGCCGGAGGCGACCGGTGTTTCAAACTCCAGGAACGTCATCCGGGGTTGACCGCCAGCGCGACGGTGGCGCATAATGCGGTGGCGATCAAGCTGGGATACAGCACGATCACCATGACCATGTCTGAAGGGCCTTCAACCGAAACCGGCGTGACCGCGGGCAAACCGCTCAAAGTTTCCGTTGCCCAGGTCCTGATTTACGAATTGCGCGTGCGCGACGCCATGACCCGGCCGCCGGTGACCGGCGCGCCCGGCGACTCGCTCCGCACCATCCAGCATTTGATGAAGACCCACCGCATCTCGGGCGTGCCCATCCTCCAGAACGGCGTCCCGGTGGGGCTGGTCAGCATCGAGGACATCATCAACGCCCTGGATCAGGGCCACGTCAACGACCCGGCGGAGCGGTGGATGACGCGGAACATTGTCGCGTTGCGCGACCATTTTTCGCTCGTGCGCGCGGTGGCGGAGTTCGACCGGCACGGCTTCGGCCGTTTTCCCGTGCTGAACAGCAGCGGTGAACTCGTCGGGGTCCTTACCCGCGGCGACATCACCGCCTGCCTGATGCAGCAACTGGAGAAACGCGCCGAGGAGGCCGCCGCCCGCGAGGCCGCGCTCATCTCCGGCCAGGCCGGCGACCCGGAACACAACAAACCCATGGTCGTCCAGACGGAGGTGAAGTCGGGCGATTACGACAACGCGGGCAAGCTTTCCCAGCGCATGCGCCAGATTCTGCGGGCGCGCGGCGTGGACCCGGAGATCCGGCGTCGCGCGGCAATCGTCGCCTACGAGGCCGAGATGAACATGATCATCCATTCCATCGGCGGGGAACTTTCAGTCGCCATTTCGCCCGGGAAGGTGGTCATTGAGGCCGTGGACCGCGGACCGGGAATCGAGAATGTGGAGCTGGCCATGCAGGAAGGCTGGTCCACCGCCGGGCCGCTGGCGCGCGAACTGGGTTTCGGCGCGGGCATGGGCCTGCCCAATATCAAGAAATGTTCCGACCAGTTTGAAATCCATTCCGAGATGAGCGTCGGCACGCGCCTGCATTGCGAAGTGCTGTTGAATCAGGCGGCCCCGCTGCCCGATTTGGAAGAACCAAATGAAAACTGATAAACTGAAAAAACTGTCGTCCGTGCTGGCCGCGATCAAGGCCGAGCCGCTGACCAACCGGGCCGAGGCGGACCTCACGGGCTGCTACATCAGCGACCTGCTCAGCGACGTGCTGGCGCACGCCAGCCACGGCATGTTGTGGATCACCATCCAAACCCACCGCAACGTCATTTCCTGCGCCACCACCAAGGACATCGGCGCGGTGCTGTTCGTCTGCGGACGCAAACCCGATCCGGGAGTCGTGGCCGAGGCGGACGCCGAGGGCATTGTGTTGTTGTCCACGAAACTGGCGGCGTACGAGGCGGCCGGCAAACTTTGGGAGGCAGGATTACGATGAACCCGAAAGCCATCAGCGAGACCGCGCGCATCGCGGCCATGGACACCACCCACCCGAGCGGTGACCCGCGGTTTGCGGACCTCGACCGCACGATTGAAAGCTACAACCGCGAGCCGACCTCGTTGATCCAGGTGTTGCACGCGGCGCAGCAGATGTTCGGCTATCTCAGCGCCGACGTGCTCCGCTATGTCGCCACCGCGTTGAAGCTGCCCATCTCGCACGTCTATGGCGTCGTCACCTTTTATCATTTCTTCACCCTGGTCCCGCGCGGCAAACATCAGATCATGGTCTGCCGCGGCACCGGCTGCCATGTGCGCGGTTCGGAGGCCATCATCTCCGCGCTGGAGAAGGAGCTGGGGATCAAAGAAGGTGAAACGACCAAGGACGGCCTGTTCAGCCTCACCACCGCCCGGTGCATCGGCGCTTGCGCGCTGGCCCCGGCGTTGTCGGTGGGCGACGACGTCTATGGCAAGCTGACGGCCGACAAGGTTCCGCAGCTGTGCAAGGTGGACCTGAAAAAATATGTTTGAAGAGCTGTCACAACACATCCTGGACATAGCCATGAATTCGCTCTCCGCCAACGCCAAGCAGGTGCAAATCAGCATCCTGGAGAGCCGCAAACATGACTGGCTGGTCCTGCGGGTGCGCGACGACGGACGGGGCATGGACGCGGCCACGCTGAAGCGCGTGCTCGCGAACCGCTGGAGCAGCAAGCCGCAGCGCCGCAAGTCCGTCGGGCTGGGCCTCGCCCTGCTGCAACAGACCTCCGAGATGTGCGGCGGACATTTTCACGTGCGATCCGCCCCCGGACGAGGCACGTCGGTCACCGCCTCCATGCGGCTCAGTCACATTGACCGGCCGCCGCTGGGCGACCTGAACGCGACGATCCTGGCGCTGTGTGTGACGGACAGAAAAATGGACGTGCAGTTGAACTACCGCTCCGACGAGGAGAAGTTTTTCTTCGACTCGCGGGAGCCGGCCACGAAAGGATAAAATTTATGAACCTGGAACAATTGAAACAACTCAAGGAAAAGGCCCAGAAACAAATCGCCCTGCGCGAAGGCGGCAAGAAATACCGCGTCGTCGTCAGCATGGGCACCAGCGGCATCGCCTCCGGCGCCCGCGAAGTCATGAAAACCATGCTCGACGAAATCGAAAAGCGCGGCCTCGATGACGTGGAAGTCCATGTCACCGGCGAGCACGGGCTGGAGGACATTGAGCCGGTCGTCCTCGTCGAGGAAGCCGGCGGCGAAAAGACCACCTACGCCAGTCTCGACACGGAGAAGGCGAAAAAAATCGTCGCCGAGCACCTGCAAAAGGGCCGGAAGGTGGACAATCTTGCCGTCGGCAAGCAAAAGAAGACGGAGTAACCAGCATGATTCGCTCTCACGTATTGGTTTGCGGCGGCGCCGGCTGCTACAGTTCCGGCTGCCGCGCCGTTCAGGACGCCCTGGCGTCTGAATTGAAAAAACGAAAACTGGACAAGGAAGTCCAGATGATCGTGACCGGCTGCATGGGGCCGTGCGACCTGGGTCCGGTCATCCTCATCCATCCCGATGGCACTTTTTATCAGCGCGTCACGGCGCTGGACGTGCCGGAACTGGTGGAGGAACATTTCGTCAAGGGCCGGCCCTGCCAGCGGCTGCTGCCCAAGACGGAGAATTGGCGACAACGTCATCACCACCCAGCGCGATTTCGCGTTCCTGGCCAAACAGACCAAGATCATCCTCGAAAACTGCGGCGTGATTGACGCCGAGAAAATCGAGGAATACGTCGCCCGCGACGGCTACGCCGCCCTCGGCAAAATCCTCACCGGGATGACGCCCGAACAGGTCATCGCCGAAATCAAGGCCAGCGGTTTGCGCGGCCGCGGCGGCGCGGGTTTCCCCACCGGCGTGAAGTGGGAGTTGATGGCCAAAGTGCCGGCCAAACCCAAGTATATCATCTGCAACGCCGACGAGGGCGATCCGGGCGCGTTCATGAATCGCGCCGTGCTCGAAGGCGATCCTCACCGCGTCATGGAAGGCATGGCCATCGGCGGTTACGCCATGGGCGCCAATCGCGGGTTTATCTACATCCGCGCCGAGTATCCGCTCGCCATCAAGCGCCTCCAGATCGCCATCGAGCAGGCCTACAAAAATGGGCTGCTCGGCAAAAACCTTTTTGAGAAGGGATTCGATTTCGACCTCGAACTGCGCATCGGCGCCGGCGCGTTCGTGTGCGGCGAGGAAACCGCGCTCATGCGGTCCATCGAAGGCCGCCGCGGACAGCCCATGCCGCGTCCGCCTTTCCCCGCCCAGCGCGGTCTTTGGGGCAAGCCCACCAACATCAACAACGTCGAAACCTGGGCCGCCATCCCGGCCATCATCCGCAAAGGCGCCGCGTGGTATGCCACATTCGGCACCGAAAAAACGAAGGGCACCAAGGTCTTCGCGCTCGCCGGCAAAATCAAGAACACCGGCCTGGCCGAAGTCCCCTTCGGCACGCCGTTGCGCGACATCATCTACGAAATCGGCGGCGGTGTTCCCAATGGCAAACAATTCAAGGCCGTCCAGACCGGCGGTCCTTCCGGCGGCGTCATTCCCGCGCAACATCTCGACACGCCGGTCGAGTACGAGACGCTCCAGAAGCTCGGCTCCATCATGGGTTCCGGCGGCATGGTCATCATGGACGAGGATTCCTGCATGGTGGACGTCGCCCGGTTCTTCCTCGAGTTTTGCTGCGATGAATCCTGCGGCAAATGCCCGCCCTGCCGCGTCGGCACCAAGCAGATGCTGAATCTGCTGGAGAAAATCACCCGTGGCGAAGGCGAACTCGCCGACCTCGACAAGCTCGAGGACCTGTGCAATGTCGTCCGCGAAGCCAGTCTCTGCGGCCTCGGCCAGACCGCGCCGAACCCGGTGCTGACGACGTTGAAATATTTCCGGCACGAATACGAGCAGCACATCCGCGAACACCGTTGCGTGGCCGGCCTGTGCGGCAACCTGCAGCTCTCGCCGTGCGAAAACACCTGCCCGTTGAACATGAACATCCCCGGCTTCCTCCAGTTGTTGAAGGAGGACCGGATTGACGACGCGTTCGAGCTGGTGGTGATGGACAATCCGCTGCCCTCGACCACGGGCCGCGTGTGCCAGCACCCGTGCGAGCTACGCTGCCGTCGCGCCGGGGCGGACGCCTCCGTCAACATGCGCGAAACGCACCGTTACATCGGCGACGTGATGTACGAAAGCGGCGGCGCCAAACGCGTGTTGCAGCGCATCCTCAAACGCAAACAGTCCCCTACCGGCAAAAAAATCGCCGTGGTCGGCGCCGGCCCGGCGGGTTTGAGCGCGGCGTTTTACCTCGCCCTGCTCGGCCACAAGGTCACCGTGTACGACCGGGCGCCCAACGCCGGCGGCCTGCTCCGCTACGCGCTGCCCGAATACCGCCTGCCCAAGAAAATCGTGGACAAGGAAATTGCCTTCATCCGCAGCGCGGGCGTCCAGTTCAAGTTCAAGGCCGAACTCGGCAAAACGCTGCAACTCGACAAGCTCGCCAAGGAAAATGACGTGGTGTTCCTCGCGCTCGGCACCTGGGAGGAACAGGCGCTCGGCGTTCCGGGCGACGACGCGAAAGGCCTGCTGTCCTCGCTGTCGTTCCTCAACGAGACCGCGTTCGGCAAAAAACCGGCCATCGGCCCGAAGGTCGCCGTCATCGGCGGCGGCAACTCGGCAATTGACGCGGCGCGCACCGCCAAGCGGCTGGGCGCCGACGTGACCATCGTCTATCGGCGGTCACGCGGGGAAATGCCGGCGATCCCGGACGAAATCGAGCAGGCGCTCGAAGAGGGTGTCAAGCTCATCACCATGGCCGCGCCGTTGCGTGTCGTCACCAACCCGGCCGGCAAAGTTACCGGCCTGGAGGTCGCCAAGACCATTCCCGGCAAATATGACGCCCGCGGACGCCGCGCCCCGGTCCTGACCGAGGACAAATATGTGGTTCCCTGTGAGACCATCATCAAGGCCATCGGCGAGAGACCCGAAGGCAAGTTGACCAAGGCGCTTGGTCTGGACACGACCTCGTGGGGTTCGCTCAAGGTGGATCCGTGGACGCTGCAGACCAGCAATCCGAAAATTTATGCCGGCGGCGATTACGTCACCGGCGCCGCCAATGTCTCCACCGCGATGGGGGCCGGCAAGAAAGCCGCGAAGATGATTGACCGGCAATTGACCGGGCTGGACCGGTTCGAGGAATTGTGGCCGAAGTTTGATTACGACCACACCATCCCGCCGCCGTCCCAGGGCGGACCGCGCAATCCGGCGCGGCTCATCGCCCCCGGCGAGCGCAAAGGCAACGTGGAGGTGTCGCCCACCTTCACCGAATGGCAGGCCAGGGCGGAATGTTTCCGCTGTCTGCGTTGCGACATCAAAATCAACGTCAACGGAGCAAAATCACATTGATGCGGAGTGAAACCATGACTGCAACCAAGAAAATTTCCCTCACCATCAACGGCAAGGTCTGCGCCGGCGAACCGGGACAAACCATCCTGGAAATCGCCCGCGCCAACGACATCACCATCCCGACGCTGTGTTACCTGAAAGGGCTGACCGCGTGGGGCGGCTGCCGGTTGTGCATCGTTGAAATCGTGGGCAGCCCGAAGATCGTGCCGTCCTGCGCCACCCCGGCCGTGGACGGCTCGAAGATCATCACCGACAGCCCGCGCCTGCAGGGTCTGCGCAAGGCCACGCTGGAGCTGCTGTTCAGCGAACGCAACCACTTCTGCCCGATGTGCCAGTACAACAAGGGCGACTGCGGTTTGCAGCACCAGGGCTACCTCCACGGCATCAACAATGTCCGGTACCAGTATCTCTATCCCGCCATGCCGGTGGACCTCACGGCAAAGTATTTCGGGATTGATCACAACCGCTGCATCCTCTGCGGCCGCTGCGTGCGGACCTGCGACGAAATTGAAGGCGTGCATACGCTTGACGTCGCCTACCGCGGCATCCGCAACCGGGTCGTCGTGGACATGCTGAAAAAATTCGGCGAGTCCGAGACCTGCACCTCCTGCGGTGCGTGCGTTGCCAACTGCCCGACCGGCGCGTTCTTCGACAAGGCGGCGGCCTTCCGCGGCCCGCTCGCGAGCTGCCAGACGGTGCTGACGACCTGCACCGAATGCCCGCTCGGCTGCGGCCTCAAGGTGTTCACCAAGGAAAACCGCATCGTGAACGTCTGGGGCGATCCCGATTCCCCTGTCAACCGCGGCCATCTTTGCGTGAAGGGCCGGTACGAGACATGGGCCGAACCGCGCGAACGCATCACCCAGCCGCTGCTCCGCGGCAAGGACGGCAAATTGCAGCCCACCACTTGGGACAATGCCATCGCCGCCATCCGCAAGGCCGCCAAGGCCGCCAAAAAAACGGAGAAGGCGCTGCTCATCGCCCCGCGCGTGACCAACGAAACCGCGCAGGTCATCAAGAAATTCACCGGCAACATTGACCGGCTCGGCATGTACGTGACCGCCAACGAGGTGGCGCTTTGCAGCGATCCGTCTTTCAGCGCCGACGCCATGCGGAAACTGGAGGATGCGGACGCCATCATCGTCATCGGCGCCCAGCCGTCCCGCGACAACGGGGTCGTGGCTTCCCGCATTCGCATCGCCGTCCGCAAACGCGAGGCGAAGCTGCTCATCTTCAACGCCCGCAAGAGCGACCTGGACCAATACGCCAACATCTGCGCCCACGAGGTCAGCCTGGAACACCAGTTCTGGGACGAGGTGGCGGCGGCGCTCGAAGGCGCGCAAAAGCCGGCCATTCTCTATGGCCCGAACGCCATGACACCGATCGGCGTGACGGTGATGGAACGGCTCATCAAAATTTTTGAAGGCCATTCGGGCGGCCAGGAACCCGCGCTCATCGGCCTGCCGGTCAGCACCAACAGCCTCGCGCTGGCGGGCGCCGGCATTGAGGCCATCGAAGACGTCGGCCCGTGGCTGGACGCCAAGCCGTTGAAGTTCCTGCACATTGTCGCCAGCGACGCGCCCGACGGCGGCGCCGGGATGCTGGACGAGAAATACGTGCCCGATCTGCTGAACCAGATCCCGTGCGTGGTGGTGCAGGCCGGCTACCGCTCGGCGCTCACCGACAAGGCGGCGGTCGTGCTGCCCGCCGCCATCTGGTGCGAAAAGTCCGGCACCATCACCAACCTGGAAGGACGCCAGTTGTCCCTGCGGCCCGTGCTGCCCGTCAGCGGCGAGGCGCGCGAAGACGCGGCAATTTTGGAGAGTGTATTTGCATGAAGAAAACCATCGGTAAAAAAGTGACGAAGAAAACCACCCGCCCGGCGGCGAAGGCCGCCGCCGCGCCCGCCGCGCCCGCCAAGGTGCGCGTCGCCACCATGTGGTTGAGCGGCTGCTCGGGCTGCCACATGTCGTTCCTCGACCTCGACGAACGCCTGGTGGGCCTGATGAAGCTGATTGACATCCTGTTCAGCCCCATCGTGGACACCAAGGTGAAGGACATGCCGCAGGTGGACGTCGGCATTGTCGAGGGCTGCGTGAACAACACCGACCAGGAACACGAGCTGCGGATGCTGCGCGACCGCTGCAAGATTCTCATCGCGCTCGGCGACTGCGCCTGCACCGGCAACATCCCGGCCTTGCGCAACCAGTTTCAATTGAAGGACTGCCTGGCGCGCGCCTACGAACAGGCCGAAAGCAACCGCATCAGTTGCATCCCCAACGATCCCCTTGTGCCGAAGCTGTACCCGAAGGCGCGGCCGCTGCAGGAGGTGGTGAAGGTGGACCTTTCCATCCCCGGCTGCCCGCCGGATGCGGACACCATCTGGTACGCCCTGACGGAACTGCTGGCCGGCCGCGTGCCGCAGTGGAACGAGAAGAATTTGAGGTACGACTGACATGACAACCAAGACCATCACCATCAACCCCGTGACCCGCATCGAGGGCCACGCCAAGATCACCATCCATCTCGACAGCCGGGGCGAGGTGGACGACGCGCGTTTCCACGTCGTGGAGTTTCGCGGTTTTGAAAAGTTTTGCGAAGGCCGGCATTTCACCGAGATGCCGCAAATCACCCCGCGCACCTGCGGCATCTGCCCCGTCAGCCATTTGCTCGCCAGCGCCAAGGCCTGCGACGCCATCGTCGGACGCGAGATTCCGCAAACGGCGAAAAAGCTGCGTGAACTGATGCACATGGGCCAGATCATCCAGTCCCATGCGCTCAGCTTCTTCCATCTCAGCGCGCCCGACCTGCTGCTCGGGTTCGACGCCGACCCGGCCATCCGCAACATCGTCGGCCTCATCCAGCAGCAGCCCGACATTGCCGTCAAGGGCGTGCGGCTGCGCAAGTTTGGCCAGGAACTCATCAAGCTCGTCGCCGGCCGCAAGATTCACGCGGACTTTCCGGTGCCCGGCGGCGTGAACAAGGCGCTCACCGCCGCGCAACGCGACGAAATTCTCAAGGGCCTGCCCGAGGCGTTCGGCCACGCGAAGTTCGCGCTCGATCTGCTCAAGGGCTACCACAAAGCGCACCTCGCGGAGGTCGAGGACTTTGCCAGCTTCGATTCCAATTACATGGGCCTCGTCCAGCCCGACGGCGCGCTGGAATTGTACGACGGCAATCTGCGCTTCTGCGACGCCAGCCGGCAAAATTGTGCATGACCAGGTGCCTCCGTCGAAATACCTCGACTACATCAGCGAGGCGGTCGAGCCGTGGTCGTACATGAAGTTCCCCTTCATCTCGGCGCTCGGCTATCCGCAGGGCATGTACCGCGTGGGGCCGCTCGCGCGCCTGAACGCCTGCAGCCACATTGCCACGCCGCAGGCCGACGCGGAATTGAAGATCTGGCGCGCCAAACGCCGCGTGCAGACCAGTTCGTTCTACTATCATTGGGCGCGGCTCATCGAGTTGTTGTACGGACTCGAACGCGCGCAGCAGTTGTTGGAAAGCCCCGACATTACCAGCACCGACATCCTGGTGCCGAACCAGCCGACCTGCCGGGAAGGCGTGGGCGTGGTTGAAGCGCCGCGCGGCACGCTGATCCATCATTACTGGGTGGACGCCGACGGCCGGGTGGAGAAGGCCAATTTGATTGTCGCCACCGGCCACAACAACCTGGCGATGAACCGCGGCGTGCAGGCCATTGCCCGGAAATATGTCAAGGCGAAGAAACTCAAGGAAGGCATGCTCAACCGCGTCGAGGCGGTCATCCGCTGCTACGATCCCTGCCTGAGCTGCGCCACCCACGCCGTCGGCCAGATGCCGATGCAAGTTGAGTTGGTGGACGCCGGCGGGACGGTGTTGCAAACCCTGCAGCGCGACAGCCAAAATCTGACGGAGTAATGGGGCAATGGAGTGATGGAGTGATGGAGAACTGAAAATCCCAACACTCCAATACTCCAGTACTCCAACACTCCGTTTCTTGTGAAGACTCTCATCCTCGGCTATGGCAACCAGAGCCGCCGCGACGACGGCGCCGGCTGGTTCGTCCTCGAACAACTGGCCGCGTTGAACCTGCCCGGCGTGGAACTGGAAACCAGCCAGCAGCTTGAAATCGAAGCTTCCGAAACCATCAGCCGTTTCGACGCCGTCATTTTCGTGGACGCCGCGATTCCCGAAGCGCCGGAAGCCATCCAGTGCTCCGTCGTCGCCCCCAACTTCCAAAGCCACGCCGTCGCGCATTACCTGACACCAGCGGACGTGCTGTCGCTGTGCAAAACGCTTTATCAGCGGGAGCCGAAAGCCGTCCTGTTCAGTATTCGCGGCCGCGATTTCAATTTCGGCACGAAGCTGACGCCGGAAGTGGAGCAGGCCGCGCGCGACGTCGTGAAGCAAATCGCCGAGCTGGTCCAGAGCGGCAAATTTTAACAGAAGAAAACGAAGGGAACGAAGAAAGGCAAATGTGCCCGGGTTGCATCTTCGTTTGCTTCTGTGAAGTTTTCATTTCCCGGAGTTCCCTTGTCGCGCCGACCTGTCCGCCATAGAGCATTTTCAGTCGCTTCGTAGCCACACGAAACAGTCTATTCGCCTTTATTTTAGAGCATTTCTCGAAAAATACATGGCTACAGTTTTGATTAAACTGCTCTAGTCTCGGCGACGGCGGAAGTCCGGACGGAGGCGGATTCCACCAGTTTGATTTCGTCCGGGGTCAGGTGGTAGAGGCGGGCGACGCGGGCGTTGATTTCCGCCTCCCACGCCCCGCAATTCTCCCCGCGCGCCGCCAGACACTTCTCCACCAAGCCCTCAATCGCCAAACGCTCCGCCGCCGATGCGGCGGGGATGGGAAATGACTCGACATCGATTGGATATAACCGAATGAAGCCGTTTGCTTGTTCGAACCAAAACCTTTTCGAAGGTCTAAACAGCCATGGAGTTCAACAATCGAGTAAAACAATGGCTGTCGTTTCTCGGCGTGGAAAAAGTAAGAGGTATTTCCTAGATAGCTGCGTCTGTGTCAAACAAACTCAGGCCGAAATACGAAATTTTTGTTAGACAATTTTGGCTTCGAAATTCTTGCCAATAGGCAATGTTGTCTTGAATCTCATACCACTCATAGCTTCCCGGTTTACGACCGTCGGGGTGCCAGGATGAGTTGCTTTTAAATTGATTCAGATGATTCTTGATCGCTGGGATAATCTTCAATGTTGAGTCCGCAACGACGAGTAAAAATAAGCCATAGCTCAACGGGTTTCGTCGCTCCAGCGATTCACATCCCTGCCTCGAAGTATGGTTTAAGAATTCGAGGAAGACTTGTCCGTGGCAATCAATTGGTCGCGCGTTGACGCTGGTCAACCACGAAAGCCTCGTTTAAGCCCAGTAACAATGCCGCGATAAACGTCGAGTTCAACGAATTGGCCAAGTAGGCTTCCAGTCTGCGGATTTTTTCCAGCAAACGGAACATAATCGGCGATTCCAGTTTCCAGAATCATCGTCAAGACTGTCTGAGTGCGAGCGTGGTTGAGGTGGAAAAGTTCGCTGATCTGGCGAAGGTGGTCCGTCATCTGGCTTTTCATTCTCGTCCCGTTTCGAGCGGCAAAAGCTGATTGGTTCGCTGTTACTTTCGCAGCGACTACAATGCAAGGCTCGGCGATAGCGTGAAAAATTGTCAGGTCGGCAAAATCAATGACCATTTGCAACGGTGTACTCGCTTCAGGAAGGTGCGGAGCTTTTCCCAAAGCCGGAGCAGGAAAATGTTGTTGGAAATGATGAAGCGAGCGCACGCCGCCTCGACCGAGGAGTTTCACGGCCGAGTTCATAAAAATAAACGTAGAGGTCGGCGGTGCCGGTGTAGCAGTCGTAGGCGTTTTGCAGGAACGGTTTGAGTTCCTTGATTTTTTCCTGCCGCACGTAAGGCGGGTTGGCCAGCACGAGGTCGAAACCGTAGCAGCCGACGTGAGTCGGCTCTAATTTTTCCCCTGCCGGATTCGCGTCCAGCAATGAAGTCAGAGCCGACTCACGTCGGCTGCTACGAGATTCACGGTGAAAAATCTCCGCGAAGTCCAGTTGCCAGACGAACGTGGGCTTGGTTTCGTCATTGAACACGCGGGACAGGCGCTCGATGTCGCCGTCCTTGTCGCGCTCGCCTTTTTTGCGAGCGGCGGCAATCTGCATTTGCAACTTGCCCATCTCGGCTTCGGCGGCGGCCAGTTCGGCCACGCGCTCCGCGTCCTTGTCGCTGGGCAGCAAACCGTATTTGAGTTTGGCGGCGCTGAATTCGTATTGGGCGAGTTCGGCGGTGGCGTCGAGAATGTCCAGTTGCGCGAGGCGTTTGTCCTTTTTCCGCCGGGCTTCGTAAAAGCGGTGCTTGGCGGTGGCGAGCCGGTTCAGGCTCAGGGCAAAGTCGCGCGAGTCGGCGGCGGCCTGCGGGAATTTCACGGCGTGGCCGCGAATCTGTTCAATGAGCGAGTTGGCGCGGCGGATTTTGAAATCGAGGTTCGGCAGCGGCGTGATTTTCCGGAGCGCCTTGCGGAAATCCGGCAGCGCGCAGTTGTCCGGGTCCACTTCCAGCGGGTAATCCACCATGAGGCTGATCCAGAGGCGGAGTTTGCAGATTTCCACGGCGCGTTGCTGGAGGTCCACGCCGTAGAGGACGTTTTCGATGACGCGCTTCTTGGTTTCGTAAAGCCATTCGATGTCCGTGGCCGGGTCTTTGCCGCGCGAGCGGGTTTCGCACAGGCGGTGGAGATTGACGAGTTCGTGGAGCAGGCCGACCAGGAACGCGCCGGAACCGACGGCGGGGTCGCAGGCGCGGAAGTCATCGAGACGGTCCAGGAGCGCGCGGCCTTCGTCCGGGGTGAGCAGGTCATTGAGCTGGGCCCGCTCGGCGTCGTCAATGCCGTCGGCGGCGTCGAGGGCGAAGAGTTTTTCGAGGCGGGAAGGCCAATCGTTTTCTTTGGTGGGGCGAGAGTCCCCGCGAGCCGTGACTTGTTGGTTTGCGCCTGATTCGGCTCGCGGGGACGCTCGCCCCACCAAAGGAGGATATTGTTCCAGCCAGGCGCGCAGGCCTTCGCGGCAAAGATAGTGGACGATGGGACGCGGCGTGTAGTAGCTGCCGGTGTCGTGCCGGGAGGTTTTGCCGCCAGTATCGGATTGCTCAAGCTGGAGGACGAGCGATTCAAAAATTTTCCCGAGCATTTCCGGGTCAATGGCCACTTCCTGATCCAGCGGCGTGTCCTCGCGCACGGTGAAGTTGTAGGCTTCCAGCAGGCTCTCGAAAACGTGGCGCAGCACGGGATTGCCGACTTTCATGCGCCCGCGCTCGGTGAGCGAGCCGATTTCGTCGTCGAACAAACCGCCGTTGAGGAACGGCAGGTCGCCGAGATCGAGGTTCGGGAAATAAGCGTCGTCACTGGAGAGTTTGACGAAAAATGGCCGCAGGAACTGGTCGTAAAACGAAGTGCCGTCGGGAGCGCCGGCGACCACGCGCTTGAAGTTGCCAATCAGATAATCGCGCTGGCGGTTGAGCCAGCCTTTGCGCTGGATGAAATAGAGGAACAACAGGCGGCTCAGGAGCGTTTGGGTTTCGCGCTCGGCGTCGGCGCGTTCCCAGCCGGAGTTGCGGTCGAGAATGTCTTTGACGACCACGCCGAAAGTTTTGCGGAAGCTCTCGAAGAATTCCTTATTGAGTTTTTCGACGTTGAAGGCTTCGACGACGTCCGCCAGTTCGGCGCGGTCGCCCCGGCGGGCCAGCAGATCGAAGCGTTCGGCGGCGGTGCGGCAGGATTCGTTCGGGCCGAGCAGATAGGTGTAGCGGCGCGGCAGCGTCTCGGTGCGGATCATCTGGCCGGAATCGTCGAGCGCGGTTTCGCGGGCGGCAAAGGTGAAGCGGTAGTCCTTGGCGTCGCGCTGATGGAAGATGGCGAGGACGCCGTGGTATTCGGCCTGGTCAATGTAGCGGGCGACGAGATTGCGCAGGCCGACGCGGTTGCGGAGCAGATCAATGCGGTCATCCACGGTGGCTTCCAGCAACGCAAGCTGACGGCCGTTGGCGAGCCGGGTTTTGCCGAGTTGAACGACGGATTCGGCGCGGGTGTTTTCAGCGGCGACTTTTTGCGGCGTGGAAAAAATGGCGGTGCCGGGCAGAATCTGGCGGAGCGTGTCGAGCCAGCGGGCGCGGTCGTAGGATTGGGTGAACGTTGCTGGAGTTCGGCGGCGGTCATGATTTACGCCGGATTTTGTATGCGACTTTTGCTTCCGACAGCGTCATGGGGGCGGATTCTTCCTTGGGCGCGATGGTAACGCGGATGGTCGCGCCGAGGATTTCCACGACGCGGCGCAGCATGGTCAGCGAGTGGCCTTCGTAAGAGGGCGATTCGAGGCGGCTGATGTTTTGCTGGGAGGTATGGAGTTTGCGGGCGAGGTCGCGTTGGGAAAGGCCGGCCTTTTCGCGCAGCGCGGCAAGCTGCAAGGCCACGTCCCAAGCTTCGCCCGCCCTTTCAAACCGCTCGGCAAAGTCGGGGTCTTTCAGTTGTTCTTCCAGATAAAGGTCAAAGTTGGTCTTTTTCATGTTTCAAATCTTTCCTGCCAGTCACGCATCCGCTCCTGTGCGGTGTCGAGGTCGCGGAGCGGGATGACCTGGCTTTTGTTGCGGATGCCGTGGACGGCAATAATACGCCGGTCTTTCACAAAGAACCACAGGACGCGGGTATTCAACTTCCCGACGTGGCGCAACTCAAACAGGCCGTCGCCCAGCGCCTTCGACAGCGGCTCGCGGTGATACTGGCGGTTCCGCAATTTCGCCAGACCTCGCATCACCGCCGCGTGGTCGCCGGGGTTGCTTTGCTTGAGTTCATCCAGAAACTCAAGCACCGGCGAACGCCCGCCGGCACTTTCATAAAACTCTACGGTGAACTCCATAAATTATCAACATCAATTTTGATGTTCATGGGTGGTCAAAGGACTCGGAAAGGATGATGTCCGGTGTGGTGTCAAGCGGGCGCGCGGCGCCGGAGACAGGAGCTTCGCAGGCCTGCGGGAGCGGATAACTCCGCAGGATTTGCATGAGCTTGTCCGCGAGAGCCGCCGGGGTGACTTTCACCGTCTTGGTGGAGCGTTGCAGCGCGTTGATCTGGCGCTGCAAATTCTGGAAACGGGCGCGGCGGATGGCGGTTTTGGCGGATTGAATCAATGCGCGCTCGTCTTCGTTCACAAACGGCAGGCTCGCAAAACTGTCCAGATAACGCAGGGCGCGCTGTTCATTCGGGCCTTGCGTGGCGTCCACGGTTTCGGTCTGCAGGGCTTCAGCGATGACGGATTCTTTGAATTTTTTCAGCGCGGCGTTGATGTGGTCATGATGCGCGGCATGAAGCGGGATGGCCTTTTCCTTGGGGTTCGGTGCGCGGAATTCGTCGGCGGCTTCCAGCAAACTGATTTCGTCGGTTTCAAATGCAGATTGCGGATCGCGGATTGCGGAGTTTTCAGTTTGAGCCTCCTCACGTCGGCTGCTACGAGGACGAATACGGTAAAAAGCGTCGCGTCTCTGGCTGCGAATGAACGTGACCGTGCTGCCCGCGCGTTTTTCATCCGTCCGCCCGACGCGGGCGCGCAAGGCCAGTCCCTTGATGCGGCGGAATTCCTCGGGGTATAGTTTGCGGAACTGGCGGAGTTCCATGAGCAGGGCCAGACGTTCGTCGCGCTCCTCCTCTTCCGGCGAGCGCTCGAACAGGCCAAAGTTGTCCACCTCCTCCGTTTCCGAATAAATCTGGCTGTCCTCGCCCAGCGCGGTGTGGAACGCCTGCAACTTCATGATGGCTTTCTTTTTCAACTCGATGTCGTCGTCCACCTTCGCCGTGGGATAAAAATTGTAGATGTAAATTTTGGGCGCGATCGTGCCGATGCGGTTCAAGCGGCCAATGCGCTGCATGAGGCGGGTGGAATTCCACGGGGTGTCGTAATTCACAACGACGTTGGCGCGGTGCAGATTCACGCCTTCGGCCAGGACTTCGGTGGAAATCAGCATGTCATAATCGTCAGCCCGCTTTTGGTCCGCCGGCAGGTTGGCATCAAAATTGGCGCGCACGACCGGCATCCGTTCGGCGCGATTTTTCGAGCTGACAGTGAGGACGCGCTGGTAGCCCGCCTTGGCAAGCTGCCCCAGGAGATAAGTAGTGGTTTCTTCCGATTCGGAGAACACGACGAGCTTGTGCTGGCGATTGATTTTTGCGTCGAACAACTCGTCTTTGAGGCGGAGCAAGAATTCGTCGAGTTTCGGGTCTTCCTCGACCGCTTTCCATTCTTGGTAGAGTTCTTCGAGTTTTTGCGCGTCATTTTCCAGGCCCGCAACAAAGCCTTCGACGAAATCAGACGGCGAACAAATTTCAATGGTGGGGTCCGTAGGCTGGCGCTCGGCGATTTTGGCAATCAACTCCTCTTCGCGGCCTTCGACAAGGAATTGAGTGACATTGAGATTGGGCGCGATGTAAATTGTGCCGCGCGAGAACATGTCGCGCATGACATTGGTGGCGTCACGGAAACGGCGAAGCGATTCCTTGAACGCATGGAAACTGCTGTCGAGGCGCTTTACCAGCAGCGTGCGCATGATGGTTGCCAGTTGTGCGGAGATGCGGTCGGCGTTCTGGTATTTCTTCTTTTTGTCCGCTTTCAAAAAACCGATGGCGCGATAGCGATTGTAAGTCAGCCCCTTATCGTCGGCACGCGAGAGCAACAGCATCGTGCGGTCGTAGAGGTCCTCTAGCGCGGGCGGAAGCTGGCAGAGGATTTTACGCGGCGGTTCAATTTTCGGAAAGACGACGGCTTGTTGTTCCAAATCCTTTTTGTAGTCGTCGTGTTCCATGAGGTCGTTGCGCGTGCGGCGCACGGTGACCTCGGAAATGATTTTGGTGCGGATTCGTTCGTAAATGGTTTTGACGCGCTGCCGGGCTTCTTCGGTGTCCGGGAGTTTATGGGCTTCCTGATATTCCTTTTGGCACCGGGCGAAGAAGTGTTGCAGGTTCGCGACGCTCAATGTGGAGTCTTTCAGGTCCTGGAACAGCGAAATCAAATTGCGGATGTCGTCAGGGCGGTTGTTCAGCGGGGTGGCGCTCACCAGAATAACGCGCTTCGATGCGCGTGAGCCATCCGGCAAAAACCGCCGGGTGGGTGATTTGCAGATGCGCTGCAACTCATCGAAGGCTTCGGCGGTGTCGTTCCGAAACTTGTGCGCCTCGTCCACGATGACGAGGTCGTATTTCTCCGGATGTTTGACCTTGTGCAGGCTGCCGTTGGTGATGATGTCGCAATTGTCGAGGCGGAACTGGTCTTTGGCCGTTTCGCGCCAACTGTCCTCCACGGCCGGCGGCACAACGATGAGGGTGTGGGAACGGTGTTCGGGAAAGCCGTTGTAGAAAAAGAATTTCTTGGCGATGAGCGTGGCGATCATCGTTTTGCCCAAGCCGACCACGTCAGCGAGGAAAAAACCGCCGTGCTTTTCGAGCAGACGAAAGCCGCTGGTCACCGCGTCCACCTGGTAGCTCAGGCGTTTGTAGCTTTCGGGCAGGTCGGTGATGGCGTTGGGGTCGTATTCGATGCTTTGGCCGAAATATTCGAGCAGCAATTTGTGATAGAGTTCGTAAGGCGTGACGGTTGACGCGAGATAGGTGCTGTCACGGACTTCCTTGAGGAACTTCGGCAGGATGTCCACGGATTCTTTCCAAAGCCGGTCAAATTCATCCGTGGAAAACTTCACGTCGTCGTAATCGTGAAGCACCACATTGAACTCATAGTTGCTGACCTGTTCGTCAACGCCCATGCCGGCGGCGGTGAGATTGGATGAACCGGTGATGACGGCGCCCGGTTTGTGTTCGTTGAAACCTTTCGGGCGGAAAATGTAGAGCTTCGCGTGCAGCCGTCTGGTGGGATGGGCTTTCAGCTCGATTTTCTTTGAAATCACGTCGTCAACGAATTGCAGGATGCCGGTTTCGGATTCACGCGTGTAATCGGCGTTTTGAATGTCCTTGCGGAGTTCGTTTTTGAATTCCTCCAAAGCTTGCGCCGGGTCGGCCAGGAAGAGCAGCCCGCGCCGGTGATAGTCCGCCATGATGGCATCCACGTTGATGCCAGCCAGAATCCGGATGTTGGGGACTTTTTCGAGATAGGGCCGGATCGCAAAGTAGCCGGAAGCGCGCAAAAAGCCGACCAGGGCATCAAACCATTCGATGTCCGGGTTGCTTTGAAAGACGCCCTGAAATTTTTTGAACAGCGTCTGGTCGCCATGGTTGGTGAAAAAGCGTGCGGACATGGTTTAATGACCAAGTTGATGAAAGTTTGGCCGGCATTTCCGACTATTTCCCATAAGCCATGCGGATTCGACCCCATCGTAAGCCGCAGGGGAGCAGGAAGAAAGGCTAAAAGACTGCCACCGGCCAGGCGGGTTCTCGAAAACCGTGAAAGCACGATGCCCGGCAACGAGTCAGTTGGCCGGATTCCAGGCGTATTTGCCGGACGTGTTGATGTAGCCGATTTTGTGGCCCAGTTTCACGCGCGCCAGGCCGTCGGCAAAGGGCATCGCTTCATCGAATTGCGGATTGATGACAATCTTGCCGCTCTTTTCAATGTATCCCCAACGGCCACCCGTGCGCACAGCCGCCAGCCCTTCGGAAAAGTCGGCGGCGTCCTCGAACTGCGGATTGATGACGAACTTGCCGGCTGGGGCAATGTAACCCCAAGTCTTGCCCAGACGTGCCGGCGCCAGTTCCTTCACAAACGAATGCACGTCGTCGAACTGCGGGTTGACGACCATTTTCCCGGCCTTGTCAGTAAAGCCCCAGCGCCCCCCCATTCGGATCGCCGCCAGCCCTTCGGAAAACGAACCGGCTCGTTCGAACTGCGGGTTGATGACAATCTTGCCGGTCTTGTCAATGAACCCAAAACGGCCACCCTGTTCAATAGCTGCCAGCTCCTCGGAAAACCCGGCGGCGTCATCGAACTGCGGGTTGATGACGATCTTGCCGGTCTTGTCAATGAAACCAAAACGGTGGTTGAGCTTGATCGCGGCGCGGCCTTCGGTGAGGGTTCCGGCCTCGTCGAATTGCGGGTTGATGGCATACTTGCCCTCGGGATTGACATAGCCCCAGCGGCCGCCGACCTCGACCGCCGCCAGCCCGTCGCTGAACGGGCCGGTCTTGTCGAACTGGGGATTCACGGCCAGCTTGCCCGAAGGATTCACGTAGCCCCATTTGTCGAGCCGCACTTCGGCCAGCCCCGAAGCAAATGGTTCCGCCCGTTCGAATTGCGGGTTGATTACGAGTTTGCCGGACTGGTCCGCAAATCCCCAGCGGTCGCCAACGACGACGGGGAAAAGGGTTGCGGCGCATTCATTGGCCAATGACAAGGCCAGCGCGGCGAAGACCGGAAGGATAAACAGCCTGTTTTTTTTCATAACGTGGCAGGAATTCATTTTTTGAACGCGCCGCGGACACGGAGAATTTGTCGCCGGCCCGGCGGTTCATGCGGCGAGTATATTCCGGGACCCACGGGAGTCAACGGGCGAATCACAAGCCTCGGCAGGCATTCCTTTTGTGCGCTCCATTCCGCGCACATCAGTTCCTGTTCCAATCCGACGGCCAAATTCCGTTGCAATGCGGCTTGCGATTGAGGCTGCAATTCGCCGATAATACCATTTCTCTGAAAGACGACTAAACCGCTTGGAAGATCAGGAAAGTTGAAGGTTGAAACTTGAAAGTTGAAGGTTGAAACTTGATGGTTGAAAGAATTGCGATGCGAAGGCCCCTGTGTTCACAGGTGATTCCCGGCTGCCTGCTGCTGGCGTGGTTTGCCGGCAGCGGATGCTCTCTTCATCGCTATGTCTTGAACAAGGCGTCCGATGCCGTGGCCCAAAGCGGCACCACTTACGCCAGTGATGATGATCCCGATCTCATCAAGGCCGCAGCGCCGTTCGGGCTGAAGCTCACGGAGAGTTTGCTGGCGGAAAACCCGCGGCACCTGGGCCTGCTGACTTCGGCGGCCAGCGGGTTTACCCGGTATTCCTACGCCTTTGTGCAGGAGGAGGCCGACGAGGTGGAACCGCACGATTTCGCCGCCGCCGAGGCGATGCGGGCGCGCGCGCGGCATCTCTACCTGCGCGCCCAGCGATACGGCGTGCGCGGCTTGGAAGTGAAGCACCCCGGCTTCGGGAAAGCTTTGCTGGCCAATCCCAAGACCACCGTCCGGTCGGCCACGAAATCGGATGTGCCGCTGCTCTATTGGACGGCGGCGGCTTGGGCTTCGGCCATTTCCATTTCCAAGGACAACCCCGAACTGGTCGGACAGATTCCGGCCATGGAAGCATTGATGGACCGGGCGCTGGAACTGGATGAGAGTTTCGGCGATGGCGCGATTCACACGTTCATGATCACTTACGAGATGAGCCGTTCGGGCGCGGCGGGCGATCCGGCGGCGCGCGCGCGTGAACATTTCGAACGCGCCATGGCCCTGTCCAAGGGAACCGACGCCTCGCCGCTGGTCGCTTTGGCGGAGGCGGTGGACGTTCAAAAACAGGACGTGAAGGAATTTGAATCGCTGTTGCATCAGGCCCTGGCGATCAATCCTGATGCCAATCCGGACCTCCGGCTGGTGAATTCCGTGATGCAGCGTCGGGCGCAATGGCTCCTGTCGCGCGAATCCGAATTATTTTTGGTCGAATCAAAATGAACCTTTTCCCAAATCTTGCAGGAGCCGAGGTGACGAGGCTCATTCTTTTGAATTTCAGAGACTCCTCACGTCGTCTCCTGCTGTCTTAAAGAAACCACAAATGAAAATGTACTACCTTTTGAAAGTTGCATACGCCACATTGGCCGTTGGATCTCTTGGTTTTAGTCAGAACGCGGCGGGCGCCGAACCGGTGAAGGTGCGGCTGGGGACGCTGGCCCCGAAAGGATCGTCCTACACCAAACATCTCCAGGCCATGGGCGAGCAATGGCGCTCGGCGCCGGGCGGCGGCGCACAGTTGACGATTTACGCCGATGGCACCATGGGCAGCGAGGCCGACATGGTGCGCCGCATGCGCCTGGGCCAGTTGCAGGCCGCAATGGTGACGATTACGGGCCTGACGGAGATTGAGCCGGGGGCGGCCGGGCTCCAAACCATCCCGAAGTGCTTTCGCACGCTGGAAGAAGTGGATTACATCTGCGAGAAATTGCAGCCGATGCTCGAAAAACGTCTGGAAGCAAAAGGCTTCATCGTGCTCTTCTGGTCCGACACCGGCTTTGTCCGCTTCTTCTCCAAGCAACCCATGGTGTCGCCCGATGATCTCAGGAAGACCAAGCTGTTTATCTCCGCCAACCGTCATGCCGAATTGGAGATTTATCACTCGGTCGGCTGCAATGCGGTTCCGCTGGAAGTCGCCGACATCCTGCCCGGCCTCCAGACGGGATTAATTGACTGCCTGTGCCTGCCGCCGACGTTCGCCCTGGCCATTCAAGTTGACTCGGCTGCTCCCCATATGCTCGATATGAACTGGGCGCCGCTGGTCGGGGCCGCCATCATCAACAAAAAAACCTGGGACAGCCTTTCGCCCGAGGCCCAGGCGGCCCTGCGCCAATCCGCCCGGGAAGCCGGCAAACTCATCAAAGCCGATGGCCGGCGCGAGAACGTGGAATCCATCGAGGCGATGCGCAAACGCGGATTGAAAATCCACACCCTCACGCCGGAGATTGATGCCGAATGGGATCAGGTCGTCGAGCAGGCCTGGCCCAAAATTCGCGGGACGGTGGTTCCCGCCGACATCTATGACGAGGTCATGAGCCAGTTGAAAATTTACCGCGCCGCCCACGAAGCGGCCGGGAAATGACCGGTAAAATGTCCGTTACCGTCTCCAAACCAGTCGAACCGGCCGGCCGCTTCCGCCGGCTCTGGGAGGCGGAGAATCTTTTGGTCGCGCTGGCGCTGGCCGCGCTGATGCTGCTGCCCCTCATCGAAATTGTAGGGCGCAAATTCTTTCACGGCGGCCTCAGCGGCGGGGCGTCCTTGCAACAGCATCTGGTTTTGATCATCGGCCTGCTGGGCGGCATGTTCGCCGCGCGCGACCGCCGCCTGCTCTGCCTCTCGACGCTGACCAATTTTCTCACCGGCCGCTGGCAGACGTTCGCGCGCGTCTTCAGCAGCGCCTTTGCCGCGGGCATCACCGTTTTTCTCTGCCTGGCGGCGCTGCAACTGGTGCAGTCGGAAAAGGGGGGCGGCAAAATTCTGGCCTACGGGATTCCGATTTGGGTTGTTCAAGGCATCATGCCGCTGGGCTTTGGTGTCATTGCGCTGCGCCTGCTGTGGCACGCGGCGGACACCTGGCGCGGACGGCTGGTCGCGTTGCTGCTGGCTGGAGGCATGGTGTGGATCGGGTTTCATCCGCCGCTGTCGCCCGCCCGGCTGGTGGTGCCCGGACTGGTGGCCTTGCTGGCGGCGGTGGTGCTCGGCGCGCCCATCTTTGTCATGCTCGGCGGCGCGGCCCTGATTTTATTTTGGGGCGAAGACACGCCCATCGCCTCGATTTCGCTAACGCACTATTCGATGGTGACCAACCCCACGCTGCCGACGCTCCCGCTATTCACGCTGGCCGGCTATTTTCTCGCGGAAGGCGGCGCTTCCGAACGGTTGATCCGGGTTTTCCAAGCGTGGTTGGGGCAATTCCGCGGCGGCCCGGCCATTGTCACCGTCCTGGCGTGCGCGTTTTTCTCCTCTTTCACCGGCGCGTCGGGCGTGACCATTCTCGCGCTGGGCGGACTGCTCCTGCCGGTGCTGATGGGCGCGGGTTATTCCGAGCGTTCCACCCTGGGAATCCTCACCGGTTCGGGCGGCCTGGGGCTGCTGTTTCCACCGTCGCTCCCGCTGATTCTTTTTGCCATCGTCGCCGGTTCCAACGCCACGGGCTCCGGCGTGACCATTGAAAAAATGTTCCTCGCCGGTTTTGGGCCCGGCGTGCTGCTGGTGGGCATGGCCATCTGGCTGGGCATGCGCCTGGGACCCAAAAGCACCGGCAGCCACCGTGCGTTCGACCGGGGCGAGGCGGGGCGCGCGGTCTGGGCGGCCAAGTGGGAATTGCTCCTGCCGGTTGTTGCGCTGGTCGCGCTCTTTGGCGGATTCGCCACGCCGGTGGAAGCGGCGGCCGTCACCGCCTTTTATGCGTTTGTCGTCGAAACCTTTTTCTATCGCGACTTCAAAAGGCCGCGGGATGTTGCGCGCGTCATGGCCGAGTGCGGGTTGCTGGTGGGCGGGGTGCTGCTCATTCTGGGCGTGGCGCTGGGATTCACCAATTACCTGATTGACGCCCAGATTCCCAGCCGCGCGGTGGAATGGGTCACCGGGACGGTGCATTCGAAGTATGCTTTTCTCCTCGCGCTGAATGTGTGTCTGCTGGTGGTGGGCTGCGTGATGGACATGTATTCCGCGATCATGGTGGTGGTGCCGATCATCGTGCCGCTGGGAATGGCCTACGGCGTTGACCCGCTTCACCTGGGGATTATTTTTCTGGCCAACATGGAATTGGGACTGTTGACCCCGACCGCCGGCATCAACATCTTTCTTTCGTCCTATCGTTTCGGAAAACCGGTCCTGCAAGTTTCGCGGGCTGTCATCCCGATGCAATGCGTCCTCATCGTTAGTCTGCTGTTGATCACTTATTTTCCCGCCCTGACCACGTTCCTGCCGCACTGGCTGGGAAGATGATAGTCGGTTGAGGGTTGAGAGTTGAAGGTTGAGGGTTTATGACGCGCCGGCCAACTCAAGCTGCCCGATGATTTCCCGCAAGACGGCGGCGGACTTCACCAGGGCGTTCTGCTCGTCGGGCGGCAAAGCCACCTGCAAAACTTTTTCAACGCCCTTTTGGGAGAGGATGCAGGGAATCCCCAGACTCACACCGCTCAGGCCGTATTCCCCTTCCAGCACGGATGAAACGGTAAGCACGCCATGCTGGTTGCGCAGGATGGCCGCGGCAATTCGCGTCAAGGCCAGGCCGACGGCGAACCAGGTGGCCCCCTTGTAATCAATGATGTGATAGGCGGAATGCTTCACCTGCCTCCGCGACCTGGCGGCGCGCCGCCTGCCAGTCGTCGCATTTCAAACACAGGCGGCAAAACTGTTCGATGGGCATGCCGGCCATGTTCGTCATGGACCAGGCGGCAAATTCGCTGTCCCCATGTTCGCCCAGGATGTAAGCATGGATATTATGCACATCCACTCCGCAGTGCTGGCTCAACAAATGACGGAAGCGCGCGCTGTCCAGCACGGTGCCGGACCCGATGATGCGTCCGCGCGGCCAGCCGGATCGTTGGTGGGCGACATACGTCAGGATGTCCACCGGATTGCTCACAATCAAAACGACGGCCGGTGACTTCTGGAGCACGATTTCATCAACGATATCGTGGATGATTTTGACGTTGCGTTGCAGCAGATCCAGACGGGACTCGCCGGGCCGCTGTTTGGATCCGGCCGTAATCACAATCAGGTGGGCATCGGCATAATCCGCCGCCTGGGCTTCATGAATCTGGACGGAGGGGAAAAAGGCCTGGCCCATGAACCAGATCGAGGACCTGTCCCATGGCCAGTTCATGATTGGCATCGCGCAAGGCGATCTCATCGGCCAGACCGCTCTGGGCCAGCGCGTAGGCAAAAGTGGAACCCACCGCGCCGGCGCCAACAATCACGACCTTTCTTGGTTTCCAAGAGTCATCATTCATAAATATTCCTCAGTTGTTGCGCAGACCGGCTTTGGCAATGGAAACGCCAGTCACCTGCCCGGACTTCAGCTTGCCATCTTCCCTCTCGCATGTGCGATGAAAAATGTCCAGTCAACGCTGGTCGTGAGTTGCCACGGGAACTGCGCTCCCTTTCTATATTGGATGTTCGATGTTGAATGTTGGATGTTGGATGTTCAGTGTTCTGCCTTCTGATTTCAATCGTGGGAACCGCCCGCTTCCCCTTCCACGACCTGGTGATTTACGGCGAAAATACTTTGAAACGAACCGGCTTTATGGATGTCTTATTAGACATGCACTCCCGGCGCGCCTTCACTTTGATTGAACTGCTGGTGGTCGTTGCCATCGTAGGCATCCTCGCGGCGCTGCTGTTGCCCGCCCTGGGCAAGGCCAAGCAGCGCGCCTACATGGTCACGGACTTGAACAATACCAAGCAGATTATGTTGAGCATGCAAATGTATGCCGCGGATGCGGAGGATTTTCTGCCGCGTCCAGGCTGGCAATTGACGGATTATTCCTGCTGGGCCTACGGCACGGCATTTTCCGTATTACACCGACACCACGGCGGCGAATTACGACGACACATATCAGGATCAACTGGATTCCGTCAAAACCGGCCAGCTTTATCCTTATTTGAAGTCAACCGATGTACTTATGTGTCCCGGCGACCGGGTGGATGCGCTGTTCTACCAGCGCCAGATGTTAATCTCCAGTTACATCTGGAACGGCGCGGTCAGCAGCTATGACACCTCGAGCTTCAAAACCCGCAAACTCAGCCAGTTCAAGCCCACCGCCATTCTCCAATGGGAAAGCGATGAAACCAGTCCGATCACTTTCAATGACGGCGGGAATTACCCGAACGAGGGTTTTACGCGGCGGCATGGCGGCAACCGGGATGGCGATCCAACCCAGGACTCCCGCAGCCAGGTCACCGTTGGCATGTTCGATGGCAGTGCCAGGCGGATGTCGGCCTTGGAACTGTATCGGCTGTCCGGAGGATTGGGATCGGGCGGCGGGCCGCCGGCGGAAATGACGGGCCTGCCCAACGACCTTTGGTGCAATCCGGCCGATCCCCGGGGCGGACCTAGTACTTTCTGAATCCGGCGGACCGGGGAGAAGCAAAAGGCTAATGTTATTTCAACCTTTAGCTTTTAGCCTTCAACTATTTTTTGCGCCGGCGTGGTAATCCGCAGAAGCAGGTCGTTCAGTTCCTGCATGCGCGGCGGTTTGTCGATCACAGCGTCCACTTCCGAGGCGATTTCTCCGTCATCCCCAACGGTCGTGCCCCAGCCGGTCATCATGATGACGGGCGTGTTTGGGAGATTCGGCCTTGATCGTCCGGGCCACATGGTGTCCATCAATATCCGGCATGCCCAAATCGGTGATGACCACTTCGTAAGGCTGATTTTTCAGCGTGGCGGTGCGGAACATTTCCATTCCCTGCTTTCCGCCGGAGGCCACCATCACCCGATGATCGAAGTGCGTGAGACATACATCCAGGCATTCCCGGACCAGCGCGTTGTCATCAATGCAAAGGATGTGAATGGAGCGTTTCTGTCTGGCTTGAGGGGCGCCCCGGCCGGGAACACCGTTGATCTCGATGGCGCCGGTGTGGCGTTGCGTCAGGTCATGCAGGGAAGACTTGTTCATTTAAAAAACGGTTGGGTTGTGAACGCCAGTTGGCACGCTGCCGGCGCGGCGGAAACGGTCATGGCCGAATCGCCGGCCGCCAACCGGGCTCCGACCAAAAACCACATCCATGACTTTTTCATAATATTTTCCTGTTTAATTCCCAAACTTCGCGCCGGGTCATCCACCCAACGGACTTGCCAAACCCTGCAAGTTATTTAACACAAGCGGGCTAATAGGTAATGAAATAGGGACACATTGCGGGATTTAAGGGGTGAATTGCGCCCGGTGAAGGGCGAAATTCCGAAGGAAAATGCGGCCGGACGGCCAACCCCGCCGGGCTGCCATTTTTATCGCGACGGAATTTGATCTGCCGCGCTGGCTTGCTGCGTTGAAGCCACGCGAGAACGGAAATCAAACGAAACCGGATGAAGTCGGATCGGTGACAGCTCCATCTCTCATCTGCCCGGACAGGTCGCGTCACGCGGCGGAAAACGCTCAACTCCGATAAACTCCGATTCCGCGAGCACGCGACAAAGTCAGTGTCGCGCGCAGGTTCCAGCTTGCGTCACGACCGGCGGGCTTTGAGGTGGGAATCCATGGCGTCGGCGGTTTTGCGCGCGTCCCGCACCACGTCGGACAAGGAGGCGGGACCGCGCACAATGGAACCACTGGCGAAAACGCCGGGGAAGTTCGTCATCCGATTCGCGTCCACCTGCAGACAACCACGCCCGTCCAGGGATAACTTGCCGAAATCGTCGCTGTCCGGCAGCCGGGGCACGGTGAAACCGTACGCCACGAACACGACGTCGGCGGAAACATCGAATTCCGAACCGGCCACCGGCTTGACACTGCGCCGGCCGGTGTGGTCGGGTTCGCCCGTTTCCATGCGGATGCAACGGATATGGGTCACCTCGCCCGCCGCATTGCCGAGCACGGCCACGGGCTGGCTTAGGAACATGAACCGCGCGCCTTCCTCCTGTGCATTCGCATATTCCTCCGCGTCGGCGGGCAGGCTGGCCTCGTCGCGGCGATAGATGCACAGCGCGTCGGCGGCTCCACGGCGGATGGCAATGCGCAGCACGTCCATCGCGGTGTCACCACCGCCGAGCACCACCACGCGTTTGCCCCGCACATCCACCGACGGCTGGCCCGCCGGAAGCGCATTTTGGCTGACATACGGGAACGACTGATAAACTCCGCGCAATTCCGCTCCGGGCACATCCAGCGGCATGGCATCGGCAAGGCCAAAGCCAAGAAAGACGGCGTCGAACTCGCGCCGCAGTTCGCTTAACTTCACGTTTTGTCCAAAGGTGACGCCCATTTGAAAACGGATGCCACGCCGTTTCAACGATTCGAGGCGGCGTTCGACCAATTCCTTGTCCACGCGGAATCCGGGCAATCCGTTCATCACCCGGCCGCCGGGTTTCAGCCGCGAATCGAAGACGGTGACGGCATAACCGCGCCGGGAAAGGGTGTCGGCCGTCACCAAACCTCCAATGCCGGAGCCAATCACGGCCACGCTCTGGCCCGTGGAGTGTTCCACCGCGGGTTCGGCCAGGCCGTGTTTCCAGCCGTAGTCCAGCAGGAACCGCGTGAGGGCGCGAACCGGCACAGGGTCGGATTTTCCCGCCAGGATGCAGGCCTGCTCGCACACGCGCCCGCCCACGCAGACGTGGGACGCCAGTTCCGGAATGCTGTGGGTGACAAAAAGCAGTTCGGCGGCTTCCTTGAACTGTCCGTCGGCAATCAGCGCCAGCAGTTCATGGTTGGGAGTGCCCAGCGGGCAGGCCTCGACGCAGCGGGGATTCGGACATTGGATGCAACGGCTTGCCTGGGCGCGGGCCGTGGTTTCGTCGTAGGGCAGATGGGTTTGCTGAAAATCGGAAACCCGGTCGGTGGCCGGGCGCTTGGACGGTTCGGCGCGGTCAATTTCACTCCAGGCGTATTTCGCTTTCCTGACGGGCGAGGAACTCGGGTTCATGCTTCGCCTTTCGTTGGGAGGTGCTCAGTGAAACTCGCGGTCGCGCGTCACCGCCGGGCGGCCGTGATCCGTGGCCAGCGTGAGGGATTCCTTGGGACAAATTTCCACGCAGTAGCCGCAACTGATACACCGCAACCGGTCAATGGCCCATTTTTTTTGCGCGCGGTTCACCAGCAGCGCGCCGGTGGGGCATTTCTTCGCGCAGACGGTGCAATAGACGCAGTTGTCTTTTGTGAAAACCAACTGGCCGCGCGAGCCGGCGATGGGATTGCGCGGCTCAAACGGATAGCGGGTGGTCGGCGGCTTCGTGAGCGCCCACTTCAAGGCCAGCTTGGACATTTCGAAGTAACCCATATTACCTTTCCGTGCAACTGATGCAGGGATCAATCGTGAGCACAATCATCGGCACGTCGGCCAGGTCGCAGCCCGGCAACACCTTCAACATGGCCGGGAGGTTGGCAAACGTCGGCGTGCGCACGCGGAACCGCTGCAGATATTTGGCGCCGTTGGCTTTCAAATGGTAAACCACCTCGCCGCGCGGCTGCTCGGTGCGCGTGATGGTTTCGCCGGTGGGATTGCCGGTTACTTTCACGGCAATCTCGCCCTCGGGAATTTTAGCCAGGGCCAGCCGGATGATCTGGGCCGACTGGAAAAGTTCTTCGCAACGGACGGCGCAGCGGGCGTAGGAATCGCCTTCGGTGCGCGTAACCGGCACGACGGGAAAATCCTTGAAGGCGGCGTAACCCTGCTGGCGCATGTCTTGCGCCACGCCGCTGGCTCGCAGCATCGGGCCGACGCAACCCAGGTCCCAAGCTTCCTGTTTGGTCAGCACTCCGATGCCGCAAAGCCGCGCCTTTACCGAGCGGTCGTTGAGAAAGACCCGGGTAAGGTCCCGCATGTCTTTCTCGATCCCATCCAAATCCTTTAAAATGGTTTTGATGGTGTCGGCGTTGATGTCGCGCCGCACGCCGCCGACTTTGCACGAGCCGAAAATGACGCGGCCGCCGGTGGTGGCTTCGATGATGTTGAGCACTTTCTCGCGCACGCGCCAGGAGTGCATGAAGAGGCTTTCAAAGCCCATCCCGTCGGCCATCAGCCCCAGCCAGAGCAGATGACTGTGGAGGCGCGAAAGTTCGCCCCAAACCGTCCGCAGATACAGCGCGCGCGGCGGAACCGTGATGTTCATGATGGTTTCGACCGCCTGGCAATAGGTCTGCCCGTGGATGAAGCTGCAGATGCCGCAGATGCGTTCGGCGACATAGACGAATTCGACGTAATCCTTCGTTTCCGCCAGTTTTTCCAGCCCGCGATGAATGAAGCCGATGGACGGCCGCGCCTCGATGACTTTTTCATCCTCGACGACGAGGTCGAGGTGAACCGGCTCCGGCAACACCGGGTGTTGCGGGCCGAAGGGAATGACAGTGCGTGCCATAAAAATTAAAACTGATTGGAATTAAGATTATGAGCACGATCAAGATTAAGAAGCAGGGGGTCGCTCATCATCTTAATCTTTCTCTTAATCGTAATCGTCTTCATATCGTTTTCACTTCCTTGGTTGCCGGGGGAGTCGTCGCGCAGGCTGCCGCGCCGGCGACCGGGGCCGCCGCGCTGCTCGCGCAGGGAATCTTGGCGGTGGCGAACGGGAACTTGATGGCCGTCCGGTAAAATTTCCCCTTGAAATCAATCGCGATTCCGTCCACCTGCACGCCGAACAGGTCGTGGATTTCATTTTCGTAGAGGATGGCGCAGAGATAGATCGAACTGATGCTCGGCAGGTGCGGCTCTTCGCCGGGCAGCGACAGGCGCAGGTTGGAAAGCTGGCTGTTGAGGTCGAAGCTGTAGGTCAGCTCGATCTGGCCGGGCAGTTGCGTGGCGCTGATCTGGACCAGCCGGCAGTTCTGGGCCTTCTTGGCCCGGACTTTTTCCAACAGCGCGTCAATCGTGATCAGTTCGATTTGTTCCTGGCTCATGGGCGTTCCTTTTGCAGATAGACCCACGTGATGGCGGGTGTGAACGGCTCGGTCGTAAATTCCTGATAACCCGCCCGGCCCAGCAAATGCAGGGCGCGCGCGTTCGGGCGGCCGGTGAAAGCCTCAAAGCGTTTCGCGTTGGGAAAGGCTTTTTCAATTTCCTCCACCAACTGGCGGCCGATGTCATGGCGCTGGTAGTAAGGGTGGACAACCACCCCGCTCACATACGCGGTGTCCCCGTTGGCCTGGCCGCGCACCGAGCCGATGATCTTGTCGTTGATC
>CAWFZJ010000021.1:0-189929 GCA_963820205.1 uncultured Verrucomicrobiae bacterium
AGGCGAATTCATGTTTGCGCAATTTAAAAGCCTGTTTTCCAACGATATTGGAATAGACCTGGGCACAGCCAACTCCCTCGTCTATGTGCGGGACCGCGGAATCGTCCTGCGCGAACCTTCAGTGGTGGCCATCCAGGCGGGCACGACCAACGTGCTGGCCGTCGGGGCCGAAGCCAAACGAATGCTGGGCCGCACGCCCGGCAACATCGTGGCCATCCGGCCAATGAAAGACGGCGTGATCGCCGACTTCGAAATCACCGAGGCCATGCTCCGCCACTTCATCCAGAAGGTTCACCATCGCAAATTGATTGCGCCACGAGTCGTGGTCGCAGTGCCTTCGGGCATCACGGAAGTGGAAAAACGGGCCGTCAAAGATTCCGCCACCCACGCCGGCGCGCGCGAGGTGTATTTGATTGAGCAGCCGATGGCCTCCGCCATCGGCGTCGGTTTGCCGGTGCATGAGCCGGCGGGCAACATGATCGTGGACATCGGCGGCGGGACTTGCGAAATCGCAATCATCTCCCTCGCCGGCATCGTCTTCTGCCGCAGCCTGCGGGTGGGCGGGGACGAATTTGACGAAACGATCATTGCGCACATGAAGCGCGCCTACAACATGATGATAGGTGAACGCACCGCGGAAGAAGTCAAGATACGCATCGGCTCCGCGTTTCCGTTGGAACAGGAATTGACCATGGATGTCAAAGGCCGCGACCTGAGTTCCGGCCTGCCCAAAACCTTAACCATTCGTTCCGAGGAAATTCGCGAAGCGTTGCAGGAACCGCTGTCGAGCATTTTGGAGTCCGTCCGCCTCACGCTGGAACGCTGTCCGCCCGAACTCGCCGCCGACCTTGTGGATCGGGGCCTGGTCATGGCCGGCGGCGGCTCGCTGTTGCGCGGCATAGACCGTCTGGTGGCCGAGGAAACCGGCCTGCCGGTCCACCTCGCGGATGACCCCATGAGCGCCGTTGCCGAGGGCACCGGCCGCGTCTTGCAGGAAATCGAATTCCTCAAGCGCGTCGCGACCAACGCCAAATATTGACTTCCCGCCTTTGCGCGGCCGAAGGCCCGCACGTTCACCTGCACGCGGCTGAAACCGCCGCAGTGGCAGGATGTTTAGAAAGAAAAATTATCTCGCGCTTGGCGCGGTGACGCTGCTGGCACTGCTGATTCTCAGCCTGCCGCCGCGCGTGACCGCCCGCCTCAAACTCGCCGCCGGCAGTTTGTTTTTGCCGCTGTTCGGGCTGGCCAACACCACCCTGCAACTTCCCGCCGATCTGGCCGACCGGGTCCTGCCCCGGCGCGAATTGCTCCGGCAAATGGAAAATCTCCGCCATCACCAATGAAGCGCTGGAAGTTCAAGCTTTGCAATCAGCCGCCATCGCGCGCGAAAACAGCCAACTCCGATCGCTGCTCGGCTGGCAGCAGCAGGCGCCGTGGAAACTCAAGTCTCGCCAACGTCATCATGCGCGACCCGGCCAACTGGTGGCGCACCGTGCAGATTGACCTCGGCAGCCGCGACGGGCTCCGGGAAAATTTGCCCGTTCTCACCGCCGACGGTCTGGTGGGCCGGGTTTCCTCCGTTGGCTTCACGCGTTCGCAGGTGGTTTTGATTGGCGATCCGGATTGCCGCGTCTCGGCGCTCGTTGAAAATCCGGCGCACGACATGGGCGTCGTCAACGCGGGCGGCCTGCTGGACACTTCGATTGTTGATTTGACCTATCTTTCCGGCGGCGCGAGTTTGAAGCCCGGCCAAAATGTCATCACCAGCGGCCTCGGCGGCATTTTTCCCAAAGGCATTCCCATCGGCCAGGTGGTGGATTCGCGCCCGGTTGAATTCGGCCTTTACACCGAGGCGCGGGTGAAGCTTTCGGTCAACCTCGGCGCGCTCGAACAAGTCTGGGTGCTGTTTCCTTGAAAATGAAAAAACATCCAACATCCAACATCCAACATCCAACGCCCAATGAATTCGCATTGCGCGCCGGTGCCATTGGATGTTCGGCGTTGGATGTTGGATGTTGGATGTTCTCCCGCAAATGAATTTTTTCCGGACCATCCTGATTCTGGCCGCCGCGTTTCTCGCGGTGTTTGGCGAGGCGGCGTTTCCCGTCCTGCGCCACTGGCTCGGCGCGCAGGTGGATTTGCTGCCGGTGCTGATGGTGTATGCGGCGTTGAACGCGGACCTCGCCACCGTCTCGCTGCTCGCCGTGCTGGGCGGTTTGTGGTTTGACGCGCTGTCCGCCAATCCGTTCGGCGCCAGCATCCTGCCGCTCTTTGCCGCCGGCTTCGTGATTTATCTGCGGCGCGACTTGATTTTGCGCGAGCTGTCATTTGCGCAACTCGTCCTCGGCACCCTGGCCAGCGCCGTCGTGCCGGTGCTGTCCGTTTTGCTTTTGTTGACCGCCGGGAAACAACCCCTGCTGGGCTGGGGCTCGCTCTGGCAATGGCTGGTGATGACCGCGGGCGGCGCGGCGGCGACGCCGCTGGTTTTCGCGCTGTTCCATTGGTGCGACCGCACGCTCGGTTATCAGCCCCGGACTGAAACCAGTTTCCGTCCCGACCGGGAAATCCAGCGAAGAAGAATATGAGTCCACAGTTTCCAGTCCACAGTCCACAGTCCCGCAGTTGCCATCGCCGCGGCGTTTTGACTGTGGACTCCGGACTGTGGACTCCAGACCACGTGCCATGCTGATTTTCGACGAACTGAGAAAAAATGATCCGCACCTCCGCCTGCTGGCGGTGGCGCTGGCGGGCGGCCTGTTTGTTTTGCTGGCCGGCTTGTGGTGGGTGCAGGTCGTTTCCGCGCGCAAATACGAAAGCCATCTGGAGACGCAGTCATATCGCACTGTCCGCATTCCCGCCGCGCGCGGAAAAATTCTCGACCGCAACGGCCGTGTGCTCGCCGAAAACCGGCCCCGCTACAACCTGGACCTTTACCTCGATGATTTGCGCAAACCATTCGACGCCGCCTACGGCCAGGCGCTCGCGCAGGCGCGCGCCGGCCAAAAACAACGCATTGGCGCGGAGGAAAAAAAACTGGGCCGTTCGCTGACCAAGGCCGAGCGAAAACAATATGCGCTCACGCCCGATCAATTGAAACAGCTTCATGAACAATCGCGTTTCCGGGTGGCGGCCAGCGTGGTGGAACAAGTCGGCCGGCGGCTCGGCCAGCCGTTGGTGCTGGAGGCGGCGGAGTTCAACCGCCATTACGAAACGCGGCTGGCGCTGCCGTATCCATTGCTGCCCAACCTCAACGCCGCGCAAATCGCGCGTTTTGAGGAGCAATACCCCGGCGGCTTGGGCGTGGGCCTGGACTTGCAGCCGGTGCGCTCTTATCCCTGCGGCACGACGGCGGCGCATTTGCTCGGCTATGTGTTGCGCGATAACAGTTCGTCGGAGGGCGAGGACGCGTTTTTCTCGTACCGGCTGCCGGATTATCGCGGCGCGGCCGGCGTGGAGGCCGGATTCGACGCGCAATTGCGCGGACGCGCGGGCGCGGCGGCCGTGCTCGTCAACAATCTCGGTTATCGCCAGACCGAAAACGTGTGGAGCCGGCCGGAACCGGGCCACAACGTTGTGCTGACGATGGATCTCGACATTCAACAGGCGGCGGAACGCTCGCTCACGGCGCATCAAGGCGCGGACGCGCGCGCGGCGGTCGTCGTGATGGACGTGCGCACGGGTGACTTGCTGGCCATGGTTTCGTCACCGGCCATCAACCCGGATTATTCCTCAAACGGACTGGCGCGCTTGAACGATCCGAAATTGCGCCCGCAAATCAATCGCGCCACGTATGAAAATTATGCGCCCGGCTCGATTTTCAAAATGGTGGTCGCGCTGGCGTGTCTGGAAAACGGACTCAATCCCGACGCGGCGATTTACAATCCGCCCTCTCCTAAAAATCCGAATCATGGTTACATCGAGATTGGACGACGGCCAATTCAGGACTTGGCGCCGCCGGGAGAATACGATTTTCGCCGCGCCATTCTCCGCTCCAGCAACACCTATTTCATCACCAACGGCCTCCGGGCGGGCATTGAAAACATCATCCGCATGGGGGAAAATTTTCACCTGGGCGAGCGCACCGGCCTGCCGACGCGGCAGGAAACGAAGGGCATTTTCCCGTCGCTCGCGGAGGTGCGGACTGCCGGCTGGCATGACGGCGACACGGCCAACCTGTGCATTGGGCAGGGCGACATCGCGGTCACACCGATGCAGATCGCCGTGATGATTTCCGCCATCGCCAATGGCGGCAAGGTGCTCCAACCGCGACTCGTCGGGCGCATCGAACCGCAAGACCCGGCAGCGGGTGAAGCGCCGACGATTTTCCCTTCGTGTCTTGTGCGTGGTGAATTGGGCGTGCATCCGCGCAGTTTGAGAATTTTGCATGATGCCATGCTCGCCGAAACCGAAGACCCGGAGGGCACCGGTCGCGCGGCGGTCGTGCCCGGTCTGCGCATTTGCGGCAAAACCGGCACAGCGCAGGTGATGGACGAACACAACCGGATCGTGGACGACACAACGTGGTTCGCATCGTTCGCGCCGTATGAAAAACCGCGTTACGCGGTCGTCGTCATGGTTCAAAGCGGTGTTTCCGGCACCGTCAACTGTGTGCCGATTGCGCATGACATTTATCAGGCGATTTTAAACAGCGAGAAGCCCGACGCACCCGCCCTGGCAGCGTTGCGGCGCGCGGAGCAGGCAAACTAACATGATCAACCTCCCGATCAACGAACGTCACGACCAGCTCGACCGGATGCAACTGGCCGCGCTGGCCGGGCTGATGCTGATGGGCGCGGCGTTTGTTTGCAGCGCCACGATGGCCAACGAATCGGCGGCGGCGCTGCCGTGGTATGACCAGACCTGGGTTCACCAGATCGTCTGGTATGCGCTCGGCCTGGGCGCGGGTGCGGTGCTGTGCGTCGTGGATTATCACACGCTGGCGCGCTGGTCGTTCGTGGTTTATTGGGCGGCGATTTTCTTCCTGGTCATTGTGCTGATTCCGCACATCGGCCAGATGCGCTTCGGCGCGCGCCGGTGGATTGATCTTACAATCTTCCAATTTCAGCCGAGCGAATTCGCCAAGCTGGCGTTCATTCTGGCGGTGGCGCATTTCCTGAGCCGCCCGGCGGATGAATTGCGGCAACCGTTGAATTTCTGGAAAGGCATCGGGCTTTTACTTCTGCCGTTTGTGCTGATTTTGAAGGAGCCGGACTTGGGTTCAGCCCTCGTATTATTGCCAACCGGTCTGGTGATGATGTTCGTTGCCGGCACGCCGGGAAAATATTTGCTGAAGCTTGTCGGCGCGGTGGGTTTGCTGGCCGTGCTGTTCTTGGTGGACATGCTGTTCCTGCCACCGGGCTGGTGGCAGGTTTCGGTGCAGCCGTACCAGCGCGACCGGCTGCTGGTATATTTTGGACGGGATTACACCCATTTCGCTCCGCCGAATGCCACGCCGGCGGAGCTGCAACGCCTGCGGCAGCAGCAACTGGACGATGAGTACAACGTCCGGCAGGCGCTGATTTCCGTCGGCTCAGGCGGGCTGGCGGGCAAAGGCTGGCGGCAGGGCACTCAGAACGCCCTCGGTTATTTGCCGCGAGCGGTGGCTCATAACGACTTCATTTTCTCCGTGATTGCCGAGGAGGAAGGATTCGTTGGCAGCGTGATTGTGCTCACGCTGTATGCGGTGGTTCTCTTCACGGGATTGAGAATCGCCGGCCAGGCGCGCGATCGCCTGGGCGAACTCGTGGCGGTGGGCGCGGTGACGCTCCTCTTCAGCCACGTCTTCATCAATATCGGCATGAACATTCGCATCATGCCCGTGACGGGCGTCCCGCTGCCGCTGCTTTCCTACGGCGGATCTTCAGTGCTGTGCTCGTTGATCGCACTGGGCTTGATGCAAAACATATACATCCATCGAAAAGGATACTGAACTATGAGCAACAACAATTTTTCGCGGCGGCGCCGCGGCATGCGGTTCCGCCCCAAAGGCGGCTTCGGCCAGACCCAGCAAAAACCCGACCGCGAAGCCGTCCAGGCCCGCGCCGACGTGGTGACCGAGCAGGGCGGCGCCGAGCACGTGTTTGAAAAACGGCACAGCAACGAAATCGAACGCGCCGAAAACATCGCCGCCGGCCTGCCGCCGCAGGGAGCGCCGGAAACTCAAATGCCGGATTCCGGCGCCGACAAAAAAGAATTTCGCGAGCCAAAGATCGAAACGCCGGCGCGGGTGGAGGGGGAAAAACCCTTCAAGCCCGTGCCCGTGGCGGAACAGCCCAAGGGCATTCTGGACACCATCAAATTCGCCGCCACCACCCTCGTGAAGAAGGTCCAGCGGCTCATCCGTCCGGAGAAAAAAGTCCACAAGGAAGTCGTCATCAACGCCGAGACGCTCGAAACGCGCGTCGCCGTGCTCGAAGACGGACGGCTGGAGGAATTCAACATCGAACGCACCACCGAGGAACGCCTCGTCGGCAGCATCTTCAAGGGCAAGGTGCGCAACCTCGAAGACGGCCTCAAGGCCGCGTTCGTGGACATCGGGTTCGAGAAAAACGCCTTCCTGCATTATTGGGACATCGTGCCGAACCAGTTCGACAGCGGCGTGGAAATCGTCGAGCGCCCCACCGGCCGCCGGCCATCCCGGCCCAAGATCACGCAGAAGGACATCCCGCGGCTTTATCCGCCGGGCAGCGAAATCATCGTGCAGGTGACCAAGGGCCCCATCGGCACCAAAGGCCCGCGCATCACGACCAACCTCGTGCTGCCCGGACGTTACCTGGTGCTGCTGCCGAATTCCGACCAGAGCGGCATCTCGCGCAAGATTGAAAACCAGGAGGAACGCAAGCGGTTGAAAAAAATCCTGCGCGAACTGGCCATTCCCGACAGCATGGGCGTCATCATGCGCACCGCCGGCGAAGGCCAGCAGAAGCGGTATTTCGTCCGCGACCTCGCGTTGCTGCTCGAAGAATGGAACGGCGTGCAGGAGCGCATGAAGAAACAGCCGCCGGCCACCTGCGTTTTCCAGGAACCGGATTTGATTGAGCGCACCGTGCGCGACTTTTTGACCGAAGACGTCGAACGCATCGTGGTGGACAGCCAAAAAGCCCACGACCGGATGCGCGAGATGGTCACCAAAATCTCCAAGCGCGCGGCCGACAAGGTAAAGCTCTACGCCGACGCCCAGCCGATTTTTGACCGGTTCAACATCAGCAAGCAACTGGAGAACGCCTTCTCGCGCCAGGTACATTTGAAGAGCGGCGGCTACATCGTCATTGACGAAACGGAGGCGCTGGTGGCGATTGACGTGAACACTGGCCGGCACAAGGGCAGCCGCGACCAGGATTCCACCATCTTGAAGGTGAACATCGAATCCGCCGATGAAATCTGCCGCCAGCTTCGCCTGCGCAACATGGGCGGCCTCATCGTGCTCGATTTCATTGACATGAAATCCCGCCGCGACCAGCAGTCCGTGTATCAGCGCGTCAAGGAAGGTCTCCGCCGCGACAAGGCCAAGACCCACATCCTGCCCATCTCGCAGCTCGGCTTGATGGAAATGACCCGCCAGCGCCACACCGAAAGCGTGCGGTCGGCGGTGTATGACGACTGCCCGTATTGCAAGGGTCGCGGCAAGGTGAAGAGCGTCGTGACCATGAGCGTGGAAATCCAGCGCAAGCTGCAGGAAATTTTGAAGAAGCGCGAGCGCGACGAATCGGATTTTCAACTCCGCATCGTGGTGCATCCGACCGTGCTGGAACGGCTCCGCACCGAGGACGAAAAACATCTCATCGAGATGGAAAAACGCTACTTCGGCAAGCTGTCCTTCCGCGCCGACACCGGCATGCACGCCGAACAGTTCAAGATTGTGAACGTGGAAAACAATGAGGAACTGGCCAGCGTCGGTTCCTGAAATTGGTAGGGCGCGTCACTCCGTGCGCGCCGGCGGAGTCGCCGCCAGCGCGCGAACGATTCACGACATTCGGCGGCGGGCAGAGGACTGCCCGCCCTACCAAAAAATCAAAAAACGCCTCGCGGGAAACTGCGGGGCGTTTTTATTACGGGCGAAAGCATGAAGCTTTGCAACCTGTCATCATATTCGATGATTCTGTGCTCACAAGAAGATGAAATGGAAAACGATTGCCGCTAGTATCCATGCCGCGACGACCATGAACGCTCCGGCGACTGCACGAATGACCAGACTTCCCCTAACAAAACCGTAAACCCCAGCGACGATAGCCGCGACAGAGAAAATGGCAGCCAACAGCACGCTAACCAGCCAAGCAGAATACGAGCCGTCCGGCGGGTGTAAGGAGCCTCCTGATGGGTACAACAGCAGAGCAAGTAACGATATCACGGTCAGGTAGACACACCGGATAGCCGCCGCCTTACCTTTGACGCGCGTCGCAGAAACTCTCAAATTTGGAGTGGCTATCATGGCACTTTTACTTCAAACAGATAGAATGGACTGACCGTTGTGCAGTCTGTCCGTTTTCATAAAACGACCGTAATTTGGGCTGAAATCGCTGTCCAGCATATTATCCTGAAAAAAGCAGTTGCAACCACGAAACACACCAAAGACACGAAATGACAAGGCATGGCCCCAGCGATTTAAAAAATCAGTTCCGGTCTTCTTTTCGTGTGCTTTGTGTATTTCGTGGTTCATCCCTTCTGCCAATCAAAGTTTCCCCTTGGTGCCCGGCAACTGGCCGGCGATGTGCGGGTTGCGCCGGCACGCCGCGTCCGCCGCGCGGGCAAAGTCAAAGGGTTTCAGGTTTGTTTGGGTTTGATTTCTCCGCTGACTGCAGTTGTTTTTGGACGCGCTCGAAAACCATCGCGGGCGAAATCGCTTTCAAACACTCGTTTGGCTTTTCGTAAACACAATACGATTTCAGGCAGGGAGAGCAGGGGAGGTCGAGGCGCAGCACATTTTCCAGATGGCCGTACGGGCCGGTGCGGCGCGGCTCGGTGGGACCGAAGAGCGCAACCAGCGGCTTGCCGAGCGCGGCGGCGGCGTGCATCGGGCCGGTGTCGTTGGTGACCATCAATTCGCACAGCCGCAGCCACTCGATCATTTCGGGCAGTGAAGTTTCGCCGCACAAATTCAGGCAGCGCGCGGGCGCCGCGCGCGAAATCATTTCACCCAGCGGCCGGTCTTCCGCGCCGCCGAGAATGGCGAAGCGCCGATCCGGGAAGTCTTTCGCGAGGAGGCGGACGAGTTCGGCAAAATTTTCGGCCGGCCAGCGTTTGTTCGCCCAGCGCGCGCCGGGCTGAAGGGCGATCCACCGCGCGCCGGGCGGTTGGGGTTCACGCTTTAGGGTGCCATCCGGACAAGCTGAAGCTTGAACTCCAACGACCGGCCATTTTTGTTTCAATTGGGCGGCAACTTCGGGCCGTTCGGGCAGCCATTGAAAATGGTTGTGAACCGGCACGCCCAGATGCGGCAGCACGGCCAGATACCAGTCCACGGCGTGGGTGTGGAACGAGGCGCGCCGGACGGCCACGTCGTAAAACCCCCGCGCGCCTTCGCGGACCTCGTCGAGGCCGATGAGGAATTTGCCGTTGGCGAGCCACGCGAACGCGGCGCTGCGCGCGAGGCATTGCAGGTCAATGACCCAGTCGAAATTCTGTTCGCGCATCCAGCGGATGCTGCGGAGCATTTCCGGCCAGTGCCGCGGCGCGGCCCAGCGCCGCCGCTCGAAACGCGCGATGCCGGCCAGATCCGGGTCGCCTTCGAGGATCGGCGCGAGGGGGGAATCAATCCACCAGAAAATTTCGGCCGCGGGCAGGTGAAGTTTGAGCAGCCGCAGGACGGGCAGGGTCTGAATAACGTCGCCGAGCGAACTGGGTTTGAGGAGGAGGATTTTCAACGGCCAAACTCAAGCCGTTCGGCGAGGCGTTCGGGCAGGCCGGCGGCGAGGATCTTTTTCTGGGCGGTGGCGATGTCGTAATCCAGCCGGCGGAGTTCGATGGTGCCGGCATCCATGTCGTAAATGACGTAGGCGGCCCGGGGATTGTTGTCGCGGGGCTGGCCGACGGCGCCGACGTTGATGAAATATTTTTTGGCCGGATCAATTTTGAATTTTGAATAGGTGCCGCCGCGAACGACGGAGTCGCGCATGAAGGCCACCGGCACGTGGGTATGGCCGAAGAAACAGACCTGGGTGTTCTGGTAGGGAAAACTGGCGGCGGCGGCGAGCTTGTCGAAGACGTAGCCCCAGCGTTGCGGCGCGTCGAGCGTGGCATGCACCATCGTGAAGTTGGCGGCCATGCGGGTGTATTTGAGGTCGCGCAGCCACTGGCATTCCTCCTCGGAAAGCTGTTCGCGCGTCCAATGAACGGCGTCGGCGGCGTGGGGATTGAAACCTTCCAGCGGATCGTCGGAGGAACAATATTCGTCGTGGTTTCCCTTCACGCAGGGGATGTTCATTTCGCGGACGATGGCGAGGCATTCCTTGGGATTGGCGTTGTAGCCGACGATGTCGCCCAGGCAGACGACATTCGTCGCGTTTTGGGCTTTGATGTCATCCAAAACGACTTGGAACGCCTCCAGGTTGGCGTGAATGTCAGCGATGATGGCGTATTTCATTGCGTTGAGCGGACAATTTCAAAACCGTGATATTCATTTTGCGCGTCACCCCAATTTACACGTTCGTCGCGGATAAAGCCAGCAAGTCCCGCATCGCGAAGGGCGCCGCGAAAGGCCTCGAATTCCTCATGCACGCCCTCGGCGATCAATTCCACGCGTCCGTCCGGCAAATTGCGGACGACGCCGGTGACTTCAAAGCCGGCGGCGACGGTTTTCGCGGCATAACGAAACCCGACACCTTGCACCCAGCCTGAATAAAAAATATGCATACGGCGGCGATTCATGACGGACGTGACGGCTTGCACCTGTGCCCGCACAGCAGGATGAAGCCAAAGCCGGAGGCCGGACGCAATGTTTTTATTGAAGGGCCGGGACTGTTTTTTTTGAGATTTCTGTTTGACCACGGGAAAAATTTGCCGTAATCAGAACGGGCTACCGTTAAACCAAACCAAGCGAACTTGGCGGCGCGGGCGGTGGCGAGCGACCCAAACAGAAATGCTGAACACAAAATCATTCCTGGCGGTGGATTTCGGGGCGGGCAGCCTCAAACTGGCGGAGTTTCAAATCAACGAAGCCGGCGGGTTGCGTCTCAAGAGTTTTTCCATCAAACCGCTCGGGCTCGAGGGCGCGCAGGAATCCGCGCGCGAAGCCACGGTGCTCAAGGCGTTGCGCGAAGTGCTGGCGGAAAAAGGAACCAAGGCGCGGGACATCAATGTCTGCGCGCCGGGTTTTCAGGTGTTTTCCAAATTTGTCAAACTGCCGCCGGTGGACGCGGGCAAGGTGACGCAAATCATCCAATACGAGGCGCAGCAAAACGTGCCGTTCCCGCTGGCGGAGGTGGTGTGGGATTATCAAATTCTGGGTTCCAGCGCCAGCGGCGAACTGGAAGTCCTGCTGGTGGCGATCAAGTCCGAAATGGTCGAGGGGCTGTTCCGCATGGCTCAGGAGGCGAAGCTGCGGTTGCAATTGTGCGACGTGTCGCCCGCGGCCTTGTGCAACGCCTTCCGCTACAACTACGGCGATCTGGAGGATTGCACGATGCTGCTGGACATCGGCGCCAAGACGAGCAATTTGCTGTTCTTCGAAAAGGGCAAGGTTTTTTCCCGCAGCATCACGCTGGGCGCGAACGCCATCACGCAGGATTTTGCGAACGAGGGGAAATTAAAATTTGAAATCGCCGAACAAATTAAAATCGCGGAAGGCTTCGTCAGTCTCGGCGGCGCCTATGAGGAGCCGGAAAATCCGAACCAGGCGGCCATCTCCAAAATCGCGCGGCAGTTCATGACCAAGCTGCACATCCAGGTCAATCAGACGATTCAGTTTTATCGCGGCCAGCAGGGCGGCTCGATGCCGCAGCGGATGTTCCTTTCCGGCGGCGCGTCCATCATGCCTTACACGGCGCAATTTTTTGCGGAAAAATTGAACGTGCCGGTGGAGTATTTCAATCCGTTCCGGAACGTGCAAATTGATCCGGCGGTGAGTCTGGAGGAACTGGCGCGCGTGGCGCATTCGCTGGGCGAAGTCGTCGGGCTGGGTTTGCGGAACCTGGCGAATTGCCCGGTGGAAATGAATTTGATGCCGGACAGCACGCTGCGCTGGCGGGCCTTGAATGAGAAGAAACCGTATTTCATTTTCACGATCTTCGCCCTCGTGTTGGTGGCGTTTGCGGTCGGGCTTTTGTTCCAACAGCTCGCGAAATCGAAGGAAAAGGAAATTGCGGATTTGAAGCCGAGTGTGGAGGAGATCCAGGCGAAGAACGACCAGTTTGACCGGGCCTACAAACGGCTTGGGGCGACCAAAAAAGAAGCGGACCAGATCGCGGCGTGGATGGAGGCGCGGTATTATTGGGGCGATGTGCTGGCGGAATTGCGGCGTGTGCTGATTTGTTCCGAGGACGACATCAAGAAAAAATTGTCCGCCCAAAGGCCCGGCGTCGAAGCCGGGGTCTGGATTGAGCAGATGACGACCATGGCCAATTTGCAAAATCCCGCCGGTGCCGGCCCCAGTTCGGCGGACTCGTTGCGTTCTCACCGGAATCCGACCGAGGCCGAGTCCAATCCGGGCAGCGTCATAACCTTGATCTGCCGGGCGGTGAATTTGTCTTATGTGGATCCTTCGGCCAACAGCGAAATCGCCTATGCGGTCGAAAACGAGTTGAAAACCAGCCCGTTTTTTGATCCCAAGGCGACCCAACTCACCGGACAAATCACACCCGATGAAGCCAATGGCACGTTCACGTTTGGCATCACCGTGACGCTGCAAAAACAGCTCAACTTGTATTAATATGGCCTGGATCAAACGAAATTTATTTTTTGTGATTGGCGGCATCCTGGCCATAGGATTGCTGGGGTCGGCCGGTTTTTATATTGAAAAGGGCTGGAGCCACAACACGGCGGCACTTAATGAATTAAACGAGATTTACAGCACGTTGCGGGAGTTGACCAACAAAAAACCCGGTCCGGGCAACGAAAAGATCAACAACATTGAGGCGGCCAAACAACAGGAAAGCCAGTTGCGGGATTGGATTCGGCGGGCGGGGGATTATTTCAAGCCCATCACACCGGTTCCCAACCCGTCCAACGGCATGGTTTCGAGCGAGGAATTTGCCGCCGCGCTGCGCCGGATGATTGACCAGTTGCAGCGTGAAGCCGACACCGCCAGCGTCACCCTGCCGCCCCAATACGATTTTTCCTTCAAGGCGCAGCGCGATCTGGTCAAGTTCGCGCCCGGCAGCCTGGGGCCGCTGGCCGGGCAGTTGGGCGAAGTGAAAACCATTGCCGAAATTCTTTATGCGGCGCGGGTCAACGCCCTGGACGGAATTCAGCGCGTCCGGGTTTCGGAAGATGACGCGGGCGCGGGCGCTCCACAAGCCGATTATCTCGAGGATCATTCCGTCACCAACAATCTGGCGGTCATGACGCCTTATCAAATTACGTTCCGCTCGTTCAGCCCGGAAATTGGCGTGGTGCTGGCCGACTTTGCCTCATCACCGCACGGATTCATCGTCAAGGGCATCAATGTGCAACTGGCTGGCGCCGGGGCAACGATGTCACCCGGCACAACGGCACCCGGCGGCGGTGGCGGCGGCGCCGGCGCGCCGTTGGCGCCGGCCAAAGGCGGGTTGCAGCCGATGTTGAACGAGCAACTATTGCGCGTCACGCTGGTGGTTGAGGCCGTGAAACTGTTGCCAAAAAAGTAAGCTCATGGATTTTGTCAAAAAACATTACGAAAAAATTCTGCTCGGCTTTGTGCTGCTGGGCTTGGTGGGCGCGCTGGTGTTTCTGCCGTTCATGATTTACAGAGATCAGCAACAGCTTCGAGAATGGAGTTATGGGGTCATCCATCCCCCGGCCAAACCGCTCCCGGGGCTGGAGTGGACACGGGAGACGAACGTGTTGGGGCGGCTGGGATCGCCTTATCAGTTGGATTTTTCAACGACCAATAGAGTGTTCAATCCGATGCCGTGGCAAAGGAAATCCGACGGGACCCCGATCAGAAGCAGTCAGGCCGGCCCCTCGGCGGCGGTCGTCACCAAAATTACGCCGTTGTATTTGATTCTTACGCTGGATTCGATAGAACCCAATGCGATCGAGACCAACGATCTCGGCACCCGCTACGTTGTCAGCATGGAGCGCCAGGCTGCGGCCCTGCCTTCGCAACGCGGCAAGCGGCAGCATTATGCGTCGGTCGGGGAAAAAGTCGGGGACAAGGACGACGCTTTCACCATCCGGGAAGTGAGCGGTTCGCCGTCCGATCCCGGGACGCTGAAACTGACCGTGCAACTGATGGACACCGGCGAAAGAGTGACGCTGACCAAAGACAAACCGTTCCGTCGCGTGGATGGTTACATTGCCGACTTGAAGTACGATCTGGAAAAGCCACCGAGAACCTGGCAGGGCCAGCGCGTCAACGCGAATTTGAAGATTGACGGCAATGATTACATTATCGTTGCCATTGACCAGGGCGCCGTGATATTAAGGGCCAGATCAAACGATAAAAAAACGACGTTGACTTACAACCCTCAAAATGCTGAATAATATTTGATTGTGACAACCCCGGCGTCAAACGGCGCTGATTTAAGACGAACCTGAAACGAATCATGACAAAAGCAGTTTCCCTCTCGCTCGGTATAATTTTCCTGCTGGCCGCCACCGCCCCGGGGCTGGCTCAAACCAGTCCCGCGGACACGGCGGTCAATGAAGCCGTGCTTCGTCAGGCCAACACCATCATCCTGCGCCAAAAACTTCTGGATGCCAAAAACACCGCCGCCCGTGGAGACTTGCCCGGAGCCGCCAAACTTTACGAAGACGCCTATGCGTTGGTCGAGCAAATCGGCTCCGGCATTGACGCCGAAAAGGCGCAAGCCATTTCCGGCCTGGCTTCCACCCGGCTGGTGCTCGCCCGCCAGGCGCAAAGCCAGGATGATTTGCACGAAGCCGCCACCCAGGTCGGCCGGGTGTTGAAAGTGGACCCGCAAAATTCCGCCGCTCTGGCCTTCAAGAAAAACAACGAAAAGTTGCTTGCCTCCAGGCGCGGCAAAATGCCCGACGAACCGACGGTGCAGGAAAAGACTTATATCGCCAACGAAAAAACAGAGGCCGGCACATTGACGCAGGACGGCAAGCTGCTTTACGAAATGGGCAAGTTCGATGAGGCCGAGATCAAATTGAAAGACGCCATCCGGCTCGACCCGGACAATGCGGGCGCCTTCTACTACATGAATCTGGTCAAGCAGGCCCGTTACGAGCGCGAAGCGCATGCGCACACGATTGACACGCAGGACCGCATGGTGCAGGTGGAAAATGCCTGGGTGAAGCCGATCAACCGCGGGTTGCTGCCCGAGCCCAATCCGTATGCCTTGACCAATATCGTTCACACCGGGAGTGGACGCGAAGTCATTTACAGCAAACTTAATCACATCCCGATAGACAAGATTTCCTGGCCCGAAGGGCTGCCGTTGAGCGAAGTGCTTCGCAATCTGAGCGACCAGACCAAGCTCCGTGATCCGGACAAAAAAGGAATTAATTTTATCTTCAATCCCAATACGGCGGCGGCTTCAACGGCCACCGCACTCCCCGGCGGCCCAACGGCCATTAGCCCGGCCACGGGATTGCCGGCGGAAGCGGCTCCCGCTGCCGCGGCCGGCGGCGAATCCGTGGATGCCAGTTCCATCAACATCAAACTGGCGCTGACCGATGTGCGGTTGGCGGATGTGCTGGATGCCATTGTGCTGGTGGCGGACCATCCCATCAAATACTCCGTTCTGGATTACGGCGTTGTTTTTTCGGCCAAGGGGCCGGAAACTGTGCCGTTGGAGACGCGCACTTTCAAGATTGATCCGAACACCTTCGTTCAAGGCTTGGAAAGTGTGGGGGCCCAAAGTTTTGGTTCAGCCAATAATTCCAGCAGCGGCGGCAGCGGCGGCAGCAGCGGCGGCAGCAGCAGTGGTGGTGGCAGCGGAAATCAACAAGGCGGCGCCTCGGTGGCGATAGTGAATGCGTTCCCGGGTGCCAGCCAATATCGTTCATCGGGCACTCAAGGCGGCGGCGGCGGCGGCGGCGGCGGCGGCGGCGGCCAGGGCGGCGGCCAGGGCGGCGGCGGATTGTCGTATGTGACCATGGTGACTTCAAATGTGAATGTCAGTGTTACCGCCCAAAATTTCTTCACGACGCTGGGGGTGGACTTGCGGCCCCCGAAAAGTATTTTCTTCAACGACCGGCTGGGCGTGTTGTTCGTCCGCGCTACGTCGCAGGATTTGGACACCATTGAAAAGGCCATTCAGGCGCTGAACATGACGCCGCCGCAGGTGCATATCAAAGCCCGATTCATCGAAGTCGAGCAGGATGACAGCACGGCCTTGGGCTTTGACTGGTATTTGGGGCAGATCAATATGGGGAACGTGGTGGGCAACGGCGGCTCCTCGCCTTCGCTTGCCAATGGAAATCCCACGTATAATGGGTTGCCCACTTCAACGGGTTATTTCCCCGGCCAGACAACGGCCAATCAAATTTTCGGCCAGTCATCGGACCAATTGATTACCAGCGGCCTGCGCAACACCACCCCCGACGGGACAGCCACTCCCACGATTGCCACCCTGACGGGCATTTTGACGGATCCCAATTTCCGCGTGGTGCTTCACGCCCTCAACCAGCGCACCGGCACCGAAACGCTGGCGGAACCTGAAGTGGTTACCATCAGCGGTCGTCAAACCCAGATGCGCGCAACCCAAATTCTGACCATTATCACGGGCTTTAACTACCAGCAGGGGAATGGCGGAGGATCCATAGCCCCCACCACCGGCACGGGCACTGCCACTCCGTAAAACTTTATACCTTCAGGCTTTAATCATGAAAACGATTCAAAAACCACTAGCTCTGGCAAGAGTGTTTGCTTTATCCGCGGCCGTCGTGCTGCTGGGCGGTGTTATTGCGGCGCAAGCGCAGATATATAACGCGGCGGCGACCCCCTCCGCCATCACGGCGTTGGAACAACAAATGGAAGTCGGCCCCGTCCTGGACGTGGTGCCTTACGTTTTGTCCGATGGCTACACGATCAACCTCTCCTTGATCCCGTCGCTGACCGAGTTTGGCGGCTACGACACGCAGGACGTTCCCGCGCCCACCGTTGCCAACGTTGTGCTCGTGCCCAACCTGCTGCCGAAATTTACCGTGCGCCAGGTCATCACCACCGTGAACATTTGGGACCACCAAACCATTGTCCTCGGCGGATTGATTTCTTCTTCCGTCCAGAGCACCAAGGACAAGGTGCCGATGCTCGGCGACCTGCCGATGGTGGGGCGGCTCTTTCAAAGCGAGTCAAAAAACGCCGTGAAACATAACCTGATGATTTTTGTGACGGCCACCATTGTTGATCCGGCCGGCAACCGGGTGCATTCCGACGATGAACTGCCCTTTGCGCAAAACACCATTCCGCCGCAGCAGCCGGGGGTGGAGGTGCATACGGGAAATCCCCTGGTACAGACGGGAAATCCCCTAGTTGCACCCGCCCGTTAAAATGATAGAATGCAGTCGAGCATCATTCGTGGAAATTTCAGTTGCAACAACATGATGAAGTTCGAGAACCCGGTGGAACCGGGGTGTATGCGCCCTGGCAAATTGTGGATCGGTTGCTGATCATTGACGGCCACGCTTACGCCTATCGCGCGTTTCACGCGATTCGCGGTTTGCGTTCGCCGTCGGGCCAGCCGACGAATGCCGTTTACGGCTTCGTCAAGATGCTGGCCAAAATGCGGGCGGCCATTGGGCCGACGCATTTGATTGTGGTTTGGGACGGCGGCCTGAGCGCCGAACGCACCGCCGTATTGCCGGAATACAAGGCGCAGCGGCCGGCCATGCCGGACGATTTGAGGCCGCAGTTCGACGAAATGACCGGCTATTTGCAGGCGGCGGGGGTTGTCTCGTTTTGCCGCGAAGGCGTGGAAGCGGATGATTATATCGCGTGCCTGGCGCGGCGCGCGTCGGACGCGGGCATGGCCGTGGTCATTGCCAGTTCCGACAAGGATTTTATGCAGTTGGTGTCGGCGCGGGTCGGATTGTTGAACCCGGGCGACAAGAGCGGGACGGTTTGGACGGATGAACAGGTGCGCGCCAAAACCGGGGTGGAGCCGCCGCAAATTGTGGACTGGTTGAGTTTGACCGGCGACAGTGTGGACAACATTCCGGGCGTGCCCGGCGTCGGGCCGAAAACCGCCGCCGAATTGCTGAAACAATTCGGCTCGGTCGCCGCGCTGTACGGGCGGCTGGAAGAAGTAAAGTCGGAAAAGCTGCGCGCGGCGTTGCGCGCGGCGGCGGACGCGGTGCGGCGCAATCGCGAACTGGTGCGGTTGCGGGACGATTTGCCGTGCGAATTTTCGCCGGACGCCCTGGCGGGAAAGCCGGCGGATGCCGGCCGGTTGCGCGAGTTGTATCAGCGCTGGGGTTTCAAGGGAATGCTCGCGGCACTGGAAGAACCGGCGCGCGAACGGCAGGCGGTTTTGATTTAAAATTAGGAAAATGAATTTGGAACACTGGATTAAAAATTGGTTTGCGAACCAACGCGCGATGCGGCTCTTTTTGCGGCGGCGGGCGCGTTTGGGCGAAGTTTTTTTTGGACAAACCGCCCGGTTGCGTTTAGTATTTTTGGAACCACTTATGTCGTTGTTGTTGTTCGCCCGCAGGGCCGCCATTTGCTTTTGCTGGGGCTTGGCGGTTGGAATTCCCGCCGCCGGTTTTGCCCAAACCACCAATTATTACACGACGAACGGAACGGAATACGCGATTATCGGCTCGTTGCCGGGCGATCAGGTTTTTCCGGACGCGGCGCTGACGACGAACGGCGGCTTTGTGGTCTGGCAGGACAACATTACCGATGGCAGCGGCTGGGGGGTGAGCGCCAGGCGGCTGGACAGCACGTTGTCCGGCACGTTGAGCCCCTTCCGGGTGAATGTCCAGGGGACCAACGACCAGCAAAATCCCCGCGTGGCCCTGCTGAAAAACGGCGGCGCGGTTTTTGTGTGGCAGGGCGGATCACCGGCGTTTCAACAGGTTTACGCGCGGTTTCTTACCCCCAGCAACACCTGGCAGACGACCAACGACGTGCTGGTGAATTCACCGGCAACCACAAACGTGTCCTATAGCTACGCCACCAACACCACCACCACTGTTAACAAGACCACGGTGCATGGCAAAACAACCTACACCACCAACATCACCACGAAAATTACCACGGTTGGCACGAATGTGACTCTCAGCGGCAGTTTCCGGGTCAACCCCGCCGTGGCCGCGCTGGCCGGCAGCAACATCGTCGTCGTTTGGGCCAGTTTCAATCAAGCCGCTCCCGGCAGTCTGCTGGATGTGTATGGCCAGGTGCTGACACCGGCCGGCCAGAAGGTGGGCGGCGAATTTTTAATCAACCAGTTCACCGCCTACAACCAGCGCTCGCCCGCCGTCGCGGCGTTGAACAACGGCGGGTTTGTCGTCGCCTGGGTGTCGGAACAGGAACGGAAGGCTTTTAATTTGAGCGGGATTGACAACACCAACGGGTCGCCTCCGGCGGTGGTGGGTTCGCCCAGCGTGGATGTTTACGCGCGGTTCTACAACAGCAATGGCGTGGCGCAGGGAAATGAATTTCTGGTGAACACGGATAACAAGTCCTGTTCAAGTCCCGCCGTGGCGGTGGCGGCGGATGGCAAGTTCATGGTGACCTGGGCCGCGCGCGACCCCAACGACCTGACCAACGATTGGGACGTTTACGCGCGTCCGTTTTCCGGCACCAACGGCGGCGCGACCGTGCTGGTCAATTCGTTTCTTTACGGGGACCAGTATGCGCCGCGCATCAGCGCGATTGGCGGGGATTATTTCATCGTCTGGACGAGCCTGGGCCAGGACGGTTCGCGCGAGGGCGTGTTTGGAAAGTTCGTCCATGAGGACGGTTCGCTGGTGGGGCCTGAACTCCGGGTGAACACCACGACGCCCGGTTCGCAAATGCAACAAACGGTGGCGTCGGACGGCGTGTCCCAATTCCTGGTCGTTTGGACGGGCTTTACGTTCAGCGCCGCCAGCATGGATTTGTTTGCGCAACGCTATGCCAACGTGACGGCGGTTTTGCAGCCGATGAGCGCGCCGTTTGTGTCCGCGCCGTTTGTGCTGAACAGCGGCGGCGTGTATCAGCCGCAGTTGCAGGTTTCGTGGACGTCGTTGCAAAGTCAGGGCATTCCCGTTTCCAGCTACGCAGTTTATGTGGACGGCGCGGGAACGCCGATGGCCTTGACGACGAACAATGCCTGGACGATGACGGCGGCGAACGGCCTGGCGGCCAGCAGCACCCATACGTTCCAGTTGGATTACGTGACGACGGACGGTCGCAGCCCGCTGACGTTGTCACCGCCGGCCAGCGGGACGACCTGGCTTGGGTACTATTGGGGAACCCCGCCGTATGTCATTCCCGTTGAATGGATGACGATGTATTTTGGCCCTCAATCGTCATGGCCTTCCACCACTGCCGATAGCGACGGCGACGGCATGAACAATTACCAGGAATTTCAGGCGGGCACGATTCCGACCAATGCGGCCAGCGTGTTGCGCGTGCAAATCAGCAACGCGTCCCAGGGGACGCCGCTGCCCGGCAAGGCGGTCGGCCAGACGTTGCCGGGGGTTTATCTGAGCTGGAACACCCAGCCGGGGTTGACGTATCAAGTGCAGGTGACGACAAATTTAATCTCGTGGAGCAATCTGGGATCGCCGCGGTTCGCGGCGGGGAGCGGTGATTTCATTTATGTCGGGAGCGGTTCGGCGGGCTATTACCGCGTGCTGCTTCTGCGCCAATAAAATGTGTATGCGGCAAATGATTAAAAATTTTTTGTGGGTTGGCGGGCTGATGCTGTTCAGCCTTCAGTCGGCTTTGGGCTTCGCGCTGCTGGGGCCGCTTCCCGGTTACCCGGGACTCCCGGGGTCTTTTGGTGATCTTTGGCAGGTGCCGGTTCTGGGTTATGGTTTGGGCTATCAGGGCAGCCTGTGGCCGGGAGGACCGGTGTGGCTGGGCGACATTGGCGGGCCGAAGAATTATCAGGAGGAATATCGCCGGAACGTGCCGGTGCTGTATTACGCCTACGACGATAATTTCTCCGGCGTCACCGGAGAGGGTTGGTTCGGCGTAGCCGGCGAGAACGCGGTGGACCAGGCCTTTGCCATCATGAACGGCCTGAACGGCGTGGACAGCTACAGCAGCGACCTCCACGAATTTCCATTCCAATCGCAGGGTTTCAACTACACGGCGCAAAACTTGTATTTGACGGATCTCAAGTCGGTGGCGCTGCATTTGCTGGTTGAGCAACTGGGTTTGACGGAACCGGAACGTTACACCTGGACCCTGCATGATCGTGCCCAAGAGCCGGGGCTTAACGTTCCCTGTCCGGAAAACATGATGTATATGGTGGTCCAGCGAAATTTTGACCCCATCCCCGCGCCATTGAACCAGGTCCAATATACGCCCTATGTTAACAATGTGCTTTATACTTATTATATCGAAGACGATTGCGATCACCATCCGCCTCCTTGGTCTGCGATCACCGTGCCGCGGGGACAGGATACCACGGCTGAGATATATACCGCGGTGGCCGCGAATAATCAAGCCGGCAGTTGGAATGGGTCGGGTTATAACGGAGGGCTGCAGATTGGCGGGTTTTACACCGGGCTGACCCGGGATGACGTGGGGGGCTTGAGATACTTGATGAGCACCAACAATGTCAATTACGAGGCGCCGGCGGCGGGAAGCGTCTTGATCGGCGCCACTACCATTGGCGTGACCAACTTGGGCCCGCAAATGCTCCTTTACACTTCCAACTATAATGCGTTTTGGGGGTCCGCTCGAACCAATGCCCCGACCACCCTGTCCAATTTGTTTCCGGGGCTGGTCATTCTTAGTTCCACCAATACTTTCACTTTCACGACCACGCCGATTGTGGTGGCCTATTACACCAACAACTTTGTTTTGGGCAACCCGCCGGTGCTGGTGATCAAGACCAATGGCTACATCACCAACGCCCTGGAAATTTACTCGGACACCTTTGCCAACATCGTCTTCGGCCCCGGCGGGCATTCTTCCAGCACCATTGCTACATTGGTGACGGTCCAGGTGTCGCAAGGCGGGGTTCTGGGCAACCCGCTGGTCACCAACACCACGACCACGAGCGTCACCGTGGCCAATTTGCCGTCGGGGGAGTATTACATTAACACCAATTATCTCTGTGGTCCGGACGTTATCGTTTCCCCCCAACCCAAAGGGTTTCCGATCGCCATTGTGACGGCGGCGACCAACCTGCTTTACGCCACCAGCAACTCGGCGGGCTATTTCAGTTCCCAAAGCCTGGTGACCTATTCCACCACCCACGTCTATGTCGTGCAGCAGCCCATCTGCTCAACCGCGACCACGGGCGCGGTGACCAACGGTCCGGGCTATTATCGGGGCATCGGCCGGGTCCGGTTCGTGAAGGTGCCGGATGGGCAGATGGATCCGCGCACCTATATTTTGACGAACGCGATTATCAGCCAATACACCAATTTCGTTTATAATCCGTCCAGTGGAAAATATGAGGCTCGCATATTCAAGCGCACGGTGACCACGCCGGACATTGTTATTAGCGCCCAGGATTTGTCCTCCGGGCCGAGCGGGAATCTCTTTGTGGGCACTGTGGCCCGGACGACCCCCAGCTACGAAACCGCCTATATTTTGAACGGATTGTCCGGCCCGGGGATCATTGATAATGCCACGGGTCCGGCCGTCTTTACCTTCAACAAAGTTGGCCCGTCGTTTTGGAATGGCCCGTTTCCGGACACCAATGGCCTGCTGGATGTGATAAACGAAACGACACAAATGCCCGCGTTGCAATGGGGGTCCTTCGACGGTTCGACCAATGACCCGATCCTGTATCCCAATGGCACCAGCATCCAGGAGCTTGAAAACGAGATGTACATCTCAATCTTGCCGACGAGTTTGCCGGACGGCACCAACGATGTGGCCTATCCCACCACCACCTTCTCGGCCACCGGCGGCACGGCCCCCTACTCCTGGTCGCTGGCGGGAACGTATCTGCCTTATGGCTTGAGTCTCTCCACCAGTGGCGTGGTTTCCGGGACTCCAACCGGCAACTCACCCGGCATCTATGATTTTACAATTCAAGTGACCGATTCGTCGGGGCAGCCGGCGGGTTCTGCGGCCCGGGTTGTGGCTTTGAATTATACCATTACGATACACTGAGAAGTATGAAACCCCATAACCGCCTGGCAACCCGCCTTATGAAATGGAAGCTTTTTTCCGCATGGCCCGGCTTGCTGCTGGCCCACGCGGCCCTGGCAACGGTTCCGTTTTATGTGAATCCAAATTGGGCCGTCCTCAATTACGTTATTCCCGGCAACCCGCCGCCGCAGATAGATGGAAGGAATTATTTGACGCCCGCCTTCGACAATGAAGGCACCTTTGACGTGACTTTCGCCGCGTACACGGCCAACCCGGAATATTACGAAGCATTGAACATGCGCTACTACACCAACAACGGGACCATGCAGGCCGACAGTTCGTTTTCGCTCGGCAATTTATTTGTGTTCGGTTACAGTCCTGGTTGCGGCTTTCAGTTCGACCTGCTCAACAATGGGCAGCATTACCTGGCGGACACGTTTTACAATGCGGGGACGATTCACTGCAATTCGCTGCTGGATAACAACGTGGCATTATTCAGCGATTTGGGTGAATGCTTCGTTTCAGCGACCAATGTCGTCAATCCGGGCGTGATCGAAGTCGGCCCGGCCGGGTTGATCCAGTTCACGGGACAAAACGTGGATTTGACCCGCGCCGTGCTGGACATTGAATCGTTGCAGGATTTCTATACCGGCTACGCCAATCTCAACGCCATCGGCACCTTTGGAACCGATACGAATGCGGAATGGAATCCAGGCGCCGATTTGGGTTCGTTTTACGCCTATTCATCATGGTCGGGCGGCGTCCGCTATCCAGGGGGCTACTATGTCAATGCTCGTCCTTCCACCTCCTATTTTCAATTTGTTTGGAACGATAATGGCACCAACTTGATTACCCGGGTGGTGTTCGTTCAAAATACCAGCCCGAACGCCCCCTACAATGTCTATTTCAATGGCGCCAATCTGGGTCTTGGTTCCGGCGAAGCCAACGTGGAATGGGTCGGTTCCTCGGTCAACCCGGCGGACTGCAATCCGGTGGCCAATTATCTCTATCTCAACGATAATTACGTTTTGGGCGCCTCCACCAACAACCAGTTGACCACGCAAGAAGTGCCGGAAAATTTCACCTTCACCGAGAGCCCCACGCGGATATCCGCCGGCACGCTCGCCACGGCCGGTTTTTACCCCGTGCTTCCCGCGCTTCCCTTCGGGCAGCCCGTGTTTCCCAACCTGGCGTTCAGCAACCAGTATGCCTATGTCAGCGCGCAACTCATTCCCACGTCGGTGCCCACCAACGCCTCCGCGGTGAACGCCAGCGGCGCGCTCACCAACCTGCCCGGACGCATCCAAATCTCGGCCAGCAAGGAGTTGAATCTGGCGCTGGCCCACATCACCGGACCGAATTATATGTCGCTGGCCAGCACTAACCAGTTTGACGGCAACGCCGGCGTGCAAATCGTTTCCCCTTACAGCGACATCCATCTGGGCGTCACCAACGGCAGCCTGGTCATCACCAACCTCCTGCCCCAGACCATTCCGGACTGGAGCGGGACGGTTCAGGCCTGGAGCACGCGCTGGCTCGCCACGTTCAGCAACTCCCTGGACGGCGGCATCACTTTTTTCCAGGCCACCAACGACATCCGGGTCATGATCGTCAACAGCCAGGTCGTGCCGACGACGACGCCGCAAGTGCAGGATTTGATTCTGCACGCCACCAACAGCCTCGTGCTTGCTGACGCGCTCAATATCCTGCGCACGTTGTCCATTGACGCGCAAAACCTGACATTGGCGACCAACGGCTGCGGCAATGGAGCCAACTCGCTCGACGGCGAATTGAATCTGGTGTCCAGCGCCATTGTGTGGCAGAGCGCCCTGCCCAATGTGCGCAACCTGACCAACAACGGCGCGATCCGCACTCACAATTTGGTTCAGTTTTTTGGCGGCACCACGAATGTCGTTGTGATCCCAACTACGCCAGCGGTGGCGGCGACCGGAATTCTTTCGGAGTTGGTCGCGAATCGCAATGTTGCGGCAAACAACACTGTGACGATCGGGACCAACACCTATACCTTTGTCGGTAGTATTTCGAACAAGGTGGCTAATCAGGTCAAAATTGCCGCAACGCTCAACGGCTCGATGGGCAATCTGATCGCGGCCATCAATCACACCGCCGGTTCAGGCACAAGCTACAGTACCAACGGGACGACTAACAGGTTCGTCAAGGCGGGTTCGTTGGCAAACCATTCCTTTGCCGTCACGGCGAGGACCAACGGTTCATCCGGAAATTCGATTGCGACCGCCGTGTCAGCTTCAACGACGAATTTGACATGGAGCCATGCCACGCTTTCCGGCGGGGCTGATTCCGTTGCTGGAACAACGAACATTTTAACGATTTTAATTCCGTACGATAATTTCATCAACCACGGCTTGATTTCCGATCAAGGCACGACGATTTACGCCAATAATTTCCTGAACAGCGGAACCATTTCCAACGGGGTGGGTTCCTTCCTCCTGCAATCCCTGGCCGCCACGCTCACCAATGGCGCCATCGCCGCCGGCGGCGACGTGACCATCACTTCCGGCAGCCTGGAGACGAGCAATCTGATGTTGCAGGCCGGGCGCAAGCTGACCTTGCAAGTGACGAATTTTCTCACCGATGACGGCGTGAGCAACGGCAGCATCTGGTCGGTGGGCGGCTCCGCGGTGGGCGGGAGCGACAGCGGCTTCAACCTGCTCCTGCTGCCCACCAACTCGGCCTATCGGAATGATTTGCTGGGCACGACCGTCACCAACATCGCGCCCCCCAATAAAAGCATCACCAATACCTGGGCCGGCCGGGATTATGGCGTTTCGGCCGCCGGTTACACGAACAACGTGGCGATTGGCCGGCTGATTTTGGATTCGCGCACCAACGCTGCGTATTCGCAACTGGCCTTCACGGGCACGGGCGTCAGCAATGCGATTTATGTGGATGAACTGTTTTTGCTCAACTACGCCAGCCCAACCAACCACGATCTCAGCGGCAACCTGCCGGCCCTCGTTTTCAACACCAACCTGGTTATTTATTACGCCCAGGCGCTCGCGTCGGGCGGCCCCGGCGGGTCAATGTTGTCGGTGGCCGAGTATTTGGATCACCGGAACAACGAACACCTGCGCTGGGTGTGGTCGTATGCCGGTCATTTCAGTTCCACCAACATCGTGTATCCGGATCACACCACCAACGGCCCCTTCAACGCCGCGCTGGCGCAAAGTTCGGTCATTGATTCCGACGGTGACGGCCTCGTCAACGGCAGCGACCCCACGCCGTTCTTCGTGCCCAGCATGCTCAATCTAATATGGTTTCCGACCGGGCCCGGCACCACGGTCAGTTGGAATACGGTTCCGCTGGCGACCAATTACGTCTATTGGTCAACGAATGTTGTCCTGGCGCCGAGCCTGGTCAATCTCTATGCGCATCCGACCAATAATCCGTTCAACAACATGGTGATCGGCTGGAATACGGTTTCGCTGGGAACCAATATCCTGTCTTATTCGACGGATATGATTACGTGGCTGCTTTTGACGAACTTTGTCTCGTCGCAGTATCCCACGGCGTTGACCAACGTCACGGTATTTGATCCCATCGCAGGTCCGATGCGGTATTATACAGTGACGGTGGATCTGCCGTCGCCCACCTGGTATTTTTTGACGAACTTTGTTTCGCCGCAGCCGTATCCCGGCCCGGCGGCAAACGTAACGATATTTGATCCCGTTCCGGGACGGTATTACCGGGTGGTGGTTAGTCCGTGGTTGACGTTTCCGTTTTAGCGGCCCGGCGCGCGGGTGCGCGGGCCATTTGATTGGATTGGTTTGCTGATGGTCCGGGGATGGGAAACCCCGGACCCGGCGAAGAACATTGTGACCGAAACCCAGAAAAAATTTATGAGTTGGAAGCTGCAAAAACTCGCGCGCGGCACCGGCTGGCTGAAGCTGTGGGTGCTGATTTTGGCCGGCCTGATCGTGGCGAACGCCGGCCGGGCACAGCAGGGGATTAGCTTTTACCTGCCCGTTGTGCTGGTGGGCGACTATGACTCTGGCGGCCTTGATACCGGCGGATGGCTGCCCTACTACCCGGACGGCGGTTGCCCGAACATTGCCGGTCTTCCCCCCAACATGCCGGTCTGGTATCAATGGACCGCGCCTGGCCGACGGCGTGGTGGAATTGGACACCATCGGCAGTTACGACGATACCAACGGCACTCCGCTGAACACGGTGCTCGCGGTTTTTACCGGCAACCCAAACGATATCACCAGCTTGAACCAGGTGGCCGCCAATGACGACCTTTACCCCGTCAACGACTTGCTTCCCTGGGCTACTGAAGGATACAATTACAGCGGCAGCGGCGATTACGCTTCGCTCAATTACAATGGGTTTGGGTTTGGCGGTCCCGGCAGTGAGCCGGTAATATACTATATCCCGCCTTATCACGGACCCAGCCATCTCCGTTTCAACGCGCAGGCCGGAGTGACTTATTTCATCGCGGCGGATTCGCAAGAGGCCCTGTCCTGTTTGCGGGCTACTCCGATTTGCCATATTTTGGGAGTGGCACGGGGGGGGGGACAATGGTGCTGCACCTGGCCTATAAATCTTCGGGCGTCTTCCGTTTCGCCACCGAGGATGTGGATCTCTCGACGGGTCTGTCAACAAACACAACCTGGCAAAGCCCCAGCGGCACCAATTATCAAGGCATGGGGCACTTGGCGGGATTTCCGCTTTACCAGTGCGCTGAAACGGAAAGTGATTACCTCGTAAAATATGTGCCGGAAGGCTATTCGGTGTTGAAAACCTACTATTCATACAACCCGCCGGGCGTGCTTGTCACCGTCACCCGCGTCGCCGGCTCCACCGGGCGCGCCACCGTGGGTTACCAGACATTGGATGGCACCTACCTGACGAATTATTACCCGGCCGGATTGACGAATTATTGGCCGGCGACCAATTGGCCCATCGGAGATGTGGCGGCGCACGCCGGCGTGGATTATCTCAGCCGGTCAAAGGCACGCTGGTCTTCGATGATTTCGAGATGAGCAAGACCATTCTCATTCCCATTATTGATGCGGGCACCAGAGGCTCCGGGGGCACCACGAACAACACGTTTTTCTGCGTTCAGTTGATTGACGACGGCGGGGTCACCAGCCCCATGCTGGATCCGCTCGAGTCCGGCGATGTCGCCCCGCCCCGCGTGGACCCCGTCTTCAACCTGGCCTTGGTGAAGATTTTGAATTCGAACGCCGATCCTTACGGCCCCGACATAATTCAGGTGATAACCACCAATCTGCCGCCGATACTGCCGCTCGTGGTAACCAACTACGTGCCAACCCTGTATCCGACCAACCCGGTTTTCAACTTTCAAAAGTGCAATTTTCGCGTTCCGGAAGACGTGAACGGCACAAACTTAAACATCCCGGGCATCAACGCGAAAGTCACCCTGTATGCGAGGCGTTTTGGCACCAACAACACGGCTGAGACCTTGCATTTCCGCTTCGATAATTTCATTAACGGCCAATATGATTCCTCCGAGGAGTGGAATAATTGGTTCCCCCTCCAGCCCGGCTCCGATTATGCCGTCCCCACGCCGGCGACGTACTCGGGCGACTTGATGGGGACCAATTCCAACTTTAACGCGACCCAGGGCGATATGAACTTCGCCGACAGCGGCGCCGACGAACTTTTAATGCCCGTCACTTTTACGATCACCAATGCCACCGCACTCCCGGAATTCAACCGGGATTTTAAAATCGAGATGTATCAGGTAAAAAGCGTCAACAATCAAAGTGTGCCGGTGCAGTATGGCATGATCGGCGAAACCACCGTGACCATCCTGTTTAACGACCAGCATCCGCCGGCCGGGTCGGTGGATGAATTGTACAACGCGGATTTCAACGGCAGTCTGGCCTTGCCCGCCATTCCCGCCACCACGCCGCCGGATGATCCCTTGCCCGGCGTCGGCTTTTACGGCCTGGTGAACAGCCTGGTGGTCCTGCCCAACAATGAAACGCTCATCGCCGGTGATTTTAACTCTTACAACGGCCTCTTTTACAACAACTCACATCAGATCCACGACATCGCGCTCGTTGACACCAACGGCACGCTGGATCAATCGTTCGCCCCCGACTCCGGCGCCGGCGGCGGCTCCATCAATGCGGTGGCCGCCACTGCGGGCAATCAGTTTGTCATCGGCGGCAACTTCACGTCGTTCAATGGCACGCCGTGCGGCTACATTGCCCGGGTGAATGCCGATGGCACGCTCGACTCGGGATTTAACGCGTCGGCAAGCAACCGGGTTTGGGCCGTCGCCGTCCAACCGGACGGCAAGGTGTTGATTGGCGGCGAATTTACGAGCGTCAACAACCAGGCGCGCAATTATCTGGCCCGGTTGAACACCGATGGTTCCCTGGACACCACGTTTAACCCCGGCAATACCTTGACGGGGCCGGTTTATGCGCTGGCTTTGCCGCCGTCGGTTGTCGCCGCCATCATCCGCACTTCCAGCAGCTCGAGCTCAAGCAACGAGGATGATCAACCCATCAGTCTTGGCAGTTTTACCTCCGGCACGCTGACGGTGAATTATAACATGTACGCCGCTCCGGATGATATGCGGATTTTTTATGGCGACACCAATGTAACGGCGGGAACCGGAATTCTTATTTACAATACTGGCAATGTCAGCGGATCCAACACGCTGGTCATTCCCTTCGGTCCCATCATTGGTGGCCTGACCACCAATCTCATCACCATTGTCATGAATCAGGGAGGAACCAACATCCCAATGCAGTGGATGTATAAGGCCCAGGTCAATGCAAATCAGACTTTTCAAGGGATAATGGCCGGGGGCGAATTTGGCGTGAGCGGCCAGAATTACGCCAATGTTGCCCGCTTTACCACCAATGGTTCGCTGGACACCAGCTTCAGCCCGCTCTCCGGCGCCAATTACCCGGTTAATACGCTGGCTTGGCAGCCGGACGGCAAGGTGGTGGCGGGCGGCGCGTTCACTTATTTCAACGGCGTTGCCATGAACCGCCTGGCGCGGTTGAATACGGATGGCAGCCTGGATACCACCGGCTTCTTCCCCGGCCTGGGCGCCGACGACACGGTTTGGAGCATCACGCTCCAGCCGGACGGCACGATGTATGTCGGCGGGCAATTCTCGTCGTTCAATGGCACGCACCGCCTCGGGTTCACCCGCCTGTATGCCAACGGCACGGTGGACACCACGTTCCTTGACACCGCTTACAACCAGTTTGCCGGTCTGAAGAAGGTTTATTCCTACGATACCCCGGCGGTCTATGCCTCCGGCGTCCAAAGCGATGGCAACGTGATGATCGGCGGCTCATTCAATCAGGTGGGCGGCGGCCAGGCGAACGCCAACATCTGCAATGTTTTGGATGATCAGTTGAGTGAACTATATGGAATAACCGTTCAGGAAAGTTTCAGCGACCCGAACTTGTGGGTTGAGCCCAAGACGCGCGATGGCGTTCGCAACCGCAGCAGCATCGCCCGTTTGATTGGCGGCTCGACGCCGGGGCCGGGCAACATCTGTCTGCCGGCCGGCAGCTTTGCGGCCAACAAGAGCCAGGGCGTCATTCCCAACGTGGGCTTGGTGCGCACCAACGGCGTGCTGGGGCCGGCCTCCGCCAACTTTTCCATCCAGCCGGGCACGGCCCTGAGCGGCGAGAATAACGATTTCTCCTATGACGCCTTGCCGCCCCTGTACTGGGTCGCCTGGCGATATGCCAGCACCCCCACCCGCTTGCGCGGGGATGGCCTGTTTGGAACCGGCGGCCATCTGCAGGATATCTTCTACAGTTTGATTCAATCGGACGCGCTCATTAACACCAATGCGGACGTCACGGTCAGCATCTACAAAAACCCCCAGAAGCTGGGCAACCTCGATGCCCGGTTCCAACTGGCCAATCCCAGCGGGGCCGATGTTTTTTATCTCGGCGGCGAGAACATTCCCCTCGGCACCGCGCTGGGGCAGTCCACGGCGCCGTTCACGGTGATTGATGACACGAAATATGCCGGCACGTTCGGATTTGCCTCCGCCCTTTACGTGGCCACCAATACCTACACCCCCATCAGCCTGGTGCGCAGCAATGGCACTTACAACAAGGTGACCCTGTCGGTTTGCGCCACCAACGGAACCGCCAAGGCGGGCACGGATTTCTACGGCCTTACCAACTGGCCCGCGATTTTCCTGGATGGCTATGTAACCAACCTGCCTCCGCTGGTGATTACCAACAAGTCCAGCGGCCTTAATTCCACGCTATTTGTCGAAAAAACCGTCAACCTTAGCATTCCTTCCCTCTCCGCAAGCGGCGGCAATGCGGCGCTGGGAATAACCAACGCGGTGCTTCGCCTCATCAATCCCAGTTTCCGGGGTTATCTGACCCTCAGCTCCAACAATTACATCGGCAATGAAAGCGCCGGGGTCATCACCTTTGTCGTCAATCGCGTCGCCGGCAACTATACCTCCCTTGGCGTCCAATACGCCACCACCAACGGGACCGCCGTGTCGGGCACTAATTACTATGGCGCGACGAACACCCTGAGTTGGATCAGCGGCGATGCTTCGTCGCGCACCGTCTCCATTACGCTCACCAACGATGGCAGGATCAGTGCCAGCAAACAGTTCGGCGTCAGACTGTTTAATCCCACGCAGAATAACACGAACCAGCCGGCGCTGTTCTTCGTCGGCTCGCCCGGCTCCATCACCAATGCCACGCTGACAATCAACAACGACAATAGTTACGGCACATTCCAGTTCAGCGCGTCCGGCTACATTGTCAATGAAAATGGCGGCCATGCCACCATAACCGTCCTCCGCACCGGCGGCATCGCCGGCCCGTGCTCCATCAATTACGCCACCAGCCCCGGGGCCAACACCACTCCCGGCGTCAACGGCAATTATGACACGACCAACGGCACGCTGATCTTTGCCGCCAACCAGACGGCCGCCAGTTTCGACGTGAACATTCACGATGACGGCATCCAGGATCCTCCGTACCCCGGTTTCTATTTTAACGTGAACTTGTCCAACCCCACCAACGCGGCGCTGGGATCGCCCAGCACGGCCCAAGTCAACATTTTGGATGCCATAGCCTACGTGGGCTGGCAGCCCGGCACGCAGGACGGCTCCTTCAATCTGGGCATGAATGGCAACGTGCTGGCGCTCGCGTTGCAGCCCAACGGGCAGATTCTCGCGGGGGGCAGTTTCACGTACGTCAACGGCGTTCCCGAAAGTGGCATCGCCCGGTTGAATGCCGATGATGGCTCGCTCGACAGCGCCGGCTTCCTTAACGGCTATTCCGGCGCCACCGGCGGCGCCGTGCAGGCCGTGGCTTGCCAGACGGATGGCCGCGTGGTCATCGGCGGGGCGTTCACCAACGTTGATGGCATTGCCATCAACCGCATCGCCCGCCTGATGACCGACGGTTCCCTGGACACCAGCTTCGCTCCGGGTCCCGCCGCCGACGCTCCGGTCTATGCGCTGGCCGAGACCTTCATTAATGGCTCGCGGAGAATTTACGTGGGCGGCGCGTTCAACACCATCAACGGCGGCTCCAGCCCCAATCTGGCCCGCCTTTTTGGCGGCGATCCCTATACTCCCGGCGGCACGCTGGACGCGGCTTTTGCCACCGGCTCCGGCCCCAACGGCCCGGTTTATGCCCTTGCCGTTTATCCCACCAACTCGCCCTTCGCGGGCCAATTGCTGGTCGGCGGCGCGTTCACCAACATCAATGGTTTTGCCCTGGGCCATGTCGCGCGGATGAATGGCGACGGCTCCGTGGACACCAACTTCGATTTGAACCTGGGGGCCAACGATATTGTTCGCGCCATTGCCATTCAAACCGACGGGCGCATCCTCGTTGGCGGTGACTTCACCAATTTCAACGGCACCAACCTGAACCGGATCGCCCGTTTGAACAGCGACGGTTCGTTGGATAACAGTTTCACCACCAACCTGGCCGGCGGCGTCAATGGCTCCGTGCAAGCCATTGCCGTGCAGGCCGACAATCGGATCGTGCTGGCCGGCCAGTTTACCCGGGCCAATGGCGTCAACCGCAATCGCATCACCCGGCTGCTGCCGACCGGGGCGGTGGACCCAACGATCAATTTCGGCGACGGCGCCAACGGGGCCATTGACGCGATCGTCATTCAGCCCGACTATCAAATGTTGGTCATCGGCGGCGGTTTCACGCAGTATGATGACCAGCCGGCCGCGTACATCGCCCGGATTTTTGGCGGGTCCACGTCCGGCGATGGCGCGTTTGAATTCAATTCGGCCAATTATCAGGTTTATGAAAACGGCGGACAGGCGCTCATCACCGTTCGCCGCACCGGCGGCACCAGCGGGCCGAATGCGGACGGCTCGGGCAACGTCTCGGTTCAATTTTCCACTACCGATGGCACGGCCACCAATGGGGTGAATTACCATGGGGTGACGAATGTCATAAGCTTCCCGCCGGGCGAAGTTTTTGAAACGGTGGGGGTGCCGGTGCTGGACGATGGAATTATCACACCCCCGCTGACCGTGAACCTGGCCCTGACCAACATCCCGCCGGGGGTCATTGGCGCCCAACCCGCCGCCGTGCTGACCATCATCAACGTCGAAAGCGCCGTGAGTTTCTCGGCCGGCAATTATTCCGTCACCAAGAACGTGCTGGGTGGTTTTGCGACCATTGATATCACCCGCCAGGGCGGCACCAGCGGCACCAACTCGGTGAGCCTGGTCACCACCACCAACGGCACCGCGACGGCGGGGGTGGATTATGTGCCGACCAACACAACCGTCACCTTCTATCCGGGCGACACCGACAAGCAGATTCAGGTTCCCATCATTAACAACACCATACCCGAAGGCTACCGGACGGTGATCTTCGCGTTGACCAACGCGGTGAACACGTTCTTGTACAGCCCGTCCAATGCGACGCTCACGATCATTGACACGGTCAATGCGCCCGGCCAGTTGTACTTCTCGGCCACCAACTACGTGGTCAACGAGTCGGATGGCAGCGCGGTCATCACCGTGCTGCGCACCAACGGCGCCTCGGGCTCGGTTTCGGCGATCGTCAGCACCGTTTTGGGCGGCACGGCCCTGCCGGGGGTGAGTTACGTCACCAACAGCGGCCAGGTGAATTTCAATGGCACCCAAACCAGCGCGACCTTTACGGTGTCGCTCGTGCAGAACAATCTGGTTCTTGGCACGGTGAACTTCCTGGCGCAGTTGTCCAATCCAACCGGCGGCGCGGTGCTCATTGCTCCCACCAATACCAGCGTGTCCATTTTGGACAAGAACACCGGCTTTCTTTTTGCCACCGCGACCAATGCCTTCATCGAAACCGCCGGGTTCGCCTCCGTGAACGTCTTGCGCATCGGCAGCACCAGCGGCACCAATTCTGTGAACTACACCACCGTTGACGGCACGGCCAAAGCCGGCGTGAACTACCAGTCGCTAAGCGGCCCGCTGGACTTTGGCATTGGCGAATCGCTGCGCAGCATCCAAGTGCCGCTGATTTATGATACGAACGTGACCGGCAATTTGTTCTTCAAAATTGTCCTGTCCAGTCCGGCTTCCGGGGTGGTCTCGTATCCCGGGACGAACACGGTGGTGGTGCAGGATGCCGATGCGGGTCTGAGCTTCACCAATTCCGCCTCCAGCGTGTTGAAGAACGCCGGCAGCGCCATCATCACGGTCTTTACCACCAATACCGCCGTCGAACCGGTGATCGTCTATTCCAACGGCGTGCCGATAACGACACCGTTGTCCGTGCAATACTCGACGGCCAACGGCACGGCCACGGCGGGGATTGATTACCTGGGGACGAGCGGCACGCTGGTGTTCACCAACGGCATCGGCACCAACACCTTCAGGGTTCCCATCATCAACAACGGCTTGGTGACGGGCAATCGCACCTTCACCGTCAGCCTGACCAACGCGACGGCGCCGGGGCAGGTGGTGTGGCCGAGCAATCAGGTCGTGACCATTATTGACAGCAATTCCGGCCTGAGCTTTTCCAATGCGAACTTTACCGTGCTCAAGTCCGGCGTGGCGGCCAATATCAATGTCTTCCGCACCGGGTACACCGACAGCGTGGTTTCCGTAAACTTCATCGCCACCAACGGCACGGCTTTGGCGGGCATCAATTACACACCCACCAATGGCACGCTCGTGTTCACCAATGGCGTGACCAATCAGACCTTCTTCGTGCCCATTATCAACACCACCGCCGTCCAGCCGGATGAAACGGTGTTGTTGCAGTTGTTCAGCCCCGTCAATGGTTTCCTCGTCCCGCCCAGCGCGGCGGTGCTGACCATTCATGACACCAGTGGCAGCTATGTGGTTCCGGCAGGCTCCGCGCTGATTTCCGAAACGGGAGCGGGCGCGCCCAACGGCATCATTGATCCCAACGAAACGGTCACCTTGCTCTTTGCCTTCCGCGATGCCGGGGGTGTTAATGTCACCAACCTGGTTGCCACGTTGCTCGCCACCAACGGCATCACCTCGCCGAATGTCGCGAATGGCCCGCCGACACAGGTTTACAGCAATTTGACTTATGGCGGGCACTCGGTTTCGCGCCCGTTCACCTTCATCGCGCAGGGCACCAATGGCCAGCAAATTGTCGCCACCTTCCTGCTGACCAACAGCGTGCCTCACAGCGTCACGAACAGCCTCGGCACGGCCGTCTTCGGCTATACTTTGGGCTCCTGGACCACGGTCGTTTCGAACACCGCGTTGATCACCATCAACGCGGCCACCAGCGCGTCGCCGTACCCCTCCACGATCAACGTCAAAGGTTTGGGCGGTTCGCTGGTCAAGGCCACCATCACCCTCACCAATCTCTGGCACAGCGGGCCTCGTGCCATTGACGCGTTGCTGGTGTCGCCGAGCCAGCTCGACACGTTGTTCATGGCGCACTGCGGCGGCACCTACGGCCTCCAAAATGTCACCATTACTTTTGACGATGCGTCCACCAACTACCTGCCGCAAAATACCGCCATTACCAACGTGCCCAACGCCGTCATGACCAACCACCCCACGGCTTTTCAGCCGGTCCAGCCGTTCCCATGATGCCATGATGCGCAACTTTGAACCCCAACAGTTTTTATGAGGAAGAGTTTATTGAAAATTTGCGTTGGCCTGGCCTTGGTGAGCGCCACGGCTTCCTCCGGCCTGGCGGCGCCAGCCATGAAGACGCTGTCCGGCCACGTGCCGGCCGCCATATCGCGGTTGCAGCCAGCGGGACTTTTCCCGGCGGACACCAACCTCAATCTGGCCATCGGCCTGCCGTTGCGGAACCAGGAGGCGCTCGCCAGCCTCCAGCAGCAGCTTTACGACCCCGCCAGCCCGAATTACCATCATTTCCTGACGCCGGAACAGTTCACAGCCCAGTTTGGACCCACCGAACAGGATTATCAAAAGGTGGTCAGCTTCGCGCAGGCAAGCGGTTTGACGGTCACCCGAACGCATGGCAACCGGATGCTCGTGGATGTGAGCGGGAAAGCGGCGGACATCGGAAAAGCCTTCCAGGTCAAGCTGCGCACCTACCATCATCCCTCGGAAAAACGCGACTTTTTCGCGCCGGACACCAATCCGACCGTGGACGCAACGCTGCCCATCCTGCATGTCAGCGGCTTGGAAAATTACTCCCTGCCGCATCCGCTGCTGCACAAGCTGCCGGTGCCGCAGGCGAAGCCGGCGTTGGGTTCGGGGCCGTTTGGCAGTTACATGGGCTATGATTTCAGAAACGCCTATGTCCCTGGCACAGGCCTGACCGGTTCCGGACAGATGGTCGGGCTGGTCCAGTTTAATTCCGGCTTCTACCAAAGCGACATCACGGCCTACGAAACCCAGGCCGGCTTGCCCAACGTGCCGGTCCAGCCGGTCTTGCTGGACGGGTATGGCGGCGGTCTGGGTGACGCTCCGGACGAGGTGTCTTTGGACATTGAGATGGTGATTTCCATGGCGCCCGGTGTTTCCCAAGTGCTTGTTTTTGAAGGCGAAATTACCGACGACATTTTGAACGCCATGGCGGCCAGCAATCAAGTCAAGCAGTTGAGCGCCTCCTGGTCTTATAACGTGGATCCAACCACGGAACAAATCTTCCAGCAATTTGCGGTGCAGGGACAATCTTTCTTCAACGCGTCGGGTGACTGGGATGCGTGGACCGGTTGGGGGCTTGTTTTCTCGCCGTGCGATGACCCGCATATCACGATTGTCGGCGGAACCACCCTGTCCACGGCGAACAGCAATTGGGTGTCGGAAACCGTCTGGAACTGGGGCGTCGAATACGGCGACGACGGGATTGGCAGCGGCGGCGGCTATAGCTACACCTATGCCATACCGAGCTGGCAGACCAACATCAGCATGACCGCCAACATGGGTTCGACGACCATGCGGAATCTTCCCGATGTGGCGCTGACGGCGGACAATGTCTGGGTTATTTACGGCGGTGGTTTTTCCGGGGCGTATGGCGGCACCAGTTGCGCCTCGCCGCTGTGGGCGGGGTTCATGGCGTTGGTCAACCAGCAGGCGGCGGCCAATGGCATTGCCTCGCCCGGTTTCATCAACCCGGCCATCTATGCCATCGCCACGGGGCCGAATTACCTGAACTGTTTTCACGACATCACCACCGGCAACAACACCTGGAGCGCCAGCCCGAACCTGTTTTATGCGGTGACCAACTATGACCTTTGCACCGGACTGGGCACGCCGAATGGAACCAATTTGATCAACGCCCTGGCCGGGGTGGGCAATTCCGTCACCCACCTGTCCCCGCCGCCGCCGCCCTTTGGCACCAACCTGGCCGCCATGAATGGCAGCAATCCCAACGGCGCCTGGTCGCTCTTCATTCAGGACGACCGGGTGATTGATTCCGGCGTCATCTCCAATGGCTGGGTCCTCGCCCTCACGACGGCCAACCCGGTCGGCGCGGCGGCGGACAATGAACTTTTGATGACGAACCTGTCATCCACCAGCATTGTGGTCGGCGGCACCGTGGCCTTTTCCCTGACGGTGACGAATTACGGACCAACCGCCTCCACCAACGTGCAGGTGCGAGACACCATGCCCTCCGGCTTCACGCTGGTTTCGAGCAATGGCACGCTGGGTTCCGTGATCAGCGCCGGTTCAGTGGTGATTTGGTATGCCACCAACAAAGTCGTTGTGCTCACCAACAATTACGGCGTGATCACCACGAATGGCGTGCTCACCACCAATGCCGGCGGACAACTTACCCTGGTGATGCGGGCCGGCAATAACACGGGAAGCTTCAACAACTACGCCAGCGTCATTGCGACCACGCCTGACCCCAATCCGGATGACGATTCCCCTTTCATGACCGTCAACGTCAGCGGGACTCCCCAGCCGGTCCAATTTGGAAATTTTGTGTTCTCCAACGGCGCCTTCCAATTCACCATCACCGGCCAGCCGGGGCAGGAATATCTAGTTCAGGCGTCCAGCAACCTGGTTAACTGGGTGCCCGTTTATACCAACCCGCCGCCGTACAATTCACCCTTCACCTACACCAATTCCAGCGCGGCAAGTCATCCCGCCCTGTTCTATCGCGTGGTCGGCGTGCCACCCTGGCCTTGACCGTCCGCGTCAAACTTTCAACCCATGAAAGTCTGCGGTCTCACCGGCGGCGTGGGCATGGGCAAATCCACCGCCGCTCAATTCTTCCGCGCCCGCGGCGCGCAGGTGGTGGACACCGACGAACTCGCGCGGCAGCTCGTCCAGCCCGGCCAGCCCGCCCTCGCCGAAATTCAGGCCGCCTTCGGCCAGGCCATCGTTGCCCCGGAGGGCCGGCTGCGTCGGGATGAACTGGCGCGAATCGTTTTTGCCGATGCCGCCGCCCGTGAAAAACTCGAAGCCATTCTCCACCCGCGCATCGGCGAACGCTGGCTCGCCCAGGTCGAAACGTGGCGCCGGGAAAACCGCGCGCTCGCCATCGTGGTGATTCCGCTGCTTTTCGAGACCCGGGCCGAATCCCATTTTGACAAAATCATTTGCGTCGCCTGTTCCGCCCCGGCCCAGCGCGAACGGTTGCTCGCGCGCGGCTGGACGCCGGAGGAGATCCGGCAGCGCCTGGCCGCGCAATGGCCGGCGGAACAAAAAATTTCCCGCGCCGACTTCGTGGTCTGGACCGATGGCGCGCTGGACACGCACGTGCGGCAGCTCGAACGCATCTTTGTAAAGCTTTGACGTTTGGCCGGGCGGCGCCGCGCTGGTCAATAGAAGTGTAGGCTGCTTGTCGTCGACTTGAGTTTACGGGCTACAACCTTTGCCCGGAACCGCAGCCGGTGTCTGTGCCGCCGGTCACGTGTGAGCATTCCGCGAGTTTGTACAAATTCTCTAAGCCCATGGTTTGACCGGAACTACTGGAAACAATTCCCCAGATCGGATGCGGGTTCGGAGAGATAATCGGCGCGACAGAATGAAGGGTGCCATCGCCGGAGCGGACGGGCGGGGAGTATATTCCAGCCACATCGCCCAAAGGAAAAGGGCGGCAATCACCGAAAGGCTGACTCCGATTTGCCAGACGTTTGACAGTGGAACCAGTTGAACGACGGTCGAAGCGGCAATAACCAGCGGCAAATGGAAGGCAAACACGGCCAATGAATGCCGCCCCAAAAGTGCGACGGGCGCCAGCAGGCGCGCCGCCACGCGCGGATTCCAAGCCAGCAAAAGAGCAACCCACGCAGCGAAGTTGAGCAGCCGCAATGGCCCGAGCGTCCACTTGTCTATCCAGAGGAAGCAATCGGGATTGAGCGACAAAAATCCGTGCCGCGCCAGAAAACCCGCCACCGCGATGGGAACTGAGATTGCCGCCAGGCCGAGCCGCCATTTGACGGAGAGAACCGGTCGTCGCAACGAGGATTCTCCGAGGGCCAAGCCGCCAACCCAGACCAATTGCCAGGCCAATAAATCAAACGAACCCCAGCGCAGGGGGAGCAACCCCGACGGGTTGCTGATGAAGCGCGTGTCCAATTTGAATTGCGCGGCGATCCAACCGAAGGCCGAAACCGCCAGCACAATTCCCCAGCCGCGCCGGCGGGCAAGCGCCAGCAACAACGGCGTCACGCTCAACAGGATGATGTAAAGCGGCAGAATGTCGAAAAGCGGCGGCTGATGGAGCAAAAGAGGAATCAGCGCCAGACTTCCCCAGGGATGAACGAGAAAATCGTGAAAATGATTGGCCAGCGGCGTTATTTGGGCGGCGACCGCCCAGGCAATCAACACCACCGGCAAGATTACCGCCAGATGAATCAAATAAATTTGTCTGGCGCGCCGCCAGATCCGGCGGGACATCGCCGACCCATCCGTCTGCCTGTAAGTTTTGCCGTAGGCCAGACCGGCCATGCTGGCGCTGAGGAAAATGAAGCCTTCGGCATCACTCATGAAACCCAGAGGCTCATGCAGAAAATGTGAAACCAGCGTGGGAACATGCACCGCAGCCATTGAGATCAACAACAGACCGCGAATGGCATCAAACCGCATATCCCGGGTTGCCGCCGCCTTTGGCGGGGCCGCCGTCGCTCCACCAAATGCCTCGGAGCAAAATAAAAATGCGCGCGTTAAAACCTCCATGCAAGCCCTCAACGCAACCCCAATGCCAAAGTTACTTCGGTTTCTTTACTCATTTTCAATCAGGCATTTATAGCTTTCCAGCCTGAATACTTCGCCGGTTTTTATGACTCTTATTAAGCACAACGGTCGAAAAAATTCATTGTCCGATACGGGAAGCGTCCTACACTATCCAAACGGGGTTGCCTCTTTTCCGCAATCGTCTTCGAATTATTGTTCCATGGATCCACGACCATGAAATTGACTGTGCCGTCACGCCTTCCCGGCGAGATGAGCAACATTGTGCAAGGGGCCTGCCGCATCACCTTCAGAGCGGTATTGCGATGCAGCCATTTAAGCAAGCCACGGCAACCGTGCGTACACATGAGAATCGTGTCCGCTGGCAAACGCTTTGCCGTTTCGACAATTGCCTCCGCCGGATGTCCCTCGCAAACGAGGATCTCTGTGGCCACCTGGCCGCCCAGGCCATCGGCCAGTTGCTGCAACTGAAATTCCGCGTTGCGACACAATTCATGGAGCCGGCGCGTGCGCTGAATCCCGCGCTCCTCGCCTGCAATATTCAGTTGCACGACGTGCAACAGCACCAGTTTGGCCTGGGATTCGCAGGCAAGATTTCTGGCAATCGCGAGATCTGCGAGGTGAGGGCCGTCCGACAGCGCCAGAGGAACGAGAATGATTTTAGGAGCGAATGCGGGACGGTCTTCATTCTGATCATCGTTCTCGCCCTGAGCGGGGATTAGCACCCGAGAGTTCGCATGATATTCGCCACGATCCTGGACAATGAGCGGCTCGATATTCGTACGGGATCGAGTCAGGATGGTTTTCATACGTCTATTTCGTTTGTGATCTCGCATCCACAACGCCGGGCTTGGTGGTCACGACAGGGTTGTCGCGGTGACTCCGATGGCTGAACCACCAGAAGAGAAGAAAGAAAACCGCGATCTGAATGACAACCAGAGCTGCGATTTTCGGCAACAAGGGAACGCGTGCTTTCCATAGTTGGGGAGGTCGCAGCCTTTTGAATCGCTCCGTCAGCGAAACCTCGCTGTAGTTGTTCAACTCCGCCTTCATGGAGGCAGCCGAGGAGAAACGTTTCGACGGGTTGCGTTCCAGCGCGTGCAAAATAATCTCCTCAATTTCGGGGGATAACTCCGGGTTCCGCTTGCGGGGCGGTTCGGGATCCCCGGTGAGACGGGCATTCATGATGACGTACGGGTTGTCGCCGTTGTAGGGCGGAAAACCGGTGGTCATTTCGTACAGCATCGCTCCCAGGGCATAAATGTCGGTCCGGGAATCACCGCGTTTGCCCTGAACCCGCTCGGGCGCAATGTAGTCCGGTGTGCCCATCGGGGCGGTGAAGCCGCCAAACGTGAGCCGTCGCGCATTCTCGGATTTGGCGATGCCAAAATCCAGGATGCGAACAGTGCCATCCTGGCAGAGCATCACGTTCTCCGGCTTCAAGTCCCGATGCACCACTCCCTTCCGGTGCAGGTAGTCAAGCCCCTCGCAAATCTGGCTGACGATGCGCACGGCTTCGCCTTCCGGCAACCGCGTCTTTTCGTGGAGACGGGCAGCCAGGGTCCGGCCTTCGAGATATTCCATCACGATATAGGGCCGGCTCTTGTCCGCCGCAGGGAACATTTTCAAGATATATGGGTGGTCCAAAGTAAGGCCGATGTTCTCTTCGCGTTGAAAGCGGGAAAAGAAGCCCGGATCGCATTCGAATTGCAGCAATGGAACTTTCAAAGCCACCGATCGTCCCGTCTGACGATCCAAGGCCTCGTAGATCCACGCCATGCCGCCGCGATTGATGACCTCCAGAATCTTGAATCGGTCATCCAACACCTGGCCAACCTGAAGCTCGTTCGACATGGGAAAAGGGGCGGGAAGGTTTGATGCTGCCTGGCTGTTTCCGAAACCGGATGCATGCATGGCTGATCCTCCTTCGTGAAAACGAGATTGCTGCTTTAAAGGAGCGGCAACCATCACCCGCCGGTCCTCGCTGCAAATGCTCATTGAACTTTTCATGGATGTACTATTTCACACAGAGCGAATTCCGGGTAATTAAGAGGCGTCCGAAACGCGTAAAAATAGTGTAAAGAGACCGGCTATGATCAACCCCTCCACCTTTTCGGCCTTAACGATTTCTTTACGGGACTTGGCTTTCATTTAATTCACGGCCGGAGTCGGGCGGGTTTATGCTTGTGACATGAAAAATAATGATGGGAGCTGAATGAAACCCAATCCGATCGTCTTGCTAATTGATGCTGACCGGCCGATCCGGCACCTGCTGCGGGTCGTCCTGGAGCCGCACTATTACAAGGTCCACGAAGCCGAGAATGGCCAGACGGGGATAAAAGAGGCAGTAACACGACGACCAGATGTGATCATCCTCGACTTGTCTCTGCCTGATATGAACGGTCTGACCGTGCTCAGGCGATTGCGCGAGTGGAACCGAGACCCAGTCATGATTCTCTCGGCCCAAGATGATGAAGAGAGCAAGGTATCCGCGCTCGACAGCGGCGCGAATGATTACATGACCAAACCCTTCGGTTCCGCCGAACTGCTGGCGCGTCTCCGTGTCCTCCAGCGTTCGATTCCGGGCGAACCGGACGGTCCTCTGTACATTCACGGCGATCTGCAGGTGGACATTATCTCCCATCGGGTTACCCTTCGGGGTCAACAGTTGGACTTTACACCTACTGAAGCGGCCGTGCTTTACATACTGGTCCGTCATGCCGGAAAACTGGTCCCGTGCGGGCATCTGCTCCGTTGCGTTTGGGGAAACGACACGGAAAACAAGCTCCACGATCTTCACGTCTATATCCGCAGTCTCCGCCAGAAACTGAACGGAGCCGGCAACGAAAGTGTAATCCAGACCGAAGGCAGCGCAGGCTATCGTCTCCTGCTTCCGATGGATTGCCAGCACACACCTTCCGAAGCGGCTTCGCCGAACATGACCTGCACCATAGCCTGACCAGCTTCGCATCCTTCCTCCTCCGGCCCCGGTAATTACCACTTGGAATTTCACTGCGACGGCCCTGATTGCCAGCATATGACCGTGCCGCTTGATGGAATTTTAATGCTTCTCTCGATTCTTTGAGCCTTTTTTGCGCCAAGCTGTCGAGGTTTGAGCATCGTGGCAAATACGCGCTTCTCCATTTTTTCGGCATCAAGTCTGACCAACAATAAAATCTTCTGCGACACAACCATTTACGATTTACCATCCCAGGCGGGCACGGCTCCTGCAAAAGCCTTGTCGCGGTTGAATTGATATTGAGTGAATTGAGCTATGAAGACAATCGAGACTAGATGGTGTGAAGCGGCGGACTACGTTCCCCGCGTTTCTTGTTCACTCAAATGGCATTTCCATCTTAACAATTTCTTTACGAAATTCGGTTTTCATTTAATTACCCGCCGGTGCCGGGCGGTGGAATAGTAGGCGCGGAAAAGGAACGGAGCGTGTAACAAAACACGAGAAAACATTATGAAAAAAATCGAAGTGATTATCAAGCCTTTCAAATTGGAGGAGGTCAAAGACGCCTTGGGGAAGATCGGCATTGATGGGATGACCGTCTATGAAGCGAAAGGATTTGGCCGGCAGAAGGGGCACATTGAAATCTTCCGCGGCAGCGAATACACCGTGGACCTTCTGCCCAAGATCAAGCTGGAAATTGTAGTTGCCGACGACAAGGTGGAACCGGCGGTCGCAGTCATCATCAAATCCGCCAGGACGGGAAAAATTGGCGACGGCAAGGTGTTCATTTCCGCGATTGAAAACGCCATTCGGATTCGCACGGAAGAAAAAGGAGACCTGGCAGTTTAGAAAACAATATTGAACTTGGCAGCGAAATTAAACTGACATTGAACGAATTGAATTATGAAGACAATCGAGATTATACAGATCGTACTCTTTTTTGGATTGGGCATTGCACTGACGCCACCGGTGGGCCGCTTCATGGCCAAGGTGTATAAAGGCGAGAGGACTTTTCTCCATCCGATTTTTCATCCAATTGAGAAAGTCATTTACCGGCTGACGGGAATTGATCCGAACGAGGAGATGACCTGGTTGAAGTACTTCTGGGCGGTGCTGCTATTTGCCACGGTTGGTTTCGCGGCGGACATGGCGATCTTCATGACCCAGCAATGGCTGCCGCTGAATCCGCAAAAACTGCCCAACTGTTCCTGGCATCTGGCGTTCATGCAGGCCTGGAGTTTCACCTGCAACGCGGATTGGCAGTCCTACGCAGGCGAGACGACCATGAGTTACTTTTCGCAAATCTTCGCCATCATGGTGCATCAGTTTCTGAGCGGCGCATCGGGCCTCGCTGTGTTGGTGGCTGTGGGCCGGGCGCTGAAACGGGCCTCGGTCAAGTCCATTGGCAATTTCTGGGCGGACTTGACCCGGGGCATGCTTTATTTCGTGATGCCGCTCTGTGTCCTCTGGACCATTCCGCTCGCCTGGCAGGGTGTTCCGCAAACGTTCAAGCCTTATCAAACCGCCCAACTCATGGAGCCGTACACCACCCAGGTGCAAGCGACCGACGCCAAGGGGAATAACGTGACGACCAACATCCAGTTGGTGTTGCAGGCACCGAAGCTGGATGCGAAGGGCCAGCCGGTCATGACCAACGGTGTAGCTGCGATGGTGGATGTGCCGCAAGTGGACGCGAAAGGCGCGCCCATCATGACCAACGCGCCGGTCATGGTGGATGCGAAAGTGGACACCCAACCCATTCCGCTCGGTGCCGTGGCGTGCTTTGAGGCGATCAAGCAGCTCTTCACCAACGGCGGTGGCTGGTACAACGTGAACAGCGCGCATCCATTTGAGAATCCCACCCCGTTGACGAATTTTCTCGAACTGCTTGCTATTATCGTCGTGCCGATGGCCCAGGTCTATATGTTTGGCTTGCTGGTGGGTAATAAGAAACACGCCTGGACATTGTTTAGCGTCATGCTCGCCCTGTTTTTCCTTTCATTCGTCGGAGCCTGGTATTTCGAGTCGCAGCCAAACCCGGTGACGGGCAACGCTCTGGCGAACATGGAAGGCAAGGAACAACGAATCGGGGTGATGAACAGCGTGCTTTGGGGCACCTCCTGCACCGCGATTGACAACGGCTCGGTCAATTCCATGCACGACAGCTATATGCCGCTGGCCGGGATGATGCCGTTGTGGAACATCCTCGTCGGTGAAATGCTTTTCGGCGGCATCGGTTGCGGCATGTATTGCATGTTGTTTCACGTGATCATCACCGTCTTCATCGCCGGCCTGATGATCGGGCGAACTCCGGAGTATCTCGGCAAGAAACTGGATGCGTGGGTCGCGACTTGGGCGGTGATCGGTGTATTGATCCCCAACGCCGCCGCTCTGATTCCGACTGCCATTGCGGTGATGATTCCGCAGGGTTTATCCAGCATGGCCAACAATGGCCCGCACGGGTTGACTGAGGTCCTTTACTGCTTTGGCGAGGCGGCGAACAACAATGGCAGCGCCTTCGCCGGACTGAACGCCAATACGCCTTTCTACAATATCGGCGCCGGCATTGTCATTTGGATCGGACGATTCATCCCCATCATATCCATACTGGCAATCGTGGGCCGGCTGGCTTCCAAGAAAACCGTCGAGGCTTCGTCCGGCACGCTGCCGACTCATGGCTGGACGTTTGGCCTCACTTTGGCGGGAGTCATCACCATCGTCGCCGCGCTGACATTCTTCCCGGCGCTTTGCCTGGGACCCATTGTCGAGCATGGATTGATGCTGGCGGGCCGAATGTTCTAAGCCATCCAAATTTTTCAACAAATACTCAAAACTATGAGCACAAAAGTCGAATTCAAATATTCGGAATTGTTCCGCCAGGCGGTGATTGACGCCTTCAAAAAACTGCATCCGCGCGACGAAATCAAGAATCTGGTGATGTTTGTCGTGTGGCTCGGCTCCATCTGGACGACGATCATTCTGTTCCTGCCCGGCCAGTTCAATTTGTTCAACATCCAGATTTGTTTCTGGCTGTGGTTCACCTGCCTGTTCGCGAATTTTGCCGAGGCCATGGCCGAAGGCCGGGGCAAGGCCCACGCCGACGCTCTCAAAAAAATGCGCACCAAGACCATGGCCCGAGCGCTGGTGAATGGCAAAGAAGTCCAGGTCGCCAGCTCGGATCTGAAAGTGGGCGACTATTATGTTTGCGAAGCCGGGGAATTGGTTCCCGCCGATGGTGAAATCGAGGACGGCATCGCCACGGTGGATGAATCGGCGATCACGGGCGAGTCCGCGCCCGTGGTGCGTGAAAGCGGCGGTGACCGCAGCGCAGTGACCGGAGGCACCCGTGTGTTGAGCGACCGGATCGTTGTGCGCGTCACCGCCGAATCCGGCAATTCGTTTCTCGACCGGATGATTTCGATGATTGAAGGCGCTCGCCGGCAGAAAACGCCAAATGAAATAGCGCTGAATATTGTATTGGTCAGCCTCACGGCGCTTTTCATCGTCGTCGTCTTCGTGCTGCCGCCTTACGCCCATTACAACGAAGCTCAGGCTGGTCAGAAGGGTGTGGTGTTGACTTCCATTCCCGTGCTGCTCGCGTTGATCGTTTGTTTGATCCCGACGACCATCGGCGGACTTTTGAGCGCCATCGGCATCGCCGGCATAGACCGTTTGATGCGCCGCAACGTCTTGGCGACGAGTGGCCGGGCAGTCGAGGCGGCGGGCGACGTGGACGTGCTGCTGCTCGACAAGACTGGCACGATCACACTCGGCAATCGTCAGGCGACGGAATTCATTCCCGCTCCGGACGTCAAAATGGAGGAGCTTGCTGAAGCCGCACAACTGGCCTCGCTGGCAGATGAAACGCCCGAGGGCCGCTCCATCGCCGTGTTGGCAAAAGAGAAATATGGTTTGCGCGGCCAGGAAGTGGCCGAACGATTCGCGACTTTCGTCCCCTTCACAGCGCAAACACGAATGAGTGGCGTGGACCTTTATGCCGAACCACAACTCCAGCCCGACATCAGAGAGCACGGAATGGCCATAGCCGGTCGTTCAACAGTTCCCGCGTCGCCCCAGTCGCTGGCAACCGAGCCTGCGGCACATCCAATCCGATGCATTCGCAAAGGCGCAGCCGAGGCGGTGGCCAAACTTGTGAAAGAGCAGGGCGGATCGGTGGATTCAAGTGTGATGAACAGGGTGGACGACATTTCTCGACAAGGCGGCACCCCGCTGCTGGTAGCCGATGGAGCCAGGCTGCTCGGGGTCATTCAACTCAAAGACATCGTCAAAGGCGGCATCAAGGAACGCTTCGCGCAACTCCGCAAGATGGGCATCAGCACGGTGATGATCACTGGTGACAACCCGCTGACCGCGGCCGCGATTGCCGCCGAGGCCGGTGTGGACGATTATATTGCGCAGGCGAAGCCGGAGGACAAACTCGCCCGCATCCGCAAGGAACAGGAAGGCGGCAAACTGATCGCGATGATCGGCGACGGCACCAATGACGCACCCGCCCTGGCACAAGCCGATGTGGGCGTGGCCATGAACACCGGCACCCAGGCGGCGCGCGAAGCCGGCAACATGGTGGACTTGGACAGCAATCCGACCAAGCTCATCGAGGTGGTGGAAATCGGGAAGCAACTCCTCATGACGCGCGGCGCGCTGACCACGTTCAGCATTGCCAACGACGTGTCGAAGTATTTCGCAATCCTGCCGGCGATGTTTGGGTTGCTCTACGCCACCACCGTCGGTGGGCGCGGCCCGCTGGACAAATTGAACATCATGTATCTGCACTCCCCGCAGAGCGCCATTTTGGCGGCGGTCATTTTCAACGCGCTGATTATCGTGGCGCTGATTCCCCTGGCGTTGAAAGGCGTGAAATACCGCCCGCTCGGCGCCGCGGTGATTTTGCGCAACAACATGCTGATTTACGGTATTGGCGGCATCATCGTGCCATTCATATTCATCAAGCTGATTGATGTGTTGCTGGTGTTGGTTCACCTGGCGCCTTGATGTCGCTGATGCCGAAAATTACAAACGAGGAAATGCTATGATAAAACTTATTACCCAATCCGTAAGGCAGACCATTTTGTGGAGTGTCGTGGCCGGAGTAATGTATCCGGTCGTCATGACGATCTTCGCGCAGTTTGCATTTCACAACCAGGCCAACGGGAGTCTGGTGAAAAAGGACGGCAAGATTATCGGCTCCGCGCTGCTGGCGCAGCAATTCCAGGGTACCAATTACTTCTGGCCGCGGCCCTCAGCCTGTAGCTATGGCACGGGACCATCAGGCATCGCGGCGTCCAGTGGCAGCAACCTGGGTCCAACCAGCGCGCCTTTGTACACGAATGTCCTGAACAACATCGCGGCCTTCATCAGCGGGAACAACCTGCCGACCAATACGGTTGTGCCGGCGGACATGGTTTTTGCCTCCGCCAGCGGCCTTGATCCGCATATCAGTCCCGAAGCCGCGCGGCTTCAGATCGCGCGCGTCGCCGCTTCGCGCGGCATGAGCGAGGACAAAATCAAGGCCCTCGTGGATCAATTCACCGAACCGCCGCAGTGGGGTTTTCTCGGCCAGGCGCGAGTAAATGTATTACTGTTGAATGTGGCTCTCGACAAAGCCCAAGCCGAAACGAAGAAAGCTGAAACTGGCACACCACCCAAAGGCTGATGATGCGCGTGTAAATTGGTCAGGAGCGAAGCTGCTTTGGATGACAACTTTTCACAAAAAGGCAACGAATTGGGGTTCGTTGCCTTTGGCTGTTTTCGGCATTGTTTGTCAGTTTCTCGAGCGGGTCATAGCCCATATAAGCGATAATTCGAGCGTGATACGGAGCGGTTGGAAACAGCCGGTCACATTCCCAAAGACTCAGTGACCTTGTGCTAACCCCCAGTATTTGAGCCGCTTCCGACTGCCGGATTCCCGCGCCAAACCGCTTTTTCTTGAGATGCTGGCCGAGGGTCGTGGGCTTCTTTGCGATTGGAAAACTCCGTGTCCAAACTGGTGCCACGTCTTTGGGGGCTACGCTTACAACGCGGTCGCAAAAAGGCAACATCGCGCAACCCAGCTCGTTGCCTTTTTGTGAAAGGCGGTTAGGCTGTTGGTGCGTGAGCACAACCGAAATTACCGGGAATCATTCCACCAGCGCGTCATCTTCAAATCGGGCGGCGCGGCGGCCCGCTTTTGTCACGACGCACTGGTCGGTGGTGCTCAAGGCCGGGGCCAATGATACGACCCGCGCGCGCGACGCGCTGGCCAGTCTCTGTCAAACTTACTGGTATCCCCTTTATGTTTTTGTCCGCCGGCGCGGGTACAGTCCGCCCGACGCGCAGGATTTGACCCAGGCCTTTTTCCTGGGTTTGCTGGAACAGCAGTCGCTCGCCCATGCCGATCCCCGGCGCGGACGGTTTCGTTCGTTCCTGCTGGGCGCCATGAATTATTTTCTCGCCGACGAATGGAAAAAAACGCGGGCGCAGAAACGCGGCGGCGGGCGGAAAATCCTGTCGCTTGACCTGGCGGCCGCGGAACAACGGTTCGATTTGGAGCCGGCGGACAACGCCACGCCCGACAAGGCCTTTGACCGGCGGTGGGCCACCACCTTGCTGGACGTGGTGTTGGGGCGGTTGGAGAACGAGTATCGCCGGGAGGACAAGATGGAATTGTTTGACGCGATCAAACAAACGCTCACCGGCGCGCGCGAATCACAGCCGTATGCGGCATTGGCCGTGCGGCTGGACCTGAGTGAAGGCGCGGTTCGCGTGGCGGTCCACCGTTTGCGCCAGCGCTACCGCGAGTTGTTGCAGGCCGAGATTGCCAGCACCGTTGGTTCGCCGGAAGAGGTGAAGGAGGAAATGAGACACCTGTTCAAGGTGGTGGCCGGCGGGTGATTTGCGTTGCTGGATTGAGGAACCGCTCCATTGCCAATCCTCCCCGCCGGGGCCTCCGTAAATCCGCGTCAATTTGCCTGTAACATTTTCCCCGGTTTGCAGAATATAAGGGTAACGGAATCTGCGATGAACAGGATGCCTTTATGTCCAAGCTGTGGAAAGCCGCTCGCGCCGGACGCGCCCAGGGGCCTTTGCCAGGAGTGTCTGCTCCAGGCGGGATTCCCCACGGGAACGGACCCCGGTGGAAAATCATCACGCTTTGTTCCGCCCACGGTGGAAGAACTCGTTGCCCATTTTCCGCAACTGGAAATTCTTGAGTTTGTCGGCCAGGGCGGCATGGGCGCGGTCTATAAAGCCCGCCAAAAACAATTGGATCGGGTCGTCGCCCTCAAAATCCTTCCGCCCGGCATCGGCCATGACCCCGCGTTCGCGGAACGCTTCGCCCGCGAGGCCAGGGCGCTGGCCAGGCTCAATCACCCCGGCATTGTCACCATTCACGACTTTGGCCAGGCTGATGGACTGTTTTATTTCTTCATGGAGTTTGTGGACGGCGTGACGCTCCGGCAATTGCTCAATGCCGGCCGCGTTTCACCGCGCGAAGCGCTGGCTATCGTCCCGCAGATTTGTGATGCGCTCCAGTTTGCCCACGACCAGGGCATCGTTCATCGCGACATCAAACCGGAAAATATTCTGCTCGACCGCCGTGGACGGGTGAAAGTGGCCGACTTCGGCCTGGCCAAGCTGGTCGGGGGAGAAAACGAACCGGCGGCCGGCGGATTGCCGGCGGCCGGTTCGCCCGCGTTGACCGAGGCGGGCAAAGTCATGGGCACGCCGCAATACATGGCGCCGGAACAAATCGCGCACCCGCTCGCAGTGGACCATCGCGCGGACATTTATTCATTGGGCGTGGTGTTTTACCAGATGCTCACGGGCGAACTGCCCGGCAAACGCATCGAGCCGCCGTCCAGGAAAGTTGCCATTGACGTGCGGCTGGATGAAGTCGTGCTGCGGGCGCTGGAAAATAAACCGGAACGGCGCTATCAGCAGGTCGGCGAAGTCAAGACGATGATGGCAACGATTGCGCAAAGCGAAAAATCCAAAATCCGAAACCGGGAACAAAACATGAAAACCAAAATATTGCTCGCTGTTCTTATAGTTGGGGCGCTGTGTCTTGTCATCGGACTGCCCGTCTGGCGGGCCACCCGTCCTCCCAAGTTTTCCATGGAGAACATTGATTCGAAGATTGTCCAACTGAGCCAGCCGGGAACACCCGCCAACAAAGTGATCCGCGTGTTGGGCGTTCCCAGAAAATATGTTTGGGAAAACAAAACCTTTCGGAAGGGCGAACTGCCTGATACTTACGCGATGGTGTATCCCCAAAATGTGAGCGTGGTGGTCAGTGGCGGTCAGGTTTGGGAATTGCGCGCTGAAGGATTAAGTGGAGGTTTCACGTGGCACGGCAAACTTCACTTGGGCGCTTCGCTGGACGATGTTCTGGAGGCGCTCGGGCCGCCGGACGAAACCGTTGTGGGCAAACCCCTGGATTTTTCCGCAAGGGATGTGTTGTATAAGGACTATGATGGAAAAACCGGCTACTGCTATTACGCGCGTCCGGATCAGCATATCAGGTGCTTCTTCATGAATTACAAGGTCACTGCCCTGTTCATCACCGTCGGTGAAGATGAAGGCATGACCGGGATTGCCGGGGAGGCGGATCCAGAAATTGACGCGAAGATTGCCCAACTGAACAAGCCGGGAACCACGGTTAAGGAGGCCATTCACGTGCTCGGTGAGCCGGCGGGATATTTATGGGGGGACGATTCCCATGTTCAGCACGGGCGCCGCCTGCCTGACAAACCACCCCCATTTTATGTTCTTTTATATCCGGGAGCGGTGCGGGTTGCGGTTTACAATGACAGAGTGACCGAGTTGCGAAGTCAAGGGCAAGGGCCGGGCTTCACCTGGCGCGGCAAACTTCACCTGGGCTCTTCGCTGGACGATGTTCTGGGGGTCCTCGGGCGGCCGTCCGAAACCGTTGTGGGCAAACCCTTGGATTTTTCCGCAAGGGATGTGTTGTATAAGGACTATGATGGAAAAAAGGGCTACTGCTATTACGCGCGCCCGGATCAGCACGTCAGGTGCTTCTTAATGGATGACAAGCTCGTGGCGCTCTACGTAACACTTGATACTGGCAACCGTTGAATGGCGCGAAGCCCCGCGCCGCGCCGGACGGCGGTGATGCAAAAGTGGATTGCTTGTGGCATGGACAAAACCAACAAACGGAAAAGGCATCCGGCGCCGCCCGGCGTCAAGTTGAGCCGCTCGCTTACAAACCGGTGTGCCTTCACACTCATCGAATTGCTGGTGGTCATCGCCATTATCGGCATTCTGGCCGGCTTGCTCTTGCCCGTGCTCTCCTCGGCCAAAAGCAAGGCCGCCCAAACCCAGTGCATTAATAACCTCAAACAAATCGGCACGGCGATGACGCTGTATTTGAATGACAACAATGGCACTTTTCCCGGCCCCGCGTGCCAGTGCAGTTATCATCCCCAGGACTGGATTTATTGGCGGACCAATACGGCGCTCTACCCGCCGTTTGAGAAAAGCCCGGTTGTCGGCGCGATGGGAAGCGCCAATCGCAGCCTGTTCCGCTGTCCCTTGGACAGAAATGATAACGACCGCATTGCCGCCGTGGCCGGCGATTCCAACGGCCCCTACCTTTTCAGTTATAGTCTTACGGGTTACGGCTTGGATAACGGCCATAACATCGGCCTGTCGTCATTTTTCGAAGAACCGGCCGCGTATTTGTTCAAGCAGTATGGCATTCGCAATCCCTCCCAGAAAATCATGCTGGCCGAAGAACCCGGATCGCACAGCGCCGCCGACAATCCCAATGGGGACAGTGGTGAGCCGATAAACGACGGTCGCTGGCAGCCTGGCTCTGAACCGTTGACCCGGCGGCACGGCGGGGGAGCCGTCGTGACGTTCGCGGATGTCCACGTGCAGACAGTCAAATGGGAATTCGGTGCGGACGAGGCCAATTCGAGACCGGACCGGTAAAGCGTGCCTTGCGACGGTGGTTCGTTGCTTTTGGCTGGCCTGCGGTTCAGTAACGCGGGACCGCCACAAATCAACCCCGGTTCGGGTTGATGCGGGGAATGCGTATGGGTCACGCCTGCCTTGCCGCTTGACCCTCAACCCGCATCTCTCAACCCTCAACTTTCAAATGGGGCTTTATTACGGCGACAAACTCGGCATCCTCCGGCAGCACCTCAAGGACGAATCAAGGATGAATCAACATTCTGACAAAGCCGCAAGACCTGCCGGTCTATTTGATCCCGCAACTGAACAAGTTTCCGCGCGACCAGAAGTTCATGCTGGGTGACCGGATCGAGACCAAGCTGCTGGCCCAGTTGATATTGAATCCAAATTAATTCGTCCGCACGCCGAAGCTGGCATCGCTGGTTTGCGCCCGCGACTTCCACAGCACGGTCGGACGACCGCCAAACGTCGTGCCCCAGCCCGTGGTCCCCGGCAAGTAATAGATGGTCGCATGATTGTCAGCGTTGAACACAGCCGAGCCAAGGCGGGGGGCGTTGCCTTTAAAATAGACTGCCGTCAGGCTGGTGCAGTAAAAGAACGCATAGCTTCCGATGCTGGTGACGTTGTCGGGGATCGTTACGCTGGTCAGGCTTCTGCAGGAATAGAACGCATAGCTTCCGATGTTGGTGACGTTGTTGGGGATGGTGACGCTGGTCAGGCTGAAACATTCAAAGAACGCGGAGCCTCCGATGATGATGACGTTGTTGGGGACGCGCAGGACCTGGCCAAAGTCTCCGATGCTGGTGACGCTGTTGGGGATCGTATAGCTTCCACCTTTGCCTCCCGGACATTGGATGAGCGTGGTCTGGCTTTTGTCGAACAAGACGCCATCCACACTGCTATAGACGGAGTTGAGTGCATCCACCGTTATCGCTTTCAGGCTGGTGCATTGACTGAACGCCGCGCTCCCGATGCGGGTGACGCTGTTGGGGATCTTGACGCCGATCAGGCTGGCGCAGCCATCGAACGCCGCGCTTCCGATGCGGGTGACGCTGTTGCCTATCGTGACATTGATCAGGCTTCTACAGTCATAGAACGCGTTGTCCCCGATGCTGGTGACGTTGTTGCCTATTGTCTCGCAGGTCAGGCTTCTGCAGTCGGAGAACGCGCTGTCCCCGATGCGGGTGACGCTGTTGCCTGTCGTGACGTTGGCCAGGCTGTAGCAGTCAGAAAACGCATAACTTCCGATTTTGGTGACGCTGTTGCCTGTCGTGACGTTGGTCAGGCTGTAGCAGTCATAGAACGCCCTGTCCCCGATGCTGGTGACGCTGTCGGGGATTGTCACGCTGGTCAGGCCGCAGGAATCGAACGCATACCTTCCGATGTTGGTGACGCTGTTGGGGATCTTGACGCTGGTCAGGCCGTCGCAGTTTTCGAACGCCTCGTCCCCGATGTTGATGACGCTGTTGGGGATCGTGTAGCTTCCGGCTTTGCCCCCCGGACATTGGATGAGCGTGGTCTGGCTTTTGTCGAACAAGACGCCATCCACACCGCTATAGACGGAGTTGAGTGCATCCACTGTTATCGCTTTCAGGCTGGTGCACCGACCAAACGCTGCGTTCCCGATGCTGGTGACGCTATTGGGGATCGTGACGTTGGTCAGGCTTCTGCTGTTATAGAACGCTCCGTCCCCGAGGCTGGTGACCGGCAGGCCGTTGATCCTGCTGGGAATGGTCACTGCACCGCCGGAACGGGTGTATCCCGTAATGGTGATCGTGCCGTTATTGGTCGTGTAAGTGAATTGGGCTTGCATCACAGCGGGCGGCGCCAGCCACAGGAGCAGCGGCAGCAGTCTCGTGGCGCAGCCAGTTCTTAAACCCCGGGCCACCGTCTTCGGGCGGGTTGTTCTCGCAAGGACGGTTTTTGTTTTCACAAGCTTTTTAGCTGAAGTGTGCCTTGGTGATGGCTTTTACTAAACACGATGGCTTTGAATAGTCAAGCTGGCATTAGCTGGCAATGACTTGCCCACAATGCTCCTGTGTTTTGGGGCACTGATGAAGCAGAACACGCCATTCAATTCAGCAGCCGGTGCCAGTTGTCGCGCTGGTGCGGTTCGTGGCCTGGGTCCTTGATTGGCCGGTGCAGGTCGTTGATTGACGCAAGTGCAACGCGACTGGGTGGCGTGGCCATCGTGAAAGGCGTTGTCCAGTCCGCCAGCGGCAGTTGCTAACCGCAGCCAAGAGCAAGCCCACGCCGCCTGCACCGCCAAGTCCGTAAAACAAACGGCGAACTGACATAAACCCAAAGCGGCCCACGGAAACGAAGGCCGTTTTTCTTTTCACCGCGAACACCGCACTCCGGCGGGAGTCCGGTAAAACAGTTCTTGTGGATTCTGAGTTGCCGGATTTCCGTTTCAAATCCAGCCGCACAACGATGGCTTGACGATAGGGCTGGCGGAATGGGCGAAGCGGGAATCGGACCATCCCATTGGCCGGCGCCTTCTGAAAACCATGGAAAAATCGGTGGTGTCTTAATTTGTCACGGAGCGCGGATTGTCCTCAATCCGCAGCGGCCGGATTGCTCGGAAAAGCTGCGAGTTGGGACAACTCGCGCTCCGCTTTCAAATCAAACCAAGACACCACCGAAAAATCCGTTGACAAGCGGGTTTTAAACAATACGCTGACCGTCAAAGAACCCTTGGATACGAGACACAACACGGTCGGCATCCCATGAACTTCAAGAGATTGCTATTTGGTTTCGGCCTGACCTTGGTGTTGGCCGGGCAAACACTTCATGCCCAACCAAGCAACGCAGACGGCAAACAACTGGCGGATATCCGCGCCAAGGCGGAAAAAGGCGATGCCGAATCGCAATGTGCGCTGGGGGAGGCATTCTACAGCGGCAAGCTTGGCGTGGCGCAGGATTATGCGGAGGCGGTGAAATGGTTTCGCAAAGCCGCCGGGCAGAATGACGCCAAGGCTCAATACTATCTGGGTGACTACTACGCCTTTGGCCCGGGTGCGACGAGGGATCAAGCGGAAGCGGTGAAATGGTTTCGCAAAGCCGCCGGGCAGAATGACGCCAGGGCCCAATACAATCTGGGTCTCTTCTACGAGTCCGGCCGGGGCGTGGCGCAGGATTATGGGGAGGCGGTGAAGTGGTATCGCAAAGCCGCGAAGCAGGATTACGCCAGGGCTCAAAACAATCTGGGCGTTGACTACAGCCTGGGCCGGGGCGTGGCGCAGGATGAGGCGGAGGCGGTGAAGTGGTATCGCAAAGCCGCCGGGCAATACTTCGCCGGAGCTCAAATCAATCTGGCCGCCTGCTACTACAAAGGCAAAGGCGTGGCGCAGGATTATGCGGAGGCCTACAAGTGGTGTCTGCTGGCGGCGGCGCAAGGCAATGCGGATGGAAAGAATGCGGTGACTAAGATGGAGGGCGTGATGTCATCGGAGCAAATTGTGGAGGGGAAACGGCGTGCAAATGATTGGCTCGAACAGCACAAGAAGGCATCCGCTGAAAACAGTTCCCAACCTTGAATCCATTCAGAATCGAGAATAATTATGACCCTTGCACATGAAGACGGCCAGATCAAGTTGGATTACCCTCGAACCTATCGGGCCAGCCGCGGTTTGATGAGGGCATTTTATGTTGTTTTCGGAGTGGTTTTGGCGGTTCCCTGCCTTATCGGATTGGGGGCGCTTCTGTACTCGGTCCTTGGCGGACAGTTAAAAATTTCTGTGGCTTTCGGCGGTCTTGCGTTTTGTATTTTTTTCGCCTGGGTGGGTATCGAAACGTTCCTGGGGGCATTGCGGGCCAAGGTCGTTTTGTTCGAGGATCGGATTGAAATCCAAAAAGCCATGCGAAGATACGTGCTGCTTCGGGCCGACATTGCGGGCCGAAGAGTCCACGTGCGTATTGTCAGGGGGGCAAGCACCGCCACATTGCCCTCGTTCCACGACAGGCCGGCAAGGCGGAGATCGAGCTGGACAACAATTTAAAAACCGACGCGTTTTTTAAAGAGTGGTTGGACTCCCTGCCCGACTTGGATGCATAAATTTTACTTCTTTCTACGGTATCTCCACCTTTTGCTGAACGCGCTGATCCTGCCAATCGCCGCGATTACCATCAGTTCATTCAATAAAAATTTGGGAGGGCTGGAATTTTGGTACGCGTTCTTGGGGATGTATTTTTTCTTCATCATTTGGGCCATGATGAACGTGGTGGTGGAGTCCGGGTGCTACCCGGAGAACCTGCCGGGTGCTTTGCTCCACACCGGCGGCCTCATCCTCAGCCTGATTCTTTTCAACGCCTTTTTAAAGACGGGATGGATATATGCCGTCTATGTCTCCTTTTACAACTCGTTTGTGGCGGTGATCATGGGTTTAATTTGTATTTATGTCTCTTATCTTAGAAGATACAAATCATTACCCGTGCCCCCCCTGCCATGGTGGGGACATGGAATCGTTTTCCTACTGATGGTTTTATCCCTGGCCTTCACCTATCAAACCGGAATTCCGTTTTTTAACGAATTGATGCAAACCGCCGGGAAGGCTAGAGTTGTTCTGATCGTCTCCTTTTTGGGGCAAGCCGTGAACACCGTGTTCCACTGGCGCGCACTAAATCCGCACCCGTCTAAGAAGCAGAAATTTCTGATTGAAGCGCAATCGGGCATGGTGGCAATCGTGACGATTCTGTCTGTTTTTGCCGCGTTTGTCATCTTGAGCGGCGCCTTGAATAATTTGTTTAAACAGTGATGCTACGGTTTGGTCTGGGCGGGGTCTGGTTCAATATCAATTCCAAGAATCGCTGGAATTATGAGCCAATGCGCCGCCATCCTGTCCGCCGGTCGTTGGAGTTCAGGCTTCAGCTTGTGGTGAAGCACGCATTCGGGCACTGCCCTGTAGCGGCGGCCATCCCTGGCTGCCGTATCGCCCGGCTTCCAGCCGGGTTGCGTCCTGTAGGAGCGAGGTCAAGACGTGGGCTGGGTTTTGTGGCATGGGCGGCAGAGGACGCCTGCGGCTACAAATCAGGAGCAGCGTCGGGATACGCCCTTGCGTTCAGCACGCTTGCATTGCTGCCCGCCACCGGCCCTTTTCAAGCTTTCTTCGCGGTTGGCTGGAGCGATTTTCGTTTGCCTTTCCCTTGGCCGGGGGTAAAAATAACACTGTAAATCATGCCATCATTGATATGTTAGGGCAGCTAAACTTGAATTGATAATGAACCCAAAACTCCGCCCGCTGTTTATTGTGCTGGCATTGATTGCCGGGGTTCATCCAACTTTGGCGCAACCGACTAATCTGGGGGTTGCGCCGGCGGGCAATCAGGCCCTTTCGCCCCCTGGCATGGCGCTCATTCCCGCCGGGGTTTTCAAGATGGGGAACTCCATTGGTGATCCCGATATCACCGACGCCGACGCCGTCACCGCATATGTGTCGGCATTTTACATGGATACGAACCTGGTGAGCTATCGTCAATGGCGGACGACCTATGATTGGGCCATGAGCCAGGGATATGTCTTTGACCACGTTGGTGTGGGCAAGACGGCGAATCATCCGGTGCAGACGGTGGATTGGTATGATGTGGTGAAGTGGTGCAATGCGCGGTCGCAACTGGCGGGTTTGACGCCGGTGTATTACACGGATGCGGGATACACACAGCTTTATACGAATGAGGCGGTGACGGTGCATGTCAATTGGGCGGCCAAAGGATATCGGTTGCCCACGGAAGCGGAGTGGGAAAAAGCGGCGCGGGGCGGATTGAGCAAGCAACGGTTTCCCTGGGGCAACACAATATCCGAACGACAGGCCAACTACTACGGAAATCCCGGGGATTATGGTTACGATTTGGGGCCCGCCGGCTACAACGATGTCGGCGAGATCGGAGAGGGGGCCTACACGAGTCCGGTGGGGTCATTTGCAGCGAATGGTTATGGGTTGTTCGACATGGCGGGGAATGTTTTTCAATGGTGTTGGGATTGGTATGGGACGCCTTACGTGGGGGGAACGGATCCACATGGACCGGCGTCTGGAAGCCTCAGGGTGTTGCGTGGCGGGGGTTGGGACAACGGTGCCGACTACGCGCGGTGCGCCAATCGCCTCATCGGCTACCCGAACTGCACCGACGAAGCCTTCGGGTTCCGTTGTGTGCGGGGGCTCTAGTTTTTGATCTTTTACCCTTTAACGCCAGACCGGATGCAACGTCATTCCGGCTAAAATGTTTGAAGAAGCGAAACAAGTGCGCGCCTGGCGCCCCCTGAAACGGAGACCAGTTCCGAGGAGCGCTGGCTTGCCGGGGGAATAGCTCACAGCGACAACCGGTGTCCCAGGAGGTTCAGGAGCAGGAGAAACGTGTGCCGCGTCTTTGGAATTTTCAGCGGCTGGATTGGCCGGACAGTCAGCCGCAAAACCAAAATCGGCCACCCGCCATTTCCTCTCCCCCGGGGGAGAGGATAAAAGGTGAGGGCGGGTGTAAAACACAAATTGAATTCCCGCCAACGCAATCCCTTTTGCCGCTGGACTCTCAACCCCGTGCTATCAATCCTCAACCATCCCCTTTCATAGGGGCGCGCTTTATTACGGCGACAACCTCGACATTCTCCGGCCTGAACTGGAGTTGTGATGGTACTCATTGTCCTCCAATCACTTACATGCATCAAAAAAAGCCATAAAAAGCTTGACTAAAGATGTCTAGTATGTAAACTTACAGTCACTTTACATATATTGGTTTTGCAAAAACAATAAATAGCAATCTATACCAAGGAAAAATATGAAGATTCAGACAATGCGTGTTAACCCCGCCGGAAACGTTCTCGCTTTGGCCGTTGCGTTGGCAGTGGCTTCCGGCATCAAGGCAAATGCCGAGCTGGTTTACGGCGTGAGTGATCAATTGGACGAGCTGGTTTCCTTCGATAGCGCGTCGCCGGGAACCTTGCTCTCAGCCCACTCCATTACCGGCCTGCAATCTGGTGAGGAGGTGCGGGGAATTGATTGGATCGGTGGCACCCTCTATGGCTTGGGCGACCAGAGCCACTTATATGTCATCAATCCCAATACCGGCGCTGCCACGCTGGTGGGTGCTGGAGCGTTCAGCCCGATTTTGAACGGCATTGACTTCGGCTTCAACGCCGGAACCAGCCAGCTCTATGTGTCCAGCGACCTGGGGCAGAACCTGACCATTAACCCGATAACGGGTGCGGCCACGGCGGGACCCGACTATACCGGCGCGAGCATTGATGCCATGGCTTATGATTATTCCAACGGCGATTTTTACGGCATCAGCGCCGACACCCACGACTTGTACGGTATGAATCCGGCGACGGGAGGCACGAGCCTGATTGGGCCGACGGGAGTTGATTTCGCCGACCGCATCGGATTTGACATCTCACCCATCACCGACGATGCCTACTTCTCGGGAACGGTTGATGGCCAGACCGAATTCTTCAGCGTCAACCTGTCCACCGGCGCGCTCGATTTGGTCGGTGATGTTGGCACTCCGGGCGAGTTGACTTCCGGACTTGACAGCATTGCTGTTGTTCCTGAACCAGCCACGATTGCTTTGTCTGCCATCGGCGGCGGGTTCATGCTCGCTTTGTTCCGCCGCAGGAAATAACGGAAAGTCCGAATCCGTGGTTTCTGAATGGCCGCTCTCTTGGAAGCGGCCGTTTGTTTTGGGTTGGTCGCTCACCGCCCCACGGAGTGCCGGTTTCTGATTCGGCAAATTTGTCGGGGAATCGCCTGTTGGTGCCACTAGGAGATCGGCGCTCCGCTTCCCGCATTGCCGCTAGACTCTCAACCCGCATCTCTCAACCATCAACTTTCAAATGGGCACGCTTTATTACGGCGACAACCTCGACATCTTCCGACGTTACCTCAAGGACGAAACCGTGGACCTCGTTTATCTCGACCCGCCCTTCAATTCCGCCCGGAACCACTAAACGGCCTCGCCCCCATTTTTCAAGAGGCTATTTTCATAAATAATTGAAATACAACAAATTGCGATTGAACCTTTTGCCCGCTGATAACAAACAATGAGGAAAAAATTCTCTTGACTTATCCGTTTGATTATGTTAAGTGATTTTTGGAAATAAAGGAATCATAGTTTAATCCTTAAGCCGCATTCTTATGAAAACGATGAAAATGCATTTTTCCCGGATAGCCTCTCTAGTCATTTTTGCCGCCCTGTGTTTGTTGCCCGTGCGTCACGCGGTGGCTGATGCTTCCGCCAGCAGTCAACTCTCCGTTGACAGTCTGTCCATCACGCCGGACGCCGGAACTTTTTTGCTGCTGTTCTCTTGGGAGCCCTCGGTCTTTGCCCAGGCCGGTTCTGACAATCAATATCTTTCCGGCAACGGCACCGTGAACGCCACCGGCGATTATTCATCGGCCAACGGGCAGGTATCCACGCCGCTTACGCTGACGTTGGATGTCAGCGGCCAGGGCAATGCTGGCGCAGAGGTTCCCGGCCAGATTGACGCTTCGGATTCGGCCGTCGGTCTGAGCTCGATGGTAAGCACGTTTGAGATCACCGGGGGTAGCGGTTCGGTAAATGTGTCGTTTTCCACGCTGCTCACGGGCGCGTTGAGCGTCTTTACCGATGAATACGGGCAATCGGCTTATGCGGAGGGGGTTTTAACGCTTGAAGTGGACGGGACCCCGGTGTTGTTCAACGACACGTATTTTGACATCGGCCCCAGCAGTTCGGACGGAACGTCGCTTTTGACCACGCTGACCGGCAGCATGTCGCTGCAATATGACACGCCCTACGATTTGGGATTGTACCTGGATACCGAAGCGATAGTGAGTAATGTTCCCGAACCGGCGGCTGGCACGCTGGTGCTGGCCGGGATGATTTTGCTGGGAGTGGTTGGCGCGCTGAAAAAACAAAAAGCGATGGAAACCGTGGCGCGGGGTCTGGTCCGGCTGGTGGCCGCTGCCGCGCCGTTGTGGTTGGGGGCAAATGCGAGCGCCATGTATATTGGCGCCGAAGCGCCGGATGTTTGCCTGACCTGTGGTCTGCCATCCACCCGCCAATCCGGGGGCAATGTCCAGATGAGCCTTTCGGAGGGCAATTTGCGCGAGGATTATTCCGGGCCTTCGATAAAAAGCTCCGGCGGTTCGACGCTGCCGTTCAACCTCGTTTACAATTCCTATAATGCGGACAATTCGCGGGCGCAGGTCAACACCGGTCTTGGCTACGGCTGGACGCATTCCTTCAACATTTTTTTGTTCCAGCAGCGCAGCCACATGTTCCGCATGGATGGTGAAGGCCGGGTGACCCAATATCGTTTTACCGGCCGAAATTCATACGTTCCCGATGTCGGCTATTTTGAAACACTCACGCACAATCCTGACGGCAGCTTCACCATCACCAACAAGGCACAAAGCTGGTGGCGCTTTGAGAGTGTGGCCGGCACACCTTATTACGTTGGCGGGCCGATTTACCGGCTCACGGAAATGGGCGACCGCAATCAGAACGTCACGACGTTGTCCTACAGCAACGGCCTGCTTGTGCTCATCACCGACACTTACGGTCGCAGCCTGTCGCTCGGTTACACCAACCAATACAAGCTGGACCGGGTCGCGGACCCGCTCGGCCGGGTTACGCGCTTCCAATACGATTCGCAATTCCGGATGCCCGTCAGCATCACCGATCCGGCGGGCAAGGTGGTGCGCTACACTTACAATTCGCAGTATCAGTTGACCCGCAAGATTGACCGCGACGGGCGGATCTATTTCTACACGTATCGCTACCAGCGGCCGTTTTCGGTGATTGACGGCGCCGGGCAGACTTATTTCTCGCTGGCCAACCCGTCAAACTGGAGTGTGAATCATAATTCCCTGGCACTGAATCTGGAACTCCAGTACTCGCCTTCGACGACAACGAACATCGACGGCCTGGGCAAAGTGTGGCGATATCAGTATGACACCAACGGCTACATAACCCGGGTTACGGCGCCCAATGGTTCAACCACCGCCTATGCTTACAACCCCTTGCGATTGTTGTCGGCAAAAACTGACGCCGATGGCAACGTCACGACTTATCAATATGATGCTCAGGGCAACCGCACCAACGTGACCGATGCCCTGGGTGAGGTGACGACTTATACTTATGACCCGCTTTTCAATCAGGTCACGAGCATGACCGACCCGAACGGGAGGGTTACGACCTACCAATATGATGCGTCCGGAAACCGGACGAATACCATTGACCCGCTTGGGCAAACCAATTCCTACAGCTACGACACCCACGGCAACATGATTTCGCAGGTTGACAAGCTTGGCCGCGCGACCACTTACAGCTATGACGCTGCCGGCAATCTTACGAACATGGTTGACGCGCTGAGCAATGTGACACTCTTCACCTACGACGCCGTCGGAAACCGGGTTTCGACCACAGACCCGCTGGGGAGGACGACGACCTACGCCTATGATGGTTTGAACCGGATGGTGGACCGGACGAATGCGCTGGGCGGTGTGACCGCTTACACTTACGACGGCATAGGCCATCTCACTCAGCAAACCGATCCCAACGGCAATACCACCACCTACGCTTACGACACCCGGGCCCGGTTGAGCGCCACCACGGACGCGCTCGGCGGCGTGATCACTTACACCTACGACGCCAATGACAATCGCCTCAGCGTCACCAACCAACTGGGGTGGCCCACGACTTACACCTACGATACGCTGAACCGGCCAATTGCCATCACCGACGCGTTGGGCAGGTTGACGACCACCACCTACGACGCTGTCGGCAATGCGACCAATTCCATGGATGCGAATGGGCATGTCACCACCTACACGTACGATTCGCTCAATCGCCGTGTTACCACCACGGACGCGTTGGGCAATGTCACCCGGTATGATTATTCCAGCATCGGCGGGCCGCCTTGTTGCAGTCCAACCGTTGGATCCAGCCTGGTCACGCGCCTGGACGACCCCAATGGGCACGTGACGTTTTACAAATACGACGAACTGGACCGGCTGACCCGGACCATCCGCAAAGCCAACGACACCAATGACGTCATCAATTCGGGGGATGCCGTGACCACCTACACTTACGATCCCGTTGACAACCGCACCTCGGTCGCCGAGCCCAACGGGAATGTCACCACCAATTTTTACGATGGTTTGAATCGTTTGACTCTCACGGTCAATGCCGCCGGCGACACGACGACTTACACCTACGACCCCGTGGGCAACCAGGCAACCCAGACCGCGCCCAATGGCAATGTCATCACCAACGCCTATGACGCGCTCAACCGGACGATTTCGGTTTATGACGCCGTCGGCCGCGTGACCAGCTACGGCTATGATGCCGTGGGGAACCGTTTAAGCACGACCAACGGCGATGGCAACGCCACGACCTACACCTATGACGCCCTGAACCGCCAGACCAGCGCGATGGATCCGCTCGGCCAGACCACCACCTTCGCTTACGACGCCGTGGGTAACCGGACCAACGTCACCGACCGTCTGGGCAACGTCACCACCTATGCCTATGACGGGTTGAACCGCCAGGTGGGAGCCACGGACGCGCTCGGCAACGTCACTACCACCACTTACGACGCCGTGGGCAACGTCACCCATCTCACCGATGCCAACGGGCACACGACCACCTACACTTACGACGCGTTGAATCGCCGCACCATTGAGACTTATCCCGATGCGCCGCCGAATTCACGGACGAATGTTTACGATGCCGTTGGCAACCTCATCGGCCGCCTGGATCAAAACGGCCAGGTCACGTTCTATGCATACGACGGCCTGTATTTCCTCACCAACCGCAGCTATGCGCCCAGCGGCGCCAACGACAGCTTCACCTACGACCTTTCCGGCCGGGTGCTTTCCGCCAATCGGAACGGCTGGCTGGACACTTTTACCTACGATGGGGCCAATCGCCTCATCGGGGCCACGCAAAATGGCCGGGTCATCACTTACAGCTATGACATTCCCGGCCGCCGCCAGACGAACACCTATCCTTCAGGCCGCACGCTCAATTATGCCTATGATGTTCGGAACCGCCTGGTGACTTTGAATGACACCACGCCCAATCCGCCGATCGCCGCCTATACCTACGATGCCAACAATCTGGTCATCACCCGTGCCGGCCGCAACAACACGCTGGCTACCTACACCTATGACGCGGACAACCGAATCACGTCGCTGGAACATTCCAACGCCGTCAGCCGCATCGCCGGGTTTGGTTACGCCTACGACGCCGAAGGCAACAAGTATTACGAGCAAAAACGCCACGACCCCGGCGATTCAGAGGCTTATGGCTACGATGTCTTGAATCGTTTAACCAGCTATGATGTGGGTGCCTTGTCCGGTTTTGTGATTCCCTCGCCCTTCATTGCCAAACTGTGGAGCCTCGACCCGCTCGGCAATTGGAACATTGTCACCAGCAACACCGTTCCGGAACTGCGCACTCATGGCCCGGCCAACGAGCTGCTCACCATCAATGCCAATTTGCTGACCTACGACGCGAACGGCAATCTCATTCAGGACCCGGCTTACAATTATTTTTATGACGAGGAAAACCGCCTGACTGAAGTCCAGCGCATTTCGGACTCCGCCATCGTCGGCCGGTATTTCTACGACGCCCTGGGCCGGCGGGTTGTCAAAATCACGGACCCGGCGGGGACCCCGGCCACCAATGTTTTCTTTTATGACAACGCGCGCCTCATCGAATCACAGGATGCCGGAGGCACAACCCAGGCCACTTATACCTACGGCAATTACATTGACGAGGTGCTGACGATGGATCGCGGCGGCCAGACCTACTATTACCATCAAAACGCGCTTTGGACGCCGCAGGCGCTGACCGATTCCAGCGGCGCGGCGGTCGAACGTTACACCTACGATGCCTACGGCCAGGTCATCGTGCTGGATGCCGCCTACACGCCCCTGGCCTTGAATGCCTGGGGCACGCCGCATAGCGCGGTGGGCAATCCGTGGTTGTTCACCGGGCGGGAGCTGGACGAGGAATCGGGACTATATTTCTATCGCGCCCGCTATTATGACGCGAACAAGGGACGTTTCCTGCAGCGGGACCCGCTCGAATACGTGGACGGAATGAATTTATATGAGTACGTCAGCGACCGTCCGACCTATGACGTGGATCCCCGCGGGTTGGCCCGGGAATTGAAATGGGATACTTTCAGCGGTCCTGATGCTGGAAAATGTGGAAAAATTGAATGGGTCATCCAGTGGGAATTGTCCGAGGAATCCAAAAAGGGCGGCCATATTGTCCAGTACATGGTTTTCAGGTGGGAAGTCAAAAAATGCGACGGGACCGCCAAGCCCGGAGTGCCAGCCGGCCCGCTGAGGTACTGGGAGGCCTGGCCGGTGTTCAGCGGCTCGACCACCGCCCAGCCGACCCACGATGCCTGGGCTTCGGAGGGCAAGCCGATCGGCGGCAAATGCACCAAGGGATGGGTTTCCATTACCGGCAAAGCCCGGTTTTACGAGGGCCTGAACCGGCTGCCCGGCTCTTTTGTCGAGAATAACCCCGGCACCGCAGCCGGAGGATTGCCCTCGGTGCTCGATTCGCAAGTCTCGTCAACCTACCGGAACTATTTCAACGATCCGAAGGCGTCGGGCACGGCCCCGGTGGAACGGGAATTTGAGTTTAAATGGGATTGCTGCCCCAACACCGAACGGGACACCGAGGTCGTGAAGCGGACGCGTTAATCAATCACGGGACAGAAATCAGGTAAAATCGTTGCGGCGTGGCCGGATTCAGCGCGTTGGTGAAAGCCAAATTTCCGCTCACGTCAAACACATTCGTCGCCAGCCGCGTCCAACTTGTTCTCGGCAGGATCAGGTTGGTTGAAGCAAGCATGTGGTTCGTCGCGCCGGGCACGCCATTTGTCACCAACATTAGCAGGTTGGTTTTTCCCATCAGGGTGACGCTCGCGAACTTCGGCTGCAAATTTGTCGAAACGACCGACAGCACGCCACTCGCGGGATTGAATCGCCAGCGCAACCCGCCCGTCAGTTGCGGGGTGAGGCTGCTGAAATTTCCGCTCGTGCTCGCCGCGCTGAACACGGGAAAACTTTGGTTCAGCGCCGGCACACCCGCCAGATTGCTTACCGTGAGCGTTCCACCGTAACTGACGCTGGCCAAACCTTGCACTGCGGCATGACCCGAAGAGGCGGCGTTTACCTCCATCAACGTTTTGCTGCCGGGTTGCAGCGTCAGCGAATTGCTGATGGTCAGCGTGCCGGGGGTGGAATTTCCCGGCGCCAGCGTGCCGCCCGATTGCACGGTCACGGGGCCGCTGATGATACCCGTTCCGCCGAGGAATGTGCTGCTGGCAACCGTCACCACATCGGTGCCGATTCTACCATTGATATACAACAGGCCGGCGCTCACAAGCGTTCCACCGGTGTAAGGATTCGTCGCATTCAAGAGTAATGAGCCGGCGCCCAGTTTTTCCAGACCGGCGTCTCCGGCCACTACGACATTGATCGCGATTTGCTGGTTCGCCGTCGCCACCGTGACCGAAGGCGGACCGAACGTCGCGTCCAGCGTGAGCCACCCGCCGTTGCCGGCGTTCAAAAACACGTTGTCCGCGCCCGTGGGGTCGGTGAAGAAAAGATTTCCAATCGTGCGCCCGCCATCCAGCGTGACAGTCAGATTGGCGGGAATATTGGCGAGCAAACCAAAATAGGCGGTGTTGTCCGTGCCGTCGGCGATGGCGCCGGAGTCCCAGTTGTTCGGGTTCGTCCAGCTTCCGTTGCCGGCAATCCAAAAACCGTCGTCGGCCGTGGCGGAAAAAATAAAAAGCAGCATTGTGGATGGCCACACAGCCAGGAATTTTACCCCTCTGAATTTGCGAAACCGGGCGGAACTTTTCATTTCATTTGGCCCGCATGGGCTTTGAACTTCAATTGGATTTGATTGGAATCTGCATCACGATTTTTGCCCGCGCAAGTGGAAAGGCTTGCATTCGGAGTTCCGCCTTCACGCGGTCCAGCCCCTTTTGCAGGGCCTCTTGTGCTTTTTTGTGGGCGCCTCAATTGCGGTTTTAAGGTTAACCCGGCGGTTGGAAAATAAAAAGCCCGCCGGTGGCGGGCTTCCAACTGTGGAACAAAGATTTTTTGCCTTATTGTTTGCGGCGGCGAAGCGCCAGAACGCCGCCCAGGCCAAGACCGAGAATCGCGAGAGTGGCTGGTTCCGGCACGGCAACAAATTCCGGCGCGTCGAAAATCAGATTTTGATTGTTGCCGGTGCTCGAATTGATGACGGCAAAAGAATCCACCGTCGTTGACAACTGTTCCAAAATGCCACTCACGGTGTCTGCAAATCCGCCGCCCAAATTTGTCACGGAAAGGCTGTAAGCACCCGTGACGGCGTCGAAGTCAACGGTCCAATCCCAGACACTGCCGCGGGCTTCGCCGGAAGGAAGGACATGAAAACCGCTGCCATCCGTGTAGGACAATTCGTTGCCGTTGACGATGCCAAAGGAGAGCAGTTCACCGGCGCCAAAGCTGGCGAGGTTATTCCCCGAGCGGAGATTGACGAGATTCGGTCCGGCGCCGGCGATATCGAATCGGGTGATGATGCTGAATTGGCCAGCGGCGATGGGGTTGACAAGTTGGCGGGAGATGTCGTAGGAGCCGCCTCCGGCATACAAGGCAAAAGAATAATTTCCCTCGACCTGCCTGCCGTTCACGCCCACGCCTTCCATATAAGTGCCGCCTCCGCCCGTGTCGCCGAGCGGCGTCCACAGATCGTAGCCAGAGCCTCCGTTGAAGGCCGGCCAGCCGTGATCGGGATTGCCGGGGTAGAGATCCGCGTTGTCGAAGGACGACTGCGCCTGAGCGAAACCGCAGACGAGGGTAACCGAAACAAGTGAAATGAAGGCGATTCCACATGTGCGAGAATTGTTCGTTTTCATAAAATTTCCTCTGCAAATGTTTGCTATCCTCAAATACTGTCGGATAAATGGTATGCTTGTCCCCAATAAAGTCAACATTTTTCAACGAAATTATCGCGATTTTATCGTATCGTATCCGATTCACCGTCCCGCTTTGACCAACAGGCTCTGAAGACCGCATTGCCGGCTTGACTCTCAACCCGCATCTCTCAACCATAAACTTTCAATATGGGCACGCTTTATTACGGCGACAACCTCGACATCCTCCGGCGGTACCTCAGGGACGGGACCGTGGACCTCGTTTATCTCGATCCGCCCTTCAACTCCGCCCAGAACTACAACGCCTTCTTCCAGGAAAAGGATGGCTCCGCCGCCGCCAGCCAGATTCACGCCTTCGAGGACACCTGGCATTGGGACATCGAGACCAAGAAAGCCTACGACGCCGTGACCGAGCAGCCCGGCAAGGTCTCCGACGTGATGCAGGCGTTTTACACCTTTCTGGGCGGCAACGACATGATGGCCTACCTCACCATGATGTCCTCGCGCCTCGTCGAACTCCGCCGCGTCCTCAAACCCACCGGCTCCCTCTACCTCCAATAAATGTCCGATGTTTTTTCCAAAAGAAAGCGGTCGCAAGTCATGGCCGCGATAAAATCGCAAGGCAACAAAGACACCGAACTAAAGTTGATTTCGATTTTCCGGGCCAATGGAATTTCCGGCTGCGGAGAAACCAAAATATTCTCGGCAGGCCAGATTTTGTTTTCTGGCGCGAACGGCTGGCGTTGTTTGTTGACGGGTGCTTCTGGCATGGTTGCGCCAGGCATGAGCGCAAACTCGATAGCAATTCGGATTGATGGCTAAACTTTAAGCAACAACTCAACGGCCTCTTTGATCCTGTCCGTCGCAAACGACTGACACTCCCGATAAATCTTATCCAATTCCTGACGAAGTGAATCATGAGCTTTGCGATTTAACTCTATTGATTCCGCATAGCGCGCACGAAATTCTAAAATCTTTCGGCTTGCTGCCTTCAGGTTTTTAGCCCTCATTTCGTCCGGCCAAATGGTTTTCCAATAAACACACGTTTTACAATGTTCACCACATTTTGTTCCGTCATGTGAAAGAAACGATTCCCAGCCGGTCTTTGCCAGTGTGAGTTCGGGAAGTTGGTCGTTGCGGCGCTTTTCATTATTACATTTCTTGCAAGAGACAACCACGTTGCCGGGAATATGCAATCCTGCTCGAAATCGGTTCATGCCATCTGGATGCTCAATGGCTGCACGGTCGCTTTCCAGCGATCTCCCGCAGTAACAGCAATGACCACCAAATTCGGTTTCAACCGCTTGGACATATTTTGGATCGGCAACGCTCAATCCAATTTTTGCAGTAATTTTGCGGCTGACTTCGTGGAGAAACATGCTCACGAGTTTGTTTGCCACATCTGATTTGGCTCGCCCCGTCGCCTTCCGAAGATATGCCGCAGTTTGAAAGCTCATGGACGATTATTTGGCTTTGCGTGTGGATTGGGTGCGCCCAACAATGCCCAAAAGCCAATTAGCATCCACCTTCAGAACAGCCGCTAGAGCTTTCACCTCAAAATCAAATGCACAGCGAAGTCCGGTTTCAACTTTGGCCAAGGAACGCGGTCGAGTTGAATTCCTCTGTTGCTAGACGTCCGGCAATACGTCTTGCGTGAGCGGCGGATCAAAAAGATGAAGAGATCCCTAATCGATTGCCGATGAAAATTCGGGACTGAGCTCTTTGCTGGTTGCGATTTGTCATTTTGCAGCAGAAACAAAATGCCGGCAGTGTTCCTTAAAAGAACTCTGGCGTGTTGCAACCTGAGCCGGCTAGGTTCAAGTATGCGAGAGCGATTTTGCCAAATGTGCGGAGCGACGGACGAGGATTGCTGGCAGACACGTCCTTCGAGACGGATTATTCTTTGTGTCAGGCCGCGTTTTGGGGACATTTCCCATTCTTGGATTATTTGTGACGAGTGCTACGAGGGTTTGCAAAGCTTAAATCGCCGAACTTCTTCCATTTAAACCCCAAAGCAATTAAATTTCATGCTTCTACTGGCAAACATCGGTCGGGTCATTGAAAGAGGAGCTTGAAAAGCGGTGGGCGGCTAATGCAGAAGGTCGAATTCTTAACTTCGCGATGAACAAGGATATCAAAGTCTCCCAAAGGATCGGCAGATTTAAACTGGAGTATATTTAGTGAAACAAAACGGAAACCGGTTTTCAACGAGAAATTTCAAAAGAAACTAGAGCCTATGTTTTGGAGCGTAACGGTTATACTTGTCAGATGTGCGGGTTGGCTGCAGGGGACAAAGACCCGTTTCATCCCAACCGTACGGTTCGCCTGACAATGGGCCACATTTTGGACAAATCCAAAGGCGGCAAGGATGATCCTGGGAATCTCCGCGCTGTTTGCACCAACTGTAATGAAGGTTTGCAGAATGCCGCGCCGCAAAAACCCGACCGCATTCAGATACTCTCCCAAATTCGCCGGGCAACGATTGACGACCAACGAGTTGTTTTGGATTGGTTACTGAAAAAGTTTGGCAAGCAACATGAAAGTGGGCATCCAGGCCAGCAGCAATCCCGGCGACGTGGTGCTGGACCCGTTCTGCGGCTGCGGCACGACCATTGACGCCGCCGAGAAACTTGGCCGCGAGTGGATCGGCATTGACGTAACGCAACTCGCCATTTCCCTCATCAAGAACCGCCTGCAAGACACCTACGGTCGCCGTTTAAAATTTGAAAGTAGCAGCCGGCGTGAGCCGGCTCAAACTTCAAAATCGGAAATCGGAAATCAGAAATCGGAAATTGATCAGAGCGGACTCACGTCCGCTGCTACGGAAATGGGAAGTCGAACTTCCCTCGTCCGCATCATCGGCGAACCCACCACGCCCAACGAGGCCGCCACGCTCGCCGAGGACGACAAATATCAATTCCAATGGTGGGCGCTCGGCCTCGTCGGCGCGCGGCCCGTCGAGCAGAAGAAAGGCGCGGACCACGGCATTGACGGCAAAATCCTTTTCCGCGACGACCCCAAAGCCGCCAAGCCGGAACAGATTATTATTCAAGTCAAAGGCGGCAAGACCGGCGTAAAAGACGTGCGCGATTTGCGCGGCGTGCTGGACCGCGAGCAGGCCGCCATCGGCATCTTGATTTCCCTGCAACCCGCCACCGGCCCGATGGAAACCGAAGCCGCCAGCGCCGGTTTTTACGAGCACAAGACCAACCGGCAGAAATATCCGCGCCTGCAACTCCGCACGGTGAAAGAATTGATGGAAGGCAAGGGGATTGAGCGTCCATCCACCGTTGCCGCCACGGACGAGACCTTCAAGAAAGCGCCGGAATCCAAGAAAAAGCAACACGAGCAAAAAGCGCTGGAGTTGTGAGGCAATGCGCCGTCTCAAAACTGTAGCAGCGGACGTGAGTCCGCTCTAATTTAAGATAGTGCCGGAATCAAAAAAGAAGCACAGCGAGCAAAAAGCGTTGGGATTGTGAAAAATGAGACGGCGCAGACCCGGATTGTCGTGGAAACGCGGTCTGGCGGGGATTGACGATAGAAGCAACCCGCGCGGTATTGTGGTGTTTAATTGATTAAAAGGTGAATTTATGAAAACAAGAAATTGGCAAAAAATGGTGGCGGTCATGGCCATCGCCGGGCTGGCATTATCGGCGTCAACGGCGCTGGCACAGGATTCGTCCGCTAAAAACACGGTGCAACCGGCAGCGGTCAATGCGTCGGTGCCGCAGTTGTCTTACGGCGTGTCACAAGTTGTGAAACTCGCGCAGGCTAAAATCGGCGATGACACGATCATCGCTTACATCAAAAACTCCCGGAACAGCTATGGTTTGGACGCGAACCAGATCATTTTTCTGCGGCAACAAGGCATTTCTGACGCAGTCATCACGGCGATGTTGAACCAACCCGCACCGGGGGTGGCCGCAGCCACACCGACATCGCCAGCACCGCAGCCGGGGGCTGCTTCGACCGCCACCACAGCATCCGGTTCTACGGCCACGGTTGCGCCGACAGTGACGTATGTTCAAACCGTGCCGGATACGACTTACTATTATCAACCGTATTATTACCAACCTTATTACTACCCGGATTATGCCTGGTATCCACCGGTGTCATTTTCCTTCGGCTGGGGCTGGGGAGGTGGCTGGCATGGTGGAGGCTGGCACGGTGGAGGTTGGCACGGTGGCTGGCACCACTGAAAAGGGGTCATCCCAATAATTGACAATTTTCCCACCCGCTCATCGAATTGGTAGTAGCGGGTCAGTTTGAGCCAAATTGGTGGGGCGAGACTATTGGCGAGCCGATTTTGGCAGTAAATCCCATCGGTTCCGGCTTGCGAGGACGCTCGCCCCACCAAAGCAGCCCACTACCGAATTGGTGGGGCGGCGCTGCCGTGCCGCCATCCTCCAGCCATGCCGTTGTCGTCTGCAATCCCGCTGCGCCCGCGCTGCGCTATCTGGTGGCGACGAGGTCGCGAAGTGTCATCACCAAGAATTTGCGGGGGCTTTAGAAAATACTTCTTGCACACCATTCACCGGTTTGATAAAAATCAAACATTCTATGAATACAAACGCACTTAAGCTCCTTTGCGGCATTGTATTATTTGGAACGGTCGCCGGTGTTCCCGCCCAATCCACGTTTACCTGCACTGAAACCGGCTTCCTGACCGGGTCGCTCAATGGGGTAAACTTCAACAACGCCGAAGTCACCTTCACCACCGTCGCCGATCCGGCGGACATTACGTATGATTTAATCTCTGGAATAGTTCCAGCCTATTTGGCTCCGGGCAATACGACGATTCAAATTCCGGGTTTTAGTTTGGCCACCTTCAACGGCCCCGATCTCTTTGGGGCCTTTACCGAGGACATCAGTGCCCTCGAACCTGGAGTTGGCATCACCGGTATGCTAGACCTGACCGCATCTATGGGGATGTTGGGAAATTTTGACACCTCACCAGCTTACGACTTTTCAACGGCAGCCACCTTCACGGGCACTGCGGCTACTGCCAATGGTTCCTATAGCACGGATCAAGGAACCTTGGTAATAACTGGCGTATCAGGAGATGCGACCTTCACCTCCGTTGGAGAGGCTCCCGAACCTGCCACGCTGGCGCTGGCGGCTGTGGGCGGGCTGGGATTACTGCTGTTTCGCCGCCGGAAATAAACCGGCGAAAACTTTCAACCGTCCGCCAAATTCCGGCGGGCGGTTTTTTATGCATGTTTTGCGGGGGCGGGTGCACACAATGGGTTGATGGCCCTTTGGCGCGGGTCCGGGCCGCGCGAGGCAACGCCGCATTGCCGCTTGACTCTCAACCCGCACTCTCAACCATTAATCAACATCAACGAATCATGGCACGCTTTATTACGGCGACAACCTGCCGATTTTACCCTTTTCTGAGCGTCCGTCCACCGTCGCCGCCACGGACGAGACCTTCAAGAAAGCGCCGGAATCAAAGAAAAAGCGCGGCGAGCAATCAGCGCTGGGTTTGTGAAACGTCAGATCGGATTTTTTGCCGCAGACCGTTACTCCACAAGCTTTACCTCGACCAGCCGGCCGCTGATTTCTTCGGAATGCTGGATGGTATAGAAGCGGTACTCCTGGCCTTCATATTTAATGGTTCTGTCCGAATAATTTTTCTCCGGCGGACGATTTGAAGGACCAACAGCCACATAAGCATGCCTTGCCGTGAAAAGACGGAGCGAGTTGGGGTCCATGGGTTCGACGGGCACCCAACCGATGGAGTTGATATAGACCTCCGCATAACCGTGACCGCTGTTAGGCATAAAGTCGAATGGCTTGTCATCCAGCGGCAGTTTATTGCCATTCGCCACACAGGCGGGAACCCCGGCCGCACGGCAAAGGGTAATAAAAAGGCCGCTGTTATGAAAACACCCTCCGTAGCGAAGTTTGAGGATGGTCCCCAATGGTCCGAGAGCGGGATCGTTTGTGATGCTTGAATCAAAGCGAATGTTTTTTCGAAACCAGTTGAGGATGTTCTGGACGGTCTGGGCACTGGTCGGACCTTTGACAGTTTTTGCAATCGCCTGGACTTCCGGCAGTTCCGGATCCCACCACAGGAATTTTGTCAGATAGGGCTTCAGGTCTTCAGGGCACTCGCCCGCCGGGACATTGTTCAGCCGGGCGCCGAGACAGAAGGGCTTCAATGTGAGCTTGCCGTCAACATAGAGGGCTTCACCTGGTTTTTGAACGACCTCGATGTAGTCGTGGATTCCCACGTGCCTGGTCTGGTATGAAACGGCATTTGATACTTCAAAGCTGAAGATCTGCTGATCCGTGTTCATCTGGGGTATCAACAGCCAGACAGGCTTCTTTTGCGGCCCTCCCTGTTTCAGGTCAATCTTGAATCGCAGGTCGTAAGTCCGTTCTGCGGTCACAGCCCGCAATTGTTCGTAAGCGTGCCGGAGCTCAACCTCGCCGCCCTTGAGCGAGTCTCGCGGGAGTGTGTCGGACTGCTTGAGAGTTTTCCGCGCCAGTGCAAAATCATCGTTCCCCAATGCCGAGTCGGCCAGTTGCGCCAGGGACCAGCCGGAAGCACCGTTGCGGCGGACATTCTCCAAAGCGTTCGTCAAGGACTCCGGCCATTTTCCCTGTTTGCCCTGCGCCCAGGCCAGTGTGCGCCAGGCATATTCGTCTCCCGGACCGTATTGCAGCGCCTTGAGAATGGCGCTCTCGACACCCGCCAGGTCCCCGGCCTTTTTGGCCAGGGCGCATCGGCCCATGTAATACGGGTAGCTATCCTCCGCCCGGACTCCGTTCGAGAAAATGAGCGCCAGCAGGCAGGAGCCGAGGACAAGGAACTGTGTCAAGCGATTCATTTACCCCTCCCCCCGCGCAAGCGTGCGGCCAGCCCCAAAAGCAATTTCCTATCGGTTAATAATAAATGCGTCATGTATCATATGGATTGTTTATAATCTGCAATCACTCGCCAATCCGAAAGCGCAACCTAATCGGTTGGGGGTTCCACCGTAGCCGCGGATATTATACAGAAAAATATGCGCGCATAATCCGTAATTGTGACATACCTGCCGCCGGGATTCCGCAACACAATGCCTGTGAAATTCCCTTTGGCATCAATCTTGACATGGTCAATCATATAGACGTGCTTGCCGCGGCGGTATGTGCTTTTCTCAAGTCCGGCACTGGCTGGCACCAGCGGCGTTTTGTTGCTAAAGCCAGGCGGGGCGCCAAGGACCATTCCTCTGCCGAGCCGGCGTTGGGTGTTGATTTGACCGAGAAACGTTTGAGCGCGCGCGCAGAGGGTGTCTTTCATGCGCCCTTCCGGCGCTCCGCTATTGACCCAGCTTATGACATCATCGGGATTAACTCCGGATTCGTCTATTTTGATGTAGGTCTGATTCCAGACCAGGTTGTTATTTTCCCGGCCATTGCCACCCACAATTGAGCCATAGCTGGCTTTATTGCGACGACAGATGGCAAAAGCCTTTTCGATAATCGGCACCCAGATGGAACCCTGTCGGCCGAGTCTGGCATACATTGGAGCGCCGGTGTCATCAACCCATAATTCGGCGGTAACCCGAACGTAAGTCTTCCCGCCATTGGGTTGAAAAAAACGCACGACGTAGGTGCCATCAGGGAGATTGGTGACTGTGTTTTTTATAAAATCGGGATCGGCCTCCGCCAAGGCGGCGAGCATTGACAAAAAGTAGCAGTCGCCGCCACCCCCTTGAAATATGTCGTCCTTGGACGGTCCGTCCTTCGCAAAAAGCGGATTATTCGCAAAACTTGCCAATGACAATCCCTTATCTTTTGCTATGGGCGATGGGTTCGCGCAAACGTTGCCGCCGGGTTGCCCAAAAACGGCCGGCAATGGGAATGCCAAATATAAAAAAATGAAGTATAATGGAACCCTTTTCACGACATTATAATCGCCCCTGTTGGACTCAAATTCAATAATTTTCTAGTTTGAGCCATGATGGGTGGGGCGAGACTCCCGGCGAGCCGATTTTGGCAATAAATCCCATCAGTCCCGGCTTGCGAGGACGCTCGCCCCACCAAAGCAGCCCACTACCGAATTGGTGGGGCGGCGCTGCCGCGCCGCCATCGTCCAGCCATGCTGTTGCCGTCCGTTTGCAGCCCCGCTGCGCCCGCGCTGCAACTCCGCACCGTAAAAGAATTGATGGAAGGCAAGGGGATTGAGCGCCCGCCCACCGTCGCCGCCACGGACGAAACCTTCAAGAAAGCGCCGGAATCCAGGAAAAAACACGGCAAACAATCGGCGTTGGAATTATGAGGCGTCCTGAAATTACATTGTTTGGTTAGCCCAATGACCTCCCTCAACCCGGCCTTCTCCCCAAGGAGAAGGGGAAACGTGCGCTGCATCTTTGGAATTTACAGCGGCGGAATTAGCCCGACAGTAAGCCGCAAAACCAAAACCGGCCACCGCCATTTCCTCTCCCCGGGGGAGAGGATAAAAGGTGAGGGCGGGCGTAAACACCAAGTGCCGGAATCCAAGAAAAAGCATGGCGAGCAACCGGCGTTGGAATTGTGAGCCAATGCGTGCCAAAAAAGTGATTGCCAAACTGCGGCGGCAGGTGCAAAACCTGCAAGGACAGATTGAAAAGATCAATTCCACCCTCGACGAACTTGAAAAATGACCGTGTAAAATGGCTGACGCTATCACGCGGCGCTATAGCCGCGTAAAACTGCGCCACGCGGCACGACCAATCCATGCAAATCATCTGCCCCCATTGCGAAGCTTTGAACACCGACCCGGAGAATGTTGATGGTTGTCTGCTCTGCTCTGCATGTGGAAAACAATTCCTGCCAGCGCCCGAGAACTTGGAAAATCTGGCTCCTTCCAGGGGATGCGGCGGGAAGGGGAATAAAATAATTCGGTTCGCCATGTATATGATTTTTGGCTTAATCGCCATCAGTCTTGTAATGAGGTGTGCGAAGAAGATGGAAGGGCCGAAGGAAAAGACATGGCGGGAATTTTCTAAAGAAGCAGAGCCAATAATGCTTGCCGAGGCAAGCAATCACATCGTAGGTTTTCGGCGAATGCTCCACGCCTATGTGGATTACCACGGAGATTACCAATATCCCAATGCTTGGACGGGAAATGTTGAAGCGGAATATATCAATCCCATTGGCGGAGTCAACGTCACCAATGTGCCTTTCAAATTTAATTTAGATTCCGGCTACGATGGCAACGAACTTCATTGCTCCTACGATTGGCAAAAAGACTTGGAAGAACAGTCCGCCCGCGAAAAAGCGCAATTCGAAGCCGATTTAAAAGCCATTGAAAACCGCAAATAGCCCACATCCGTGCGTTGCTGGCGAAAAAGTAACCGGCATCGGGATATTGAAGAATGCTGTGTAAACGTATATGACCACTGGATTGCCTTTGCAATTGCGAGAATTGAATTTAAGTCCGCGGCAAAAATTCACTCAAAATACTGACGGCGCTAATTGGTATTGGCCTCAAATCTTCTTTTGGACGGAAGGTTTGATGCTCATGAATCAGATTGAAGAACCGGTTTTGAACCGGATTTCCACATTTGATACGAAGGATCAGGAGAAATTCTGGCAGGGTTCAATTCCCGCCCAATTTTTGGGGGATTTTCCATGGCTTGCAAAGTTCACCCCTGCGCAAGTTGTCGAATATTGCCGGATAAAGCAGAGCAGTCGAATAGCAGCCGGCCGTCTCATGATCCGTGCCAGTGGTGACCGGCTCTGTCCGAAAGGCGCTTATACGAGTGCCAGCATCGGCGAAGATAAGATTGACGAAGAGAAATTTGTCCTCAACGAGGCGGCAAAAACAAAGAGCGTCAAACATTATCAACTGCCGCAATTCATCTTCGAAGCGGCCAAACAAAACAATGTCCGGTTTTTTATCCGGCTCGGCAAAGCGCTCCAGTCTGCGAGAGAAAGTTCCGTATGTGGACTGGACACGGTGTGACCCGGTCGCTTGCTTCCTCGTTGAGAATTGGTGTGAATGGCTTGCGTATGACGACCACCTTCCAGCGCTTTGCTTTTTTTCAGATCAGGCATTGGCGGATTTCTGTTCCGCTATATTTTGCAGGAAACCTGGCAACCCGTCCATTGACTCAATTCGACAATGGCGGCGGAAGCTTGGCTTGAAAAAGGCCAGTCGCCCAAATATCAGACAAATCCGTTTGCAAGGGAACGAAATTTTGTTTGTCGGACGCTAAACTTAAGCCTCTGAATCTCAAGTAGTACTGGCTGGACAAAAAACCGTGCGTTTTTCTGTCCACGCCCCCGTTCAGGATTTCGCTAAATTTATGGAGTATGACTTTAATATTTGTCATTTCAACCGCCATCCGCGCCGTCCGCGCCGTCCGCACCATCTGTATATTCCGATCATTCCGCTTGTTCCGCGTTCTCCGCGCATTCCGTAGACGAATCCTCTGTTTGCGATCAAACTGGCACTCGGTGAAAGCAATCCTTGTCAGTTTTTGGGCAATGCAGCCAATGGAGGCAACGCTGCGGTCAAACTTGTGCCCAACAAATGCAATACTTGTCGGCAGGCTATGAGGCTTACAAAAACACAATTTCAGCGCCGAAGGCTTCGAAGGATTTCCAAGCAAATCAGCCATTCAAGCAATGGCGCTGTGCATTTAATCCAAAATCAGTTTGAGTTGATCGAGGAAACCGAAATGGCCCACAGCTTGACTTGCGAACATTCGCCTTTTCTAAAAGCCACTCCAACTCGGCTTTTGAAGGTGGCGATCAAAATGATAAAAGTTTTTTTTACTCGCCTTCTGCTATGGCTTCATTTTCCGTTCACACATTGAATTTATGAAAAAACAACACCAAGAACCCCTGCCGGCGGGCAATCCCCTTGCCGGCGCGCCGAAGCAATGCGCCAAGCCGGAGAGACCTGGAGCGGAGGGCTGTGCCGGGGATTTGCGCGATCCTGCGCTTGAGTCCACAGTTGAATCGTTTGCCTGGGATACGGTGAAACAGGTGAAGCGTCTTGCGGAACTGTCAAAACGTTACCCGGCACAAGTGCGGAATGTTGCCAGGCAGTTGTCGGCTTGGCCGGTGATGAGGTTCAAACGTGAGGCGGAAGATGATGGTTCTTTTTGGCACGCCTTGCGTGTGCTTAAGCTAGGCCGCGACTATCCCCTAGACACCAGCCATCGCGCTCGGTTTCACCCCACCAGCGCAATGGGACGCTACCTTGCTGAGTGGGTCGAACGGCTCCACGAGTTCAGGTTGTCCATTGGCTATAGTCAGGAAAGAGTTGCCGGTCAGGTCAATGCGGATGAGGAAATGATTCGGCGTTGTTGGCCCAACGAAAACGAGCCTGAACCGGGTGCGAGCATCATCGCGGTGTTGCGCGTTGCACTGAAATTACAGCCATTTACAAAGGAAACGAGTGACGATTGGAGCAAACGCGTGTTCGTTCCCCTGATCATGTTGTCAGATGCCGGATCCAACGAGAAAACCTGCCGGGCACCTGTCCTACTGGCGATTTGGAGGCAGAAAGGCGTCAAGAGCGTGCCGACCTTCAGGTCTCGGTTGCTCACCACGGCATGTCAAATGCTACGGGGCCGGGCGCGGCTTAAGTGACGGGCGGGGTCTTGCGTGAATAACCCGGGTTATTCACGCATACAAAAGGCTGGCTGTGCAAACAGAGGTTGGATAAGGAGAGAATGGCTGATCGAACGTGCCGATTGCCATCGAGCACGTCGAAGCAAAAAAACAAAAGCGATGTTATGTTTGCAACACTGATACTCGTTAACTCGGAAGCTATCCGTGCTGTCGGTTACGATGGTCACACGCTCGCCGTCCAGTTCACCAGCAGCGACACCATTTACGATCACCCGAATGTTCCTTATGACGTTTATGAGGCGTTCATGAACGCCCCGTCCTTGGGCGAATATTACAGCCGCCACATTCGCGGTCGCTACCGCTGAAAAAATTATGAGCGTCACTCACATTGGAAAAATCGGGCGATTGCCCAAATCCATTCGCGACGAACTCGGCCAGCGCATCGAGGATGGTGAACCGGGCAAGGAACTGGTGAAATGGCTTAATGGCTTGTCGGACGTTAAAAGCATCCTCAAGGAACAATTCGGCGGACGCGCCGTTACCGAGCAAAACCTCTCCGAGTGGAAGCAAACCGGCCATCCAGAGTGGTTGCGGCATCAGAAAGCGTGCGAAAAGTTGCGTTGGATGACCGAACGCGCCGACGACTTGGAAAACGAGGCGGATGGGATGGAGATAAGCGACCGGCTGGGCAGCATACTCGCGGTGGAATTGGCCAGCCTCGCCGAAAAGTTGCTGGAAGAGGTCCCCGATCCCAGGGAACGCTGGCAACGTTTCCAGGAAGTTTTGCGCGAATTCCGGCATTTCCGGCACGAAGAAAACAACAGCCAACGCAATCAATTGCAGCGTCAACGCTGGGAACGGGAAGTCGAGCGCCAGGACGAGGAAGACCTGATGCGCGAAGAAAAGGAACGCAAAAGCCGCCAGACTAGCGCATGTTTCAGCCCGATGATCAACCATGTAGTGGCGGAATGCTTTGGCGGCGGCGAGTATGGCAAAAAAATGGCCGAGTTGCTTCACCGCATCAATTTCGATTTGCCTTTCGATGATTTGATTGACTTGAAATTGCCCGGCAAAACCCATTTCGCTCCGATCAAACCCAATCCAACTGAATCCGACCCAATCCAACCTAATCCAACCAAAAAACCCGGCACCGCGCCCGAACGGACCGATTTATGAATATAGTGCCTTGGCGAAAAAAACATGCTAACCTCTTACCGTCATGTTGTTGACCAAAGATGAACTGCACAGCCTGGTGGAACTGATCCATCAGTCGCCGCACTCGCTGCTGGGCATGCAGCCGCTGGGCGGCGGTGCGGGCTTGGTCGTTCGCGCGTTCCTGCCCGATGCCGCCAAAGTCGCCGTCCAGCCGGTTCACGAGAAGGACAAACCCAGGTTCGCGCTCAAGCGCATTCACGAAAGCGGTCTTTTTGAAGGCGTTACGAAATCAGCCAGCCGCGTCTATGCCTACGACTTGGTCATCACCAATCATCAAGGCCAGACCCGCCGCACCCGCGATGCGTATTCATTTTTGCCGACGCTGGGCGAATCGGATTTGTTTTTGTTCGGCAAGGGCGATGAACGCCGCATTTACGAGAAACTCGGCGCGCAATTGCGCGTGATTGACGGTGTGCCCGGCACGAGTTTCGCCGTCTGGGCCCCCAACGCCCAGCGCGTCAGCGTCGTTGGCGATTTCAACCAGTGGGATGGACGGTATCATCCCATGCGCTTGCTCGGCGCCTCCGGGGTTTGGGAAATTTTCATTCCGGGCGTCGGCGTCGGCGCGCATTACAAATATGAAATTCGCGACGCTCACGGCCGCATCAAGCTGAACACCGACCCCTGCGGATTCTTTTTCGAGGTGCCGCCCAAAAACGCCGCCATCGTCTGGGACACGCGCCAGTTTAAGTGGAACGACGCGGCGTGGCTGAAGCGGCGCCGCGAACGCGACGCGCTGCGCTCGCCGATGAGCGTTTACGAGGTCCACATCGGTTCCTGGCAAAAGAAATCGGCGAACGAATCGTGGAGCTACCGCGAACTGGCCGGGCCGCTCGTGCGTTACGTCCAGCGCATGGGCTTCACGCACGTCGAATTCCTGCCGGTGGCCGAGCACGCGTTTTATCCGTCGTGGGGTTATCAAGTGACCGGTTTCTACGCGCCCACCAGCCGCTACGGCACGCCGGAGGATTTTCAATTTCTCGTCAACGCGCTGCATGAAGCGGGCATCGGTGTGATTATAGACTGGGTGCCCGCGCATTTCCCGCGTGACGAATGGGCGCTGGCGAAATTCGACGGCACCGCGCTGTACGAACACGAAGACCCGCGCAAGGGCGCGCATCAGGATTGGGGCACGCTCATTTTCAATTTTAGCCGGAACGAGGTGAACAATTTTCTCGTCGCCAACGCGCTGTTCTGGCTCGACCGCTTCCACATTGACGGCCTGCGCGTGGACGCCGTGGCTTCGATGCTTTACCTCGATTACTCGCGCAAGCCGGGCGAATGGATTCCCAACCAATACGGCGGGCGGGAGAATCTGGAGGCCATCGAATTCCTCAGAAAATTCAACTACACCGCGCACACGGAGTTTCCCGGCATCGTCACCATTGCCGAGGAATCCACCGCCTGGCCGCAGGTGACGCGGCCGCCGCATCTTGGCGGGCTGGGCTTTTCCTTCAAGTGGAACATGGGCTGGATGCACGACACGCTCGACTACTTCAGCCGCGAACCGATTCACCGGAAATATCACCAGAACGACCTCACGTTCGCGACGCTCTATCAGCACAGCGAAAATTTCATCCTGCCGCTCTCGCACGACGAGGTCGTTCACGGCAAGGCGTCGTTGATCGGGCGAATGCCCGGTGACGACTGGCAAAAATTTGCCAACTTGCGCTCGCTGCTCGCCTATCAATGGCTGTTCCCCGGCAAGAAACTGTTGTTCATGGGCGGCGAAATCGGCCAGCGCGCCGAGTGGAACGAAAACGGCCAGCTTGACTGGTGGCTGCTCGACGCCGGGCCGTTCCATCGCGGCCTGCAAAAATTCGTTGAGGATTTGAACAAACTTTACGCCGCCACGCCCGCGCTCTGGCAGGGCGATTATGACCAGGGCGGTTTTAACTGGATAGACTGTGCCGATCGCGAGAACAGCGTGCTGTCATTTCTCCGCCAGACCGCCGATGGCGCAAACCAATTGGCCGTCATCCTGAATCTCACGCCGGTGCCGCGCCAAAAATATCGCGTCGGCCTCCCGCGCGCGGGCCGGTGGCGCGAAGTGTTGAACAGCGACGCCGGAATCTACGCTGGCGGCAATCAGGGCAATCTCGGCGGCGTCAACGCCGAAAATATTCCCTGCCACAACCAGCAACAGTCCGCTGAATTTTGCCTGCCGCCCCTGAGCGCCATCGTGTTCCAGCCCGAAGCTAAAACATAAATCAACTGGAAATGCCGGAAAATTTTGCTGTAGCGCCTTGGTGTCGGATCGGTGGGGCGAGGCTGCTGACGAGCCGGGGTGAGTGGCTGCAAAGTCCGGCTCGCGAGGACGCTCGCTCCACCGTCCCAATATCTGTGTTTATCCGTGTCCATCCGTGGTTTATTCTTTCGCCGTGAAACTGATATCATGGAACGTCAACGGCCTGCGCGCCGTGTTGAAGAAAAACTTTCTCGATTATCTCGACGCCGGGAAACCCGACGTGCTTTGCCTTCAGGAAACCAAATGCAGCCCCGACGACGTCGAGCAGCTCTGGCCGGCCGCCTGCACGACGTTCTGGAACTCCGCGCAGAAAAAAGGTTATTCCGGCACCGCCATTTTCACGCGGATGCGTCCGTTGAAGGTCACGCCGCACATCGGCGTTGCCGAACACGACCAGGAAGGCCGCGTGCTCACCGCCGAGTTCAACGATTTTTTTCTCGTGAATGTCTATGTGCCCAATTCCCAGCGTGAGCTGACGCGGCTCGCGTATCGCCAACAGTGGGACCGGGATTTTCTTCGTTACCTCAAAAAGCTGGAGCAGAAAAAGCCCGTGATTTTCTGCGGCGACCTCAATGTGGCGCACACCGAAATTGACCTCGCCAATCCTGCCGCCAACGTTCACAACCACGGCTTCACGCCGGAGGAACGCGCCGGGTTCAGCGCGTTCGTGCGCGCCGGTTTCCTCGATACCTTCCGCGAATTTGAGAAGGGCGGGGGACATTACACCTGGTGGAGCCCGATGTCGGGCGCGCGGACCCGGAACGTCGGCTGGCGCATTGATTATTTTCTCATTTCAAAATCCCTGCGCCCGCGCCTCAAACGCGCTTTCATCCAGCCGGACGTGTTGGGCAGTGATCACTGTCCCATCGGCATCGAGCTTGAATAGCGGCCTGTAGCAGCCGACGTGAGGTGGCTCTAAACAAATGATTGTTTCCACGAAAATTTGAGCCTCGTTACCCCAACTGCTACGAATGAAGGATCCACGGTGTTCTGGAGCGCGTCTTGTTTCAAAAAGGCTTGACATGGCATTTCACGGATTTATGATGGACAGCACTCGAACGAGGTCTGTCTGATAATAAACAGATCCCTTGCTTTCGGGTAAAGCGTGGCGCATGAATAGCGGCCGATATGCGGGGCCAGTGGCAATTCGAAGCGGAGACAAACGGTTTCAAACTCGGCTTCCCTTAACGGGACGGTTTAACCCTCGACGCCGCCGCCTGCCGGCGAGAGGCGCCTTGCCCAATTCCGGGACTGCCAGTTCACCTCCGATTTCTAACCCTCCCTCTTCGATTGCTGCTCTCTCAACTTTCAACTTCCGGCCGCTCCGACTTGCCGCGTCGAAGCGGAGCGGAGAAGGCTCAACCAATTTACGAGAAAGGAGTTTCCCATGAAAACAAAAAACGAATTCAAAAACAGGCTGTGGCTGCAAATAAAGAATCTTCTGGCCGTCCAGACTGGTGTGTTGTTGCTGGTGCTAGCTACAGCCCACGTCCGCGCTGCCACCAATATCGTGACCACCCTAGCCGACAGCGGTTCGGGGTCGTTGCGGCAAACCATCATCAACTCGGCGCCGGGTAACACAATCACCTTTGCGGTCAATGGTTCGAATCTATTTGCAGCAGGCTCTTGACGTCAACAAGAACCTGAACATTTTGGGGCCGGGCTCGACAAATCTGACCATCAGCGGCAATCATTCGACTCAAATCTTTCTTGTGGAAGGCAGCGTTACGGCGTTGATATCTGGCTTAACGCTTAGCGGCGGTCAGAGTTCCAATGGTGTTAATGGAGTAGCGATCAATCAGTACACTGCGACTCCGGGAACTCCGGGCGAGCCGGGCGGCGCGATCAGGACGGCTGGGACATTGACGGTGAGTGACTGTGTGTTTCAGAACAATGCTTCAGGACAAGGAGGGAACGGGGCCTCCTATTTTAATTACGCTTCCAGCAGCGGCGCGAACGGCGGTGCGGGCGGAGCGATCTATAATTCCGGGGTGCTCACGCTCAGCAACTGCCTTTTTTATGGGAATACGACCGGGTCCGGCGGCACCAGTGGACCTTACAGTTCGCCGGGTGGAGGCGGTTCGGGCGGTGCCATCTACAGTTCCGGCGCGCTTTGCCTGTACAACAACATCATCAGCGACAACCAAACTGGTTCCGGTGCCAGTCGTGCGATGAGCGACAGTTCGGGGGGCGGTGGAGGAAATGGAGGAGACGGCGGCGGAATCTGGTGTAGCGGCGCGCTCACCCTCACGAATTGCACTGTGAGCAGCAACCGTTGCGGAATCGGCGCATATGGCGCCGAAGGTGGCTATTCGGGGGGCAGTGGAGGAAATGGAGGGAACGGCGGCGGAATCTGGTGTGGCGGCATTCTAACCCTGACGGATTGTGTCGTGAGCAGCAATTCCTGCGGCCAAGGCGGGGGCGGAGGCGGAGGATACACGTCGTCCAGCGGCTCTGGCGGCGCCGGCGGTTGGGGAGGCGGCATTTACAGCACAAACAGCACGGTGCTGGTTCGTTGTACCATCACCAGCAATTTTGGCGGCAGTGGCTATACCGGCGGCAGCGGCTATACTGGTGGCGGCGGCGGGTCAGGCGGTGATGGCGCCGGCATCTATGCCAGCGCCGCAGGCAACCTTACCTTGGTTGCCTGCACTGTGAGCCTTAACTCCTGCGGCAACGGTGGCGTCGGCGGCGATGGATATTTTAGTCATTTCTCCACCGGTTGGGGCGGGTATGGCGGCTGGGGCGGTTGCGGTGCAGGGATTTTTGCCTCGTGCGATCTTTTCCTGACCAACTGTACGATCAGTGACAACACCTGCGGCAACGGTGGGCAAGGCGGGATCGGCGACAGCGGCCAAGACAACTCCGGCGGGAGCGGAGGTGCCGGCGGTGGGGGCGGAGGCGTTTATCTATGCCGGGGAGCGACTGGCATTGTGGCTAGTTGCAGTATCATCGGCAATTACACTGGCATTGGTGGTGTGCCTGCCCAGGGCGGATATCCCGGGGCGAACGGAACCGGCGGCGGCGCTTTGAACGAGTCCGGCGGCTCGTTTCAATGCTTGAATACGATCATCGCGCTCAATTCCAGTACCGCGCCGGATCTGGAGGGCAGTTTCACTTCGCTCGGATACAATCTGATAGGCGTTACCAATGGCAGCAGCGGTTTTCCAATGTCCGGTGACCTGATTGGTTCAATCGCTTTTCCGCTGAACCCGAAAGTCGGCCCGCTCACAAATAACGGAGGTCCCACTTTGACCATGACGTTGTTGCCGGGCAGCCCGGCTATTGACGCCGGCAATACCGCAGCGGCTCCGCGAACCGATCAACGCGGCTTTCCGCGGCCAGTCGGGTCCGCCGCTGATATCGGGGCTTACGAATATGGATCACCAGCCATAATGATGTCTCCGCAAAGTCAAAGCTTGGTATTGGGGTCCACCGTTGATTTTTCTGCGACCGCTGCTGGTTACCTTCCCTTGAAATATCTGTGGTTTTTCAACGGCACCAACTGCATCAGTTGCAGCACAAACTGCAATTTGGAACTGACCAATGTCCAGTTTTCCCAGTCGGGAGCTTATACAGTGGTCGTAACAAATCTTTTCGGGGCAGTGACCAGTTCACCCGCCATGCTCAACGTGATTGCGCCGGTGGCCTGCAGACTGGTTCCGGGCGTCCAAGTGATGGGCGGATCTGGAAGTTTGTTGAACGTGGATTACGCCAACTCCCTCAACCCTACCCCGAATTGGACTGCGCTCGGTTCCGTGAGCCTGACGAGCACGTCGCAATATTACTTCGATGTTACCCTGCCACTCCCGACGGCGCGGTTCTACCGGGTTTGGCAGTTGGGCACGCCCAGTGCGGTTCCGTCTCTGAACCTGCGCTACTTTGTACAGGCGATCACGTTGACCGGGAACGTGGGCAACTCCTTGCGGCTGGATTACATCAACCAGTTTGGCCCCACGAACGCCTGGGTGACGCTGGGTACGATCACGCTGACCAACACGTCGCAGCTATATTTCGATGTCTCCGCCATCGGCCAGCCGCCGCGGCTCTATCGCATCGTTCCGGCGCCTTAAAACCGCAATCTTCAACTTTCAACAAACGACTCTCAACCAGTCCATGAACCCAAAAGCTGAATTCAAAAGCCGGACGTGGCTGCAATTGAAGAATCTTCTGGCCATGCAGGCCGGCGTGCTGTTGCTGTGTCTGGTTTCAGCCAGCGGCAGGGCAACGACTCATACGGTGACGAATTGCACTGAGGCGGTCTTGCGTGCGGCAATGGCGGGAGGAGGAACGGTCACTTTCTCCTGTAGCGGCACCATCACGCTGGCCAGCACCATCACGAATACGATGGATACGGTGCTTGACGGGAGCGGTTACCAAATAACCATCAACGGCAACAATGCAAACCGGGTTTTTTTCGTGAACAGCAACGTCAACTTCACCATTTTAAACCTGACGATTGCCAACGGTCGAAGCGATAAAGGGGCAGGCATCTACAATGCTGGTGGCTGCCTTGCCGTGAGGAACTGCGTTTTTACCGGCAACACTGCTCTTGGTCAGGCTGGAGTGTCGGGCAACCCCGGCACCAATGGCACCAGTGGCTGCGGGGGAGCGCTGTTCAACGCCGGAGTTGCCGTTATCGCCTATTCCACTTTCTCAAATAATGTCGCTGCTGGAGGGGCTGGGGGTACAGGCTCCTATGGAGTAAACGGCGGTAACGGTGGTTCTGGCGGCTGGGGTTCTGGCGGTGCGATTTACAACGCCTGCGAGGTGACGTTGACCAACTGTACCTTGAACGGAAACACCGCCATTGGAGGGGCTGGCGGTATCGGCGGCGACGCCTCCTACACTAGCAGCGGTAAAGGCGGTATTGGTGGAGCAGCCGGCTCCAGCTATGGTGGAGCCCTCTTCAATGGTGGAATTGCAGTATTCGTCAACACGACACTTGCCGGGAATGCGAGCACCGGTGGCTCCGGCGGTGCGGGCGGGACTGGCGGGGGACTTTATGGCCTTACGATGTATGGTGGCCCTGGTGGCAACGGTAACGCGGGCGGCTCCGGTTCAGGCGGTGGCATCTACGACCTGACCGGTAATTGTTTCTTGACCAACTGCACACTGGCCTTGAACTCGGCGACTGCGGGTGGAGGAGGAACTGCCGGATACCCTGGTGGGGGGGAGGAAGGCAACGGATCATCAGGGCTTCCTGGTCTTGCTGGCGCCGCCAGTGGCGGAGGCATCAATACAAACAGCGCCTCATTACTGATCAACGTGCTTTTAGCCTCCAACACTCCCGGCAACGGTTCCGGCAACATCATTGACGGTGGACACAACCTCAGTTCGGACAACAGTTGTGGCTTTACCAACTTTGGCAGCTTGAACAACTCGAACCCATCGCTAGGTTCATTGTTGGACAATGGCGGGCCTACCTTGACGATGGCATTGTTGCCGGGCAGCCCGGCAATTGATGCCGGCAATACCGCAGCGGCTCCGCGAATTGATCAACGTGGCTTTCCGCGGCCGGTTGGGTCCGCTGCTGATATCGGTGCTTACGAATATGGTTCACCAATCATAATGGCGTCTCCGCAAAGTCAAATGTTAGTGTTGGGATCCACCGTTGTTTTCTCTGTGACCGCTGTTGGTTACTCTCCCCTGAGTTATCAGTGGTTTTTCAGCGGCACCAACGTCATCGCTGGCACCACCAATTCCGTTCTGCAACTCACCAATGTCCAGTTTTCCCAGGCGGGAGCTTATACAGTGGTAATCACTGATGCTTACGGAGCGGTGACCAGTTCCCCGGCCATGCTTGACGTGTTTTTTCGAACCGTGACCAGTTGCACTGAGACGGCTCTGCGCGCGTCCTTGGGACTCGGAGGAACGGTGACGTTTGCCTGCGATGGCACGATCACGTTGAGCAGTACAATTGTGATCGGAACAGACATTGTGCTCGATGGCAGTGGCCACCAAATAACCATCAGCGGTGGCCAGCTCGTCCCAGTCTTTCAAGTCAACAGCAACGTCAATTTCACGCTGATTGGCCTGACCATTGCCAATGGCCTGAACGCGAACGGGTATGGAGGTGGAATTTACAATGCGGGAGGCAATGTAAATGTCACCAACTGCACCTTCTCGATGAACGAGGTCTGCGGACACGATGGCAACAGCCCGGCGCCTCCCGACGAGGGTACTTGGCCTCCTACTTGTGCGCTTGGTGGGAGCGGCAGCGATGGATGCGGCGGCGCGATTTACAACGCGGGTTCCCTCAACGTTAGTCGCTGCACGTTCTCACAGAACTCGGCCAGCGGCGGGTGGGGCGGTTGGGGTTCTCGCGGTTACGCTGTGCCTGTTGGTGGTGGTGACTATTACCTCGTAGTCGGTGGTGGGGGCGGTCTTGGGGGTGCCGCCAATGGCGGTGCCATCTGCAACGTTGGGGTGATGGCAATCAATTGCAGTTTGTTTGCCAGCAATACCACCGTGGGCGGAACCGGCGGCCCGGGGGGGGACGGCTTCGGTGGAGGGTATGCAATGCCCAGTGGAGGGGGCGGAGGTGGTAATGGCGGTGACAGTCATGGGGCAGCGATTTTTAATGGCGGAGCAGCAAGCATGGTCAATTGTACAATCACAGGCAACCAGGGTGGCGGAGGTGCGGGTGGGTGGGGCGGCTCAGGTGGCTGTTTTAATGAGCACGGCTATTATTACTATTCTGGCGGCGGGAGTGGGGGGAACGGGGGGAATAGTTATGGAGGAATTTACAGCACAAACATACCCGTCGGCCTGACCAACTGTACCGTCGCGTTTAATTCTGGCACCGGTGGCAGCGGCGCATCAGGCGGCGCAGCTGGTTGTGGAAATGGGGGCTGGTCCAACGGAAGCAACGGCGTCGCTGGTGGCGGCCTCAGCACTGCCGGAGCACTGCTCGTCAACACCATTCTGGCCGGCAACAATCCGGGCAACTGCTCCGGCACCATCACGGATGCCGGTCATAACCTCAGTTCCGACGGCACTTGCGCGTTCACCAATGTCGGGAGCCTGAACAACACCAACCCGAAGCTCGGCTTGCTGGCTGACAACGGAGGTCCCACCTTGACGATGGCGTTGTTGCCGGGCAGTCCGGCCATTAATGCAGGAGATACGGCAGCCGCGCCACCCACGGACCAGCGGGGCTTTCCGCGTCCTAGCGGGCTGGCTGCCGATATCGGAGCTTATGAGTATGCCGCTCCTGATTTCACCTCGCTTCCAAGCCAGACGACGGAGATGGGTTCGACTGTGGAATTCATGGTGGTTGCCACTGGCAATCCGGTGCTTTCTTATCAATGGTTCTTCGACGGCAATCCTATCAATGCCGCCACCAATGCCGATCTGGATGTCACCGACGTCCAGTTTTCACGGTCGGGTTGCTACACCGTCGTCGTCGCCAATTCTGCCGGGGCGGTGACCAGCGCGCCGGTCATGCTCAACGTGATTGCGCCGGTGGTCCGCAGGCCGGTTCCGGGGGTCAAGGTGATGGGCGAAGCCGGAAGTTTGTTGAATGTGGATTACCTCAACCCACTCAGCCCCGTGCCGAATTGGACCGTGCTTGGGCCGGTGAGCCTGACGAGCACGTCGCAGTATTGCTTCGATGTTACCATGCCGCTCCCGCCGGCGCGGTTATATCGGGCGCGGCAGACGGGAACGCCAGGCGTGGTCCCGTCCCTGAATCTGAATTTCTTTTCTGCAATCATGTTGACTGGGAACGTGGGCGACACCTTGCAGGTTGATTACATCAACCAGTTTGGCCCCACGAACGCCTGGATGACGCTGGACACCATCACGCTGACCAACACGTCGCAGCTATATTTCGACGTCTCTGCCATCGGCCAGCCGCCGCGGCTCTACCGGATGGTGCCGGTTCCTTGAAGGGGAGATTCGTTGCCTTGTCCAATCGGCATCGGGCTTGAAAAAGAGCCTGTTAACGAAAATCTTCATCCCAAACTAGGTTTCATGCGGTTTTATTGGCTTATATTGAGACATTTTTGACTCATTTATGACCACTTTTTGCTTGCATGATGCTGGCATATGTGTTTTTATCTGAAGCATGTTAAAAACATTAAGCGCATTAATTCCAGCGGTGACAACTTCGCGGAGGATGAGACAGGGCTTGGCATTGCATTTTGCCATGCCTTTGACGGTTGCTTTGCTCCTCTTGGGCGGAAACATGTTCGCCGACACGTACACCATTGACGCCACCGGCGTGGATTCGACCCGCGGAGAAAGCATTTGGATGAATGAGAATGGCAACAACGTGCATCAATATTTTGCCGGTGTTGTTGACATTACCCTGACCGACACGAACACCCAGCAGCAGTGGAATCGAGACACGCTGTGTGTGGACCTCTTCACGGACATTTATATCGGTCAGACATACGGGACCACGCTCTTGGATCCCTACGAAGTACCGGGCAAAAACCTGACCAGGGTGTCGTGGTTGGTGGACAACGCGCTTACTTTAACAACGCGCTCTTCCCGACGCAAGGTCCGTTTTTCTCCGTGCTGCCGTCATCGGATTGGGTGACCAACTCCGCGCAGGGCGCCGGTATCCAGTTGGCCATCTGGGACATCGTCGAAAACAATGGCGATGGTCTCTCCGCCGGAAGCGTGCAGGCCTCCACCGACCCCAACCATCCGACCCCGCCGGACGTGCTTTACTGGGCCAACTTTTACGAGACGCAGAGCCTGAACCAATCCTCTGGTCTCGCTTTCGTTTACGACAACGTGAACCTGTCAAGTGGCGCGCCAGCCCAGATGCTGGAAGGACCGGAGTTTGCAGACAACGGACCCTTGCCCGCGCCGGAGCCTTCCACCTGCCAGTTCATGCTGGTTTCACTGGCGGGCGGGATCGGCCTGTGGTTTCAGCGCCGCCGTTAAGTCCCATTCAGGGGACGCACGGTGCCTTTAAATTTTCGAACGCGGAATGCCTCTCTTCCACAAACGAGCGCATTTGGATGGGTATAGGGTGCTTTTCAAAGAGTTTTTTTGATGGGACGGACAAAAACGGAAGCTCCAGAAAATCACGTTGCAGAAACTCCGTATCGGGCTTAATTTAAAGCTTGCGGCTTCACCGTTTCACCGTTGATATGAAAATACTTCTCATCAGCCCGCGAACGCCCGACACGTTCTGGAGCTTCAAGCATGCCGTGCGCTTTGTTTCCCGAAAGGCGTCCATGCCGCCGCTGGGATTGCTGACTGTGGCCGCGATGCTGCCGTCGGAGTGGCAGCTCAAGCTGGTGGACCTGAACGTGGAACGGCTCAAGGATGAAGACCTGCGCTGGGCGGATTATGTGTTGCTGGGCGCCATGATCGTGCAACAGGATTCGGTGCATGAAATTGTGGCGCGGTGCGCGGCCTTGGAAAAGACCGTCATCGCGGGCGGGCCGCTGTTCACCACCGGACATGAGGCGTTTCCGGAGATTCGGCACTTCGTTCTGGGCGAAGCCGAGGAAGTAATGCCACAGGTCGTGGAAGATTTGCGGAGCGGCCGGTTGCAATCGGTTTATCGCTGCACAAACCGGCCGGAAATCACCCAAACCCCGGTGCCGCGCTGGGACCTCATCAAATTCCGATATTACGTGACGATGGCCGTGCAATTCTCGCGCGGCTGCCCGTTCGATTGCGAGTTTTGCGACATCATCGTGATGAACGGGCGCGTGCCCCGCACGAAAACCCCGGCGCAATTGATTGCCGAGCTGGACGCACTGGTCCGGCGCGGATGGAAGGACATGGTTTTCATCGTGGACGACAATTTCATTGGCAACAAACCACGGACCAAGACGCTGCTGCACGCGCTGATCAAGTGGCGGCGGCGCGCGCGGTCGCGCATCGGATTTTTCACCGAGGCGTCCATGAATCTCGCCGATGACCCGGAATTGTGCGGCCTGATGGTCGAAGCCGGGTTCAAAAAGGTTTTTGTGGGTATCGAAACGCCCTCGGCCGAGGCGCTGGAGGAATGTCACAAACTCCAGAACCGGAACCGCGATCTCGTGGCGTCGGTGCAAACGCTGCAGCGCGCCGGGCTGGAAGTCATGGGCGGGTTCATCGTGGGCTTTGACAGCGACAAGAGTGACATCTTCAAACGGCAGTTTGAATTCATCCAGCGCTCCGGCGTGACGTCGGCGATGGTGGGATTGCTGACCGCGCTGCCGCAGACGCGATTGTGGCAGCGGTTGAAGCGCGAAGGACGGCTCGAAACCGAAAGCACCGGCAACAACACTGACGCCGCGCTGAACTTCAACCCCAAGTTGAACCGCGACTTCCTGCAATCCGGCTACCGCGAACTGGTGAAGAAGCTTTACGAGCCGGGGAACTACTACCAACGCATCCGGACGTTCCTCAAGAGCCATCGCCCGACCGGTCCGCGCCTGCGCCTGTCCCGCGCCGATTTCATTGCGTTTCTGAAATCCTTCTGGGTGCTGGGAGTGTGGCACCGGGGGCGCGTGGGATATTGGCGGCTGTTCTGGGGCACCCTCATCCGGCGTCCGCGCCAGTTCCCGCACGCCATCGAACTCGCCATTCTCGGCTACCACTTCCGCCGCGTGGCCAACTCGCTGCGGGCGCCGGCCGCCCGCAAACGGTGATAAGCAGCGCCATTGCTTGGGCAGAATTGAAATTGAATAACAAGGAGAAAGCGGCGAAAATCCAGCCGCGATGATCCAGAAGCTCAAACTTCTAAAAAACACTGGCAAGTTTTACGACTTCAGTGCCAAGGGCAATGGATTGGACTGGCACAAAAATACTTTTCTCTTTGCTCCAAACGCATACGGCAAATCAACTCTCGTGAATGTCTTCCGCTCTTTGCGGGATAACGCGCCCAAAATTATGCGGGCACGAAAGACTGTAAATGCTTCAATGACACAGGAAGCAATTATTATCGTCGATGGTGTCAATCATGTTTTTAATGGCACAAAATGGGATAATCCTTGCCAATTGCTTCAAATATTTGACACCAATTTCATCAACGCGAACATCCTTGCTCAGGAACTCCAAATGAACGGCGAATATGGCGCGATCGAACGCGAAGATGGGCAGCAATTGGCGATGGTTCTCGCGGAGAAAACTGGAACTTACAGGACAAAATCTCCTTCCAAAGCCCGGCGTGATATTTCTCGTCATTGATGTTTTAGGTTTAATGAGCAAGCAACCCAAATCGCAATGGGACTTCGGCGAACTGTTTCCGGCGGAACAGACCCGAAAGGTTTTGTCCGTCAGTGAACTGACGGCGCAGGTCAAGCGTTTGCTGGAAAAATCGGTCGGCCAGGTCTGGGTGACGGGCGAGGTCACCAACCTGCGCGCCCAATCTTCCGGCCACATGTATTTCACGCTCAAGGACGCCGCGGCGCAGTTGAGTTGCGTTTTGTTCAGCCGCGAAAAGGTTTTACATCGCGAGTTGCTGGCGGATGGCCAGAAAGTGCTGCTGCAAGGCGACGTGACAGTTTATGAGGCGCGGGGGCAGTATCAGATCATCGTGCGTGTGGTGGAGTTGCAGGGCGTCGGCGCGCTCCAAATCGCGTTTGAGAGGCTCAAACAAAAGCTCGCGGCGGAAGGGTTGTTTGCGCCGGAACGAAAGCGGCCGCTGCCCAAATATCCGCAATGCATCGGTCTGGTCACGTCGCCCACCGGCGCGGCGATTCGCGACGTGCTGCATGTCGTGCAACGGCGGAATCCGGGCCTGGAAATCATCCTCGCGCCGTGCCGCGTGCAAGGCGAAGGCGCGGCGGAGGAAATCGCGGCGGCCATCAGGTTGCTGAATGAATTTAATGTTGGAGTTCAAGCTTCAGCTTGTTTGGAAGGCAAGGAAAATCGGAGCAAACTAAAGCTTGAACTCCAACAAGGCTTGGATTTGATTCTCGTCACCCGCGGCGGTGGTTCACTCGAAGACCTGTGGGCGTTCAATGAAGAAGTTGTGGCGCGGGCGATTTTCGAGTCGGCCATCCCGGTGGTGTCGGCGGTCGGCCACGAGATTGATTTCACCATCGGCGATTTCGTGGCGGACGTGCGCGCGGCGACACCGAGCGCGGCGGCGGAAATCATCACCGAGGAGTTTTTCGCCAGCCGGCAGTTCGTGGCGGATTTGATGCAGCGCATGACGCGGGCGCATCCGCGCCGGCGCCTGAATGAGCTTTTGCAACGAGTGGATGATTTGCACGCCGGTTTGCTGCGCTGCGCGAGGCAGGGGACGAAGGAACGGCAGGTGGCCCGGCAGAATCTGGCGACGCGGCTGTTGCGCGTTCGTCCGGCGCAATTGTTGAGGCGGCGGCGCGAATCATTGGTGCTGAATCAGCGGCGTTTGCGCGACTCGGTGCGCGCTCATTTGAGAAACGGGAGAAATCGTTTTGAGGCGACGGAAGCGCGGTTGCGTTTGCTGGGGCCGGAACAGGTGTTGTCGCGCGGCTATTCCATCACGATGGACGCGGCGACGGGAAAAGTTTTGCGGGCGGCCAAAGACGCAAAAGCGGGCCAGCATTTGAAGACGCGTTTGAAAGTGGGTGAGGTTTTGAGCAAGGTTGAACAGTGATGTCAGCCGCTGCCGCGGAACCGGTTCAGCGAAACGTAAAAAAACCGGCTTGCAGTTTTTCGGAGAATGACTAGATTGATGGCCGTTAACCCCAAGACAAAGCGAGAAATATATGCAAAATGTAAAACGTTTGGTGCAATGGTCATGTGTCCCGTTCATTTCAGTGGTGGTGGTGGCTTTTCTGTTAATTGGCTGCCAGTCGGACAATTGTCAATCTGGCGTCAAAATAACATGCAACACACCCACGCCTGCCGTAACCGCGCCTGTCGCACCGCCTGTGCCTGTTGTGGCCGCGCCCGTCGCACCGCCTGTCGCGCCTGCCACGCCCGTCGCACCGCTTGTCGCGCCGGCTGCGCCGGCTGTGGCTGCACCTGCCACGCCCATGGCAGCGATTCGTATTAAAGCCGGCAACACCGCCCCTTATACCGACTCCAAAGGCAATGTTTGGCTGCCGGACCAGGGTTTTGTGGATGGCGACACCGTTGATCGGGGCAGCGACATGCAAATCGCCAATACCCAGGACCAAGCCATCTATCGCACCGAGCGATACGGCATGAGTTCTTTTTCGTACAAGCTTCCCAACGGCAAATACATTGTGAAACTTCATTTTGCCGAAACTTACGAGGACATCTCCGGGGCGGGGCAGCGCGTTTTCTCCTTTAACGTCGCGGGCCATGAATTCAAGGATTTTGATGTCTGGGCGAAGGCCGGCGGAGCCAAGCGCGCCTACATCGAAACGGTCAACGTGGATATCACCAACGGCAAGCTGGACGTAACTTTTACGACCAACATTCAGAGTCCCGAGATCAACGGGATTGAGATCATTCCGGCTTCCTGACCGGCGGATTTTCCGGCCTGAATGTATTTTCATGATTGCGTGGGTGTTTAATTCAGTCACGCGTTTCATGGACCTTGCCGCCTTGCTCAAAATGACTCCAAGCTGGACGGACACGATGATTTTCTTTAGCATTTTCTCATGTCAAAATCAGCCAAGGCCAATGATGCAGCCAGGAACAGTCCGCCGTTTGAGGAGGCTTTGAAAAAGCTCGAGGGCATTGTCGAGGCCATGGAGTCCGACGACTTGCCGCTGGAAACGCTTTTATCCAAATATGAGGAGGGAACGAAGCTGGTAAAAATCTGCCAGGAAAAACTCGCCGAGGCGGAGTTGAAAATTCAGCAGTTGGAAAAAAACGCGGCGGGCGAAATGAAATTGAAGCCGCTGTCGCCGGACTTGTCCGAAGAATGATTTATGAGCAGCTATCTCGAGATGGTGGACGGCCCGGCGCATGTGAAAAAGCTCACGTTGTCGCAGCTTCAGGAACTGGCCGGGGAAATTCGGGAGGAATTAATCGCCGGGCTGGCCAAAAGCGGCGGGCATCTCGGCCCGAATCTCGGAGTGGTGGAGCTGACCATCGCGCTGCATCGCGTTTTTAACACGCCAAAGGACAAATTTGTCTGGGACGTGAGCCATCAGGTCTATGTCCACAAAATTCTTACCGACCGCAAGAGCCGCTTCCGCACCATCCGGCAGACGGACGGCCTGAACGGCTTCGCGTTGCGCAGTGAAAGCCCCCACGATTGCTACGGCGCGGGTCACGCGGGCACGGCGCTTTCCGCCGCGCTCGGCATGGCGGCGGCGCGCGACAAAAACGGCACCGACGAAAACGTCGTTTGCATTTTTGGCGACGCGGCGCTGACGAACGGCATTTCCTTCGAGGCGCTCAACAACCTCGGCCACACGACGAAGCGGTTCATCGGCATTCTCAACGACAACGAATGGAGCATCGCCAAAAACGTCGGCGCCATTTCCAACTATCTCAACAAGCTCATCACGCATCCGCGTTACAACAAGCTGGCGAAGGACTTTGTAAATTTTGTGAGCCGCCTGCCCAAAGGCGAACTGGCGTTGAAGCTCGCGCACAAGGCGGAGGAGGGTTTCAAGGGCGCCATCACCGACGTCGGGCTGCAGCAAACCGGCAGTCTGGTGGATGCGGACGGTCGCGGTGGCTACGGCAGCCCGATTTTCTTCGAGGAAATGGGGCTGCGCTACCTTGGCCCGATTGATGGGCACGATTTGCCGTTGCTTATCAGCACGCTGGAATTTGCCAAAACGTGCGACCATCCCATTGTCATTCACGTGCTCACGCAAAAAGGCAAAGGCTTTGAGGCCGCGCTGAAATTTCCGGAAAAATTCCATGGCACCGGGCCTTACGACGTGAAGACCGGCGATTCGATGCCCGTCAAGGCGAACACGCCGCCGAATTATCAGGACGTGATGGGGCAGACGCTGGTTAAACTCTGCCAGAAAAACAACACGCTCGTCGGCATCACCGCCGCGATGCCCAGCGGCACGGGACTGAAGCATTTGGAAAAGGCCATGCCCGATCGTTATTACGATGTGGGCATTGCCGAGGAACACGCCGTCATTTTTGCCGCCGGCATGGCGACGATGGGCTTTCATCCGGTGGTGGCGATTTATTCCACCTTCCTGCAACGCGCCTACGACTGCATTCAACACGACGTTTGTTTGCAGGATTTGCCGGTGATTTTCTGCATGGACCGGGCCGGGCTCTCGGCGAACGACGGCCCGACGCATCACGGCCTGTTCGACATTTCCTATCTGCGGTGTTTGCCGAACGTCATTGCCATGGCGCCGAAGGACGAGGACGAACTCGTGGACATGATGTTCACCGCGACGCACCAAAACCATCCCACGTTCATCCGGTATCCCCGCGGCGCGGCGGAAGGCGTGCCGATCAAGGACCAGCCCAGACTGCTCGAAATCGGCAAGGCGGAAGTCATCCAGAACTTTTCCAGCAACGGCAAGCGCAAGGTGGCGCTGTTCGGCCTCGGTTCGATGAACACCATCGCCCGCCAGGCGGCGTTGCAACTGGCGGTGGAGGGTTTCGACGTGGCGGTCATCAACCCGCGTTTCACCAAGCCGCTCGACGACGGCGCCCATGAATATTTTCGGGCAGGCGGCGGAAGTCATCGTGACAATAGAAGACCACGCGCTCATGGGTGGCTATGGCTCGGCGGTGCTGGAATTGTTCAGCGAGAAGGCCGTTACCACGCCGGTCGTGCGCATCGGCTGGCCCGACCAATTCATCGAGCACGCCACGACCCCGGACGAACTCCGCCGCAAATACGGCCTGACCGTCGAGAACACCGTGGCCCGGGTGAAGGCGCAGTTTGCCGAAGTGCCAGTGGCGAAACTGATTGAGGTGGCTTAAGGCTTTGTCCGAAGTTCCGGGGTGGCCGGCTGGAGGTTTATGGGCGTGGGCCGGCCAGTTTGTTCAATTGCTCCCGAGCCTCGCGCTCATTCGGGTTGAGCCGCAGGGCTTCCCTGAATTGCGCAATGGCCTCGTCACGTTGGCCCAGCGCAGCCAGCGCCTGTCCGAGGTTGACGCGGGCTTTCGCATTGTCCGGCTGGTATTGCATCGCTTCGCGCAGGTGCGTCACCGCCTGGTCCAGTTTCCCCTGTTTCATGAGGGCCAGGCCAAGAATGCCGTGGGCCTTTGGATTGTCAGGGAACCGCTGCAGGATCTGTTTGCATTGCCCGACGGCTTCCTCCAGCCGGCCCTGCAAAAATAGGGCGTAAGCCAGGTTGCCGCGGGCATTCACGTTGTCTGAATCGTAAAACAGGGCTTTCCGAAAGTGCCAGATTGCGCCGTCCGGTTTTCCGTTCATGGCCAGCCCCAAGCCGAGGGTGTTGTGAGCGTTGGCGTAATCGGTCCCGGTTTGCCGTGCCAGCGCTTGCGGGTTGTTGGCGGCCGCATTGGCCGCATCGATGCGGGCCAGCGCTTCGTCCAGATCGTTGAGCGCGCGTTTGTAACGGGGTTTAACGTCAAGCGATTGGAGCAAATAATTTACCGCTTCGTCCACCCGTTGTTTGTCCAAACAGGCCCGGCCAAAACCGTCCAAGGCGACGTAATTGTTTGTCGTGAGGTCAATGGCGTGGCGAAAAAGTGTTTCACCATCCCGCCAATAGTCCAGTTGTGCGCGCGTTCGCGTCGCACAAGCTCCCAGAATCAGCAAGACAGCGAACGCAACAGTCAGCCCGGGCGGCCGCCAGCGCGCGATCAGCTCGGCGGCCGCCCATACTCCAATCCAAAACACACCCAGCAGGGGGACGTAAGTGTAGCGATCCGCCATGGCCTGGTCTCCAGCCTGGGTCAACCCAATTACGGGAACCATCGTTCCCAAAAACCACAGCCATCCCACCAAACCATACGGTCGCCGCCGTACTGTTCCAATCGCCAGAATGGACAGCCCGACCAGCAGCATGGTCGCTGTGAAAATTTGATCCCATGGCCAGTGTCGGGGAAGCGGATAGGGGATGACAAGTTCGGACGGCCAGAAGGTTTTCGCCAGATAACGCACGTAGGAAACCAGGGCATTTGTGATTCTTGCGCCCAGCGGTCGGTCGGCCAGCGATTGCATGGTGTGGCTGTGAAGTTGAGTGAAAAAGGTCAACACCGCGGCGATGGTGGCGAGCAGGAAGAACGGGATTTTCTCGCGTATCAACCTGAACAGCGCCGCGCGGCAGGTGAAAAAGTCCTCCGTTCCGATGCGCTGTAGCGGCCAATAGTCCAGCAGCAGCAGCGCGAATGGCAGCGTTACCAACATGGGTTTACACATCAAACCCAGCGCAAAAAAAGCCAAAGCCGCAAAATACTCTCTGGACCTGGACATCGGACCGGCTGGCCGTCCGGGCGGAATCCCGGAGGATGAGGGGATCATGGATGGGGCCGGGCCGGGATTTTTCCACTTCGGTTTGCCGGCGTGGGCGGCTAGTCTATTGGCATATCCGGCATACATCCAGATCGCCAGCGACCAGAACAGGGTGCTCAAGACGTCCTTCCGTTCCGCCACCCAGGCCACGGATTCCACATGCAGGGGGTGCAAGCCAAACAGACCGGCGAGGACGGCGCTTTGCCAGTGCGCTCCAGTGAGCCGCCAGAAAGCCAGAAAGATCAGCACCGTGTTCGCCGAATGCAACAAGATGTTCGTCAGGTGCAATCCCGCCGCCGTTGGTCCGGACCATTCCACGTCCAGCATGATTGACAGCCACGTCAGCGGAATCCAGTTCCCGTCCAACGCCGTGCCGAAGGCCCACCGGACATTCACCCACGTCAATCCCCCCAGGACATGGGGATTCTCATAGACAATCTGCGGATCATCATAATTGACGTAATCGAAGCTGATAGCGGGCCAGTAAACGACCGCCGTAATGACCGCAAGCAGAACACAAACCCAGAAAGGCCGGCACAAGCGGCTGAAAAGCCCGATTGCGGACTGCCGGTCGTCCCTTGGCTTTGGCCCAGATGACGGTTGGCGTTTCTTCATTCGTCAAGCATGCGAGCGATGGCCAAAACCTAATTGATAGCCGCAGTCCGCAAAAGCAAAAACCCGGCGGCAACCGAAAGCAATTTGATCCAATCAGCTTTCTTTCCATGAAATCCGGCCGTTTGAACTTAACTCTGATGCTACGAAGGTTTGAAAACGTAAATCCAAAATCACATCACGGCCAGTAAAGACGTGACGCCGCCGGCTGGCGGCAACCTCGTAGCAGCGGACGTGAGTCCGCTCCATCTTATCCAAAACAAGGTCAGAGCCGACTCACGTCAGCAGCTACGGTTCAGGGTTCAATGCGTGGACTTTTCAGAAAATTCTCAGGGCGGACGTTCATCTGTTTTGCAATGGTTCTTTCTCCCAACCCACAAATCCGGCTGGAAATTTATTTGGGCAAGCTTTCCAGTTTGTTCAATTGTTCCCGTGCGTCCCGATAGTTTGGGGCGAGCCGTGATGCTTCCCTGAAATGCGCGATGGCTTCGTCGCGCTGACCCAGTGCAGCCAGTGCCTGTCCGAGATTGAAATGGGCTTCAGCGAAATCCGGCTGGTATTGCAATGTTTCGCGCAGATGCGTCACGGCCTCGTTCCATCGCCCTTGTTTTAAGAGGGCGAAGCCCAGAACGTTGTTGGCTTGCGGGCTGTGTGGTGACAGGCGCAGGACTTGTTCGCATTGTCCGATGGCATCGTCCAGCCTGCCTTGTAAAGCCAGGGCGCGACCCAGGTTGCTGCGGGCGTTCACATGGTTTGGATCGTAAAACAGCGCCTTCCGAAAGTGCGGGATTGCATCGTCCAGCTTTCCGTTCATGGCCAGCCCCAAGCCGAGGGTGTTGTGAGCATTGGCGTAATCGGTCCCGGTTCGCCGCGCCAGCGCGTGCGGGTTGTTGTTGGCCGCATTCGCCGCATCGAGGCGGGCCAGCGCGTCATTCAAGTTCGTGAGCGCATCTCCGTATCGGGGTTTGATTTCAAGGGATTTGAGGTAATAAAACACCGCTTTGTCCAAGTTCCCTCGGTTATAAAGGGCCCGGCCAAGACCGTCGAAGGCGACGAAATTATTTTCCGTCATGGCGATGGCGTGGCGGAAAAGGGATTCGCCATCCCGCCAATAATTCAGTTGAGCACGCGTCTGCGCCGCACAGGTTCCCAGCACCAGCAAAGTGGCGAGCGCAACTACCCCGCCGGGCAGCCGCCAGCGCGTAATCAAGTCGGCGTCCGCCCACACCACAATCCAGAACACGCCCAGCAAAGGGATGTAGGTGTAGCGATCCGCCATGGATTGGAAGCCCACCTGAACCAGCCCGATTACGGGGATCATCGTTCCCAAAAACCACAGCCATCCCACCAGACCGTATGGCCTCTTCCGCGCTGCCAGAACCGCCCAAACGGACAGCCCCATCACCAGTGCGCCCGCCGCGAGCACCTGATCCCGCGGCCAGTGCTTGATCAGCGGATAGGGATTGGTCAGGTCAACCGGCCAGAAGGTTTTCCCCAGATAGCGCGCATAAGCAACCAGGGCATTTGCAATTCTCGCGCCTACCGGGCGGCTCGCCAATGATTCCAAGGCCCGGCTTTGAAGTTGGACGTAAATTGTGAGCGCCGATGCGATGGCGGCGAGTATGAAAAACGGGATTTTCTCGCCAATCAACCGGGTCAGCGTGGCACGGCGGGTGAAAATTTCTACTGGTTCGACGCGCCGCAGCGGCCAATAGTCCAGCAGCAAAAGCACAAACGGCAGGGTTACCACCATGGGTTTGCACATCAAACCCAGAAGCAAAAAAAATCAGGGCCAGAAAATACTCGTTTAACCAGTGCTTGGAACCGGCGACCAGTCTCTGTGCATACCGGGCATACATCCAGATCGCCAGCGACCAAAACGAGGGTGCTCAAAACATCCTTCCGTTCCGCCACCCAGGCCACGGATTCCACGTGCAGGGGGTGCAATCCAAACAGACCGGCGAGGATGGCGCTTGGCCAATGCGCTCCGGTGAGCCGCCGGAAAAGCAGGAAGACCAAGACCGTGTTTGCCGAGTGCAACAAAATGTTTGTCAGGTGCGGCCCCGCCGCCGTGGGTCCGAACCATTCCACATCCAGCATGTACGACAGCCAGGTCAGCGGAATCCAGTTGCCGTCCAGCCCCGTGCCAAAGGCCCACCGGACATTCTCCCACGTCAATCCGCCCAGGACATGCGGATTGGTGGCGACAAACTCCGGGTCGTCATAATTGACATAATCGAAGCCAACCGCCGGCCAGTAAACAACTGCCGTGATGATCGCCAGCAGGGCACCTGTCCAGAGAGGCCGGGCCAGCAGGTGGAAAAGCCCGCTTGCGGACTGCGGGTTGTGCCGCGACTTTTGTGTCAATGGCGATGGTCGTTTCTTCATTCGTCAAGCCTGCAAGCGATGGCCAAAGCGTAGTGGAAACACACTGTCCGCAAAAAGCAAAAACCCGGGGACCAGCGAAACCGGTCTCATCATGTCGTCACGCTGGGATCGGAATTACGGCTTCCCGGGCGGTTCATCACTCTTTCCTTGATTTCCTGCCGTTTGAACTTAACTCTGATGGTGTGAAGGTTTGAAAACGTGAATCCAAAATCATATCATGGCCTATAAAGACGTTACCCCGCCCGCGGGCGGAAAAATTACAATCCAGAACGGCAAGCTCAACGTGCCGGACAATCCCATCCTCCCGTTCATTCGCGGCGACGGCACCGGGCCGGACATCTGGGCGGCGAGCGTGCGCGTGTTCGACGCGGCGGTGCAGAAGGCTTACGGCGGCAAACGCAAAATTTCCTGGTTTGAGGTGTTTGCCGGCGAGGCCGCCAAGAACAAGTTCAACAACTGGCTGCCGGACGACACCGTCGAGGCGTTCAAGGAATATCTCGTGGGCATCAAAGGGCCGCTCACCACGCCGGTCGGCGGCGGCATCCGCTCGCTCAACGTCGCGTTGCGCCAGATGCTCGACCTCTATGTCTGTTTGCGCCCGGTGCAATGGTTCACGGGCGTGCCTTCGCCCGTGAAGCATCCGGAGAAGGTGAACATGGTCATCTTCCGCGAGAATACCGAGGACATTTACGCGGGCATTGAATACGCCGCCGGCACGCCCGAAGCGCAGAAAACCCTGGATTTTGTGGCGAAGGAATTTCCCAAGGATTTCAAAAAAATCAGGTTTGGCACCAAGCCCGCCGCCGAGGAGTTTTGGAAATCGGTCGGAGCCAAGGATTTTCCGAGTGACATAAAAGTCGGCATCGGCATCAAACCGGTCAGTTACAGTGGCAGTGTGCGGCTTATCCATAGTGCCATCGGTTACGCCATCAAGTTTAATCGCAAGAGCGTGACCCTGGTCCACAAGGGCAACATCATGAAGTTTACCGAAGGCGCTTTCCGCGATTGGGGCTACGAGGTGGCGAAGAAGTTTTTCGGCGCGGTGGAGATGGACGGCGGGCCGTGGTGCAAAATTCCCGAGGGCAAACCCGGCGCGGGTCTTGTCATCAAGGATGCCATTGCCGACATCACGCTCCAGCAGGTGCTCACGCGCCCGACGGATTTCGATGTCATTGCCACGCTGAATCTGAACGGCGATTACCTGAGCGACGCGCTGGCGGCGCAAGTCGGCGGCATTGGCATCGCGCCTGGCGGCAACATCAATTACATCAGCGGCCACGCGATTTTCGAGGCCACGCACGGCACCGCGCCGAAATACGCGAACAAGGACGTGGTGAATCCCGGCTCGGTCGTGTTGAGCGGCGAAATGATGTTCCGTTACCTGGGCTGGACGGAAGCGGCGGACCTGATTTTGAAAGGCTTGAACGGCGCGATTGGCAGCAAGCGTGTTACCTACGACTTCGCCCGCCAGATGGAAGGCGCGACCGAGATCAAATGTTCCGCCTTCGGCGACAACATTATTTCTCACATGTAATTTTCCACGATTGGCGGGATTGCGGCGGGTGTGTGATGGAACCAATCTGTCACCACCGCGAATTTTTAAATCCATGCCTTTCTTTTTAAGGGAACGCCGGTTCTTTTTAGAGGTGTTGCCATTATTTTCTAAGGCGTTTCTACTATTCTTAAATGCTTCACTGCTATTTTAAGATGCAGTGCTACTCTTGTGGATAGAATTACTATTATTATAAAACTCATAATTATTACTATTACTGGTATTGCTACAATTACTATAATCCTTTACATTCTTTCTGGAATCTGATTAATTCCCGCGAAAGACTATTTAGCAACCAAAAATCCAATAAAACACATGAATTCCACAGCAAACCCGCCCAATCCACCGCTGGTGCCATTCGACTCGTTGGTTCAGGCGCTTGGCGCGCCGGTGCGCTGCGCCATCTTGGGCGCATTGAGCGACGGCGAACCGCGCATGGTGAACGAAATTGCGAAGATTATCGGGCAATCGCCGGGGCTGGTGTCCAAGCATCTGGCCGTGCTGCGCGGCGCGGGGCTGGTGGTGGTGAACCGGCGGCTTTACCAGGTGCCCGCGCACTACATCGCCGCCGCTGACAAGCGGCATCTGGATTTTGGCCACTGCCTGCTGCGCCTGCCCGACGAAAACGGCCAGCCGACGCTGTAAGAATATTTCAACGAGGAACAAATTGGTGCCGAGCTTTATTCCTGGAACGAGCGGAGGATTTTCATAGTCTCGACGCTGACGGTGCAGACACGCAGGAGGAGATGCAAGGCCATGAGTTCCTTGTCCCGCTTTGCCCATTGGCGGAAGTCTTCGTAAAACGGCAGCCGGGAGTAGGGCTGACATCCTTGTAGAAAACCGTCTTCAATAATTCTAAGCTCCGTAGGAGCGAAATATGCCGCCCAGACGGGGCTAAAATGGTTTTGGGTTTTGGATTCTACAAAGATGTCGCGCCTGACGGCGCTTCACACCAATTTCATCGCCACCTGCTCACTGAAGATTTCTTTTACAGTCAGCGGCACGATGCCTTTGTCACCGATTGCCTTTGGCGCGATTGTGGGTCTTGCACAACATCTGGCAGTTTTTTTCATTTGTCCCGCCGCCCTTGCTCCATGCCGTCACATGGTCGGCGTCCATATCTTTTAGCTCCCAAAGTTTACTTTTATTCGCATCATGCCCGATGGCGCAATGCGGGCAGTTTGATTTCCCTTCCGCTTTGGCCTTTTTAGTCTGCGTGGCATAAACGGACTTCTTGGTCGCCTCATTAAAGACCCGGACATTCAGCAACTTGGTATCTTTTGAACCACCAAGGACGAACTCAAAAATCCCCCTTTTGTCAGAAACATAGGAATCTTCATAGAGCTTTTGCACTGCGGCTGACACCTTCGCGGGATCGTAGGCTTTTTTGTGATACGTTTCGTAGAGGCGTCCCCACTCCAGCCCGCACATCTCGCTCTCAACGTCGGTGAACACCCCGGCCACCCAGTCAATGACCGTGTTGAAATAGGTTTTAAGTTCTTTGATGTTTGCGTCTTTGCGATGCTGGCTCATGTAACCGCTGATGTCACCCTTGCTTACCCAATCCAGGGCGCATTCCAAAAAGTCCTGGCGATTGGCGCTGCCACGAACATAGGCGCTCCATTTCTGGATGTTGGCATTTTGGCTATTGCTGAACTCGGCCTTGGCGAGCGTCACAAACGGGCCGGAAAAAATGGCGTTGAGCAGTTCCTGCTTATTGAGCGGGACGCCGACAATGTTTATTGTTTCAAACCACTTTTTAATTTCACTTTCCTTGCCCTCACACTCGTAAATCGTTAGCCTGGTTTCTAAAATTCTGTCCCGCTTGTCCTTTGCCATGCCGCTGAAAATCTGCTCATTTCCATCATAATCTTTGACGGCAAATTTGCCGGTAACAAAACGCCCAAGGCTGGTGATGCGCTGTTGACCGTCCAAAACTTCAAATTTGTCGTCGTCCACCTTGTTAAAATAAATCAGCCCCAGTGGATAGCGATTGAGAACGGATTCGATGACCGCCGCCTCTTTTTTGCCGCCGTCGGAAGCGTAGATATAATTGCGCTGATACTCCGGCTGAATCGTGAGCTTGCCCGACAAACCGAAAAGCCCTTTGCCCTCCAGTTCGTTGTAAACAAAACCATCGCAAATGTCTTTGACGGTGATGTCGGTTTTTAGAGTTGTGTTCATTTTGCGAGATTTTTGTGTCGGATAAGCACTCTTTGATAAACTTTTTCCTTTAGACCATTCTCAATAACCACCCCGCTGGCATTCAGATCATACGTTCCCTTTTTTCCAAACTTTGCAACGTATGCCTGCTTGCACTCAATGGACGTGTAAACTTTTGTTTTCAAATGATAGAGGTCTTCGTTTTCACACATCCCTACGATCTCAAACTGATCGGGATTGTATTTGTCCAAAAAACTGATTGGCACACCCATTACGCCGGGATAATCGCTTGGTATTGAATCTGTGAATGGCACTTCTATGGCATCGTAGTTTTCGTATTTGTCATATTTTCTTTTGCCTTTGATTTCTTTATGTCTGCTATATTTCAAATTTTCTTTCATCGTCATCAGCGGCAATGGTTGGTGACGGCGTCCATGATCCAGCCTCGTAAACCAACATGAATTTCCCAATCGCGTAAAATCACCAACATACCCAAGCCTTGCGGCCTTTTCTTTGTATCTTTCATCAACAATCGAACCTGGTGGAACAGCAAAAACCATATCAACGCCATTGCCGGTAGCTCCTAACCACAACTTGTTTTCCCTAATTTTTGGAAATATCTCCTTGTAGGTTATCGCGTTCATATTTCCTATAACGGCAAACTTCTTGTTGTATTCAAAAAGTTGCTTTACGTATTCCCGAAAAAGGCTGAATGGCGGATTTGTGACCACAACGTCGGATTGCTTTAGCAGTTCGATGCACTCATCGCTGCGGAAATCGCCGCTGCCATCAAGCGGCGTCCACTCGTTGTTTTTGTTCGCCTTTAACTTTTTGGCAACTGACTTCAAGTTAAACTCGCCAGCACCGTCAATGTCATGAACCTCATTGATGATAAATTTATTGGCATTAACCTTCGGGCGGCCTTTTGTTTTGGGGAGAATTCTTCATCATCGCCAAACAAGGCCAGTTGGGTGTTGGCAACGGGTGAAGGTTTGTAGCTGGTCGTGATGAGTTGTTTCAAACCGAGCTTCTTGAAATTGAGCACGAAATAGCGGAAGAAATTGCTCTCAAACGGATCGTCGCAGTTGCAATACACTACCTTGCCCCGGAACACATCGGCGTCGTATTCCACATACGCTTCCATCTCCTTCTGAATATCGGCGTATTGGGTGTAGAACTCGTCGTTCTTTGCCCGCTTTGCATTGGTGAGATTACTGTTTGCCATGTTTCCGCTGCGAGCGGGCGGAAACGGGAAATCTTAAAAAGAAGAGGCGCGGACCTGTCGCACCCTGCTCCGAGGCACCGCGAAGCGCCTGTCAAACGAGGTAACGCCAAGCCGCGCCCATTTGGGCGCGCTCGGTCGGTTCGTTTGACGGGCTTGAAAATTCGCGGTTTTCGGAGCAGCCCGTAGCCGTAGCTACGCAAATTGTTTAGTTAAATAATAATCGTCGTTTTGTTTTTCTAACGGGGCGAGGTTACGCCGGGAACGGCATGGTGACAATGTTGGATTTGCCCTCATCCGGCTGCGCCGCCTTCTCCCATCCGATGGGAGAAGGAATTCTCTGCGCCTTGGCGCCTTGGCGGTTCAAAACCTGTGCCGGCAGCGCGTCAACCCGGCCGGGCCATGAGTTTGCTGGCAAACGCAGGTGAAATTGATAAATTGAGCGGACAAATTTGAAACCATCAGCTCGACGGGCGGGCCAAAACGGTTCGCCCGTCTTGTTTATAGGGTAGGGCGCGTCACTCCGTGCGCGCCGTCGTGGATCGGTGAAGCAGCGGCGGGCAGGGGACTGCCCGCCCTACCAAGAATAATTTCATGCATTGGATTGTTGCCAGCCTGGTATCAGCATTGTTCCTCGGCGTGTATGAGCTTTGCACCAAGCACGCCGTGCGGGACAACGCCGTCGTGCCGGTGTTGTTCTTCAGCACCCTGACCGGCGCGGCGGTGTGGGCTGGCTTGTTGCTGGTGCAGATGGTTCATCCGGGCACATTGCCGGCGTCGTTGGTCACGGATCCGCTCACGCCGGTGCAACACCTGCAACTGGTGCTCAAATCGGCCATCGTCGCGGCTTCGTGGGTGTTTACCTATTTTGCCCTGAAACATCTGCCACTGTCGCTGGGATCGCCCATTCGTGCGACCAGTCCGCTGTGGACGCTGTTTGGCGCGATTCTGATTTTGGGCGAACGGCCGACGTGGTTGGAAACGGTTGGTGTGCTGACAACGCTGGCATCATTTGTGGGGTTGTCGGTTGCTGGCAGCCGCGAGGGCGTACATTTCCATCGCAACAAATGGGTGGGTTTCATCATTGCCGGAACGCTGCTGGGCGCGGTGAGTTCGCTCTACGACAAATACCTGCTGGGCCGGGCGCATTTCTCGGTGCCGACGGTGCAGGCGTGGTTTTCAATTTACCTGGTGGTCCTTTTCACGCCGTTCGCCATCGGCTGGAAGCGGCGTTGGTGGTCGCGCAACGAATTCCACTGGCGCTGGAGCATTCCGTTCATCGCCCTTTCGCTGCTGGCGGCCGATTACATTTATTTCAGCGCCCTGCGCGATCCCGCCTCGCTGGTCGCGGTGGTGATGAGCCTGCGCCGTGGCAGCACGCTGGTGGGCTTTGCCGGCGGGCTGCTTTTGTTTGGTGAAAAAAACGGGCTGCAAAAACTTCCCGCGGTGATTGGCATCCTGGCGGGCATCGTGCTCACGGTGCTCGGTTAAGCGGAGGTGGAATTCGCGCGGGCGGCATAATCATGGCGCAATGCATTGGCAACCATGGCATCGGACTTCTTCAGGTCATTTATCTCTGGCCCACAAAACAGAAGAACGGGAAACCGCGGCAACGAAGGCCGTGTTTTTTATTGACTTGATAATTATCTTATGATAAAAAGAAGTATTGTTTATTTTTTACAAACCGATCACGCCAATGAAAAAAACGCTTTTTTGTGCTCGCGGGACAACCCCGGGTCTAGTTGCAATCGTCCCATTGACAGTCGTTTTGCTCGCCGTCGGGTCGGCGAGATCCCAAGTGGTTGCTTTTCCCGACCCAAACCTGGAAGCGGCCGTTCGGAACACGTTGCAAATCTATTCGCCAACGAACATTTACCGGACAAATATGCTGGCGTTGACGAACCTGTATGCCCCCTTCAGCAGCATCCAGAATTTAAGCGGGCTGGAAACGGCGAGCAACCTGCTCACGCTGGACCTCGGCTTCAATCAGTTGACCAACCTGTCGCCACTAGCGGATTTGACAAAACTGACGCAGTTGCATGCGGGCTGGAACCTGTTGACCAATTGCACGCCGCTGGCCGGGTTGACCAATTTGACCTACCTAGACATGAACAGCGACCGCTTGACGGACATTTCCCCGCTGGGCGGGTTGCACAAGCTGGGTTTGTTGGTGGTTCCCTGGAATCAGGTGCTCGATGCGAGTCCGGTGGCCGGTTTGACCAATCTTCTCTGGCTCGACATTGGCGGCAATCGCGGACCCTCGAACAATTCGATCACGAACATCACGGCGCTGACCGGATTGAAGCATCTCCAGTGGTTGAGTCTTTATTATTTAAGCGTCTCCGACCTTTCACCGCTGACCGGGCTGACCCCGCTCACCAACCTGGACGTGAGTTGGAACGGCGCGCCGGCCAATTTCACCGCGTTGAACGGCTTGACCAACCTCCTGCTGCTGCACGTCACTGCTGACACTTTGAGCAACATTGTCTTTGTCGCCCAGATGCCGCTGCTACAGGACTTGGATTTCGGCTACAACTATGTCCACGACCTTTCTCCGGCGGTGGGGCGGAATTTCACCTCGCTCATGGCGTATTACAACAACCCGCTTACCAATGCGCCGCTCGTGACGAGTTTTCATCAACTGGCGCATTTGAGCCTCGGCGGCGACGGGCTGACGAACGTGTCGTTTCTCGCCGGCCTGACCAACCTTCAGGAGTTGTGGATTGATGGCAATCCCAACGTGGTCAGCATCACACCCATTCTCGGCCTCACCAACCTCTGGCATCTGGACGTGAATGGCGATGCCTTCACCAACCTCGCCGCCGTGGCCGCCTTGACGAACCTCACCGACCTGGAAATGAACGGCGTGGCTACGCCACAGGACATTTCGTTTCTCGCGCAAATGATCAATTTGAATTCGCTCGACTTGGGGAATGATCACGTCGGCTCGCTCCTGTCGCTGACCAACCTGACGCAGATGAACAATCTGTATCTCAACACCGATTTCCTCACCGACATCAGTCCGCTCCTGTCGTTCCCCAACTTGGGAAACGTGGATATAAGTTACAACCTGCTTGACACTAATATCTCCTCCTCCGCTTATAATGTTATCACCAATCTCCAGAACAACTATGTGAATGTGAATTACAGCCCGCAAAACATTTCGCCGACGCTGACCATCTGGGATTCGCCGGCGGACGATTGCATTGCGATTGGCGACATGGCCTACTTCGCCATCGCCGCCTACAGCACCGCCAATTCCGTAACTTACCAATGGCAGTTCAATGGCATGGACCTCGCCGGCCAAACCAACAATATTCTACAAATGCCCGGCGTCGGCACGAACCAGGCCGGGGCTTACCACGCCATCGCGTCCGACGGCAACGGCTTCGCCGCCAGCGCTGACGCCCGGTTGTACGTTGGCGACACAAATTGCGGTCACACCGTCACGATTATCCAGCAGCCGGTCAACGCTGTTGCTGCGCCGGGTGAGGATGTCACGTTTAGCGTCGTCGCCACCACGACGCTGGTGAATCTTTACTATCAGTGGCTGTTCAACGGGACGAACATTTCCGGGGTCAATGTTTCCGGCGACACCAGTGATACCCTTGCCCTATCCAGCGTGGATTTCTCCGCTACCGGCATTTACCAGGTGCTCGTGTGGGACGACAACAGCAACGTCGTCGTCAGTGACGCGGTGCAGTTGAAAGTCGTGGACGTCGTCCCCTTCACCGATCCGAACTTGAGCAATCAAGTGGTTTCGGCTCTGGGATTCTCCCCCGGCACCACGGTTCATCTGACCGACCTCGATAATCTGAACTATCTCTACGTTAACGGGCAAAACATCACCAACATCTCCGGCCTGGAGTGTGCGCGATACCTGAACACAGTGGATTTGGGCAACAATCCGATCAACGACGCCAGCCCGCTGGGCTGGGACAGCACACTGCAATTCCTTTATCTCGACAACTGCGGCCTGCAGGACGCCTCGTTCGTCTCCGGCCTGACGAACCTGATCGAATTGAGTATGAACAACAACACGATTCACAGCATTCCCGACATGGATGGTCTGGCCGAAACCCTGGATTGGCTGCAAATCAACTACAATGGTCCGCTGATTTATTCCTTCCGCCTGTCCAGCCTGACCAATCTTTACAGTCTCGGTCTCCACGACGACGGCCTGGCCGACATCGCCTTCACCGCCGGCATGTGGCAGTTGCAATGGCTCGATGTCGGCGGCGACTACATGGGCGATCCCAACTTGAACTATGTTAGCGACATTTCGCCGCTCATCGGCAAAACACAAATAAACTGGCTGTCACTCGCCTTCGATCAAGTGACCAACGTTCCCGTCGTGGTTGCCTTCACCAACCTCTACGACCTCTACTTGAGCAGCAACCATTTCGGCAACCTCAACTTCATCACCAACCTGCCGAACCTGCAACAACTGTCCCTCAATGAAAGCTCCGTCACCAACGTGGCGGCGCTCACCAACCATACGCTGCTGAACTGGCTGGATGTGAGTTATACCGCCGCGACCAATCTTTCCGCTGTGAGCGGTCTGACCAATCTGAGCACCCTGTGGGCCGGCGGCAATAACACCCGCACCGCCGACTTTGTCACTGCGCTTACCAACGTCAGTTGGCTCGGCCTCGAATGGGACGGACTCACGAACCTCGCGCCGGTGGCAGCTTTGTCCAATTTGTATTATTTCACGCTGGAAAACAACCGGCTGACCAACGTGAGCGTTCTCGCGCCAAAGACCAGCCTGAATTACCTCTACCTTTCCGGAAACCAGATTCACAATCTCACGCCGCTGGCCGGATTGACGAACCTGCAAAGTTTGAGCCTGGACGCCAACGGCTTCACCAATGTCGCTCCGCTGGCCGGCCTGATCCATCTGTCGTGGCTGGTGCTACAGAGCAATTTCGTCCAAAACGTCACGCCGCTCGCAGGCCTCACCAATCTCGGCACACTTGACCTTTCGGCGAACCAGGTCACCAACATGGCGCCGCTGACCAACTTGCACGCGCTGACCTGGCTGGGACTGTGGCAGAACAACCTGACCACGCTGCCGTCGCTCGTGGGATTGACCAATGTGACCTCGCTTGACTTCTCGCGCAATCCGCTGACCAATGCGGCGGGCGTTTCCGGCATGACCCAGCTCACCTGGTTGAGCTTCAATCAGGACAATTTTACCACGGCGCCAACGCTGACCGGACTGCCAAACCTGAACTCGCTTGATCTCGGTAACAATCACCTTTCGGATGTCTCCAGCCTGGTTGGGCTGAACAGCCTGAACTGGCTCTATCTCTACAGCAATAACCTTAAGAGTATCCATCCGCTCACCAGCCTCACCCACCTTTATTACGTGGATGTCACATACAACTGGCTGGACATCACCCCCGGATCCGCCTTCATGTCGGACGTTGCCATTTTGAACAGTTACAACACCTACGTAAACTACACTCCACAAAACGGCTTCTTACTCGGCCTGCCGATGATGGCCGGTCCCAAACATTTCTCGTTTAACATCTACAGCCCCGCCGGCGATGTGCTTCAAGTTTCCCGGTCCAGCGACTTGAGTTCATGGGCCTCGCTGGGAACCATCACAAATACCAGCGGAACGAACGTGTTTACCGACACCAACGCCACCGGTGCGAAATTCTTCTACCGCGCGCAGCAATAAACTTAAGGAAAGGCGGGCCGTTTTTTATTCGATGAAAAGACGGATGTAAAAAACTTCCCGCCATGTTTGGATTCTCGTGGGCATTGTGCTCACGGTGATGGGTTGAATCGGAGTTTAAGGGGAATCCTGCGGCGGAATTCCCGTGCGGGCGGGTGACATTTCGTCGTCGCCATGAATCCGGTTTCCAGCCCGGTCAACCAAGTTTACGGTGATCAGGACGAGGAGTTCTTGTTTTTTGACCGTGCGGGTTGTTTGTGTACGAAACTGTGTTGTTTCCGCCGATCTGCCGCCTGAAACCGGCACCGTGTCTTTTGTTGTTTGGACCTGCGTGGAAATCAATCCGCCAAGGACGACGGTTTGTCCGTCCCACAATTTCAGGTGTGCCTCGGCCTGCCGAACGCAAAAGCTCGGGTGAATGGTTGGCACGTTGACGATGGCGCCCGTCGAGGTGACAACCGGAGTTGAGTTGGTTGATGGTTTGTCATAACCCAAAAACTCCGTCAGTGATGGGATGGCCTTCAAGTCAATGGTGTAGCCATCGGGTAAAACAGAGGCAATCGTATCCAATGCCGGACCGCATTCCACCGGTGTGGTTTGTGGCGTGATGGCTGAATTGGTTGAAGTTTCCCGGTAAGTGAAGTTGGTTATGACGGTGACGGTAATGATTTGAGTCGCCCGCATCTGGGTTTGCCGGCCGTTCAAGGTGGTCACTTCCAGTTCGGCCAGGGTTTCGGTTCCCTGGCTTTGCTCCAACGTGTTCAGCATCGGGCGGAGATTGGGACCGGACAAAACCCCGGCCACGTTGGTGAGGCCCGTCGGAACAAGTTTTGCCTCCAAACTTTTGGCCATGGTTGCCGGAACCTCGATGAATCGGGCCTTGATGTGAATTTGCGGCGGCGTGTAGTTGTTAAGCACCACAACGGCCTTTTCCACCGCGTCCAAATCCGACTCGGTCGCGCGGACAAACAACATTCCGTGCCCCAAATTGAAGTAAATCGTTTTCGGCGGCAACAAGTTCACGCCGGAGTTTGAAAGGAATTGGTGGAATGCGACCGCGATGTTGGTTTGAATGCCGGTCTGCTGTTGCAAAGCGGTGAAGAACGCATTCGTGTCCACCTTGAAAGTGCGCATTTCAAGATTGGTCAATGTGTCTGCATTAGAAGCCAGCTTGTTATTGGTTGTATTAACGACTGGCGTTGGCGTTTTCTTGTTGCTCGCATCGGATGAAGGTGGTGGTGCTTCTCCCATCGGCGGCGCTGTGGCGCTGAAAATGCAGATGCCGCAGAACGACACCAACGTCAGCCCCGCTTTGCGCGGCGCGCGAAAATCAACCAGCCGCTCGATCCGCTGCCGCAGGGCGCTGCGGGATTCGAGAATGCCAACCAGACCCAGGCTGGCCAGTGGCCGGTGGAACGCCAGCTTCGCCACTTCGAGCAGCGTAGGCGCGTAGGTCTCGGCCTCGTCGCGGGAGTGTCAGCATGACGGCATCGTCCACGGCTTCCTCGCGCACCCGGCGGATGCGGGCGTTCGCAAGCCAGACCAGCGGATGCCACCAATAGACAATCTGGAGCAACGCCTGCACACAGTTTGCCCACACATCGCCGTGTCGAAGATGGGTCAGTTCATGCAGCAACACCGCGCGCAATTGGGCAGGCGGAAGTTTTTCCACCAGCGATTGCGGCAGCAAAATCACCGGCCGGAACAATCCGCAAACCGCCGGGGACATGGCTTGGTCCGTCACCCGCAAACGCACGGCCCGGCGCAGGCCGATGGAATTTTTGGCGGCGTTGAACAGTTCGTCGAGCCATGCCAGCGCCGGGGCCGCCCGTTTCACGTCACGGGCCACCCGCCGCCAGCGCGCTGTCATCCAAACCAGCAGGCCAAAACTAAGGGCACCCCAGACCGGGACAACCCACGTTGCTGCCGACACGGGTGGTCGTGGCGGCGTAAAGACGGGCGTCGGTTGCGACGGGAGGCGGGAAGCGATGTCAGGCCCGTAGCGGACGACAAACCGGGCCGTTGGCGGCTTGCTGGCTGCGGTGGAGGGGAACAGCCACCAGGCGGCGCTGGTGGGCAACGCCAGTGAAGGCGGCAGCAACAGCTTGACCAGCAGTACCAGCCAGAGCGCATAACGCACGGCGGCGCGGACGCGTCGGCGCAGGGCAAAGTCAGCGACAAACAAGATGGCGATGAGCACACTCGATTGCCATAACATCGGCCACGCAAAGTGGAGCGCGCTTTCGCCAAAACGATTCAGGGTTTCGATGAGGGTGTTCATTTTCTGGCTGATTTTTTCTTCGCCTTGATCAGGGATTCCAGTTTCGCCAATTCATCGGCGCTCAGATCGCGGGTATCGAGCAGGCATTGCACCATTGGGGTAAGCGCGCCATTGAAGGCATGCTTGAGGGCGTAAAACAACTCGCCGCGCTGCGCCTGCTCCCGGGTGACCACGGAACGGTAGAGCGTCAGGTTGCGAACTTTTTCCGCCGTGAGCAGGCCCTTGGCGACCATGCGGTCCATGAGCGTGCGGACGGTGGAGTAGGTCCAGGCGGTCTGTTTGTGAAGTATTTCCTGGATCGCCGGCGCCGCGCAGGGTTCGTGGTCCCAGACGGCCTTGATGATCGTCCATTCCGATTCAGTCAATTCGATGGAAGGCTTGGGCATGGCCCGACTCTGCTCGACATTTGTAGAGATGTCAAGCGTAATCTTTACAATTGTAAATTCGGCGCCGGTTTGCGGGTCAACCGGTGCCGGATGAAATCAAACCGGTGATTTTGGGCGGAAGAGGAGCGCGAGTTTCTTTATGGCAAAGCCAAGCGCATAAAGGATACCCAGCAGGACCACATCCGTCGGGCCGACCGGCAGGTCCCATTGATAGGCAATCCAGAAGCCGGGAAATATTTGATTCTGCCAACCATTGGTGTCATTTGTCCGGCTGCTTTTTGCCGCCGGATTGGACTTGTTTCACCAGGTCATTATATTTGGCAACAACGTCGTTCCGGTCTTTCACTTCGTCGTTGTATTTCTGCACAAGGTCGTTGCGCTGGGCGACGAGGTTGGAGATGGCTCCGTTCTGCTGGTCAATGCCGGCATAGGCTTCCTTCAGCTTCGCTTCCAGCGCATCCACGGCGGCCTTGTATTGTGCGATTTCGTTGGTGGCAGTTTCGTTGGCGAATTGCAATTGCACGATTTCAGCCTTTTGTGAAATGATGAGTTGTTCATTGGTCGCGACGACGGCCTTGATTTCGGTGATGCGCATGTCCATCTGGTTCACCTGATGATTCAGGGTGGCGATGGAATTGGTGTAGCCCTGAATGGCGGCGTTGCGGTCATAGACGATCCGGTTGAGGGTCTGGATTTCGGTGCGCTGGACGGTTTGTTCATACCATTGCCAGACGCAAAGGCCACAGAGCGCCAGAGCGAGGAGGATCAAGAGATTTTGTTGGAAGTTCTTCATGGTAATTTCAAGGATGATCGGGGGCCGCACTAACGGCGATGGCCACGCGCTGGATGCCGGCGCGTTTCACCAAATCGAGCACGAATACCACCGAGCCGTGTGTGGCGTTGTGCGCACCGGTGATGTAAACGGGCAGATTGGTATTCAGGTTGTAACGGTTCGTAAGCAGGGTGAACAATTCGGGGAAGGCGATGGGTTTGTCGTCCGCGGAAACCTGGCCGTCCTGGTTCACGGTGAGATTCACAATGTCGGGCTTTTTTGCGGGAGTGGCGAGTGTGGCGGTGGGCAGATTGGATTTGACCGTGCGGACAATCTGCATCTGCAAGCTGACCATCATGAACGACGCGAGCAGGAAGAACATGATGTCAATCAGCGGAATGATTTCCAGCCGCGATTTTTTTTCCGGGATGGGTGTGCGGATTTTCATGGTGTCGTCGGGCTTTGCCGGCTGTCGGTCATGAATGAGACCTTTTGGATGCCGACTGCGCGGACGGTTTGATACACCTTCACCATGTCGCCGTGCAACGTGTCGCGGTCGCCGCTGATATAAATCGGCAGGTCGGGGTTGGCGTGGAAGCGGTTGCTTAACACGAGGCCGAGATCGGCCAGCGAAATCTCCTTTTTCTCCAGCCAGACAGCGCCGGATTTGTCCACGGCAATGTTGACCATGTCGGGCCGGAAATCCTGCCGCGATTGCGAGGCGGAAGGCAGGTTGACCTTGATGTTTTCGGTCCGGCTCATCTGCAAACTGACCATCATGAATGACGCCAGCAGGAAAAACATGATGTCAATCAACGGAATGATGACAATCCGCGACTTTCGGGGCCGGACTGGTGAGGGCAGTTTCATCGGCAATATTTCAGTGGCCGGGGGTCTGGCTGGGTGGCGTTGTCCGGGTCAGATGGGCGGTGTCACCCGATTTCACGCCGCCGCCAATCATCACTTCGACATTGGTTGCCGCCGTTTCCAGCTCGAATTGCAGTTGCGTCACCTTCGCCGAAAAAAAGTTGAAGGGAATCAGCGAGAAGATGGCGATGCCCAGGCCACAGGCCGTGGCGATTAACGCCTCACCGATGCCGCCGGTGACCGCTGTGACGGACAGTTCCGCACTGCCGATGTTGAGAAAGGCGCGCATCAGGCCGGTCACGGTGCCAAGCAGCCCCAGCAGCGGCGCGAGCGTGACGAGCGTGTCCATGACCGTGAGAAAACGCCCGGCGCGTTTCAACTCTATACCCGCCGCCAGTTGCAACGCACCGAGCAACGAGCCGTGAGCATGGCCGACGTGGTTGAGGCCGTGATGAATCACGCGGATGATGGGGTCGTCCGAGCCGGCGGCGATTTGCCTGGCGGCGGTCACGTCGGAATTTTCCAGCGCGGCCAGAAGCTTTTCCATTTTTTGCGGGTCGCGTTTCTGGCTTTCGCGCCACCACCAGAAGGCGCGTTCGCCGACGACGGCGACGGCGACGATGGCGCAGACGAGGATCGGCCACATGACGGGACCGCCTTTGAGGAAGAATTGGAGAACGATGTTTGCGAGCATAATTTTGTTTGGTTTCAGTTCAATTGCAGTTTGTAAGTGATGCTGGTCTGGAAAAGCCGGTTGCCGGCGCCGGCGGGAAGCCGCCAGTGATGTTTGATGTAGTCCACAGTGGCGTGGTCGAGAACGGGAAAGCCTGATGATTCCTTTACGTCCACGGAAACGATATTGCCCGCGTCATCGCCGGTGAGCAACAGAACCACCGTGCCTTGCTCGCCCGTTTGCAGGGCGATTGGAGGATAAGGCGGTTCAGGCCGTTCGCCGCCCGCGCCGGTGTTGAAGAGCGAACCGATGCGTACGGGGGCCACCACCTGCGGTGGCGGTGGAGAGGCGAGCGCGGCCGGCACGATGAGCGTGCCAACGGTCGGAATGCCAAAGTTGACGTTCGGCGCGTTCGGCAGGGCGACGAGGACGCGCGGCTGATTGATTTGTTCCGCTTGTTCCGGCTTTTGGGCGATTGCCTGCGGCGGCAACACCGTCGGCTGGACGACGACGGAAACTTCTTCCCGGATGGGCGGGACCGGTTTGATAGCTATGACGCCGCGCCGCGCCCCGAGAATCCCGATGCAGAGAAAGAGGATGCAAATCGAATTGACCCAGGCGAGTTTAAGATTGGAGTCCTGGTTTGCCGCCGGCAGGCAAAGCCGGGCCAACTCGTCTTTCAACTCGTAACCAGGATTCATCCGATTTGCATCCGTGTTATTCATTGGTAAACAAACATTCTAGAAGACGTAACTCACCGAGCCGAAGAAACCCAGACGCTCGCCATATTGCGCGGCGTTGACGCCGACGCCGGTGCCGCTACGGAGTTCATAACTGTTGTCCGTCACGTTCACGACATCGAGCCGGGCTTTCAACATTTGTTTCCGGTTGAGCTTGAAGTCCTGTTCCACTCCAACGTTCACCGAAAAGTAGGCCGGAACGCTTCCGCCATTGGGAATGTTGTTGCCCAAACTGTCCGTTGAGTCCTGCCTCAAGCCACTGCCGTAAAGCGCGTCCACATAAACCCGCGTGCGGGTTCTTTGCGACTCGTTAAAAAGATACGACGCGCCGAAGGAACCGGTGACTCGCTGATCGTGATCGAGATAAATCCAGTGATTTTTGACATAAGCCAAATCAGCCGGATCGAACAAAAATTGCGCTGAATTCCAATCTTCGCCTTGCGCTACCGAATATGCGACGTTGGCATAAGTCGAGAAACCGCCGGCCGTGTAACTGCCGCTGAATTCCACCCCGTAAACCCGGCCTTTGTCATAGTTGAATGCCGAGAGGATGAGCGATTGCCCGAACAAGCCGTCGTCAAGCTGGTTCCGGGCTTCCTTGTAATAGCCGTCCAAGCCCACCTGCAATCCCGGCGCCAGTTTCTGGCTGATGCCGGCGTCGAAATAATTTGCGCGCTCGGCCTTGGCCGGGTCATCCTGCTGCACTGCGGATTGATTCGACGTGCCGTTGAAAAGCGCCACCGTGCTCGCCGACACGTTTTCCAGCGGCGGCGGCGTGAAGTAACGCGCGTAACCGGCATGCAACGTCGTTTTGTCCGCGGGTTGATAGATGAGATTGACGCGCGGGCTGGGCTGGTTTTCATGGTCGAAGGAGGAATAATACTCATCAAACCGCGCGCCGTAGTTCAGCGTCAATTCGGGCATGAGCTTCCACTCGTCTTGTAAATAAACACCGGCGAACAGGGCCTGTGAAACGCTGTTGTCTATGATCGGATACGGTCCGCTCGTCGGAACGCCATTGTTGTCCACGTTAAAAACTGTCGTTGTCGTGTCGGCGGACAAGTATTCTTCCAGCAGCATCACGCCGCCGCGGATCGTGTGCTTGTCGCCCAAGTTGTAACTCGCGTCGGCTTGCAGGCCGCCGGAGTAAAGAATCCGGTCCACGTCGCTGGCCACGCCATTAAAAACCAGGTCGCCGTTTGGATCGGGCATGAAATGTACGCTGCTGACCCGGCCATAGGCGGCCACTTGAAGATTCAAATCACCCGCCGATTTCTGGTAGGCGGCGACGCCAAAATAATTTTGCTCGTTTTGATTTTCATTCAAATCCGCTGAATTGGTGTTCGGATTCGACATGTATTGATACCAGTAATTCGTTCCGCTCGGCGCGGCTCCAGGAGCCTGCCCCGGCGTGTTGGGAACTTGAAAATTACTATAGGACGCGCTGCCCATCAGGCTGATGCGGCTCGTGTCGCTCAAAATGCGTGAGGCATAGATGAACGCCTTGTACTGGTCGGTCTGGTCATGGATGGCGTCATGGCTGGGAGTGGGATTTTCGATGCCGAGGTCGTTGTGGTCATAACTGCCATCCACGAAATATTCCCATTTCCCTTGTGTGCCGCCGTATTCGAAGCTGGGCCGCACGGTGTCATAACTGCCGCCATAGACTCCGACTTCCCCGCCGTTTTCAAAGGCCCCGCTCTTGGTCTGAATGTCCACCACGCCCGCCGTGCGAAAGCCGTATTGCGCGGGCAGCGAGCCGGTGATGAGTTGCATGCTTTCCACGAAGCGCGGATCGAGTTCCAAACCAAAGCCGGTGATGCCTTCCGGCAACAGCACGTCGTTAATGCGATATTGCAAATTGGCATGCTCGCCCCGGACGTGCAAATCCCCGTTCGCCGCCGAATCCTCCGCCACACCCGGTGCGCGCAAGACCACCTGATTCATCGGCGCGTTGCCACCCTGCGACAGGTCCGCGATTTGATCTTTGTTGATCGAGAAAGCCGTCGCGCCCAAATCCGGCACGATTTGATTGCGGGCTTGGTTCAATTTGCCGACGACGGTGACATTGCCCAGTTGGGTGACATTCGTTGAGCTTCCCGAAGCGACAACATTTGCGGGACTTTCTGAAGCCACGACGTTTGTCGGGCTTCCTGAGGACACGACATTTTCCGGGACTGCGCTGTTTGTCTGCGCCAGTGCCGTACCGGTGCAGGACAACGCCACCGACGAAATTACCGCCAAATACATTCTGCGATTTTCATATTTTTTTTCTGCAAAATTTTTCATAAGCCTGAATCCGTTAAATTTCAAACCGACCGGCGAATACTTTGAGGATTCGCACTTTGTGAACTGCCACACGGCAGGCGCAAAGATTTGGTTTTAAGATAAACGCCTTCAGACAAGACGACTCATCCTTGTCCGAAGCCGACCGGAATTAGGAAGCGGTGCAGAAAGAGGGAGGAGCGCGACCAGGCGGAAGATTTTCAATGGCCGGACAAAAAACGGAAATTTCCAAGCGGGGAGTTGTTTCAATGAAAGTCGCCGGCAATGCCACCGGAACGGCGCACGGTGTAGCTTCGATTTTTCCATGAATTAGGGCGACAATGGCACAGTCATCGTCGTTGTCAGGAATTGCTCCGCCATGCAACCAGGCATGAAGCGGGGTCCATGTCTCGGCGGCGGCCATGAACAACCACATCGCCAGGGACACAATCGCCGTTGCGGCGTAAAAACGTTGTCGCATCCGGCGATTTATTAGACACTTCTTGTATTGCAAACTATTGGCAATATAGCAAATGATGTGCCGTCAGCAAGGCTTATTTTGAGATGAGACTTTGAACCAGGACGTTCCATCGGGATCCAAGCGCCGTGACCGTTCGCTTTGCCGCACCACAACCTGCCAGTCTAGCACGCCGCCTCGATTCCCCCAATAAAAATGGCCCGAAGCTTTCGCCTCGAGCCTTTGAATCAAGCCGGATGTTGATTTACGGCATTCGGTGATACGGAGTAACCGTGGTGCCCAACGAGCAAGTCGGAATGGCGCCTACACTGGTGACATTATAAGTGCCGCCAGCCGGACACGGAGGAATGCTGCTGGCCGAGTTCAGCTTGATGTAGGGCGTCAGGTCCCCGGGATAACTGAGGGCGGCACCGGTGGATTGGCCTTTTTCCAGCGCCCATTGCTGGGCGGCGCCGTCTATCTGCCGCAGGTTGTTGATGCAGGCATTGGCCTGGGACGTGGCACGAGCCTTCACGAAGTTGGGAATGGCGATTGCCGCCAACAGGCCGATAATGGCCACGACAATCATGATTTCCACTAGGGTGAAGCCGGCCTTGCGGATGGCTTTGGTATTATTCATATTTTATTTCTCTCTTCTTGCAGTGCGGCGTGAACCAATCCACAGGCGGGTTACAATCATTTCGATTTTGTTCACTAATTGCCTGTGGCAACCGTACTTGACCATAATCAAGCATTCTATTTGCCATGCCAGTTGCCAGGCGAATGAAAGTCTGTAGAGCGCCGTCTATATTATTTGTAGGGCGAAATCCTACATGCGGGCTGATTATTTTGCCTGCTGGCTTTCGTGCCAGCGGATGGCTTCGCGCAACAGTTCGGTGGCGTTGGCAAGCTTGAGCTTTTCCTTGATGCGGGCGCAATAAGCCTGGACGGTTTTGAAACCAACGTGCAAGTGGTCGGCGATCTGCCGTGTGCTGTGGCCGAGGCCAAGCAATTGAAACACTTCCAGCTCGCGATTGCTTAATTGTTCGATGGGTAAAGTGGTTGTGGCCGGCCCGCCCTTGACAAATTTTTCGGCCATCAGGGCGGCGATTTTGCTGCTGACGTAAAGTTGTCCGCCCAGCACGCAACGAATGGCTTCAATGACTTTTTTGGCCGCCTCGCGCTTCATGACATAGCCGCGGGCGCCGGCCCGCAGGGCGCGTTCGGCATAAAGCGATTCGTCATGCATGGAAAGCACCAGCACCGTCACGGCCGGGAACAGGGCCTTGATGCTTTTGATCAACTCGATGCCTGACCCGCTTTCAAGCGATATGTCCACAATTGCGACATGAGGCTGGACGGTCCGGATGAGTTCCAATGCTTGCGGCTCGCTGTCCGCCTCGCCGCAGATTTGGAGATCGGCTTGCTGGCTGATCAAATTCACCAGCCCCTCGCGCACCAGCGGGTGATCATCTACGAGCAGCACTTTGATTTTTTGCGACATGATTTTTTTCTCCCGGCACGCCGTTGAACGCCAGGATGCAAGTGACACGAGTGCCACCCAGGGAAGACAGGCGTTCGATGTTAAAGGTTGCGCCAATCATGCTGGCGCGGTAGGCCATGGTGCGCAATCCCAACCCATTGCCATTGCGGGCATTTTCAGGCAGTCCAATGCCGTCGTCAATGATGGTCAGAACAATTTCATTGGTCGTGGAATCAAGGCGGATGTTGATGTGTCTGGCTTTGCCGTGCCGGACCGCGTTGGTGATGGCCTCCTGCGCGATCCGATACAAATGGGTGGCTACATCCACGTCATTCACGCCCGGCAACGGCACGGCTGGGTGACATTCAAACTGGCAGGACACCTTGAATCGGTCGCTGGCGCCGGCCGCGAGTTCTTGAAAATTATCCGCAAGCCGGCCGGCCTGAATTTCGATGGGATGAAGGTTTCGAGCCAGTGTGCGGGTGAGTTCAATGGCCTCCTGGATCAGTTCCACCAAACGATCAGCCTCCGCCGTTTCCGGCAGCGACCGGCCCGCCAGTTTTTGGCCAAGGACCTGGCCGGCCAACGCCGTGCCGGTCAGATGCTGGCACAAACCGTCGTGCAGATCGGAGCCAATCCGGCGCTGCACCCGCTCGCTGGTTTCCAGCAGTTCTTTTTGCAGTCGCGTTCGCTCCTCGATTTGATTTGTCAACTCGGCAATCCGCCGACGCCCCCACTCGTCCAATTCCTTGTACAGGCTTTTGAGTCTGGCCAGAAGCACGACCACGATGAGGTAGAACACGAACATGATCATCGCGTTCCAAACTGGAACAAAGTAACTGGAGTAGCGTTCTCCGGCGGCGATGTTGGAGCCAGACCAGGCCGCGACGCTCAACGCCGAGATTAAACCTCCGGAAAAACTGTCAACATACCACACGGCCAGAAACACTGCGAGCAGGTAGAAAATAAAACAGAAAGTTTCGTAACCGGTCACATAATCCACCCACCCGACCGCCGCCACAATTGCGAGGCATAACGCCATCAAAGACGGCTTTGACCATGTTTCAAATCGTTTGATCCAGGGAACCATGCCAGGCCCAACTTAACAGCCTTGTGAACGAGAGGCGATGCAAAAACTTCAAGGCCATGGAAGCTTCCACCCTTTCGGCAACACCGGTTTTTGAATCGCAGCCAGCCCAACAAAGGCTGGATTGGTCCCTGATCCGGCTATTTTGCGCAACGCGTGGCGTGGACCATGCCAGTTCCCCGGACAGGTTCTTGGCTTGTTCTTGAGCTTCCCGAAAACCGGATCTCAGGCTATGCTTCATGAAGTGCTGCGACATCACCCATCAAGCTGAATGACAAATGAAAATTTCGTGCCTGCTCATGCTGCTGGCTGCCGGTTCCGTCGCGAACGCGTCGTCGAATTATGTTTCGGTGGTAAAAACACCCCGGCCAATCGCGTTGGGCGACTCTTATGTTGAAGCGGAGGAGCGAACCCGGACCTGGCTGGAATATCCCGGAGCCGTGGCGGGAGGATGGCAGCTTGCTTTAAGGCTGCCGACCAACACGTTTCAAATCGGAAAGCCGATGGCGGCGATGGTGGTGTATAAAAACGTTTCCACCAACCAGCTTAGATTATTTGTGGCTGCTCCAGGACTGCCTTACATGTTTTCCTCCCACGTCTTTGACAAGGCGAACAAGGAACTGCCGATGACGGACCAGGCGCTCGATCAAATGGAAGACGGGCACTTTTCCTTAAGCAGGTTTCGCAGCGTGTCTCCCGGCGTCCGCCTCGCGTTTCCCCTCGAACTGGACCATTTCTATCAGTTTAAAAAACCGGGCACAGGCCATGTTCACGTGACGGCCCACGGACCGCTGTTGGATGCATCCGTCCCGCTGTCAACGGGTGTCGCTGAAATCAAGCTCGTCCCGGAAAACTCCGCGTCAGGAACCGCCGCCACGAACGGACTTTCCGGCAGTAGCGCCAGCCCGGCAACGAACAACATCGCGCCGCCCGGCAAAAACTGATTGCTGCCTTCGGAGGTTATCTCCCGCAGCAATGCTTGTATTTCTTGCCGCTGCCGCAAGGGCAGGGGTCGTTGCGGCCGACTTTCGGGCCAGTGCGGACGGGTTTGGCTTTTTCCGCCACCGCCGCCGCCGCCTCGCTGACGACGTCGCTGGGTTTGCCCTGACCGCCGCCGGAAGTGGCGGTCGCGGTGCCGCCGCCGAAAGCGCTCGCAGACTGGTGCAGGGTTTGTTGCGGAACATTCTTCAGGAAATTTTCAAACGCCATCATGCTCGATGCACTGCGGAAGATGTTGTGGCAAATCTCGGTCTTCACGTTGACCATCAGCTCGTCGAAAATCTTGAACGCCTCGGCCTTGTATTCAATGAGCGGGTCGCGCTGGCCGTAACCGCGCAGGCCGATGCTGTAGCGCAGGCTGTCCATTTCGTAGAGGTGCTCCTGCCACAGACGGTCAATCGCGCTCAGGATGGTGAAGCGCTCGACTTCCTTCAGCGCCTCGGGATTTTCAAAGCTGATTTTGAGGTCGTAAGCCTTGCGGACGCTGTCGGAGATGAAATTGCAAACTGCGAATTGCGCCGCGCTGAGGCCGTCGAACAGCGAGCCGGGCACGGGCGCTTCCTTGCCGGCATCGGCGGCCTTGATGATTTCAGCCTCGGGCATGCCGATGGGAAAGTTCAGATTCACCCAGTCGGCCAAGCGGACGCACCTTCCATTCGCCGAAGTCGGAGTCCGCCTTCGTGAATTGCGCGACCTTGTCCACGACCACTTCCTCCATGATGTCCATGAGCCGGTCGCGCACGTCGTCCGCGTGAATGATTTCGTTGCGGAAGCCGTAAATGACTTCGCGCTGTTTGTTCATCACGTCGTCGAACTCCAGCGTGCGTTTGCGGATTTGGAAATTGTGCTCCTCGACGCGTTTTTGCGCCTGTTGAATGGAACGGTTCAGCCACGGATGCGTCAGTTCCTGGCCTTCTTCCAGGCCCATGCGCTCCATCATTTTCACAATGCGGTCGGAACCGAACAGCCGCATCAGATCGTCCTCCAGCGAAATGTAAAAGTGGGAGGAGCCGGGGTCGCCCTGGCGCGCGCAACGGCCGCGCAACTGCCGGTCAATGCGGCGCGCCTCGTGACGTTCGGTGGCGAGGACATGCAGGCCGCCGAGTTCGGCGACCCCGGGGCCGAGTTTGATGTCCGTGCCGCGGCCGGCCATGTTGGTGGCAATGGTCACCGCGCCGCGCTGGCCGGCGCGCGTGATGATTTCGGCCTCCTGCTGGTGATACTTGGCGTTGAGGACGGAATGGATGATGCCTTCGCGCTTCAACATTCGCGAAAGCTGTTCGCTGACTTCGACGGAGATCGTGCCCACCAGAATCGGCCGGCCCTGGGCGTGGGTTTGCCTGATTTCGTTGAGGACGGCGGCGAATTTTTCGCGCCTGGTTTTATAGACCGAATCATTGGCGTCTTTGCGGATGCAAGGTTCGTTCGTCGGGATGACGAGGACGCCGAGCTTGTAAATGTCGAAAAATTCGGACGCCTCCGTTTCCGCCGTGCCGGTCATGCCGGCCAGCTTGTGGTAAAGGCGGAAATAATTTTGAATCGTGATGGTGGCGAGCGTCTGGGTTTCGCGCTCGATCTCGACGCCTTCCTTGGCTTCAACGGCCTGATGCAAACCGTCGCTCCAGCGGCGGCCGGGCATGAGCCGGCCGGTGTGCTGGTCCACGATGATGACCTTGTTCTCCTGGATGACGTATTCCACGTCGAGCTGGTAAAGGCTGTAAGCCTTGAGCAATTGCGAGATGGCGTGAATCTTTTGCGCCTTGGTCTCAAAATCCTGCTGCACCTTCGTTTTCGCCTCCATGCGCTTGCGGGCGTCGGGTTCCGGTCCGGTGTCAATTTCGTGCAACGCCGTGGTGAGTTCGGGCAGCACAAAAGCCTCCGGGTCTTTCGGGTTGATGAAATTGCGGCCTTTCTCGGTCAAATCGGCCTCGAAACCCTTCTCGTCAATGGCGAAAAGCAATTCCTCCTTTTCCCGGTAAAGGTCAACCTTCTTCTGATCCTTGTGCAATTCCAGCTCGGCTTGATTCATGAGCTTGAGATTTTCCGGATCTTCCAGAATTTTCATCAAGCCCTCGGATTTCGGCTGGCCCGTTTTGACGCGGAACAAAAGCATGCCGATTTCACGTTCGAGCGCCTCGGGATTCGGGGGATTCGAACCATCGGTCGGATGCAGCTTTTTGATCAGCGCCCCGGCCTCGGACAAAAACCGGGCGCACAACTTTTCCTGCGCGCGGACGAGCGATTCGACGAGCGGCTTCCACTGGCCGTATTGCTCGTCGTAAGTGTGGACGGACGGGCCGCTGATGATGAGCGGCGTGCGGGCTTCATCAATGAGGATCGAGTCCACTTCGTCCACGATGGCGTAGTAATGGCCGCGTTGAACTTGCTCCTCCTTCCGCGCGGCCATGCCGTTGTCGCGGAGGTAATCGAAGCCGAATTCCGCGTTCGTGCCGTAGGTGATGTCACAATTATATTGCTCGCGCCGGACCTTGGGCGACTGGTCGTGCAAAATGCAGCCAACCGTCAGGCCGAGAAATTTATAAATGGCGCCCATCCATTCCGAGTCACGCGCGGCAAGATAATCGTTGACCGTCACCAGGTGGACGCCGCGTCCGGTGAGCGCGTTGAGATAAACGGGCAGGGTGGCGACCAGCGTCTTGCCTTCGCCGGTGGCCATTTCGGAGATGCGCCCGCTGTGCAGGGCGTAGCCGCCGATAAGCTGCACGTCAAACGGGATCATTTCCCAGAGCAATGGATGCTCGCGCACGATGATTTCCGCCTTGCGTTCGGTGAGCCGGCGGCAGGCGTTTTTCACCACGGCGAACGCTTCGGGCAGAATCTCGTTGAGCTTCCCGGCCAGTTCCGCATTGTCCTGGATTGGCGAGAGGCTTGCCTTCCAATCGGCGGTTTTCTGGCGCAGTTCGTCGTCGGAAAGCTTTGCAAGTCCGGCCTCAATCTCATTGATCCGGCGGACGAGCGGCCAAATTTTCTTCAGTTCGCGGTCGTTCTTCGACCCGAAAATCCATTTCAAAAAATTCACAGTAAACCTAAATAGTCAGTTGAAAATAGAAACCAGACGCTACGCGAAGGAACGCAAAGCGTCAAAACGAATCGCCGCTGTTTTAGGTGGGGAAGAAACCGTTGTTACGCGGCGGGCTGTTGTGGCAGGGATGGATTTGGCTGGACAGCAGGGATTGGCCCTGGCGGCATGGCATCGCGGATGATGGCTGCCGCGCGTCTGGCCGCTTCGGAGATGAGCTTGAGTTGCGGTTCAAGCGCGGGATTGGCATTGTGCTTGGACTGCAGACGGTCAGCGTAGCCTTGAATGATACGCAAGGATATTGTTTAGTTCGTGCGCAACCACAGGGGAAATGTGACGTGCTGAATCAAATTTCCTGGCGGTTTCGTGCAGCGCGCCTGCGCTCGCGGCCGACTCCGCCATAATTTTGTAGATATTTTCCAAAGATGACATTGCTGCCACGCAAAGCACCTTGCGCGCCAGATTTTTTAGAGATGGAGCAAGTTCATTTTTTCCAGCTTGGCGTCGGCAGTTTCATCATGCCATTTGCAAGTTTTTTGCTGAATGAGACATTCTGTTCCGAAGCAGGACAGAAGCTTTTGCATGAGAACAAATAGCAGGCTGGCGTCTTTTTTGCCGATTCGTTATCCTGAACCGGAATAACGGATGAACATCGCACCCGCATCACTCGGCCTCATTGCCGGCAATCGTTCGCTGCCGTTGGAATTTGCCCGGCAGGCGCGCGCCGCCGGGGTCAAACGGCTCGTCGCCGTCGCGTTTGAAAATGAAACCGATCCCGCGCTCGCGCCGCTCGTGGATGACATCATCTGGCTCAAAGTGGGCCAGCTTTCAAAAATGATTTCCGCGTTCACCGACCGCGGCGTGAGGCAATGCGTCATGGCCGGCCAGATCGCGCCGAAAAATCTTTATGATTTGCGCCCCGATTTGCGGGCGATGTCGCTGTTGTTCCGCTTGAAGGAGAAAAACGCGCACACGATTTTTGGAGCCATTGCCGGCGAATTGAAAAAGGAAGGCGTGGAATTGATTGAAGCCACCCCGTGGCTGAAACCGCTCATGCCGCAAACCGGCTTTCATCTCGGCCCGAAATTATCGGCTGACCAGCGCGCGGACGTGGAATTTGGTTTCCGCATCGCCCGGGAGGTTTCACGCCTGGAAATCGGGCAGACCGTCGTCGTCAAAAACGGCACGGTGCTCGCGGTTGAGGGATTTGAAGGCACAGACCAATGTCTGGCGCGCGGCGGCGAACTCGCGGGCCGGGACGGTGGCGCCGTGGCAGTCAAAGTGGCAAAAGTCAGTCATGACCTGCGGTTCGACATTCCGTGTTTTGGCCCGCAAACGGTGGAAACGTGCGCCTCGGCGAAAATCGCCGTGTTCGCCATCGAATCCGGCAAGGCATTTTTGCTGGAACAAGAAACTTGCAAACACCTGGCCGAAAAAAATAAAATCTCCGTGACCACCATTGATTAAATCCGCCAATCCCCAACATCCCAACCACCAACTCCTGATTTTAATGCTTACTTCCCACGAACTTTTCGGCTTCATGTCGCCGGGCCTGGCGGACGACATTCTTAATTTCACCCACGAAACGGACAAGCCGGTTTACAAGGCTGCGCTCAACGCCATTGCCCAGGCGCGGCACGTGCGGCCGGTTTTTCTCGAACGCCAGCCCCGCGCCCAACGCCAGGCGGCGATGATTGCGACCCTGTCGCGTCCCGGCCTCGATGCCGTGGCGGCCGGACTTATTCGCGCCTGGCTCTTGAAAAAACACAAGGCCATGCTCGTGGATTTTCTGAACATGCTGGAGATTAAAAACGAGGAGGGCGTGGTTGAAAATTTGCCGGCGGGCATGGACGACGCAAAATTGAAATCCGCGGTTGAAACGCTGCTCGCGAAATATCCGCCCGAAACCGTGGCGGTTTATCTGAATGCGTTCAACGACATGAACGAGACCAACTGGGCCAATCTCAAAACCATTCTGGAATCAGATCCCCGGCTGCAATTCGGGGCGGGCATTTGATGGTTGGAGGGAACAGTCCGGGCGCAGCGATGGTGAATAACGCAGACCCTGGCAGGGCAGGCGCCATCTATTTCACAGGTGAAACCAATTGTACTCGCTGAAGAAAACCGGCCAGTCTATCGTGATTTCAGAAACGAGCATGAACAGAATCATGACTGCCAGCGCGAGCGGGCGAATCCAATTATTTTTTACGGGGCTTAAAGCGCAATCGAGGCCGTAAAGGAAGAGCAGCGAGAAGGGAATCAACGCGCCAAGCATCAGGCGGCCGGAGACAAAGTAGGGATGTTCGCGCGACGGGTAAAAGCAATCATGGAAATCATAAATGATGGATAGAAAACCGAGAAACGCCACCGACGCGGCAAAAGTCCAAAAGCCAAACCAAAGCGCCCAACGCTGTGGTTGGAGCGCGACAGCCGATCGCGCCGAAAGGACGGACAAGGCCACCCCGACAAAGCTGACGGTTAACACCAGGTAAATCACATCCACAACCGATGAGGCCAGCGGCCGGCAATGCCAGAGGAATTCGCCCTGCCAGAAAGTTGCCATGAGTTTTGAAATAAACGTCCAGAAACCATGCACCGTGAAAACCGGATGATTCCACCATTCGCCGAACGGCTTGTACGTCCAACCGAGCAGCCGCATTTTGAACCCGGAACCCGTGTAATCGCCGAAGTTATATTTGGTCCACACGCGCCAGGCGCTGATGGGCAATCCCGCGGACAACACAAGCAACGCCAGTGTGGACAGGCTTGGCCGCAATTTTCCGGCCCTGGCCAAACGCCAAATATTGCACAGCACCGCCACCGCCGACACGACGAGCAGAGGCAGGTTGCTGATCTTGGTAAGATAAGTGGCCGCGAGCATCAAACCGGTTATGGTTCCCAACCGGACATCCGGCGCATCCGCACGCTGTAAACGCACCAGACCAATGAACGCCGCACCAAAACAAAGCGGCGACAGCACATCGTTTTCAATCGAATAAAAAGTTGTTTGCGGAAAAAACGCCAGCAGGGCGGGAACGCCAAGTCGCAGGAAATAATTTTTGGGAAAGATGGTACGGGCCGCCAAATATCCCAGCCCTGCGAGTGCCGCCGCCAAAAACATGTTCAGGAGGCGAATCCAATAAAGCAGGGATCCGCCATGAACGCCGCACACCTTGCCCAACTGCCACCACAATCCCGCCAAGGCGTAATAAAGTGGAGGTTGTGAATTTTCGTGATTGGTTCCCAACCGGCACTTCACCTCATAGCCAAACAATTTTTGACTGACCTCGTTCGTCGGCTGTGTCCATTTCGGAGGCGGGAACTTTCCACCGGGGAATTGGTCCGGCGTCCAAAGATACTCCCGTGAGGCATAAGACACCAGGTATTGTGCCAACTCAATGGATACGGGTTCCAGTCCGCTGGGGGCGTGTCCGTGCGAGTATTTCACCACCAAATCGAAATGCGCGTCTTCATCCACGTCGTTAAAAAAGGGAAAGGCGGCGGCAAAGACGAGAACATGGATGGCGGCAAGCAGGCATAACAACCAAACCCATTTACGCTCTTGCGATTCATAAAATTTGGCGGGGGAATTGGTCGTTGAATGCGTTCACAGTTTCTAAAATTGCATTGTATAGCAAAGGATAATACGCGCCGCCGCGTCCCCAAAGCAATTTCCAGATGACAGCCATTCGACCGGGTCTGTCTGGCTGATCCAACCGGAGAACCCCGTCCGGAAACAAATCATGATTCGGAGTGCAAATCATGAAACGGCGCCCGCCTGCGGGAAAAAATTGAAACAGCCCGCCGTCCGGTCATGGCATTTTCACAGGCAGCCCATGGCCGCAAGAGGAAAAAAGTGTTTCAACAATAGTTCCGAAAGTGATTTAATCGAGTAAAACCAAAATACATTTATGGCAAGGAAACCTGAAATCATGACCACGCCGGGCGGCAACCCCGTCGCCGACAACCAGAATTCCATCACCGCCGGATCGCGCGGCCCGCTGACCTTCACGCACGAAATCGTGCAACGGCCACGCTCCGGCGCGGTGAAAAGCAAATTCGTTGGAGCCAGAAGTTGACCGCCAGCCTGAATTTCGCGAACCATCTCAACCAAACCACAGAATTCATTTCAACCGATCCAAGGAGAAAACACATGTCAACCGAATCCAAATGCCCGTTCCATCACGGCGCCGCCAGCGGCGGTGCCACGAACCAAGACTGGTGGCCGAATCAGTTGAAGCTCGAGCTCCTGCGCCAGCATTCCTCCAAGTCCAATCCCATGGGCGAGGACTTCAATTACGCAAAGGAATTCAAGAGCCTCGACTTGGCGGCTTTGAAGAAGGATCTCGCGGCGCTGATGACCGACTCGCAGGACTGGTGGCCGGCGGACTTCGGCCACTACGGCCCGTTGTTCATTCGCATGGCGTGGCACAGCGCCGGCACTTACCGCACCGGGGATGGCCGTGGCGGCGGCGGCAGGGGCCAGCAGCGCTTCGCGCCGCTTAACAGTTGGCCGGACAATGTCAGTCTCGACAAGGCGCGCCGGCTCCTTTGGCCAATCAAGCAGAAATATGGCCGGAAGATTTCCTGGGCCGACCTGATGATCCTCGCCGGGAACGTCGCTCTCGAAACGATGGGCTTTAAGACGTTCGGTTTCGGAGGCGGACGGGCGGACGTCTGGGAGCCTGATCAAGACGTCTATTGGGGCGCAGAGAAAACCTGGCTGGGTGACAAACGCTACTCCGGCGACCGGGATCTCGAAAACCCGCTCGCCGCCGTGCAGATGGGGTTGATTTACGTCAATCCGGAAGGCCCCAATGGCAAACCCGATCCGGTTGCCTCGGCGAGGGATATCCGCGAGACCTTCGCCCGCATGGCGATGAACGACGAGGAGACAGTGGCGCTCATCGCCGGCGGCCATACCTTCGGCAAGACCCACGGCGCCGGCCCGGCCACCCATGTGGGGCCTGATCCGGAAGCGGCCGGACTCGAAGAGCAGGGCTTGGGCTGGAGGAACAGCTTCGGCACCGGCAAAGGCGGAGACACGATCACCAGCGGCCTGGAGGTCACCTGGACCAGCTCGCCAACCAAGTGGAGCAACAATTTCTTCTGGAACCTGTTCAGCTACGAATGGGAACTCACGAAAAGCCCGGCCGGGGCGCATCAGTGGACGCCGAAAAATGGCGCCGGCGCCGGCACCGTGCCGCACGCGCACGACCCGTCCAAGCGGATCGCACCTTCCATGCTGACCACGGACCTCGCGCTGAGGTTCGACCCTGCCTACGAAAAGATTTCGCGGCGTTTCCTGGAGAATCCGGACCAGTTCGCGGACGCGTTCGCCCGGGCGTGGTTCAAGCTGACGCACCGCGACATGGGACCGCGCGCGCGCTATCTCGGCCCGGAGGTTCCTGCGGAGGAACTCATCTGGCAGGACCCCATTCCCGCGGTGAATCACAAATTGATAGGCGATAAGGACATTGCCTTCCTCAAGGGCAAGATCCTGGCTTCGGGCCTGTCTATCTCACAACTAGTTTCAACCGCCTGGGCGGCGGCGTCCACCTTCCGCGGCTCCGACAAGCGCGGCGGCGCGAACGGCGCGCGCATTCGCCTCGCGCCACAGAAGGATTGGAAAGTCAACCAGCCGAAAAATCTGGCGAAGGTGCTTAAGACACTTGGCGGCATCCAGAGCGCGTTCAACCAGACGGCAAAAGGAGGCAGGAAGGTCTCGCTGGCCGACCTGATCGTCCTGGCGGGCTGCGCAGGCGTCGAGAAGGCCGCAAAGAAGGCCGGCCACACCGTGAAGGTGCCGTTCACGCCGGGACGCATGGACGCCTCGCAGGAACAGACCGACGTCGAATCCTTCGCCGTGCTTGAGCCCATCGCGGACGGCTTCCGCAATTACCTCAAGGGCCAATACACCCTGTCGGCAGAGGCGCTGCTGGTGGATAAGGCGCAGTTGCTGACCCTGACCGCGCCCGAAATGACAGTGCTCGTGGGCGGCATGCGCGTCCTGAAGACCAACTTCGGAGGAGCGCAGCACGGTGTCTTCACCAAGCGACCGGAGGCGCTGACGAACGACTTTTTCATGAACCTGCTCGACATGGGCACGGAGTGGAAGCCGGTCTCGCCAGACGCAGACGTGTTTGAAGGCCGCGATCGCAAAACGGGCGCAGTGAAATGGACCGGCACGCGGGTTGATCTCGTCTTCGGTTCAAACTCCCAACTCCGCGCCTTGGCGGAAGTTTACGGAAGCTCTGACGCGCAGAAGAAATTTGTCCACGACTTTGTTGCGGCCTGGAACAAGGTGATGAACCTGGATCGCTTCGACCTCGTGTGATTTCCGCAAGTTTCATGGTTCGTGTTTCAAGATGGATGGCGCGCCTGTTCACAGGCTCTGAAATGGCATGACCATGACGATTCCCAGTTTTCTTCGCGCGCAAGGTGATGGCACACTGCTTTCAGTGAAGTTGCAACCGCGCGCCTCAAAAAACGAAATCGGCACGCCGCTGGGTGATGAATTGAAAATCAAAGTCACCGCACCGCCGGTGGACGCCGCTGCAAACGAAGCACTGGTTCAATTGCTTGCTGGCGAGTTTGATTGCGCCCGCGGCCGGGTGGAATTGATCCGCGGCCACAAATCGCGGCACAAAGTGATCAAACTTCACGGCTTCGCGCCGGAGAAAGTGCTCAAAAAACTTTTGCCGGGCACGGTTTCATCAGCGCCCTGAAATTAATTCGATATTCACTGGAAAAACTGTCAATCCATGATATATCGTTTTGTCTTTTCATGAGCGGAAAGTCCAAGAAAAAAGCCACTGTCGCGCCTTCGAGGCCGCCCACTTCACCGGCTGGTAAAATGCCGGGAGTGGAAGGGGCCCGCTCGCTGGAATCCGAACGCCGACCGGCGGGTTTGAATGACCGCTGGCAGGTTCCCGGGGTCTGCATTTTTCTGGCGGCGGTCATCTGGACGGTCTTCGGCCAGACGCTGGGGCACGAGTTTGTCGGTTTCGACGACGATCTCTATGTAAATGACAATCCCCTCGTCCAAAAGGGTCTGACGTGGGAGGGATTTCGCTGGGCGCTGACTTATGGCCAAATCGGCCACTGGCACCCGCTGACCTGGCTCTCCCACATGCTGGACTGCCAGTTGTACGGGTTGCGGGCGGGCGGCCATCACCTCACCAGTGTCCTGCTGCACGGAGTGGCGGCGATTCTGCTCTTTCTCGTGCTGCGGCGGATGACGGGGTTTCTCTGGCGCAGCGCGTTTGTGGCGGCGGTGTTTGCAATTCATCCATTGCGGGCGGAGTCGGTGGCTTGGGTCGCCGAGCGCAAGGACGTTTTGAGCGCGGTTTTTTTCATGCTGACAATCGGGGCTTACGTCCGTTATGTGCACCGCCCATCCTCGAAGATCCGCTACAGCGCCGTGATGCTTTGTTTCGCCTTGGGACTGCTGTCCAAGAACATGCTGATGACGATGCCCTTCGTCCTCCTGCTCTTGGATTACTGGCCGCTGAACCGTCTTTCAAGCTTTACGCCCCAGGTTTTGCTCCGGCGGGTGGCTGAGAAAATTCCACTGTGTATTCTGACGGTCGGATCGTGCGTGGCAACGGCCCTGGTTCCGGAAAAAATAACTGCTGACCAGCTGTCTTTCGGGCTGCGGATGGAAAACGCCGTGGTGTCCTATGTCATCTACCTTTGGCAGATGATCCATCCATTGGGACTGGCGTGTCTTTATCCCAGCCAAGTAAACTATCCGCCGCTCTGGCAGGTGGCGGGGGCACTGGGGTTGTTGCTGGCCATAACCGGCGCGGCATGGGCCTTTCGCCGGACGCATCCCTGGTTCGTGGTTGGCTGGCTCTGGTATGTGGGGATGATGATCCCGGTGATCGGGATTGTGCAGATATCCCTCTACGCCGCCCATGCAGATCGCTACACTTATCTGCCGCAGATCGGTTTGTATCTATTGCTGACCTGGACAGCGGGTGAGCTGTGCGCCGGCTGGCGTCACGGCCGCGCGGTGCTGGGCGGCCTCGCCACGGTCATTCTGGCGGCTTTGATTTTCTGCGCGCGCACCCAGGTCTCTTATTGGCGCAATGCTGAATTGCTATGGACTCACACGCTTGCCTGCACCTCAGACAATTATGTCGCCCACAACAACCTTGGTAACACTCTGCTCCAACAGGGCAAGGTGGACGAAGCGATCACCCATTTCCAAGAGTCCCTGCAAATCAAGCCCGATTACGCGGGGGCCTGCTACAACCTTGGCAACGCGCTGTTTCAAAAGGGTAATGTGGACGAAGCGATCATCCAGTACCAAAAGGCGGTGCAAATCAACCCCGACAACGCGGCAGCCCACAACAACCTCGGCTACGTTCTGCTCCAACAGGGCAAGGTGGACGAAGCGATTGCCCATTTCCAAGAGGCCCTGCAAATCAAGCCCGATTACGCGGGAGCCTGCTATAACCTTGGTCACGCGTTGCGCCAAAAGGGGAAGGTGGACGAAGCGATCATCCAATACCAAAAGGCGCTGCAAATCAAACCTGACTACGCGGAAGCCTGGTATAACCTCGGCAACGCCCTGCTCCAACAGGGCAAGGTGGACGAAGCGATCGCGCATTACCAACAGGCGCTGCAAATCAAGCCCGACTTTCCGGAGGTCCTGAAAAATCTGGCGTGGCTGCTGGCGACCTGTCCGGATGCACACATCCGGGATGGGGTTCAAGCCGTCAAATATGCCGGGCGGGCGTGCGAACTGACGCACTATGGTGTGACCACCCTTGTTGGCACCTTGGCGGCTGCCTATGCCGAGGCGGGACGATATGACGAAGCGATTGCGGCGGCGCAGAAAGCCTGCGCGCTGGCCACGGCGGCGGGTGAAGAGGAATTGCTTGAGAAGAACCAGAAACTGCTGGCTTTGTATCAGGCCCACCAACCATATCATGAGGCGGACGGAAAGGTTGTTCCCGCTGCGCACTAAGCATGCCTCCAATTCGTTCGATATGATTTTGGATGGCCACTGTCTCCACTGCCTCATTGGCCCGGATCGCGCGCAATTTTTGCGGGAAGCGTTCCGCAGGCTGAAGCCCGCCGGCGTTTTTCACCTGACATAAGGTGCGGCAATCTCGGTTGCGAGGAATACCGGCAGCAATTCGATCCCCAGTCCCGTTCACCCCTTCGCGCATTTCCGCCGCCAGGGAGTCAACGGCTGGCGGATTAAATCAAAATAACCAACAGGGCCAAACGTCACACTTCTGGCATCCAGGCCAATAAAAACGGCCGGGGCTTCTTGCCCCGGCCGTAATTTGTTTCCGCCCTCCGGCCCAAAGGCCGGAGGTTCTCACCAGTCGCCTACTCAGGGCCAGTGGGGAGCCCCATTCACCACCCGGAAGAATCTCACGGCTCCCGTGGGGGCAAACGTGTACGGCGACACCGCCGTGTTCGTCACCCATCCCGACCCCACTCCCGGCGTCAGGTTCGTGGATTGCTGGAGCCCGCCACCGCCCCACTTCAGCACCACATTCGTGCCCTTATTGTAACAATTCCAAAAGTCCGGCCCGGCCGTTACCAACTGAAGTTGCGCCCCGTTGAAGTCGGCCTCCGCGCTGTTGGTGTACAGCGGGGACGGCCAGCGCAATGCTGGCATTCACCTGCAGCTTCCCGTTCACGACCAGCAGGTTGGTAAAGACCACCGTGTTGTCGTAAGGCGTGAAGAAGAGGTCCTGCGCGTTCCACAGATTGTTGGTTACCCACTGGGTCGCGCCGGCAATCACCCCATTGGTGATGACCGTAAAGCCAATGCCGCGATTCGCATAAGATGCCGTACAACCATAGAGCGCCAGGTTGTATATGCCTCTCGGAACCTGGGTGAAGAAGAAATTCACCCCGTTGTTCGTGTCCATAATTTGGCAGTATTGATCCAACAGCAGGTTGTTGCAGGGCGCCCCGCTGGAGAACGTGTAAAGGTTGCCATTGGTCGCGCTAACTTTGACTCCGCTGGGAGCAACCCCATCATCCAGCAAACCGGTGGTGTTTTGCATATTAACGCCACTCAGGGGGTTCCAATATGCCGTCGTATTGGTGGACGCCAAAACTCCGGGGCCAACATAAGGAGTGCCGGGGCCGCCATTTGCTGTGGAGGGGACACAAAAGTTCATCGTCCACAACCCTGCGTTCGTCGGCGACGGGACGAACGTCACCTGGGCCACACTGCTCGTAGCCTTGCCGGTGCCGTTTATCGCAATACACCTATAGTTGGTAAAAGCGCCGTTGAAATACTGCCAGTAAAACGTGGCGTTGGTGGTCAATCTGGAAGGAAGTGTGCTGGCCAGACTGTTCGTGGTGGTGGTAATATACTGCCATTGGTATTGGGAATTAGTCGCCGGGCTCGGTATGCCGCTGGCCAGGGCGCTTACTTTGTCGCAGGCAAGCTGGAAATCCCATACTATTGATACCCATTACAAACGTCGAAGAAGCACAAAAACCAATAAAAGTTCTGAAACTGCGAGCGCAAATATTATGTTGTTTGCCCACCCGTTTGGTGTTGGGATGCCACCGAACAGGTTTGCTTCTGCGTAATGCCGTTCGATCAGATTAAACACTCAAAATGAAGGCGTTCAATTCATGAGAAACAAGCGAAACACAACGGTAATGCTTGGCTGCCTTTGCGCAAGTTTTTGGATTCTTGGACCACGTGAATTGGCTGCCGCCAGTCCGCCGCGGCTCCTGAACGATCCGGTGGATATCAGCGGCGATTTTCATAATTTCGCCAACCTTTACTACCTGACCGACACACTTGCCGATTTCGATCCGGCCACGGGCAGGGGAAAAAACTGCCCCGTTTACGTTTACAAGGTAAACACGTTGCTGTATCGTCGCCGACAACGTAAATTCAGAAAACTGTTGTTCGTGAGAAACGGTTTACAAAATAACTGATATGAAGCAAACCACCCCCTGCCTTGCCATCGGCCTCGCGGCTTTCTTGATCGGGATTTTCCCGCTCGCCGCCGCCACCAACGAAACGCTCCGGGAAAGGCTTATCACCGCCGATCTCCAACAAGTCAAAGGCCCGCTCAACACCATGTTCAAGAAGTGTGTCGGGGCCGGGCGGGCCAACGAAGGTTTGCGCGCCGACTGGCAGCGGCAACTGACTTACGCGCATAGCAAATGCGGTTTTGAATACATCCGCATGCATGGTTTGTTCTGCGACGACATGGGAGTTTACCGGGAAAATAAGGACGGCCAGCCAGAATACAACTGGCAATATATTGATGAGCTTTACGATTTTCTCCAAAGCATCGGCATGAAGCCGTTTGTGGAACTCAGCTTCACACCGTCGGCAATGGCCAGCGGTTCCGAGACGGTTTTCTGGTGGCGCGGCAACTCAACCAAGCCGAAGGATTTCAAAAAGTGGGGTGATTTCATCCGCGCTTTCGTAACCCACCTGCGCGAGCGTTACGGCGACGCCGAGGTGCGTACCTGGTATTTTGAAGTCTGGAACGAACCGAACTTGCAGTACTTTTTTCACGGTACGCAGCAGGATTATTTCAACCTCTACGCGGTCACGGCGCAGGCGATCAAGGACGTTTCGCCCGCCTACAAGGTTGGAGGTCCGGCAACTGCAGGCTGCGCCTGGGTGCCAGAATTCATCCATTTTTGCGTGACGTATCATGCGCCGGTGGATTTTATTTCCACGCACGACTACTGCGTGGACAGTGGTTACCTGGATGAAAACGGCAATGCTGGCACGGTGTTTTCTCAAAACCCCAAAGGCATTTATGGCAACGTAATCCGGGTGCGCAAGCAGATCCGCGATTCCGCGATGCCCAATCTGGAATTGCACTTTACCGAGTGGAGCACTTCTTACACTCCGTTCGATCCCATCCACGACAGCTATCACAGCGCCGCGTTCATCCTAGACAAGCTCAAGAACGCCGACACCGCCGCCGACTCCATGTCCTACTGGGTGTTCACGGACATCTTTGAAGAAGCCGGTCCGCGCTGGACGCCTTTTCATGGCGGTTTTGGGCTGATCAATTATCAAGACATCAACAAGCCGGCGTTTTACTCCTACCAATTTCTGAACCGGCTGGGCGGAACGGAATTGAAGAACAGCGACCCGGCCTCATGGGTTTGCGCCGACCAATCCGGCGGCGTTCAGGCACTGGTCTGGGATTTTACCATCACCCATCCGGGAACAAATGTCATCAATCAGGTTTATTACAAACGCGACTTGCCATCCGTTCCCAGGGACAAGGTCACCCTGAGCCTGACCCACCTGTCCCGGGGAACCTACTCGCTGGAAATTTACAAGGTCGGCTACCGTGTCAATGACGCCTACGCGACCTACATGGACTTGGGTTCGCCTGCGCAATTGACCAAGGCGCAAGTCGCTCAAATCAAAACCGCCAACAGCGGTGCCCCCATCTCCCGCGCCACCGTGAAAGTCGGCAAAGACGGCGCGTTCAAACAGGAATTCATCCTCCGCGAAAACGATGTCGTGCTGGTAACACTCAAGCCCCGGCACAAATAACCCAAAAATTAAATCCCATCCCATTGATGAATCGTCTTCGGAGCCATTCCACACTTTGGACAGTCGGGCATGTTTCCCGGAAATCTGGCGTGTCAATTCTCCGCCGGGTGCAATCCGCCGGTGCCGGCAGAGGACCGGCGGCTGGCCGGATAATAAAGTCCGCGCCTGTCACCGGCCCGGTTCAGCATCCGTCGCGTAAGCGAGCAGTGGGCGAGTGGTAGCCGAGCAGTGACCAGTTTCTGAACGGGCAGCCAAACAGGTGAACATTCCGGTACAACTCTGCCCCTTATACCAACCAAACCATTGTAAACACAGGCGATTTAATTGGAGGGTCGCAATCGAACGGAGTCTTCATCGACTGCCAGCCTGAATATCCTGATTATAAGGGGACTTTAACCCGGCAGCGTGTCCAAAACTATCTCGTCCTTCCCTTCACCCGCCAGGTGAACCGATACCAGCGATGCAGATGCCTTCATCGCCCACTATGCTATTGTCTTTTTCTCTCCTTGCCCACCATTTCTATTGCGGAGAATAGGATCATGTAAATACATGACAAGGAACCCGCGCCGCCTGGCACCAGATGATCAATTCTTGGCGAACTTAAAACGCAAAAATAGAGGGGCTTTTTCATACCGAACTAAAAAACGGCCGGGGCATAAATACCCCGGCCGTAATTTGTTTCCGCCCTCCGGCCCAAAGGCCGGAGGTTCTCACCGGTCGCCTACTCAGGGCCAGTGGGGAGCCCCATTCACCACCCGGAAGAATCTCACGGCTCCCGTGGGGGCAAACGTGTACGGCGACACCGCCGTGTTCGTCACCCATCCCGACCCCACTCCCGGCGTCAGGTTCGTGGATTGCTGGAGCCCGCCACCGCCCCACTTCAGCACCACATTCGTGCCCTTATTGTAACAATTCCAAAAGTCCGGCCCGGCCGTTACCAACTGAAGTTGCGCCCCGTTGAAGTCGGCCTCCGTGCTGTTGGTGTACAGCGGGACGGCCCGCGCAATGCTGGCGTTCACCTGCAGCTTCCCGTTCGTGACCAGCAGGTTGGTAAAGACCACCGTGTTGTCGTAAGGCGTGAAGAAGAGGTCCTGCCCGTTCCACAGGTTGTTGGTTACCCATTGGGTCCCGGCAATCACCCCATTGGTGATGACCGTGAAGCCAATGCCACGATTCGCCCAAGAAGCCGTACATCCATAGAGCGCCAGGTTGTATATGCCTCTCGGAACCTGGGTGAAGAAGAAATTCACCCCGTTGTTCGTGTCCATAATTTGGCAGTATTGATCCAACAGCAGGTTGTTGCAGGGCACCCCATTGGTGGCACTGGAGAACGTGTAAAGGTTGCCATTGGTCGCGCTAACTTTGACTCCGCTGGGAGTTACCCCGTCATCCAGCAAATCGGTGGCGTTTTGCATATTACCACCCTGCAGGGCGTTCCAATACGCTGTTGTATTGGTGGACGCCAGAACTCCAGGGCCAATATAAGGAGTATTGGGGCCGCTATTTGCGGCGGACGGCACGCAAAAGTCCACCGTCCACAATCCCGCGTTCGTCGGCGACGGGACGAACGTCACTTGGGCCATACTGCTCGTAGCGTTGCCAACGGTGTTTTTCGCAATCGCCCTATAATTGGTAAAAGCGCCGTTGAAATACTGCCAGTAAAACGTGGCGTTGGTGGTCAATCTGGAAGGAAGCGTGCTGGCCAGACTTACCCAACTGCCGCCGCTGTTCAAATACTGCCATTGGTATTGGGAATTGGTCGCCGGAGTCGGAATGCCGGTGGCCAAGGAGCTTAACTGCAACGTCTGGCCTTGGAATACCGCCACGTTGGTCGGCTGCTGGTAAAAACTGGGAGCAATCCCGGTGTTCAACCCCAGCGCTTTCAGGAACAGATCCTGGATCTGGCTTTCACTCATGGCATTGGTGAAGATTGCCACTTCGTCAATCCAACCATAGAAGGTGTTGCCATTGTTCCAGTTGTCACTGCCCAGCCAGGTGGTTCCACCAGAAAAGGCTTCCGGCGCGTTGGTTACGTTGTTCACGGCCTTGGACAGGTTGGTCGAATTACCGTTGACGTAATAAAGGTACATCGTTGTGTTGGCGGGCGAGATCACGCAGGCCACAAAATTCCAGACGCCCGCAACCGGAAACAAAGTGGAGTTCCAGCTATACGTCGCCGAATTGTTGTTGTTCCACGTGTAAGCCAAATTCGGCATGTGCGCCCCGTTGGTCGTCCCCCCGAAGCCAATCCCGGCGACATCGAACCCATTGCGATTCATGAGCAGTCCGGTGTAGAGCGGGAGCGTCGAGACGCTGGGTTTTATCCACATCGTGAAGGTCACCGTGTTGGTGTACAGGTTTAACGGCGGCACGTATAGATACCCATTATCATGATTGGCTGACATTTTCGCCGTCATATTGTTGACAGGAAAACCGGAATAACTATTGTTAGGTATCGGGCCTAAATCGGGGAGGCTTTCACCGCCGTCCTTGCAGCCGGACGCCATGGTTCCATCATCGCTGTTGCCGTAAGTGGCGTCATAATTATGGCCGCTGTAATCATAGGCCTGCATGGAACTGAAGAAGGTATCGTTCGTTTCCTCAAACTTCCAGTAAGCCCACGGATGGTTCGTCATCACGTCGTTCGCATACATGTTCGTCACGCCAAGGGAGCCAGGCGCCGCCGGATCGGCCAGCGCCGTGAGATGCGCCGCCGAACTGTTGGAACTGCCGACGACATTGGTCGCCGCCAACTTATAATTGCCGGCCTTCGCGGATTGAACGTTGGTGACCGTCCAGTACCAGCCGTTGGCCCCGGCGATGGGAGCGTAGCCACCGCCGCTGTCCAGCTTCAACAACCACTGATTGGTGATGGGCATGGTGCCGGCGTTGAATTCCGCGTGAAATTGCACATTTCCTCCAATGAAGCCATAAACGTTCGTGCTATACTGACTTATGTCCAGGGTGAGTATGGGCACGGATTGCTGAAGCACGGTTAACGAATTGGTCGCGCTGATGCCGATACCATAAACGTTGGTGGCGACACAGCAATATTGAATGGCGTACTGCGAACCCATATCCGGTGGCGTCACGTTCAAGGTGTTCGCGTTGGCGCCGGGAATATTGGTAAGGCCACCGCCGCTGCCGCCGTCCGTTTGCCATTGATAGTAAATCGGGGGAGTCCCGGCGATGAGGGGTATGGTAAGAGTCACCGGCGTGCCGGCGTAAACAGTATTGCCGGGTGAGTATGAGGGCGGTCCCAGCACGGGCGCAACGTGCATGCCCAGAGCAACGATTTGAAACCCGGCGAATGCCGTACCCGGGCCGCTAGCGATGTCTTGACCGCGGATTAGAAGCTGGTCATCGGTCAGGTTGTCGAAAATAATATAATTAAAAAAGGCAGCTTGAGCATCATTAGTGGCGCTACCTGGCGGACTAACAAAGCTTGAGCCATCAAACAAAGTGTTATACAGACAATAATATTGGGTCGAGTTGGTGGCGCCTTCGGCAAGAATAGTTACCGGGTTCATGCTCACGGTTGCCTTTTGAAGCCAGATTTCGCTATGCCGATTCTCGCCATACGCGTTGCCGGTGCCCGTATAAAGAACGAGTTTATAGGAGCCGCCGCCTTGGGCTAATAGGAACGAGTTTATCCCCGACAAAAAGATAACCGGCGCGGAATAAACCCCCATGATGGTGCCATTAGTAAGCACGGTGCCTGGAGGAATAGGGTGATTTGATTCAACGGGAGGTATGGAGTGGTTATTCCAGCCGGATTCGAGATAGCCGTCCATTAATTTGTAACTCGGTGTATTGGGTGGCTGCGGATATTGTGGAGTGGCATTTTGCGGCCCATAGGTAGCCGTGTGCCACATGCCCCAGGAATACCAGGAAATGCTTATTCCGCTGTTACACCCGTTGCTATCCACGAGACTGATTTCGTCACCATAACGCCCCAAGTTGTTCCAATTCGGCTGCGGAAACAATCCGCACACTTCGCTGGGTGCCAAAGAATCCACAAATCCATTTTGCACGCCGCCAGGAGATTGCTCGCCTTGATCTGCATTGTCGTTGGCCACGAAGTTGACGCCGACCATATTGCCATTGGTGCTGACCACACAAGTGGCACTGGCCGAATATGCCGCCAGGCAAACAGCCGCAATGGCCGCCGCCCATTTGATGGTTTTTTGTATTTTCATAAGCTTGGTTCTAACTGATATTTGTTTCTCAACAACAGACTCCGACACCGTTGATTGGTTGTTAACTTTGATTGATTGTTTGCCGACTAGGCTGGTCAACTATACCCTAAAAAAGCCAAAAGTCATGTCATATAAACTGGTGACACGGCGATAAGCCTAAAATGTGAATGATATTAGATTATTAGATGATGCCCCGAAGGGCGTTTGGTGAAAGTGCGGTTTCATTGGGAAATTACCCGGAAGAAGCGCTCCAGAAAATTTTCGGCGGGGCAAAACCTGCAAGCCCCCGATCGTCGGAATTCTAAAAACGGCGGCTCGCCCCTCCGATGGGACACCCCGCCGACAGGAATTTCCTGTCACCTTTTTGTTCTGTTCGCCACTCATGCGGTGATATGATGGCGACCAGACCCATGTCTGCCGCAGTGAACAACGATGCCAAGTTGGTCAGCGAAAGCCTGTCCGGCAATCGCGATGCCTTCGGGCGGATCGTCGCGCAGTATCAGTCGCTCATTTGTTCGCTGGCCTACAGCGCCACGGGCAGCCTGAGCCAGAGCGAGGACCTGGCGCAGGAGACCTTTTTGACCGCGTGGAAACAACTGGCGGACTTGCGCGAACCGGAAAAGTTGCGCGCCTGGCTGTGCGGCATCGCGCGGAATCTCATCAACTATTCCTTGCGGCGTCAGGGCCGCGAGCCGTCCCATGCCGCCGAACCGTTGGAGACGATGGAGGAACCGCCAGCGATTGAACCGCTGCCGCCGGAGCAGGCCATGAACCGGGAAGAGGAGGTGATTCTCTGGCGTTCGCTGGAGCGCATACCGGAAATCTACCGCGAGCCGCTGGTTTTATTTTACCGCAAACATCAATCCATCGAGGCGGTGGCGCAGGGTTTGGAATTAAGCGAGGACGCGGTGAAGCAACGGCTGTCGCGCGGAAGAAAATTGTTGCACGAACAAGTGCTCGCGTTCGTCGAAGGCGCGCTGGAGCGGACCAATCCGGACCGGGCGTTTACGGCGGGCGTGCTGGCGGCGTTGCCGGTGCTGGCTGCCACCGCCAAGTCGGCAACCGCTGGCGTCACGGCGGCCAAAAGCGGCACCGCCATCAAAATGCTATTTATGACCAAAACCACGACTACGCTCATTGTTGCGGCCGTTGCCATTGCCGCAGTCACGACACCCGTTGTCATCCATCATTACCGGACGGCAGCCTCGGGAAGCGCCAGTGGCATCCACATCCGGGGCCAGTTGCGAACTCTCCCGGCCGACAACTTCGGCGCCATCATGCCCGAAGCGGAGCCTGTCACCATTGAGCTATGGAAAGAGTCCGGACCCAAACCGAAGTGGCGCGTTGAGAAGCCGGGGCGGGTGGTGGTCATGGACGGCAAATCCACGGTACTATACATCAAGCCCGCCAACATGGGGAATAAAATACCCCAGGCATCGGAGAGCGCGTTTGATACCGACTGGCTCCAAAGGATTGCCAGGCTGAGTAATGCCATTACCAACGAAATCCGAATGGCGCGCGCCAAGGGCTGGAAAGTGGAACTCACGGATGAAACCGGGGCGGATGGCCGGGACAAATCCGTGGTGACCATCGAAACCAAATCCGGCCTGGCGGACAACGATTTTCTTAAGAACAAATCATTCGACTCCTCGGATCTGCGCGAGGTGTATCGTTTCGATGCCGTGACAAAGCGGTTGGAATCCGCGCAGGTGTATCTCCTGGGCAAGCCTGACGCCGAGCCGATATTCGAGACCAGCCAGATTGACTACAACCAGGCCATTGATCCCGCCGTGTTCCACCTCGATTTGCCCGCGAATGTGAACTGGTACAAGGAACCGCAAAAGCTGCCTGACAATGAAAAGTATGCCTCCATGACCGCGGAACAGGCTGCCCGCGCCTTTTTTGAGGCTTGCGCGAACGAGGATTGGAATGAAGCGGGGAAGTTCATGTCGCCGATCACGCCGGACATGAAAAAACATCTCGGCGGCCTGGAGATTGTCAGTTTGGGCGAATCTTTCGCGGGCAAGGGTTTCGGCGGCCGGTTTGTTCCCTACGAAATCAAGCTGCGGCCGCAGGAGTTCAATATTCGCGTGTCCAACGCCAACCCGGCGAAACGGTGCGTGGTCACCGGACAATATGACGATCAACTAAAACTTCAGGAGGATTTTAAATGGTCCGGCACGCCGGAAGTTCTGACCAATAACGATGCCTACGCCCAACTGACGCCCGCGGCAGCGGTGAAGGCTTACTTCGATGCCCAGTCAAAACTGGACTGGGTCGAAATGCGCAAGTTCACCTCGGACTTTGATGTCGAGGAAACCCGACGTCAGATGGAAGCGGCGGAAAAGCAAGGCATGGATGTGCGCACGCTCATGCCGGCCGTCGAGGTTGGCGAGGCGGTCTGGTCGGCCAGGGAATCCGCCTGGTTTGTCAAATGCCAGGCCCTGCAAATCAAAAAATGGAACCTCGCCGTGAGAAAAGACAATCCCGCGGGCCGCTGGCAGGTGGGTGGCGGCATTTGATTGATCCGGCCGACTGCGGCGGAAAATACCGGAGAAAAGATTTATGAAAAAAAGCACAGTCATCATCATTGTGGAGGCGGTTATTATCGTCGTCCTGGGAATTTCTGTTGTCCGGCAACATCACCAACTGGCCCTTAACCGGGAGGCTCCCCGCCGGGCCGCCGGGGCGGATCCATTTCAGATGAAAAAATTGCCGGCGGACGAAAACGCCCGATACGCGGCCATGCCGGCGGAGGAGGCGGCGCGGGGGTTCTTTGAAGCGTGCGGACGTGGCGACTGGGCGGAGGTGGAAAAGTTCTGGCCAGGAGTGGTGCCGCTGGATGATCGGATGAAGGAAGCGCTGGAAGGCGTGACGGTGGTGAGTCTGGGCAAACCGTTCAACCGGCCGGGATTTGCGGCCACGTTCGTGCCCTACGAAATTCGCTTCAAGAACGGCGAGACCAAGAAGTACAACCTAGCGATCCGGCGGGACAATCCGGCCGGGCGCTGGATGTTTGACGGCGGGCTATAGAGCGGGTTTTTCGGACCAGACAGCCACCGGTGCGTGAACTGATCTTGGACATGGACAGTTCCGGGAGAAAAGGGCGTTGGGAGCATAAAAAGGCATCGGAACACTCCCTGTGCCAGAGAAAAGCCGAGGCCGGACTGGAAAAAGGACTTGCAACCTGTTGCGAGGGAAGAGAATCACGAAAAAGGCCTACGCTGGTCGTGGGCAAGAAACCCAATGGGAAATCCCGATTAAACCCGAACTCCGAAGTTGCCGCCGGTGGCGTGTTGGCCGAGGCCAAAGCCGGAGTGCGCCCGTCCTCGGGCGCAGCCATTGGCTTCCTGCCAGCGGTGGAACATTTTCCAACCACCGCCCATTCCACGTTGCTGCGCCCGGGACGGGCGCACTCCGTTCACCTTAACTCCAAAATCGCTGCTTACGGAACAGCCGAACCGCCTCGATGTGAATACTTTAGAGCATGAAAGTCCCGCTCCGCCGAAGTCGGATTCTGTTTTGGGTGGGCACTAAAGTTCTATTTCGGAGTTCGGATTAAATAAGACAAAAAAAACAGAAAAAAGTGGTTGACAACGACACCGGTTCGCAGTTTAATGACGTGCGTCTGAAATAATCATAAAAACATGCAACCTAACAAATTTGGGCTGTTGATCGGTTTGGGTGTCTTGACAGTCAGTCAGGCATGGGCACAAAACCTGGTCATCAATGGCGACTTTGGAGCTGGCAACACTGGATTCACCAGCGATTATATTTACGCGGGAGTTGCCGGGACCCCGTCTCCTACTACTGGCAACCCCAACACCCTGTGGGATGAGGGAACTTATTCGGTGGGCACCAACCCATTTTCATTTCACAGTTCCTGGACGAGTTTTGGAGACCATACCACCGGAACCGGCAATATGCTCATTGTAAACGGAGCTGATAGTCCGGTAACTGTCTGGCAGGGCACTTTAAGTTCACCTCTGGTTGCTGGACAGACATACGAATTTAGTGCTTGGGTGGCGAACCTTTATCCCCCTCCAGTAGGGGTGGGGACGATTCCCATTAACCCCGCTCAATTGCAATTCAGCGTTGGCGGCAGCACCATTGGCAGCATATATACGGCTCCGGGTGTTGGAGTGTGGAGTGAGTTCACCGCAACCTTCGTGGCAGGGATTGAACCCATCGCGGTGCTGGACTTGCAAACCGCGCCAAACGGAAACGACTTCGCTTTGGATGACATCTCAATCATCGTGGTCCCCGAACCTGGCACTTTGGCGCTGGCGGGTTTAAGCGGGTTGTCCCTGCTGCTGTTCCGTCGCCAGCGGAAGTAAGCCTTTGGTTTTCAATTGCCCCGCTCCGGAAAACTGGGGCTGATAGAGGCGTTCCGCAAACGTCATCCAAAACTGCCGCAGTTGGTCTGCTTTGACACGGCGTTTCACCAGACCTTGCCGCGCGTGGCCAAGCTGCTGCCGATTCCGCGCCGCTTCGATGCCAAGGGAATTCAACGCTAAGGATTACACGGCTTGTCTTATGCCCGCCTGATGGAAGAGCTTTTACATCTTTTTTCCGACCACCAATAACTGTCGAAGATGCTGCGGCTTATGCCAAACAAGCTGCCGGACAAGCAGAAATTGATTCAGCGTTTCAAAATTGGAAAATGAGAGGGATGAAGCCACCGCAAAATTAAAAACAGAATATGCTTTAAAATCGCTCCATGGGCAAACAACAAAAAAGCACTTCAATCACTTTCTCGACTGGCAGATCAGAGAGCGAATAGGACGCGCCCCGAGTTTCAATACAGCCGCGCGACTTTTTCTCGCGGAGGAAATGGATCAACACCCTCCCTCGGATCATTTTTTCTGAAACTTTGCCGGCGGCTGCCGGGTATTTCCCATGACGGGAACATCAAGTTCCTGAAAAAATAACTTAAATTATTATGAAAAAATTGCTCTGTCATTCGCTCGCAATCGCCGTCCTCGCCGCCGGTGTCAGTCTGAACGTTCTCGCCGATCCTCCGTCCGGCCAGGTGGATTTTGGCAAGCTCGCCACGCCCGGCAACGGCGGGGAATTTGTGGAAATCCAGGTGAACAGCAACCTGCTTTCCCTCGCCGCCAAGCTGGTGGAGAAGCAGCAGCCCGACGCCGCCAAACTCCTGCGCGGCGTGCAACTCGTCCGCGTCAACGTCGTCGGTCTCACCGACGAAAACCGCGATGAGCTGACGAAACACGTCCGGCAACTGCGCCACGACCTTGACGCCCAAGGTTGGGAACGCAATGTCAACGTGCAGCAGAAGGACGGCGAAGACGTTGGCGTTTACACCAAGACCCGCGGCGGAGAGGCCCTGGCGGGGTTAGTCATCACCGTGATTGAGCCAAAGGATGAAGTCGTGCTCGTCAATATTGTGGGCGATATCAAGCCGGAACAAGTCGCGGCCCTGGGGGAAGACTTGAACATCAAGCCTCTCGAAAAAATCGGTGAAGCGCTGAAAAAATAATCGGACGCTGTCGCCGGAGGACGCCAGCCCTCAATCTGGCTGCGTCTTCCGGGGCCGTTAAACCCTCAACGCCAGCCAATTCATGAACCCGACTCCTGTGCCTTCCGTGGTCCGCCCGCCGGCAAAACGTCTCTGGCTCCGTTGCATCCTGGCCGTGCTGTTGCTGCTGTCCGTTGTGATTGCGGTGGAGGTGGTGAGTTGTTTCCATCTGAGTTCCGACACCAAGGCGCTGCGCAACAGTTTGATGAAGTCCAGCGGCGTCGAGTGGCGACAGCGGATCGCGCTACGCGCGGGCGGCCTCGCGTTGAGCGCGGTTCGCGCCGGGCTGTCATTCGTAAATCTCGACGCCGGGGCGCGCGCCGCCTTGCAGTCGGTTCGGGGCGCCGAGGTAGGCGTGTACCAGTTGCCATCCGGGGCGCAGCCGCCGGATCGCGCCACCTTGCTCGCTGCCGCCGACGCCGCCATGACCGCCCGCGGCTGGAACCGCGTGGTTGGCGTTGTGGACGGCCGGGACCTGGTCACCGTGTATTTGCCGGGGGAAATTGCTTCCGCCCGCCGGATGAAGTTCTGCCTGACGGTGTTCGACGGAAAGGAAATGGTGGTGGTTTCCGCCCGGGCCAATCTGGAGCCGCTCCTCAAATATGCGTTCGCCCAACCGGACATTGCCGCCGAGATAGTGCAGGAGCAACGATTTTTCAAATTATCCGTTATGCCGGTCGTCAATCCACCCCAGTCAATGGTCAGGATGCAAAACAACTGACATCCGGTCGTGGCGAAGGTGAAGCTGTGATTTTTCAACCCGGAGGTTTGGCGCTTGCACCCGAATTGCGATGGAAAACTAGAAAAGTTTGGTCAGCCTGAAGATAAGTCCTGCCCGGCAGCCAGTTAAAATTGCGGATTTTTTCCGAGGCGTCAAACACCCGAACCTGGTAGTAGTTTTCCTGTAGTGAACCACGCTCAATAAATCGTTCGGTCCTGATTTCATCCGGGCGCAAGACCAACCAGTCGGGTTTGAGCTTGAGGACGACCTGATTTTCCCTGTAAGGGCCGAGCTGCTTGCGGGCCGCGACCACTTCTTTCGAGGCCAAGCCGGAAAAATCGAGCATCTTCAATCCGGAAAAATAGCCGATGTAACCCAGCGGTTCGAGCATCACGGTGTCGTGCGGTGTTCGTGCGTGGGCGCGCAGCCAGAGACCGATCTCGCGGCGCAGGCCATTCTCAATGAGTTGCTGTTGCACCCGCATTTGACGAGCCACGCATGATGTGATGAACAACTGGCCCGCAACCAGCAAAAGGGCCAATACTTGGAGCGCGCCCCGCAGAAGTCGGCCCCCATCGCGCGCCCGGCCGGCCAGACCGAGCGCTTGGTCGAACAAAAGGCCGATGGTCAGATAACCGAACACTGCGACGGTTGGAAAATACCACGGATACACATGCGTCAATACCGAGGTCAAAAAAAAGTTCCCCAGAAAAAAGACCAGCGAAAATAGACGCGTTGAGGGCCGCAACTGCGGAAATGGCCAAGCCAGAGCGGCCACAATTCCCGTCACCGTGTAAAACGGAATCAGTGAGCCAGGCCATCCGCCGACACCGAACCACGCGTAGGCCGGTGTGAATACCCAAACCAGCCAGGTTTCGTCGGTCAACAGTGTCCCTGGGAACACAAGCAGATTGAACAATTGTGCGCCAAGAGAAAGCGGAGGCAAATTCGTTCCTTTGGCCACGATGGTATGCGGTACCGGCGATCCGTAGTAACTCCATGCCCACAGGAACCAAGGCAGATAGAGAATGGTGCAAACCAGGACGGCCGCCAAAATAATCTTCCACAAGTCCTTTCGTGATTGTCCATCTGTCCGATTGGGCGAAAAGAGCAGGGCGCTGATTCCCAACGCGGCGATATACACGAGACTGTCCGGGCGCGTCCACATCATGCCCGCCCAACCGGCGCTGATACGCCATATCTGGCGCGGGCCGGGTGTCAACAGACCATGAATCGCCAGTGCCAGGAAGAAAAACAGCAGTCCTGTTTCCATGCCGTTGATGCTGAAGTCCACCAGCTTTGCATCCAGCCCAAGGAGTGCCAGGGTCAGCCAGGTGGCCAGGCGGTGCTGCTGTAGTCTTTGCAGCAGATGATAAAGCAGAACCATGCCGGCGGCGAGCGCCGCAATGCTTGTCAGACGAAACAACCACAACGCCAACTCCTCGGATTGATTACCCGTAAGCCAACTGAATCCCGCAGGCAACAAAGCCCCCAAGGGCGAGGAGAACGAATGCAGCCGTTCGCCAGGAGTATAAACGAGGCCTTGACCGGTTGCCAGATTCCGGCTGCAGCGGAACGTGATCCAATAATCCTCCCAAGTATGTTGGGTGTAGATCGCAAACACCAAGGCAACGAAGAACATCGCCACCGCAGCCATGCCCGCTGGTCTGATTGCTACCATCTTCATTGAACGCGAAGAATAGCCCCACTCGATTGTGTGATCCAATTAAAATTTCAGCTACTAAACCAAGGGGAATGCGCATTCTGCCGCCATCACCAACTTCGTTTTCGAACTGAACCGCACCCAGCGAAGGCCGCAAGCGTGGATCCATCCGTCCGCGAATTTCACGCCTTCAAGTTGCAAAAAAAGGCTTTCAAATTTTGCGCTTTTTGTCTTAATCAGATCCATCAAGCTTTATCCAACCATGAAAACCCGCTTCCAACTGTTGATTTTTTCCTGTCTGTTCATGAACACCTCTTTTATGTGCGCGCAATCATCCAATCTCGGAATTTTTTCCAGCCATGCGGACATCGGCAAAGTGCTCAAGCCCGGCTCGGCGGCATACGATCCGGCCCGGGGCGAATATCTCGTCGCCGGCGGCGGCGCCAACATGTGGTTCACCAACGACGCTTTTCACTTCGTCTGGAAGGAAATGTCCGGCGATTTCACGCTCGCGGCGGACGTGCGCTGGCCGGGCACGAACGGAAACCCCCACCGCAAGGCCTGCCTGGTCATCCGCCAGTCGCTCGATCCCGGTTCTGCTTATGCGGACGTTGCGTTTCACGCCGCCGGATTGACATCGTTGCAGTTTCGGGAAACGCCCGGCGGGCAGACGCATGAAATTCAATCGGACATCTCCGCGCCCGCCCGGTTGCGGCTCGAAAAACGCGGCGATTACATTTCGATGTCCCTCGCGCCGGCTGGCGGCGCGTTGCAATCAGCCAGCGGATCCCTGCGCCTGCCGTTCAAAGACAATTTCTTTGTTGGCCTCGCCGTGTGCGCGCACGACAATAACGCCTTGGAACAGGCCGTGTTTTCCAACGTGGAACTGACTTCGGTGACAACTTCGACCAACGCGAATCCCGTCACCCAGAGCGTGTTGGAGGTCATCAGCATTGCCTCCGCCAATAATCTCGCCCCCGGCGACCGGCGCGTGATTTACCGCACGCGCGAACACATTGAGGCGCCGAACTGGTCCCGCGATGGAAAGCATTTTTTCTTCAACAGCAACGGGCGGATTTACAAGCAGCCGGTCACGGGCGGCCAGCCGCAACTGCTGGACACCGGCACGGCCATCCATTGCAACAATGACCACGGCATTTCCCCCGATGGAACGCAGTTCGTTGTCAGCGACCAGAGCATCGGCAACAAATCCCGCATTTTTGTGCTGCCGATTGAAGGCGGCCCGGCGCGGCAGGTCACGCCGCAGGCGCCTTCCTACTGGCACGGCTGGTCGCCCGATGGCAAGACACTGGCCTATTGTGCCGAACGCAACGGCGAGTTCCACATTTACACCATCCCGGTTGCCGGCGGCGAGGAAACCCGGCTCACCACCGCGCCCGGCCATGATGACGGCCCGGAATACACTCCGGATGGAAAATACATTTATTTCAATTCCGACCGCACCGGGCTGATGCAAATCTGGCGGATGAAACCGGACGGTTCGGACCAGGAACAGGTCACGTCCGATGACTACGGCAACTGGTTCGCGCACCCATCACCGGACGGCAAATGGCTCGTGTTCCTTTCCTTCCCCAAGGAAGTTAAAGGCCATCCAGCCAACAAGGACGTGATGCTGCGGTTGATGCCGGCGGGCGGCGGTGAAATTCGGGTTCTGGCCAGATTTTTCGGGGGTCAGGGGACTATCAACGTCCCGTCCTGGTCGCCGGAAAGCCGGCAAATAGCCTTCGTCAGCTACCAGCCGCTTATCCCTTAAAATGGGCCGTTTATCCCTAAGCTGCTCTATAGCAAGCTCTTCCATCGAACACCCAAAGCGAGCCAATTTTGTTGCAAAACAAAGGATTTTTTTAGAAAAAACTGTTGACACCGTCCCGACCCCCTGCTAGAGTCAGTTTTACGAAGTAGCAGTACACAATGCATTGTTAACAACTAAAAACAAAAATATATGAAGAAAACCACGTTATTAATTATTGGAGCGTTGGCGTTTGTCTTACAAGCGACGGCGCAAGTTACAATCGGATCGCAGGACTTTGAAAGCCAAACTGTGGGGAATACACCGCAAGATTGGAACGGGAACACCATGTGGGCTTGGGTGGGTGGCGCATCCACCACTACGTTCGACGTAGAGAATCAACTCGATTCCACTGGATATTCCGATACTCAAGCGGCTACTCTGGGTTGGACTCCTGACGGCAGTTCCGGGTGGACAGGATTCTCCATGGCAGGCAATGGAGTGACTGGGTCTCCACTTACTGGCCCTGGTGCTACTCTTTCTGGCATAACCTTCCAAATGGACATTGAGAGCGTTTCCGGTGGCGTTACGCCCACCCTCTGGTTCTGTCAGAATAACGGAGCTGGTGGTTTCGGTGGAAACCAAGTCTGGGCCGCAAGCTATGTGGTTCCCATGGCTGCCGATGGAACATGGACTAATGTTGATATCACCTGGATGACTCCGGTAGTTCAACAGACTGGCGGCGGTTCTGGCAACAGTCGCCTTGGAATCCGAACGCCGGATTTTATGTTTGCGTTGACGGCGGGGCTTACAATCTTAGTCCGGGCACTCCGGACATCGTTACATGGGATAACCTTTCCTTTGTTGATGTTCCCGAGCCAGGCACAATTGCCCTGCTCACGCTTGGTGGATTGGGCGCTTTGGTTGCCATTCGGCGCCGCAGCTAATATCCGCAAGCTCAATTAATAAATTCAACATGACCGGAGGAAGTAATATTCCTCCGGTCTTTTTTATTCGTCTGCGGTTGCATCAATCAATACAGCAGTTCATACCGGGTGTCCCGGGCAATCCCGCCGGCCCGTTCCGGAGATGTATTGTTTCCCGACTCACCCTCGTCTCATTTGGGGACAAATCATTGGATTGGCAAACCGGATGGCCAGCAGAGTGATAATTTACGCTGTTAAAGTGGCAAGGGCACTTAACCTGCTTTTTACTTGGCAACGCTTGAATTTCATCTCATACTCAAGCGTTTGAATTATGAATGTCATTTCTGACAAAGAAAGTTTATCGTCCGCAAACGCCGCTCCTGATTGCAAGGAAAAACCGGCGGGCGGCCCGAAAAACTCAAAAGTCGCGAAACTCAACGCCGAGCTTACGGCGAAAAACGCGCAGTTGGCGCAGGAAAATGCGCAACTGGCGCAAGAGCGGGATTTGCTGCGGACGCTGATTGACGGCCTGCCCGACAACATTTTCGTCAAAGACCGGCAGAGCCGGATTTTGATCAGCAATCTGGCGCACGTACGGACACTGGGCGCAACCCGTCTGGACGAGGTGCTGGGCAAAAGCGACCGCGATATTTTCCAGGCGGAAGCAGCCAACGAGTATTATGAGGACGAACAGGCGCTGATGCAATCGGGCCAGCCGCTGAATCAGGAGGAATCCGTGGTGGTTCCGGGCACCAGCGAGAAGCGCTGGGTGCAAACCACCAAGGTCCCGCTGCGGGACAAGCAGGGAGCCGTCGTGGGTTTGATGGGCATCAACCGGGACATTACGGAAATGAAACGAACGGTGGAGGCATTGCGGGAATCGCAGGCGCTTAGTCACTCGCTGCTGGAGCAACTGCCCATGGGAATTTTTCGCAAAGACCGGGAAGGCCGCTTTGTCCTGGTCAATTCCGAATTCTGCCGGCACAAAGGCATGAAGGCGGAGGAGTTTTTGGGCAAAACACCCATGGAAGTCGCCGCCATCGAAGCGGCGAAACTGGGCGCAGCGGGGCCGGTAACCAAGTATGCCGCCGCTGGCGCGGATCATCATGAACGGATCATGCAAACCGGCAAACCCATTGAGCTGGATGAAGAGTATGTGAGAGCCGATGGCACGAGGCAGTTCCTGCACGCCATAAAATTGCCGATACTTGATTCTGATGGAAAAATTATTGGCACCCAGGGCATCCAGTTTGACATCACCGAGCGCAAGCAGGCCGAAGAGGCGCTGGCCCGGGAACGCATGCTGTTGCGGACACTCATTGACAACCTGCCGGATTGCATCTACGCCAAGGACTCCGCCGGCCGAAAGACGATGGCCAATCCCGCCGACCTGAAAAACCTCCGCTGCAAGTTCGAGTCCGAGGCCGTCGGCAAGAGCGATTTTGATCTCTTTCCGCCGGACATTGCCGAAAAATTCTGGGCGGATGACCAGTTGGTGCTGAAAGGCCAGCCGGTGCTCAACCGGGAGGAGTTTTTATTCGACGAACAGGGCCGCAAACACTGGCTGATGACCAGCAAGCTGCCGCTGCGCGATCAGAACGGGAAAATCATCGGTTTGGTGGGCATCGGCCGGGACATCACGAAGGACAAGGTGGCGGAAGAGGCGCTGGCCCGGGAACGCTCCCTCCTGCGCACGCTGATTGACAACCTGCCGGATTGCATCTACGCCAAGGACGCTTCCGGCCGGAAAATCCTGGCCAATCCGGCGGACCTGAAAAACCTTCACTGCGAGACCGAGGCCGAGGCCATCGGCAAAACCGATTTCGATCTCTTTCCACAGGAACTCGCCGAAAAATTCTGGGCTGCCGACCAGAAGGTGATTCAGGGCGAACCGGTCATCAACCGGGAAGAGTATGTCTTGAACGAAGCGGGCGAGAAACACTGGCTGTTGACCAGCAAACTGCCGCTGCGCGATCAAAGCGGAAAGATTGTCGGGCTGGTGGGCATTGGCCGGGACATCACGGAACGCAAGCGGGCGGAAGACGCGCTGCGGGACAGCGAGGAAAAATTGCGCCAGTCCGCGACCCAGTTGGAACGCAGCAACCATGAATTGCAGGATTTTGCCTACGTGGCCTCGCACGATTTGCAGGAGCCCTTGCGCAAAATTGTGGTCTTTGGCGAGCGGCTCAAGGACAAGAAAATCGAGGACCTGGGGCCGGAAGCGCGCGATTATCTGGATCGGATGCAGAAGGCGGCGGGGCGGATGCAAACGCTGATCAATGACCTGCTGTCTTTTTCGCGGGTCACGACCAAGGCCCGTCCATTCACGCCGGTTGACCTGGCCGAGGTGGCCGCCGATGTGGTGAATGATCTGGAAGGACGGATCGAACAGGTCAAGGGGCGCGTCGAAATAGTGGGAAAACTCCCGGTCATAGACGCGGAGGCGTTGCAGATGCGCCAGTTGTTGCAAAACCTGATTGGCAACGCGCTCAAGTTCCGCCGTCCCGAAGAGCCGCCGGTGGTGAAAGTGGATGCGGAAATCGTTTCCGGCCCCGGCACATCCCCGCAGCAATTTTGCAAATTGATGGTCAGCGACAACGGCATTGGATTTGACGAGAAATATCTGGATCGGATATTCAATGTCTTTCAGCGGTTGCATACTCGCAATGAATACGAAGGCACGGGCATGGGGCTGGCCATCACCAAGAAGATTGCCTTGCATCACGGCGGCAATATCACCGCAAAAAGTCAACCGGGACATGGGTCAACGTTTATAGTTACGTTGCCGGTGTCTCATCCCAAACCAGAGCAAAAAGAATGAGGACATTATGAAAAACAAGGAAGGAAAAGTGATTACAATTCTGCTCGCGGACGATGATCCGGACGATCGGCAGTTGACGCGCGACGCGTTCGCTGAAAACCGTCTCGCCAACGTACTCAATACCGTGGACGACGGCGAGGAATTATTGGAATACTTGCAACGGCGCGGCCGTTATGCCGACAAGCGCGACGAGCCATTGCCCGGCCTGATTCTGCTGGACCTGAACATGCCGCGCAAAGACGGGCGCGAGGCCCTCAAGGAAATCAAGGCGGACGCGACCCTGCGCCGGATTCCCATCGTCGTCCTCACCACTTCCAAGGCGGAGGAGGATATTTTGCGCACCTACGATCTGGGCGTAAATTCATACATTACCAAACCCGTGACCTTCAAATCGCTGGTGGAACTGATCAAACTCCTCGGCCGATACTGGTTTGAGGTGGTCGAACTTCCGCCGGACGACGAATAATCATGCTATGTCCGAGGCCCCGGTCAAAGTCCTGTTGGTGGATGATGACGAAGATGATTATGTCATCACGCGTGATCTGATTTCACAGATCATGGAACGCCGGTATCGCCTCGACTGGGTCAACAATTACGACGCCGGGTTGGCCGCCATCCGGCGACAGGAACATGATATCGGTCTGCTGGACTATCGTCTGGGCGAGCGGACCGGGTTGGACCTGTTGCGCGAATCGCAGTCCCTGAACATCCGTGCGCCGATGATTTTGCTGACCGGCCAGGGCGATCACGAAATTGACCTGGAAGCCATGAAGGCCGGGGCGGCGGACTATCTGGTCAAAGGCCAGCTCAGCGCCAATGCCCTCGAACGCGCCATGCGCTACGCGATCGAAGGCAAGCGCGCCGAAGAGCGCCTCCGCCTCGACCGGGATCTCATCAGCCGCATCATGGAAACCAGCCCCGTGGGCATCGTCGTCGCCAACCAGGCTGGAAAAATCACCTTTGCCAACCACCAGGCGGAAGAAGTTCTCTGCCTGGCCAAGGACGCCGTCGCCCAGGGAACTTACAGCGTTTTGGACTGGCGAATGAGTGACGAGGAAGGCAACCCGCTTCCGGGACAGGAGCTGCCGTTGAAAAATGTTCTCGAATCCGGCCAGCCGGTGCAGGACATCCATCATGCGTTTGATCGTCCCAACGGCCACCGCGCGTTGCTCTCGACCAATGCCACGCCGCTTTTCGATGCCGCCGGCAAGATTGACGGGATGGTCATCACGGTGGAAGACATTACCGAGCGGCTGATGCTGGAAGCGCAACTGCGGCAATCACAAAAAATGGAGTCGGTGGGACAGTTGGCCGCCGGGGTGGCGCATGACATCAACAATATTCTGACCGTCATTCAGGGACACGCGGGGCTGTTGCTCAACGCCGTTCCGCCGGGCGCCGACTCAACCCGATCCATCAAACAAATTTCCGCGGCGGCCGAGCGCGCCGCCAGTTTCATCCGGCAATTGCTCACCTTCAGCCGCAAACAGATTTTTCGATCGAAGATTCTCGATTTAAACGCAGTGCTTCAGAATTTGAAAGGGATGCTGCCGCGGCTGATCGGTGAGGACATCACGTTGGAAACCAACTGTCAGCCGGACCTGCCGTGCATCCAGGCGGATACCGGGATGATTGAGCAGATCGTCATGAATATGGCAACCAATTCCCGTGACGCCATGCCCAAGGGGGGCAAGCTCACCATTGCGACTTCCGCCGCTGAAATTGACGCCGCCTACGCCCGGCAACATCCCGAAGCCCGGGTGGGAAGGTTCGTCTGTTTAACCGTGTCCGACACCGGCTGCGGCATGGAACGCCAGATCTTGCAGCGGGTTTTTGAACCGTTTTTCACCACCAAGGAAGTCGGCAAAGGAACGGGATTGGGACTGGCCACCGTTTATGGCGTCGTCAAACAACATCACGGCTGGATCGAAGTCCAGAGCGAAGTTGGCGCCGGCACCTCCTTCAAAGTTTTTCTTCCCGTGGCGGGCAAAGCCGGCGATGCCCCCGCCGATCCGGCCGTAAAATCCGAGACCGTCCAGGGAGGCAAGGAAACCATTCTGCTCGTCGAGGATGAAATTGGCTTGCTGGAACTGGTGCGGGATATTCTCCAGCATTATCATTACCGCGTTTTGATTGCTGCCTCGGGCGCCGAAGCTTTGCGGATTTGGGATGAATGCAACGGCCAGGTTGATTTGCTCCTGACCGACATGGTCATGCCGGGCGGCATGACGGGCGGGGAACTGGCCACGGAATTGAAAAAGCGAAAGCCCGGACTCAAAGTGATCTACGCCAGCGGTTACAGTTCCGTGCTGACGGGAAAAGATTTTTCCAAAGGCGACAACATTTTTATAGCGAAACCCTATCAGCCGAACCAGGTGGCCCGGCTGATTCGGGATACCATTGATGGCGTTCCCAAAGAACGGCTCCAGGCCATTTCCGCCCGGGCTAATGGTGACACCGAGATGCTGCGTGCCCGAATGACGCAGCCAACGAAAACCTGAACCGCTCCTCCGCGCCGGGGCGCCGCCCGGTCAGGGAAACTGCGCCGTCAGTGATATGACTGCTTCAATGATTGAACGCCTTCGTGAAACGGCTTTCCCGCCCGATACATTTCGAGCAGTTGCTCGTTTCTCTCAGCCAGTTGCCGGTTTCCAGCGGCGCGGGCGAGGTCCCTCGCTTTTCCGGCGGTGCGGATCGCGTCCTCAAAGCGCCCGGCTTCGGCGTAGGCGGCGGCCAGGTTGCCAAGCAATGGCGGATCTCGGAACTGGGTCAACTGACAAGCCCGTTCGGCCAGTTTTACCGCTTCCGGGCCGGAGCGGACGCGGTCACTTGGGTCAACCGCCAGGAGCCAGGCCAGACTGGTGAGCGCCAGCGGTGAGTCCGGCTGCAGGCGGAGCGCTTCCCGATATTGGGTTGCCGCGGCATCGGATTGTCCCGCCCTTATCAAAACTGAAGCCAGATCCAGGTATATTGGGACGGCGGGTTGAAGGCGAATGGCCTCGCGCAAATGATCGAGCGCCTCTTTCAGCTTCCCGGTGGAAGCCAGCAACATTCCGTATCGCCAATGAGCTTGCGCGTGGTTGGGCTGGAGTTTCAACGCTTCCTGAAAATATCCGGCCGCCTCATTCGTTTCTCCAAGCCTGGCGAGAGCCTCGGCCAGGACGATGCGGAAATTAACCGAGCCGGGGTCAAGCCGGCAGGCAGCCTCGAACTCGGAAGCCGCCTCCTTGAATTTGCCTGCAATGGCCAACGCCAGGCCAAGGTTGAAATGGACCTTCGCGTTGCGCGGATTGATCGCGAGGGCCGCGCGGCAATAGCCCATTCCCTCTTCAAGTCGGCCTTGCCTCACCAGCGAGACTCCCAGATTGCCCAACGCCAGCAAGTAGTGCGGTTGGATTCTCACCGCCTCCGCGAAATGAATGGCTGCGCCGTCATTTTTTCCTTGTGCGGCCAGGACAACGCCCAGTTGGTTGTGGGCAATCATATTGTCGGTGGTTACTGCCAGCGCGTGGCGAAAAAGGGTTTCCGAGTTTTTCCATTGGCGCACCTGGAAGGACGCCAACCCGCCACAGGCTCCGGCCACCATCAGGGCGGCCGCAGCCAGGGCAATCTTTCGGCGCGGCCAGGCCATTGCCAGATCGGCCACGCCCCAGGTGATGCCAATGAAGATTCCAATCAGCGGAATGTAGGTGTAACGATCCGCCATCGCCTGCAGGCCGACTTGCACGATTCCAATCACGGGGACCAAGGTGCCCAGATACCACAACCATCCCACCGCCAGCCAGGGCCGTTTCCGGAGATTGATGAACGCCAAAACCGAGAGACCAGCCAGCACGACAAGACTTTCAGCCGCCAGCTCAGGAAGACCGGCGGAGGAATACGGGTAGAACACCGCCAGGTCCGCCGGCCAGATCATCTTTCTCAAGTAAAGCGCATAGGAAGCCAGGGCGTTCAAGACGCGAGTGGAGAGGGAAAAATAGTTCAGCCCGGCCACCGCACCGATGTTCTTCTGAGCCGCGAAAGTGACGAGGCATGAAGCTGCGGCCAGCGCGAAAAAGGGAAGTTTTTCAACCAGCAGGGGAGGCAAAGTTTTGAGCATCAGATTTGGTGTTTTGAGTTCCAGGCGTTGAAGGGGCCAGTAATCCAAAAGCAACAGGATGAAAGGCAGGGTCACCAGCATCGGCTTGCACATCAGGCCGAGGGCAAAGAAAAGCAGCGCGGCCAGATGCCAAAGTCTGCGCGCCCGCCCGTTTGAGCCAGAGCCCGAACCGTGAACTCCCAATTCCGGGCTTCGGACCCCGGATTTCCGGCTCCTGCCGGCGGCGGCCGGTTCCCCGGTTTGGGACTTAGGCTGCCGGGTTTTGAATTGGATTCCGGGGACTGACCACGCCGCGTGGCGGGCATACGCGAGCAGGGCGAGAAGGAAAAAAAACGTGCTGAGAACATCCTTGCGCTCGGAAACCCAGGCTACGGATTCAACGTGCAGAGGATGCAACGCAAACAGGGCCGCCACAAAGCCGCTCCGCCACAGCGCGCCGGTCATTTGTTTCAGGAGAAAAAACAGCAGCAGTGTGTTCGCCGTATGCAGCAGCAAACTTGTCAAATGATGCCCGCCGGGATTCAGCCCGAACAGTTGCACGTCCAGCATGTGCGACAGCCAGGTCAGCGGATGCCAATTGGCGGCGCAGTCGGTCGTAAAAGCCCAGGCCACCGTTTTCCAGGTGAACCCCGCCTGCACGGCTGGATTCTCGACCACGTAGGTTAAATCGTCGAGGTTTATGAAATCGTGATGAACCACCGGCCAGAAGGCGGCCAGTGTTGCCACGGTGAGGAGCACACAAACCAAAAGGGTGCGCCGCAGATTGTTGTCGCGGGACATCAGGGACACATCTTGTATCCTGCAGCCGATGACTGCAACTCCCGGCGTGCCGGCCCGTCGGCGCTTGCCCATTTCATGCTGTTTTGTGGATTTTGACTGGGAGGCATGGGGTGACGGATCAATGATTCTCATAATGAATCGAAAATGCCCCGGGGCGCGGCATTTTCAGATTCAAGGGTTTAATTTTTGAATTGCGGCGCGCCCGCAAATCGTTCCATTTTTCCTCCATGAGCAGCATCATTTACCCGCGCAGCCCGCGCGAAACGATGGACGGCTGGATGCTATCTGCCGCGTTACATTGACAAAATCCGCCTGCACCTCGCCGGCAAACTGCATGCCGATTACCAGGAAAATCTCGGCAAGGGTTTTGACGGCATGTGGCTCAAATACGCCGGCGTCACGCATGAACAAATGCTTGAAGTGGTGAAAAAATCCATCACCGATGGCGAAGTCTGCGACTGGGTGCGCCAAAACGTGAAGAAATCTCCGGCGGAAAAAGCCGCGCATGCCAGCGATATGTTGAGCCGGCCTCTGGCCGGCGACGCGCAAGCCGTGGCGCGGCTCAAAATGCGCAAGGAACAATGCGGCGCGGGAAACCGCGACGACATCAAGAGTTTTGTGGATGTGATTGACGTGGATGAGAAGCGGATATAACGCGCCGGGAAAACACGTCATTGCCCGGCGTAGAAGGCGTCCACTTTTGCGGCGACGTCCTTGTAGCCGATGTCCATTTCGTAGATGAGCTTGAATTGCTCGATGGCTTCCTCTTTTTTGCCCATGCTTTCGAGCACGCAGCCGAGGTTATAGACGAGTTCCTTTTTCTCATCATCAAAGACGGCCTTTTCCTTGATGGCGTTTTGCAGCGTGCGCGCGGCCAGGTCGAACATCTTGCGCTTGGCGTAGCACTGGGCGAGGTAACTCATCGCGGCGAGACGCTTGTGCGGATTGTTCTGCGCCTTTTGGAATTCCTGAATCGCCTCGGTGATTTTGCCCGTTTGAAAATAGAGCTGCCCCATCTCAAACCGGATCGCCAGGTCCGTCGGGTATTTTTCCACGCGGTTCTGGCAGTCGGTGATTTGGAAATCCAGTTTCTGCCGCCTGAATTTTCGCCGCCTGTTCGGTGTAATCCGGCGCTGCGGTATCGAGCTTGTTCCAATTGATATTCGAACCGGCGCACGATGGTGTTGGCCATGGCGTTTTCGAGCGACGGATCATTGCCCATCTCGGAATTCTTGATGCGGTCGTATAGCGCGAGCGCGCGATCGAACTGTTTTTTCTGCGTGTAAAGTTCCGCCAGCGAGCGGGTGAGCTTGAGATTGTTGGGTTCGGTCTGCAGCCGCGCCTCGTATTCGCCGATCAGCCGTTCGGTGACGTCCTCGGTTTTGACGACGCGCTTTTCCTGCTCCAGCGAGGCGGCCTCCTTTTTGTCCTTCAAAATGTCGCGGTAGGAACCCTGGCCGCCTTCGAGCGCGGCGTAGCCGCCCTGGTCCAGCGTCTTGCGCGCGGACAAATCTTTGAGCGCCTGGTTCAACTCGCCGTCGTTGGGCGTCTCGCGCAACAGATCCATCAGGATTTGTTCCCCGCGGTTGTGTTCTCCCTCGCTCACATCGCCCGCCGCCGCCAGCGCGCGCGCAAAGGCAATCGCCAAATCCCGGTCCTTCGGCGAATTTTTCGACAGCGTTTCGTAGGACAAGACCGCCGTGCGCGGCAATTCCAGCGCGGTTGCCGCATCAACGATGATCCGGTGCGCGGCGGAATTGCCCGGGTCGTTGTTCAAAATCTGCTCGGCAATGGCCATGGCTTCGCCGGGATTTTTGCTCATGGCCATCTTGGCCTTGGCGACCTGCGGCGAGGAGCCCGCGCCACTCCACATTTTCTTGAAGAATCCGCCGCCGTCGCCGCATTTTTGGAACTGCGCCGCGCGCAGCGCCTTGCGGCAATCGTAAAAACCCGGCTCTTTTTCGAGCGCCTGGTTGAACAGCGTGATGGCGTAATCCAAATTTTCCCGCTGCGTGGCTTCGACGGCCTTGGTGAACAGCGTCCGCACGTCGCGCGGAATGTCATTGATGTTTTTATCTGCCATGTTGTTCTCCTGGTTGAATAAAATCGCGCCGGTTGTGATAAAAATCAATCCCGAAAACCTTCGGGTCCGCCGCATTGTGCCTGGTGCCGCAGGGCGTGATCCACGAGCACCAGCGCGGTCATCGCTTCCACCATCGGCACCGCGCGCGGCAACACGCACGGATCGTGCCGGCCGCGGCCTTTGAGCGTCGTATTGTGAAATTGCTCGTCCACCGTGTCCTGTTCGTGCATGACGGTGGCCACGGGCTTGAACGCGACGCGAAAGAAAATCGTCTGGCCGTTCGATATGCCGCCCTGAATGCCTCCGGAAAAATTCGTCGTCGTGAAAACTTTTCCGTGCTTCGCGCGAAACGGGTCGTTGTGCTCGCGTCCCGTGAGCGCGATGCCGCTGAACCCGGAGCCGACTTCAAACGCCTTGGACGCCGGCAGGCTTAACATGGCTTTCGCCAGGTCCGCCTCCAGTTTGTCAAACACCGGTTCGCCCCAGCCGGCGGGAACGCCACGCGCCAAGCCTTCAACGATGCCGCCCACGGTGTCGCCCGCGCGCCGCATTTTCTCGATGAGCCGGATCATTTTTTCCGCCGCCGTCTGATCCGGGCAACGGACGATGTTCGACTCGATGTCATTGAGCCTGACTTTATCCGGGTTCACGTCGGCAATGAGACGCTGGACTTGTTTGACGTAAGCCAGAGTCTCGACGCCGAAACGTTCGCGCAAAATTTTCTTCGCAATCGCGCCGGCGGCCACCCGGCCAATCGTTTCGCGCGCGCTGGCGCGGCCGCCACCCTGCCAGTTGCGAATGCCGTACTTGGCGAAATAGGTGAAGTCCGCGTGCGACGGGCGGAACTTCGTCTTCATTTCCGCGTAGGCCTCGGACCGGGCATCCTCATTTTTGACCCACAGGCAAATCGGCGTGCCGAGCGTTTTGCCGCCGAACGTGCCGGAAAGAATTTGCACCGTGTCGGATTCCTTGCGCGGCGAGACGATTTTGGACTGCCCAGGCCGGCGGCGGTCCAAATCGGGCTGAATGTCCGCCTCGGTGAGCTTGAGGCGCGGCGGGCAGCCGTCCACGACCACACCCACTCCGCCGCCGTGGGATTCGCCCCACGTCGTGATGCGGAACAGATGCCCGAAGGTGCTTGCCATGTGGCAATAATGCTAAAAAACCACCATGCGGTCAAATCTCACTTGTGCCTCCGAAATTAATAGTGCCGCGCGAAAAACACGAAGGCAGCAAAGGCAAAATCCCGCGGGCGAGCGACGCCAAAAATTTGTCACCGAAGGGAACAGCGATTGACCAGCGAGATGCGTTCAGCCGTCCGTTTCCGAGCCCGCCTCGGTGGAATCCGGATGCAAACCAAGCTGCTTGAGTTTTTCGCGCAAGGTAAAACGGGACAACCCCAGCCAGCGCGCGGCTTTCGCTTGATTGCCTTCTGCCAGCGTGATGGCTTGCGTCAGGATTTCGCGTTCGGCTTCGGCAAGCATGCGGGCATGAGCGTCCTGTAGTTCGCCCTTCTGTGAACGCGCCAGCAAATCACCCGCGAAGGCAGTGAAGGATTTGCCAGTCGGAGCGGTCTCGGCATTGCGGGCGGCAAGGGTTTGGCGGACCGCGTCGGCGTTGATGGAGAGTCCACGCGCGGCGAGCAGCAGGCGGCGGGTCATGTTTTCCAGCTCGCGAACGTTGCCGGGCCAGGAATCGGATTGCAGCACGGCCACGGCGTCGGAAGCGATGGTTGGACTTTCGACGCCGAAGTCGCCGGCATATTTGCGGAGAAAGTGCTGCACCAACAGCGGAATGTCTTCGCGGCGTTCGCGCAGGGGCGGGAGCTGGAGGCACACCATGTTGAGGCGAGGGAAGAGGTCTTCGCGGAACTTCCCCTCACGAATCATCGCTTCCAGATTGCAGTGCGTGGCGGCGATAATGCGCACGTCCACGGAAATCGTCTCCGCTCCGCCTGCGCGCTGGAAGGTTTGTTGCTGGAGCACGCGCAGGAGTTTTACCTGCGTGTTGGGCGGCAGGTCGCCGATTTCGTCGTGAAAGAGCGTGCCCTTGTTCGCCTGCTCAAAGCGGCCGATGCGCCGCTGGTCAGCACCCGTGAACGCGCCGCGCTCGTGGCCGAACAGTTCGCTTTCCAGCAGATTTTCCGGAATGGCGGCGCAATTGATCGCGATGAACGGCGCTTTGGCGCGCGGGCTGTGCTGGTAGATGGCGCGGGCGATCAACTCCTTGCCCGTCCCCGTTTCGCCGCGAATCAGCCCCGTGACGGGCTTGGCGGCGACGCGGCCGATTTCCTTGCATACGTCCTGCATTGCGCGGCTCGCGCCGTCGAGAGCCGTTCGACTTTCGACCGGCGCGTCGGGCAGAGTCACGGGTTCGCGCATGTGGCGGCGCGGTGAAGCACGCTGATCAGCCCCGGCATCTCGAACGGTTTTTGCAGGTAATTGTATGCGCCGAGTTTGGTGGCCTCGATGGCGGTTTCAATCGTGCCATGCGCGGTCATCAGGACGACGGGCAGGCGCGGCTGAGTTTCGTGAAGTTGACGCACAAGTTCCAGACCGCCGAGTCCCGGCAGGCGCAAGTCGGTCAACACCACGTCGTACTCGTCCTTGCAGGCGCGGCGCAGACCCTCGTCGCCGGATGGCACACGGTGACATTGAAGCCATCCTCCTTGAGCACGTCGCACAGATTGGCGGCGAGGCTGGTGTCATCTTCGATGAGAAGAAAATGAGCGGGACCGGGCATGAGCAGGATTAATTTGCACTGCGGGCAGTGTCGTTGATTTTGCGCGGCAAGACAACGCTGAAGGTCGTGCCGTGGCCGGGCTGGGTTTGATACTCGATCTTGCCGCCATGCTTTTCAACCATGCGGGCGGCAATCGGCAGGCCGAGGCCCGTGCCGGTTTCCTTCGTGCTGAAGAACGGATCGAAAAGACGCTTCTCGACTTCCGGCGGGATGCCCTTGCCGGTGTCGCTCACCTCAAGAATAACGGCGTCAATTTCGCGCCCGCCGATCCCGGCGCGTGCGGCGCGCGGGCGCAGGGTAACCGTGCCCGCGCCGTCAATGGCGTCAGCCGCGTTGCGAACGAGGTTGATGAGCACCTGCTTCAAATGGCCGCTGTCGGCGCGGATGAGCAACTCCGGGTTGGATTCGACCACCAGTTGCACTGCGCGATTCCCTGAACGACGTGCTTGTGTCCGAAGGTTACTTTGTCATTCCAGCCGAGAATGGGCAGCAGGCGCTTGATTTCGCGGCTGGATTGCCGGTTGACCTCGTGTTGCTCGACCTGAACATGCCGGTTAAGAACGGCTGGGACACTTTTGAGCAACTCACCCGCGAACATCCCCTCATTCCCGTCATCATCGCCACCGCGCTCCCGAACCAACTCTTTACCGCGCTCAGTGCCGGCGCCGGCGCTCTGCTGGAGAAACCCATGGACATCCCGACGCTCTTGCGAACGATGGAGAAACTGCTGGCTGAATCCGCCGAGCAACGTCTGGCGCGTCTGGCAGGCCAGGAGACGGAATTCCATTACCAGTCCGCAACGACAGGCCATGAGGGTGGTCGTCCGGCAAAGCATCGTTGAGAATTCGAATGACGATCAAATCCGCGGGACAAGAGCGCCGCCCCAAACCTGCCCGGCACCGGAGATGTCCGGCTGTGTCGGCAGCTCATTCCTAATGCCGTTCAGGGACGATGCAGAATCAACAGAAGTTTCACTCATCACCGATGAAAACACCCGACGTATCATTATGAGCATCAATTTCCGGCGGTCTGGCGATGGCCGAAATCCAAAGCGTATATTTGTGGTGTGGAGCGAATCCAGCCCCGTTACAATTGTCGTGCGCCAGCGTCACCTGCGCCCGGCGCAAGCCGTGAAGAACGAAACAAATTTAAAAAATGAAAGCGCAAGGCCAGCATGAATGAACCAGAAAAATCCGCCAACCCGTTGGCCAACCCACGACCGGACCAGAAAACAAAATCCCGCCGGACAGGGTTGATTTTGATTGCCGGGGGCGTCGTCTTCCTGCTCGGCGTCATTTGGACCGTTCACCACCACCACGCTGCCGCCGCGAAATCCGCCGGCGCTTCCATGCGTGGTGGAGGTTTTCCCGTGCCAGTGGTGACGGGACACGCTCGAAAAAAAGACGTGCCCATTTACCTGGATGGGCTTGGCACGGTGCAGGCGTTCAACACTGTAACGGTTCACACGCGGGTGGACGGGCAGTTGGTCAAAGTTGCCTTTACCGAGGGACAGGATGTAAAGACCGGCGATCTGCTGGTGCAAATTGACCCGGCGCCGTATCAGGCTGCGCTGGATCAGGCCGTGGCCAAAAAAGCGCAGGACGCGGCGCAACTCGCCAACGCGCGCGTGGATTTGCAGCGCTATGCCGACTTGTTGAAAACCGACGGCACCACGCAGCAAACCTACGACACGCAAAAGGCGCTCGTGGACCAGCTCGAGGCTACGGTTCAGGCGGATCAAGCCGCGGTGGACAGCGCAAAGGTGAATCTCGACTACACCAACATCCGTTCGCCGATTGACGGGCGCACCGGCATCCGACAGGTGGACCAGGGCAACATCGTTCACGCGGCCGACGCCGGCGGTCTGGTCGTGCTGACCCAGCTCCGGCCTGTTTCCATTGTCTTCACCTTGCCGGAAACCGCATTGTCGAAACTGCAAGACAAGCAGGATCCGGACGGAACTGATTTCACCGTGCTCGCCGTGGCGCGCGACAACACCAACGTCCTCGCCACCGGCCAGCTCGCGGTCATTGACAACCAGATTGATTCCACGACCGGCACGCTCAAGCTCAAGGCCAATTTCGCCAACGAAAATCTCCGCCTTTGGCCGGGCCAGTTTGTGAACACGCGCCTGTTGCTGGAGACGCGCGAGGATTGCGTGGTCGTGCCCGCGTCCGTCGTCCAGCGCGGACCGGAAGGCGCGTTTGCGTTTGTCGTGCAGGGCGACCCGACCAACCAGACCGTGAAAATGCGTCCGCTGAAAGTGGCGCAGATTGACAACGGCGAGGCGTTGATTGATGACGGACTAAAACCCGGCGAAGTCGTGGTGGTGGACGGCCAATATAAATTGCAGGACGGCTCGCATGTGAAACCTGCCGAACCGGCAAGCGGTTCCGGCGGTTCACATAAAAAGCGTCCGGACAAAAGTCAGGACACCAAGCCGGACAAGACGCCGTGAACATCTCCGAGCCATTCATCAAACGGCCGGTGGCCACGTCCCTGCTGATGGCCGGCGTGATTTTGATGGGGATGCTTGGCTATTGGCTGCTGCCGATCTCGGCGCTGCCGCCGGTGGATTTCCCGACCATCCAGGTCGTGGCGCAATATCCGGGCGCGAGTCCCGACGTGATGGTTTCATCCGTCACCACGCCGCTGGAAAGACAGTTTGGCCAGATTAGCGGGCTGGGCACGATGACCTCCATCAGTTCTTTCGGCAACACCGCCATCACGCTGCAATTCAATCTGGATCGCGACATTGACGCCGCGTCGCAGGACGTGCAGGCCGCCATCAACGCGGCGAGCGGCGTGCTGCCCGCCGGCATGCCGAACCCGCCGACTTACAACAAGGTCAATCCCGCCGACACGCCCATTCTCACGCTCGAACTCACGTTCCGACAGTTTGCCGCTTGAAAAAGTCAATGATCTCGCCGACACCACGCTCGCGCAAAAATTGAGTGAAGTCACCGGCGTCGGCCTGGTGACCATTGAAGGCAATCAAAAACCCGCCGTGCGCGTGCAGGTCAATCCCGCCGCCATCGCGTCGCTTGGCTTGAGCCTGGAAGATGTCCGCACCGCCCTCATTCAAAGCAGCGTGAACGCGCCCAAGGGCAGCTTCGACGGCACGCGCCAGTCCTACGCCATCAACGCGAACGACCAGATTTTTTCCGCCGACGATTACAAGAACGTCATCATCGCATACAAGAACGGCTCGCCCATCCGCATCAGCGACCTCGGCGAAGCCGTGGACAACGTGGAAAATGTCCGCCTGGCAAGCTGGGTTGGCGGCCAGCCCGCCGTGCTGCTCGACATCCAGCGCCAGCCCGGCGCGAATATCATCCAAACCGTGGACCGCGTGAAGAAATTGCTGCCGCAACTCCGCGCCTCGCTGCCGTCGTCGGTGAAGCTGAGTATTTTCGGCGACCGAACGGAAACCATCCGCGCCTCGATTTCCGACGTGCAATTCACCCTGCTGCTGACCGTCGCGCTGGTGGTGATGGTTATTTTTGTCTTTCTGCGAAAATTCTGGGCCACGGTGATTCCAAGCGTTGCGCTGCCGCTGACCTTGATCGGCACGTTCGGCGTGATGAAGCTTGTCGGTTTCAGCCTCGACAATCTTTCACTGATGGCGCTGACGATTTCGACCGGCTTCGTGGTGGACGACGCGATTGTGATGATTGAAAACATCGTGCGCTTCATTGAGGCGGGCGAAACGCCGATGGCGGCGGCGCTGAAAGGCGCAAAACAAATCGGCTTCACCATCGTGTCGTTAAGCGTGTCGCTCGTGGCCGTTTTCATTCCGCTGCTGTTCATGACCGGAATTGTGGGGCGGCTGTTCCGCGAATTTGCGATCACGTTGAGCGTTGCGGTCGCGGTGTCCGCCGTGGTGTCGCTCACGCTCACGCCGATGATGTGCTCGCGGCTGCTGCGCAGCGAGCGCGAGGAAAAACACGGGAAATTATTCCGCGCGACGGAAGGTTTCTTTCGCGGGATGTTGAACGCCTACGACCGCAGCCTGCAATGGGTTTTGCGGCATCAACGTTTCACGCTCATCGTGGCCGCGGTGACGCTGGTCGCCACCCTATTGCTTTATGTTTTTGTGCCCAAGGGATTGCTGCCGGAACAGGACACGGGGTTGATCAACGGCGTCACCGACGCGGCGCAATCCATTTCGTTCAAGGCCATGTCCATTCGTCAGCATGAAATCGCCGAAATTGTCGGGCGCGATCCGGACGTGGCCGGCGTGGCGTCGTTCGTCGGGGCGGGCACGGTGAATTCCACGGTCAATTCCGGCCGGCTTTACATTTCCCTCAAACCGCGCAATCAGCGCAAGGCGGACGCGCAGCAGATCATCCGGCAGTTGAGCGACGCCACCGCTTCGGTGCAGGGGATCTCGCTTTTCATGCAGGCCGCGCAGGACGTGCAGATAGACAGTCGCGTGAGCCGCACACAATATCAATACACACTGGAAGATTCGGACAGCGACGAACTTGCCGAATGGTCGGCGAAGCTGCTGTCCAAATTGCGCGGGCAGCCGGAACTGGCCGACGTTGCCAGCGACCAGCAGCAAGGCGGCTTGCAGGTGAGCGTGACGGTGGATCGGGAAAAGGCGGCGCGCTTCAATGTCCTGCCACTGGCCATTGACGACACGCTTTACGATGCCTTCGGCCAGCGGCAGGTTGCCACCATATTCACGCAGCTCAACCAGTATCGCGTCGTTCTGGAAGTGAATCCCCAGTTCCAGCAATCTCCCGGTTCGCTGGAAAAAATTTATGTAAAATCCACCACCGGACAAATGATTCCGCTGACATCCTTCGCCACGGTCAACATCGGCACGGCGCCGCTGACCATCGCGCATGAAAGTCAATTCCCGGCCGTCACCCTTTCGTTCAACCTCGCTTCCGGCGCGTCGCTGGGCGAGGCGGTGGATGCCATCAACCGCGGGGCAAAAGAAATCGGGCTGCCCGACACGGTGGCGACTTCATTCTCCGGCAGCGCGGAGGAATTTCGCACCTCGCTGACCAGCGAACCTTTTTTGATTCTCGCGGCCATTATCGTCATCTATATCGTGCTCGGTGTGCTTTACGAAAGCTACATTCACCCGCTCACGATTCTGTCTAGCCTGCCGTCCGCCGGCGTGGGCGCGCTGTTGGCGATGATCCTATGTCGCACGCCGCTGACTTTGATTTCATTGATCGGCATCATCCTGCTCATCGGCATCGTGAAAAAGAACGCCATCATGATGATTGACTTCGCGCTGGACGCGGAACGCACGCAGGGATTGTCGTCGGAGCAATCCATTTACCAGGCGTGCCTGCTGCGTTTCCGGCCCATCATGATGACGACGATGGCCGCGCTGCTTGGCGCGTTGCCGCTGGCGCTGGAAAACGGCAACGGCTCGGAACTGCGGCGGCCGCTGGGCATCTCAATTGTCGGCGGTCTGTTGCTCTCGCAATTTCTGACGCTCTACACCACGCCGGTGATTTATCTTTATCTCGACCGATGCGCCGCCAAGGCGCGCCGCTGGCGGTTGTCCAACGCGGAAAAACTCACGCCGGAAAATTTGGCGCAACCAGAGCCTGAATCGCCATGAATCTTTCCGCGCCATTCATCCGCCGTCCGGTCGCCACTTCGCTGCTGGCGCTCGGATTGTTTTTGAGCGGATTGCTGGCGTTCCGCTACATGCCGGTGGCGCCGCTCCCGCGCGTGGATTTTCCGATGATCTCGGTGTCAGCGTCGTTGCCCGGCGCGGATCCGGCGACCGTCGCGTCCTCGCTGGCCACGCCGCTGGAACGTCATCTCGGCCAGATTGCCGGCGTCAACGAAATGACTTCGGTCAGCACGCTTGGCGGTTGCAGTATAAGCCTGCAATTCGACTTGAATCGGAAGATTGACGCGGCGGCGCATGACGTGCAGGCCGCCATCAACGCCGCCGCCACCGACCTGCCGATCAATCTGCCCAACCCGCCGACGTACCGCAAAGTGAACCCCGCCGACGCACCCATCATGATTCTGGCGCTGACCTCGGACACGCTGCCGCAGTCGGATGTATTCGAGTTCGCCGATGAAATTCTCGGCCAGAAGCTGAACCAGGTCGAAGGCGTGAGCCAGGCGATGATCAGCGGCGCGGAAAAATCCGCCGTGCGCGTGCAGATGAATCCCGGCGCGCTCGCCTCGGCCAACGTCAGCCTGGAGGACGTGCGTTTGCTGTTGAGCCAGGCCAACGTGAACCTGCCGCTCGGCAGCTTCGATGGCGCGGAGGTTGCGCACACGATTGTCATCAACGGGCAGATGATGGATCCGCAGCCGTATCAGCAGTTGATTCTCACGCAGCGCGGCAATACGCCGGTGCGGCTGGATGCTTTTGGCCGGGCGGTGGAAGGCGTTGAGAACAGCCGGCTGGCGGGCTGGTCGGGAACCAACCTCGCGGTGCTCGTCATTGTTTTCAAACAAGCCGGGGCGAATGTCATTGATACGGTTGATCGCATCCGCGCCGCGCTGCCGCAGCTTGAACGCTGGATGCCTGCCGGAATAAAACTCAGCATTTTGAACGACCGCACCCAGACGATTCGCGCGGCGGTCCATGATGTGGAAGTTTCACTTCTGGTGAGCATCGCCCTGGTGGTGATGGTCATTTTTCTTTTTCTGCGGCGGTTTTGGCCCACGTTCATCGCCAACATCACCGTGCCGCTCGCGCTGTCCGGCACGGTCGGCATCATGTATTTGATGGGTTACAGTTTGGATAATTTGTCGCTCATGGCCATCACCATCTCGGTCGGGTTCGTGGTGGATGACGCCATCGTGGTCATCGAAAACATCCACCGCTATATCGAGCAAGGCGAACACCCGATGCCGGCGGCGTTGAACGGCGCGCGGCAGATCGGCTTCACGGTGGTTTCCATGAGCCTGTCGCTGATGGCCGTGTTCATTCCGCTGCTGTTCATGGGCGGTCTGGTGGGCCGGCTGTTTCATGAATTCGCCGTGACGGTGTGCCTGGCCATCTTCGTCTCCGGCATCATTTCACTCACGCTCACGCCCATGTTGTGCTCCCGCTTTTTGCGCGCGGAAGCGGATTTGCCGCCGCCCAACGCGTTCGGCCGCGCCTGCGAAAAAGCTTTTCAATGGCTGCTGGGACATTACGAAGCCGGGTTGAAATGGGTGTTGCAGCATCACGCCTTCACGCTGGGCGTCGCGCTGTTCACGATGGTGGCGACGGTCTGGCTTTATACGGTCGTGCCCAAGGGATTTTTTCCGCAGCAGGACACCGGCGGGCTGATGGGCACCACCGAGGCGTCGCAGGATATTTCATTCGCGGCGATGGCCCAGTTGCAGCAAAAAGTCTCCGCCATCGTCCTCAGCGATCCGGCGGTGGCAACCATCGGCTCGTTCATCGGCGCATCTTCGGGCAGCACCACCGTCAACAACGGCCGCATGTTCATCACGCTGAAACCGCGCGGCCAGCGCGACGCCAGCGCCGACCAGGTGATCAACCGGCTGCGCAAAAAAATGTCGCAACTCGTCGGGATCAATTTGTTTCTCACGGCGAATCAGGACATCCGCGTTGGCGGACGGTCGAGCAAATCGCAGTTTCAATACGCGCTGCAATCCTCGGACCTCAACGACCTCGGCCAATGGTCGGCCCGGCTGGTGGACAAGCTGCGCGAATCGCCATTGCTCCGCGATGTCACGAGCGACCAGCAGATGCTCGGCTTGCAAATGAACGTCGTTGTGGACCGCGACGCCGCCTCGCGCCTCGGGGTGTCGTTGTCCGCGATTGACAACACGCTCTACGACGCATTCGGCCAGCGGCAGGTCTCGACCATTTACACGCCTTACAACCAGCACCATGTCATACTGGAAGCCAATCCGGGGTTGCAGCTTGATCCGTCATCGCTCGACAAAATTTACGTGCGTTCCTCCAACGGACAGCCGGTGCCATTGAGCAGCTTCGCGCGGTTCCAGCCTTCCAACACCAGCCTTTCGGTGAATCATCAGGGCGAGTTTCCGGCGGTCACCCTTTCGTTCAATCTCGCGCCCGGGGTTGCGCTCGGCCAGGCGACGGAAATCATCCGCCAGGCCACCGACGAATTGCATCTGCCCGCCAGCGTGCAGGGAAGTTTCCAGGGCACGGCGCAACAGTTTCAAGCGTCGCTGGCCAACATGCCGCTGCTCGTTGTCGCCGCCATCCTGGCCGTTTATATCGTTCTGGGAATGCTTTACGAAAGCCTCATCCATCCGCTCACCATTCTTTCAACGCTGCCGTCGGCGGGCGTGGGCGCGTTGCTGGCGATGATTGTGAGCGGCAACGAACTTACGCTCGTGTCGTTCATCGGCATCATCCTGCTCATGGGCATCGTGAAGAAAAATGCCATCATGATGATTGATTTCGCGCTCGACGCGGAACGCCGGCTCGGACTTTCCCCGGCGGAAGCCATTTATCACGCCTGCGTCATCCGATTCCGTCCGATCATGATGACGACCATGGCCGCGCTGCTCGGCTCCATGCCGCTGGCCCTTAACCTTGGCTCCGGTTCCGAATTACGCCAACCGCTGGGCATCGCGGTGGTCGGTGGTCTCATCCTTTCCCAGACGCTCACGCTGTTCACAACGCCGGTGATTTATCTGACCATGGAAAAACTGCGCCTGCGCGTCGCCGCCTGGAAACGCAAACTGCGCTCGCTCGGTGCAGCCACGGTTGGCGGTGAGCCGGTGAAAATGACGACATGAAAACGATTTTGAAAACATCGGCGCGCCTGGCCGCAATGGCAGCCTTGGCCTTGGTCGCAGGCTGCGCCGTCGGCCCGAATTATCATCGCCCGCCGGCGCTCGGCACGAACGCGCTGCCGGCCCAATTCGGCGACCTCTCCATCACCAATGCCGGCGAATGGAAAACGGCCGAACCGATGGCACAGCTCCCCCGCGGAGCGTGGTGGAAAATTTACACCGACGCAGAGCTTGACCGTCTGGAAACATTGGCCACGTCGAACAACCAGCAGATTGCCGTCGCCGTCGCCAGCTTCGATCAGGCCCGCGCCGCCGTGAAAGTGGCGCAGGCGAATTTCTTTCCGCAAATTTCCGCCGCGCCTTCGGCCACCCGCCAGCGCACCAGCGCGAACGCGTCGGCCACCGGCACCAACAGCAGCCGTACTTTCAACACGTTCAACGTTTCAGCGGATGCAAGCTGGGAGTTGGATGTTTTTGGACGCATCCGCCGCCTGACCGAATCCGCTCGCGCCCAGTTTGCCGCCTCGGCGGACGATCTGGAGTCGTTGAAACTTTCGATTCAAGCCGAGGTGGCGATTGATTATTTCACGCTGCGCACGCTCGATGCGCAATCGGAGTTTCTCAACCAAACAGCGGTCGCGTATGAACATGCCCTTGAACTGACCCAAAACCGCAGGAAGAGCGGCATCGCCGATGAACTCGACGTGGCCCAGGCTGAAACGCAGCTCCGCGGCGCGCGGGCGCAGATTCCGGCGGTGGACTTGCAGCGCGCCCAAACCCGTCATGCGCTCGCTGTGTTGTGCGGCCAGGCGGCAACCACTTTTGCGCTGACACCCGCCACCGTTGGCTCGACGAACCTGCCGGCCATTCCGTTGTCCGTGCCGAGCGAATGGCTGGAAAGCCGGCCTGATATTTCCGCCGCCGAACGCTTCATGGCCGCCGCCAACGCGAATGTCGGCGTGGCGAAAGCGGCTTTTTATCCGCGCATTTTATTAAACGGCTCGGGCGGATACCAATCCATCAGCGCCAGCACGCTTTTCGACTGGCCGAGCCATGTGTGGGCAGTTGGCCCGACGTTGCAACTGCCGCTGTTCACCGGCGGGTTGAACCGTGCCCAGCTTGCGTCGGCGAAAGCCGCTTACGCTGGTGCCGTTGCAACTTATCGGCGGACAGTGTTGACGGCATTTCAGGATGTGGAGGATCAACTCGCCGCACAGAATTTTCTGGCGAGTCAGCTTGAGGAAGAAACTTACGCCCTGGCTTCAGCCCGCCGTGCGCTTGAGATCGCAAACAACCGTTACAAGGCCGGGGTGGAACAATATCTCGATGTTATCATCGCTCAAGCCTCGGAATTGGCGCTGGAACAAAGCGTGATCCAGCTTCGAGGACAGCGGCTTGCCACCAGCGTTTCTTTGATCAAATCGCTGGGTGCCGGGTGGAATACGGACAACGAACAGGTTGCTGCACCCGGGCAGCCAGCCGTGACACCAACGGGAGCAGCCGATAAAGCCGGCCGGTAGGCAAGACCACTTTGCCGGGGCTTTTGAATTTGCAGACACCGAAAAACATCCAACCAGTGTGACTATGAAAAGTTTAAAACCGAATGCGCTGTACCGGAGTCACGACGCTTTCTTCTTCAGGATGTTCGTCACGGTTCTGGCGCTCCTGACTGGTGGTTGCGCGCACGGGCCCCGGCACGAAAGTTCTGCCGCTGGATTTGGACAAGAGTTTCTGCCCAGACCGCCGGTGTTTCTGACGGGTCCGGCCGTTATGTTGCTGACCAACGCGGGCGGCTTCACCGCCCGGGCGGTCGTGTCGTCCGTGCCCGCCAGTCACCTGCGACCGGTGTCGGGGCAACTGGTTGCACGCGGGGCCAAGTTTTTCTTTGAACCCGAGCCGGCATCTGGCAAATCGGCGCGGGCCGGTCAGTTCAGCTTTATTTGGGATGCTACGTCAAACAAGGGCTATATCCTGAGCGAAGCGCTTCAAGGTTACGCGCCAATCGCTTCCGCCGTTTGGTTCACCAACCTTGTTGTTCAAGGCTCGCCAACGACAACGGGAAAAGTTGAAGGCTATCGAATCGAACGATCCACAGTTGTGGTGGCTGTTAGCGATGGCAAACTGTCAAGGTTCGAGGTTTCACGGGCCAGCGACTTGGGCGGTCTTGCAGTCCGCGTCAATTCGATTGGGGATCCAGCGTCTTTTACCATCACGCTCTCACAAATCCGGTTGGAGATTCCGCCCGAACGGGTATTTCTGCCACCGGATGGTTTCACCCGATATGAGAGCGAGGAGGCCATGATGAATGAGTTGGCGTCCAGACAGCAAAGTCTTCGGCACGGGGGACAGAAAGAATCTGAAGCGGAAGGGTATGAAGGCAGCGGGAGAAACCGCCATTCAAGAACATACCCGGAAAACGGAAACCCACCAGCACCTTGACGGCATCATCGCTCAGGCCGCTGAGTTAACCTGCAAGCAGAACGTGGTTCAACTCAGCTTCAAACGTTACGTCTTCCTCCCGTTGATTTTGGGACTCGTGCAACTCGTTCCTCCGGGGTAAACTCTGCGCCACATGAATCGCATTGAGGAACGTTTTGCCCGGCTCAAACGCGAGGGCAAAAAGGGTTTTATCGTCTATATCGGCGCGGGCGATCCGAATCTGGATGCCACGCGCCGGCTTGCGCTGGCCTTTGACCAGGCTGCCGTGGACGTGCTGGAACTGGGCGTGCCGTTCAGCGATCCGCTGGCCGACGGCCTGGTGAACCAGCTCGCCGCGCAGCGCGGTCTCGAATCCGGGACAACTCCGCCCAAGATTCTGGCCACCGTGGCGGCCATCCGCCGGCACTCGCAAATTCCGATTGTCCTCTACATTTATTTCAACCTGATTCACAAAGTCGGCTTGGAACGGTTCATCAAAGCAGCGGCGAAGGCGGGCGTGGACGGTTTGCTGGTGCTCGATTTGCCGCCGGAGGAATCGGATAATTACGAATCGCAGATGCGCCAGGCCGGTTTGTGCCACATTTATCTCGTTGCGCCGACCACGCCGGAAGATCGCATGAGATCCATCGTCAAACGCGGTGCAGGGTTCATTTATTACATTTCGCGCGAAGGCGTGACCGGAATGCAGGCGAGCGTCGCGTCGAACCTCGCGTCGCAGGTCGCCAAAATCCGTGCGCACACGGATTTGCCGGTCGCCGTCGGTTTCGGCATCTCCAATCCCAAACAGGCGAAACTCGTTGCGTCGTCGTCGGACGCCGTGGTCGTGGGCAGCGCGGTGGTGAATCAAATTGCGCGGCATGGGAAATCGAATGATTTGGTCAAGCACGTGGGCAAATTTGTGAAATCACTGGCGGTTGCGGTAAAAAGCATTTAGAAACCACGGATGAACACTGATGCTTCACTTTCGGAGGGACGAGTTACACAAGTCCCTGATATTTGTTGGTTCCAAGTAAGATGAATTTAGGGACTCGTATAACTCGTCCCTCCGAGAGTAGGTAAAAATTTATGAGCACGAAATCAAAAACCGATACCAAAGACCGGTTCGTCATCATCATGGCGGGCGGGCGCGGCGAACGATTCTGGCCGTTGAGCCGCGAGAAAATGCCCAAACAACTGCTCACGCTGCTGGGCAAACGGTCGTTCCTCCAGCAGGCCGTGGACCGCGTGCTGCCGCTCGTGCCGGCGAAAAACATTTTTGTCATCACCAACGAGGCGCAACTGCCGGAAGTCCGCAAACAGCTTCCACAGATTCCCAAATCGAATCTGGTCGCCGAGCCGGTTGGCCGCGACACTTGCGCCGCCGTCACGCTCGGCGCGGCCCTGGTGGGCGCGCTCTCGACGACGGGCGTCATGGCGGTTTTGCCCGCCGACCACGTCATTCCCGACGAGAAAAAATTCCAGCAGGTGTTGGACGATGCATTTGATCTGGCCGGACGCGGACGGGCGATTGTGACGATTGGCATCAAGCCGGCGGAGCCGTCAACGGGTTACGGTTATATTCAGGTCGGCGAAGCACTGCCGCCGCCGCAGGGCGCTAAGAAATACAAGACCACCTTTTTCCGCGCGGAACGGTTTGTCGAGAAGCCGTATTTCGACAAGGCGCTGGAATACGTTAACAGCGGCCAGTACCGCTGGAACGCGGGGATGTTCGTCTGGTCGTTTGTGACCGTCACGGAAGGTTTGCAGAAACATCAGCCGGAAATGTATGCGGCGTGCCAGCGCTGGTTCAAAGTGGCAAACCAGCCGGCGAAGCTTGCAAAGGTGCTGGCGAAGGAATATCCCGACATCAAAAAAATCTCGATTGATTACGCGCTGATGGAGCACGCGCAAAACGTCATCGTGGCCGAAGGCGCGTTTGAGTGGGACGATCTCGGTTCCTGGACGGCGCTGGCGCGGCATCTCAAGGCCGACCCGGAAGGGAACTGCGCCGTGGCGGATTTCATCCACGTGGATGCGGCGCGGAACATCATCTTCGATGCGCGGACAAAAAATCGCACGCCCATCGCCGTGGTCGGCCTGCGCGATTCCATTCTGGTCCAGACCGACGACGCGGTGTTGCTGGCGCACAAAAGCCAGGCGCAAAAAGTCAAGGAACTGGTCAAGAAACTGGCCGAGGATACGAAGTTGAAGAAATTGGTTTAAACGAATTAGGCAATGCGAAATATGACCGTCCGCGAATCGTGAAGGCAAATCTCGAATCCGGCAATGCGGCTTGTTGAACCTAAAACGAACGCTTTTCATTTCAGCGGCATTTCCTAAACTCCACGCATGGCGACGCCGCTTGAAATTAAATGAAACCGCAACATCCACTCGCAGAGGTATTCGGATTTGAACTTGGCAGCGAACTTCAACGAGCCAGAGGATAGGCAGAAGGTGTTACGGGTCGTGTCTGACGAGTTTGGCCGGGATTATTTAAGTCGGATTTCCTAAAAAACGGAGGAGGCGTTTTGTCCCGCTGGTATTCGCAGACAATTCACGGACCTGGCCAATCCTTCGTGGCTTCGTTTAACCACTCCATCATGTTGTCCTCCACCCGTGAAACGTCCGCGCCAAGGTGACTCAAAAGCTCGCTTGAAAAGAATATCCGGACCTTTCGTCCGCTATGATCTTCAACCTTTTGCAAGCTTCCGACAAGAGGAGAGTAAGAATGCAATTCGGGCCAGTTGGATTCGGAAACAGCTTTTTTCGTGAGTGGGCTGCTCAAGGAAACCCACACTTTTGCCTTTTGGACACCAACCTCTGAACTGGTCGCTTCTAATTTTTGTGGGGTTCCTGTGATTAAGCCATGCAATCGCCGCTTCAAGGGCACATCGACAAGAATATCGCCAAGCAGCACATTTGTAAGGGTTTTGCCCTGAAGATTGCTGCTAAGCCGCTCAATTAGTTGCTTCTCCCGCTCCGTCGAAAAGTTTGCCACTATTTTATCGTATAATACCCGTTCCGGTTCAGTTCCAAAACGTAGGCTGAACACGCGCCGATAGCTTAATCGCCGAAGCTCCGTTAAACTTGCAAGCGGATTTCTAAGGTTCCCTTTGACATTTACTCGCTCGTCGAACGAAGTTCTAAGATAATGCAGCGCATCCCAATCCGTTTTACCAAAGGTCTCTTCCCAATAGTTATTAAACGTTATCCTGTTATTTACCTTTTCGTTGGTCAAAAGGTGACGCATCACAAACTTCACGCAAGCCATGAAGGCGCGGTTTGTGTGTCTCCAATATACATTCCGATACATCCAATATACGGCGGCCAAGAGTGACTCCGCCGCGCTAACACCAGCTTCTTCAATAGCGATCCCAACCTCTTTTTGCGTTTTGATTGTCAGGGCTTCAAGCAAACTGCCCACATCGACTGCCCGCCCGTAAGGCACGCCCGTGCGCTGGCTGTCGAGTGTTAAATAGGAAATCCGATCAACGTCAATGACCCCGCTGACAATATCGCGCGCAATATTAAGCACCCTGCCCCGTTTCTCATCTTTGTCAGACTTTGCAATGACATAGTTTATGTCCGCGACACGCACACCATGTTCCTCGAGCAATTCCTTCAAAGGGATTACTCCTTTCAATAGTTTGTGGTCTTTCGGCTGACCATCAAGGATTAATTCCGCGCATTCTTGATCATGTTTTATGTCCTTTAGGGGTAGGTCTTGCTCATTGGGAGTTTTGGCAAGATCAGCCATTTTCCGAAGATCTTCAATTGTATGGGAGAAGGGGTATTGTCCAATATCGTGAAGAAGTGCGGATGCAAGGAGGAGTTCAACATCCTCGCGACCAAAAATCAATCGAAACGAACTGCGACGGTTTAACGAAAACACGAATTGTTTGGCCAGATGAAACGCATGCAGAGAATGTGTAAATCTCGTATGTGTTGCATCTGGGAAAATTTCGCTCACAAAAGCAAGTTGCTGTAGTTTGCGAAGTCGCTGAAACGCGCGGTGATTGACGATCTCGTCGAATGGAACGCTAATTCGCACTAGCGGTGTGCCGGCACGAATACGAATTCCGGGGCGTGAATCAGTTAGCGTGTCGGAAGCGAGGATTCCACTGTCTGAAGCCAATGGCACAGCTTCGAAAGCTCGCTTAACTTCAGCAGCAGTTCTTAACTCCTGTGTAGAATCGTCATGCTGATCGGCATCAACCGGCGCGAGCATTTTTTTCACCAAACCCGCAATGACGTCGTAATCATCTGCGAAAATCCGCCGCCAAAAATCAACCTTCTTTAGCTCGTCCTCTTTTTTAGGCCGAAACTCTTCCGGTAACGGATTTTTAGAGAATTCGTCCTCTTTTAAAAACATACGTCCAAAAATAAGACCACACGAATAAATGTCGATTTTCCTCCAATGCTCTCGAAGCTTTTCATGGAGAATGTAAGATAATTTTCTGCCGCTTGGGTCTTCGGGAATTCGGACTGAATAACATCCAAGATCATCCAACAGCCGTGCTGGAAACCAACCTTCGGTATAAAAAAGAATGGTCGGCCCCATTGGTGCCGGCAAACCACTAGCAACGGGTTTGCCTGCACCCAGATCAACCACGAATGCTTCCAGATCAGTGGCAAGCAAATGAGAAGCGGTTTGGCGAATGGCTATCGTGCCATGGGGCCCCATCGGCATACTAGGCTTTGGATATATTAAGATGTTGTTTGGTTTCAAATCCATATGCACGACTCTGGCACGGTCAAGTTCAACTAGAGCGCCAACAATATCGTTTATAAGTCTGAGAATTTGATCGCGCAGCTTGTTTTTTAACACTTCCCGACTTAAAATATCTTCCCGGAAAGGGACGAGTTGCTGCATGAATGTGTCGAGAGTTGGGCCTTCGATAAAGTGTGACACATAATAATGAAATCTTTGACCAAACGCATCTACAAGAACATCGGCCTCCATTACAGCTACGACATTCTTGAACGGTTTTGCATTTGTCAGTTTTGCTTCGACTAGGGGCAGTTCCGTTCGTTGTTGCGGAATCTGTTCAAAGATTCGGATGAGTTTTATTGCGCGTGGCAGATGGTTTTTATCCTCGGCTCGCAAAAGACATGCGAAGCCACCCTCACGGTCACCGAGGGGCGTGATAATTAAATCTTTGCCGTCTTCAGAAAATTGGAGAGGAGCCCCGGTGGACTGATCGACGACCGTGAATCTGCCAGCAATTTTTCCGTCCTCGAAGGCGAATGGCGAACTATAGTTTGGCTTAATGACGACTTTTGGCATAAACGTTAATCCATATTTCACAATTGCCGCTCGCAATTGTTTGATTTGACCTATTTCCCTAACGTGGGCGGCGTGGGCGGTGCTGGTAACGTGTAATTACGATTGTTGGCGCATTGTTGGTTTGCTGATTCTTGGTTACATGCGTCTTCAGTCGGAACAATGGAATTGAAACAAAACCCCATCAGCCGTCAAGTGACGTTTTTCATTATTTCAGCAGCAACAGCGGCCTCCATTTCCGAAGGCCGCTTGGCATTTTCTGGATTTGATTTTTACGGTTTGGTTGTCAATCCCGTGGGTGCTGCCGGTGTCGGCGCGGGCGTCGGCTGGTTCGGGCTGGCGTGGCTGGTCGCCGCGTCAGCGATGATTCGCGCAGAATTTGCGTAGCGGCGGCTCGGCAAAGCGCCGCCATCTGAAAAAAAGAGGGAAAATTTGCGGCGTTCTGCCGACGCGCCGCTACGGGCAAGGGGAATCATCCGCTGGCTCCTTGAAGATTCGTCAAACGGGCCTGAAAACCTTAAAAATGCAGGAAAAATGCGAAAATATGGAGTTTCAGCCGTTCCAAATGACTCAGCAGACAGCCCAAATAAACCGTCAGCGACGCCAAATGAGTTGGCAGACACGGCAAAGACGTCGGAAGTGTAGATATTTGACCAGCACAACAGGCCAAATGACCCGGCAGACGACCCAGAGACGCCGGAAGGTGGACCAAATGACTTGGCAGACGGGCCAGATGAACCGTCAACGACGCCAAATGACCCGGCAATTGGATCAGATAGACCGGCAAAGTAGCCAAATGGAGTTGCTGTTGCGTTATTTTAACTGGCAGATTGGCCGCCATAGAATCCACGCATAATCTCTTCTTTTAGGCGGGCGGCTTCCGCAGGGTCTTTCGCTTCAACCATTCGCTTTGCCAGCTTGACCAATTCGTTGGGACTAAGCTGGCGGTTTTCGCCGGCTGATTTAGCCGATGGTTTCTTCGTTGGTATTTTCTTTTTCATTCAAAAGTCAGCATGACGGATTTTATTGATTCGGCAGAAGCGCAACAGTCAATTTTCCCTCAGACGCGGCTTGACCTTTCCCCCAAAAAAGGCATTCTATCCGATTGATTTGAAAAATTATGCAGCATATTAGGAACATCGCCATCATCGCGCACGTGGACCACGGCAAGACAACGCTCGTGGATTGCCTGCTCAAGCAGTCGGGCACCTTCCGCGCCAACCAGCATGAATCCACCGACGAACGCCTGATGGATTCGATGGATTTGGAAAAGGAAAAGGGCATCACCATCCGCGCCAAGAACGCCGCGTTCAAATACAAGATTTACCACGTCAACATCGTGGACACCCCCGGCCACGCCGATTTCGGCGGCGAGGTCGAGCGCATCATGAACATGATTGACGGCGTGCTGCTGGTGGTGGACGCCGCCGACGGCCCGCAGGCGCAAACCCGCTTCGTGCTGCGCAAGGCGCTCGAAGCCGGCGCCAAGCCGATTGTGGTCATCAACAAGATTGACCGCGAGAATGCCAACCCGAAAAAAGTGCTGGACCAGGTGTTCGAGCTGTTCATTTCGCTCAACGCCACGGACGAGCAGCTCGATTTTCCGTTCATCTATTGCTCGGCCAAGGATGGTTATGCCAAGACGGAACTGGAACACGTTGCCGGCACGATGGAACCGCTCTTCGACGCCATCATCAAGCACATCCCGCCGCCGCACGCCAAGGCGAGCGACGGTTTCCAGGTGCTCGTCGCCAATCTCGATTACAGCGATTACCTCGGGCGCATCGCCTTTGGCAAAATCATGGCGGGCAAGGTGAAAATGGGCGAGACGGCCTGCTGCCTGCACGGCCACGGCAAGATCACCCAGGGCAAAATCACGATGATTTACCAGTTTGAAGGCTTGAAACGCATCGAAGTGCAGGAGGCGCACGCGGGCGACATCGTCGGCATCACCGGTTTTGAGGACGTGTTCATCGGCGAGACCATCGCGGACAAGCCGGAACGCGGCGCGCTGCCTTACATCCCGATTGATCCGCCGACGATTCAGATGGAATTTGCCGTGAACGACAGCCCGCTCGCCGGCCAGGACGGCAAGCTGGTCACCGCGCGGCACATTTGGGAGCGGCTGCAAAAGGAAATCCGCACGAATGTCGCGTTGCGCATCAAGCAGACCGCCGATCCGAAAATTTTTGAAGTCGAGGGCCGGGGCGAAATGCAAATCGCCATCCTCGTCGAGCAAATGCGGCGCGAAGGCTACGAGGTTTTGGTTTCGCGCCCCGAAGTGCTCTATAAAAAGGACGCCAACGGCAACATGCTGGAGCCGATTGAACGGTTGTTCCTCGAAATTCCGCAGGAATTCATGGGCGCCATCATGGAAAACCTTTCCGGCCGCAAGGCCGAAATCACCAGCATGAACCATCACGGCGACCAGGTGACCATCGAGGCGCTGATTCCCATGCGCGGCCTGATTGGGTTTGAGACCGATCTGGTGAACCAGACGCGCGGCCTCGGCGTGATGAGCCATCTCTTCCACGAATACGGCCCTGACCGCGGGGAAATCGCCGCGCGCAAGAACGGTTCGCTCGTCAGCATGGAAAACGGCCAGGCGATGGCCTACGCCCTGAACATGATTCAGGAACGCGGCCGCCTGATGGTGGAACCGGGCGACGCCGTTTACGCCGGCATGATTGTGGGCGAAAATGCGCGCGAAAACGACATCCCGGTGAACCCCTGCAAGGCGAAAAGGCTGACCAATATGCGGTCGCAGGGCGACGGCAAGGGCATCCAGCTCAATCGCGCCGTTGAAGTTGAGCCTCGAACGCGCGCTGGAATACATTGACGTGGACGAATACGTGGAGGCGACGCCGAAAAATCTGCGGTTGCGAAAGAAGATTCTGAATGAGACGGCCAGGAAACGTTCCGAGAAAGTCCGTTCCATCAAAATTTTG
>CAWFZJ010000022.1:0-20557 GCA_963820205.1 uncultured Verrucomicrobiae bacterium
GCGTTGCCGAAGCTGATGCGCATTTCGTGATTCGGTTTGTGCCGCGTGGAATCGTCCGCGTAACACAATTCGCCCGGCACGTAGAGCACATCGTTTTTCAACGCGGTCTGGAAGACTTTTGATTTCACGCCCGTCGGGACGTTGCGCGGCAGTCGCGCCCAAAAATAGATAGTCGCCTGCCGGCTCCCACCATTCAACAGCCGGCGGGAAATATCTTTCAATCGCCAGCTTCATCACGCGCGCCTTGTGCGCGTAACGCTTTTGCAGCCGCGCAACCTGTTTTTCGTGGGCTCCCGATGCCAGCGCACGGGCGAAAAGCTGCTGCAGCAAGTTCGCCGTGCCAAAATCGTGATTGCCCTTGATATGTTTTACCGCCGAGAACACCGGCTCGGGCAAAACGCCATAACCGACCCGCGCGCCGGTCGCAAACGGCTTGGTGAACGTGCCGGTGTAAATACCCGCTCCGCCGCGCCCGGCACCGTCAAAGCCGATGGCACATCCCGGCAGGCAAACCGCAATTCGCGATAGGCCGCGTCTTCCAGCAGAAAAATCGGATGTCCCGCCACCGGCTCGAATTTTTCCAGCAGTTGCAGGACGCCGCGCTTTTTTTTCCAAACTGGTCGTCACGCCGGTGGGATTTGAAAGTAGCTGACCAGGTAAAGCATTTTCACCCGGCGCAATTCGCCGCAGCGTTTGAGCGATCCAGGATTTTTTCCAGATGCGCGAGATCGAGTCCGTCGCGTTCAAGCCGGACGCCGCGCGCCCGCAGGCCCCGGCTTTGGACGATGCCCAGATAAACGAAATACGTCGGGTCTTCCACGAGCACGATGTCACCTTCGTCGCACAAGGCCTCGGCGGTCATGTAAAGCAGTTGCTGCGAACCGCTGGTGATCAGCAGGCGTTCGGGGAATAAGTTTTTTCGTCCTCGTCCTTCGTCCTCGTCCTCGATTTGGGTTCGAGGACGAGGGACGAGGACGGGACGAGGAGAGACGGGGCGCGAAAATCAAATTTCTGCAAATGCGCCGCCGTCAATTTGCGCAACTCCGGGTCACCGGCGGTTATTCCATATTGCAACGCGGTCCGGCCGGTCTTGGGTGAACGCAGGATTTGATTCAGGACGCGCGTGTTTCAGCGACGGGCAACGAGGGATTGTCGGTGAAGCCGGCGGCGAGCGAAATGAGTCTGGGCCGTGCAACGCGGCCTGCATCAGCCACGAGATGGGTGGTTCGCGAGTGCGTGGCCCATTTTAGACAAATACGATTTCATGAAACGGGCGGCGATGTTAAATCGGAACCCGGAATTGAACAACCAAGGAACGAGGAGTAAACTGCCCTGAACGTGACCATATTGGAGCGCGGCGTTTACGCCGCTTGATAGTACTTCGCCTGATGAATGGGTTTTCGTCAAGGGCGTTCGTAGTTGCGACGGCCTAAAGGCCGCGCTCCTGGGAACCTCAAGTTGTTCGAACCCGATTCAGTGGCGCATGCCGAAGACGCTGTCGAGGATGACCTCCTTGGTTTTCCAGATCAGCGCCATGGTCATGGCCAGGGGCAGCAGCGCGAAAAACGTCAGCGCCCAGAAGCTGAGACGATCCACCCAGCCGGAAGAGTCGCCGAACGTCAGTTGCAATCGCGCGGAGTGCAGGAAAACAACATAGCCCGCGCCAAGAAACACAAGCCCGACGAGCAGCCAGCGATTGAGGGCGGTGAACAGGCGCGTTTCGTGGCGGAGCGTCTCGTCCGGCAGCATCGCGCCGAGTTGTTTGAGGACAACGTTCACATTGAACAAAAAAAGCAGCGCCGACAGAACGAGCACAAAAACCGCCGCGTTGAAAAAAGGCTGTCCCGGCATTTTATTCTGCCAGTAAAGAAACGGGCAGAGACCGAAATTGACGAGGCCAAGGAGTTTCGCGCGGTCGAGGGCGTTGAGCCAGGGGCGTTCCTGTTTTTGGAAATCGCTCATCTGCCAGAGGCCGTAGAGCAGCAGCCCGGTGCCGGCCAGCGCGGGAACCATGCCCAGCGGTTTGAGCCATTCGGCGCGCGCCGTTTCCGCGCAAATGACCAGCGACGCGGGCAATCCCCAAAACAAGGCGGACAGGCCGCGCGCAAGCCGTCCGAGCGAACGAAGCAGTTCGGCTTCGTTGCGGGCCTCGGTTTCTGGATTTCGGGTTTCGGTCAAGCTGTTTCCGGATTCAACCTTCCGCCAATTTTCTCCGCGGTTAAAAGGACAAATAAGTGTAGGCCTTCAAGCCGCGTTCGTAATCGTCGAGCAGGCGCATGGCTTCGGACGGTTTCATGCGGTCGGATTTGATGGCCTCGTCCATTTGCGCCTTCATCTGCCGCTTCAATTCGTTTTCGTCGTATTGCACCGCCGCGAGCGACTGGATGATGGTGTTGCCCTCGATGATTTCCTCGATGTAATAACCGGTCGGTTCGTCGGGTTCGAGAAAAACGTGAACCTCGTTGACGCGGCCGAACAGGTTGTGCAGGTCGCCCATGATGTCCTGATACGCGCCCATCAGGAAAAAGCCGAGGTAATACGGTTCGGGCAGGCCGTTGCCGTTGGTGTTGAGCTTGTGCAGCGGCAGCGTGTCGCGCACGTCGCGCAGGTCAATGAACTTGTTGACCTGCCCGTCGGAATCGCAGGTGATGTCCACGAGCGTGCCTTCGCGCGTGGGGCGCTCGTTCAGGCGGGCAATCGGCATGATGGGAAACAACTGGTCCAGCGCCCAGTGATCGAGCAGCGATTGAAAGACGGAAAAATTGCAGAGGTATTGGTCGCCGAGGCTGTCTTCGAGCTTGCGGATTTCCTCCGGCGCATAGGCCTGGCCTTTGAAACTTTCGACCACGTCGCGGCCGATCTGCCAGTAAAGGTCCTCAATCTTCGCCTTGTCGGGCAAATCCAGCACGCCAAGCGTGAACATGTGCTGCGCGTCTTCGCGGCGTTCCAGCGCATCGTGGTAGGCTTCCAGTTTGTTCAGCTTGGAAAGATTTTTTTTGATGTCGAGCAGCTCCTTGACGAGCGGATGCTCGTGTGTCGCCAAATTTCAAAAATTCGCCGGGCCGGATTTTTTCAATCGCGCCGAACACCTCGACGATCAACACGCTGTGATGCGCGACGATGGCGCGTCCGCTTTCGCTGATGATGTCCGGGTGCGGCACGTTTTCGGCGTTGCAAACGTCGGCGATGTAATAAACCACGTCGTTCGTGTATTCCTGCAGCGTGTAATTCGTCGAGCTGTCAAACGCCGACCGGCTGCCGTCGTAATCCACGCCCAGCCCGCCGCCGACGTCGAGATAGGAAATCGGGAAGCCCATCTTGTGCAGTTTGGCGTAAAGCCGCGCGGCCTCCTGCACCGCCTTTTTCACCGTGAGGATGTCCGGCACCTGCGAGCCGATGTGAAAATGCAGCAGTTTGAAACAATGGCCGAGATTTTCCGCCTTCAACATCTCCGTCGCCTCCAGCAGTTCCGCCGTGCTCAGGCCGAACTTCGCATTTTCGCCGCCGCTGCCCGCCCAGCGCCCCGCGCCCTTGCTCAACAGCCGCGTGCGGATGCCGATGAGCGGTTCGACGCCGACCGATTTGGAAATCGAAATGATTTGCCGCAACTCCTCCAGTTTTTCGACGACCAGGATGACCGTTTTGCCCAGCTTGATGCCGAGCATGGCCATCTTGATGAACTCCGCGTCCTTGTACCCGTTGCAAATGATGAGGCTGCCCATCTGGTTTTGCATCGCCAGCCCGGCGAACAATTCCGGTTTGCTGCCGACTTCCAGGCCGAAATCAAACGGCTTGCCCGCGTCGAGAATTTCCTCCACGACCTCGCGGAGCTGGTTGACCTTGATGGGAAACACGCCGCGATAACGGCCCTTGTAATTGTATTCCGTGATGGCATCGCGAAAGCACTGGTTGATCGCTTCGACGCGGTGGCGCAAAATGTCCTGAAACCGGATGAGCAGCGGAAACTTCAGCCCGCGCGCCCTGGCCTCCTCGGCCACATCCGTCAAATCCACCGCCACGCCCGCGTCCTGCAAGGGCCGCGCCACGACATGCCCGGCTTCGTTGATGTCGAAATACTTCGCGCCCCAGCGACAGATGTTGTAAAGCGTGCGCGCCGCTTCGATGTCCCACGGCTGCGCCGCGTCATTTGTATTGCTCATCTCAGTGAATTCAAACCGAACGAACTATAAAATTCTCCGCGCAGAAAGCAACAAGCGGAATGAAAAATTTTTGAAACGCCGTTGGCCGCACTTTAATTCCCGCTTTGCATGAACGCGCACTTTTGATTTCATGGCGCCATGCCAAAAACCCTGCTTACCACCGTTGTAAAGCACTGCGATGCTTTGCTCCGTACCAATGCAATCGGGGATTACGACGGCGCGGCGAACGGCCTGCAAGCCGGGAATTCCGGCTCCGTCACGCGCATCGCGGCGGCGGTGGACGCCAGCCTCGCCACCGTGAAACTGGCCATCGCCGCGAGGGCGGATTTGCTGATTGTGCATCACGGACTGTTCTGGTCGCCGGCGCATCCGTGGACGGGCAAAAAATACGAACTGTTGCGGCTGCTGGTGGAAAATAATCTGGCGGTTTACAGTTCGCACCTGCCGCTCGATGCGCATCCCCGGCTCGGCAACAACGCGCAACTCTGCGCCGCGCTCGGGTTAAAGAATCTGCGGCCGTTTTTTGTCAGCCACGGCCAGCCCATCGGTTTTCAATCGCGCGCCAGGATTTCCCGCGCGGAACTCGCCGCGAAGCTCGCGCGCGCGACCGGCGCGAAACCGCGAATCATTCCCGGCGGCGGGAAAATTTGCCGGCGCATCGGCGTGGTGACCGGCGGCGCGGGTGACGGTTTGAAGCTGGCCGCGGACGAAGGCGTGGACACGTTCGTCACCGGCGAAGGCCCGCACTGGACTTATGCGCTGGCCGAGGAACTGGGCATTAACGTGCTTTACGGCGGCCATTACGCGACGGAGACCTTCGGCGTGAAAGCGCTGGCGGCGCATCTGGCTGCGAAATTCCGCGTGCCGCGGGTGTTTCTCGACCATCCCACTGGTTTGTAACCAACACAGATTATTCAAATTTTATCGCCGGATTCAAATGCGGCTTGAGCTTGCCGGCCAGTTCCTCCGGCAGGCGTTTGGGTTTTTCGTTCACGCCGGCGCAAACATGGAACGTTTCGGCTTCCAGAATAAGTTTGCCGTCCTGATTGATGATGCGGTGGGCGAAATTCAATCGCACGCGCTCGATGGCGGCCGGCCAGACTTCAATCGTCAGCCAGTCGTCGTAACGGGCCGGTGATTTGTAACGCAGGCGGGCTTCAATGACGGGGAAAATAAAGCCGCATTCCTGCCATTGCAGAACCGTCAAGCCGAGCGAGCGGATAAATTCGCCGCGCGCGGCTTCGAGCCAGTCGAGATAGCGCGAGTAATAAACATGGTTGCCGACGGTGCATTCGGCGTAGCTGACGCGGTGCGGTTGGCGAAACGGAACGGTCATGGGCGCAGCGTAAGGACGCGCGCCAAAAGTTCAACGTCGAAAATCGGTTGCGCGAATTAATTTTGCGGTTATGTTGACGGAATGAATTGGCAACAGGCCGTTTCGCTGGCGATTGTGGCTTTGGCCGGCGGGTTGTTTTTGCGGGGACAGTTTCGCCGCCGCAAGTTCAGTTTTGAACGCGACACGCATTGCGGTTGTTCGGCGCATGGGCAATCCGGGACGAAAAGCTCCATTGTTTTTCACGCGCGCAAGGGCGAACGGCCTAAAGTGAGGGTCAAAATGAAATGAACCCGGCGCACTTGCTAATCCGGGCTATATAGGATATTATTTTTCATCATGGCTGTAACCAAAGTTAGCTCCACAGTGCATTTTATACCCCGCAACTCGGCGGTGGGCGGGCGCGGGGGCGCGGCCAGCGGCCGTTGGATTCCGAACACGGACGTCTATGCCACCGACACCGGCCTGGTCATCAAGGTGGAACTGGCGGGGATGAAAAGCGAGAATCTCGAAATCACCGTCGAAGGCCATCGTTTGCGCATCAGCGGCAGCCGCCCGGACGTTTGCCGCGCGCACAAATGCAATTTCCTGGTCATGGAAATCAGCTACGGACCGTTCGAAAGCGCGCTGGAGTTGCCTCCGGGTTACGACCTCAGCCAGGCCAAGGCGATTTACGTGAATGGTTTTCTGCGAATTGACGTGCCGGTGGCACACCAATTGCAGACCAAAAGCACGAAAGTTCCAATCGCCGAGGGAAATTAGCCGCGCATGAATCTTTTCCCGTGCGGCGGTATCTAATTGTAAAGGCATATAAACGACGATGACTTCGCCGGAAACAGAATTTGTCAGCATTCTTGGCAGCGCCGATAAACCGGAGGCGCCGCCGCACATCTCGTCGCGCTCGTTGCCGGAAAACCTGCCCATCCTCGGGATGTCGGACATTGTGATTTTTCCCGGCGCGGTGGTGCCGCTGCTGGTCGAAACCGGACCGAGCCTGAAATTGATTGATGACATTGTCGCGGGCGACCGTTTGTTCGCCGCGGTGCTGCAGCGCAAGCCGGAGGTCGTCGAGCCGGCGCCGGAGGATTTGTATGAAGTCGGCTGCGTTTCGCGCCTGTCCAAAATGGTGAAATTTCCCGACGGCACCGCGCGCGTGCTGGTCGAGGGTTTGTGGCGCATCCGCATCAAACAATACGCGCCCCCCGCGCCGTATTTGCGCGCCGGCTATGAACTGCTCCGCGACGAAACCGAGGATTCCATCGAGCTTCAGGCGATGCTCCGCAACGCGCACAAACAGTTCGAGGACATCGCCAAGCTGTCCACCGCGCTCTCGGACCAGGTGAAAATCGCCACGCTCAACACCGAGCATCCCGGCCATTTCGCCGACCTCATCGCCGCGAACCTGAATCTCAGCCTCGAAGACCGGCAGAAGCTGCTCGAAACCGTTTCCGTCCGCGAGCGCCTCCAAAAGCTGCTGCCCATGCTCAACCGCGAGCAGGAGGTGCTGACGCTCAGTTCCAAAATTCAAAACGACGTCGCGTCCTCCATCGCCAAGACGCAGCGCGATTTTTTCCTGCGCGAACAAATCCGCGCCATCCAGCGTGAATTGGGCGAAGGCGAGTCGGGCACCAATGAAACCAAATTGCTGCGGGAAAAAATCGAGCAGACGCCCATGCCCGACGAGGCGCGCAAAGCCGCCGAGCAGGAGCTCGAACGTCTGCAACAAACGCCGCCCGCCGCCGCCGAATACGCCGTGGGACGAAATTATCTCGACTGGATTTTGAACATGCCCTGGGAAAAATCCACCGAGGACATGCTGGATTTGAAGGCCGCCGAGAAAATTTTGGACGAGCAACATTTCGGCCTGGCCAAGGTCAAGGACCGGTTGATCGAATTCATTGCCGTCATCAAACGCCGCAAGCAGATCAAAGGTCCGATTCTTTGCCTGGTCGGCCCGCCCGGCGTCGGCAAAACCTCGCTCGGCAAAAGCGTGGCGGACGCGCTGGGCCGCAAGTTCGCCCGCATCTCGCTCGGCGGCATGCGCGATGAAGCCGAAATTCGCGGCCACCGGCGCACGTATGTGGGCGCGATGCCCGGACGGATCATTCAAACGCTGCGCCGCATTGAGAGCCGAAATCCGGTCATTCTGCTGGACGAACTGGACAAGGTCGGCGCGGATTTTCGCGGCGACCCGGCGGCGGCGCTGCTGGAAGTGCTCGACCCGGCGCAGAACAACACGTTCACCGACCATTACCTTGATTTGCCGTTCGACCTTTCGCGCGTGCTGTTCATCACCACGGCGAACTGGCTGGAGCCGATTCACCCCGCCTTGCGCGACCGGCTCGAGGTCATTGAACTGCCCAGCTACACCGAGTCGGAAAAATTGCAAATCGCCAAACGCTATCTCGTCCCCCGCCAGATCGAGGAGCACGGCCTCACCCGTCAGGACGTGAAAATCGCCGACTCCGCGCTGCGCAAACTCATCCGGGAATACACGCGCGAAGCCGGCATGCGGCAGCTGGAGCGCGAAATCGCCGCGCTCGCGCGCAAGGCCGCGCGCAAAATCGTCTCCCACAATGGCGCGGCCGCGACGGTCAGGCTCGACGCAAACGTTTTGAAAAACTATCTGGGCCACGCGCCGTTTATTGCCGAAACGGCGGAGAAAATCAGCGAATACGGCATCGCCACGGGGCTGGCGTGGACGCCGTTCGGCGGCGACGTTTTGTTCATCGAAGCGACGCGGATGCGCGGGCGGGGCACTCTGCTGCTGACCGGTTCGCTGGGCGAAGTGATGAAGGAAAGCGCGCAGACGGCCATGAGTTATTTGCGGAGCCAGGCCAAGACGCTCAATCTGGATTTGAGCGATTACAACAAATTTGACGTTCACATTCACGTGCCTGCCGGCGCAACGCCGAAGGATGGCCCGAGCGCGGGCGTGGCGATTGTCGCGGCCCTGGCGTCGCTGCTGACAAAGCGGCACGTGCGGTCGGACGCCGCCATGACGGGCGAAATCAGCCTGCGCGGCCGCGTCTTGCGCGTGGGCGGCATCAAGGAAAAAGTTCTGGCGGCGGCGCGGTTCGGCGTCAAACAAATCCTCCTGCCGGAGCAAAACAAATCCGACTGGCTGGAGGTGCCGGTGGAAGTCCGCGCCAAACTAAAAGTCCATTTCATCCGGCAGATCGCGGATGTTTTCCGGCTGGCGCTGGAGCCGAAATGATTTCGCGGTTCGCATTGGCCGCGCTGAGTTTGCTGGCCGCCGTTGGTGTCACTGCAACGACGACGAATGATTTATCCGACGCACCAATCCAAGGCCGCCAACTGGCGCAACAACTCTGCAATGCCCGGCCGGCGGAAAACATCACGAACACCGGGGTTTTCAAAATCCGCGACGCAAAAAAGCGCTGGCGGGAAATCCCGGTTCGTTTCCAAATAACTGCGGCTCCGGCGGATTCGCCAAGCTGGGAAGCCCGCTATGAAACGACCGGCACCAACCACTGGCTTTTGACCATAAGCCATTCCGCAAACCGGCCCAACCATTACCGGCTGGCCGGGCCGGACGGGCCGGCCGATTTGACCGGCAACGAAACCGCCATTCCGTTCGCCGGATCGGACTTTTGGATTTCCGATTTCGGCCTGGAGTTTCTTTTCTGGCCGGAACAGAAAATTTTGAAGAAGGAATTCCACAAGAATTGCGCCTGCGTCGTGCTGGAAAGCACCAATCCACATCCCGCCACAAACGGCTATGCGCGCGTGATCTCCTGGATTGACGAGGAAAGCGGCAGCGTCATCGAGGCCAAAGCCTACGATGGATCAGACCAGCCGCTGAAAGATTTCAATTTAAAGAGTCTGACCAAGGTCAACGGCCATTGGCAGGTGGAAGCGGTTATCATGGACAATGTCCAAACCGGCTCGCGGACACGGCTGGTGTTTGACGATTTTCCGCCGACCAACCCGCCCAATACCACGACGAACTCATCCCAAAAATGATTTTTGCCCGCCAGGCGATTGGCCAGTTCCAGAAATAACCTTGTCCGGCCTGATGCCTCAAAATAGATTGGTTCAATGACTGAATCCGACTCGAGTCCCAAAGACAACAAGGATTTGATTTTTTTGGCGGCGCTTCTGGCCACAGGGATGATTATTTTTGAGCTCTGGATGGCCACCACAAACCACGATAACAGCCGGGAGCAACATTTGGGTGGGGCGGTGGCGTATGCAAAAGGCCACATTGACCTGTTGCGTCCCATGCTTCCCGGCTTTAACGCAAACGGGGCGCCTACGCCGCTGGAATTTCCAATCTGGCAGGCCTTGACGGCTGTCTGCATGAAGTGCTTTGGCATTTGGTATGGCTGGGGAAACCTCGTATCATTGGCCTTTCTCTTCAGTTCGATATGGGCATTGTTTGATTTATGCCAGCGTTTGAACTCATCCCGCACAGGCTGGTGGGCGGTGCTCTTTTCACTGGTTCAGCCATTGAACTTCCTTGTTGGCGGTCAGGCGGGCGGGGATGGCACCGCGTGGGCATTCGCCATGTTTTTCATCTATTTTAGTCACCGGATGATGAGCGAAGGGAAATGGCAATGGTGGCTGCTGGCTGTTTTCGCCGGCTGTTTGAGCGCCATGACCAAGGCTCCTTTTTTCATGACCGCTGGTTTAACCGCCTTTTTTTGGCTATGGTCGCGGCACCGCCATTCAAGCCGGGCCTGGATGTTTTTGATTTCAGCCGGAGGGATCAGCCTCCTGCTCTTTATGGCTTGGAACTTTCACTGTCACCGCGTTTATGCCGAGGCTGAATTCCCCACAATCAACATGGATGCTCTCGACGGGAAAAGCAACATCAACCACTGGTATTTTGGGACCTTGGCTTTTCGCCTGGACTTTCACAACTGGTTGCGTGGAAGCTGGCTCTGGGCAACAGCGGTTTTTGGCGGCTTTAGTTTTATCTTCCTGTTCCTGGTTTCAGCCTGTCTCAAGAAAACGACCGAGGCGTGGCTTTGGATACTGGCCGCCGCCGGCACAACGCTGGTATTCACACCATTGGTCTTGGTACATTTACACTATTTCTTCATTTTTGCCCCGGCCATTGCGTGGCTGTGCGCCATTGCCGCCGCTGACCTTGAGCCCAAAATCTGGAATCCTCTCCGAACATCAACCTTCGTCAGGACGATCATATTGCTGGCGACTTTTACGGCAACCCTGGCCGGAACGCTCATGATCATTCACATCAACATGTATTTTGACACCTACCAAGAAGAAGTCGCCCAATTGATCCAACAACACACCGACCCTGGAGACAAGGTTGTCGTTTGGGGCGGGTCTATGTATTGGGGAAGACCTTTCTTGAGGATGGACCGGCAGGGACTGACCGGCGGCCTGTCTCTGGCCGATAGCGGTTGGATCAATGATCCGGAGAAGCTCAAGCGATTGAAACAGTTGGGTTACAAAAAAATCGTTCTGGTTAATCCGTCCCCTTTGATCGTCGCGCTAACATCGGTTACGGGCCAACACAGGGAAAAAATGGCGGATTTGCATCAATGCCTGCCGTCCGTGGCAAAAAGCTGGCCTGTGGTATTCGATGCATCTCAAATTTTGATAGTCCAAATTCCGGATTAGCATTCGCGAACGTTTTAAGTACCAGGCCTTCCTGACCCAAAGAGTTACAGGCATGTTGTTGAATCCGTTGCGAGCATGGGGAATCGAGCTTTCCAGCGCAAAGGCCGGCACCCGATATCAAAATCCAGCCGCCAGCCCCAAGCGTGACATGCTTGACATCCGCCAGACGGCATTTCAAACTTTACATCTGGTATGAACGCCATGTTTCGCCTGAATTTTCTGATGGTTTGCGCCTGTCTGGCTTTCGGTGCGCGGACTTTTGCCGACGAAACGAATGCGGCCGCGTTTCCGTTGCCGTCAGACGTGGTCAATGGTTATCTTCAAATTCAGGCCCAGCTTCACGACACCCAACTGACCATCGAAAAAAACCGCGAACTGGCCGAGGCCGAGGCCCGGCGCAACGCCGACGCAATGGCCGCCCGCATCGCAGACTTGCAACAAACCATCGCCACCCTGCGCGCGAGTGAAATTGCGGCGACGCGGAAAACGCAGCAACTGACCCTGATTTTGGCGGGCGCTTTTGGGACGATTGGCCTGGGCGTCATCTTATTGATGGCTTATGCGCAGTGGCGCACCGTCACGCGGCTTGTCGAGTTGTCCTCGCTTCCCCTGCGCGCGCCCGCGTTGGGAAACGGACGGTCGGTGCCCATGCTGGAATCGGACGCGAAACACGCTTTCCCCGCGCGCGCCGCGGTTGAGTTGTCGAACGCGCGATTGCTGGGCGTGGTGGAGCGGCTGGAGAAACGCATTCTCGAACTGGAACACACCGCCTGCCCTCCGTCGCAGGCAGCCACTTCAACCGCCGTGAACGGACAGCCCGGAACGCCGGCGGCTTCGAACGACAGCGATAAGCGCGTTGCCAGCCTGCTCGCCGAAGGCCAGTCACTGGCGGGCGCAAACAAACCGGAGAAGGCGCTGGACTGTTTTGACGAGGCGCTGGGGCTGCAACCGAAACACGCCGAGGCACTGGTCAAAAAAGGCGACGCGCTCGAAAAGCTGGGGCGGCTGGACGAAGCCATCGCCTGTTACGACCGCGCCCTTGAGACGAACGACGGAATGACCGTCGCTTATCTCCACAAAGGAGGCCTGTTCAATCGCATGGCGCGCTACGACGAAGCGTTGCAGTGTTACGAACAGGCGTTGCGCGCGCAGGAGAAAAAAATGCCGGCGGAAAAGGCCGCCGCGTAGCTTCAGTTGAATTCCCTCCGGTCGCTCTCTTCCGGCTTCACCACAGAAACGATTTTTGCTCGCCGAGCAGCCGGTCGTCCGACCACAGCGTGGCGCGCCACGCGACGAGTTCGCCGAAATTTTTGTAATCCGCGCCGCCCAAAACCAGCGAAGTCCAGCGGCGGAAAAATCCCGGGTTGACGGATTGTTCGAGTGTCATCCGGCGCGGCAAACCGCCCGCGCCCACGCCGCGGAGTTCAACCCGCAATTTCAATTTTACGCCGCCGGCGTTTGACGCTTTCCACAAAACGTCGAAGCGAATGGCGGAAATTTCGTTGGTATGCTGGCGCAGATAAGCCTGATAGGCATCGCGATCGTAAAGACTCGGCGAAACGGCGTCGTGCCCTTTGAGGTCGAGGAACAGCGGCAGGACTTTGACGACCCGACCGCTGACGGCATCGGACGCGAACGTTGCCGAAAGCGAACCGAGCAAAAACAAAGCCACCAAAAACCGGCGCATGACGGAACGATAGCGGGTGGCGTTGCAAATTCAACCCTGATCTGTGGCGGCGGCCGGTTCGGCGACGGCCAGGGACCGCCGCCGACAAAATCACTTCCAGTAAAAGCTCAGGACTTGAATGTCTGTCGCCGAATTGCGGGCGAGGATGGCGACGTATTCGCGTTTGTAGCCGCTGATTTGCGCGGTGACGTGAACTTCAAACGTGGAGCTGCGCACGGTGCATACGGCGGCGGCTTGCGAGGCGCTCTGCGGGTTGAGGCCGGCGGCGGCAAGCTGTCCGACGTTTTGGAAGGGGGTGTCGTCCTCCGTGCCTTCCGCGCCGTCCGGACCGGAGCGCAGCTTGATGATGTTTTCGGCAATGACGTTGTCCACGCCGGGAATCATTTGCAAAACGTTCTCATCGGCGGTGTTGATGTTGATTTTTCCAGTGGAAAACGGCGTGAAAATGTTCGTCAGGCCGAACGGATAATCGGGAACCTGCCCCGGCGCCGTGCCGAGGCCGAGTTTGTGCTGAAACTGGGCGGGCGCGTGGTTCGTCGCCGCGCCACCCCAGTAGATTGCCGGCTGATCCCAAATTCCTCTGACGAGCAGGAGTTCGGACAGGTCGTCAATCGGCGCGTTCTTGGCGTAGTAAGGCACGGCGAGACCTTGATAGTAATCGCTCTCCGCGCCGGCGACCCGGGGAAGATCATCTGGATCAATCCAGTCCAAAATCGAGTCGGAAACAACGGAAATGTCATTCGCGTCCACGCCCATGAGCGTAAGCGCCTGGATAATCATCTGGCTGTTGGCGGGATAGATGGCGGTGTTGATGTTCACCTTGCGTTCGAGGTCAATGATTTTGATCGAAACCGTTCCCTCGCCGACCGGATAATTATCGAGCGAGATGGACGACAACACACCGTTGGATTCGGCCAGACTGCCGGACCCGCCGGCCCATTTTTGGTTCAGCGAATCGTAGGATTGATTCGGAATGTTCAGTTCCTGCGACAAAATGTAGCGCGCATATTCCACCCCGGAACGGCCCAGCCAAAGCAACTGCTGCTCGGAATTCGCATTTTGCCAAAGCTTGGTTTCAACTTTCATTGAAAGCGCGAACGTTGCCGCCATGGCCGTCAACACGAAAATGGCACACATCACCATGATGAGCGCCATGCCGTCGGAATGGTGGCGGGTGTAAATTTTCATCGCCGCATTCCCGATCGGGGGTTGGAATTGAAGTTTGGATTGCCATTGAAATTGCCATTGGGATTGCCGTTCGGATTGCCAGGTGGATTGCCAGGTGGATTGCCAGGTGGATTGCCGGGTGGATTGCCGGTTGGCTTGCCGGGGGGACCACCGCCAACGGCCTTCGGCATTTGCACGATGGCAGGCATCGTGATGGACGGCAAAGCAATGAGGCGCGTGATGGCCAGGGTTGCCGCGCTGCCGGAATCGGCACTGCTGCCGAGCAAGAGGCTGACCCGCACCATCGGCGGAATGGAGTTGGTGTCGTCCCATTCATCGTCCCATTGCATCTTATTCGTGTCCCAGCACTCAACGACGAAATCCTTCACGTTGCGCGCCAGCACGAGCGGGTAATGTTGTTCATCCCCGTCCATGTTCATGAGAATCGGATTTTGCCGCAAGACCAGGTCCTTTTCCGAACCCGTCGCATCCGGGCCGGGTTCGACCGTGAAAACGAGCCGCCGCAAAGTAAAGTCGCCAAACCGGCCGTTGCGCGGAAAAATATCCGGTGTCCGCGCTGTGAAGCTCAGTATCGGCTGGTCGCCTTTTTGGACAAAGAAATAGTAATATTGCATGGAGGCTTGAAATGACTGGATGCAGGTCAGCGAGTCTTCAATCGTCCGCACGGCGATGCGCTCCCGCTGGACTTGTGCGGCGGCCTCCAGCCCGGTCTTTGACGCGCGCAAAATGAGCGTCCAGGTCGAGTAAATCGCCGCCACCAGGAGGCTGAAAATCGCCATGGCGATCATGATTTCAACCAGCGTGAAAGCGCGGCTGCTGGGGGTTTTCATGAAATTCATCTGCCCATTCCTCCATCCAGGGTGCCCGCCGGGGACTGGGGGCGAAAAAACAGGGTGCTCATTTTTGAAATGACCGGGTTTCCGGCATCCGGGCTTTGCACAATGAAATCCACCTGGAAGAGCTTGTTCGACTGCACCTCCGAAATGGCATACGTCCACCTGTAGCCTTGATATTCCTTGCCCAGAAATTCGCTGAGATCACCCGATTCCAGGCCTTCGACCAATTTGTTGGTCAGCGACAATGCGCCCGCCACCGCGCCCGCATCCACCATCGGACGCCTCAACCGGCGCGCGTTTTCGAGGGAGTTGGACACCAGTCCCAAAATGGCAAACACCGCCATGAAAAAGATGCCAATGGCGACCATCACTTCCAGCAGCGAAAACGCCCGCCGTTCGCGCGCCCGCCGCGTGCCGGTTTTCAATTCCGTTTTCATCGGGTCACCGGCGAGACCGACGCCAGGGCGGTGGAAAATTCCAGCGTTATTTTTTCCCACTCGTCGCGGGAGTGCAACACCAGAGTCAGCTCATCGCACGTGCCATTCGGGAAAAAACGCACGCGCGCCTCATCCGACGCGCCGTAGTCGAGCAGATTGATGTCCAGCATGGCAATATCCACGCTGTCCGGCAGCGTCGTTGATCCAATGTTTTTCTCCAACGGATGAAAAACGACTTCCGTGGTTTGCCCGCTGAGAATCGCCCGCGTCCGCGCGTTGTTCAGCACTTCTGTCACGTCACCCATCGCTTTGCGCATCCCTTCCTTGCGCAGGGATTGAAGAATCGAAGGCATGCCCATCGCCGCAATCAGGCCGATGATGGCCACGACGATCATGATTTCAATCAGCGTGAAGGCGCGCCGGGGTGATTGGGGGCTGACGACCGCCGTTTTCATCGTGAAGCTCAGGCGTGGATTTGTGAAATCAACCGGAACAGCGGCAGGAAAATGCTCAACAGCAGGAAGGCCACAATGACCGCCATCACAATGATCAGCGCCGGTTCGATGAGATTGGTCATCACGCGCAACGCGATTTCCAGTTCGCCCTCGTAAGTGCCGGCGATATTGTTCAGCGCGCCGGGCACGTCGCCCGTTTCTTCGCCAATGCGCACCAGATCCACCATCAATTGCGGGAATACTTTGCTTTGCTCCAGCGGTTGCGCGAGCGTTTTGCCGTCCGTCACCGCGTCGCGCGTTTTGGCAATGGCTTCCCTGACGATGTGGTTGGAAATGACCTGCTCCGTGATTTTCAACGCCGTGAGCACCGGCACGCCGTTTTGGAGCAGCGTTCCCAGCGTCCGCGCGAATTGACCGAACAAATTCAACTTGACCACCTTGCCAAACACGGGAACGTTCATCTTCCATTCATCGATCTTCTGCCGGCCCGCCTTCGTGGCCCGCAAGCGAAAGAACAGTATCACCGCAAGCAGGATCGTTGGGATCGTGACGACCCAGAACCAGGGACTCATCAACATGCCGCTGAATTTCACCAGCATCCGCGTTGGCAGCGGCAACTGGATGTCGAATCCTTCAAAAATCAACGTGAACCGCGGCATCATGAAAAACATGAAAAAAGCAATGATCCCCAGGCCCACGCAACACACCAAGGCCGGATAAATCAGCGCCGAAGTGAATTTCGCCTGCACCTCGGCAAACTGCTGGAAGTGATTGGCCATGCGCCGCAGGACCTCCACCAGCGAACCGCTTTGTTCGCCCGCCCGCACCATGTTGACATACAAATCCGAAAACACCCGCGGCTGCTTCGCCATTGCGTCGGACAAACTTTTGCCTTCGGTCACCTCCTGCTTCAACTCGCGGCTGACGTCGGCGGAAATGCCCTTCGACTCCAAATGAGTCATGCTGTTCAACGCCACAGTCAGCGGCATGCCGGATTGGAGCAGGTTCGCCAGTTGCTGGGTGAACGTCGCCAGCTCCTGCAACTTCGGTTTGCGTTTTTGTTGAAGCTGCGCGCGCAGCGTGGGCGGCAGGAACGCCATCAAGTCCACATTTTTTTGCGCGGCCGGTTGATCCCCGTTTACCGCGCCAGCCTTGGCCGTGTCCACCGCGACGGGAAAAAGACCGAGACGCTCGATTTGCGTGACCGCCGCCGAGCGGTCGGCCACTTCCAAAACGCCTTCAACCAGCTCACCGCTGCGGCGGCGCGCCCTGTAGGAAAACTGCGGCATATGCTGGTCGTTAAAAACCGGTTCCGCCGGAAAGTTTCACGCTTTACGCCTCACGTTTCACGGTCCACCTTTCGTGACGCGTGATCCGTGAACCGTGAATCCAGTTTCTCATTCAAACTCCCCCGCCGATAACCCTGCAAATCGAGCGTGACGTGCGCGTACCCGATTTTTTTCAACGCCCCGGCCACTTTGCCGGTCACGCCGTCGTTCAAAAAACGCGGAATCTCCGCCGGCCCAAGCTCGATGCGGGCAAGATGGCACGGAGTCTCAAGTTTCAAGTTTTCAGTTTTCAGTTCCGGCTGAATACTTGAAACTGAAAACTTGGAACTCAATTCATGGTGCCGCACGCGAACATCGCGAAACCCCAGGTCGCGCAGCACATTTTCCGCCGCTTCAATCATCGCCAGTTTTTCCGGCGTCACCGCTTCGCCATAGGGGATGCGCGAACTGAGGCAGGCCATTTGCGGCTTGTCCGCCGTGGGCAAACCAAGCTGCGCGGACAATTCGCGAATCTCGGCCTTCGTCAAACCGGCTTCCTTGAGCGGCGCACGCACCTGAAATTCCGCCGCCGCCTGCGCGCCCGGACGAAAATCGCCGGTGTCGCTGGCGTTTTCGCCATAAGCAATCACCGCAAATTTTTCCGCGCGCGCAATCGGCGCCAGTTGCTCGAACAACTCGTGCTTGCAGAAATAACACCGGTTGGCCGGATTCGAGAGGTATTCGGGGTTTTCAAATTCCGCCGTCCGCACCACGCGCACCGGAAAACGAAACTGTTCCGCGATGGCGAGCGCCTCCTGCAGTTCCCGCCGCGGCAGGCTCGGCGAATCGGCAATCACCGCCAGCGCGCGGTCGCCGAGGACTTCCTGCGCCACGCGGGCGAGGAACACCGAGTCCACGCCGCCGGAATACGCCACGAGACACGAGCCATAGGCCCGCAAAGCGGCGCGAAGTTGTTCAAGTTTGTTGGCTGGCATGGTTACAAGCTCGCATTTCCCGCCCCGCTTGTCGAGCCGTGCAATAAATTGCAATCGTGCTTGACGCGGGCGGCATTTTCGATTGGATTGTCGCCCATATGAAGACAAAATCTTTTGCGGCGTTGGTCGGAATTGCCCTGGTCACCGCCGGTTGTGTGAGCACGGTGACTGACACGCATACGGCGGCGGTTTCCTTTGCCCGGGACCGCGTCGAGGGACGTTATCAGCGCCCGCTGGATCAGGTTTATCAGGCGTCGGTGCAGGTAATTCAGAATAATGGCACGGTGATCACGGAATTTATTCCACACGACACCACCAACACCGTGCGTTCGTTGCAAGGCAAGGCGAACCAGTGCGACGTCTGGTTGCGCGTCGAAGCGGTGGATCCCCAAATCACCCAGGTCACCGTGGAGGCCCGCACAAAATGGGGCGGCAGCAACATTGACCTGGCGCACGAGTTGGAAAAGGAAATCGCGCTGCAATTGGCGCGGTGACCGTTATTTCAAACCGATGTTTTGTCCATCAACGCCGCGCCTCACGCTCGTTTCAGGATTCAAAAAACCAATTGAACGCGGGTTTATTGGGTGTGGGTGTGGATGAGCTTTTGGGCGTCCCGGTCCATGATGCAGCCATACGTCTGGCGGGCATGGAGATCAATTCCGCAGTTGAATTGGATGGTGGAATTGTAGTATCTCATGGCTTAATGCTTCATGGTTGATTGGCGTTCAGCGGATGCCGGTTAACGTGGTGTGCGCGCGGAGAGTGCTGTGGTGGCACTCCCCGCCTGTTGCCCAAGATGACAACCAAAACCAACAGGGCCTTTGATAGGAGCATCAAACCAGATCGAGCGAACCGGAGCGGGCGCTCGCAGTTCGGATGCTGGCTTGCAAGACTGTCTTCATTGGTTATTCTTGCTCCAGCCGCTCATTGGGAGCGTCGTTATATGGCCAGTCTATGAATTTTCGGCTCAAAACTTTTATTGCACGCCTGGGTGGTGGCGAGGGACGGGAAAGAGCAACCCCAACAGACTGGCGGTTGACCGGCAGTATTTTTTTTCTCGTTCCAGTTTTTCTCTGGCTTTTTGCGCACTTGGGAAGACATTTTCTGGACAATGCTGGAGTTGCGATGATCTGGCTATACTCTGTGACTGCCGGAATCATCTTGCTTTTGGCGACAGCCTTTTGTGTAAAAGTGGTTCCAACGAAGGTCTTGTTTATATTGGCAGCCATCGCTTGGGCGGCATTAATATGGGCGGTGGGATGGCATAACTATTTTTAGTTGTTCCCGATATGCCTCAAACGAGGGTTCACAACTTCCCCTTCGTGCTCGGCAATTTGCCGGCAATTCGCGGATCGCGCTGGCACGCCGCGTCCGTGGCGCGGGCGAAGGCCTTGAACAGCGCCTCGACGATGTGATGCGGCTCGTCGCCGTAAAGCAGTTCCAAGTGCAGGTTGCAGCGGGCTTCGTTGGCGAAGCCCTGGAAAAATTCGCGCGCCAGGCCGAAGCGGAACGCGCTCGACATGTCCTGGAGTTTTTCGGACTTCGCGACGCGTTTCTGGGAAAAGGCATTCAGCCCGCGCCAGACGAGGTGTGGCCGGCCGCCAAAATCAATGACGCAACGCGCGAGGCATTCGTCCATGGGCACATGGGCTTCGCCGGTGAACGGATTTTTGGGATGAAACCCCGCGCCGTAACGGCGGAGGCCGCGTTTGTCGCCGAGCGCGAGCGTGAACGCCTGGCCGAGCGCGATGCCGCAATCCTCGACCGTGTGATGGGCATCCACTTCCAAATCGCCGCGGCAGCGCAATTGCAAATCCACTGTGGCGTGCTTGGCGAACAGCGCCAGCATGTGGTCGAAAAATGGAATGCCGGTTATAATCGAGGATTTTCCCCGACCGTCGAGGTTGAGGCGGACGGCGATGCGGGTTTCTTTGGTGTTGCGCGAGATTTTTGCCTGCCGGGCTTTCATGGCGGTGATTAAACCAGAGCGCCGCGCGAAAAACAAAGCGCAATCTCACAGTCAGCGGGTTTTAATTTGATTGGCCGATGCACCGCTGCCCCGGCATTTGGCCACACTACCGGCCCCCGGGATATGGGAATAACTAAATTTGCGCCGACTGACGTCGGCGGCTACGCAGGCGTCGCACCCTCTTCAGCCGCTGGTCCACTCGCGGACACATCGGCGGCGGGTTCGCTGGGCACCGGCGTTTCAGCCGTCGCTTCCACAGCGGGTTCCGGCTCAACGGCCGGTACCGGTTCGGGCGCGGGAATTTCCGCTTCGGTCAAAACCGGAACTTCTTCCGCTGAACCAACTACGGCGGTCGCGGCTTCGCCTTCCACCGCCGGTTTCCCCTCAACAGGCTTCTTTTCCGGTTTCGGCGGACGGGGCAGCGGCTTCTTGGCCGTGTCCATCCGGCCATCGGCAAATTCAAGGACGTGACCCTGATGCACCAGCCAGTGTAAATCGGCAATGATGACGGTCTGTTCCGGCGTCGGCTCATCGGCTACAGGCGGCGCGGGAGCTGTGGGTGCTGCTGGGGCTGCGGGAGAGTCCTGCGGCGCAGCGGTGGCCTCGCCGCTCGCGT
>CAWFZJ010000023.1:0-10206 GCA_963820205.1 uncultured Verrucomicrobiae bacterium
TACGGTGCTTCTAATTTTTGGTTGGATTAGGTTGGATTAGGTCGGATTCAGTTGGATTGGGTTGGACTGGCTTTGACTGGTTCCTGCCAGTCAACGTGCCCGGAGGCAGGTCGCGATTGACCTCCGCAATAAATTTACCGAGCTTCCGGCCGTTCTTGCCACCGCCAAAGATTTTCGCCCATTCGTTGGCCTCCAACTGCGCAAAAATCGGCGTTAATGCGTCATGCTTCGCCTTTCGCAACTCCGCCCCTTCAGCCTGTTTATCACGCTTGTCCTCCTCCCGCTGCCACAAGAGCTGATCCCGCTGCAGGCGCGCTGCCCGGTGATTATACCGCCGCAACGGGGCCAGCTCGTGAAGCGCCTCCCGCAACAGCCGCATTCGCTCCTTCGGGTCGTCGGTTGTTTTCAGCAGGTCTTCGGTGACGCGCGCCAGTTCGGCTGCCAGCACCAGCGCCAGGTCTTCGCTGGTGTCCACCTCCGTGAACCATTCATCATCCTCGTTATAAGACTTCAGTTCCCCGGCCTGCTCGTGCAAATGTTGGATAAAGCCACGGGTTTCCTGATGCCGCAACCACTCCGGATGGCCGGTCTGTTTCCATTCGGACAGGTTTTGCTCGGTGACGGGCCGCCCGCCGAAATGTTCCTTGAGGATTTCCTTGACGTCCGGCAGGCCATTGAGCCATTTCACCAGTTCCTTGCCCGGTTCACCATTTTCGATGCGCTGGCCCAACTCGGCGCGGGTGGATTTGTACAATCGCCCGATTTTTCCAACGTGAGTAGCGCTCATAATTTTTTAGCGGTAGCGACCGCGAATGTAACGGTCGTAGTAAACACCCAAGGACGAGGCATTCATGAATTCAACATAAATGTCATAAGGAACGTTCGGGTGATCGTATATGCGACCGGAGTGGATCTCGACGGCGAGAGTGTAACCGTCGTGGCCGACGGCGCGAATGGCGGATGAATTAACCGAGGTCAATAGCATATCATGTTACTGCCCCGGTAACGAAGCGAACATATACCATGCGAATCGAATTACAATTAAAAGTTAAACGAAAGTTACGCGAAGGTTATTCACAGATTTTTTGGGAATAACTTTTGTGGCAGCCGGCGTGAGCCGGCTCAAAATTAAAGCTGTTTTTAGCGCCGTAAAACCGGATTTCAACCGCCTTTCAAGGCCATTTTTTAACCGCCAAGACGCCAGGAACGCAGAGGCGCAAAGGCTGACGCAGGACAGACGCCCGCCTGCCTCCATATTAACTCGGTTTGCGTCGAACAGTTTGTCCAATTGAAGCGAGAGCGAATAGCCGGGCGGGCGCAAAAGTTTTTCCGTTTGCGGTGACTTTTCAGTTCGCTTGCGGCGTTCACGCTCCAAAAGAATCGCCACAATCAAGCCGATGATCGGCGTGAACGTCGCCAGCACAACGGCGATCATGGTGGAATCAAGTCTCATTTGTTACCCCGCCAGCGTTTGATTTTTAGGATGAGACCGAAACGGATGGCCGGCGCGAACATTTTTCGTTTCATGCGCTCAATCTCATTTCAACTCGGGCACAAAGGCTATTCAAGCTTATCTTCTCAGCGCGCTGCGCCCGCGGTAACCTGTTTCAATTATTCGGTGTGGCGGCTACATTCTTTCAGCCATTGGATGACATTAAGCACAGGAGCATTATGGTGTCACAGCGGAAACGAATTTCCAATCGAACCGGCGTGCGCTATGTTCGGAACTTTTCACAATTCCAGCGATTTTTGTTCGTGGTGCTTTTTCCTGGATTCCGGCGCTTTCTTGAAGGTCTCTGTCCGTGGCGGCGACGGTGGATGGACGCTCAATTCCCTTGCCTTCCATCAATTCTTTCACCGTGCGGAGTTGCAGGCGCGGGTATTTCTGCTTGTTTGTCTTGTGCTCGTAAAAGCCGGCGCTGGCAGCTTCGGTTTCCATCGGGCCGGTGGCGGGTTGCAGGGAAATCAAGATGCCGATGGCGGCTTTTTCGCGATCCAGCACGCCGCGCAAGTCGCGCACGTCTTTCACGCCGGTCTTGCCACCCTTGACTTGAATGATGATTTGCTCCGGTTTGGCGGCTTTGGGGTCGTCGCGGAAAAGGATTTTGCCGTCAATGCCGTGGTCCGTGCCCTTTTTCTGCTCGACGGGCCGCGCGCCGACGAGGCCGAGCGCCCACCATTGGAATTGATATTTGTCGTCCTCGGCGAGCGTGGCGGCTTCGTTGGGCGTGGTCGGCTCGCCGATGATGCGGACGGTCGAAGTTCGACTTCCCATCTCGATTGATTCGGTAGGGCGCGTCACTCCGTGCGCGCCGTGGACGATTCACCACGTTCGGCGGCGGGCAGAGGACTGCCCACCCTACCATCAGATTCAGAATGGAACTCGTGTAACTCGCCCCTCCGGAAAGGAATTTCAGGGGTCATCCGGCGGGGTGGATGAGATTTCCGCCGGCAAACCAAGCTGTTCCCGCAACCAGGCCGCAAACGACGCAGCCCGGATTTGGATTAATGACCGGTCCAGCGTCATCGAGCCGAACTTGGTCAGCCGTTCGGTCGAACCGTCGCGCAACCGCAAGGTCGGCGCATACTTGTAGGAATATCCGCCTTTGACCTGATGTTTTTCCTCCTCCAAAAAAACCGACTTGATCTCGGAAAACGGCACCTGCACCCGCCGCCATCGGCCATAGGTCAGGGGCAATTCCACCAGGCGCGCCCCTTCATCAATCACCAAATCCTGCCGGCCGGAGGAGATTCTCCAAAATTGCCAGAAATAGGCCGAAGCGCCAACGACGATGATGAGGGTGAGCGCATGCAAACCCGTCTCCAGCGGGGAATCACTGCTATCAATCACAAAACCGGCGAGGAAGGAAAGCGCGCCGGCCGTGATCACGCACAACTCGCCGGGCCAAAAGCGCGGCAGCCGGACCCGCGTCGTCCCCAGGTCCATGATGATCTTTACGCCGCCGGCAACCGGCGGGACTCGCGGCCATTCAATGTCCTGAACCGTCTTGAGCAGCAATAACAGTAAAAAGGAAAAAAACAGCGAGAATATAAATGGCTGCGACACGTCCCTGGCCACCACCCCGGTTGACAGCACCGCATCCGCCGGGTTGGCCGGATTGTAATAGACATCAATGGCGGAACCGGCGGGATGGGCGTTGATGACGGCATTCACCGAATAATAACCCGCAGGATAGTCGTCATAGCGGTATCGTCCGGCCTCATATTTTTGACCGTTGACAGCATACGTGTACAAGAAAACCGCCTGATAACTCTCCCCGCGCTTGGAGCCAATATGCGTCACCAGGTGAACCGACAAAACCCGGCCTCGAGTGAAGGGGAAAGACTCCGTTTGAAATTGACGGACCAGAACCAGGAGACAGAGCTGCCCCCAAAACCAGAGGAACACGGCCAGCGCCACCACCAGAAGCGTGACGATGAAGATTTGCAGCCGGAAGGCTTGTTTCGAAGACATCTCGCCCGAAGGCTTGTATTGCCACCAGCTCATGCGCAAATCATCACAACCAAAGGGGCCCGGCAACGAACCCATTCTTCAGCCAGCCAGGCGGATCGAGATAAACGAGGTCCACGGTCTCGTCCCTGAGGTAACGCCGGAGGATGTCGAGGTTGTCGCCGTAATAAAGCGTGCCCATGATTCGTTGATGGTTGAGGGTTGATGGTTGATGGCACAAGGTGGAGAGTCAAGCGGCAATCCAATCCTTGGAAAAACCGCCGGACACTTGTGTGCTGGACAGCAATTTCAGTCCAACATTACAATGCTTTGCATGAAACAGCACTGGCTGGTGGGATTGCTGATCGTCGCGGGAATCGCGGTGGTTCAAAGGATCCAGCGACCTGCCGTTGGCAAGCGGCACCAAGGTCGCCTGGGTTGGCCAAAATCCGGAGGCGGCGAAGGAGGGAGGATACCGCTCGGGTCTTCAAGAGCTCCTTTAACAACCCCAAACCCGACGTGAGGATAAAAACGATCGACTATGTTTCGGCACTCACCCCGAGCGGTCCGTTTTTGCTGGCGCTGACGGTGGAATGATTGCCTCGTCAGACGCCGCCGGATACGGCAGGCCAGGTTCAATGTTTCCCTTTCATTCGCTCCGGATTCGCTTATTGTATTCATAAGTTATATGAAATCCGGCGTTCACCGGCACAACAACCGCCTGGCGCGCGAAAAATCGCCCTACCTGCTCCAGCACGCGCACAATCCCGTGGACTGGTTCGCCTGGGGGGACGAGGCGTTTGAAAAGGCACGGGTGGAAAACCGTCCAATCTTCCTCAGCATCGGCTATTCGACCTGCCACTGGTGCCATGTCATGGAACGCGAAACGTTCGAGGATGAAAAAATCGCGGCGTTTTTGAACCCGCACTTCGTCTGCATCAAGGTGGATCGCGAGGAGCGGCCGGACGTGGACAAGATTTACATGACCTTCGTTCAGGCCGCGACCGGCTCCGGCGGCTGGCCGCTGAATGTCTTTCTCACGCCGGAACTCAAGCCATTTTTTGGCGGCACTTATTTCCCGCCGGACAATCGCCAGGGCCGTCCGGGCTTTCTGCAATTGCTCCAACAAATCCACGAGGTCTGGCAAACCCGCCGCGGTGAAGTTGCCGGGTCCGCCGCCGACATTCATGCCCGGCTCGAAGCGGCCACACTGAGCGGTGACGCGGAGGCTGGGCGGTTGACGGAGGACGCGCTCAAAAATGCGGGCGAATTATTCAAACGCCTGTTCGATCCGCGCCACGGCGGTTTTGGCGGCGCGCCTAAATTTCCGCAGCCCAGCCTGCCGTCGCTGCTGTTGCGCTGCGCAAAGCGGTTTCACGACGATGAAGCCGCGCGCATGGTGCTGCACACCTGCGACCGCATGGCGGCCGGCGGCATTCACGACCAGCTCGGCGGCGGTTTTGCGCGTTATTCGGTGGACGCCGAATGGCTCGTGCCGCATTTCGAGAAGATGCTCTATGACCAGGCGCAACTCGCGCAGCTCTATCTCGATGCCCACCTGGTCGCGGAAAACAAGCGGAGTGATGGAGTGGTGGAGAAACGGAATGATGAAAAAACCAACACCCCGGCACTCCAGCACTCCAGCACTCCTTTCGCCGCCATCGCCCGCGACATCCTCGATTACGTGCTGCGCGACATGACGCATCCGGAGGGCGGATTCTATTCCGCCGAGGACGCCGACAGCGAAGGGCACGAGGGAAAGTTTTACTGCTGGACGCACGATGAATTGTCGAAATTGCTTTCGCCGGAAGAATTCAACATTGCGGCGCGCTATTTCGGAATCACCGGGGAAGGCAACTTCGTTGACCACAGCCATCCCCAGCCGCTGAAAGGACAGAACGTGTTGAGCATTTTCAATCCCCTCTCCCCGCCGGGCGGGGAGAGGGAAAGGGGCGAGGGGCGCGTCCAGTTCTGACGACTTCGCCCTGTTTGCCTTGGCGAAAAAGAAAATGCTCGCGGCAAGAAGCCGGCGCGTCCGGCCGCATCTCGACGACAAAATCCTCGCTTCCTGGAACGGACTGATGCTGGGCGCGATGGCCCGGGCTTATGCCGTCCTCGGCGATGAGCAATATCTCGCGGCGGCGGAGAAAAATCTGGCGTTTATTCAGGATAAACTTTGGGAAACGCCGCAAGGTAGGGCGGGCAGTCCTTCCACCTTCGCGGCGCGCCAAAGCGCCGCTATGGCGCGACTGCGGCTGCCCGCCGACGGTGGGGCGAGCGTCCCCGCGAGCCGGCCCGTCAGTAGCCTCGCCCCACCAAAAGGCGACGGCGCGCACGGCTTGTCTCGCCATAGCAATGCGAAAGCGGAAGTGACGCACCCTACCGGCACACTCTTCCACCGCTGGCGCGATGGCGAACGCGACAACGTCCAGTTGCTTGAGGCTTATGCGTTTCTACTTTCGGGCGTGGTTGATTTATACGAGGCCACGCTGGAGCCGGTGCATCTGGATTTTGCGATTGAACTTGCGGAGGCGATGATCGCTAAATTTTACGACCCGGAGAACGGCGGTTTCTGGCAAAGCGCCGCCGGCGCGAAGGATTTGATTCTGCGGGTGAAGGACGACTACGACGGCGCGGAACCGTCGGGCAATTCCGTCGCCACGCTTGCGCTTCTGAAACTGGCTGCCATCACCGGCCGTGAAGACTTCAAAAAACCGGCTGAAGCGACCCTGCGGCTGTTCGCGCAACGCCTGCAACATTTTCCGCAAGCCATGCCGTTCATGCTGCACGCTTTTGATTTTTCGCTGGAGGAGCCGCGCCGCGTCGTCATCACTGGTAATTCAGCTTCAAAACAATTTCGCGATATGTTGCGCGCAGTGCATTCGGTTTATCAGCCAAACAAAGTCGTGCTCGGCAACGCCGGTGCAATCGAACTATTTGCCAGGACCCTGCCGGCGAAAAACGGCCCGGTGGTTTATCTTTGCACCGGCAATGCCTGCCAGGCGCCGACAAATGATCTGGAAAAGATTCGGCAAATGATGTGTTAATTGCGCTGAATTAGTCCGCGCTAATTTAGGAAACGGATTTTAATTCTCTTGGCCGCGTTGTTTTTTCGGTTTGGGCAGGCGGCTGTTTTAGTGCAGTTCAATACATCTTGCACTCATTGGCAATAAGTCCATTATTTCACCCCGCGTCAGGTTGTTTCTTGAAACAATATGAATCAGAAACGACAGGCTGTGTTATTGGCAGATCACGGAAGCGTAGCCTCTCCACTTTCCGCGAAAGTCCGATTTGTCGCTGCGAAGACTCCTTTCTTTGGCGCAATTTCCGGAGTCACGCGGCAATTTTATTTACGCGGTTCTTTCCCATAACCAGATGTCACAACGCAAAAAAACAATCCATTATGAAAACGAATCGAACAATCGCCGGATGGCTGATGCTGCTGGCGCTCTCAACCCTCAATCTTCAACTCTCAACCGCCTTCGCCCAGGGCACGGCCTTCACGTATCAAGGCCGGCTGAACAGCGGCGGCAGCCCGGCCAACGGCACCTATAACCTGACCTTCTCGCTGTTCAACATCAATACCAGCGGTGCCGCCATCGCCGGCCCGGTCACCAACAACGCGGTCAGTGTTACCAACGGCCTGTTCACGGTGCTGATTGATTTCGGCCCCGGCGTGTTCACCGGCCAGACCAACTGGCTGCAGATTGGCGTGGCGACCAACGGGGTCAATACGTTCACCGCGCTGGCGCCGCGCCAGCAATTAACGCCCACGCCGTATGCCATCTTTGCCGGCGCCGCCGGTGGCTTGTCCGGCACGCTGCCGGTGAGCCAGGTCAGCGGGGTGGTGCCGCTCGCGCAACTGCCTGTGGCCGTGATGACGAACAATGCCACCGGTGTGACCCTGTCCGGCAATTTGTTTGGCAACTTTGGCGGCTCCTTCTTCGGCAACGGCAGCGGGTTGACGGGTTTGAATCCAGCTAATTTGAGCGCGGGCACGGCGGCCATCAACATCAGCGGCAACGCCACCACCGCGACAACGGCCACCACAGCTACGAACGTGACCGGAAACATTGCTGATTCTCAGCTTTCGGCCAACATCGCCCGCCTGAATGGGACAAACAATTTCACCAGCACGAACACTTTTGTCGGAGTAACAGTTGCCACCAACCAGAACAATGTCATCGCCGGCACCTTCCTCGGCAATGGCGGCGGGCTGACCAATCTCAACACAGCGCAATTTGCCAATTCCGTGCTGACCAATGGAGAAACCGGCGTCACGCTGGGCGGCACTTTCAATGGCAATGCCACGACGGCCACCACGGCGAACAATTTTTCCGGCAGCTTGAACGGCGACGTGACCGGCTCGCAAAGCGCCACGGTGGTTTCCACCGTGGGCGGGCAGAGCGCGGCGAATGTGGCTTCCGGCGCGAGCGCAGCCAACGCCGCGACCAACGCCGCCACGGCAAATACGCTTGTGAAGCGTGACGCCAGCGGGAGTTTCACGAACACCAGTATCACGCTCAACGGCAATTTGAATTTGCCGGCGACAACGGCCAGCGCGGGCATCATTTATTCCGGCGGCAGCACGCTGATTCAGTCCTATGGGACTGCCAACTTCTTCGCCGGTTCGGGCGCGGGCAATACGACGATGCAATCTTCTGGCGGCAATACGGGAATCGGCCGTCAGTCGCTTAATTCCAATACCACCGGCTTTGAAAACACAGGGCTTGGTGATGATGCGCTTTTTTTGAACACGACCGGCTCTGGTAATACGGCCGTTGGCTATTGGGCACTTTTAAACAATACCAACGGCAATAACAACATCGCCATTGGTGTCAATGCCCTTTACTACAATCTCATCGGCAGCGAAAATATTGCGATTGGCTACGAGGCGCTTTATGGGAATACCACTGGCTCCGAAAACATTGGAATGGGTTACTACGCGCTTTTGAGCAACACGAATGGCAGTGACAATGTGGCCCTCAGCCTTGGCGCGCTTCAACACAATACCAGCGGCAGCCAGAACATCGCCATCGGCCGCATGGCTCTTGGCTACAACACCAACGGCAACAACAATATCGCCTTGGGTTATCAGGCGGGCTACAACATCACCACGGGCAGTTCCAACATTGACATCGGCAACTTGGGCCTGGCCACCGACACCAACATCATCCGCATCGGCACATTGCAGACGCAGACCTTCATCGCCGGTGTAATCAACGGCAACGGCGGCGGGTTGACGAATGTGACGGCGGCGACGCTGGCGATTCCCCAAGGCATGGCGCTCATTCCCGCGGGAACGTTCAGCATGGGGGACAGTCTGGATGGCGAGAGCGATGCCATGCCGACGACGAACATCACGGTGTCGGCATTTTACATGGACATCAATTTGGTGAGCTATGCGCAATGGCAGTCGGTCTTTTTTTGGGCGACGAACCACGGGTATGGCTTTGTGAATGTGGGTGCCGGGAAAGCGGCGAATCATCCCGTGCAGACCGTGGACTGGTATGACAGTGTGAAGTGGAGCAATGCGCGGTCGGTGCAGGCGGGACTGACGCCGGTGTATTACACGGATGCGGGATTGACCCAGGTTTATACCAATGGGGAGGTGACGCCTTATATGAATTTGGCGGCGAATGGGTATCGGTTGCCGACGGAAGCGGAATGGGAGAAGGCGGCGCGAGGCGGATTGAGCGGACAGCGGTTTCCGTGGGGCAATGTGATCACGGAAAATCTGGCCAACTACTATGGGGCGACCGCCAGCTACAACTACGATTTGGGGCCGAACGGATGTAACACGGCCTTCACGAACGGAGTGACACCTTACACGAGTCCGGTGGGTTATTTTGCCCCCAATGGGTATGGATTATATAACATGGCCGACGATGTAACGGAGTGGTGTTGGGACTGGTATGGGACGCCGTATGGCCAGCCAACCAACACGAATCCAACCGGGCCGGCAACAGGGAGCTACCGTGTGTTGCGCGGCGGCTATTGGGACAGCTACGCCGCCGTCGCGCGTTGTGCCTATCGCAACAGCGGCGTCGACCCGAACGACGCCAGCAGCGCTTTCGGGTTTCGTTGTGTGAGGGGGCTTTAATTTTTGGTCTTTTACGCTTTAACCCTTTTGAAAGAGTGAGTGTTATCCAGCCATATGATGCGGTTCGGTTGATCGGTATTAAAGCCCGCGCAGCGGCGGAATTTTTTTGAATTTGATATGAAAAACCCCATGCGAACAATTTGTCTGGCGATGGCCGGTTGGCTGCTAGCATTGCCCACACTGCACGCCCAATCTTACTCGATTGATTGGTATAAAGTCGCCGGGGGTGGCGGCACCAGCACGGGCGGCGTCTATTCCATCAGCGGCACCATCGGCCAGCCGGACGCGAGCGGTGCGATGAGCGGTGGCAGTTATTCTTTGACCGGCGGCTTCTGGAGCCTCATTTCCGTAGTGCAAACGGCGGGGTTGCACAACCTGACCATCACCCATTCCGGCAACAGCGTCATCGTCTCCTGGCCGGACACCGGCAACTACACGTTGCAACAGAACAGCAATCTGGCTGCAACGGCGGGTTGGACCACCAGCGGCTATGCCATCACCACCGCCAACGGCACGAACAGCATCACCATCACGCCGCCCACGGGTAATTTGTTCTTCCGGCTGTCCAATCCCTGAAACGCCGGAGGCAACGCATCTGACACCGGAAGCGTGACGTGCTCCGTCAGCCGCATACGCCGCAAGCTGCGGCAAA
>CAWFZJ010000024.1:0-64035 GCA_963820205.1 uncultured Verrucomicrobiae bacterium
TGTTATGTACGTTTGCTTCGTTTCATTACGCTGTTTGAGAACCTGGATGATTCCGTCTGGAAGACGGTGCAGATTCCCGGCGGCTTTCAAGAATTGGGGGTTGCCGATGTTCCGGCTGTCTGCTGGTTTCGCCGGGAGTTCACGCTTCCGAATCCATTGCCTCCCGGCAAGGGGACGATATTTCTCGGTGCGATAGAGAAAATGGACACCACGTACATCAATAGTCATTGGGTCGGCGCCAGTTCCTGGGTGGAAAATCCGCGAGCCTATGCGATTGACAACGGCGTTCTGAAACCCGGCCGGAATGTTCTGGTCGTGCGCGTGTTCAAGTTGAAACCACAGGGCGGGTTTCTGGCAAAACCGGATGCGTTGCGTTTGGTTCTTGGAGACGGGACCGTGATTCCCCTGGCCGGTGAATGGAAAGGCGCGTTGAGTGTGGACGCCCGGCCACCGCATTCCCTGCCCTTAACCTTTGAAAATTACCCCACGATGCCTGGTGTTCTTTACGAAGGGATGATTCAACCGGTGGCTCCCCTGGCCATCACCGGCGCCATCTGGTATCAGGGCGAAGCCAATGCCGAACGGGCTTATCAATATCGAACTCTGCTCCCGGCGATGATCGGTGACTGGCGGAAACTTTTCGGCCAGGGCGATTTTCCATTTTACATCGTCAGCCTGCCCGCCTTCATGCATCGCCGTGACCAGCCGGGCGACGATGCCTGGGCCGAATTGCGCGAGGCGCAGGCTTTGACCGCCGGGAAGGTGAAAAATTCCGGCCTGGCCGTCACCATTGACACCGGGGATGCCGACAATATTCATCCGAAGGATAAACAAGTGGTCGGAGAACGATTGGCCTTGTGCGCCCTGGCGCAAACCTACGGCAAAAAAATTTCCGATGCCGGGCCAACCTTTGCTTCACTGGAACATCTTCCGGGCGCGCTTAAACTTCATTTCCGCCATAACGATGGCGGGTTGGTGGTCAAAGGAGACAAACTGGAGGAGTTCTCCGTGGCCGGGAAAGACCGCCAATGGCATTGGGCCGATGCCAGGGTGGAAGGAGATTCAGTGATCATATCCTCTCGCTTGGTCTCGAATCCACTGGCAGTCCGCTATGCATGGCAAGCCAATCCGGCGGCGACATTTTACAATGGGGCTGGATTGCCGGCGGTGCCCTTCCGCACCGACCAATGGCCGGAGATAACCAAGGGGCGCCAGCCTTGGTGAACGTGTCGGTCTTTCGCCGCACCAAGAATGATAATAGCCTCATATTATAACTGTTTGGAAAACCGCTTGGTTGGTAATCAACGATAATGATTCGATTCTTCATTCTTAATCCAGCCACGAATATAATGATTTGTTCGCGGCTCGAACTTCATCCAATGGATTTTATTGTTGATTTAATTTGGCTGAGGTGTAAGAGCTTCCCGGTCGGAATTAATCGCCGTCTTCACGAGGCAACTCAACTTGTTCAAGCCATTATGAAAACCCAACTGCAACCTTTGCTTCTCACGCTGGCGTTGTTTGTCGGCGCAACCACGCAACTCTTTGCCCAAGGCACGGCCTTCGCCTATCAAGGCCGGCTGAATATCAATGGCAGCCAGGCCAACGGACTTTATGATTTGCGCTTCACGGTTTGTGACGCGCTCACCAACGGCAACATTGTCGCCGGGCCGCTGACCAATTCCGCCACCGGCGTTACCAATGGCTTGTTTGCGGTGACGCTGGATTTCGGCGCCGGTGTTTTTAACGGGACGGCGCGCTGGCTGCAACTGGATGTGCGGACGAATGGCGCGGCATCGTTCACCACGCTGCTGCCGCTCCAGCAAGTCCTGCCGGGGCCATATGCCATCTTTGCGAACACAGCCAGCAATGTGAGCGGCACGGTCCCGGCGGCGCAGATTGCCGGAACAATTTTGAATGCTTCCCTGCCGGCCAGCCCCAGTTTTTCGGGGACGGTCGCAGCCGCCACCTTTGCCGGAAACGGCGCCAGCGTGACCAATTTGAACGCCAATAATCTGGCCAGCGGCACGGTGCCGTTGGCGCGGTTGAGTGGCATCACGAGCAATCAACTGGACGCGGCGATCTGGCAACTGGCCACCAACTTGAACGGCGGCAACGCGGCTCTGGCCACGAATGTGGTGAGTGGCGTCGCCATCACCAATGCCTTCATCACCAACTCGATCTTTGCGGGCAACGGCACGGGGCTGACCAACCTCAATGCCGCGCAATTGACCGGCACGGTGCCACTGGCGCAATTGCCGGCGGCGGTGGTTACCAATAACGAGACGGCCATCACCTTGAGCGGCACGTTCACCGGCAACGTCATTGGCTCGGCAAGCGCGGCCACCAATTTCACAGGCGCTTTGAACGGCGATGTGACGGGAACGCAAAACGCCACGGTGGTTGCCGCCGTGGGCGGACAACCCGCGTCCAATGTGGCTGCCGGAGCCAGCGCAGCGAATAACGCCACGAGCGCCGCCACGCCCAACACCATCGTCGAACGCGACGCCGCGGGAGGTTTTTCGGCTACGAACCTCAATCTGAACGGCAGTTTGACCCTGCCAGCGGTTCCCACCGTTTACTCCGGCGGCAGTGTCTTGTTGCACGCCGATGGCAATGCCAATTTCTTCGCCGGGCCGAATGCGCGGAACTTGGCCACAATCTGCGCGAACAACACCGCCATGGGGTATTGCACACTCACCAATAACCATGCCAACAACAACACCGCCATCGGCTCCCTGGCGCTTTCGGCCAACACGAACGGGGTCCACAACACCGCCATCGGCGTGAATGCGTTGCAGAACAACCTCGGCGGCGGGGCGAACATGGCCAGCGGCGGCGCGGCGCTGGCCAGCAACATCACCGGCAACAACAACACCGCCGCCGGGGATTCGGCGCTCAACTCGAACACTAACGGCAACTTCAACACGGCCGCCGGCTACGCGGCGCTGTTCAGCAACACAAGCGGGAATTACAGCATCGGCCTGGGCTTTGAAGCCGGGATGTATGTCATCGGCAGCAGCAACATTGACATCGGCAATTTTGGTGTCGCCACCGACACCAACATCATCCGCATCGGTTCGGCCCAGACCAGCACATTCATCGCCGGCATTTCCGGCGCAACCGCCGCCAGCGGAGTCGAGGTTTTTGTTAATCCCTCCGGGCAACTCGGCACGTTGACTTCTTCGCAAAGATACAAACAGGACATCCGCAACATGAACGATGCGAGCGATGCGCTGCTCGCGTTGCATCCCGTCACCTTTCGCTACAAGCCGGACATTGATCCGGCGGGCATCCCGCAATTCGGCCTCGTCGCCGAAGAAGTGGAAAAAGTAAATCCGGATCTGGTCGCTCACGACGACCAGGGCCGGCCCTACACCGTCCGCTACGAAGCCGTTAACGCGATGCTCCTGAACGAATTCCTCAAGGAGCACAAAAAAGTCGAGGCGCAGAACACGGAGATTCAGGACTTGAAACAACAGAATGATGCTCTCGCAACACGGTTGAATGAGCTGGAGTCAACGGTTAAATCACTCGCCGAAAAGAAATGAGGCCTTTATGAAACTGCCAATCTTAAAAATCAAAGCTGACGGACGGTGGGCGCGAAGCGTCTTGGAGTGGGGTGACGTGTCACCGCTTTCCCCCGGCGCGACTGGTCGCGTCGTTCCAAAGCGCGGACTTGTCCGCGCACTCCCCAAGCTGCTGCTCTATTTCTGCCTTTTGACTTCAGCCTTCAGCTTTCGGGCCTGGGGACAAAGCTACAACATTGACTGGTACAAAGTCTCCGGAGGCGGCGGCACGAGCACGGGTGGAGTCTATTCCATCAGCGGCACCATCGGCCAGCCGGATGCGAGCGGCTCGATGACCGGCGGCAACTACTCGCTCACCGGCGGGTTTTGGGCGCTCTACGCCGTGCAAACGCCGGGGGCGCCGTTGCTGGCCATCACCTATGCCGGCAACCAAGCGGTGGTGTCATGGGACCCCTCGATCGTGGGTTGGACGCTGCAAACCAACGTCAATCTCTCCACGGCGGCGTGGGGCAACTATCTCGGCGCCGTCGTCAACAACCGCGTCACCAATGCGCCGCCCAAGGGCAATCTGTTCTTCCGGTTGAAGCAATAGCCAGCAGCCATTCGGCCAGCTAGGCGGCAACCATTGTGAATCGGGCATTGCGCCGGGTGCGCGATAAAGACCGCCGTCATTGACACCGGCGTTTTTGTCGCCACCGTCTTCCGGCGTCACGAGCCGCTCCTGCGCCTGAAATCAATGAGCAGGAAACGTCCTGCCAGCTCCATATTTTACAATGGCTAATGCTATAATTTATCACATCTAATGATATTATTTGTTTGAATTAGATTCGGCTGACAGGTAAAAACCGCGCCCAAAAGAAAGAACCGCCGTCTTCACTAGGTCACTCAACCTGATAAAGCGATTATGAAAATAAAACTGCATTATTTGCTTCTCACGCTGGCGTTGCTGGCACTCTCAACCCTCAACTCTCAACTCTCAACCGCCTTCGCACAAGGCACGGGCTTCACCTATCAAGGCCGGTTGAACAGCGGCGGCAGCCCGGCCAGCGGCATCTATAACCTGACCTTCTCGCTGTTCACCACGAATACCGGCGGTGCCGCCATCGCCGGGCCGGTCACCAACAATGCCGTGGTGGTCACCAACGGCCTGTTCACAACGATGGTTGATTTTGGGCCGGGTGTGTTCACCGGTGGCAGCAACTGGCTTCAGATTGGGGTGGCGACCAACGGGGCCAGTGCGTTCATTGCGCTGATGCCGCGCCAGCAGTTGACACCCACGCCGTATGCGATTTACGCGGAAAGCGCCAACGCTGCGGACCTGAGCGGCACGCTGCCGGTGAGCCAGGTCAGCGGGGTGGTGCCGCTCGCTCAATTGCCCGTGGCTGTGATGACGAATTTCGCCACGAGTGCTTCCTTGTCCGGTTTGTTCGCGGGCAGCTTTGGCGGCTCCTTCTACGGCGACGGCACGGGGCTAACCAGCGTAAACGCGGCAGCGTTGAACGGGTTGAATGCCTCGAGCTTCTGGACGACCAACGGCAACGCGGGGGCCAACCCGACCAACGGCGCCTTTCTCGGCACGACTGACTATCTGCCTTTGGAATTCCATGTCATCAACCACCGCGCCCTGCGCATTGAACCCGTGCAGCAAACAAAAATTTCTATAGGCCATAATTATTCCAACGTCGTTAATATCGTGGGCGGCTCATCAGTCAATTACATCGCTTCGGGCGTTAATGGCTCGGTAATTAGCGGCGGTGGCTCGGTGGATAATTATTTTGACGGTCTTGAAACTAACTGCATTACCATACTCAATAGCGTGGCTGCTGACTTCTGCTTCCTCGGCGGCGGTGAAGGCAATTCCATCCAGTTGGGAGCAAGGTTCTCCGTCCTCGGCGGCGGTTACACCAATTCCATCCAGACGAATGCCATCTACTCCTTCCTCGGCGGCGGTGACTACAATTCCATCCAGACGAATGCCTACGAATCCGTCCTCGGCGGCGGCGGCGCCAATTCCATCCAGACGAATTCTTACGACTCCTTCCTCGGCGGCGGCTGGAACAATTCCATCCAGGCGAATGCCTATTTCTCATTCCTCGGTGGTGGCACAAACAATTTCATCCAGCCGAATGCCTTCGACGCCACCCTCGGCGGCGGAGCGAACAATCAGGTCGGCGGCGCGGGCGCCACCGTGCCCGGTGGCAACGGCAATGCCGCCAACGGGGTCAACAGTTTCGCTGCCGGCACCGACGCCCAAGCCCTCTACAACGGCGACTTCGTCTTGACCGACTGTCACTACACGGATTTTGCCTCCACGGCGGCCAACCAGTTCTGCGCCCGTTTCTATGGCGGCTACCAGTTATACAGCGGCGCCAGTTCCGGCGTGCAAGTGGCGGCCGGGGGCGGGTCGTGGACCAGCCTGAGCGACCGTAACGCCAAGGAGGCGTTTGAGCCGGTGAACGCGCAGGTGGTGCTGGACAAAGTGGCCGCGCTGCCCCTGAGCACCTGGAAATACAAGAGCCAGGACGCCTCCATCCGCCACATCGGCCCGATGGCGCAGGACTTCAAAGCCGCCTTCGGCGTGGGCGAGACGGACACCGGCATTACGACGGTTGACGCCGACGGCGTGGCGCTGGCCGCCATCCAGGGCTTGAACCGGAAATTGGAAGAAACCGTGAAACAAAAGGATGCGGAGATTCAAGACCTGAAACAAAGCGTGGCGGAGCTAAAAGCGGTGGTTGAGAAACTGGCCGTTAAATAGGAGGCAACATAAAAATGATTCAACGATTTTTCAGCCACCGCAGCCGGCCCAGCCGCTGTTCGAGGCGCGGCAGATAGTGGAACAGGAACGGGTTGAGCATGATGGAAATCATCGCCGCCGCCACGAGCTGGTGGCCGGCATCCGCTGGCAGCATTTTCAATTCGTTGGCCGCGCGGATGAGGATGAAGGAAAACTCGCCAACTTGGGCCAATCCGACGGCGACCACCAGCGCGGTGTGCAATGACTGGCGAAACAATAGCGCCAGAACCAGCGCGGTAAACGGTTTGATCAGGAGAATGACGGCCAGGGCGAACAACAACTGGAACGGGTGGGTGGCAACGTAATGCGGATTGACCAGCGTTCCGATCGAGAGAAAAAACAGCGCGGTAAACAGGTCGCGCAGCGGCAGGACCGTCTCTTTGACCCGCTCGACCAATTGTGATTGACCCGCCACCACGCCGGCCAGGAAGGAGCCGAGCGCCAGGGAGACGCCGAAAAATTCCGAGCCGGCCCACGCAATCCCCAGGGCCACCGCCGGCACCGCCAGGTTGAACATTTCACGCGAGCCTGCCACCTTGCCCAGGAGCCAGGGCACGAGCCGCAGGCCGAGAATTCCCACCAGCGCCATGAGCAGAACCAGCTTGCCCAGCGCCGCGCCCAGACTCCCGGCCAGCGACGGCCAATCGCCCGCCATGCCCTGCCGCGCCGCCAATATCGGCAGCCCGATCAGCACGATTACCGTGAACACGTCCTCCACCACCAGCCACCCGATCGCCAGCCGGCCGGCGGGAGAGGAGAGTTCATCATGATCCGTGAGCATGCGCGCGAGCACCGCCGTGCTGGCCACCGAAAACGCCAGTCCCACCACCACCGCCTGCTCCCAGGTCAATCCGGCCAGGCGGGAAGCGCCGGTCACCACCGCCGTCGCCACCAGACTCTGCATCAGGGCGCCGGGCACGGCGACATTGCGGACGGCGAAAAGCTCGCGAAAATTGAAATGCAACCCCGTGCCGAACATCAGGAACACCACGCCGATGTCCGCCATCTGCTCCGCGATTTCAGCCTTGGCGACAAATCCGGGTGTGAACGGACCGCAAATGATTCCGGCGAAGAGGTAGCCGACGATGGGGGAAAAGCGGATGCGGGTGGCCAGGTAACCGCAAAACAGGGCGACCCCCAGGCACACGGCCAGGTTCAACAACAGACCCTCATGGGACATTCCTAAGTGTCGTTGAAATCACCAACGACAACAAGTCTGGCCTGCTGGCGCGTCTCAATTTTGAGCCGGTGTTTGGTTCCGAAGGAACAAGTGAGAATAGTCCGGCATTTTAATGCCGGTCCCGGTTGAAAAAACCGAGTCCCGCAGGGACGGCTGAACTGAGATGCGTCTTCCGCCGAAGGGCGCAAAATAACACCGTCTCTGGAGCGCGGCTTGTCCCAAGCCGCAGCACCGGCAAATGCAAGAGCCGGCTGGAAAGTTTTTATGAACAGGTTTCCGCGAATGGAACTGCTGCGAGTTGGGACAACTCGCGCTCCGGCTTTCAACATGAATTCAAATTAATCAAAACGGGACACTGGAATTCACTTTACTCGCCGCGTTTCTGCGGTATCCTTCCGCTTCTGAATTTTTCATAATCAGCACAAATTTATGGCAAAACTTACGGTTCGTGATCTGGATGTCCGCGGCAAACGCGTTTTCATGCGCGTGGATTACAACGTGCCGCTGGAGGAAAAGGATGGCCAGATGGTCATCACCGATGCCACGCGCATCGTCGAAACGCTGCCGACGCTCAAGCTGCTCATCGAACGCGGCGGCAAATTGATTTTGACCGCGCATCTTGGCCGGCCCAAGGGCAAACGCGACGCGACGATGTCGCTGAAACCGGTCGCGGCCAAATTGTCCGAGCTGCTCGGCAAACGCGTCGGGTTCGTGGACGATTGCATCGGCGAAAAAGTCGAAACGGCCGTGGCCGGCATGAAGGACGGCGACGTGTTGCTGCTCGAAAACGTCCGGTATTACAACGAGGAGGAGAAAAACGACCCGGCGTTCGCCGAAAAACTGGCGAAGGTCGCCGACGTTTATGTGAATGACGCCTTTGGCGCGGCGCATCGCGCGCACGCCTCGACCGAGGGCGTGGCCCGCGTGGTCGCCAAACGCGGCGGCAAGTGCGCCGCGGGTTTGCTGATGGAGCGCGAATTGAAATTTCTCGGCGATGAACTGGAGAATCCGGCGCGTCCGTTCGTGGTCATTCTCGGCGGCGCAAAGGTTTCGGACAAAATCAAGGTCATTGACCGGCTGCTCGAAAAGGCGGACACGATTTTGATCGGCGGCGCGATGGCTTACACGTTCCGGCTGGCACAGGGTTACAAGACCGGCAAATCGCTGGTGGAACCGGACGCGACCGGCACCGCCAAGTCCGCGCTGGCCAAAGCCAAGGCGAAGAACGTGAAGTTCCTGCTGCCCTGCGATGACGTCATTGCCACGCCGGTCAAGACCGACAAGCTCGACAAGAAGGGCAAGCCGGTCATTGACTTCCAAAATCCGAGGACCAACGGCGACATGAACTGCCCGGACGACGCGGCTGGACTCGACATCGGCCCCGCCACGGCGATGGCCTATGCGGACGAGATAGCGAAAGCGAAGACAATTTTGTGGAACGGCCCGATGGGTTTGTTCGAGAACAAACAATTTGCCGCCGGCACCAATGCCATCGCGCAGGCGGTGGCCGACGCCACGCAGAAGCGCGGCGCGAAGAGCATCATTGGCGGCGGCGACAGCGTGAAGGCGCTCAACAAGATTAAACTGGGCGACAAGGTGACCTTCATGAGCACCGGCGGCGGCGCGAGTTTGGAATTTTTGGAAGGCGCGGTCCTGCCCGGCGTTGCGGCGTTGAGCGATCAGAGCAGTTGCTGTTGCTGTTCGCACTGAGCGGATGTTCGAGAACGAGGACGAGGACGATTTGAAACATGAACAAAGAACGCAAATTGATTATTGCCGGCAACTGGAAGATGAACAAAACCGTGGCCGAGGCGCTGGCGCTGGTCAGCAACCTCAAACTGGCGCTGGCCAATATCCGGGAGGTGGACATCGTCGTCTGCCCGCCCTTCACGGCGCTGGAATCGGTGTCCAAGGCCGTTCTCGATTCGAATCTCCGGCTCGGCGCGCAAAACATGAGCGAGCAGAATTTCGGCGCGTTCACCGGCGAGATTTGCGCGGGGATGCTCAAGGAATTCTCCGTGCGCTACGTCATTCTCGGCCATTCCGAGCGGCGCCAATATCAAAAGGAATCCAACTCGCTCATCTCCAGAAAAGCGGCGGCGGTCCATGGCGCCTCGCTCAAGCCCATTGTCTGCGTGGGGGAAACGCTTGAGGAGCGCGAGGGAGGACAGACGGAAAAGGTTTTGGAGACGCAGGTGCGCGGCAGCCTTGCCGGTTTGACGAAGGAACAAATGGTTGAGACCATCGTTGCTTACGAACCGGTCTGGGCCATCGGCACGGGCAAAACCGCAACCACGCAGCAGGCGCAGGACGCGCACGCCTTCATTCGTTCGCTGTTGATGAAGATTTTTGACGAAGCCGTCGCCAAAAAAGTCCGCATTCAATACGGCGGCAGTGTGAAACCGGCGAACGCGCGAGAGTTGATGGGCCAGCCGGACGTGGACGGCGCGCTGGTCGGCGGCGCATCGCTTGAACCGCGGAGTTTCGCTGACATTATTAAAAATTCGATATAGAAATTAATTATGAGCGGTTTTTTTGTTGGAATTTTGACAGTTATTCTGGTGCTCAACTGTGCGCTGTTGATTTTGCTGATTTTGATTCAACTGCCCAAAAAGGATGCCGGCGCCGGCATGGCGTTTGGCGGCGCGGCGGCGGATGCGCTGTTCGGCGCGGGGTCGGGCAATGTGCTGACCAAGGTTACGAAATACGCGACCGTGGTTTTTTTTGTGCTAGCCTTGTTTCTCGGCTATTTGCAAGACCAGGTGCATAAGAACAGCAGTGCCTTGGAGTTTGAAAAACAGTTGCAGCAAAAACAAACGCAAACCCCGATTTCCGCGCCACAACCGGCAACGACGCCTGCCTCCCAACCGGCGACGCCTCCCGCTTCCCAACCAACGGCTGCGCCGGCGAACAAGTTGCTGGAAGTCCCCCTGTCTGCGCCAACCAATGCACCGGAAGCGCCGAAGCAATCAAAATAACGCGGCGACCATTTTCAACCGCGCCCGCCGGATTTTTCGCGGGCGCGTTTTTGTTTTTTGGCCATGTGGGATACCTTGGCCGTCCTTTAGTCCTCGCGCCCTGCTTCATGAACGCAGGCGTACTTGCGAAGGATAATCAAACCGACTGGCGCAACGGTGGCGATGAGGGCCACGATCAACCAGAGGGTTCCCGAATGTCTCACCCCGATCTCCGGGCAATACTTTGTCAATAGCATACCCGAGAAAGTCCCGAACAGAAGTTTCGCGAGCAGGAAGGGCACATAGGAGAGGGCGCTGTAAGAGGCCTCCTGACCTTTGGGCGCGATGGCTGCGGCATATTCATAGACGCGCGGCGAGTAAAAAGCCTCCCCGACTGAAAGGAGGGCAACAAACAAAACGATCATGACATAATAGGGATGAACCTCGCCGTGCAGTCCAAGGTAACCATGGCCCAACCAGCGGCCCACGAAGCCGGTTGCCAGTGGCTTGAACCACACCGTAGGCAGGGCCATGATGAATACCGACGCAACTGAAATAATGGCACCCAGCGTCACCATCTTGTAAGCAGAAAACCTTTGGGTGAGGGCGCCAATGAACGGGGCAAGGAAGATGATGAGGATGCTGTTGATCGCCCAGAGCCGGCCGATGGGTGCGCCTTCTCCCAATTCGCGGATGCCGAACTTCGGGTAAACATAATACATCTGCATGAAGATCAGCTTCAGAAAAGCAATCAGCACGAGAAAGAGCAGAAGCCGGTAGAATCCGGTCTGGCGCAAAAGCACCCTGGAGAGCCGGACCGTCTCGCGCAGACTGTCGCGTACGGTCAAACACATTGAGTTCCAAAGGTTCTCCCGCTGGTACCTGGCTTCACGGGGAACAATTTTTGGGCCTTCGTCGGTCGCCTCGACTCCATCGCGCAAGAACCACAGAACCGGCAACAGCAAAATTTCAATCACCAGGCTCGCAAGAAACATGGTTTGATAGGTGGTAATCCTGATGCCGAACAGCGCAAGATGGCCGTGCTCTCCCAGGTGCTGCCGCACAAAATCGAAGAGAAAAGCGGCGAAAAGGAAGCCGAAATTCATCATCGTGTAGAAAACCGAGAACGAGATGGACCGCTGTTTCGTGTTGGAGTAACGGCGGATGGCGGCGATCGAAACAGGAGCGCTCAAAGCCTCGCCTATCGCCAGGGGGGCCAGCCCGCCAATGAGCGCCAGCCATTTGAGATGCGTAAAGGCCATTACTGCGCGAGCAAAAATGCAGATCCAGACGCCCAGAAAAAATGTCCGGCGCAAGCCGAGGGCATCCGTGAGCGAGCCGACAAGCACAATCGCCACGGTCATCATTCCGGACCAGACAGCCACCAGACCCAGGGCTTTCTCGTCGCTGAATCCCAAATCAGACGAAAACCAGAGGACGAGGGTCAAGTTCGTCACGGCGTAAGCCGCGATTACGAGAAGCTTGACCGCAAACACCAGCCACAACTCCCGCACTGCTCCTTTCAGGACGGCAAATTTGTCGAGAAAACCCCGGGGTGCTTGCGGAGTATCAGCCATGTGCCTGTCTTGTAATGAAATTCACTGTCACTGTGTTGGACGAATTTGAAACCAAGCAGGCGCCGAGTAAAGGAAGAACATGGCACAAACGCTTACACCGGCTGCGGACTTGGGAAAGTAAAGCACAGCGCGTCATTCCGTGCATGCCGGGTTATTTTGTTTTGGTGATGGGTAGAAAACTGTCCGTCTTACCAGACAAATAATCCCGGATTCGCCAGCGAAGAAAGGCCGAGCAATGTTGCGGCGTGGCCTTGTTGCGCAACGGCCAGTAGGCGTTGAAATCTTTTTCCAGTTTCTCGCAGTTCGCGAATGCCCGACCTGGCCAATCGTTTTGCCTCGGAAATTTTTCCCGCCGCCCGCGCCTGCTGCCACAGCATGAACTGGCATGACTGCGCGGCCATGCGCGCCGCCAAATCCAATTCCAGCGCGAGGATTTTTGCCTTGGAAGTGTCGGCTTTTTTTAGCAGCGCACTTTGTTTCTCAATTTCCTTCAGCGCGGCGCGGATATTTTTGCCGGAAATCCGCGCGTAATGTTTCAATCCGTTCCGGCAAAACAATTCACGCTGTTCCGGCGGCGGCGCAGCGATGACCGTTCCCAGCGGTGTTTCGTTGGGAGCGGTGAATTTCAACTTACGATGCGCCAAGCCGAGCGCGAAAACCGCTTTGGCCGCGTTCCCGGTCGGGTCCTTGAAAACGTCGCGGCTCAAAACCGGGATGAGCTTCGCCTCGTCAAAGGTTTTGGCGCACCAGCTTAACGACGCGCCAGCCAGATAGGGCAGGTAACTGACGGCCAGCGGCTGCGGATGTCCGCCGTCACCCCAATCGGTGATGAGATAACCGATGGCACCGTGCTTGAGTCCGGCCTTGGCGGCGGCGCGCATATTGGCCAGCGCGTTGTCATGCCGGCCAATCAAGGTTTGCCACGTCGAGGTGCCGGGACAGACGTAAAATGGGATTTTTGCCTTCGCAAACAACGCGGCCTCGCGGTCAAACGGATGGTCCGCTTCGTAGCCCCAGTTCAGGGCGACAAGGTTCGGAGTTCCGCCTTTAGGCGGCGTTTGCAGTGAATCGCCCGAACCGCCTGAAGGCGGAACTCCAAACGTGTGTAATTTGGGAATAAGCTTTGGATATTTCAAAATGATATCGCCCCAAAACGTCATGCGCTTGCCGCGTGCGGTAACCTCCTGATGAATTTTTTCCAAGAAATCCAGATAAACCCGGCCCTGGCCTTTTTCCGCGCAAAGTTTTTTGCTCTGGCCGCGGCCCAGGTCCCAGGTTTCGTCGCAACCGACATTGAAGAACTGGCTCGAAAAGTTCGGCAGCAGTTCGTCGTACAACCCGCGCAGGAAGGGCAGGGTGCCGGGGTGATTCGGCGCGAGCGTGGATGGCCGGCGGACAAATTCGCCGCCGCCGTCAGCGTAAGGTCCGGAAACCTCGGCCAGCTCTTTGAGATTCGGTCGTTCCAGAAATTGTTCCAGGTGGCCGAAGGAATTCTGGTTGGGCACGAGGGCAATCCCCAGTTGCTGGCAGTGCGCGTCGAGCTGCCGAATCTCTTCGCCGGTCAGCGCGCCCCAGCTTTCCCAGACGGATTGGTGATCGCGGTAGGCGAACGTGTGTTCGGTGTAAAGCTGAAGCTCGTTGAGCTTGAAATCGGCGAGGCGACTGGCGAGTTTGAGCAGCGTTTCAAGCTTGGGCACCCGGCCCCGCGAAATGTCAAGCATCACGCCGCGACGCGCGAAATCCGGCCAATCGCGGATTACAAGGCAGGGCAGGGTGCGTCCGTATTGGCGTGATAATTGTCGAAACGTCGCCATGGCGGCTCGCATGCCGCCAATTTCACGAAATTCGATCCTCACGCCCTTGCGATCAATGGTCAGTGTGTAGCCTTCCGGATGCGGCGGAGCGGAGTCGCTGGTGACGACGGAAAACGGCGGGCGCGATTGCTGTTCCGGCAGCGTGAGCGTGCCCGGAAGCAGCTTCAACGAGCGAGGGCAGGGGAGCAGGACGGGCGATTTCACAAATGCCGCTGATTATTTTGTGACAGAATCATCACGTTTTCCGCGCGCCGTTGAGCCAGCCGCCCGCGTCCTCCAAGAGGAGTTTCGCCGGTGCCTCATTATTTGCAATGCGGACAATTCTTGGGCGGCAGTTCACGGATGAAAGCCCACGAAACTTCGGCGGTCTGGCCGTTGTCGTAATGAACGTAAAAACCGGCCTGACACCAATCCTCAAGCTCCACCCGCTCGACCTGCGCTTTGGGTGAGATGTGATTGGCTTTGCGAATGGTCGCGTGCGGTTCGAGAAAGGTCAGGCCATCCTCAAAATCCACCTCGAACGCGTCTTCCCAGGCCAGATAACGCACGGCGGTAAGGTCAACCATTTTGGCGGTGCCAAACGGTTTTTTCAGTCGCGACAATGTTGGTGTCATAAACGGCCTTTGCTTTTCAATTCCATGATTATACTTACCAAATCTTTTGGCGGTGTCCAGTTTTCCATGCCTAGCAACGTGTCCACATCCACACGGCCAAGCTTTTTGCCCTTGGCCGTTCGCACATGGACATGACGCGGCGTATGATCGCCAATCCACCAGAAAATAATATAGCCGCCTCGCCGGACCTTGCCCATAGCTCACCTGGTTTACTTCGCAATCATTCCTGTTTTCCGCGCATAGTTGAACAAGCCGCCGGCATCCACGACCGGGCGGACGTCGCCGAGCGGTTTGAATTTGAAAACCTTGCCCGTCGCCTTGACGGTGACAGTTGCCGTGTCGAGGTCAACGATGACCACATCGCCATTTTTCAGCGTGTCGCACAGGCGCTCGGTGATTTCGCAGGGATAAAGCTCCCCGGTGGCGACGCTGTTGCGGAAGAAAATGCGCGCAAAACTCTCGGCCAGCACGATTTTGCAGCCGGCCGAGCCGAGCGCGATGGGGGCGTGTTCGCGCGAACTGCCGCAGCCGAAATTTTTTCCGGCGACGACAATCGGATACTCGCTGTCGAGCTTGCCGCTTTTGACGAACCGCTCCGGATAAAGCGGCTCGGGCAGGCCGCAAAGCGCAAAGCTGCCGAGCTTTTCGTATTCGTCGGGCATCGTCGGCACGAGCGTCAGATACTGCGCGGGAATGATCTGGTCGGTGTCAATGTTGTCGCGCACCACATACACCGGCCCGGTAAAAACGGATTGCATGGCGGGAATGTGCCGCTTGCGAGCGCGATTTTCAATTTGAAAATCAATTCGCACAAAATCGGGATCATCTGCGCACTGCCCCCATTGGGTAATGGCAGGCCTCCTGCCTGCCGTATCCAGCGGCATCTTTGCCGCCCGGGCCACAAAAAAGAATCCACGTCATAACCTTGTTTCCCAATCAACCTACCCGGCTGGAAGCCGGGCGACACGGCAGCCAGGATGGCTGCCGCTACGAGGGCAGTGTGCGGATGAGACCCACAAGATCGGCACCTTGGCAACGCAACCTTTGTGACTTGCCTCCTTCCGGTGGCTGGATAAGCTCGCACTCGCACTGACCTGAGAATATTAACCAATCAATCCATCGTCCTATGCCTATCACTGCTGCTCAAATAGCGGAACAACTTCGGGGCGAAGTCCTCGGCGACGGTTCGGTTCAACTCACCGGTTTCGCGCCCGCCGACTGCGCCCGCCCCGGCGATCTTACCTTTGCCGAAAAAGAAACCCATTTCGCCGCTGCCGAACAAAGCCAGGCTGCCGCCATTCTCGTAGCGGAAGCATTCGCGCCATCGAAGAAAGTTCTCATCCGCGTGCACAATGCGCGGGTGGCCATGGCCCGGGTGTTGCCGCTCTTTTTTCCACCGGACCAGCCGCCGGCCGGCATCCATCCGGGCGCGGTCATTGCCGGCTCGGCGCAGATTGATTCCACGGCGCACATCGGACCGGGTTGCGTGGTAAGCGCGCGCGTGCGGCTCGGCGCCCGGTCGGTGCTCATGGGCGGCAACCATATCGGGCGCGATTGTCAGATTGGCGACGACGTGTGTTTGTTCCCCAATGTCGTCATCTATGCGCGGACGCAGATCGGAAACCGGGTCAGCATTCACGCCGGCACGGTCATCGGGTCGGACGGTTACGGCTACGTGTTCGACGAAGGCCGCCACCGCAAAGTGCTGCAGGTTGGCAACGTGATCATCCACAACGATGTGGAGATCGGGGCCAACAGCGCCATTGACCGCGCCGCGCTCGGCTCCACTGTTATCGGAGAAGGGACCAAGATAGACAATCTCGTGCATGTCGCGCACAACGTCATCATTGGCCGTCACTGCATCGTGATGGGGCAGTCGGGCTTTGCCGGCAGCACGCGCCTGGGAGATTATTGCGTGATTGCCTCGCAGTCAGGAATTGCGGGACATTTGAAGCTGGGCAACCAGGCCACCGTTGGCGCGAAGTCCGGCGTGATGCGGGACATCCCGGACGGAGGGGTGGTGCTAGGCTACCCGGCCATGCCGGACAAACAAGCCAAGCGGCAGATGATCGCGGCGCAACAGTTGCCGGAGTTGATTCGGCGGATGCGCGAACTCGAAAAACAAGTCGAACAACTCAGCGCCAAAGCCGGCGTGTAAACGGCGCGCGGAAAGTTCGGGTTGGCGAAGCTTTTTGATCTGGATTTCCCGGCTTTTGAAATACGGCATTGGCGCTTGCCGAAACAGCAGGCGCAGTTCCCAGTATTCACCTCGTCCGCTATTTGCCTGCCCATTCCAAAGGGCTGGCAGTTCCAAGGGTTTTGGCATGAAATCTGCCTTCAAAATCGCCTTATGCGGAGTAACCAGAGGATATTGCCGCCGGTTCCAGTCACATTGATTGGGGCACTGCCGGTGCTTGTCCTGTTGGCATTTTGTGTATGTGCGGCACGCGTCAATCATTCGAAACGCACGGTTGGCACATGCGGCATGTTCACCAGAAATCTGGCTGCTGTGCCAGGGGCGGCGGAATCAGTTCAGGCAGTTTACAGCCTGACGTCCCTGCAATTTTACTTCAAAGCGCCTCCATTGCCTGCTTCCGCGCCATTTATCAGGACCGTGCCTGCCGCCGTCCTGACAGTTGTGTCGCAGAGCCTGCCGCCGACTAATTCTCCCAAACCCGCCGTACTTGACGATCGGCGGCTTATCGCCTTGGGGGCGATTGAGACCGGCAATAACGACAACGAAATCGGCCGGGCCGGCGAGGTCAGCCGCTATCAAATCATGCCCTCGGTGTGGAAACACTACAGCCATTCAAGTTATTACGATAATCCGCAGGTTTCCCGGGCAGTTGCCCAGCAACACTGGTCGTCGCTGCGTGCTTCCTTCAAGAAACAAACCGGACGCGAGCCGGACAACTTCGACATGTATGTGCTGTGGAACACCTGCTACGGCTACTACGCCAGCAAAGGTTTCCAGCCCGCCCGCCTGGATCCGGCGGTGCGCGACCGCGCCCAACGATTCGTGAACCTGGTTGAGCGCGGCGAATCGTAGCTGGTGTGTTGAATATTGCCGCCGGCCTTCAACCTTGCCGCTGACGATTTAACTCCTATAATTTCGCGGTGCTCGACATTAAATTGATTCGCGATCAGCCGGATTTTGTCCGCCAGCGTCTCGCCACGCGCGGGGCAGGGGATGAAGTTCACATTGACGAGTTGCTCAAACTTGATGAGCAGCGGCGCAAGCTGCTTGCCGAGGTTGAAAACGCTCAAAGCCCAGCGCAACCGAGCGTCGAAGGAGATTGGCGCGTTGATGGGCCAGAAGAAAATCGCCGAGGCTGAGGCGAAGAAGGCGGAAACGCGCGAGTTGGGCGACCGCATCACCGCATTGGACAAGCAGGCAGCGGAGAGCGAGGCGGCGCGCGGTCAATTGATGCTGCAATTGCCCAACCTGCCGCATGAATCGGTAAAGATCGGCAAAACGGCGGAAGACAATCCGGTGGTTCGTGATTCATGGCGAGAAGGCGGCCTTCGCCTTCAAACCGAAATCGCACGTCGAACTTTGCGAGATCGTTTGAAGCTCGTGGATTTTGCGCGGGCGACAAAACTTTCCGGCAGCGGTTTTTTGCTCTACACAAACTGGGGCGCGCGGCTGGAGCGGGCGTTGATTCAATTTCTGCTCGATTTGCACACGCGCGAGCACGGTTACACGGAGGTGTCGCCGCCGTTCGTGGTCGGGCCGCAATGTCTCGAAGGCGTCGGCCAGTTTCCCAAATTCAAGGACCAGTATTACGGCGTGGTGGAAGGCGACAAAACCGACGGAGCTGGGGAAATTATATCTGGTTCCAACCGCCGAAACGCCGGTGGCGAACATCCATCGCGAGGAAATTCTCAAGGAAAGCCAGTTGCCGATTTATTACTGCGCCTACACGCCGTGTTTTCGCGGCGAGGCGGGCGCGGCGGGCGTGGGCACGCGCGGCATGATTCGCGTGCATCAGTTCGACAAGGTGGAGTTGATCAAGATCGTGAAGCCGGAGCACGGCTACGAAGAGCAGGAAAAAATGGTCGCCAACGCGGAAAAAGTTTTGCAATTGCTCGGCCTGCATTACCGCGTGGTGCTCTTGTGCACGGGCGACATGGGCTTTGCGAGCGCGAAGACCTATGACATCGAGGTGTGGGCGCCGGGGCAGGGGAGCTATCTCGAAGTTTCAAGCTGCTCGAACTGCGAGGATTTCCAGGCGCGCCGGATGAATCTGCGGTTCAAGGCCGGGAACGGTGAAAATAAATTTCCGCACATCCTGAACGGCAGCGGCACGGCGCTGGCGCGATTGTTCGTCGCGCTGATTGAAACGCACCAGCAGGCGGACGGCAGCGTGCTGATTCCCGCAGTCGCTGCAACCTTATTTGAAAACCGAACGATATCACGCTGCATTGGACACAAAATGACTTCAAAGCGCTAATGATTAAGATACCGAATTTGCGATTTACTGAATGTTTTCGCCGCGAAACTTCGCTGGACAAATCATCAATCATCAATCGTAAATCATAAATGAAAATTCTCCTGGCCAGCAGCGAAGTCCATCCGTATTCCAAAACCGGCGGGCTGGCGGACATGGTTGGCGCGCTGGGCAAGGCGCTGGCGCGCGCAGGTCATGAAGCGCGCATCGTCACGCCGCTGTATCGGGGCATCCACGAGCGCTTCCCGGCCATGCGCCGCGTGGACTGGCAATTCGATCTGCCGCTGGGCGCTCGGCGGGTGCAGGCGCATTTGTGGGCGCTGGAAGTCGAAAAAGGACTGACGGTTTATTTCGTTGACCAGCCGGAATTCTATCAACGCGGCGGGCTTTACCTGGAGAACCACGTCAGTTACCCGGATAACGCCGAACGGTTCATTTTCTTTTCAAAGTGCGTCGTGCATCTGGCCCGTTATCTTCCGTGGCGGCCGGACCTCGTGCATGTCCATGACTGGCAGGTTGGGCTGGTGCCGGCATTGATGCTGCACCAGCGGCGCGCCGAAGGGTGGGGGAATCCACCCCCGACTTGCCTGACGATTCACAATCTCGCCTATCAGGGAACTTTTCCGGCCGGTGCGTTCGCGCTGACTAATTTGCCAGGGGAATATTTCACAGCCGGGGGCGCTGAATTTTACCAGCAATTGAACTGCCTCAAGGCCGGAATCGCGTTTGCCGATGCGATTACAACGGTGAGTCCGCGTTACGCGCGCGAAATCATGACCGAGGAGTTCGGGTGCGGACTGGATGGATTATTGCGTCAGCGGCAGAACCGGCTTTTCGGGATTCTCAACGGCGTGGATCATGAGGAATGGAACACCCTGCACGATCCGTTTCTCAAACATCCGTATTCCGCGACACGGCTGGCGGGCAAGCGAAAGAACAAAATCGCATTGCAAACGGAACTGGGTTTGCCGGTGGCAGCGGAGGCGCCGCTGTTCGGCACCATTACCCGGCTCACCGAACAAAAAGGTGTGGACATCCAATTGGGCGCGCTCGAGGAAATGTTAAGCGCGCACATCCAGTTCGTTTTAATCGGTAGCGGTTCCGCGGCTTATGAACGCGCGTATCTCGATCTCGCGCGGCGATTCCCATCCCAGGTCGCCGTCCGCATCGGCTACGACGAAGGCTTGTCGCACCGGATTGAGGCCGGGTGCGATTTCTACCTCATGCCGTCGTGCTTCGAACCGAGCGGCTTGAATCAAATGTACAGCCTGCGTTACGGCGCCATTCCCGTCGTCCGTGCCGTCGGCGGGCTGGATGACAGCGTGATAGATTGTTCTCAGGACCCAATGCGCGCCAACGGAATCAAATTCCACGAATACTCCGCCCGCGCCCTGGCCAAGGCCATCCGCAAGGCGTTGGCGCTTTACCAGAAACCCGATTTGCTGCGACGCTACCGCCGAAACGCCATGAAGACGGATTTTTCATGGAAACAAACCGTCGGCGAATACATTAAAGTGTACGAAGCGGCCAAAAGCTTTAATTTCGGGCCAGATTTGCAAACCAAAGGGCGTATTCGACAACTGCGGCGCTTGAAATAAATTAAATATAACAAACATTGTATAACTATAATCAAGTAAGCTGATACAGCACGGGTACTTTTCAAAACGTGTGGTAAAAACGACGCATGTTCGGCAAAAAACTGCATTCGTCTTACGGTTTGAACGGTTTAGTAAAGCGTTCGCTTCAATTTGTTGGTCTTCAACGTATATATCGCCGAGGCAAAATTCTATTCGATTTATGGAATCCTCTGGAACCTGTAGCTGGAATTCCAGCAGGATCTACGGTGACTGGTGAACGACTCCGGAGTCTTGGTCTTTTCGTGCCGTCTTTTGTTGGCAAGGAACGTGGTTGGATTTACAGGCCATGAGAACAATCCCTAAAAATCTACGTGCCAAATTTGGAAAAACGTTCCTCTGTGGTTTCTTTTTCGGAGTGATGATAACTTCTGCGCTTTTTCTTCCGAGATTAATTTTCATTTGGGCCATGGAGGTGCTCAAGTGAATCCTTTTTTTTACAATCTTTCCGTCATGGTCAACGCACCAAATTGCAGCTTGGCCGGAAGGTGTGCGTTTGATGTTCCTGGGGCGCGCAGAGGTCATGTCTGATTGGTGCGTTTGTCGTGGTATCGAGTTTCAAGATTTTATTTCGTCTGACTCTCGGAATGAGGCGATTGGCGGCTTGCATTTTCACCGGTCGATCTGTAAAAAGCTGCCGGCAGTTTGAAAATCCGTGGATGTGAGGCAGATTGAATCCTGAATTGTTTATGTGCATCAAACTTCGTTCGCTGTTCGTCGTGCTGGCGTTGCTCGCCGGCGTTCATCAGGTCGCTGCCCAAGGGACAAGGTTTTTCCGGATTTCCGGTCCGGCGGCAACGAAAATGACCGTGTTCCGATCGGACGGCACGCTGGTGTGGAGCAACGCGCTGGCAGGCACGAACTATACCGTCCAGACCGTTACCTCGTTGCCCGGCGGAACCAATTGGGTGGATTATGTCCGGCTTTCCGTCACTCAGACCGTCAACACCAACCTGCTGTTTGACTTCAACCCGCCTGCCGGTATGGCGCTGATTCCGGCGGGTGTGTTCACGATGGGGGACACGCTGGACGGGGAGCACGATGCCGTTCCGGTGACGAACGTGGCCGTGTCGGCGTTTTACATGGACGCGAACCTGGTGAGCTACAGTCAATGGCAGACGGTTTATTTCTACGCCACGAACAACGGATATGGTTTTAACAATGCCGGTGCGGGCAAGGCGGAGGATCATCCGGTGCAGACGGTGGATTGGTATGACTGTTTGAAGTGGTGCAATGCGCGGTCGCAGCAGGAGGGTTTGGCGCCGGTGTATTACACGGATGCGGAATTGACTCAGGTTTATAATAATGGCGATAGTGGCACAACAGTCTATCCGAACTGGTCGGCGAATGGGTATCGGTTGCCGACGGAAGCAGAGTGGGAGAAGGCGGCGCGGGGGGGGTTGAGCAGGCAACGGTTTCCGTGGGGCAGCACGATTAGTGAAAGCCAGGCCAACTACCTCGGAAACACCAGCTATAGCTACGATTTGGGACCAAATGGCTACAACGCCGCCTTCGATACTGGGGGGTATCCCTACACGAGTCCGGTGGGGTCTTTTGCGGCGAATGGTTATGGACTCTACGACATGGCTGGGAATGTGTTTGAGTGGTGTTGGGATTGGTATGGGACGCCGTATGGTCAACCAACGGCTAATAATCCAACCGGACCGACAACCGGGACCTACCGTGTGTTGCGCGGCGGCTATTGGAGCATCTACGCCTACTCCGCGCGCTGTGCCTGTCGCACAAGCCTCAACCCGAGTGTCGCCTACTACCGATATGGGTTTCGGTGTGTGAGGGGGCTTTAGTCTTTTACTCTTTAACACTTTTTGTTGACATCCGAGTTTCACAATTTTGTAGTGTGCTCGTCCAAACATTAATGCGACTCTGTCCCCTGCCCTGCACATGATGAAAACGGTTATTAGCGCATCAATCCGGACTGTCCGGCGGTTATGGCCAGGATCAAGCCGCAACTGTTGCTCTTGCAGGAATATAAATCAATGGATGCGACTTCCAGAAAAGGTTTCGGATTTTTCAACGCAGTCAGAGTGAAACGCAGCGGTCTGCTCTTGCCATCCGCGAAATACTCACCATGCCATGCCAGTCTCGAATTGGGGTCGGTTGGACCGAGGATGGTCCTGCCCTTGTTGGCATACTAGTTAAAAGGCATCTTAAAGCACACTTTTTTCGACTCTGATGCGCTGCCAATAAAGCTTCCCTTTGACACGCCAGACAATTCCCGTCAGTTCATTTGATGGTATGATCGTGGGTTTATAAAACCCATGTCATGTGTTTTTATGACATGAAATTTTATGACATGAATTTTCACGACATGAAAATTTGGCTGCCTCAGCTAGGTTGCTTCAAATTCAACAACACAATAACGATATGAAAAATAACTTTGAAAAATGTTACAAATTCCGGTCGGCGTTCACGCTGATTGAACTTCTAATCGTCATCGCGATCATTGCGATTCTGGCGGCGTTGCTGCTGCCAGCCTTGAAAGAGGCCAAGCGAAGGGCTCAAAGCATAGCCTGTTTGAACAACATGAAACAATTGGGTCTGGCGCTGAACATGTATTTAACCGACTCCCAGGATTTCATGCCCTGGGTGAATTGGGGAAACGATCCTCTTTCCAGTGGTTGTCCTGCGGGGTGGTTATATGCCGGTGATCCCAATACGCCTAATAACCTTAATCAAGGCCTGGTCAAGGATACCGCGAACTGGCCCGCGTATCGGGTGGGCAACCTTAAGAACGGTGTTTATTGGCAATTCCTCCCCAATGCGAATACATTTTTCTGCCCGGTTTTCCTGGCGAATGTGGTGGGAACCAAAACTTGGGATGCTTATCAAAATAAATTGTCCACTTATGTTATGAATGGAGCGGCGGCCTTCTATCCTCCGATGGGGCAAAATGGCATATATGGATACAAGACTTGTAAGGCGAGCCAGATTTGGAGTCCCTTGTGCATTTTAAACTGGGAACCGGACGTGACCCAAGCGAACAACTACAATGACGGTTGCAACTACCCAAAAATAGATGAAGGCGTCGCCAAAACGCTTCACACCAAAGGCGCCAATGTGTTGGCGGTGGGAGGCAATGCGAACATGATGTCATTTAATGACTTCCTGGGTGAAATGAATAATCCGGTCTATGGCGATTGCAACCACGGAAAAGGGTTGTTGTGGTGGAATCCAAATCAGTGTGACGGGCATGGACAGGATTTCTAATTAGCCGGCTTTTGTGGGCGTTGCCGGTTTTAGAATTCAATTTCTTCGACCTTCCATTGTTTAAACTATTCCTTTGTGTCGTTGAATCGTTTGGCCATTTTGCGCACGAACCAACGGGGCATGATTCGAACCAGTAAAAGGAGAACATGATATTGCCCGCCGATAATGGCCAGCGGTCTGCCCTTGCGAAAGGCGCGGTGGCCGCTGCTTGCAACGGTTGACGCCGTCATTTTGGGCGTATTCAGCCGCCGCGTTTTTTTGCCGTGCGAGACGTTGCCGAAATTGGTCGCCGTCGGGCCGGGACAAAGCGCCGTCGCCGTCACTCCCGTGCCAATGAGTTCGTCCGCGAGCGCCTCGGTGAAGGAGAGCACAAAGGCTTTGGACGCGAAATAGACCGCCATGCCGGGGCCGGGCAGGAATCCAGCCAGCGAACCGACGTTGAGCACGCCGCCGCGCCGGCGTTCGATCATGCCCGGAAGAAACAACCCGGTCAGGTTCGTGAGTGCGGTGATGTTGACTTGAATCATTTCGAGCTGTCGCTGGAGCGGCAACCCGGCAAACGCGCCATTTGCGCCGAAGCCGGCGTTATTGACCAAAACGTCAACCTTGATTCCCCTGCCCTGCAATTCCTTGAACACGCGCGCCGGGATTTCGGGACGGGAAAGATCGGCGGTCAGAACGAGCGTCTCAATTTTATGTGTTTGTCGCAATTCGCCGGCCAGAGTTTCCATCGCCTCGGGGTTGCGGGCGAGCAATATTAAATGGCATCCGTCCGCCGCAAAGCAGCGCGCCAGTTCCCGGCCGATTCCCGACGAGGCGCCGGTAATCAAAACTGTTTCGTTGTTCGCTGCGTTCATTTTGTTCCCTGCGGGTTATTGATTCCCCCATCCAAACCGGCTGGTAATGGGCCAATAGACGAAGAAGGATTTGCCGATGCAACTTGTTTCGGGAAAATCCCCCCAAAACCGCGAGTCCAAACTGTACATCGTATTGTCGCCCATGACAAAAAGATGATTGGGGGGCACTTGAAATTCATGGCCCGGTTCCAGTGCTCTGATCAGCGCATGACCGTAGTACTGGTTTTCCTGGTAATGGATCGTTTTGGTTCCTGGCGGCACGGTGGAAAATGAATAAAGATTTTCAAAATGCGGGGTGGACGCGGACAGCGGCTGGCCATCCACCACGAGATGGCCGACCGGCACGGCCTCGCCGCCGAATTGCGCCGCCCCCGTCACTTCGTAATCCTGGGCCAGTGAAAGCGTCTCGCCGCCCAGTCCCACGAGGCGTTTGATGTAAAACTGGTCGCCCGGCATCCCGACCGCCGCCCGGCGATCCTCCGGGACTCCCGCCGTTGCGAAAACGATGATGTCCCCGCGGTGCGGTTTGCGAAAATTATAACTCAGCCGGTCCACAAACAGATGGTCGCCCGCAGCAACTTTAATCTTCACCACATCCCGGCCCTTTTGACAACTTTGCCCTTCGCCAAACTCCGCGCGGGTCCGCAACCCGGCCCGCATCTGCAAATTTTGATCGCCGTAGTCGGGCGGAAACCAGATCGTTTGGGACTGGCCGCCAATCCAGAGGGTTTGTTTGATGTTGAAAATCAAAAATCGGACCGGCGGCTCGACCGCATGCAATTCGTCCGTCGCGTTCCGCGACGACATGAATGTAGGAAATGCCTTCAAACCATTCCTTGATTCGTTCCCACCCGGTCGGAATTTTGAAGTTGGGGTCGCCGGGCCGGCCATCGTGCGGCAGATAGTTTTTCGAGATGACGCCGAACAGCGTCGGCTGCATCGAACCGGTCGGGATTTTGAACGGCTGCACGAAAAACGTGCGGATGGCCATGGCCACCGCCACCGCCACGAGAATGACTTCCACATTTTCGCGCCACGCGGCGTTCGGATACGGCTTGAGCCACTTGTTGGCGGCGAAATCAAGCTCGTCCATCTTGATCCGGATTTTGCCGATGTTCTCTCCCGCCGCGACGACATCCCGCAACTGGTTCAGCGCGAGGGTTATTGCGCCGAGCGCCTGCGGCGAAAGCTGGTCGCGCTGCGCGGCCAGCAGCCGCTCAACATGACTTCGCAGCGCGCAGGCCTGCCGGACGGTTGGAGAAATGAACCAGCGTAAAATCATAAATGTTCAGCTTTGACACGAATCGCGCGAATTTTCACGAATTTAATTTGGGCAAAATATCCTCTATGCGGGCAAATAAAAGGAAATTCATGCCGCTTGAATTTATGCAATCTACACGTTACAAAATTGTTCTTGCGAAACAAAATTGTTTGGAGTTGAATCGCCACCGGTAGCAGGAAATCGCAGGAAATGGAAATCTCAATGGAAAAAGTCAGCCTTCTGTATCGGGTTCTAAGAGCTTATCCCTAAATAATCTTTACACCGTGTGTGGGCTTTGTTACGTTGTCGGCATGAGCAAAGTTTACTCTTGGGAAGTGTCCGATGAACTCTGGACTCGGGTCGAGCCGCTGGTTCCAGTGCGCGCGGCGCGGGCCAAAGATCAAAAATACCAGCGGCGTCCCGGAGGCGGGCGCAAGCCGTTAAAATCGCGCTCCGTGTTCGCTGCCATTGTGTACGTGTTGCGGACGGGTTGTCAATGGAAAGCGTTGCCCAAGAGTTTTGGCAGTGCCACGGCGGTTCACCGTCGCTTTCAGCAGTGGCGCGCGGCGGGATTCTTCCGCCGACTGTGGCGGGCCGGTTTGGCCGAATACGATGATCTGGAAGGGATTGCCTGGGAATGGCAGAGCATTGACGGCACTCAGGGCAAAGCTCCCTTGGCGCTGGAAGCGGTAGGCAACAACCCCACGGATCGGGGGAAAAAAAGGCACCAAACGCAGTTTGCTGGTCGACGGGACTGGCGTCCCGCTCTCGCTTATCGTCATCGGGGCCAACCGGCATGATGTGAAACTGCTGGCCGAAACACTGGACAGCATTGTGATTCGGCGACCCAAGCCAACCCGTCGGTGTCGCCAAAACCTGTGTGCCGATAAAGGCTACAGCGGCAAGCCCGCCGCCGCGATCATGCGGAAACGCGGTTATATTCCGCAGGTGCGGCAAATCGGCCAGGAAACCAAACCGATCTGCGGGCGGAAGCAGCCTGCCCGCCGATGGCGGGTGGAACGAACGCATTCGTGGTTGAACCGTTTCCGCAAGTTGCTGGTGCGGTACGAAAAGAAGGCGGAGAATTATCTGGGCTTGTTGCATTGCGCTTCGGCCTTGATTTGCTGGCGAATGTGTTGAATACGTAAAATCGTTATTTAGGGATAAGCTCTAAGTGTTTCAACGGATAATTGATAATTACGGCAAAGGAACGTTCAAGTTCTTAAATGAACAAGATATCAGGATGCTGGCGCGGCTAATCGAAGAACTTCAATGAAAACGGTAAGAATTGTCGTCCAACAAGGTCTTGATGCAACGGGTGAGAAAGAGGAATTTACGTGGGATCTGTATCCCTTGGTTGAAAGCTGTGAAGTCAAACATTTGGACGATCATGGTTTGCCAAAAAAAGGAACTCTGATCAAAGAAGGAATGATTGTGGTGGGTAAAACTGGCAGGGGGAAGGCATTCAATCCTAATCAAGTGCCTAATGCCCTTGAGTTGCAGGGAATGAAGAGGAAAGAGCTTCTGTCGAAGTATAGCGATTACTGGACAAACACCTCATGTTACGCATCACAAGACATGTTCGGACGTGTTCAGAATGCTCATTTCGAAATAATAGATGGCAAATTGTGTGCGGTAGTTGAACTTGATCTGCCTCAGTTGGATTCCTGATATTTTACGCCTTTAACACCTCAATAAACGCTTCCTGCGGGATGTTCACCGTGCCGAAGGCTTTCATGCGCTTTTTGCCTTCCTTTTGCTTTTCCAGCAGCTTGCGTTTGCGCGTGATGTCGCCGCCGTAACATTTCGCCGTCACATCCTTGCGGAAGGCGCTGACCGTTTCGCGCGCGACAATTTTTCCGCCGATGGCCGCCTGGATGGCCACCTGATATTGCTGGTGCGGGATGACTTCCTTGAGCTTGGCCGCCAGCGCGCGTCCCCTGCCCTCCGCCTTGTCGCGATGCACGATGCACGAAAACGCGTCCACGGACTCGCCGTTGACGAGCATGTCGAGCTTCACCATGGCCGACTCCCGGTAATCGGCGTGTTCGTAATCCATCGAACCGTAACCGCGCGTCATGCTTTTGATGCGGTCATGGAAATCAATCAGGATTTCGTTCAACGGCAGCATGGCCCGTCAGCATGACCCGGCGCGCGTCGAGCGTTTCCGTGTGGTCCACCGCGCCGCGCTTCTCGGAAATCAACGCCATCATGTCGCCGATGTTTTCGTTCGGGCAAATGACAAAGGCCTTGACCATCGGCTCCTCGATTTTCTGGATGTAATTCGGTTCCGGCAAAAACGCCGGGTTGTCAATCTGCTTCACCGTGCCGTCGCTCATCGTCACGCGATACACCACGCTCGGATACGTCGCGATGATGTCCATGCCGTATTCGCGCCGCAGCCGTTCCTGCACGATTTCCAGGTGCAGCAAGCCGAGAAATCCGCAGCGAAAACCGAAGCCGAGCGCGACCGACGTTTCCGACTGATAGACAAACGCCGAGTCGTTGAGCTGCAACTTGCCCATGTTCGCCTTGAGATGCTCGTAATCGGCGGTGTTGATCGGGATAAATCCCGCTGAACACCATCGGATGAATCTCCTTGAACCCCGCCAGCACCGGCGAAGGATTCCGCGAATCCGTCACCGTGTCGCCCATCTTCACTTCCTTGGGGCTTTTGATGTTCGCGGTGAAATAACCCGTCTCGCCCACCTCCAATTTCTCGCGCACGTAAGGCTTGGGATTGAAGCTGCCCACTTCCTTCACCTCCACCGTTTTGCCGGAGTGCAGCAGTTTCACGTGCATTGCCCGCCTTCAACTCGCCGTTGAACACGCGCACGTGCGTGATGACGCCCTTGTAAGTGTCGAAAAGGGAATCGAAGCCCAGCGCCTGCAACGACGGCGCGCCCGTCGGCTTCGGCGCCGGAATGCGCTCAACGATCGCCTCCAGAATTTCATCAATGCCAATCCCCTCTTTCGCGCTGGCCGAAATCGCCGTGTCGCCGGGAATCGCCAGAATGTCCTCCAGTTGCCGTTTGGCCTGGGCGACATCCGCGTGCGGCAGATCAATCTTGTTGATGACGGGGATGATGGTGAGATTCTGCTTCATCGCCAGATGGACGTTGGCGACCGTTTGCGCCTCGACGCCCTGCGCCGCGTCCACGATGAGCAGCGCCCCTTCGCACGCGCTCAGGCTGCGCGACACTTCGTAGGAAAAATCCACGTGGCCGGGCGTATCAATCAGGTTCAGCTCGTAAGTCTCGCCGTTGCGCGCCGTGTAACGCATCGTGACCGGATGCGCCTTGATGGTGATGCCGCGTTCGCGCTCCAAATCCATCGAATCGAGCAACTGATCCTCCATGTCGCGCGTCGAAATCGTGCCGGTGCGATGCAGGAGCCGGTCCGAAAGCGTCGTCTTCCCATGGTCAATATGGGCGATGATGCTGAAATTGCGTATGTGAACTGCGTCCATTTACAAATCTCGAATGTCGAAATTCAAATTGTGAATCCGAGTACAGCAGGATAACTACAATGTGAATGAAGAAAAGAAAATTCCCCTGTTAATCATTATCCGAGGCATCTCCGCGTTCTGATCTCGGGGCCAGAACCTTTAAAATGCCGGTCAAAATCATCCACAGACCGGAGACACAGGCTATGGCTACGGACCCAAGGAGCCAGATGCTGATGAATCCGATTCTGAACAAGAGTAGAAAGGTTGCGGCGGCGCCGACGGCCACGAAAATACCCATCAGGATCTTCCCGATACCGTTGCCCCTGATGGTTCTCACCCTTTCCCGGAACATCGCACTAACCATGACCGACGCCTCTTCGCGGCCGATTCCCTGAATCATCAAATACTTGATGACTTCCTCGGGTGGATCGCCCCAAATAATCTTTGCCCTGGCTTCATTTTGCGCCTTGGTATGGTCAACTTCACCCGCGCGGAGTTTGGCTTCCTGCGGCCTGACGCGAGGAGATGGTGCTAAGGCGGGCTGAACTGGCGGCGGGGTTGCGACGCGTATGCGCGACCCGCTTCCCGTCGCGGCAGCAACGGTTGGTTGCGCCGACAGGCTTTGGGAGATAACCCCATTGGCCGTGGCGGTGCCATCGGCGCCACAAGCTGGACAGGCAATGGCGCCTGGCAGGAGGTAAACGCCACTATCTGCATCGAATGCGTAATGTTGTCCGCATCCGCACTCAATCTTAATTGGAATCATCATCGGTGCCGCTCCACTTTGCCGAGACACATGATGCGCCTAACCGGTCATTGAACCGCAAAAGTGCTTTTTGCGAAGGCAACACTATTGCCCGGCTTCACCCTTGTCCACCAGAATTTACCTGGGTGGGAAACCAATCCCGCTAGGCAGAAACCAAAACGGCCTTGTTCTTTTTCAGGTATTTCTCAACGGTGGATATGCCGCTGCAGGAGTTGGAGCTTCTGACGGCGTCGGGCTTGGCCAGTTTGTAATGCACCAGCAATTTGCCCACCATGCCTACTTGGAGATTCAATCCCGCCATCCGCCAGACTTGACCGGTTTCCAGCGGTTTCAGGCTAATCCGGCGCACCGGCTTATTATTCTTCATAACGGAGTTTGCACCGGAACTTTCAATTAGACGAGTTAAATCGCAAGATAAATTGGGATGCAATCTGATACCCTTACCGATGGGGAAACTCATGATCCTCCTGGGAGCGCCGGCGTCCCGCCGGCCAGTCGGGAATTGAAACCGGAATTCGCCGGCGAGACGCCGGCGCTCCCAGGAACTGTGCCCCGGTTCAGGGGGTTAAAGCATGAATTCGTTCGGGAGAATTCTCAAGCGTAGTGAATTTCCATCAAATGCATACCAAGGGCGTTGATCGTGGCACCCGAACCACAACCGTCCCGGCGATTTTGTCGTGCCAGCCCTGCTTCTCCCGGTCCCAGCCGATCCAGAAGAAACCGAGGAAAAACACGACGGCGGAAAATGCCGCGGCCAGTCCGCGCACGAGCGCCACGAGAAAAGTCAGCGGCCCGCCATCGTGGCGCACCACCTGCAGCTTCAGCACAACTCCGCCAATCGTGGTTCCCTTCCATGCCCACAAGCCGGCGAAATAAGCCAGGGCGACAATGAAGAAGACCGGCGGGCCGTTCAGAAACCGCAACAAGTATCCGAGCGATCCGTGCGCGAATCCGGTGATAAAGCCCACTGCCACCATATCCAGAAACGCCGCACCCATGCGCTCCCAAAATCCGGCCCGGGGACAGGACAACACCGGTGAAATTGCCGGCAGCGCGGCAGGTGGCGCCCCAGCGGCAGCTTGAGCTTGCGGCATGACGGGTGGCAGATTGACCGGAGCCGAGGCGCCCGGGGATTCCGCCGCGCCTGCCGCCTGCCCGCCAGGAACAAACGCCGGAGGAATGCCTGGCGCACTGGCCGTCGGCGCCGGTGCCGTTGTAGCCATTGCCGCCATGACGGGCGGCGATCCCGAAGCCGGTGGCGGAGCCGTGGGTTGCTCCGGCATTTCACGGCGTCTGCCACTGAACATGGCCATGACGACCGTGCCCAACGCCCATGTGCCGGTCAGGGTATAGATGATGAAACCGAGAATTGGCACGAGATAGAGCAGCGTAATGACGACCCATCCCAGCAGAAACGCCGCCAGCGGCTTTTGCATCGTCGTGAGATTGAACTGCCGGCCGATTTGTTGGCCGAAGTATTGCAGCAATGCAACCTTTCCGATCATGCCCGCGAACATTACAGCGATGAGCAGAAAAGGAATGACGAAAATGCCAATGCCTGTGACGACGAGAATCAGGAACACAAATGGCAGCAGGATTTTGGCCAGCAACCCCGCCAAAATCGTCGTGACGGGACGGCGCGTGATTTCGTCCACGCAGGCTTGGACCGGTCGTGGAAGCGCGATGGCGATTAAAATGTAAATCAGGAGAAACATGCCGGCGATGGCCCAAAGCCAGCCCAACTGCGGCGCGAGCGGACGCAATTTAAACGCGCACTGATCCAGCCAATCACCCAGCCAGCTAAAGACCGGCATGCTCACGACTTCTCCATCAATCACAGTTCCTTGGGAGCGTTCCACCGCGCCGCCCACCGCAACAACATCGCCATGGACCTTCGCGTTTGGCCCCAGCTTTATGTTGCCCAAAACCGCGACCGTATCGCCGTGAACGACGGCGTTGGTTCCCAATTTGATGTTGCCCAGGACCGCGACTGTGTCTCCACCCGCCTCGTCGCCCACCATTATGTTCCCCAAAATGGCTACCAGGTCCTGCCGCACTTTGCCAAGCGCCGTGGCCGAGCCGCCAATGACCACCATGTCGTTTGCGGTCTCCCCTGCTGGTAATTCGGCGCTCCGGCAAAATACAACCAGGTCGTTGCTGGAGTTGTCGCCACCTTGCCGGTCGCGCGGTTGTGCGGCTTCGGCGGCGGCGGAAATTGCAGGTTCATTGGTCTGCGCCACAGCGCGATTCATCGGCGCGCTGAACAGAACCAGCAAACCGAGGGTTGCTGCGCCGTTCCCAATTAATATATTGCGAAGGATTTTTTTCATGTTTGCCTTTCTTTCAGCGACGCGCAAAAGGCGAGCCGCCAATAAATTGTTCCCAAACCAACACACGCGGCGTAGGAGATCAGCCACATAACAGCGATGCCGATGGCGACTGCCGGTCCAAGACTCCGAAACGCCAGCCCCAGCGCATTTGCCAGAGTGTTTACAGCGTTCCAAACCGCATTCACCCAACTGAACCAACCGGAGACTTCCCTTGCCGCCGGAGTGAGCGTGGCGAAGTGTGCCAGCCGCCAGCTTCCAAAACACAGGATCGCAAACGCGGCCAGCAGCCCAACGAACGAAACACCCCGGAGTGCCACCGGCCACGTCTGCCACGAACGGCGATACCAGGGAACCCGGGCGCGTTGCTCGATGGCCGCCATCACGCGGCTCGCCAGTGCGCCTGGCGCCGCCAGTTCCGGCAGCGTCTTCAGCTCGCGGCTGATGGCCGCTTCCAATCGTTGGTCGTAATCCGGATTCATGCGTTTCAAGCCGGGTCTTTTTCCAGTTCCAGGGTGAGGCGAAGCTTTTTGCGCAACGCCTCGCGGCCGCGGGAAATGTCCGTCTTCACCTTGCCCAGCGACACGCCCAGTTTCTCGGCGATTTCCTCATAGCGTAATCCTTCAAGGTGATAGAGCACCAGCGGCACCCGTTGCGCCGTGGGCAGTTTTTGCAGGGCCTGCTCCACCAGTTCGTGCCGGTCCCTGGCCTCCAGTTCCTCGCCCGCGTTGCTTTCATCGGCAAATTCCACTTCCGGCTCGCCGCCCGCGTCAGAGTCGCCGGTGAACATCTCGGAAAAAAAGGTCCAGCGCGAACGATAGCGGGAAAGATGATTCAAACTGAGATTGGTGGCGACCGTCTTGAGCCAGCCACCCACGGTCGGGCTGCCCTGCAATTCGCCGAAACGTTCATACGTGCGCAGGAACACTTCCTGGGTCACGTCCTCGGCTTCAGATCGGTTGGAGAGCAAACGCATGGCCGTGCTAAATACCATGTTCTGGTAATTCCGCATGAACGCCTCGAATTGTTGCGCATCTGTCATGGTCGGGCCGCAGCCCTCGGCGGCTCATCTTACATCCGGAACGCTGTTGAACGCAAAACTCTTGCATAACGGTTTGAAATGTTGGCGCGCATGGGGTGCTAGAAATTCCGCCCGGCCCATGCGGGGGCCAAGTTGGGTATGTCTCCCGACTGCGCCGCCGCGTGCAGGAGGGCGGTGCCGACCAGGCCAGGCCCGGCAATGGGCCGGGGCTTTGCCGCCGCCGGATATTTCAACCAGCCGGCACACCCGAGCTGCAGCCAGCTCCTGCCCGTGCTGATTAGATGACCGGGTAACGCCGGCAAGGGCTGGGCCTTTTTGAAGGCCGGATTCACATTTGCTCTCGCACAGAAACTTTTCATGTTCAATTCCATAACCCGGCAGACCCCCGGATTGTTTCAAAAAAGTTCCGCTCATGAACCTCCTGGGAGCGCCAGTGCTCCCAGGAACTGTATTTCCGTAATGACGGACGATGCAGGCTTGACCATCCGGTGATTCCGGCTCATTTTTATTCCGTTCGGCGAGCGAAAACCTATGAAAACCAGAAGCGATATTGCCGTGGAAAAATTTCTCGCCGGGTACAACTGCGCCCAAGCCGTTCTGTACTCGTTCTGCGATGATCTCCAATTCGACAAGGACACTGCCCTCCGGCTGGCCAGCGGGTTCGGGGCCGGCATGGCGCGAAAGCAGGGCACGTGCGGAGCCATCACCGGCGGCATCATCGCCATTGGACTCAAGCACGGACGCGGCGAGGGGCAGGACCGGTCGCGCACCGATGAAACGTACCGGAAAGTGCGGGAACTCATCTGGCAATTTGAATCCAAGCACGGCACGAGCATCTGCCGCACTCTGCTGAATGGCTGCGATCTGAACACGCCCGAAGGCCAGCGCCACTTCAAGGAAAACAATCTCCAGACCAAGACCTGCACCGGCTGTGTCAAAACAGTCGGGGAGACGTTGGAACATATTCTCTGAAGCGGGATCCTATTCGATCCAAAGTTTAAAGCCGAGACGCCAAGAGCGCTGAGTTCAAAAAATGAATCTGAAACCCTTGGCGTCCTCCGCGCCTTGGCGGTTGGTTTACATCTGAAAAATCTCCGTTTCCTACGCTTCTTCCTGTTCAAAGACAGGCGGTAACTTCAGCACCGCTTTCGGGGTTTGATGCAGTTGAGCTTTTCGCGCCCTTCGGCTGCACGTCCGGCACAGAAGGCCCCCGCGGCTGCTCGAAGGGGATCTTCGAGCGCAGCAGCAGCGTCCGGAAACACAAATCAGCGAGCGGCAGCACCACGTTGAAGTTCTTGCCCAGGTAACGGTGATGCAGCAGATGGTGTCCGTTCAACCGGAAAAAGATGCCCGAGCGTTCCACGTGCCGTTTTCCCGGCAGGTGCATGCACCAATGCAGGTATTCGTAAGCCGTAAAATACAACGTGCAGGCCGCCGCCGCGCCGCACAAAATTCCCCACCTGTGCAGCAGCAAGGCCGATATCAAAAACGGCAACTGGCACACGGCCACGATGGCCGGCCCGCTCCACCACGCCATGGGAATGGTCTTCTTGTCCCGTTCATTCACGAGGTGATAGGTGTGGTCCGCCTTGAAAATCCGGTGATGCACCAGCGCGTGCCGTTCAAACGGATACCGGAACCATTTGACCGGGCGGTGCATGACATGACGATGCAGCGTCCATTCGAAGAAGGAGCCGAACATCACTCCGGCAACAACTCCAATGGCGCACCAAAAAAAGAACGCGGTCATAAACGGCTTTCCGCAGTTGCAGACTGAAGGAGGACTTCCAATCAACATCCGACGCAGTTGGTACTCTAACGGTCTTGCTTGCTGGATTTAATTTCGTCCTGATTCGGTCCCGCGCAAGTTTTATTTCAACGCCGGACGCGCGCTCAACGTGGAGCAGCAAACCAAGGTTGCGTAACACCTGACGTTGCTGGCGGATTTAACTTTAAAATGCCGCGCTATGGTGAAATCGGAATGTTCCGGCTGTTCGGGTGTTCGCCGCTGATAACTTTTGTGCCCTCGGCCGTGAGGCGCAAATACCAATCAGCCGGCAGTCCTTCGTAGGTCACAAAATAACCCCGCCCCGGCGGCGTGTTGCTGACTTTGAAAATGGCCGTGCCTTCGTCCACCTCGTCGAACATGCCCACATAGCACATGTCCACGCCGAGATTCGCGACGGCGTTGAATTGTTTCCAGAGAAAATCGCCGCCGAGCCGTGGTATTTTGGATGTGCCCGGCGGCAGGTGTTTGAGATTGTCCCAACTGAATCCGGGATAAACTTGAGGCAAATAAAACATCCCCGCGTTCGTTGCCGCGGCCAGATCCTCCGCCCAATAAGCGGTATTGGCGAACTTGTTTGTGCCGGCGGAATAAGTATTTCCCGTGTTCCATGGGCAATAGCCGTGGAAGCTGCGATACACATTCGTCCAGTCGCCGGTCGCGCCGGCGCGCCAGTCCCACCACCCGCTGCCAATGAGCGTCACGCCATGCGTCGCATTGGTTTTGAACCACGCGATGATTTGTCTGGGCAGCGCCGTGCCGGAAAAGCGTTCGGGATAAAATCCAAAAATCATCAACACCGGTTTGTCATCGTGATGCAGATAGCGCGGGTCCTGCGTGATGCGCAGATTGTCCACGAGATAAATCCAGTCGTTGGTCAACTGGCTGAAGAGCGTATTCGTGTTGGCGCCGCTCATGTCGTATTGAATCATGAACGCGCGGCCCGTGCGGTTGGCGGCGGCCCGCACGTGAAGCAGCACATTTGTCTTCCAGCTCTGGGTATGGTCCGGCGGAATCTGCGTCACGAACCGCTGCACCACCACGCCGTCAATGCCGTATTCCCGCATCCAGTCGAAATGTTTGTCCACCGTCTGCTGGTCCTGCGCGCTGAACAAATATGCCTGCGCGCCGCCCGGACAGGTGAAACCGGCCACGGGATATTTGTTGGTGTACTCGCTCACGTCCGGCCACATGTCAAACGTGATCCTGCCCAGCGCGTTCGTCCCGGGCGGCGTGCTCCAATCGCGGCTCCAATGATCCCATTCCGTGCCGCCATCCCCGCCCGCGCGGAACCAGCCTTGATAACCGACGAGAACTTTTTTATGCAGCGTGGCGGCGTCCACCGTCTGGTTCGGGCGGAAGCCGGAATTGGTCTGCAGCACCAGGTCGAGGGCGGCGAGAAGGGCGATCATGGCGTCAGTGTAGCAACCACGGTTTCGGGGAGCAATGGCGCCTGCCTTGCGTGCCGCTCCAGCCACATACGCTGGCACTTGGCCAGTGAAAACTGACATGTTTTCGTTTTCCGCTATGGGGTGTTTACCCTATAGCCAGCCGGCCAGAATCGGTTAGTTTAGCAGCATGAAAACAAATCAACTCCGCCGGACGCTCCGGCTGCTGTTATTAAATGCGACCGTTGTGGTTCTAGCCGCTGGTTGCGCCACCCAAAATGAGAGATCCTACAATCAGGATTTTAATCAAAACCTTCCAACCTCACCCAAATATACCATTGAGAACGTTGATGACACACATTTTCAAGTTATCGTCCATCAGGGTTCTCCCTTGCCGGGAACGCAGCGCATCATTTTTGTGAAAGAAGTGGCCTCAACGGTTGCTGCAACCGAAGCCAAACGCAGGGGCTGGCAAAACTGGGACCTGGGTTATATTCAAGAACGCGATCAAGGGTGGATGCACATTGTTATCGCCGATGTCACCCGTAAAAACGCTGTCGAAAAGACAACTGACAAAACCCAATGACGGGTGACGGCGCGACGCGTGACACGAATTTCACGAATTATCACGAATTCAATCTGCGTGAATTCGCGTAATTAGCGCCAACCTTCACGGCAGGCGCCAGATGCCGCGCTCCTCCACCAGCCGCCGCATGATGTTCCATACATCCAAGGTCCAGCTGCATTGTTTCACGGAAACATCCTTCAACGGCCAGATCTGAACCTTTCGGGGATTGACGCAACGGATTTTTTTCGCGGACTTCGGCGGGAATACCATATGTGCTGATATCAAAAACCGCCCGTTTTCGTTTTTGGCGGAGTGCGGCAAATCATTGCTCGACGCGTTGCCACAGCTCCTCCACGACAGGATTTTTTTCGGCGCCCATCTGGTAATAATTATCCCCGTCCACACGGATTTTGAATCTCGGGTGCTGGCCGCGAAATCGGATCATCTGGCCCGTTGCCGCCTCGATGGATTCCGTATAGCTGTCGCCGTGAAGCGTGTAATGGCCGCTGGCGGAATAAACGACATTAGACTCGGCGTCGTAAGTGACGATGGCCCAATTGGTCAGGGTGAACATTTTGAAATAACCGCTGTGAGGCTGAAGGAAGAAAAACTGACCGGTATTCCGGGATCTTGCGCCTGCCATTTCCCAGGTGCCAACGAGCTCGTTCTTCAATTCACTTTCACTTTGAACCATGGGTGTATGCAGGACGTGATATTCAACCGGATTTTCCTCCTTCAATACGGCCAATGCCCTTTTTTGGTCCACGTGCGCCCTTGCTTTGAGGATGAGAAACGTGATTGCACCGAGGAAAAAAACAACCCCAATGGCGATGATAATGGCCGTTTTTGCTCTTTGCGATGCCATAGGTTCCAGCGCTCTTTTACTATTGCTGCCGTTCATGGTCAAGGAGAACCAGCCACTACCGGATCGTGAAACCCAATTCCGTTGTCTGCACTGCGCCGGTGAACTTCCGCAGCCAGTCAAGCCACGCGAGAATGGTGGAGGCACGACGCGCGGGCGTGCTGCTGGTTATTTTGGAATACCGTTCGAGCAGCGCGGCAATCTGCTTTTTGCCGATGCCTTGCGCGCCTGCTGTGGCTGACAATTCCAGCGCCGCGCGCATGGGTGGGAAATGCGCCAGCAAACCGGCCAGCAAGCGCCGCCGTTCATCCGCCGGGAGGTTCACATATTCATTTCCCAAGTCAGTCAGCGCATAATTGAAATTCTTTTCCTGCCGAACCAATCCCAAAAACTCTGCCGCCTCCCGGTAATAACTGCTTTGGCGTGGAGCAAACTTGTAATGCTTCGCCACCTTGCTTGAAGTGTTGATCCCTTGCGCGATCAGCAGGGGAATTTCCGCCACGCGCCAGAACAAATCCGCCTGCGGCACGTCCCACAATTGCCCATGCGCACGGCCCGCGACGTGGGCGCGCAGCAATTCTTCAACGGTTAAATGTTTCTTGTCCGGCTCAACTAGAAAACTCTCGCCGCGTTTGAGTCGCAGCGACTGGTATTGGCCGTCATCAGTAAATTCGTATTCCCAGAACTTGTAGAGGCGTTTGCCCGCAATCTCCAGCGAGCAGAAAAACAATGGCCGGGTCGTTTTCTTGGGGATTTCCAGCCGCCATTTGCGATACGGATAAAACAATTGACGCACGATGAAATCTCTTGGCTCGCCGGTTTTCGCTTCAATCAGTATTATGTCGTTTCGCCCTTCGCAACCCAAGTCAACTTCCACCTGAACCCCCGCGTTGACTTGAATCGGCCCGACATTCCCAACGAAGAAATCAATTGCGGGCATTCGCTTTCTATTGCGAATTGTCTGCCGCAAGCCGGGCGTTCCGGCAAAGTTTTCTATCAAGCCGACGTTAAATGAATAATCAAGGTGTTGTGCCTCACTATCGCCAACGCCCAAGGTTTCAAGTTCAAAATCAAGTTGAGGACGAAAAATCGTCGGCAGTTCTGGAAGTTTTTCGAGTGCGTGATAACCGTTTCCTCGGACAAGAACATATTCACCGTTTTTCACCGGCAAAATAAAGTAGCCATGCCTTTGAAGCGCCTTGGGCAAATTCGCAGAGAAATCCACCTTTGCCATCAGTCGAAGTTCGTTACCGGTAGTTGATTCGATGTCCTTTTTCGTCAGCATTACTAAATCCGCAGTTGTATCCACCTTCTCACACACCAACTTTTCCCACGCTTCCTCAAATGGCATTGGCATTGGCGTAAATTTAGTCCTCTGTGGTCACAACTACTTCATTCACTTCGCCGCGTTTTGTGCCGTCGCAGTTGATGGCGCGGCGGGCCTGCACGGTGTGGATTTGAAAATCGCGGTAGAGCCGGCGGATGAAGGGCGTGTCGGAGTTGGAGAGCATCAGGCGCGCGCCGCGCCGGGCGGCCTCGGCAAACACGGCGTGGAGTTCACGCTGTTCGCCCTCGCCAAAATCTTCCTTGGCGTAGGAGGTAAAACTGGCAGTGCCGGAAACGGGATAATACGGCGGGTCAACGTAGGCAAAGTCGCCGGGCCGGGTCTGGTTGAGGGTTTCGCGGAAATCCTGCACTGCCAGATGCACGCCCTCCAACGCGCGGCTGGCGGCGAGAATGTTATCCTCGTTGTAGAGGCCGGGATTTTTGTTGGAGCCGACGGGGACATTGAATTCGCCGCGGGCGTTGACGCGCCAGAGGCCGTTGAAGCAGGTTTTGTTGAGGAAAATCATGCGGGCGGCGCGTTCCACGATTTTCTTGTCGTCGCCGGTGAGGTGGTGCTGGGCGCGGACGAAGTAAAAATAGTCATCCCCTTTGGCCTTGAATTCGGCGGCGTATTCGTCCAGCCGGCGCATGAGTTCGCGGGGGAAATCGCGGACGGCGAGGTAGGTGTTGATGAGTTCGGGGTTGAGGTCGCGCAGGAACGCCTTCATCTTCGGAAAGCGGTGCTTGAGGTGGAAGAACACCGCACCGCCGCCCACGAACGGCTCGAAGTAGCGGGTAATTTCGGCGGGGAAAAATTCGTCGAACTGCGCGAGGAGCTGCGCCTTGCCGCCAACCCATTTCAGAAACGGCTGCGCTTCTTCAGGGGCAACGGCTTCAACGGCAGCGATATGGAACTGTTCACGGGTGCGCGGACGGCGTGGGGATTTGGGAACGTGCGGGCGAACGATTTCCGAAAGCGACCAAGTTGGGTCAGGAATATTTCGGCGAATTCTGTATCGGGTTGGTTTTGGATCAGATCTCCGATCTGAGCGCGCTGGGTTGGCGGCACTTTTTGCTGAACGTTTCCGCCGGGATTTGTCAGACATCCACGCGGATCGATCCCGATCTCCGGCAAAGGATCAAGTCTAAACATTCGATATGTCGAATGTTCGTCGCGCCCAATTTCGGCTTTGCTGATGTAATGGGTCAAGCTGCCAAACATCGGGTGATTGTGGGGAAAAACATTCGCGCCTGTCGAACCAGCGCGGGGTTGACCTTGGAGCAATTGGCAGAAAAGGCGGACATGAGCTGGCCCTACCTTTCTGAAATTGAGCGAGGTCGTGAGAACATTTCGCTCGATAAGCTCGCCCGATTGGCCATAGCACTAAATGTCAAGCTGTCAAATCTAGTTGAGGACGTCTGAAAGATTTCTGTCTCGCAGCGGACGATGTGGGTGGTTTCGCGTTTCTTGCCGTTCGGCGTTTTGGCCCACGCTTCCTGCAAACTGATGTCCACGGTCGTGTGGACGACCGCGCCGCGCTCGACATGGGCGCAACTCAAAAACACGAACTTGCATTCGTGAAAGATGCGCTCGGTCTGGATTTCGGGCACGTCGGCCATGTCGCGTGATCCATTGATCGAATCGGAAAAGATCGCAAGATCAATTTGATGGTAGGGCGCGTCACTCCGTGCGCGCCGTTCGGTCGCATTCGGGGCAGCGGCGGGCAACGGAGTGCCCGCCCTACCAAAGACAGAGATTTCCATACGCACCCGGAAGTGGCGGAGCCAGATTTCTATGATTTCGCGGTCGGCCCGGCGGGCCGCGATTTCGACATGGTGCAAATCGAGTTCGACCCCGACGCAGCCGCGTTTGAGCCGGAGGCTGGCGACGGCGGTGGTCCCGTTGCCCAGAAACGGGTCCAGCACCAGGTCGCCTTCGTTCGTCGAAGCCAACAGGCAGCGTTCCACCAGCGCCACGGGCTTCTGCGTGGGATGTTGCCCAGCGCCTTTTCTTCGGTGGTTGGTGTCCCAATCGTCCAAATGTTGTCCGGCGCCGGAGTCCCGAGTCCACAGTTTTCAGTCTTCAGTTCTTCGGACTGAGGACCGGAGACTTGGGACTGGAAACTATGGCTTCGCCAAACCGTTTTCATCTGTTTGCCGGTCACCTTCCGCATTTCCTGGTAATTGAAGACGTGTTTGCTTTTCTCGCTTTTCGCTGCCCACAAAACCGTCTCCGTCGAGTGGGTGAAGTAGCGGCAGCTCAGGTTCGGGGGCGGATTCGGCTTTTCCCAGGCGATGTCGTTCAGAATCTTGTACCCGAGCTGTTGCATCGCATAGCCGATGCTGAAAATGACGTGGTGCGTGCCGGTCACCCAAATCGTGCCGTTCGGCTTGAGCACGCGCTGACAGCGGCGCAGCCATTCGGTGTTGAATTCGTGGTTTAGTTCCGGTCCGCGCGAGACGTCCCAGTCGCCTTTATCCACCTTCACCATTTTGCCCGCGTGGCAGGTGATGCCGCCGTTGGAGAGAAAATAAGGCGGGTCGGCAAAGATGGCGTCGAACCGGCCGTCGGGATATTTTGCCGCGATGGCGTCGAGTAGCTCGAGCGAGTTGCCGTGGTAGAGCCAGATGCCGCGCGCTGGGTCGGTGAAGGCAAGGTGTGGAATAGGAGCGCCAATCTCTGAATCGGCGTGTTGGTGAGAAACGGAACGAGCCGAATCGGAGTTCGGCGTTCCAATGCTGCCATCCTCGCGCAGCTCAAAATGGGCGGGAGAAATCAAATGGGCATGGGGCAAATCATCGGCAGGAGCGCGGACTTTAGTCCGCTTCAACGTCAATTCGCATCCGGTTGATGAAGCGGCGTGACCGCCGCGCTCCGATGTCGGCTCTCGACTCTCGACTCTCGTCGCTCGACCCGGCTTGGGCGGCGGGGATTTATAGAACGGCTGGCGTCTGGCTGGTTTGGCTTTCTTCGGCACGCCCAGATCAATTGATCAGAAAGCCGATCCAGATCAAGGGTTAATTCATATCACGGCTTGAAGTATTCCCGGTATTTTGACGGCTGGCCGGATTCCCAAGGGCGATATTGATTGCAGAATTCAATCCGTTCCGCCGGCGTGGGGTGCGAGCCATACCAGAATTGGATGATGGGTGCCGGCCGGTAAACATAGACGCCGTTTTGCACCAGTTTTACAAAGGCCGTGGCCGCCGCGTGATTGTTGCGGGTCAGTTCCAACCCGAACCGGTCGGCTTCGTGTTCCACATGGCGGCTGTAAGCCATGTAGGCGGGCCGGTCGGCAAACACAGACAGTTGGAAGGCAAGAATAATCAGCGGCAGGGCGGCGAAATCCGATGGCGTGTCAAAGCCCCACCGGTGTTTGCACCGACGGATGACCGGACCAGCCAGCCAATACCACGCATAGAGTGAAAGGAAGGCCATGAGCGATGCGAAGGCAGCCAGTTTGATGACGTGTTGAAGAACGTAATGCCCCATTTCGTGCCCGAGAATGAAGAGCAGTTGGTCGTCATTGAAATCCTTCAGCATGGTGTCCCAAAACACAATGCGCCGCGTGCCGAACAGGCCGGTGACATAGGCCTCGTCCATCCTGGTATCCACGCTCATGTTCATTTCATAAACGCGGCCGCCTTCGATGCCGACGCGCGCGGCTTGGGCCAGGACTTTTGATTCAAGTGTTTTGTCCTGCAATGGCCGGAACTGATGGAAAAGCGGGTCAATCAGGACGGGTTGGATTAATAGCTGGGCGCACAGGAACAGCGGCACCAGCAAACCCAGATGGAGCCACCAGCGTCGCGGGCTTTTTTTGATGACGAGAAACGGAATCCAACCCACGGCCAGGCCAATGACCATCACCACCCCCGCGCTCTTGAAGCGTGTTGCCCAGCCATCGGCTCAGGGTTTGGCTGGTCAGATCGAAGTGGTGGGGAAAGACATAGCCGGCGTAATAGTTCAACGGCAAATTGACAAGGAACCAGAGCAGGCCAAAGGCAAGCGCGTAGAGAACGAAAGTGAAATACCAGTTTTGCCCTTGTCGCTCCGCCCAGGAGCGAATCCGGGCGGACCATCCGGCAAACAAAAAGAGTGCGGGCGACAAAAAACTCCAGATGATGGCAGCGATTCCAACTACCACCGTGGCGTGGTAACGCCGGACGGCTTTTTCGCCCGGCACCGGCACGGCAACGGGGGAGGCATTGGGGCTGGTGATTTGGGAATTGGTTTGTGCCGCCATGGCCGGTTCGCCGGCCCGCGCAAGGCAAATGGTGAACCAGACGCCGGCGCCGAACACGAACCAGAACAGAACAGTCTTCATGGATGCGCCTTTGATAGGCGCGCGCCGCAAGCGAGTCAATCCATTTGGGCGCAGGCTGTTTGCGATTGAGACAGGCGGAATCAGTGGTCATTTCACCCGACGTTGAATTCGTGGTTCAGTTCTGGTCCGCATGGCCTGCGTTGGATTTGACTCCGTTGACATGAAATGTCTCGAAGCTTATCCTGCGCCGGTTTGATAGTGTTCACTCGGAATGAATGCTGGTAATGTTATGCAATCATTGGCCATAATATCTTATCTCATCATATGAAAATCCGCGCCTTACGTTTATCCGCCTTCTTGTTGGTGTCCGCTCTTGGCGGACTTCCGCTCTGCACCCATGCGGCGACCGGTGACGAGCATTGGGATTACCAGTTTGGCATTCCGGGGACCGATGATGGGGTCGCGGTCATCGCCACCAACGGCAGCGACATGTATGTGGCCGGGCAGTTCCGGTCGGTGGCCGGCGTGGTGGCGAACCGGGTGGCGCGGTTTGACGGTCTGCGGTGGTCGCCGCTCGGCAGCGGCATCGGCAGCACGAGTGTGTCCGCGCTCGCGTTCCAAGGTGACAATGTTTATGCGGGCGGCTTCTTTACGAGCGCGGGCGGCGTGGCGGTCAACAATATCGCGCGCTGGGACGGCACCAACTGGTATGCGCTGGGTTCCGGCGTGAACAATTACATTTATGCCATGGCCACAGTGGGCAAATATGTTTATGCGGGCGGCATGTTTACCAGCGCGGGCGGCGTGGCGGCCACCAATATCGCGCGCTGGGACGGCACCAACTGGTCGGCGTTGGGCCGAGGCGTCTCCGGGCTGCTGGTCAAGACGCTGGCGACCGACGGGACGAATCTTTACGCGGGCGGCGCGTTCACCAATGCCAGCGGCGTGACGGTCAATAACATTGCGGTCTGGGACGGTACGAAGTGGTCCGCCTTCCACGGCGATCCGGGCACCAACAGCGCCATCTTTACGATTCTAGTGGACGGTTCCAACATCTACTTGGGCGGCGGTTTCAGCAAGGCGGGGGGCGTTGCCGCGACCAACATTGTGAAGTGGAACGGGAGCGGCTATGAAGCGCTGGGGAGCGGTTTGACGGGAACCAACGTTGCCATTTATGCGATGGCGCGCATGAAGGGCGACCTGTATGTGTGCGGCAGCTTCACCAACGCCGGAGGTGTGGCCGTCCAGAACGTGGCCCGCTGGAACGGCAGCACCTGGACGAACCTGGCGGAAGGCGTCACGGCCGCCTCCCCAACCCTGCCGTTGTTGCTGTACGGTTTGGGAGCGGGGCCGGACGGACGGCTTTACGTTGGCGGATTTTTTGATACGGCCGGCACGCTGGGGGTTTACGATCTGGCCGCCTGGGACGGGACGAACTGGCAGTTGGTGCGTCCGGGGGCGGGCAACGGACTCTTCATCCCCAGCACGAGCATGGTTCGCGCGGTCGCCGTCAACGGCAATGATTTGTATGCCAGCGGCACTTTTACGGCGGCCGGGACCATCAAGGCGAACCGGGTGGCGCACTGGGACGGCACCAACTGGTGGGCGATGGGCAGCGGCATGAAAGGAACGAATGACTCTGTCACCACGGTGGTTTCCGCCCTGGCCATCAGCGGCGGCTACTTGTATGCAGCCGGGAATTTTACCAACGCCGGCGGCGTGACGGTCACCAACATCGCGCGATGGGACAGCAGTTCCTGGTCGGCGCTTGGCTCGGGCCTGGACAATCAGGCATCGGCCATGGCCGCCAACGGCAGCGATGTGTATGTGGGCGGCAGTTTCATCAAAGCGGGCGGTGTCACCGCCAATTACATCGCGAAATGGAACGGCAGCGCCTGGTCGCCGCTGGGGACGGGTCTCAATGGCAGCGTGTCGGCGATTTCGGTTGGTTCCGATGGCATTTATGTGGGCGGCTCTTTCACCACCGCCAGCGGTGTGACGGTCAGCAACATCGCGCGATGGGACGGAGCGGCCTGGCATTCGCTGGGCAACGGCACGACCAACGGCGTGGGCGGAACGGTCACCGCCATCCTGCCGGTCTCGCCGACAGAGGTTTATGTGGGCGGCACGTTCACGACGGCGGGAGTAGTCAGCGCGAACCGGATTGCCAAGTTTGACGGCACAAGCTGGTCGGCTTTGGGCAGCGGCATGTCGGGCGTCACTTCCCCGTCTGTCAACGCCCTGGCGGATGACGGAGTGTATTTGTACGCGGCGGGCGCGTTCACCAACGCCGGGGGAACCATGGTGTCCACCATTGCGAGATGGGACGGGGCATCCTGGACGAGTCTGGGCAGCGGTCTGGCGCGGCTGGCCATAGGCGGCACCGGACCCATTGCGGGAACGGGTGCGGCGCTCGTTTTCAATGGAAATGATCTTTACGCGGGCGGCATGTTCGTCACGGCTGGAGGCAAGGTTTCGTCCGGAATTGCGCGGTGGAACGGACAGACAACTTTCACGCCACCGGCGGTCATGTCTCTGGGCCGGCCTTGCATGGCCTCGGGCGGACAGTTCCAGTTCCGGGTGACAGCAAGCTCTGACGTCAGTTATGTCATCGAAGGTTCCGACGACCTGGCAATCTGGCTGCCAATGACCACCAACAGCGCCAGTCCGTTTATCTGGTTGGATTCAGATTTTTCCAGCCACGCGAATCGCTTTTACCGGGCGCGGCAAGCTCAATAAACGCCGCGAGAGAGCGGCCGACTGGATCAAGCGATTTCAGCCACAGATTCACACAGATTTTCACAGATATTGTCTTTTGATTTCCCTTTCCGTGTTTCATCCGTGTCCATCCGTGGCTATAAAAGTTCTGCTGCTCTCTGCACCTTTGCGCCTCTGCGGTGAATTCCGGCTGGGACCGGGCGGGCGGATTATTCTTGAATCAAAACCGCCTTGTTCTTTTTCAGAAATTTCTCCACGACGCGCTTGCCGCTCACGGAAGTCTGGGTGCGGACGGCATCGGGCTTGGCCAGCTTGTAATGCACCAGCAATTTGCCGACGAGTCCCACCTTGAGATTCAACTCCGCCATGCGCCAGATTTGGCCGGTTTCCAGCGGTTGAAGGCTAATCCGGCGTGCCGGCTTGTTATTCTTCATAAGGTAGTTTGCCCCGGCGCAGGCTGTTTAACCAGCTAAATCGTAAAACCAAGATGAACCACGAAAGACACGAAGTACACGAAAAAGGGCTGAAGCCGGTCATTTTACAAGGTGCAGGCCATGCCTTGTCATTTCGTGTCTTTGGTGTGTTTCGTGGTTTCAACTGCTGCCGTTCCGGTAAGCCAGTTTCACAACCCAATCGGCCAGGAAGAATAAAATGGCTCCCAATATCAGCCCCGGAACGCCAAAAACGAAGTAAGACAGGCTCGATGTCGTCTCGGCATCGCTGCCCTGGCTGACTTGCAGGATGTTTTCAAAAACATTGTCAAACCCCGACCACACATTCCACAGGCTGTAGATAATCATCAGGAATCCGGTCGCCCGGACCACAACGCCAAACAGTTCGGATGCTTTCATGTATATTCTGACCAAGCCTGAACCATCGGCGTTTCCGTTGTCAATGCCGGGGTGATGCGAGTGGCAGGCCACTGCGAAATGACTAATGCCTAAATCCTAATGACGAAATATGCCCAAAGCACGAATGAGCAAGCCGAATGACGTATTAGTCATTGGTTCATTTGGAAATTCTTTTGTCATTATGGTTTAGGAATTAGTCATTCAAGGAGGCGTGCCTCCGCACATTTCCCGCGCGTTTTGTTTTGGCAAGCGCGCCGTTCGCGGATTAACTAGACGCCATGCAAGCCGTGCTCGATTACTTGAAACGCAACCAGGCCCGCTTCGTGGCCGAATTGTGCGATTACCTCCGCTTTCCCAGCGTCTCCGCCCAGCCGCTGCACAAAAAGGATTTGCGCGCCTGCGCCGGCTGGCTCGTGGACCATTGCCGGCATATCGGCCTCGACGCGCGCCTGTGCCCCACCGCCGGCCATCCCATCGTCGTCGCCAAAACCCCCGCCTTCGATGCGCTTCGGCGCGGCAAGCCGCTCGCGAATTCAAATGCGAAGCGTCCGCACTTCATGATTTACGGCCACTACGACGTGCAGCCGCCGGAGCCGCTCGAATTGTGGAAATCGCCGCCGTTCGCGCCGCGCATCCAGGGCCGCTCGATTTACGCCCGCGGCGCCATGGACAACAAAGGCCAGAACTTCGCGCATTTGAAAGCCGTCGAGGCCTATCTCCAAACCGGCACTCCCCTGCCCTGCGACCTCACGTTCGTCCTCGAAGGCGAGGAGGAGGTCGGCAGCGCGAACCTCGCGAAATTTCTCAAATCGCACCGCGCGGAGTTGAACTGCGACGCCGTGGTCATCTCCGACACCGACATTCCCAGTCCCAAACATCCCGCGCTGGCCTATTCGCTGCGCGGCATCATCGCGTTTGAAATCACCGTGCGTGGCCCGGCGCGCGATTTGCATTCCGGCGTCTTCGGCGGGTCCGTGGAAAATCCGGCGATGGCGCTCGCCCGGCTGCTCGCGCAACTTCGCGACGCCAATGGCCGCGTGTCCATTCCCGGTTTCTACGACGACGTCGCGCCGCTTTCAGCCTACGAACGGAAACAATTCGCCCGGCTGCCCTATCAAGGACCGTGACCTCCAAAAATTGCTCGGCGTGAAAAAATTATTCGGCGAACGCGGCTTCACGCCCACCGAACAGCGCAGCGCGCGCCCGACGTTTGAGATCAACGGCCTGACGAGCGGCTACCAGGGCGAAGGCAGCAAGACGATTGTGCCGGCCTGGGCGCGGGCGAAAATCACCTGCCGCCTCGTGCCAAACCAAAGACCGGCGAAGATTCGTGAACTCGTCTGCCGGCACATCAAAAAAATCTGTCCGCCGACGGTGCGTCTCGAAATCGAGGCCGGTCACGGCGCGGAGGCGTATCTGGTTTCGCCCACGAGCGCGCGGGCACGGGCGGCGTTGCGCGCGCTCGAAGCCGCGTTCGGCTGCCCGCCGGTGCTGATGCGCGAAGGCGGCTCGATTCCCATCGTCAACGATTTCAAAAAGATTCTTGGCGCTGACTCGCTGCTTCTGGGTTTGGGTCTGCCGGACGGCAACGCACATTCGCCGAACGAGAAATTCAATCTCGATTGTTTTGCCAAAGGCCAGGCCATGAGCGCGCATCTGTGGCAGGAGTTGGCAGGCTGCTGAGTAGGAGCCGACGTAAGGAGGCTTTGACTTTTAGAACTCTCAACACTCAACCATGAACCCTCAACCCGATCAGAGCCTCGTCACCTCGGCTCCTACAAAAATCATTAGACTGCCCACAACCTCAGTTCCGCCCGCAATTGTTCCACCGGCAGGCCCACGACGTTGCTGTAGGAACCCGAGATTTCCGAGATAATCAGGTCGCCGTGCTCCTGAATCGCATAAGCACCCGCCTTGTCCAGCGGGTTCACCCTGGCCAGATAATCGCGGATTTGTCCGGCATCGAGCGGATGAAACATCACGTCCGTGCTCTCGGCAAAAATCCGTTCCCGGTGTGCGCGCAAATGAATCAGGCTGATGCCGGTGACCACCTGGTGCGTCCGGCCCTGCAGCCGCGACAGCATCCGCTCCGCATCGGCGCGGCTGGCGGGCTTGCCCATGATTTCGCCGTCGAGAAACACCAGCGTGTCCGCGCCGAGCACGAGCGAGTCGGGATTTTTCTTTGCCACCGCTCGCGCCTTGCGCCGGGCATTGAGCTGGCAGACTTCAAACGGCGACAATTGCTCGTCCAAAATCTCCGTCGCGTCGCTGGGGATGACTCGAAACTTCAACTTCAACAGTCGCAACAATTCCGCGCGTCGCGGCGAGGCCGAGGCGAGAATGAGCGGCGGTAAATTCACGCCGCGAATTTAAGCAATGCCGGTCGGACTGTCGAGCGGCGGAGCAAGTTGGAGTTCAAGCTTCAGCTTGCCTGGAAGCGCTGGCGTCCCGCCGGCGAGCCTCAAACCGGCAAACAGATGAACCACGAAATACACGAAGCACACGAAAAAAAGCTGGAACCAATCCTATTATGCGGTGGCAAATTTCAATTGCCGGCGGATCGGCGGTGTCTGGTCATGCTTTGTCATTTCGTGCGTTTGGTGTATTTCGTGGTTTAAACTTTTTCAGGATGAATTGAATTTCGCAGGCGGGACGCCTGCGCTACTCTGTGCCCATGCAAAGCGATCGCCACATCGTTAACATCGCGCTCATCGGTTTCATGGGCGCGGGCAAGACGTCCGTGGGCCGGCACGTTGCCGAGCAGTTGCATTTCGATTATCTCGACACCGACGAACTCATCCAATCGCGCACGGGCCGGACCATCACGGAAATTTTTTCGACCGATGGCGAGCCGGCCTTTCGCAAAATGGAATCGGACCTCGTGGCCGAACTCGCCGCCGGAACCAGAACCGTCATTGCCACCGGCGGCGGTTTGCCGGTGAATCCGCAAAATCTCATCAACCTGAAAAAATACGCGCTGGTCGTCTGCCTGTGGGCGTCGCCGGAAAAAATCTGGGAACGCGTGAAGAACCAGACGCACCGCCCCCTGCTCCACGATCCCGATCCGCAGAAAAAAATCCGCGACCTGCTCGCCGCGCGCGAACCGTTCTACAAACAGGCGGATGTGCTGCTGAACACCGAGCTGCGATCCGTCCGCGAAGTGGCCCAGCAGGTGGTCCATCAATTCCGGCTCGAAGCCTCCGGCCGGCGATGAATGAGGTCGTGGCACGTCTTGGGTTGGTGGTGGGGCGAGCGTCCTCGCGAGCCGGTTTTACGTGCCAACGCTGCGCGACGGCGGCTCGTCATAGCCTCACCCCACCGAAACTATAGCCGACCCATGAAAGAAAAGATCCGACAGCGGGCGCTGGAATTGGGATTTGACGATTGCCGGTTCACGACCGCCGCCCCGCCCGCAAGCGCGGGCCAGTTCCAAAACTGGCTGGAGGAAAAGTATCATGGCGAGATGGCCTGGCTTGAACGAACCGCCGCGAAGCGCGTTGATCCACACCGCGTGCTGCCGGAAACCAGAAGCGTAATTTGTCTGGCTGCCAGCTACGCGGGCGAGGTCGAGGGCCATCCACCGCATGCCACGCATCACGTTTCACGTTTCACGTTTCACGGCCTCATCTCCCGCTACGCCCAATTCACCGATTACCACGACGTGCTCGGCGAACGATTGAAGCAGTTGACCCAGTTCGTGAATCAACTGGGCGGTGCGGAAACGAAATCGCTGTGGTACGTGGACACCGGGCCGCTGCTGGAACGCGATTTTGCCCAGCGCGCCGGACTCGGCTTTGTCGGCAAGCATACCAACGTCATCAGCCGGCGATTCGGCAACTGGATTCTGCTGGCGGAGATTGTCACGTCGCTCGAACTGGAACCGGACGCGCCGGAGAAAAATCACTGCGGCAACTGCACTCGCTGCATCACCGCCTGTCCCACGCGCGCCATCACCGCGCCGTTCCAGCTCGATGCCCGGCTTTGCATTTCTTACCTCACCATTGAATTGAAAGGTTCCATCCCGATTGAACTGCGTCCGGCCATCGGCAACCGCATCTTCGGTTGTGACGATTGCCTGGCGGCGTGTCCGTGGAACCGGTTTGCGCGCGAAGGCCGGTTGATGAAAGAACACGCGCGACCCAACCTGGCCGCACCGGACCTGATTGAACTGCTGCAACTGGACGAGGTTGGTTTCAAATCACGTTTCGCCGGCACACCGGTTTTGCGGACGAAACGTCGCGGCCTGCTGCGCAACGTCTGCGTGGCATTGGGCAACACTGGTGACGCCTCCGCCCTGCCCGCTTTGAACCAGGCCGCCAAAGATTCCGAGCCATTGATAGCCGAACACGCCCGCTGGGCGATAACGCAGATTTAAAGCCGAAACAATAAATAGCCGGCACTCACATAGCCGTATCGTTAACAGAGGAGGAAATAGACGTGACAACTTAGCATTTGGTAATTACCGTCATTAACATCATTATGGCAGCGATTCTTCCACAAGCGCGGTTAAAACGCATAGCGGAGGCTTCGTGTGAATGCGTTAAGATTTGGAAAGAGGGCGTTTCTCTGGAGAAAGATTCAGGTAAAAGAATTCAAATTCTTCTTTGCGCAACGGCAGCCGATCGGTGGAAACTTGGTTATGTTTTTCGCGCTCAAGCAAACACGTTTTTTGCTACTCAGCAGTTCCGGAGCGCAATCAGTCGATATTATTACAGTATGTATCACACAATGAGAGCGTGCGTTTTTATTCATCACGAAGGAGATGATCATGAGAAACACAGCGAATTGCCCCTGCATATTCCGCCGACTCTCGATCCTGCCGGAACCGATTGGCAAACCAAATTAAAAGACGCTCGTTTGCTGCGAAACCGAGTCGATTACGAGGCGTATCCGAAGTCTGAAAATGCTTGGAGAAGAAATGCTATTACCATTAGAGCCGACGCAAACCAGCTTGTAATTGTGTCTCGGTCTTATTTGAAATTGAAAGGCTGCTTGTTATGAATCAATTAGACCTCTCCCTCACCCCCGACGCCTTAATCAGGAGTCGTTTCGCCGAAGCTGGCATTCAAATCAGCGCACTCGACCGGCGGGACTACCCTGAAGAGACGATATTCGTGGTTCGCGTTGCTGAAGCCGATTATGCAAATGCAGTCAAAATTGGCAACTCCATTGATCATGAAATCGGGAAATTGAATTTCAAAGGTTTTGTCACCGTCCGCAAAATTGAATCCTCTAGCGCAAGCGTTACTTGGTTGAAAGACGGAGTTGCAAATTCTAAAGCGAATGAATTGGTAAGTTTATTGACGGCTCGATCCAGAACATCGGAAATTCAACCAAGCCTTCGATACATTCCTGATACGGCACGGAACATCGCGACAGTTGTTGCGCCGCGGCATCAATTAATCTTTGGACGCAGAGGTGCCGGGAAAACCGCATTAATGGTAGAGGCGAAGCGTCGGATTATGGAACAACGCAATGTTTCGGTCTGGATGAATCTGCAAACTTTGAGATTAGAGTCGGTGCAACGTGCCTTTGTAATAATCTGTCAGCAGGTGTGCCAGGCAATGCAGGGGCTGTTTATAGAGACAAGTCGAACTCCCCAAGTGTTGTCTACTATCGTTGAACTTGGGGAATATCTCGATAAATTATTCGCTGAGAAAGAAGTGACAGATCTTGAGATGGGGCGACTAATTCCACGGATGCAACAAACCATTCGCCGGTTTCTCGAGAGTAGTTCCGTTCGAATGTTTATTTTTATTGATGACTTGCATTATTTGCCCCGGTCACAGCAACCAATTCTGTTGGACGCGCTGCACGGAATGGTTCGGGATTGTGACGCTTGGTTGAAAATTGCAGGCATCAAGCATCTGTCTCGTTGGTTTGAGGCTCATCCGCCTCGAGGATTACAAACGGGCCACGATGCTGACCACATTGACTTGGATATCACTTTGGAAAACCCTTCTAAAGCAAAGCTTTTTTTGGAGGAAATTCTTGTGAGCTATGCTCATAGTACTGGAATTACATCGCTTGCCAGTATAATTTTGAATCAGGCGCTTGATCGTTTAGTCCTTGCATCTGGAGCCGTCCCTCGTGATTACTTGGTGCTTAGTGCCGGGGCAATTCGGCAAGCACAGCGCCGTGAGAGGGCTAAACTTGTTGGGGTCCAAGACGTAAACAAGGCAGCGGGAGAAGCAGCAAAAGTGAAACTGACAGAATTGGAGGACGATGCCTCTTCGTCGGCAGGAAGTCCAAAGATTGTAACTGCTCTCCAGAGGATTCATAGTTTCTGTATCGACGACAAAAGATCTACATACTTTCGGATTGATTTTAGAGATAAAGAACAAAGACCGACAGAGTACAGCTTGGTCCAAGACCTCATGGATTTACGCCTCATTCACCTTATTGATCCGAGTTTGTCAGATGAGAAAGAGGCCGGTCGGCGGTCCGAAGTGTACATGTTAGATCTCAGCCAGTTTTCAGGACAAAGGCTCAAGAAAAGTCTGAAAGTTCTTGATTTTGTAGCGGGTCATTTAGTCCTAAAAGAAACTGGCACCACCAAACCGGCGAAAGTTGGCAGCAGTTCAAAACAGCGTTTAGGACTTTTGCGACGCGGTTCCTTATTCAATCTTGATAGATTACGCTTAGGTTGATCATCAAACCAAACATTTTCAGATAGCTTGATGGTTTTTTCAGGGCGCTGGCGTAGCTCCGCTCGCCCATGACTACATCGGCCACAAATTCACTCAGTTCCTGGCCTCGGATACGAAAAGCCCAGTTGCGGAGCCGGGGATAATTGTAAAGCACATTGGCCAGCATCCTGCCCGCGCGCAACTCCCGAAGAATTTCCGTCTCCAGCAGGGATTGATAAAGTTTGCCTGTCCGGGAAACGTCCAGCCGGCAATCGGCCAGCGCCGTTGCCGCCAATTGTCCGCTCCGGACGGCATAAGATATTCCTTCCGCTGTCACCGGATCCACCAAGCCGGCGGCGTCGCCCACGAGCAATATCCGGCCGCGTGCCAGCGCTTCCCGCCGGGGCGCCAGCGGAATCAGGTGGCCGTGCTTTTCGATTTTTTGAATCCGGGCAATCCCGAGCCGTTCCATGTAATCCGTCAACTTTGCGCGGAGATCGGTGTTTGCCCGGCGCGTACTCAAAATTCCCACGGAAAGATGCTCTCGTTTGGGAAAGACCCAGGCATAACCGGCTTCGATGGAGTTAAAGTCGAATCGCGGGATTTTGCCGAAGCGCTCAAAATCTTCTTCGGCAAGATGGACCTCGTATTCCAAGGCGGGCGCCAACAGCGGGCAGTTCCGACCAGCCAGCCGCTTTGGCTGTCGCACTGTGTACGCCATCGGCCGCAATGATGAACTTTGCCCGAAAGTTGCCCCGGTCGGCGGAGATTTCAACGAACTGCTCCCGCACGGTCACGTGTCGCACCGGGCAGGATTCCACAATCTCGGCTCCGGCAATTCCGGCTTCGCGGGCCAGCAGGCAGTCCAGGTCCGCCCGCATGGTCATGTGGACAATCGGTTCGGAGCGGGTCACGACGAAATTCAAATCCGTTCCCAGGAAATTCAATTGAGCCGAATTGAACCTGCGTTCCACAACGCGTTCCACGCCCGGCGGCAACAGCTTGAAAGCGCGATGGAGCACGCCGCCGCCGCAGGTCTTGTAACGCGGGAGAACTTCCTTCTCCAGAAGCACGACGGACAAACCTTTGCGAGCCAGGGTCAGGGCGGCCGAACATCCGGCCGGCCCGGCGCCAATCACCGCGACGTCGTAAAGCTTTGGTTGTTCGGCGCTCATGCAAGTTTCTCAAAACAACTTTTTCCGGAGGGGCGAATTACACGAGCCCCCATTTTCAGAGACGATCTCATAGAATGACTAGATTTCTAGACCATAATGACGAAAGAAACCTGAAACCCCAAGCTCGAATGCGCGATGGCGTGCCGGCTTTGGACATTTGGTCATTTGTCGCATTCTTTAGTCATTCGGATTTAGGATTAGGGTTTTGCTCCGAAAGGTTTTGGCCTCATCGAGTTCGCCAGCTTTCATCAAACAACGCTCCTGTTATCATCGTGTAAAGGAAGGGCTGGCCAAGTCACCATAATCAGCCATACTGCCACGGATTAATGAAAGACCAAATCGTCCGTTTGTTGGACCAAAAAGATTATGTCCCGGCCAATGTGCCGGAATTGCTCCGGCTGCTCCGGCTGCCGCCGCATCGCCAGCAACTGTTGCAGGGCGCGCTCCGCGAACTGGAGCAGTCGGGCCGCATCGCCCGCATCAAGGGCAACCGCTACATCCAGCCGCGCGAGGCGGATTTGATTCCGGGCCGCATCCGGATGAACCGCCAGGGCAAGGGCTTTCTCCAGCCGGACGATGCCGGCCTCAAGGAAATCGCCATCCCGGAGGGCGCGACCGGCACGGCCTTGCACGAAGACCGCGTGCTGGTGCGGCGCGACGTCCGGCCCAAGGGCTTGCGCTCCGGCGCGGTCGAGGCGGACACGGGCACGGTCGTTCGCATCCTGGAACGGCGGCGCACGCAGATGGTCGGCACGTTGCAACGCGGACGAAAATTTCTCTACGTCATTCCCGATGATCCGCGCATCCCGCACGATATTTATGTGCCGGAACCGCGCGACATGGGCCGGCCCGCGCGCATCGGCGACAAGGTGGTGGTCGAATTGCGCGAATGGGAATCGCGCCACACGAATCCGGAAGGCGAGATCGTCGAGGTTCTCGGCGCGCCGGGCGAGGAAGGCGTGGACATGCTGTCGGTGCTGCGCCAATACGATTTGCCGCTGCATTTCCCCAAGGCAGTGCTGCACGAGGCGCACGCCATCGGCACGACGGTTCACGCGCGCGACGACGCGGGCCGCGTGGATTGCCGCCGTCACCGGGTCATCACGATTGATCCCGACGACGCGAAGGATTTCGACGACGCCATCTGCCTGGAACGCGTTTCGCCGGAGCAATGGCGGCTGTGGGTCCACATCGCGGACGTGTCGCATTACGTGAAGCCGGGCACGGCGCTGGACGTCGAGGCGCGCAAACGCGGCAACTCGACCTACCTGGTGGACCGCGTCATCCCGATGCTGCCGGAGGCGTTGAGCAACGAACTGTGCTCGCTCAAGCCGGACGTGGACCGCCTGACCAAGTGCGTTGAATTTCTCATTTCCAACGACGGGCGGGTGTTGAACGCGAAGTTTTATCCCGCCGTGATTCATTCGCAGCGGCGTTTCACCTACGGCGAGGTGCTGGAGATTTTGGAGCGCAAGCCCGCGTCCGACCCGATTGAGCAGATGCTGCATCAGGCGCATGAACTCGCCCAGCGCATCCGGCGATTGCGGTTCAAGGCCGGCTCGCTCGACCTCGATTTTCCCGAAACCAAAATCCGGCTGGACGAACGCGGGAACATTTTGCGCATCGAGAAGACCGTGAACGACGTGTCGCACCAGTTGATCGAGGAATGCATGCTGCTGGCGAACGAGGCGGTGGCGGGGCGGTTGATGAGCCAGCACACGCCGGCGGTTTATCGCGTCCACGAAGAGCCGGACGACCGGCGTTTGCAGGAATATCGCCAGGAGGTGTTGAGCCAGAACGTGCCGTGCGGCAATCTCAGCCAGCCCACCGAGGTGCAGAAATTGTTGTCACCGGCTCGGCACGCTGCCCATCGGCCCCGCGCTCAAGATCGGCTTTCTCAAATCGCTCATGCGCGCGCGCTACGCCGTCGAGCCGCTCGGACATTACGGCCTGGCCAAGAAAAAATACACGCACTTCACCTCCCCCATCCGCCGCTACGCCGACCTCGTGGTGCATCGCGCTTTGTTTGACAAAAACTCTCCCGGGACCTCCGCGCTCAAGGAAACCGCCGAGCACATTTCCGTGACCGAACGCAATTCCGCCGACGCCGAGCGCGACAGCAAGGACGTGAAACTGTTTGCCTTCCTGAAGGCGCAACTTGCCTCCGGCCATCCGGAACATTATCCGGCGCTGGTGACCGACGTGCGCAACTTCGGCTTCTTCGTGGATGTTTCCGGGCTGGCGATGAGCGGACTGGTGCCGTTGTCCACGATCGAGGATGACTTCTACGTGTTCGACGCCGCGCGCAACAATCTCGTGGGCCGCCGCACCCGCCGCATCATCCGTCTCGGCGACCAGTTGACCGTGCAAGTGGCCAAGGTGGACAGCTTCAAAAAGCAGGTGGATTTCCGTCTCGTGGAAGACCGCAAGCCGGTTGCGCGGCCTGCGCGCGGAGCGCAGTCGCGTCCATCGCGAAGACCATCGGCGCGGGAGTAGGGGCTGAAAAGGTGGCGAGTGACAGGAGGTACGTCCGCCCTCCCCATGAACAGCATGCGCAAGTCGTTGAAAATCAACAGGGGCGCATTTTGTCGGTTCAAGGGTGCAATGCGCGTATTTGTTCGGGGAATTCTCACCCCGGCCCTCTCCTCCAAGGAGAGAGAGAATCGTCCTCTGTTCTTTTAAAAATTCGCGCGACGGAATTTACCGAACAGTCATCCGCAAAACCAGAAACATGCAATTGCTATTCCTTCTCCTGGGGGAGAAGGTCAAGTTGAGGGCGGGCGTAACCTGCAAATTTCATCCGTGCCACACCAGAGTTGGAGTTCACGCTTCAGCGTGTCCCCCGCCGCCCCAACGAGCTAAAGCTTGAACTCCAACTCGGATTTGCCCTTGCAGCCCGATGGAGACCTGATGAAACTGCGCTTGATGAAACTACGAATATATCTGGTCGGGCTGCTCACCCTGTCACTGGCATCCACCGCTTTTGCCGATGGGACAAACCAGTTTCGCGGCGTGTATCTTGAACCCGGCAAGACCGCCGCCGACTACCGCAACGTGGCCTTGAATCCGCTGGACACCACCAATCGCGAACCAGTTTCTTTTCCCCATGCCACCAGCAACAGCGAGTACAACCAGCGCGAGTTCGCCGCCCGCTGCGCCATTGACGGCAACCGCCGCAACGACGACGTGCATGGCTGCGGCTCCTGGGGGCCGCAAAAGGAACCGGACATCTGGTGGCGGCTCGATTTCGGACGGCCGGTGGAAATTGACAAGCTGGTGTTGTTTCTCCGCGCCGCCTGGACGCCGGCGGACGCGCCGCATGATTCCTGGTGGCAGGAAGCCACCATCGAGTTCTCCGACGGCTCCACGGAAAAACTCGCGTTGAAGCAGGTCGCCACCGGCCAGGAATTTCCGCTGGCCAAACGGACGGTTTCGTGGCTGGTGCTCAAAAATCTCAAGCCCGCCGCCGACCGCTGGTGCGCTCTGTGCGAATTCGAGGCCTGGGGCCGGGATGCCGTTGAATTTGCCTACGTGCCCGATGCCGCCTTTGCCGCGCAGCTTCGCCAGGATCCGCTGGTGGCCAAGGCAATGGCTGCCATGATGGGATTTCAACGCGCCTCGTGGGAGCAAGGCGTCGCCGGGCAGGCTTTGCTCGAAGCCGGTGAACGCGATGCCGCCATCGCGCTGGCCCGCGCCTCGCTAATTTATGTGAATCAAAATGGCGTGGTCGCGGCGCTAAACGGTTCCACCACCGACCCGCTCATGCTGGGAGATTGTCTCTGGTGGTCAGCCCGCCAGACCCGCAACGCCGAACTTGTGAAGGCCGCGGACAACATGCTGCAATTCGCCCTCCAAGGCGCGTTTCACGCCACGGACGGCACGCCGTATCATCAGGCCAGCTCGCAGGAAATGTGGGCCGACGGCAGCTTCACCACCCCGCCCTTTCTCGCGGCGGCGGGACATCTCGATGAAGCGATTGCTCAATTGCTCGGCGTGCATCGCCGGCTCTGGGACGCGGACAAAAAGCTGATGCATCACCGTTGGTCTGAAAAGAAACAGGCCCTGGTTGGGCCGGCTTACTGGGGTGGCGGCAACGGCTGGACGGCCGCCGCGTTTGCGCGGGTCATTCGCTCATTGCCCGCTGACCGCACGGCTGACCGCGAACAACTGGCCGCCATGCTCAAGGAATTACTCGATGGCTGCCTGGCGCACCAGCGGCCCGACGGATTGTTTTACAACGACGTGGACAATCCGTCCTCGTTCGTTGAAACCAACCTGGCGGCCATGCTGGCGTATGCCATTTATGAAAGCGTACGCGGCGGGTGGCTGCCGGAAAGTTATCTGGCCCGCGCCGACCAGATGCGCGCGGCGGTGCGCGCCAAGGTGGATCAATTCGGATTCGTTCAGGGAGTGGCGGGCGCGCCGCGCTTCGACCGTCCGGGCGTCTCGGCGGAAGGCCAGGCATTTTTCATTTTGATGGAAGCCGCCGCGCGCAAAGCCGGCCGGCCCACGCCCGCCCATTGACTTGTCGCCTTCCACCGTAGCAGCCGACGTGAGCCGGCTCTAACTTTCGCCGGATGAGAATGAGCGGACTCATATTGCCTTGCGAACATCGCCATGCGCTCAGAGTTGGAGTTCACGCTTCAGCGTGTCCCACGCCGCATCAACAAGCTAGAGCATTTCCATAAATAATATAGCGTAGCGGGCGTGTAAAAAGAACCCGAGGCAGTCAGCGGGGGTGATGGCGTTGAAAGCGAGTTTGGCCGCCTCCAGCAAATCAGTCTGGGTGCGCGGGGCCAGGCTGCGAAGGATTTGCTTGATCTTGCTCCACATGTTTTCAATGGGGTTGAAATCAGGCGAATAGGGTGGCAGATACAAAAGCCGGGCCCCCGCCGCCTCAATGGCCTCCCGGACGCCCTGCACCTTGTGCGTGGCCAGATTGTCCATGATAACCCGGTCGTCCTTTTGTAGTGTGGGCACCAAACCTTCCCTGACCCACGCCAAAAACATCTCCCCATTCATGGCTCCCTCAAAAAGCCAGGGGGCGCGGGGACCGCTCAGGCGAACCCCGGAAATGAGGCTGCGGGTCTGATAGTGGCCCTGCGGAATGTGGGCGACCAACCGCTGGCCGCCGGGAGACCGTCCTCGCCAACGGGTCATCTTGGTGTTGGCTCCGCTTTCATCCACAAACCCCAACCGGGCCGGATCTATTCCCGCCAGTTGCTCATGCCAATGCGCCCTTTTTTCGGCCACGTCGGGACGGTTTTGCTCGGCGGCGTGCAGCGTTTTTTTTATAGGTCAAACCCAGTTTGCGCAGCCACAGATCCATCGTCGAAGTCCCAAACGGGCGGTCCAGGCGCGAACCCAATTCGGCCAGCGTAGCATCCGGTTGCGCGGCGACCAGCTTTTGCAGGCGGGCTTGGCGGGCGGTGGTTAACAGCGTCTTGCGACCGCACAAATGCGTTTGCGGCTGGAGCGTGCCCCGGGCCTTGAACTGTTGCCGGACCCGGCGTACCGCCGCCACACAGAAACCGAAGAACTCGGAAATGTCGCGGGTGCTTTTGCCCTGTTCATAGAGGTGGATGATGCGCTGACGGGTCGGTAGAGGTATCGCTCGCATGCCCCAGACTTTATCAAATTACGCTCACCTTGTCAAGCTACATTATTTATGGAAATGCTCTAAAGCTTGAATTCCAACCTTGCCCGGCTGCATGGTGGCCGTCTGCAAAGACCACGCTGATTTGAAAATAGCGCGGGTCATCCTAAAATGGATACAGGAAAAGAGCCGTTCAAGTGCGGAATGGAGAGTGCGGAGTGCGCCCAAATTTGTTTTACGTCATCGCCAAGCATCGTGCGCCGAGCTGGCGCGACAAGTTGCCCATGCGGAATTCGGATTTCAAATGGTTCACGTCCTCCCTCATCCCGGCCTTCTCCCCAAGGAGAAGGAGAATCGTTCGCCGGCTTCTTGAAAATTCGCGCAACTGGATTTGCCGGACGGTTAGCCGCCAAACCAGAACGTCCACCAGCCATTTCCTCTCCTGGGGGAGAGGATAAAAGGTGAGGGCGAGCGTAAAACACAAATCTCATTCACCCCAATCGTCCATCCCAAAATGATTTCGGCAGCGGCAGTTTTCTTTATTCGGTGCAAGAGGGTTGGTTTTTGCCGGCAGGCAAGTCAGGTCTCATGGAGGTCCGGCCACAACGGTTCCAAGTCCGGGTCTTGCAAGGCCATGTGTTTGATTTTATGGACATCGCCCAGCGTGCAGGCTTTATCCAGCCAGGCTTTGGCCGCTTCCAAATCACCCAATTGACAATCATAGCACGCCAGATTGTAGGCGATGATTTGCACCTTGGGAAATGTCCGCTGGGCTTGAATCAAAATCGCCCGGGCCTGGGGAATTCCGCCGCCGGTTTTTCGCCGGGTCGCATACGCCAGCGAAACCCATGCGCCCGATTCGTCCGGTTCCAGCCGGGTGAGCGTCCCGGCAATCTCCGCCGCCGCATCCCATTTCCCGGCGGCGGCGTGGATATCGAATTGGACGGCGAGCACATCGGGATGGGACTGGAATGGCGGCGCGATTTTTCCCACTTCCGCGCCGGCCTCCGCGATATTGCCCAATCCCAGCCAGCCAATGGCGGCTGAAAGATGGTGGCTGTCCGGTGGTTCCAGCGGTTTCATGTGCGGTTCACAATGACGGAAGAAGGCGAATTTTAGAAGTGAAGAATGCAAAATGGGAAAACACAGAGGTCGAACCAAGTTGGGGTCTAACGGCTCGTGAGGACACTCGCCCCACCAGTTGCACATCAATGACCGGGGTAATCCCGTCCGATTTCTTTGATCAACTCCCCGGCGTGCGCACGGAGCTTCGGGTCGGCATTGGGCAGGAGCAGCGGTTCCAGAGTGTGGCGGGCGGCGTCGGGATTTCGGCTTCTCAGTTGCGCCTGCGCCAGCGTAAAGAGATAGGCCGGGTTTTCCGGCTCGAGTTGGATGGCCAGTTGCAGATGTTGCTCCGCCGTCGCGAGCGAATCGCCCTGGACCATCTCGAAAAAGCCGAGCAATTCATGCGCCGGTCCGAAGCTCGGCATCAACTTGATGGATTTCTGGAGTTCATCGCGAATCTCCGCCGCCTCATCATTTTTCAGGCGGGCATACCGGTCCTGGGAATCTGCCGTGCGCCGATACTTTTCCTCGGCATAGATATAATGAGCCAGGAAACTGGTCGAGCCGCGCTGCAGTGCCTCCTTCAGGTAGCGCACTGCTTCGTCGGATTTCCCACGCTCGGCAGCCAGCAAGCCCAGTCCTTCGTAGGGCAGCGGGCCGGCGGGCGCGAGCTTTTGCGCCAGGGCAAAATATGATTCGGCGGCATCAGGGCGGTTGATTCGGAGAAGTTCGTCCCCGAGACGGAACCAGGTTTCCACCGGAGTGATGACCCGCGTATTCACGGTGATGGATGCCGAAAGGTACGCCGGCAATGGCAGTTCAATGGGTGTGAACACGCCGCGTTTCAGGTAGCGGCGCAGTTCGGTTTCCACCGCCGGCAGGGTGGTCTGCAACGCGTTGGTGAAGGCCTGTTCCGGAAACTGGCCCTGAAGAAGGAGATCCCGGAACTGTCTGAAGCGCGCCTTGTACTCCGGGTTGTCGCCCGCCATCAGGAAATGCGTGAGCAGCCAGGATTCGGCGTAGAAAATTCCCTGGCGATTGCGTTCATTGTATTGCGGCGAGTCGTGAACAACAGAAAACAGCTCGGCCAGCGGCATGAGCGGTTGTTGTGCCAGCAACTGTAGGTGATGTTCGATGGGGCTGCCGATGCTGACCTGGGAGCCGGTCGTTTCGAAGGTGGAATAAACCTCGGCCATTCCCTCCTTGAGCCAGAGCGGCCAGAGATGGTCGTTATGCCGGAACAGCAGATGGGTGTATTCGTGGAAGATGACCTCCATTTCGGTGAAAGCCGTGTTGGTGTCCGGAAGCGCGAGCACAATCAAGTTTTCGTCGCTGCCGCGCTGGAAAAAGGCCGCCAAGTTTGCCGGCTTGCCCTCGTAAAGCGGCAGGAATGGCTTCAACGATTCCTGGTCGGGAAAAGCCATCACCACAATCGGCGGCGACGCCACCGCCTGCGCCCCGGCCAGCAGGGTGTAGGCCTCGCAAAACTGCTCCAGCCGCCCGGCCAGTTTGTAAACATCCTGGGGCGCGCCGCAACTGTAGATGTTGAAATGCGCGGTGCGCGTCTCCAGCCAGCGCCGTTGCGCGAGCGGAACATCGTTCGTCTGGCCGGGAGCGGTGCAAACAACCAACCCCAGCAGCACGGCCAAAACACATAGCGGGCAGCGAATCATAGACAAGCCACTTTAAGGCGCTGTTGAAGATATGTCACCTGCCATCGGCGGCAGGAACGCCGGATTTATCCGGCAGAATTGAACAGGAGCAAACGGAGAGAAGGCGTGGCCGAAAGGCTAAAGGCTAAAGTTTTTTTAATAAACACCAAAGGCGCATTCTGATGTTCCGACTGCGCCCTCATTACTTTAGCCTTCAACCTTCGTTCTCACTCCGACTTTGTTTATTCGTTGACGAACGCGAACCCAGGGGCATACTGACACTTTATCATGAAGATTGGGCATCCATCCCATTTGTTAGCCAAAATTCACATTGGCGCGCTGGCGTGCGTGTTGCTTGCGACCGGCACGGCACCGGCCTGTACGACGTTTGTGCTGCAAAGCACCAACCACCTCTATTTTGGCCGGAACTTGGATTGGTTTTCAGAAGACGGACTGGTCATCGTGAATCCGCGCCAGGTGCAAAAGTCCGCCATCGTGATGTCCGGCAGTTCCCCGTTAAAGTGGGTTTCGAAATATGGAAGCGTCACGTTCAACAGCGGGGGCTGGGAACTGCCTACGGGCGGCATGAACGAAGCGGGGCTGGTGGTCGAGTGCATGTGGCTGAACGAGACGCAGTATCCCGCACCGGACTCGCGCGCGGCCCTCAA
>CAWFZJ010000025.1:0-6024 GCA_963820205.1 uncultured Verrucomicrobiae bacterium
CGATGATTCGCCGCACTTGGCCCGCTTCCAGTTTTTCATCCTCCCGCCGCCGGCAAACCACGTGGCGGTTTTTACGATCGAAGATTGAGGATTGAGGATGGCAGCCAAAATGAACATTCAACATTCAACATCGAACATCCAACATCGAATCGGAACGAAGGGGTCAGGCTGCTTGCAGTTCCCGCACATGGCTGAGGTCACGCTTGCCGACGGGACGCAAATCGGACATCTCAACGGTTGCCACCGCCACGGTTCTGCCGGCCAGCGTGACGAATTCCACTTCGTAAGCCGCGCCATCTTTATGAATGTGCACGACCGTGCCCACATCGCCCGCCTCCAGATTTTCTTCCGGCAGGTTCTTCGTCAGCACCACACAATCATGTTCTTTGATTTTCATTCAACCTCCAAAGGATACGCGGTAAGAAGGCGCGGCGCAACTGCCCCTTCGTCCAGTTGCCAGACCGTCCGCACACGCGGATGGCGGCCATTGGGACAATTCAATCGGCCTTCCACCTCGTAGCGTGGGCCAAATCCCGTCTCCCGCATCTTCGTCACGTCATGTTTCTGCCCGTGTTCGCGCAACGCCTGCGCCAGTTGTTCCCAATCCTCCGCGCGAAAGCCGAAATGTGTGAAAAACCGCGCCTTGCTTGCGCCGAAACGATGCAGCCGGGTTGAGCAGATAATCCGCAATTTTCTCGCGCTCGACCACCAGCTTGTCTGGATTCGGCAATTTCATTTTTCAGCAGGCGGTGCGCCCCAGATTCGATTGTTTCCCATAAGCCATTCAGATGGGCCAGCATCGTAAACCGCAGCGGATTTTAGGCAAACGCAAAATATTGGCGGTGGATTCAGAATTCCTCGTTGCGGCACGTTGCAAAAAAGGTCGAATTCTCCCGCCTTCGCCCGGCTACGGCGCGACAGGGGAAGGCTAAACGCTAAAACACCACATTTTCACAAATCACTCCGGCAACCGCTGAAATCCCATTCCCACGTGCAGGAAATGATTGTCTTCCGTCACGACTGCGATGATTTGCAGTTCGCGCATGACCGCCATCGTTGTCAAATCGGTGAAGGGGATGTCCGGCTTGTCCCGGAAACGCTTCCGCAGTTCCAATGCCGCCTGGAATCGTTCCGTGGTCAACCTTTGAATCTTGAGCGTCCCCCGCGCCGAATCCGCCAACAGCCCGTCGAGAAACCGGATCGCCTCGTCGTAGGATTCGCGCCGGAAAAGCAAGGTGATCAATTCGTCCAGAACATAGTCACTGGTATGAACGGGCATGTGATTCGACACGCAGGCTGCCAACAATTCCTTGACTTCGGTGTGGTGCGCATCCCGCCGATGGCCGTAAGCCAGCCATCCCCATGTGTCCACGAAGATGGGTTGTGGGGACTTCACCGGGTTTCCCGTTGCCCGTAAAGTTCCCGGTCAATTTCCGCACCCGACATCGGTGTGCCTGACAACCCACAGGCCACTGAGAGCAACGACGGCTCCTCACCGGCACCCCGCCACGTCAGAAACGTGAGATAATCCATCACTTGCCGGAGCGTAGGGTCAGGCAGGCTGTCGAGTTTCTCAATAATTGTTTCTTTCAACGCGTTCATGTGTTCATACCATACCACGCCGCCGTGCCCCCGGAAACCAGAAAATGAAAGGGTCCTGGAATTATGGCATTTCCGGATCGGGAGTGACTGGAATTGGTTGACGGCATTGCGGAGTTGGTCTGCGCCGCCGAATTTGCCGAGGACTGAAACCAAGGCTTCCGCCTTCGCCTGGCTACGGCGCGACAGGTCCGTCTTCGTTACCTTCCGCCTACATCCGTCTCCGCTGTGCTTCGCCGAGACAAGTCTGATTTCGGCGCGACAAGTCGCCGCGACAAGAAAGGCTCCCGCCTTCGCCCGGCTACGGCGCGGCAGGGAAGGCTAAAAGCTCCCGCCTTCGTCTGACTTCCGTCTCCGTTCCACTTTGACGCGACAAGCTGCGCGGCAAGAAAGTTTTAAGGCCGCAAAACTGAAAAACAAAATTCCGAAATCTTTCCATAAATTTCGATCCCCGCGTAAAGCCACGCCACGTGGCAGGCCATGTAAACTCCGACACGTCGCGAGCACATGGCAGGCGATTACGCCATCGCGAAGACATCCATTGGCACGGTTTTGACCGGGTGGCCATCACCATGCACCATCCGGCGGATGTGTTCGGTCGTTTCACGCGAGAATGTTGCTTCCCCGCAATGCTCGCACACCAGCGCGGGAATTTTTTCCACCAGCACGCGCCGGCCTTCGACGTTGAAGACTTCGCTGACCAGTTCCGATTTCGCGGCGTTGTGGCCGCAGACATGGCAATTAAACATGGCTACCTCCGTTTCCGGTTCTCGATCCACTCTTTTGGGTCAGGCTCATAAATGGTAATGATCTTCGTTGTGTCCGACACAGCAAAGGATACTTGAAAATGCAGCGCCCGTCCAGCACGGGTGTAGCCCAGCAACAAACCGCTCGGTGAATATTTGTCCCCGGGATAATCCTCAATGACCTCCGCCTTTGCGCCCGCCTCGCGGATTTCCTGCTCGCTGATGTTCCGCTCCACCACGCGACGAAAGGCGTGCCGGCTGAAATCAAATTGTCCGGCCGTCAGCTCATTCTGGATTTGCGACAACGTTTTCATTCTTCAGTTTGGGGTGTGCCCCAAATTCCCATTCCAGCTCCGCCACGGCCACCGGCTTGAAGATGACTGGCCGGGTCATTTTGATTTGCCGAGACGGCGCTTCAACTGTTCCCAATCCGTTCCGCTCTCCGGGTGGAGCCGATGGTCCTCAACCCGCCGATCCAACTCCTCACGCAGCCCATCGGAGACCGGCACCGTTTCCCCGGAGGCGGCAATCGTGTCCCAGATGTCTTCCACCAGTTGGATGCGTTCGGCCACGCTCAAGGCCAGAACATCCTTCATGGCAATTGCACTCATACATTTAAATCTGTCATCTCCCGCCTGCCGATTCAACTGAAATTCAGCCGATCGCGTCATGCTCGGTGAAGACCTGGACGCGCTTGGAAAACTTGATGTAGCGCAAGGATGTCACAGTTTGTGATATCCTCAAAATCTCGTCGCGGCCCAGAATGAAGGCAAACTCCTCCGGAAAGCGGTCAAGGTTGCGTTTCACCGCCTGTCTGAATTCGTCAATTTCATATTTTCGCGGGCGATGTGCCTTCCCATTTCTTTCCATTAACTTTAGCCTTCAGCCTTCAGCCTTCAGCCTTGTCTTTGACCTTAGCGTTTGCCGCGAAGATAGTTTTGCACTTCGTCGTGATCGCCCGCAAAATCAAAAATCAGCACGCCTTTGTGCGCCTCAAAAACAAGCCGCCAGGCCAGACCGGTGCGGCATTCGTAAAGGTGTTTGCCCAGCTTCCGTATCGCCAGCCCGGTATGCGCGTGCGGCCGGCCAAAACCATCCACCACCGCTTTCAGGGTGGCGGAAACCTCCGCCTCCCGCCCGGCGGTTCGCACCATCTTTTTGAACCGTTTGGACAGTTCAACGGAAATCATCTTTGCTCCCGGTAAAGGGTGTCAACTCCCCGCGCTTCCGCGCGGCTTTGAGTTCCGCGCCAATCCGTTTTTCCGCCGCCGCCATTTCATCCGGCGTCAAACCGTATTCCTGGAGCGCGTAATCCGTGGAAACCACTTCCACCGGACGCAACGCCACAATCTTGCCCTCAAACATAAAGCCAACGTCTTCTCCTTGCGTCGCTTTTTTGAGCCAGTAACCGAGCCGCCCGCGTCCCTCGGTAATTGTAAGAGTCTTCATACGCTCATTATAGCGCACACTGGCAGACTGGCAAGGAAACTTTTGCGGCTGGAAGAAAGGCTGAATTCTCCCGCCTTCGCCCGGCTACGGCGCGGCAAGGACAGCTAAAGGCCTTAATCCTTCGGTTTTTTTCCTTCCGCCGTTCAGCGTGATCATTTGTCGTCGGCGTTAAACCAAATCATTCGCAACCCACGCAAGGCGCAGGCGAAAATCTTTGAACCGCGCTGCAACGGCGGTTTTATTGCACTTCCACCCGGAAGAAGCAGTTTGGCATGACGCTCATTGCGTTGGTGACGGCAGCAATGCCATCGTACCCGGTGAAGGGAGTGCCCAAAGGTTTCCAGTTCTCCGGCGGGTTGAGGTCGGCCGTGTATTCGAGTTGATAGGTCTGATTGGTAATCATCTGCCAACTGACGACGTATTGTTGCGTTCCGTCCACGCTGACACCGGCAATGGCCAGTGGCGGGGCTGAAATCACCCGCAGTGTTCCATTCACATACTGGATCGTGTAGTTGGCGGCAGCCGCACCGCCGGCGGTGATCGGATACTGGCCCGCACCACTCGTGGTCGTTGCCGTCGTATTCAAGACCACAGGTGACGACAGTACGTTGGTGTTCTCGGCACCGACAAAGCCGTTGTAACTGGCCGTCAGCGGCGGATTGGGCATTCCATAAATCTTGGTCTTGTTGTCGGCCGTTACCGTCAGCGTCGCCTTGTTGATCACCAGTGCGTTGGTCGCGCCGCCCTGGTAATTGGCGTCATTGATCGTGCCAATCACCGTGTAGCTGCCCGCGTTCGTCGGCGCATTGGCCGAGCCGTTGTAAGTCAGGTTGACCGTCAACCCGATCGGGGTCGTGCCCGCCGTCGCCGGCCGCGCCGTGCCATTGTAAATCTGGCTCAGGCTACCGAGCGAGATCAAACTCGGGGCCTTGTCAATAACGCCTGCGGTGCTAGTCACGGTGCTGACCGTGTAATTGTTACCGCTATTGCCGTCGTTGACCGTATAGGCACTGACGCTGAGTGTCTTGCTCGTGCCCGCGTCCGGCGTGTCGTACGTCTCAGCCAGGCCGGTTACGGTGTCGCTGCCTTGCAGGCCGCTGGTTGTCGGAATTGCCGCTGCGCTGGTCGTGCCATCATAAATCTTGGTGTTGGCTGCGGCGGTAATCGTCAACGTTGCTGCCGTGATGTCCGCCGCCAGACCCGATGGCTGGGTCAGAGTGTAGTTGCCGGCATCCGCGCCGGTGATGGCATATCCGCTCACGGTGACCGGGAGGCCCGTCCCCACGTTCGGACTGGCAAACGCAGCGCTCGCATCGTCCGTGGCCAGACTCACATCATCACCACTCACCACTCCATTCAAAGTCGCCGTGCCAGTCAATTGCGCATTGGTCGTCCCGTCATACACCTTGGAAACCGCCGCCACGCCATTCACGGTCAATCCGGCCGCCGTGATGTTCGCTGTCACGTTCGTCGGATCCGTCAGTGTATAATTGGCCGCCGCCGCGCCACCCAGCGCCAGACCGGTCACCGTCACCGGCTTGTTCGTGTCTGCATTTTTGTCCGCAAAATACGCCACGGCATTGCTCGAAACCAAGGTCACGTCGTCGCCATTCAACACGCCCGTCAACCCGGCATCGGTCGCGTCCAGCGTGGCGTTTGTGGTGCCGTCATACACCTTGTCCACGGCCAGCAGATTCGTCACGGTCAACGCCAGCGCGCTTACCGTGATGTTCACCGAACCGCTCGCGCCGACCAGCGTGTAGTTGCCCGCCGCAGTGCCGCCCAACGCCAGGGTTCCAAGTGACATGATCGCCTCTGACCCAACATTCGCACCGGCCAGCGTGCCGCTGCCCGACACCACCGTCACATTATCGCCGCCCACTTTGTTCGCCACCGACAAAATTCCAGCCGCAACCGTTGTCGTCCCGTCATAAGACCGGGTGCCCGTCAAATTCACCGGCAACGCGTTGATCGTCAGCGCCGTCGCATTCCCGGCTCCTTGCACAAACGTGTAATTGCCGTTGTTGGCCGTCAGCCCGGCACCGGTGATGGCGTATCCGCCCACGCCGCTGGACGAGGTTGCCGTCGTTGTGAACGTCAAGGCGCCCGTCGTCGCATTGCCTTGATTGTCTGTTCCCACAAACCCGCTCACCGAACCGCTTAACCCCGGCACGGCTGAGCCGTACGTCATGCTCGCGGCGTTCGCCGTGTAGGTCAGGATTGCCTTGTT
>CAWFZJ010000026.1:0-6542 GCA_963820205.1 uncultured Verrucomicrobiae bacterium
GGGTAACATTCCCCCAAAATAATCCAAGCCCCGTCAGGGGCGGCAGAAAAAGTCTAACCGCTGATGAACGCGGATTGACGCTGATAAATTTCCGGCGCACACTCGTCGCGTTCGGAAAAATAAAACACCAAAACCAAAATTTAACCAAAATTATTTCGCGTAGCTTCGGCTGCTGTCCGTCTCGAAACCTAGGAATTTCGTACAAAAGACAGCGCTTGAGGTGCGCCCCAACCGGGGCGCATTGAAAGCGTTCTTTTGTGGGCCCCCTAGGCGCCTGAGATGGGACGCAAGTAAATGCGTCCCATTTTCATTTCAGGCACCAGAGTTCCCACAAAGACAGTCTGCAAACAGGGCTGATTCGCACGCGAGCGAATACGGCTTTGTCTGCATGGCGAAAATTGAAGACCTGATTGCGCAAATCCCCGACGAGCGGCTCCGCAAAGGAATCGCCGCCGAGGTGAAGGCGTTGAAGAAAACGAAGAAGTTCGGTCTCGTTTTCGAGGAACACCTGCCGGAAACGGTGCGGTTGCCGCGCCTGCCGGTGAAGCTGGGCGAACTGGTGGCGCTCAAGCGCGAATCCGGCAACCAGCTTTGGCGCGTCAAAACCATCCACAAAAATGTCGCCACTTGCGACGGTGCGATGGGGGGGTATCCATCGCCCGAACTAACGAGCAAGGAATTTCCCATTGCCGACCTTGTAGTTGTCCGCAGTTTTGGCGACGCGATTTATCCGGCGCTGGTGCCGGTGGATCGCGTCGAGCGAGGCGGGCCGGACAAGCCGTGGCATCTGCTCATCAACGCCGACAACTTCCACGCACTCCAGCTTTTGCTTTACTGCTATGAGGGCAAGGTGGACGTGATTTACATTGACCCGCCCTACAATACCGGTGCGCGCGATTGGAAATACAACAACGATTACGTGGACAAGACCGACAGTTTTCGCCACTCGAAATGGCTTTCGATGATCCGCAGGCGGTTGCTGCTGGCTAAACGCCTTCTTAAACCAACGGGAGTTCTAATTATCGCGATTGACGATAATGAAGTTCATCATTTGCGATGCCTGGTTGATTCGATCTTTTCCGCAGACCTTCACATGGGAACAGTTTGCGTGCGTCACAAACCCGGTGGAACAACTACTGCAAGGAAAATTGCCCGCAGCCATGAATACGCGCTGTTTTATGCTGCATCAATGGAGGTTGCGCCCTGCATGGTAATAAGAACGGACGAACAGCTTTCAAGATTCAAACACAGCGACGAGGAAGGAGCTTTTGAATGGGAGAATTTTAGAAAACACGGACAAGGTTGTAGAAAAGATGACCGCCCACGCCAACACTATCCAGTTTGGCTATTGCAAAACGGGAAGCTTCGCATTCCCAAGATGGAATACGATGAAAAATCTAAAAACTGGATCGTAAATGAATTGCTTCCACCGGGAGTCGAGGAGATTTGGCCAAACAAAGGGAAAGAAAAGCGGGTATGGCTCTGGGCACCCGAAAATTTTACAGCAAATCCGACCTGGTTCAAATATGAACATAAGAAAGGCGAACACTGCATCTACAAGAAGCGCAGACCAAACCGTGTGGGTGTAGTGCCAAACACGGTTTGGAGCGATAGCAAGTATTCCGCAAATGAACATGGTTCAGGAATGATTGTTAAAATCTTCGGAAGCACTGAACCCTTTGATTTTGCAAAATCTGTTTACACCGTTGCAGATTGCATTTCCGTGGCATCTGATAACAAAAATGCTCTCATATTGGATTTCTTCTCTGGTTCGGGAACCACATTTCACTCGACTGCACTGCTGAATAGTGACGACGGGGGAAGCAGGAGATGCGTGCTGGTGGCCAACAATGAACTAAGAGCTTATCCCTAAATAATCTTTACACCGTGTGTGGGCTTTGTTACGTTGTCGGCATGAGCAAAGTTTACTCTTGGGAAGTGTCCGATGAACTCTGGACTCGGGTCGAGCCGCTGGTTCCAGTGCGCGCGGCGCGGGCCAAAGATCAAAAATACCAGCGGCGTCCCGGAGGCGGGCGCAAGCCGTTAAAATCGCGCTCCGTGTTCGCTGCCATTGTGTATGTGTTGCGGACGGGTTGTCAATGGAAAGCGTTGCCCAAGAGTTTTGGCAGTGCCACGGCGGTTCACCGTCGCTTTCAGCAGTGGCGCGCGGCGGGATTCTTCCGCCGACTGTGGCGGGCCGGTTTGGCCGAATACGATGATCTGGAAGGGATTGCCTGGGAATGGCAGAGCATTGACGGCACTCAGGGCAAAGCTCCCTTGGCGCTGGAAGCGGTAGGCAACAACCCCACGGATCGGGGGAAAAAAAGGCACCAAACGCAGTTTGCTGGTCGACGGGACTGGCGTCCCGCTCTCGCTTATCGTCAGCGGGGCCAACCGGCATGATGTGAAACTGCTGGCCGAAACACTGGACAGCATTGTGATTCGGCGACCCAAGCCAACCCGTTGGTGTCGCCAAAACCTGTGTGCCGATAAAGGCTACAGCGGCAAGCCCGCCGCCGCGATCATGCGGAAACGCGGTTATATTCCGCAGGTGCGGCAAATCGGCCAGGAAACCAAACCGATCTGCGGGCGGAAGCAGCCTGCCCGCCGATGGCGGGTGGAACGAACGCATTCGTGGTTGAACCGTTTCCGCAAGTTGCTGGTGCGGTACGAAAAGAAGGCGGAGAATTATCTGGGCTTGTTGCATTGCGCTTCGGCCTTGATTTGCTGGCGAATGTGTTGAATACGTAAAATCGTTATTTAGGGATAAGCTCTAAAGGAAAACGTGGCCAAAGAAATGAATGCTGCCGGTTTTTTCCAAGGGGATGCTGAATACGAAGCGCGGGGAATTGCCGAGTCTGTCACTTGGCCTCGTTGCAAATATGTTATCAACGGCAAAAGAGATGATGGGACACCGATGCCGGGAGAACATTTAAATGGAAGAATTTTGAGCGACGGATTTGAAGAAAACTTTGAATATGCTCGTCTCGATTTTTTAGATTCAGCCAGCGTCGCGCGCGGCGATGCGTTCCAAGCCATACTGCCGATTCTCTGGATGATGGCCGGCTGTCAGGGTCGGCGCGAGGACTCGAAAGGCTCGCAATCATGGTTCATCCCCAAGCACGCTCCGTTTGCCGTGCTCATCAAAGAAAAAGAGTTTCGGGCGTTCCGCGAGGCGTTGGCGGAGCGAAAAGACATCGAATGGATTTTTCTGGTCACGGATTCAGAGGAAAATTTCGGACTGATGCGCCGGTCGCTGGGCCGCAAGTTCCAATGCGTGCAGCTTTACAAAAGTTACCTTGAAAACTTCCGCATCAACACGCCGGAAATGCTGGGCGAAAGGGGTGCGGCATGAAAATGGATTTAAAGCCGTTTCAAGACATCGCCGCACGGGACATCATGGCCAAGCTGGACAAGGCGCGGGACAGCGTTGCCAGCGGCGACTTGGAAGCCATCATTCTCGCTGCGCCGACAGGTTCCGGAAAAACCATCACGCTGGCACAGGTGATTGATTACACGTTTGGCGGCGGCGATGGCATTTCGGCGCGTCCCAACACGGTTTTCCTCTGGCTGTCGGATTCGCCGGAGCTGAACACGCAAAGCAAAAACAAGCTGCTCGGCACTTGTGACCACCTGCCGTATTACAAGATGGTCACGATTGAGAGCGAGAATTTCAAAGATGATGATTTGCAGGCCGGCTACGTTTATTTCATCAATACCCAACTGCTTGGCAAAGACAAGCTGCTGACGAAAGAGCCGGGCGATAAGAGAAATTCCACTTTCTGGCAGACCGTCGCCAAAACCATTGCCCGTGCGCCGGAGGATTTTGTCCTCATCATTGACGAGGCGCACCGGGGCGCCACCGCCACCGACCGCAACCGCACGACCATCATGCAGAAGTTCATCCTCGGCTCGCAAACGGATGGACTGCCGCCCGTGCCGCTGGTGCTGGGCATGAGCGCGACACCACAGCGGTTCACCACGTTGCTGGGCAACACAAACCGGACGCAGCGGCCAATCAATATTGACCCGGAGGAAGTCCGTGACAGCGGGTTGCTGAAAGATTTGATCCTCGTCCGAAATCCGAAAACAAACGTCGCGGGAGATTTGACGTTGCTCGAAGAGGCGGCGCGGACATGGAAACGGTTCACGAAAGAATGGGAGGATTACTGCGTCAAAGAGAAGGAAAAGGACATCGTCCATCCGATTCTGGTGGTGCAGGTCGAGGACGGAACGGAAGGTGTGCTCACCCGCACATCGTTGGAAGATGTTCTTCGCGTCATCGAACGGCAGGCCGGCTCGCTGGCGGTGAATGAAATCGTTCACTGCTTCCAGGATTCCGCCGAACTTTCGATCTCCGGCAAAATCATTCGCAAGCTGGATGCGTCGCGCATTCAGGAAAGCCCGGATGCAAAAGTGGTTTTGTTCAAGACGGCGCTGTCCACCGGCTGGGATTGTCCGCGTGCCGAGGTGATGATGAGTTTCCGGCGGGCGGGAAGACCCGACCAGCATCGCGCAGCTTGTCGGGCGCATGGTCCGCACGCCGTTGGCGCGGCGATCGGCACGAATGAAGTGCTGGATACGGTTGAATTGTTCTTGCCGCACTACAACCGGGACGCGGTCAAGACGGTTTTGGAACTGCTTCGCAATCCGACGGATGGTTTGGGCATCCGCGCCAAATCTCCGCGAGACGTACCCGCGCAATCCGGCGATGGCAAAAGTTTTCGAGCATTTGAAGACGCTGCCGACGTATGCGTGAGCCGGGTTCCAAAATGAGCGAAGCGAAGCGGGCGTTGCGACTGGCGGGTTTGTTGATGCACGAAGGTCTGAACCAGGACGCCGACGAGGAAATGCGGGAAATTTTTCTCAAGAAACTAAAGGAAATGATGAGGCTCGAGTGGCTCGGCGAGCGTGCGTCATGCAGACACATCCATCTTGTGTGTGTGTGTATGCGTTCCAACACAGCCGACCAATCTCTTTATTTGGTCCCTGTCTCATGTGTCGCCTGTGAGACAGGTTTGGATGGAGAGACGCATGTGTGCGAGTGCAATCAAAGTGCCATGCAGACCAGCGACAAATTGCTCCCAATACGATGCGCTAGCTTAATTAATATAGCTCACTCGCGAGTCGTGCCTAACAAGAGCCACGTTGGTATAATAAGCTTGCCTTTCATTCGCAGAAGACGCAATGGACCACTGATTGGTTTCAATTCATGGATGGAGAGCAAATGGACTTGGCATCAAAGTATTGATCTCGGCGGGAGGAATCGCGCCAGTCGAGCAACAAATTCGCCACTCCACTCGAAGCGATCACTTCACGCCACTGCGTTCACACAAAAGCAGCTCTCGACACTCGACGAGCTCAAGCACTTTTTCTTCATCTTCTTCTTGGTCCTGAAGCGAATAATGGTCAGTGACGCTCTACTGGAACCGAGCGGTCCAATTGAGATTAGAGTCTGATTAGTGCGTGCCCCGTGTCATGCACGGCACTGCTAATGAGAAGAGGAGCGCACAAAGCGCGCACTCATTATGCGAGTGGAATATCTGTTGCCCCCAAGTGCCATTAGAGAGCAGTGGACAGTAGCGCAAAGAGTTGCGCCAAGACGAATCGTGCTCTGACGGCACTGGCGGCAGTCAATTAAGTTAATTTGCCCAAAGTGCACTCCAATACACCTGCTGATTTGCAGTTCCCCACCGAGTGCCGGGCAGGCGGGGACTGCAGAGTCCGAAACTGCCATCTTGACAAGATAAGTCACCGAACTAATGAATGGTCTGCTGCAAGGTGCCAGTTTAAATTAAGCCACTCGAGCCAAAAGTGCCTCCATCGAACGCCACCAATAATGGATGCACCAATTGGCGGCTTGACTCGAGCCACTAATGAACTACTGCCATCGATCGAGAGAGAACTCACTGCATCCAGAGTGCATGTGTCTCGACACACCACCATCTCGACCCTTTGAAAGGAAGCACTAGTGAGTAATCGCGTCGTCAATGATCGAGTGTACAAGAGTCATACAAGTCTCCTGTGACTCTTGCAGCAAAAGAGTGGTCTAATCGGATCTTTATTAGCTCACGCATTCACCGAAATATTCAAATGCATGAACACACACACTTGGCATTAAGCACAAGTAGAAAATCTGATTAGACCGAGCAAAGACAGCATTCAGCGGGAATTAGAGTGGCGTCCGAGCGCACGAATTAGCCCTTGTTGGTGGCGTCCGATGCGGTCCTCGGAGGAGCAGAGGCACGCAAGAATCGACATCGTGGTCGTCATTAAATTAGCCAGCGTTTATTCGACCTTCTGGTGATGATGTGAGCAAATACTCGAGCGAACGTACTCCGACTACTAACGACTACCACGACGGAGACATCAACAACAGGCACGAACAGTAACGACAAGCATGCCTCAAAAGCACAAGTTCCAAATTATGCGCCAACTGCGGCCGCGAGAAAAGAGAGCGGACACGAGCGACGCAAGAGCGTCGTTACCCCAATAAGTACGAGCACTTGCCTCACTCGCCGATCAATAACCAACCAACGAAC
>CAWFZJ010000027.1:0-4384 GCA_963820205.1 uncultured Verrucomicrobiae bacterium
TATTGATTGCAAGTTAGTATAAATCATTGCCATCCGGCGGGGTGAAGGCAAAATAACGGCGTGAACTTCCGTGAGAAAATCATCGCGTGGGACCAATTGCCGGCGTGGCGGGTGGCCATTCGCGCCAGTGGCCGGAAACTGGTCGTCACCAACGGCTGTTTCGACATCCTTCATCTGGGTCATGTGACCTACCTCGAATCGGCGCGCAACTTTGGCGACGCGCTGCTGGTCGGCATCAACGGCGACGAAGCCACGCGGAAGTTGAAGGGGCCGGGCCGGCCGGTAAATGTCTGAAGCCGACCGCGCCGCTGTGCTGGCGGCACTGGCAAGCGTGGACGGGGTCTGCATTTTTGCGGAAAAGACAGCCACAAAATTCCTTTCGGCCGCCAAGCCTGATATTTACGTCAAAGGCGGCGATTACACCCTGGACACGTTGAACCAGGACGAACGGCGAGCGGTGGAATCGGCGGGCGGGAAAATCATGATCATTCCGTTCGTTCCTGGCAAATCCACGACCGCGTTGCTGGAAAAAATTTCCCGGCTGTGAAATGGCAGGGACGCGCTACCGCGCGTCCAAGCTGACCGGCAGGTCAGCCCTGCCAGGATGAAAACAAATGAAAATTCTGGTCATTTCGCTCGCGGGCATCGGCGACACGCTGTTTGCCACGCCGCTGATCCACGAGTTGCGCGCGAATTTTCCCGGCGCGACCATTGACGCGCTCGTGCGTTGGCCGCGGCTCGAAGGATTTGCTCGAAGACAATCCGCATCTCAACGCGATCCACCAAAAAAACTTCATTTCAGAATCCAAGATCGGCTCGCTCCGATTCCTGTTGAAGTTCCGCGCGCGAACGCTATGACGTGTCCATCAACACGCATCCGCAAAGCCAGACGGCTTTACCGGCTGGTGGCGAAATTCATCAACGCGCCGGCACGGCTCGGCCATGAATATGAATGTTTCAGCACGTTTGACCGCTGTCTGACGAACCGGACCATTCCGCAGGATTACACGCGGCATAGATGCTGAAAACAATTCTGTCCGCTGCTTTCATGGAGCGAGGGTAAAACGTTGCTGCCGCGGCACGAATGCGAAATTTTTTTAACGCCAACGAGCAAAACTGGGCGGCGGAATTCATCGCCGGGCAAAAACTTGCCGGGCAGCAGATTCTCGGCGTCCACGTCGGTTCGGGCGGCACGAAAAATCTCGCCCGCCGGCGCTGGCCGTTGGGAAATTACCTGGAACTGGTCCGTCGTCTCCGGGAGCGCCATCCCCAACGGCCATCTTGTTTTTCGGCGGACCGGAGGAACAGGCCGACCATGAAAAAATTTCAGCGGCGTGCGGCGGAGAGAAATTGATTTTTCCCGAAAACCCAAAATCTCCGCCAGACGGCGGCGTTGATGAAACAATGCGACGCTTTTTTAAGCGTGGACACGGCGCTGATGCATATCGCGGCGGCGATGAAGGTGCGCGAACCAGATCGTCATCGAGACGCCGACCTTGAACAAGCCCAACTAGCCTTACGGCAATCCGTTCACGCTGGTGAAAAACCCGGCTGTTGCCGGGCGCAATCTCGAATTTTACCGTTACGACGGGCGGCGACATCAAGGGACGCGGCGAGGAAATACTGGCGCTGCATGGCGTCGGTGACAGTCGAAAGCGTTTTCGACGCGATCAACAAATTGTTTTGAGCCGCGCGCGGTTTACAACGAAAATCCCGCCGCCTTCGCGTCGGCGGCAAACATTTTCACGGTGTCGAGCGAGAGTTCCTTCAAGTCCATTCCGGCCATCTTCATCGCCTTGGCCAGAATGTCGTGCGGCACGGTCACGATGGCGCAGCCGCAATCGTTCGCCTGGAAAATGTTCAGCACTTCGCGGACGCTGGCCCAGAGCAATTCCGCCTGCGGCAGACCGGCCAGGATTTTTTTGCTCTCGCGCATCTGCGGCATCGGGTCAACGCCCGTGTCCGCGATGCGGCCGGCAAACACGGAAACGACCGCCGGCACTTTGGGATTCAGCGCCTTGGCCACACCCGCGACCTGCTCCAGGGTGAGAATGGCGGTGACGTTGAGCTTCACGCCTTCGAGCGGCCAGTTCCCGGATCAGCGGCAGCGACGATTCGTCACGCGTGTTGGTGATGGGAATTTTGACATAAACATTTTTGGCCCAGCCTTTGATTTTGAGCGCCTGCCGCCTCATTTCCGAAAATTCATCGGAAAACACCTCGAACGAAACCGGCTTCTCCGTGATGTGCTGCAAAATGTCGCGCGCGAACGCCTCATAATCGTGGATGCCCGCCTTGCGCATGAGCGTGGGGTTGGTGGTCATGCCCTGGATGAGCGGATTGGCATTCAGTTGCAGCATTCCCGCCTTGTCCGCGCCATCGGCGAAAAGTTTAACTTTCAAATCTTTCAATGTGCTCATGATTCAAGCGACGGTGAACCTCAATGATTTTTTGATTCGCGCAAGATAATGTCCGCAGCTTCGGCCAAATTGCCAGCCGAAAAATCCGGTTTTTGCCGGAGTTCCTCCGCGTAACCGCGATCAATGAAAATTGTCCGGCAGCCGGCGGCGTGGCCGCAGTCAATGTCCCGCCAGCGGTCGCCCACCATCCAGCTTTGCGCGAGGTCAATGCCGAGTTCGCGCGCCGCGCGCAGCAACATGCCCGGCTTCGGCTTGCGGCAGTCGCATTCCGACGCGCCCTGGCCGGGATGATAACAGACTTCCACGCGGTCAATCGGCAGTTGCTCGGCACATTTCGGCGTGAATGGTTTCCACGATTTCCTGCTTGAGCGTGCCGCGGCCAACGTCCGGCTGGTTGGTTGCCACCACGAGCAAAAAACCGGCTTGCCTTGAGTTTCGCGCACGCGGCGGGAACCTCGGGCAGAATTTCAAATTCAGCCAGGTTTCGCGGCGGATAGGGCTTGGCTTCGCGCTCCAACGCGCGATTGATGACGCCGTCGCGGTCAAGAAAAACAGCGCGGCGCATTTCCGCTTTCCGCTTTCCACTTTCCGCTTCACTTCGTGCTTTCCCATTTGGTTTTGCCGACCTTGAGCTTGGGATGGGTGACAAACAAATGCCAGATCACCGCCTGAAACGCCTCGGAGTGCGGGGTCACATGGTCGGGGTTGACCGTCGGCACAATGACACAGGCGGTCGCTTCCTTCGCCGTGTAACCCCCGTCGCGTCCGACGACGCCGATGACTGACGCGCCAGCTTTTTTGGCGAGTTGAATCGCGCTGACGAGATTGGGGCTGACGTTTTTCTCCAGATTGCCGCCGCCAACGGAGAAAATGAGCAGGCCATCTTTCGCGTTGAGCCGGCTGCCCTTGAGCCACTCGGCGAAAATCGTCGCCCAGCCGTCGTCGTTCGTTCGAGCGGTCAGTTCGGAAACGTTGTCCGTCGGCGCATAGGCCTCGAAGCCGCAGATTTTGCGGAAATCGTTCACCGCATGGCTGGCGTTGGCCGCGCTGCCGCCGACGCCGAGGATGAACAGCCGTCCGCCGCGCTCGCGCACGCGCGCCAGTTCGGTCACGGCCTTTTCAATGGCGTCCGTGTCCAGTTGCGCGATGACTTTCTGGACTTCGTCGAGAAATTGTCTGGCAAAGCTCATGGTGATTTTGATTGTAGCAGCGTTTCCAGTTCGGCCAAGCCTGCAGGCGAACCGATTTCGTAAAAGCGTTCGCGCACTTCGTAACCGGCCAGTTGTTTTTCGCGGACCAGTTTGCCCATGACTTCGGCCAGATCAAACGGCTGGCCGGCGGAATAAGATTCAAACACCGGCGCTTTGAACAGGCTCAGGCCGTAGTCAATGTGCCGCATTTCCGGCGGCCGGTTTTTTTTGTCATAAACCACAATTTCGCCGTCGCGGAAGACGACGTTGCTGGTGTCGTAGCGGCCTTCGTTGCGATAAACGGTCATGCAAGCCGAGCTTGCCGCTGCGACGGAAAAATTCCGCGACGGGCCGGTATTCAACCGGCAGATACGAATCGCCGTAGAGCACGAAAAATTCCATCGCCGAGCAACGGCAGCGCGCGTCTGATGGCGCCGCCGGTGCCCAGCAGTTTCGGGCCGTCGAAGGAATAATCGAGCTGGATGCCAAAGCGCTGCCGTCGCCAAAATCGCGCTGAATCATTTCGCCGAGATAGCCGACACACAAAACGGCGCGGCGGATGCCGCGGGAATGAAGCAATTCGAGCTGATGCGCCAGAAACGGTTTGCCCGCGACGGGCAGGAGCGACTTGGGGATTTTTTCCGTGACGGGCCGCAGCCGCGTGGCGAGTCCGCCCGCGAGGATGGCAACGGGAATATCGAGCGGTGCGCTGACGAGATGACGAGTTTGGTGCCTTCGAAATCGAAATGTTGTGCCTCCGTGCTTCCTTGAGTT
>CAWFZJ010000028.1:0-30840 GCA_963820205.1 uncultured Verrucomicrobiae bacterium
CTGCTTTCAAGCCGTACTCCCGGCTGTCAGTCGCGCATTGACATCCTCAGCGATTTGCAGCGGCAGAGCTGCCAGAAGGTGATTTATGCCCCGGTGCCGGAAGATATTGAAGTTGAAACGTTCCCGCTCGGTCCAACCAACACGCCAAACCAGGCCGTGATGGACCTTGCATTGGAGGTCGCGGAAAAAGCGCCGCTCCAGGCGACCGTCGCCAATTTTTCGGATCAAACTGCCAGGGATGGAAAACTGGATTGGATCATTGACGGCGAGTTGCGTGGTTCGGCGCCGATGGTGTTGTCCGCCCATGCGACCACGAATGTGACCGCGCCGCTGCCCGGCCTGGCGGCCGGCTGGCACCGCATCGAAGCGCGCCTGCATGCGCACGACCAGTTTGTTTTGGATGACGCGCGTTATCAGGTCATCGAGGTGCCGCCGCCATTGCGAACGTTGTGTGTCGAAACCCGCCCCGGCCAGCCGGTGTTCAAGGAAGAAAGTTTTTTCGTGGCCAGCGCCCTGCAACCCGGCCTCGGGGATTCCAACGCGCCGCCGGCGCTGTTTGACCTGGAGAAAATTTCGCCGGATGACATCGTGAAAAAATTGAACGCCAATTCCTCGGGATACCGGCTGGTGTTGCTGCCGGCCATGCGCGACCTGCCGGAGGGCTGCGGCCGGGCGCTGCTCGATTTTGTCCGGCGCGGCGGCGGAGTTCTGTTCTTCATGGGCGGCGGTTTGAACGCCAGCCGGTACAATACCGAGTTTCAGGAATTGTTGCCCGCCACCGTGGGCCGGATAGAAGGCCAGGCCCTGACGGTTGAGAACTACTGGCATCTCGGGGAAGTTGATTTGAAATCCGCGCCGTTTGCGGTTTTTGGCCAGCCGCACAGCGGCGATCTGTCATTGGCGGAATTTTGGCGCCGGTACGCGCTCGCGCCGGAGGCATCCGCGCAGGTGCTGGCGCGCTTTGACGACGGCACGCCGTTCCTGGTCTGCCAAAACGTGGGTCAAGGCCGCGTCATGCTGGCCAATACCACGGCCGATACGGGCTGGACCGACTGGCCCAAGCACAAGACGTTCGTGCCCTGGTTGCACAGTGTGTGCCATTACCTTGCCGGCGACGTTTTGTCTCCGGGCATCCGGCCCGGGGAATCTTTGCTGGCCGGCACGGTCGCTGAACTGGACCTCGGCACCGGCTTGGGCAGCCAAAGTTTTCGAGTGCGCCCTCCGTCTGGCGCGGAATCAGCGGTAAAAACGGACGCGCGCGGTGTGCTGCAATTGCCGCTGGGGAAACCGGGCTTCTATGCCGTCGAAGATTCCGGCGGGCGGGTCATCCGGGTGCTGGCAGTCAATCCGCCCCGGAAGGAATCGGATTTGGCGGCGATGGAAGTGCAGGAATTTCAGCAACAACTGGTTCACAGCCCGGCCCGGCCCGAAGGCCGTTGGGTCGTGAGCCTGGTCGCGCCCGGCAGCCGCGAAAAGGAACTCTGGCGCTTGTTCATGCTGGGCGCCGCCGGGTTGCTGGTTCTAGAAACGATGCTGTCCAACCGCACGTTCGCGTGACATTAAAGTGAAAGGACAATCATGAGCAAACATTCGGAGTACAACGCCAACCGGCTGGAGACAGCGCAGCGGTCCAAGGAACGGACGCGGCGGCTGGCGCTCACGCTGAATGTGGCCGTCACGGGTCTTCTGATTATTCTCGGCGCGGCCTTGATTGATTACTGGCGGCGGCTGACCTCCGCCGAACGGGCCGTTGACACGGCATTGCTGGCCGTCCTGATGGTTGGCTGGCTGGTCCGGCTGGTTCAATTCGCGCGCCGTCCCGCCACCCTGAAACAGGTGGCGCTGGAGATTGAAACGCAACGGCCGGAACTGGGCTGCGTGGTTTCCACGGCATCCGAATATCTGAGCGGCGAACGGCAGCCCTCGCAGGAATACGAACCTGAACTGGTCAATGCGCTGCAGGAACAGGCCGCCCGGCGTTTGCTGCTGGTTGAAACACGGTATTATCGAAGGCTTGTTTACAGCGGCAGCGCCATGGCCGCCGCGCTGGTCGCGCTGCTGGTGTTTCTGGTGGTTTCTCCCGGATCGCTCACGGCGCTCGAACGGGTGACCATGCCGTGGTCGAAGCAAACTTACACGCAGGCGTTGGTGAAGCCGGGCGACCTGGAAATTCCCGTTGGCAGCGATCAGGAGATCAAAGTGCTTTTCACCGGCATTATGCCCAAAGACCCGCAACTCCGCTGGCTCGGGGACCCGGGCAAAAGCTGGCAAACAACGGAGTTGATCAAGGACACGAACAACGGTTACAGCGCCTTGCTCAAGAATGTTCAGGGTGTGGTCAAATACCAGGTGACCGGGAATGACGCCGTCTCTCCGGAATACACGTTGCAAACGTATGTGCCGCCCAAGGTCAGGGACCTGGCCATCCGGGTCCGGTTTCCGGCCTACACGCGCCTGGAGCCGGTGGAAGAACGCAATTCCGACCTCAGCGTCGTGCGGGCGAGCGAGCTGACCTTCCGCATCACGAGCAGCGAACACGTCGCCCATGCCCAATTGCGCTTCGCCAGCAAGCCTGCGATTGAACTGGCCCCGGCCGCCAAAGACCTCTGGACCGCGAGCCTGACGCCGACCAACGACCTGGATTATTGGGTCGAACTGACCGATGCCGCGGGCCGCAAGGGCGGCGATGAATCACCCCGCCATTTGAAAGTCCTGCCCGACGAACCTCCGAAAGTCGAGATTGTGGATCCGGGCATGGACGTGCGGGCGAACGCCACCAACAAGGTGCCGGTGAAAATTTCCGTCACGGACGATTTCGGCGTGGAAGACATTAAACTGGTTTTCCGCAAGCTGAATGGCGATGAGCAGACCCTTGTTTGCGTGAAGACGAACTCGGGCCTCCGTGACGCGACGGCGACCGCGGAAATTGACCTGGCGCCGTTGCACCTCAAGGAATATGAAGTGGTTGCCTACCACGCCGAAGCCCGCGACAACAACACGCTGGACGGTCCGGGCGTCGGAAAATCGCCGGTGTATTTCATCGAGTACACCACCAAGAGCGAGCCGCTGTCGCAATGCCAGGGCAGCGCCCAGAAGATCAATCTGCTCCAACTCGAAAAACAGATCATCGCCGCGACGACCGCCATCGAGGAAAGCTCGATCCGGGATCGGTTCCCCGAAGTGGCCGCCATTCAGCGCCAGACGAAATCGTACGCGGAAATTTTCCAGAATTCGTACGTTCTCAGCGTTTCGCCTCCGGAAGCGCGGACGGAATTTGCGGCGGCGATTGCCTCCATGGACAGTGCCGCCCGTTCCCTGGACGGCTTGCAACGCCCCGCCGCCTTGCGGGCGGAAGACGATGCGCTGGAGCATTTGTATCAGGTCACGCGGTTGTTGCCGGAGCTTGAGGCCTGCATGTGCCATAACAGCGGCACGAAGGTCGTTCTCGAAGCGATTGAAAAGCTGAAGGACGAGCAAAAGAAACAACGGGAGACTGAACTTCCCAAAATCGTCACCCAGGCCAAAGCCATCGCCCGGCAGCAGGCCAAACTCGCCGATATTTACCGGCCCTCTCAAACCGAACAACCTCCGGCAACCAACAACGTCCCCAAATCCGGCAGCGGAACCGGCCAGGCATCCTCCTCATCAGCCTCAGCCGCTTCAAATGGCATGGCCACCAACCAAATGGGATCGCTCGGACAGGACGCGACCAATCAGAGCCCGTCCGAGTCTGAAAACCCGGAATCGGCAGCCGGTTTGAGCCAGGAACAGCAGCAGTTGAGCGAGGCCGCCGCCGCCCTGGCATTGAGGCTCCGGGAATTGTCCGGAAAAGATCCGCGACTCGGATTCGATATCAGCCGGCGGATGGAGGACGTTTCAAAACAACAAGCAACCGCCGCCGGGCAGATCGCGCGCGGTGACGGCGCTTCCGCCGCACGAAGCGCCGACGCGGCAATTTCCGGCCTGAACGGCACGATAACGCAACTGGAACAATTGCTCGACGACCAGCCCAAGGCCACGGACATGGCCACGGAAGATTATCCGAAGGAATTCGAGCTGCTGATTTCCGAATACTTGCGCCGTCTTTCTTACACCAAATGAGCCGGCGCCCCATTCCATTCAATTAAAACGTGGTTGAATTCACCTACCAACCCAACTGGCTCTGGTTCGCCGCCGGAAGCGTGTTTCTGGCGGCTTTGATTGGCTGGTTCTATTTTTCGGCGCGAGGAGCGGCCGGTTCGACGCTGCGGCTGATGTTGTTCGGGTTGCGCCTGTTGACGCTGGCCACCGTGGTGGTATGCCTGTTGGATCCCGAACGCGTGACCCCGATCCGCCATTATCAACCGGCTCACATCGCCGTTCTCGTTGACACTTCCCGCAGCATGGGCTGGGACGAAGGCAGCCTGACCCGCCTGGATCTCGCCCGAAACTGGATAAAAAACGAGTTGAAAGTGCCCGCCAATTTCGGAGTCGCGTACTACGGGTTCAGCACCAATCTCTACCCGCTGGACAACCTCGCCGCCGCCGTGCCGGTTGGTGACCGCACCGCCTTCGCCGAATCGCTCGAAAGCCTGTCCGCCGCCACCCGGCTCGATCCGCCGGCCAGCATCGTGCTGTTGTCGGATGGCGCGGACAACTCATTGCAAAGCCCGGAGGCCGTCGCCCGGGCGTTCGGGGCGAGAAAAATCCCCATCCACACCGTCGCGCTGGGAGGCACAAATGATCCGCCGGACATCGTCGTGGAAAACATCCAAGTCAAGCGGACGCTCTGGAATCAGGGGACCAGCAAGGCCATCGTCACACTGCGTTCACCGGGGTTTGCCGGACGAATGGCGCCCGTGCGCATTCTGAAGGGCAACGAGGTCCTGGCCGAACGCACCGTGCGACTGGCCGGCGAAAGCCAGCGGGTCGAGATCGAATTCACACCGCGGCTGCCGGGTTTCCAGACATTCGCCGCCGAAATTCCCGTCCAGCCCGGCGAACGGCTCTCGGACAACAACCGGCGCGAATTCGGATTGACCGTGGTGGACCAGAAACTGCGCGTCATCTACATGGAAGCCACCGGCGAGGCGGAGGGCGCATTCCAGCCGCTCTTTCTCAAGCACGCGCTGGAAGACACGCCGGGCGTTCAGGTCAAAACCCTCTATGTCGAGCAAAACGGCGCGCCCCCGTCGCTGTTCAACCAGGTGGCCTATGTTGATCCGAAAAACGGCGACAAGATTTACCGGGTACAGCATCCCATCGAGGGTTATCCCAAAACGATGGAGGAATTGCTCAAGTACGACGCCGTGATTTTCAGCGACGTTCCCAAGTCGGACTTCACGCCCGATCAATTGCGGAACACGGAGCGGTTCGTGACGGAATTCGGCGGCGGCTTTGTCATGGTCGGCGGTTACACCTCGTTCGGCTCCGGCGGGTATCAGAACACCATCATTGACAACCTGATTCCCGTGGCCATGGAGCGGGAAACGGACCTGAAAGAGTATTCCTTCCAGCCGCGGGTGACGGATGACGCTTGGACCCATCCCATCATGCAAATCAGCGCGGACGAGGCGGAAAACCGCATCATCTGGACGGCCAAATTCCCCCAATTGTTCGGCTACAATCGCGTGGACCGCGCCAAGCCGGGGGCGGTGGTGTTGCTGGAACATCCCACCGATCGCACGGCGGACGGGCCGGCCGTCATCCTGGCCGCGCAGAACGTCGGCAAGGGCCGCACGATGGCGTTCACCTCGGACACGACCTACGGCTGGGGCCGGTCATTCGAGACGATCTGGGGTGAAAAACATAATCCCTCGCTTCCGCTCAATCCGGCCAATTGCGACGCGCGGTACTTCAAACAATTCTGGCTGAACGCGGTTCGCTGGCTGGCGGCGCACAAAGCCAATCAGGAACATGGCCAGGTGAGCATTGATCTGCCGCAAACGTATTGCGCACCCAACGTTGAAATCCCCGTCCGCGTCGGCGCGGTGAGCCGGGATGGCCGCGAGGTCGGCGACGCCGAGGTGACCCTGGAGTTGTCCGACAAGTACAAGCCACGGCAAACTGTTCGCGCGATTTATTCCGAAGCGCTTCACGGTTACCAGGCGGAGGTGAAATTGCCGGATACCGGACAATTCGTTCTGCACGCGGTGGCCCGATTCAAGGACGGCCAGACGGCTGACGACCGGCAGATCGTCGTGGGAGAAGACGCGGATTTCGAGATGGCGGACATCCGGGCCAAACCCGAAACACTCGCGGCCTTGTCGCGCTGGTCGGGCGGACAGGTGCTCGCCGCCGCCCACAACGACCCCAGCGCCATGAGTCTGGCGTTGGGTGGCGCCACGCCGGCCACGCTGGAGTACAAGAAAACACCGCTCTGGGACCGGGCTGGGTGGCTCGCGGCAATCATCGGTCTGTTGACGGTGGAATGGGCCGTGCGGCGTTTGCGGGGCTTGGCGTGATGTTTTTTTGCGAAACGCTTTGCCTTCAGGCACTCCACACCTTCCCAGCTCGACTATTCCATGAACCGTGCCGAAACGCGGTTTTCGATTGCATAAGTGCGGATTTTTTGTTGCCAAATCAAAAGCAAACAACATATTCATATTCCCATGGCAAAATTATTCCTCGGACTCGATTCCAGCACCCAAAGCATCAGCGCGGTGGTCATTGACTGCGACCGCCGCAAGGTCGTGTATGACAAATCGCTGAACTTCGACCAGGCGCTGCCGCAATACAAAACGCAAAACGGCGTCCTGCCCAATCCGCGACCCGCTGGTCAAACACAGCTCGCCGCTGATGTGGGCCGACGCGCTCGACCGGTTGTTCGCCGCGATGAAAAAGGACGGCGTCGCGCTCGGCAGCATCCTCGCCATCAGCGGCAGCGGCCAGCAGCACGGCTCGGTTTATTTGAATGACCAGGCCGCCGGCGTGCTGGCGAATCTGGATCCCAAAAAATCGCTCGTCGAAAATCTGCGCGGGCGTGTTCTCGCGCAAAACCTCGCCCATCTGGATGGATTCCTCCACCGCCGCGGAATGCGCCGAAATCCGCAAAAAACTGGGCGGCATCAAGGCCACCGCCACGGCCACCGGCTCCGACACGTTCGAGCGGTTCACCGGCCCGCAAATCCGCAAGTTTTACAAGACCGAGCCGAAGGCCTACGCCCAAACCGCCGACATCGCGCTGGTCAGCTCGTTCATGGCGTCGCTGCTCGCCGGCAAAATTGCGCCGATTGACCACGGCGACGGCGCGGGCATGAACCTGATGGACATCCAGAAAAAGGTCTGGCATCCGAAGGCGCTGGAAGCCACCGCGCCCGACTTGCGGAAAAAACTGCCGCGGCTGGCCGAATCGTGGCACTTCGTCGGCACCGGTCAGCCCTTATTTCGTGAAAAAATACGGCGTGAATCCCCGCGCCCAAACCATCGCCTGGTCGGGCGACAATCCGTGCAGCGTCATCGGCCTCGGCCTCATCAAGGCGGGCATGGTCGCCATCAGCCTCGGCACGAGCGACACCTATTTCGGCTCGATGAAGCAATGCCAGACCGACGCGCATGGCGAAGGCCACGTGTTCGGTTCGCCGACGGGCGATTACATGACGCTGATTTGTTTCAAAAACGGGTCGCTGGCCCGCGAAAAAATCCGCGACGCCTACGGCATCAAGGATTGGAAGAAATTCGGCGCGGCGCTCACGGCGACGAAGCCGGGCGGCAACGGCGGAATTCTGCTGCCGTGGTTCGACGCGGAAATTGTTCCGCGCGTGAACAAACCCGGAATTCACCGTTTCGACCTCGACGAAAAGGACGCCGCCGCCAACTGCCGCGCCATCGTTGAAGGGCAGATGATGTCCATGCGGCTGCACTCGCAATGGATGAAAGTCGCGCCCGACTGCATTTACGCCACCGGCGGCGCGTCGGACAACGTGCCGTTGCTGCAGGTGATGGCCGACGTGATGAACTGCCGCGTGTTGCGCATTGAAGTGGCCAAGAGCGCCGCGCTGGGCGCCGCGTTGCGGGCCGCGCACGGCTGGCTCGTCCACGCCGGGCAAAAACCGAAATGGGAAAAAGTCGTGGCCGGTTTCACCACGCCGATTCCCAACAGCGAAATCCGCCCGAATCCAAAGGCCGCAAAGGTCTATGACCAGTTGATTGAAAAATATGCCCGCTGCGAACGCGAGGCGTTGAAACAAATTAGCTGATGCGGTAGGGCGCGTCACTACGTGCGCGCCGTCGGGCGACAGCAAAACCTACCGTCGCCACTGTGCCGGCCAGTTTCTTATCCTGCGCCCAAGTTGAGCGCGCCGCAGTGGTTCATACGACGGTGGACGTAAACTTGTAGGAAGAGTGGGGTAAAACGCCGAACGGAGAGAAACGTAAGACAATGCACATGATCTGCTGCGAGACGGAAATATTTCGGGTGAAGCTCAGCTAGGCAGGGTGGCAAATAGTGAAAGCGCGCGAATTATGTTGCGTATGGATTCAGAGAATTATCGCCAAGTACATATGAAAACCAGCGAAGTTGGACCGCTGCTTCAAGCAGTTCTTGAAGCGTGTCTTCTCTTGAATGTCCTTTTGCGTCACGAATTGCTTTGACTCCGCGAATTCGACGATCAAGTTCGTTCTTGTCACATTGAAAAATAGACTCAAACCCGCCGTTTTCTCCATCCCAATTATCTTTATACTTAATTATCGATGCGACCTGGGTTATGTCACAAAAATTGAATTTTCGTTTGGTTTGATCAGGAATGTTCAAAAGATCGGGTGAATTACTTAATTGCTTTGTCCAACGTTCGTCGAGTTCTCGTTTCAACTCGCCAGGCATCCCGTCCTTCCACCAGTGATTACCATACCATTCAGTTAGTTTGCCCAGAACAAATTCTCGAAATAGTTTTTCAAAATGGGCGGCGCGCTCGCGGATGAGTAAATCGCTGGGCGGCGGTGATTTTTCTGATTGATCGGTGACGATTCCGGCAAGCCGTGGGGGATTGAAACTTTTGTGAAAGCTGTTAATCAATTTTGCCAAATCGCGGGCATTGTTCGCCTGTGGTCCACGAGCACTTCCTTTGATTATAGCCTGTCCTCGTCCCGCATCATTAACGCCAAATTCAATAGCTGGCTCTAGGAGCTTTTGCATTTCGCTCATCAAGCGGTTGCCGTTTGAAGTTGCAAATAGCGACTTTTGGTCGGTGTGATTGAAATGTTTGATAATGTCGGAAAATAACAAGAAGAACACGGCAAAACCATTATTCGTCAGAATGATTTTGTCTGCGCCCGCATCGTCCCACTCTGTTTGGCGCAGGTTTTTCACGGCTGAAAAAAAACAGTCAATCACCCGCGCAACATTTTTTGCTTTTTGTTCAGGTGTTCCCTCACGGGCCAAAATCTCCCAAGGACAGTTTTGAAATATGGATGTGCAGACCGTATTAAGCGTCAGCGGGGCATTATGTGTTCGCAAGTCACTTTCAAATTCAATCTTCATTTGCAACGGCCCGTTGCGGCTGATGCGCTTCGCAATTTCTGAAACCAGCCACAATTTGGCTTCACGCGGCTGGTCGCTGTCGCGATAAATATCTGAATAAAGGTCCCAGAGAAGATTGCCAGCAACAGCAGTCTGCTTCTTGTTAATATCAACAAAAAGTTCTGCCTGCTTCGCCTCGCTGTATTGTTCAAGAGCAATTACTGGAAGAAGCACATCTTTATTTGCCGATGCTGCGCCATAAAGTCTGTGCTGCCCGTCAACAATCCATGCGCAACCGTAATATCCCGGAAGCTTGATCATTCCAATTTCAACCGCGTCGGATGCTTTGATGCGAGTCCATTCTAACGGCTTATTAAAATTCAAGATGATGTTGTTAGCAAAAAAACCGTCATCGGTATCCAAAAACTCTCTTATCTGCTTTAGTTTTTGGGGGCGCAACATCCGCTGATATGCTTGAGATGCCTCACTTAGCGTGGATAATTTTCGATGGTGTACATAGACATAGTCGGCAAGCTCTTTTGCGTTGATCAGAAAATTATACACAGTCCGGCTTCCCATCTGGGACTTCATTGCGGGATAAAGCCGCTCAATTTTGCTATTCCTTCTGTTTTGGAGCATGACGGCATACAATTGCTGCCTGGCAATTGGTCCGATGCTCTCAACAAGCTGCTCCATGTATTCAATGTCATTGAGTGACCACAGGTGCAGATTATGTTGTTGGTTCTTCTGAACATATTCTTCATCTATTCCCCGTTCCTCACGCGAACCAAGCGCAACGATATGACACACACCCGTGAAGCTTCCATGTCCCCAATAATCTGCAAGTGCTTTGCGAATATCATCGTGATGAGAAACGAATTCCTCAAGCATCCCGCGCGCAGGGATTTTATTTGTTTCTGATTCAGTCGTTCTGCACTGCACGACAAAAGCATGCAAATCATCCCGCCCAAGAACATCGGTTTGCTTCGTGTAGGTTTTGTATTCAAGGCGACATTGCCGATCTGCATTCATGGATTTGAAGCCCAAGTTGAATAGCAGAAGCCAAATTCTGTCTTCAAAAGTCTCGTCAGAAGTTTTTGGGCGTCTCCAAGTATTTCCTTTGTGAAGTTGCCACGGCGAAGCGAGTTGTTCGCCTTTTTCTGTCCGCCGCTCAATATAATCCTTTTTCTTGGCTTTCGCAGTCGCCTCCAGCAACTCGTCCGTTCCGCAAAGTTCTCCTCTAATTCCACTCATGGATTCCTCAGAAGGTTGTCTGGAACCGATCGCCACATAATTGATCCAATGATTAGATCAAATGGCAGATCATGCGTCAACTGTCGCGCAACTTGAATTCATCCGGTCCCAGTGATACTTCACGCATCACATCGCCGTAGCACAGGTGGCAGGCATTGTAAAATTTACAAGCCGGTTTATGGCGTCGCCAAACGGCCCACGACCTCCATTTCGGCCAGCGCCGCGGATTTTCCGCCGGGCACACCGGTAAAGGTCACGCGCAGGAAACGTCCGCTCGCAACCTGTTGCGCAGCGTCGGTGCGCACTTTGTCGGTGCTGGTATTTTGGGTTTGGTCGGCGACCAGCTTCCAGCCGGTGCTGCCGTCGTTGGAAATCTCAATGCGGTAACGCCAGTTGGCTTCCGCTGGAAAGGTCAGCCTGGTTTGGCTGACCGTCACCATGCGTTCCAGGTCCACGCTCCACCACGCATTGGAATCGGCGGCGTTCGCCTGCCAGAACGTGGCGGCGTTGCCGTCGTTGCCGAGGCTGGCGTTGTGGCCGGGCGCTTCACTGCTGGCTTGCGTCGGATTTTGCAAAACCGAAAACGGAATTCGTTTGCGTCGCCGGAACCGGCGCGGGTTGCCCTTCGAAGCGCACATAAGGACGCGGTTTCACCGGCGGCGTTTTGCCGGCAATGAATTTGGGTTCACCCAGCGAGTTGATTGTGATCGTCGCATCCGCAAGTCCGGGCGACGTGGCGCGAATGACGGTTTTGCCCGAAAAGTAGGAACGAAATTCCATCGCCGCCGCGCCGTCGCGGATGGCAATGTCGGAATTGGGATCGAACGTGATGGATGGCCCGGTCGGAAATTCGCCCGGCCCGGATTCAATCGTCAGCGTGACCGGCGGAGAATTGCTCAATGCCCTGCCCGCAGCGTCCACAACGGTGACGATGAGTTGCGCGTCGTCCGTGCCGTCAACGCTTTTGAGCGTCGTTTTGTCCGCCGTCAACCGCAGTCCGGCGGGTGTGCCGGAGGCGGGCCATTCGGGCGGCGGGATGTGCCGGTATTCGTTGCGATACCAATACCACTGGCGTTTGGGCAGCCGGAAATAATCCACCATGCCCATGCACCCGAAATGGCCGGCGATGCTGCCGTGATCAAAAGCGCACCAGAGCGCCTGGCCGCTGCGCCACGCGAATGGTTCCGACTGAAGATCGCCCCAGCCCGGTTCGTATTGGCCCGGCCGGTCGGCCACCGTCGAGCCATATTCGGTACACCACGTTCGGAATGCCGGGATTGATGAACAGCCTCGCGCCATCGCCGTTGTAGCCGGCAATATCGCCAAGTTTGTCAATGTCACCGCGCTGGCAGCCGCCAATGGCCGCGGGTCGCGTCGGATCGAGTTCATGCGAAAGCGCCACGAGCTGTTTCAGAAGTTCCCGCACCTTGGGCAACGTCGAACCCTGGGTGAAGAACACTTCATTGTCCATGCTCCACACGATGATGCTCGGATGGTTGCGGTGGATGCGGATCATGTCCCGCAGACTGTTCTTGACGCTCTCATCAAAGGCCGGTTGATACCTTGCCTCCGGCGGGTAAGCGCTGCTGCCCCAGGGATTCTTGAAACCCGCCGTGCCCCAGAAACAATTTTCCGACCAGAAGAGAACGCCTAGCTTGTCGCAAGCGTCCGCGAATGCCGGCGCGTGTGGATAATGCGACCCGCGAATGAAATCGAAGCCTGCGTCCTTCACCAATTTTACATCGCGGTATATACCGCTGTCCGTCACCGCGTCTCCCCAGCCGGCATGATCCTGATGCGCGTTGACCCCTTTGAAATAGTAATGTTCGCCGTTCAGAAAAAATCCCTGATCCGCCGTCCATTTGAACCAGCGGAAGCCGAACGGCGTTGCAAATTCATCCGCGGTTTTTTTGCCGTCATAAACCCGGCTCACCGCCGTGTAGAGAAACGGATGGTCGGGATGCCAAAGCTTCGGTCGGGCAACGGGCGCTGTGGTCTGGTCAAAAGTCACGGTCGTTCCGGGGGGGACGGATTGCTTGGAAGAAATGCTGGCGACCGTTTTTCCGTCCGGATCAAGAATGTCCGTCTTGAGCCTGCACTGTTTTGCGGTCGGGCCGTCGTTGCGAATTTCGGTCTTCACATTCACCGTGCCCGATTCCGCCGAAAGCCGCGGCGTCGTGACGAACGTGCCGTACCAGGCGACGTGCAGCGGCCCGGTCACGACCAGCCGGACATCGCGGTAAATGCCGCCGCTGAAAACGTGTTCGCCCGCGCGCGGTGCGAGTTCCGGATTCCACCGGTTGTTGAGCCGCACGGCCACGACGTTGCCGCCGGTTTTCACCGCCTCGGTGATGTCCAGGGAAAATCCCGTGTAACCGCCCTTGTGTTCGCCGATGCGTCGGCCGTTCACAAAAATTTCCGCATCCTGAAACGCGCCGTCAAATTCGAGGAACAGCCGCTGGCCGGCCCATTTGGCCGGCACCTTGAAATGTTTCCGATACCAGCCGTAACCCACGTAGAATTTCTCGGAGAGGAAATACGGAATGCTGAAAGAATGGGGCAGTCCGATGTCATCCCACTTCGAATCATCATAGCCGGTCGCCTCCGCCCCGGGTTGGTCGCCCAGCCGGAATTTCCAATCGCGGTTGAAATTGAGTTGTTGGCGCGGCGGTTCGGCGGCAAACAGCAAGGTCGGAACCAGCAGGGCGGCCCAAAATAGAAGCGGCATTTTCATTGATGCGGTTTCCAAAATACAGATGCGAAAAAGCAAGTCACGCCAGTTATCGCTGCTTTGCGGAGATTTGTCCGGCGCGGTGGTTGTTGGCAGGTCAGACCCGCCGAATTAAACCTCAGCGGCGAAACCGGCTCCAAGTCGTGGTGGCGATCATTGAGTTTTGCCGTCCCACTGAAACGTTCCGCCCTTTGGAATTTTCACTTCGCGGGTCACGTCGCCGTAACGCAGGCGGCAGGGATTGCCGAGCAGTGAACGCACGGTGGCGGAAACCAGTTTGCCGTCCTTCCAATTCTCATCCACCTCGAAGCCGCCACGGGCGCGCAAACCCTTCACGCTGCCGTCGGGCCAGGCTTTTGGCAGCGCCGGCAGAAATTCAATTTCGCCGTTCTGGCTTTGCAGCAGCATTTCGATGATGCCGGAGGCGCCGCCGAAGTTGCCGTCAATCTGGAACGGCGGGCACGAGTCAAACAGGTCAGGGTAGGTGAACTCCGGAGCCAGTAACATTTTCAGGATTTCATAAGCGTGATCGCCGTCGTGCAAGCGCGCCCAAAGGTTGATACGCCAGGCCGTCGCCCAGCCGGTTGCCTTGTCGCCGCGAAGCTCCAGCGATTTTTTCACGGCGGCGGCGAGTTCGGGCGTGGCGTGCCAGTCAATCTGGCTGCCGGGAAACAACCCGTAAAGATGCGAGACGTGGCGATGATGGATGTCCGGCGCGTTCGTGTCCCAGTCTTCCAGCCATTCCTGAAGCTGTCCGGAGGAGCCGATTTGCAGCGGCGCGAGCCGGGCGCGCGTGGCGGCGAGTAGTTGGCGGAATTTTTTGTCCCGGCCGAGAATTTCCGAGGCCTGGATGCAGTTCGTGAACAGGTCGCGAAGAATTTCCATGTCCATTGTTGGTCCGGCACAAATACTCGCGCCGCCGGGATGCGGATTTTCCGGCGACAGCGACGGGCAGGTGACGAGCCAGTGATGGGTGGGTTCCTCGACGAGCGTGTCGAGAAAGAATTGCGCCGAACCTTTCATGGCCGGGTAAATTTCTTTCAGAAACGTTTTGTCGCCGGTAAACTGGTAGTGTTCCCAGAGGTTTTGCAGGAGCCACGCGCCGCCCATCGGCCACAGGCCCCATTGCGGGCCGTCAATCGGCGCGGTGGCGCGCCACAAATCCGTGTTGTGATGAGCCACCCAGCCGCGCGCATGATACATGACCTTGGCGGTGCGCGCCCCGGTCTGCGTCAAATCCAGCACCATCGCCGCAAGCGGTTCGACGCATTCGCTCAGGTTGCCCGGCTCGGCGGGCCAGTAATTCATCTCGGTGTTGATGTTGATGGTGTATTTGCTTTCCCACGGCGGGGACATGGAATCGTTCCACAGGCCCTGAAGATTCGCGGGCTGGCCGCCGGAACGCGAACTGGAAATCAGCAGATAACGGGCGAATTGAAAGTAGAGCGCGGCCAGTTGCGGGTCGTTGCCAAAGGCATAATTTTTGACACGCTCGTCCGTCGGCAGCTTCAACGGCTCGTCCGTTTCCAGGGTCAAGGCGACACGGCGGAACAATTTTTGATGCGCGGCGATGTGATCGGCGAGCGTTGTGTCAATGCCATCGGCGACATGGCCGTTCCACCATTTCTTGCTGGCTCCGGCGATTTGCCGTTGGGTGAGGGTTTCGGGATCGCCGCTCGCGTCTTTGAAATTCTTGTAACTCGTCGCGGCGGCGATGAGCAACGTGACTGAATCGGCATTGGCGACGGAAACTTTGTCCGCGTCCGCCGATATTTTTCCGTTAATTGGCAGCACACGCACGCACGCTTGGAATTTCAGCGCACCCTTGATTCCGTCTGATTCACCATTCACGCCGCGCACCACAAGTGTCGCGTCATTGGTCACGCCAACGAATGGCGCGTTGGTGTTGATTTCCACGTTCATTTCCACTTTCTGTGGCGTGTTCATTCCGGCGGTGAAGGAAATCTGCCCCGGACGGTCGGCGGTGAGCCGAACAACAATGACCTGGTCCACCGGGCTGGAAAAGACCTCCCGTTTGAACGTCACGCCGTTGACAGTGTAACTGACGGCGGCTACGGCGGTGTCGAGATTCAACTCGCGGCGGTAATTCTTCACGGTCGCCGGGGTTGGAAATTCGAGGAACAAATCCCCGACCGTTTCATAGGGCATCTGCTTGAGCGGCCGGGCCATCATTTTCTCACTGGCCAGTTTTTGCGCTTCGGCATATTGGCCGGCGAAGATGAGTTTGCGCACTTCCGGCAGCGCGGCGAGCGCGTTGGTGTTGTCCGGGTCATACGGCCCGCCGGCCCAGAGCGTGTCTTCATTGATCTGGAGGCGTTCGCGTCCGACGCCGCCAAAAACCATCGCGCCCAAACGGCCATTGCCGACGGGCAGCGCCTCGGTCCATTTTTGGGCGGGCCGGCGATACCACAACGTCAAGGGATTTTCCGGCGGCCCGGCCTTGCCGATAAAATTGATGGCGGCGCTGGATGAAACACCGGTCGAACCGGGCGGATTTTGCGCCGGGCAATTCGCCGCCAGCAGGAGCAGAATGGACAGGCTGAAAATAATTTTTGGGGTCATGCCGTTGGTTTTTTTGATTTCAAGATTTTCCGTCCCACTGAAATGTTCCGCCCTTGGGAATTTTTACTTCGCGCGACACGTCACCGTAGCGCAAGTGGCAGGGATTGCCGAGCAATGAACGCACGGTGGCGGAAACCAGCTTGCCGTCCTTCCATCCCGCGTCCACCTCGAACCCGCCGCGGGCGCGAAGTCCTTTGAACTGGCCGGTGCTCCACTGTTTCGGCAGCGCCGGAAGCAGCGTGATCTCGCCGTCGTGACTTTGAATGAGCATTTCGGCGATGCCGGCGGCGCCGCCGAAGTTGCCGTCAATCTGGAACGGCGGATGCAGGTCAAAAAGATTCTTCACTGTGGATTTTCGGAGCAGCGCCTGGACGTTTTCGTACGCCTTGTCCGCGTCGTGAAAGCGCGCCCAGTAATTGATGATCCATGCGCGGCTCCAGCCGGTATGCCCGCCGCCGTGCGCGAGCCGGTAATCAATGCTCTTGCGCGCCGCCGCCATGTAGTCGGGCGTCTTGTTCTGCGTGAACTGATAACCGGGATACAAACCGAACAGGTGCGAGATGTGGCGGTGACCCGGCTCCGGCTCCTTGAATTCCCGCGCCCACTCCATCAGCCGCCCGTCCGAGCCGATGCCCGGCCACGCGAGCTGGTCGAGCGCGGCCCGCACTTGTGCGGTCAGCTCATTCGTGACGCCGAGTTCGCGCGCCGCCGTCAGGAAATTGTTGAAGGTGTCCCAGGTGATTTCCTGGTCCATCGAACCGCCCATGGAAACGCAGTTGGTTTTCCCGTCGGGACTGATGAACTCGTTTTCGGGCGACGTGCCGGGACCGGCCACCAGCTTGCCGGTCTTCGGGTCCGGCACCAGCCAGTCGAGCAGGAACAAACTCGCGTCGCGCAAAATGGGATACGCGCGGTCCTTCAGGAATTCACGGTCGCCGGTGAACCAGTAATGCTCCATGAAATGCCGCGTGCACCATGCGCCGCCCATCTGCCACAACGCCCATTTGGGCTGCCCGCCCGTGGGCGTGTAAAGCCAGGCGTCGGTGGTGTAATGGCCGACAAAGCCGCGCGCGTTGTAGTAGTCTTTGGCCGTCTGCCGTCCGGAAACGTTCGCGAAATTTTCGACAAAATCGAAAAACGGCTCGTGGCATTCGGAGAGATTGCACACCTCGGACGGCCAGTAATCCATCTGGATGTTGATGTTGATGTGAAAGTCGGCGCCCCAGGGGGCAGTCATGCCCTCGCTCCAAAGGCCCTGCAAATTGGACGGCAGGCCGCCGGGCCGGGACGAGCTGATCAGCAGGTAGCGGCCATACTGAAAATAAAGCGCGACGAGGCTGGGATCGGACGCGCCTTTCCGCACCGCCGCCAAGCGCTGGTCGGTCGGCTGGTCCGGCGCGGGAGCGGACGAGAGTTGCAGGTCCACGCGCCGGAACAACGCCTGGTGATCGGCGACGCTGTGTTTCTTGAGTTGAGCGTAGTTTTGCGCCGAGGCGGCTCTCACCTGTTCGAGCGCCTGCGCGCGAAAGTCTGTTGTGAGCGGGGCGAGCGGATTCTTGCGATTGTAGTTCGAGTCGGCGGCCAGAAGCAGGGTCACGGCGCTGGCGTTGCTGACCGTGAGACGGTTTCCCTCGGCGCCAACCTGGCCGCCTTCAAGGACCGCCTTGAGCACGGCGGCAAATTTCACGCCGCTGTCGGGATCGCTCGAAACCGGCCGGCTCATGATGAGCGTGTCGTTGCCGGACGCTTCAATCCGCACTTCGGGACGTTGCAATTCGATGCCCAGATTGACTTTGCCGGGGCGATCAGCCGAGAAGCGGACCACCATTACCTGATCCGGCGCGCTCGCAAAAACTTCACGTTGATAAGTGACGCCGCCCAACTTGAAGGTTGTCGTCGCCACGCCGGTGTCGAGGTCGAGGGAGCGGCGATAGTCCGCCGGCTTGCCTTTCAGGCCGGTGGTCAAAAACAAATCGCCCATGGTCTGGTAGCTGTTTCCTTCTCCTCTGCCAACCAGCAGCTTGCTGCGGACCAAAGCCTCGGCCTCGGCGTACTGGCCGTTGAACAGCAGCCGCCGGATTTCGGGGAACGACTGGTATGCGCCCGCCGGCGCCGGATACGCGCGTCCGCCGGACCAGAGGGTGTCCTCGTTGAGCTCGATACGCTCGTTCGTGACCCCACCGAAGACCATGGCGCCAAGCCGGCCATTGCCCACCGGCAGGGCTTCAAGCCAGTTCGTCGCCGGCTGCCGGTACCAAAGCGAAAGCGGAGAGGTGGAATCCCCGGCGCGTCCAGTCGTGGAAAACATTAGCGCCGCGGCAAAAATAAATGCGCCCGCGAGGAGTGTCTGAAATGTTGGTTTCACGTCTGATTTCCAATTCAATTCGTTCCGCTGTCAATACTGGTCATTGCACGGCGACGACTTTCAACGGCAAATGCAACCGGATGTCATCCGACGCCGCGCCGATGAGGAGTTCATAGTTGCCCGGCCCGACGGCATATTGCTTTTTCTCCGAATCCCAATAACGGAACCGGTCCACCGGAATGTTCATGGTCACTTTGGCTCCCTGCCTGGCCTGCAAATGAATCCGCGCAAAGCCGCACAACGCGAGCTTGGGCTGGGGCCGGGCGGAATTCACGTGCCGGAAATAAACCTGTGCCACTTCATCGCCGTCCCGCGCGCCCTCGTTGAGCAGGGCAAACGTGAGTTTGATCGTGTCACCCGCGCTGACTTTGGTCGCATTTAATTCGGCGCCACTGTAACCAAATTTGGTGTAACTCAAACCATGGCCGAAGGCGAATAAAGGCTGGCCGGCGAAATAGCGGTAGGTGCGATTGGACATCGAATAATTGTCAAACGCGGGCAGGTCGGCGGTGGAACGGTAAAAAGTCACCGGCAACCGCCCGGCGGGATTCGCCTCACCAAATAAAACATCGGCCACGGCGCGTCCGCCCTGTTCGCCCGGATACCACGCCTGCAAAATCGCGGGCAGGTTGGCGGCGGTCCACGGCATGGCGATGGCGCCGCCGCTGCAATTGACAAAGACGACAGGCTTGCCGGTGGCCTGCAACGCCCTGAGCAGTTCGGTTTGGACCGGCGGCAATTCGATTTGTGTGCGGTCGCCGCCGCTGAAGCCGTCGTAGTCCACTTTCATTTCCTCGCCTTCGAGCTGCGGGCTGATGCCGCCGACGTAAATGATCACGTCCGACATCCGCGCGGCGGCAATGGTCCTGGTCCACGTTTGCGCATCGGGCCGTCCTGTTCCATTCCGTCCCAATGCCAGCGGACAGGCCGGTTCATAAACCACTTGGATGTTGGCCCCGGCGGCTTTTTTGATGCCGTCCAGAATGGTCACCGGCCGGGCCGGCGTGCCGTTGTAATTGCCGAGCAGCATTGTCACGGAATTCGCATTGGCGCCGATGACGGCGATGCGTTTGATTTTGGCGCGGTTGAGCGGCAGCAGATTATCGTTTTTCAACAGCACGATGGACTGGCGCGCGATTTGAAGCGCCAGCGCCTCGTGATCGAGCGTATCGTTTTGCGAAATTGGAATTTGCGCGTACGCGACCTTTTCCGGCGGATCAAACAGGCCCAGTCGGAACCGCGCTTCGAGCACGCGGCTGATGGCGGCGTCAATTTCCTTTTCCGAAATCAGGCCCTGCTTGACCGCGCCCAGCAGCGAATTGTAATCCGTGCCGCAGCAAAGGTCGTCGCCGGCCCTGACCGCCAGCGCGGCGGCGGCTTCCGGCGTGTCCGCGAATTTGTGATTGGCGTAAATGTCGTAAATCGCGCCGCAATCGGAAACGACATGGCCGTCAAAACCCCACTGCTTCCGCAACAGGTCCGTGAGCAACAGCGGATTTGCGCAGGCCGGTTTGCCATAAACGGAATTATAAGCGCCCATCACCGCGCCAACATGGCCCTCGCGCACGGCGGCCTCGAATTGCGGCAGATAGGTTTCATAAAAATCACGTTCTGGCGGCTGGGCATCGAACACGTGCCGCGCCGGTTCCGGCCCGCTGTGGACGGCGAAGTGTTTCGCGCAGGCCATCGCCTTGACGTAATGCGTATCGTCGCCCTGCAAGCCGCGGATGAACGCCACGCCGAGTTGCGCGGTGAGAAACGGGTCTTCGCCGTAGGTTTCCTGGCCGCGGCCCCAGCGCGGATCGCGGAAGATGTTGATGTTCGGCGACCAGAAAGTGAGGCCGTGAAACCGCGCGCTGTCGCCGTTGTGTTTGCTGATGTAATCGTTGTACTTGGCGCGGGCTTCGGTGGCGATGACGTCCGCCTCGGCGCGGATCAGCGGGATGTTCCACGTGGCGGCCATGCCGATGGCCTGTGGAAAAACGGTGGCGGTGCCGGCGCGCGCGACACCGTGAAGACATTCGCTCCAATAGTCGTAGGCGGGAACCCCCAGCCGCGGAATGGCCGGGGCGGCGTTGCGCATCTGCTGCACTTTTTCCCCGAGCGACAGCCGGCGGACCAGGTCCTGAACACGCGCCGCCAGCGGCTGCGAAGTGTCCTTCCAAATTTCCGGCCCGCTGACCACTGGCGGCTGCCAGGCGCCGGTGTCGGCGGCGTCAATCAAATCCGCCGCGCGCAGGGAAATGAGCGACTGGCCGGAGGCGTTCTTGAGTTCAAACGTGTTCAGCTTCGCCGCGCCCTTGCGTCCGGTGAACGCGAGCATGAGCGGGCCGCTGCCTGAAAAATCAACCTGGTTGGTCAGCAGAAGAACTTTCCCAGCGCCGCCCGCGGCGGCGAAAATGTCAAGCTTGCCGGCCAGCGTCTGGCTGCCGCAAGTGATGTCGAAGGCGCGTTGTCCGGCTTTGGTGAAAACCATTTCCGCCAGGCCGATCAGGATGGTGTATTGGCCCGCCGGAAGATTCGACACGGACAGGGTGAAATTGGTTCCGTAAATTTCCTCGCGGAACGCTTCCTCGGCGCGGCGCGGCGCGCCGGCAATTGTCAGGCCTTCCTGCCCCCGCCCGTGGCTGAACTGGCCGCTGACCAGAACCAGCCGGTCGCAGGCGGCGCAGACCTGCTCATCGGCGAAGGCGACAGTATTGGAAAGACCAACGGCGAAGACCGCCAGCGCGAAAAGAATCATCCTTTGCATGACCCTAAAATTACACGACGCAAGCGATGCGCGCCAACCTGTTTTGGAAAGGGGTGGAAACCAGGAAGCCAGGACATTTTTCCGTGGCAGCCAACGCAAAGAGGCTCATTCTTCGTTGAGGTGCATCTCCGTGTCAATCCATCCGTGGCTAAAGTTCAGAGCGTCAGAAACTCCGGCCGGATTTCCTTTTCGTCGCAATGCAGGATGGCCGCCGTGCGTCCCCGGCCGGATCTGGGTTTGCCCGCGGAGCCGGGATTGAAAAACAGCACGCCGCCAATCGTTTCGCAAAACGCCTTGTGTGTGTGGCCAAACACGATCACATCCGGATGCTCGCGCGCGACGCGCAGCCGAAGCTCCTCCTTCAGCGCGCGCGGCTCCACAATGTGATGAACGAGAAATTTGCGCCCGGCCAGCGTGAAGGCTTCGGTGAGCCGGAAGGCGGACGAACTGTCCGTGTTGCCAACCACCGCCGTGACCGGCGCAATCGTTTCCAGTTCCATGATGAGGGCATCCGGCCCGATGTCGCCTGCGTGCAGGATGTGGCTGACGCCGGCGAAAAATTCAAAGACTTTCGGGTCGAGCCAGCCGTGCGTGTCCGAGATGACGCCAATCTTCATAAAATAGTGACAAGTGACGGGTGGCCGGTGACGAGGAGTGATGTCGGTCGGATGATGGCAGTAATCGTGTCTCTCGTCACTCGTCACGTTTCACTTGTCACGCCCCCGCCTCCTCCGGCTCGGTTTCGGTTTCCGGCTCGCGCACGCCGGCCGTTTTTTCCGCCGGCGATTCGGCGGGCGCGGTCAATTTCATCGCGCCGACGAACAGGCCGGTGAACAGCCCGCCGCTGAAGAGCGTGTTGCGGAAAAATTCCCAGGTGGACGGGTAATTGGGGAGGCCGGTGGTCAGCGCTTGAATCCAGCCGGCAAGCGTTTTGGCATACTCCGGATTATACAGCCAGGATGCGGTGTTAGTGATGAAATAAAAAAGCATCGCGCCCAGCAGTCCGCCGCCCAGGAGCTTCCACCAATTCGCGCGCGGCGAAAACAGACGCCCGAGTCCGACCAGCGCGGCGAACGAAAGCGTTTTGACCAGCATGTAACCGCTGAATACCGGCGCATGGTAGTAGAAAACGTTCAGCAGAACGTCCGTGGCAAACAACGTGCCCAGCGGCAGCCACCAGGCCATCGCTCCGGTGAAATACACTCCGCCGCAAAACGCCAGCGCATAGGCGGCGCTGAAATTCTGCGGCAGCACGCCGGGGATGCGCGACAACGCGAACACCAGCATCAGCAGCGCCGGCAGCAGCTTGGTCCATTTTTCTTTCACCGGGGGGAAGCATAATTCACGGCGCGGCGGGGACAAGCTTTTCGGCGGTTTCGTGATACGGTTGGCGCTGGCGGTAGAGTTCGAGCAGCTCCCGATTTCGTTTCAATAAATTCTGGTCGCCCGACTCGGACGCCAGCGCGCAGGCCTTTTGCGCCGTCGCAATCGCGTCGTCAAACTGCCCCGCCTCGGCTTAGGGCCGCCGCCAGGGTGCCCACGATGGGCGTCACGCCGTAATGCGTCAGCGCGCAAGCCCGTTCTGCGTACTTGACGGCTTGGGCGCCATTCCTGATGCGTGCGTCCGGACAGGTGGCCAGCAGCCAGGCTAGATTGTTCAGCACATCCGGCGAATCGGGCCGGAGGCGCAGCGCTTCGGTGTAATGCCCGACGGCCTCTTGAAATTCTCCCTGCGTGGTCTGAATAACGGCAATCTGGGCATGGATTTCCGGCGTGGGTTGAACCTTCAAGGCCTCATAAAGCGGAGTAAGGACTTTGCAAGCCTCGGCTTTTTTTTCGACCAGGGTCAAAGCTTCCCGTATCGTCGGGTTGTCCGGGTTGAGTTGTAATGCGGCGGAAAATTCGGCTTCCGAATCGGCAAATTTTCCCTGGTTGGCCAGGGAATATCCGAGGGCCATGTGCGCATTGACGTCGTCGGGATAGATTCGCAGAACCTCCTTGAATTGTGCTTCCGCCGCCTCGAACTTTTTCTGATGAAAAAAGATGAAACCAAGATCATGATGGGCGCTCCTAAAATCAGGCGCCTTTTGGATGCTGATTTGGAAGTTCTTGATGGCGCCGTCCGCATCGCCTGCTTTCCAGAGCGCATCGCCCATATAGAAATTGCCCAAGGCGCTTTCCCCCGTAACTTCAAGCACGTGGCTGAAAAGGACCACGTTGTTCCGCCAGTAACTTAATTGGTGTCGGGCAACCAGGAGACAAGCCAATGGCAGCCCGGCGGCTCCCAGGGTGGCGATAGTTCGCCAAAATGGGGAAATCGCCGCGAGGTCCGCCATCCCCCAAGCCACCATCATGAACAAACCGATGGACGGCAGATACGTGTAGCGGTCGGCCATGGATTGTCCGCCGACCTGTACCAGGCCGATGACCGGCACGAGCGTCACGAGAAACCAGAGCCAGCCCAACAATAAATAGGGTTGAAAACGCACCCGCCGGATAAAACAAACGGAAAGAAAAACCAGCAGCAGACCGGAGAGGACGGCTTCCCACGGATGTATTTGGGTGTAAGGATAGAAGAGCGACAGGTTTGCCGGCCAAAACATTTTACCGAGGTAAGCCGTGTAAGACACCGGGGAATTCTCAATCCGCCGGTCCCAGGGCAGATGATCAAAGGGGATAATGGCTCCCGCCTGGCCTTGAGCCCAGATCGTTACAATGCAGGAAGCGAGCGACAACCCGATGAACGGCAGCTTTTCAATGATCAAATGCTCCAGATTCCCGGTGGCCGGCGGAAGCATGAGCTGCCGTTTTTTTTCGTTGGAGGCCATCGGCCGCCAGCGTCCCAATGGCCAGAAATCTAGCAGCAGCAGAATGAGCGGCAGGCTTACCAGCATTGGTTTGCTCATCAGGCCGAGCGCGAATGAAAACAGGCACAGAAGGTAGTAGCGTGACGCGTGGCTCCCGATTCCTCGCATTGGATGTTGGATGTTCCCACCTGCTTCCCGTTCTGCCCCCCGGCCCTCCGCACATGACACATATTGCGCATAGGCCCACAACGTCAGCAAAAAGAAAAATCCGCAAAGCACATCCTTCCGCTCGGACACCCAGGCGACCGATTCAACGTGCAGCGGATGCAGGGCGAACAAGGCCGCGACCATTGCACTGGGCCACAGTCTCCGGGTCATGCTTCGCAACACGTGAAACAGCAGCAGCGTGTTCGCGACGTGAAAAAGCAGATTGATCAGGTGATGTGCGCCGGCGTTCAGGCCGAACAGTTGACAGTCCAGCATGTGGGACAGCCAGGTGAGAGGATGCCAATTGGCACAGACCGTGGCTTGAAAGGCCCAGGCCGCGCTGGAGGGAGTCAGCCCCTGCTGGACGTGCGGATTTTCCACGACGTAATCCTTGTCGTCCAAATCAATGAATGGGTTCCGTGTCACCGGCCAGAACACGGCGGAGGTAATCAGGAGCAGGACAAGATAAATCACCCAAACATGACGCATCGGGAAATTCAGGTGCAAGCCTGTTCAAAAGACAATGACAAAAATTGAAGCCGGACGGACGTCCCGCCGGTCACGGTTTGGAGATCTCGTGATACGGCTGATGCTGGCGATACAAGGCCAGCAATTCCTGGTTTCTCTGGAGAAGATTCGGATCGCCCGATTTTTCAGCCAGCGCGCAGGCCTTTTCCGCCGCCGCCATTGCCTCATCAAACTGACCGGCCTCGGCGTAGGCGGCCGCCAGCGTGCCGACGTAAATCGTTTTTTGGTAATGAGTGAGTTCACAGGCGCGTTCGGCCAGTTCAACGGCGCGCCGGCCATTGCGGACCTTCGCCTCGGGGCTGGTCGCAAATGTCCAGGCTTGGTTGTTCAAGATTTCCGGCGGGGCAAAACTCATCGTCCGCAAAACCCGGCAGACAAAATAGGTTTCCGCCGGGACCGGGCCAAAGACGAACGGCAGAAATCCGCCGGCCCCGTAAAATCCCGCGCCGGTGGTGGCGTTAACCGTGCTCAACCACGAACAAGCCGGAAATTCCCGTGCCGCCAGCAGTTCCACGTCGCTGGCGTCGGGGGTGATGAGATTGCTGTTGTTGGACGGCACAAGCATGATTTCGCCCGGCACAAGCACAGAACGGGAAAAATCCACGGGAAACGCGCCGGATTTTTCCAAGTAAAATTGGGATCCGCCATGGCCTTGGAACCACAGGATATTTGTGGAGGACAGGTATTTCGCCGCCAGTTGACGTGCAGCGGCCCGGGCGGAACTGGCAAGGGAATAATCCGCCGCGGCGACCAGCACGCTGATGGTCGCTGAAAATGCCAGCGGCCAGAAAAATGCGTCTGGTTTTTCTGTGCCAAGCCTTTTTCGTGTCAAGCCGCGCACGACGAGGATGGCCGCCGGCGGAATCAGCGGGAGAAAGCTGCGTGCGCTGACCGTCCAGTTCAAAACCGCCGCGAACGCCATTCCGCTGCCCAGCCACAGCGCGAGCAGCAGTGAAATCACGTCGCGCTGACGCCACAATTCAGCCGCCGCCAGCAGCAGCAGGTGAATGCCCGCCGCGAGCAGCAGGCCCATTTGCAAACGGAAGCCCCAATCAAACTGGCTGCCCACGCCGGCGGCCCAAAGCGCGGCAATGGCCGCAGCCACCGCCAGTCCGCCGCCGGTGAGCAGTTCGCGTTTCGTCCAGAGCCGGCGGGCAAAAAACAAAACCGGCAGGAGGCAGCCGCCCGCGTAGGCCAGGCCGATGACGGTTTTGTTTGCCCAGCCGCCGGTCACGCCGAAACGGGTATGGGCCGCGTAATCCGCCGCCGCGGAAATCAAACCCTGTCCGTAAAGTCTGGCCGTTCCGAACTCGTAAAGTTCGATCATCGCCACCGGCACGATGAGCCATAGCAGCCACCCGCCCAGATTGCGTTTTCGGAACACGCCCAAAATGGGCAGCAGCGGCAGCAGCGTCAGAGCGCTGTATTTGGTCAGCACGGCCAGCCCGGCGAGCAGTCCGGCGGTCAGATAATCAAAGGCCTTTCCATTTCTCAACGCGCGTTCCCAAAAAACCACGGTCCAAATCCAGGCGGCAAGCATCGGCACGTCGCACATGAGCGTGGTGGCGGACACGAGAAAGACCGGCGCGCTCAGGGCGATGAACGCCGCCAGCAGCGGACGGGCGCACCAGAGGCGTGCCAGTTGAAAAATGCCGGCGGCGGCGGCGAACGCCACGAGCAGCATGGCCGTGTGCAGCGCCGTTTCTCCTTCGCCGAAAACGGCCATGACGCCCGCCAGAAAATACGACGTGGTGGGCGGATTGCAGTTTTCCACGGACATCGGCACGGTGTGCCCGATCCAGTTCACGTCGAATCCGTAAAAATCGCCGGGATGTTTCAGGATTTGCTCCGCCGTCCAGACGAACAGCGAATCGTCAATGTGGACGGCCTTGTTGAGAAACGGGCCGAGCGTCAGCAGGATGAAAATGGCGATCGTGGCAAGCGGATGCGCCGCCGCCCAGAGCCGCGACCGCGCGTAAAGGGATTTTTCTTTCAGCGTCATGCGCTTTTCATTCCCGCGCCGGTTGATGCCGGCGGTAGCGTTCGAGCAGGTCCTGGTTTCTTTGGACCAAATCCGGTTCGCCATTTTGTCGCGCGAGCGCAATGGCCTTTTGCGCGGTGGCCATCGCGTCGTCAAACCGGCCCGCCCCGGCCTGGGCCGCCGCCAGCGTGCCGATGTAAACGGTCTTTTGGTATTGCGTCAGTTTACAGGCGCGTTCGGCCAGTTCAACGGCACGGGCGCCATTCCGGATGTTCGCCTCCGGACTGGTGGCCAGCGTCCAGGCAAGATTGTTCATCGCTTCGACGGAATCAGGATTAAGCCGCAGTGCCTCGTGGAGATGGAACACCGCTTCGTCGGCGCGGCCAAAGTGACTGGCAACCTGCGCGAGGAAAAGCTGCGAAGCGGAGTCATTCGGAATCAACGCGAGCAGGGTGTTACATTCCTTCTCGGCGGCAGTCCAATGACCTTGCTGGCAAAAAAGATGTGCGAGATTTTTATGCGCCTCGATGTCGCCGGGAAATATCGCCGTGGCCACGCGATAACAGACCATTGCCCGGTTGGTGTCCCCGGCGTGTTCCAAGCCAAGCCCAAGGGTATAAAGCGCGGCGGCGTTTTCCGGCGTCACGGCGACGTTGTGTTCAAACAACGCCACGGTATTGCGCCAGAATTGCGCTTGCCGGCTCGCCAGGCCGGCGCAAGCGACCAGGACAACCGCCGCTGCCGCGGACAAAAGGATTTTTCGGGCCTGGAAACAGTCCGCCACCAGCCAGACCAGGCTGATGACCGGACCAATCAAGGGAAGATACGTGTAGCGGTCGGCCATGGCCTGTCCGCCAACCTGCACCAGGCCGATGATGGGAACGGACATTCCCAAATACCAGAACCAGCCGACGGCGAGATATGGCCGCCGTGCAAGCTGGCATACGCACAAACCCGAAACCGCCAGAAACAACAGCGCCACCAGCCAGATTTCCGCGGGATCATGGCTTTTTGGAAACGGGTAAATCGCGGCCAGCTTTGCGGGCCAGAGCAGTTTCGCCAGGTACTGCAGATAACTGGAGACGGCGCTGCTGATCCGGTCGCCCAAACCGAGCCTGCAGAATTCTATGACAGCCGCGGAATTTTTCTGGATCCAATAAGTCAACCCGCTAAAAAAAACACTCAACGCGAAAAACGGCCATTTCTCAAGCAGCAGATGGGAATTCTTGTCACTTGTCACCCGCCACCCGTCACCCATCACTCTTCCCAGCGGCCAGACATCCAGCAGCAGCAGGACGAACGGCAGCGTCACCGCCATCGGCTTGCTCATCAACGCCAGCGTAAAAAATACCAGCGCCAGCCAGTAGAAACGTGACAGGAAAGGCGCGCGAACGGCTTTTTCTGATCCTGTCACTTGCCACTTGCCACTTGTCATGCCCTGCGCGTAGCGCACCCACGCCCACAATGTCAGCAAAAAGAAAAATCCGCAAAGCACATCCTTCCGTTCCGAAATCCACGCCACCGATTCCACCCGCAGCGGATGCCATGCAAACAACGCCGCCACCATCGCGCTTCGCCACGTTGCCTGCGTCATCCGGTTCAGAACCAGAAACAACAACACTGCATTCGCGGCATGGAATGCCACGTTCGCCAGATGCTCCGCTCCGGGATTGATCCCCCAAAACTGGTGCCCCAGCACAAACGACAAACTCGTCACCGGATGCCAGTTGGCGACAAGGATGCCGGACAGCGCCCACCAGAGACTGTGCCAGTTCAAACCACTGGTGATTTCCGCATTCTCCGTCAAAAATAGCGGGTCGTCGTAATAAACCATCCCGTAATGCCGCACTGGCCAGTAAATCGCCAGCGTGATGCCGGCCAGCAACAGGCAGATGAAAAGGTTTCGGCGCATTTCAATTTTTAAACGTAAAATGCAGAATGAAGAAGGCCGAATGTGAAAGTCAATCATGTAGCAATACGAAGATAAAACCATCGTGAAGACGGGCCGAAAGACGCCGGGCAAATTCCGAGCGCCGAATTCCGAGTCCCGAAAGATTTCCGAACTCCGAGGCTCGAACTGGAAAAGCTTCCGTGAAGCAGTTCAGCCTTCGATTTTGCATCTGCGCCGCGTTGCGTCTTCGCGTCTTCGTTGTTAATTTCCGGCCATGCATCGCACTCAATCCGAAAAACTTTTTGCCGAGGCGTTAAAATACATTCCCGGCGGTGTCAATTCGCCGGTGCGCGCGTTTCGCGCCGTCGGCGGCCAGCCATTCTTTGTCAACCAGGCCAAAGGCGCGCGCCTTTGGGATGTGGACGGCAACGAATTGATTGACTACGTCTGCACCTGGGGCCCGGCCATTCTCGGCCATGCGCATCCGAAAATTATTTCCGCCGTCAAAGCCGCTGCCGCTCATGGCACCAGCTTCGGCATCCCGAATCCGTTGGAAGTAACGATGGCCAGGTTGATTTGTTCGCTCGTGCCCAGCGTGCAAAAAGTGCGGATGTGCAATTCCGGCACCGAGGCGTGCATGTCGGCGATTCGCCTCGCGCGCGGGTTCGCCCGGCGCGATAAAATCATCAAGTTCGACGGTTGCTATCACGGTCATGCGGATTCGCTGCTGGTGAAAGCCGGCAGCGGCGCGCTGACGTTCGGGCATCCCGACAGCGCGGGCGTGCCGGCGGCGTTCACGCAACACACCATCGTTTTGCCATTCAATGATGTCGAAGCGGTCAAGACCGCTTTCGCAGCGAATAAAAATCAAATCGCCGGCATCATTGTCGAGCCGGTGCCGGGCAACGCGGGACTGTATTTGCCCAAGCCGGGCTATCTGGAATTCCTGCGCGAAATCACGAAAGCGAATGGCGCGTTGCTGATTTTCGACGAGGTGATGACCGGCTTTCGTCTCGCGCCCGGTGGCGCGCAGGAACGATTCGGCATCATGCCGGATTTGACGTGTCTCGGCAAAATCATCGGCGGCGGTTTGCCGGTGGGCGCGTTCGGCGGGCGGGCGGACATCATGGATTGGCTCGCGCCGCTCGGCCCGGTTTATCAAGCCGGCACGTTGAGCGGCAACCCGCTGGCGATGGCGGCGGGCATTGCGGCGCTGGAGGAACTTGCACGTGCCGGATGCGGAATGCGGAATTCGAAACCGGTTCTGAAGCGCACGAATTCCGCCAAGACTCCGCACTCCGATGCCTGTACACGGCTTGAACAACTCGGAGCACAGCTCGAAGCCGGGGTGAAGGATGCCGCAAAAGCGGCGAAGGCGTCCCTGACGTTCAATCGCTGCGGCTCAATGTTCTGCGCCTATTTCACCGGCCAGCCGGTTTGGAGCCTGGCCGACGCGCTGAAGAGCGACCGTGGGCGGTTCAAAAAGTATTTCCACGGGATGCTGGCCGAAGGAGTTTATCTGGCGCCCTCGCAATTCGAGGCGGGTTTTATTTCCACGGCGCACAGCCCGGCGGACATTGAGCAGACGACCAGCGCGGTGGCAAAAGTGTTGCGCAGGTTGTAACCTTTGTTTACGCTGGGCGTCTGACAGGATAGCAAGCCGCGTCATAATGGCGTGGCGAGAATGAAAAACGAACCACGACAAATTATTATGAAAGCAAATAAAACCATGTTAATCGCGGCATTGGCCGCGGGCAGTTTGCTGGTGTGGAGTCCGGCCTTGCGCGCAGATGACACCAACACGCCGCCTTCCACTCCACCCGCAGGCGCTCCGCCGGCCGGCCAACATGCTCCGGGCATGCGAGGAGGTCCCAACATTGACCGTCTCACCCAGCAACTCGAATTAACCGAGGCACAGAAACCAAAAGTGCTAGCCATCTTGGAGGCGCAAAGGGAGAAAATGAGCGCCCTGCGTCAGGACAACAGCCTCCCGGTTGAAGACCGCAGGACCAAGATGAAAGCCCTGCGTGACGATATGGCCACGCAAATGAAAGCCGTTCTTACGCCGGAGCAATTTGAGAAGTGGCAGAAGATGCCCCCGGTGGGCCGCGACCGCCGAAATGGCCCGCCTCAGGGTGGCAATCCGCCGCCAGCGGGCACTCCACCACCCGCCAGCACTCCGCCTCCCGCGGCCGCGCCGCAACAATAACCTGCGGGGTAACATACAATTGAATTGACACCGGGACGGCCCTGCGCCGTCCCTTTTTGCTTTCACGCGCAAACTCCACGCGCAAAATCATTTGAG
>CAWFZJ010000029.1:0-35653 GCA_963820205.1 uncultured Verrucomicrobiae bacterium
AAACGTCGAGTTCCTTCGCAAAATTAATCGTGTTCTCAATGGACTGCTGCGTTTCGACCGGCAGGCCGAGGATGACGTGCCGTGAATCACCACGCCGGCCTGGTGGCAGGACTTGGTGAATAGCCGCATTTCGTCCATGGTCACGCCTTTTTTGATGCGCGTGAGAATGTCGTCGTTGCCGCTTTCGTAGCCGACCAGGAACAGGCGCAGGCCGTTGTCCTTGAAGGATTTTAATCGTGTCGTAATCGAGGTTCGCGCGGCTGTCCAATTCCAGTGAACGCCGAGCGGGCCGAGCTTGGCGGCGATTTCGCGGGCGCGCGGCAGGTTGGCGGTGAAGGTGTCGTCGTCGAAGAAAAATTCCTTGACCTGCGGGAACAGTTTCTTCATGTAGGCCATTTCATCGGCGACGTTTTGCGGCAAGCGGACGCGGTACTTGTGTCCGCCGATGGTCTGCGGCCAAAGGCAAAAGGTGCATTGCGCCGGGCAGCCACGCCCGGTGTAAATGCTCACGTATGGATGCAGCGGATCACCGATAAAGTACTTCTCGATTTGGAGGTCGCGCTTGTCGACGTCCGCCACCCCGGGAGCGAATCCATGTTCGTGAACATCCGCCTAGGGATAAAAATCTTGTCGTCCGCTGGCGATAAAAAAACGACCGCTCATCGCCAGCTCGCGGTCCGGCACTTCTTTGCAGATCTAATCGAATTCCTTGCGCCCCACCCAGTCAATCGCCGCCGACGCCTTAAACGTTTCGGTCGGCAACACCGCCGACGTGCGGTCCGACAAATCCGATCTCGTGACCGGCTCCTGCGCCTTGATGGCCTCGGCCACCTTGCAATCGTTTTTCAACGACGGCGTGGAGGTGTGGATGATGACGTGGTCGTAATCCTTGGCCACGGCGAGGCATTCCGCATGCCGATGTTATGCGGCGGGCAGTCAAGCAGGCGCGAATCCGGCGTGAGCGCGGCCGGTTGCGCCAGCCAGGTGGGATACCAATAGCTCGTGACTTCGCGCCGCGCCTGGTAACGCGCCCCGGCGCCGCCGTCAAAACCGTCAAAACTCGGTGGTGAAAGATAAAGGGTCTTGCTCATTCAATTTTCAGAATTACTCCGGTCGGGCTTCAATCTTCTTTGCATCCTTGATCTTGGCCAGCAATTCATCACGCTCGGACGTATCGCCCGTGCCGCAGTCATTGCCGACGTGCGATTCGTGGTCGTTGACGTTCTGGCCGGGTTCATCATCGTTGCGCGAGAACGCGCCGCGGCGCCGGCCGCCGGTGAAGTGATGGCGGCTTTGGCCCCGGCGAGGTGGCCTTTGCCGATCGTGACACCGTTGTAAGCGCGTTTTTCCAACTCGGCGCTGGCCGGATACGGTTTGGGCTTCGCGCCGAAGTTGTATTTGATGTTTTTCCAGTTGTCGCCGGGCCGGTAATTCGTGCCGAGCGCGCCGCTGGGGTCGTAGCCGCAGTGGACCATGCAATTTTCGCAGCGCGGGTCGCGCGCGACGCTGTTCACCACACCGTATTTTTCCCAGTCCACCTTCGTGAGCATTTCCTGATAGCCGTCGTAATGGCCGTCGGTCATCAGGTAACACGGCGCCTTCCAGCCCTTGATATTGTAGGTGGGAATGGCCCATGCGGTGCAGGTCAGCTCGCGTTTGCCGGCGAGGAATTCCTGGTACACCGGCGTGCCGAAAATCGTGAACGCCTTGCCCCAGTCGAGAATCTTCGCGAACTTCTGCCGCGTCATCCGGCGCGTGAGGAAAAAATTCTCGGGTTGCTTGCCAAGCCGCATGACCATGTCCTTCTTCGCCGCGTCGTATTCGTAACCGGGCGAAATCGTGTGGCCGTCCACCTCCAGCGAGCTGAGGAACTTGAACATGTCCTCGATTTCCGCCACATCGGTTTCCTTATAGACGGTTGTGTTCGTCGCAACCTGGTAACCGAGAATCTTCGCCATCTTGATGGCTTCGACGCATTCCTTGAACACGCCTTCGCGCTCAACGATGAGGTCGTGCGTGAATTCCAAGCCGTCCACGTGAACGTTCCAGTACATCCATTTCGTCGGGCGGATGACCACTTTGCTCCGCGCTGCCGCGTCGGACTTGCGGATGGTTTCGGCATCCTTGTCGGAAATCAATTTCCCCTCCAGCAGCTTTTTCAGCTTCGGCTCGACGGAGGGCGAGTAAATCGCGGCGAGGTAATCCCGCATTTTCTTCCGCATGAACATGGCGTTCGTGCAGATGTAAACGACGCGGCCTTGTTTGAGCAGGCCGGCGACGAGTTCCTCGATCTTCGGATAAATCAGCGGTTCGCCGCCGCAAACGCTGACCATCGGCGCGTCGCATTCCTTCGCCACGGCGAGACATTTTTCCAGCGGCACCATGTCCTTGAGCGACGTGGAGTATTCGCGGATGCGACCGCAGCCGGTGCAGGTGAGATTGCACGTGTGCAGCGGCTCGAGTTGCAACACCATCGCAAACTTCGGCGTCCGGCGCAGTTTGTGTTTGATGATGTGGCTGGCGATTTTCTTTGTCAGCGCAAATGGAAATCGCATAATTTATTTTACAGAAGCAACCTCTGTGGAAATTTCAGGTGATGAACCGGGTGCATTCGTTGGCGACGGGTCGGCCTTCAGAAAGTGCCCCACCCCCGGTAAAAGAAAATCTGCGGGCGAAACCGACGTGCCGGCGTTGATTCCGCTGCATCCGGCGCTGACCAACGTCAAAAAAACCAGCATTGCCAGCCGCAGAAAATTACAATTTAATCTCACTTGCCCAGTATAAATCAGCCCGATGCGATGGCAACTTTTAATTCCAAGCATGGCAATTTTTAATCCTAAAACCCGGGGTGCAATCAAGGGCCGGCTGGCCGCCGCGGTTTTTCTTTCCGCCGCCGTGGCAATTGTTTTCGCCGACGAATCACGCAACCCGATTTTTGCCGGGCGCGCCGAGACGGAATTCCATCGGGCGCAGGCGCAACTTCAATTGAACACCAACGAGCCGTCCGCCGCCTGGCAATTTGCCCGCGCGTGTTATGATTTCGCGGACTTCGCCACGAACGACACCGAGCGCGCCACCCTGGCCATTCAAGGCATCGCCGCCTGCCGGCAACTGCTCGCGCAGCAGCCCAAATCCGCGCCGGGACACTATTACCTGGGCATGAATCTCGGCCAGCTCGCCCGCACGGAAATTCTGGGCGCACTGAAAATCGTCAAGCAGATGGAGGTCGAATTCAAGACGGCCGACAACCTGGACACCCATTTCGATTACGCCGGTCCGGCCCGCTGCCTCGGCTTGTTGTATCGCGACGCACCCGGCTGGCCGACGAGCATCGGCAGCCGGCACAAGGCGCGCGAATGGCTGGAACGAGCCGTCCAACTGTCGCCCGATTATCCGGAAAACCATCTGAACCTGTTGGAATCGCGGCTCCAATGGAACGACCGCACCAGTGGGAAAAACGAATTGAAAACACTCGACGCGCTCTGGCCGTCCGCCCAAACGAATCTCACCGGCCTGGCGTGGGAACCAAGCTGGAACGACTGGTCAACCCGGCGCGATGCCGCGCGCAAAAAGCTGGACGAATCCGCCGTGCCGTCAAAACCGCCGAAAAACAGCCATTGAATTTAACTGAAATTTTCTGTGGCTGCACGAGCGCAAGTGAATTATCATGTTGCCCGAAAATCCGGAAACCGGAGTTGCGCTGAAAATTCAAGCATCATGGCCAAACGACTGATTGCTACGTTGAATGATTCAACCCTGTTCCTGCGCGAATGGCTCGCCCATCCGCAGCGGACGGGCGCGGTCGCGCCGAGTTCGCCCAAACTCGCCGCGGCGATGGCGCGCTGGCTGCCGTCCGACCCGGAAAGTTACGTGCTCGAACTCGGGCCCGGCACCGGGGCGGTCACCCAGGCGCTCATCCAGCGCGGCTTGCGCGAGGACCGGCTCGTGGCCATTGAAAACAATCCCAAGCTGACGCGCCTGCTCCGCCGGCGCTTTCCCCGCGCCCACATTATCACCGGTGACGCGTGGCATCTGGACGTTTTGCTGCGGGAACACAGCGAACCCATTGAATCCGTCGGCGCGGTCATTTCCAGCCTGCCGTTGTTGAATTTCCCGCCGCATAAAGCCGACGCGCTCGCCGAAAAAATCCGCGCGATTTTGGAGCAGGGCGGAAAATGGGTTCAATACAGCTATCATCTCGGCAACGGCCACCACAAAAGCGCCACGCGCTTCCACCGGCTGGCCTCCAAGATCATCTGGCTGAATCTCCCGCCCGCCCGCGTGAACGTTTATCAGAAGTAGGATGGCGCGTCCGCTACTTTTCCGGCACTTCAATCACGTCACCGTCGCGGAGCAAGAGGTCGGGGGCGGCACTCGATTGCTCGTTATTGCGACTGCATTCCGTGATCGCCTGCAAACGCTGGGCGAAGGTGCTGCCAGCGCCTGCCGGAATTGCTTCCAGCGATGGCGCGCAATTGACAACCCATTCACGCCGCTTGCCGGTCACCGGATCATGGCGTGTGACCTTGACCCGGGAAAGGTCGGACGAGGACAGTAAAATGCCCTGGGCTTCCGGGCGCTTGAGAACTGAACCAATTAGCGAACCCTCCGGGTAAGGATACACCGGCAATTCCACCTCCCCGCCACGCACCAGGAGCCGGACGCTGCCTTTCAGACAATTGACCATGGCGTCGTGCTGGTTGTCGGTCAGCCCGATGGGCCGGTCTCCCAATGCGTGTTCACGTTCGGGAATCTCCACCACGTCGCCGAATTCCAGCGGCACGTCCCGGGAACCGTCAATGCCATTGGTGGCATTGAGCAGATTCACCTGGATGCGCGTCTCGTTGGTGTTTTTTGGCTTGTGGCGGATGATCGTGAGGCGTGACAAATCAGGCAGCGGCAGAGAGGTCGCGGAATAGCTGCCGGGGCTGGGGGATTTCCCTGGATAAAAATTCAAAAGGGTTTCCAATAATGTGAACCGGTTCCAGTCATTGGTGCCTTTTCGGAAAACCGTGGCGGAATAATTGGCCGCGGGCCGGCTCACTTCGATGCGGTCCCAATGCGGCAGATTGTCCAGCGCGCCATGCTGGCGGAGCAGATCGGCAATCTCATTGAGAGATGTTTCGTTGGCCGGTGCTGGGGATTGTGTCAAACCGGCTTTGATATAATCCAAAGGTGTTCTGCCTTCATCGTTTCGCACGTTGGGATCAGCGTGGTGCTCGAGCAACAGCGCAACTTTGTTGCGATCCAGCACTCCCCAGACAGCATAATGCAGAGGCGTGTTGCCGTGCGTGTCGCGCGCGTTGGGATTCGCGCCGTGTTGCAGCAGAGTATCCACTGTCGCAGTCGAATCGTTCACATTAAGGGCATAATCGAGCAACGTCGTGCCATCCGTGAGGTGCGAATCAGCCTTGCCGCCGGCATCAAGGAGTGCTCCGAGAATATCGGGACTGGAAAGCGCGCTGAACAATAATGGCCGTTCATCGGTCTGGGAATCGTTCGGGTCGGCCTTGAATTTCAAAAGCAGGTTCACCATCGGCAATTGCTGCATTGACACGGCGAGAAACAGGGGCGTCATTGCGGCTCCTTGGGGGTGGAACGATCCCCCAAAGCTCACCGGCCAATCCGCCATTGTTTTCGCATTGGGATTCGCGCCGGCTTGCAACAGGAATTCGGCGGAGGCAAGGTCCGGTTTATGGATGGCGCAAAGCAGCGGCGCGTCCAGCTTGCCGCCATTGGGATCGGCTTTGGCGGCCAGCAACAATTTTACAACCTTGGGATTGTCTCTTTCCGCCGCATAACTTAACGGGGTGCGTCCACTCGAGTCTTCGGTATTGGGATTGGTTCCGGCGTCCAAAAGCGCCTGAAAAATTTCCGGCGAATTTCTCATGGCATAGTCCAAAACCGTCCGTCCTTTGTCGTCCTTGAGATTCACTTTTGCCCCGGCAGCGAGCAGCATCTGGACGATTTTCTCCCGTCCGGCGCTGGCAGCCAGAAACAAAGGCGTCACCCCGCCCCGGTTCAGAGCGTTTACGTCGGCTTTATTCGCCAGCAAAACTTCCGTGACGGCTTGGAAACCTTCTTCCGCCGCCGTGTGCAACGGCGTTTTCCCTTCCCATGCCTTCGCATTAATATCCGCTCCGCGGCTCAAAAGAAATTCCACCATCGCGCGATTGCCCGCGTTCGCCGCCTGGTTCAAGGCGGAGCCCCTGCCGGCATTCACGTCCGCGCCGTGATCCAGCAAAAATGCCGCAACCTTGATCCAGCCATTGATGGCCGCTTTTTCCAATGGCGTATGTCCGCTGCCGTCCGGCGCATTGATCAAATCCGGGCTGTTCTGGAGCATCTGCTGGATGTGCTGGATTTCCTGGTCCTCGTTGTCGGTGGTCGGAGAAGATTCGGCCCGGGCAGATGGCGTTGATCCGGTTTGGGCGCGGAGTATTTCAGCCGTTTCTATGTCCGCCGCCATTTTGGCCTGCAATCCTTTGATGACGCCATCCACCTGATCGTCAATTTGCTGGTTAATGGTCTTCAACAATGAGGTTTCCCTGGCCACATGAAGGTCGGTCGGGGCGTAGTCGTTGGTGAGACTCGCGAGGTTTTGCTCCGTTTCATTCAATTGCTGCACCAAGGTCGTGAGCACCGGGTTGGGGAAATTTTGCTGGATGGCGGATCGCCGGGCTTCCCGGTTCAAACCGGAAAGATGTGCGATTTGCGTCTTCAGGACAGCCGATTCTGCTTCCAATTCCGCCGTCTTGGCCGCCGATTCGGAGGTGGCTGGAGCAATTGAATCTTGCGGATTCTTCTTAATGATGGCTTCCAACCGTTGCTGAAAACGGGGTTGGGATACGACACCCAATCCGGTCAGATTCTGTCGGCTTAAGGTGGCGAGCGTATGCTGGTCGGAAAAATCGCGGACGATGCGCTGGTATTGGACGGCGGCGTCGTTGGTCCGGCCGAGTTTGCGGTAACATTCGCCCAAACGGAAAATTGCCGTGGCCGCCACCTGCCGGTCCTGATCAAATTGCGCGACCAGCGACTGGTAATTGGAGATGGCTGCATCGAGGTTGCGGTTGGCCTCCTCTTCAAACAATCCCTGCTGTAGCGCGGCGCTCAGGTTGTTCGTCTGCGCCCGCAGAACCATTGTCCCTGCCAGAAAAACTCGAGCCAACGAGCCAATTTGTTTTCATAGGTTTGCTTTGTTCAAACGCTGCCAGACACGCTGCCGCCAATTGTCATGCTTTTGCAAAATCGGGCAGCAGTATGGTTTGGGTGGGGCGAGGCTGTGACAGCGCCGCCGGCTTGCTGAGTCCGTCTCGCGAGGATGCTCGCCCCACCGAAATTGCAATCATCAAACGGCCAATGATTTCATCAGGCGCCATTGGATGTTGGGCGTTCGATGTTCGATGTTGGTTGTTCATTTCGTTTCAAGTTTGTATCCCACGCCATGCACCGTCTTGAGCCAGCGCGGTTCGTCCGGGTCCGGCTCCAGCTTGGCCCGCAGGCTGGCGATGTGGTTGTCCACCGTGCGGGTTGTCGGAAACGCGGCGTAACCCCAAACGGCGTCGAGAAAACGCTCGCGCGTGACCGGCTCGCCTTCCGCTTCGGCCATCAGCCGCAGCATGGCAAATTCCTTGGCGGTCAGGTGAATTTGTTTTTTGCCGCGCCCGGCGGTCTGCCGGGCCAGGTCAATGACGACTTCGCCCAGCTTCAATTTTCCCGCCGCCTGGTGCTGCCGCTGGAACCGCCGCAACAGTGCCCGCACCCGGGCGAGCAGTTCCTCAGTGCTGAAAGGTTTGACGAGGTAATCATCCGCGCCAGCGTCCAGGCCGGCCACCCGGTCCTCGATCTGGCCCTTGGCGGTGAGCATGAGCACGGGCACGGCGTTGGAAAGGCGGCGCAGTTCGGCGCACAGCGCGAAGCCATCGAGCTTGGGCATCATGACGTCGAGCAGGATGAGGTCGGGCTTTTCGTCGAGCGCGCGGTGCAGGCCGCTCTCGCCATCGGCGGCGGTGAGCACGCGATAACCTTCCGCGGTGAGCAGGTCGGCCAGCGCGGTGCGCATGGGCGCTTCGTCTTCGATGATTAGGATTCGGGACATCGGGCAGACAAATGAAACATCGAACATCGAACATCGAACACCCAACATCCAATTAGGGCAAAGCCGCGTCCGGGCACGACATTCGACATTCGACGTTCAGTATTCGATGTTCGACGTTTCATTTCTTATAGGAATTTCAATCGTGAATCGGCTGCCTTTGCCCGCTTCGCTCTCGACGAGCACGCGTCCGCCGTGCGCGGCGATGATGTGCTTCACGATGCTCAGGCCGATTCCAACACCTTGCGTCTCGCGGCGCAACTCGGAACCGCGCCGGTAAAACCGCTCGAATATCTTTTCGTGTTCCTCCGGCGGAATGCCCGGGCCGTGGTCGCTGACGGAAAGGCTAAAGGCTGAAGGCTGAAGGCTGAAGGAAGCTGAGGAATTCTGCGGGCTGCATTCTGCATTCTGCATTTCAATCCCCACCGTCACTGTTTCCCCTTTCGGCGAATGTTTGATGGCATTGTCCATCAGGTTGACCAGCGCCTGCTGGATCGCCCGGCCATCCATTTCCAATTCGATGTTGGGCGTTCGATGTTCAATGTTCGATGTTTCCAATTCCAGCCGCACCCCTTTCTCCGCCGCGTTGGGTTCCATGAGCTTCACGGTGGTTCGGACCAGCGCCACAACGTCGGTCGGCTCGAACTCATATTGTTTGCGGCCCTGTTCGATGCGGGAGAAATCGAGCACGTTTTCGATGAGCGCCGACAACCGCCGGCATTCCTGGACGATGAAACCAAAATATTCCTTCTGCTTCCGGGGTTCCGGGATTTTGTCGCCCTCCAGATTTTCCGCCATGAGCCGCACGGACGCGATGGGCGCGCGCAATTCGTGCGAGACGCTGGAAACAAAGTTGGATTTCAACTCGCTGATCTGGAGTTGCTGCCGGAACGCCCGCCAGGCGGCCAGCAACCCGATCAGGGCGGCCGCCGCCGAGACAGCCACGAGCGCGCCGAACCAGAAGACGCGGGCGCCCTGCCGCTGGTAGAGCTTGTCCGGGCTGGTGAGATAAACATTCACTTTCAGGAGCTGTTCCGGTTGAACCGCAGATGCCAGGACGTTGGTGGCCAGCGCGTTCAATTGCCCTCTAACTTCCCCGCCACCAGCCTTGCCGCCGGAGCGGTAACTAAAGGTCCACAGGTGGAGATCCGGTGCGCATTCCCTGATTTTCCTTCCGGCCACTTCGACGCCGATGCCAAAATATTCGGGAATGTGTTTTTCGCCGGCCGCCAAGTCCTTGATGCGGAGGCCCAGATCGGATTCGTTGTGGCAGACAAACCGTTGAGCGGTCGGTGATTCATCAAAACGGACGGCAAGCCGGGATTGCTCCGTGCCCGCCGACGGCAGGATGATATTGGAGGCTCTGTGAACAACCAGCATCGGCGTTTTGAACCAAAACAGATTTGAAGCCGTGCGCGGGACGGGATTGTTTTCCGGTTTGCGTTCTGGAGTCGGGTGGAAGAGAAGCTGCCCCAATTCGGAATTTGCATTTGTCGGAACGAATTGGCGGGCGGCTGAAAATAATTCGCGCCCGGCCTGATGCTCATTCCAGATGCGCTGCCATTTTGAAATCGTTTCCGACTTCGGCCCGCAGCCCAGGAAGTACGGCGTCAGCGGACCCGGATGCCAGACGACGTTCGAGTAAAACGAATCGAGTGCGATCAAATAACCGCTCTGATTTGTCAAATCCCGCTCCAGTTCGAGCAATCGGAATTGCGCCAACGGCTGAAAGGACAGCCCGCTTTCGCCAACGGCGTCTGGGAATTTTTCCAGCAGCAAATCAAACATTCCCATCGCCGCTTCGATTTGTTTTCGCCGCGCCAATTGCAGGCCCAAATCGTAACACGCCGCCGCCGCGAAATTTTCCGGCGGCCCGGAGGCGATGAAATGGTTGACGGCATCAGTCGCGGCGGCCCCGTTGGTTCCGTCAGAAATGGTTTCCCGGACTTTTTGCCAGAGTCGTGTTTGCCGGCCGTCGAGTTGCGACAAATTGAGCGGCTGCGGCGTTGGCAGCGGATTCCACGCGGGCGGGAAAATGAGGCCGCCGGCGGGATCAACCACAAACGAAAACGAGGCGTTTGTCCGCGACCCCGTTGCGGTCAGTTCGGCGGCAAATTTTTTAAGAAAGTCATCCGCGATGGTTTGCGCCCGCTCTCGCGCGTCGTGTTCCGCCAGAAGCTTGTCCTGTCGCAGCGACGCCCAGCCGATGGCCGCCAGCACGGCCACCGGCAGCAGGATCAGCATCCCCTGCCAGAAAAAAGTCGGTTTGCGGGATGTGTGTGGACCGGCCATGAGCGTTCGTTATGGGCCAAGTTTACGCGCCCGGCAAGCCGTAGTTGTCACGGTTTTGCAAAATTGTCCGAAGCCCAATCACCGCCCGCCCGCGTGAACGTTTATCAGAAGTAACGGCGCAACCGTTATTTCGCGCCTGGGAACTGCTGCAACTGGCCGACCAGGTTTTTTATCTGGGCGTTGTTCGGGTCCAGTTTCAGACAGGTGGAAGCCACCAGGCGGGCGTCGGAACTCCGCTTTTGTTTCAGCAGGAAATTTATATACCGGAACACGGCCTCGGGCGAAGTTGGACAGAGCGCCCAGGCCTGGCGATAGGCAAAATCCGCCGCGCGGGCCATGCGGTCCTTTTCCGCCTCACCCGCAGCCTGGTCCAGACGCCATGCGTAAATCCCGGCGATGGAACTCCGCAGCTTGGAAAACGTCTTGCACGAAAAGTCGCTTTGCACAAAACGCGGATCGCCGGTGAACCCGCTCAGGTCGTGCCGGAGACATACCTTTTCCGCAAACGCGGCGACCGCCGACGCCGGCGTGTCGTCGTTCAGCCAGCCGCCAATCATCGGCGTCAGATATTTGGTCCAGTAATCATGGTCCCGGCTGACGATGTCATCGGACAACTCAGACAGCGGCTGGCGGTTGATTTTCATGATCAGCCCGTGCGGTTCAAGATACGAATACATCCAGTCGAGCGGAAAACTTTCCTCAATGTAGCATTCATGGCCGGGATTCTTGTCGAAAATGATCTTGGCGAGCAGGCCGTTGATGTTCATGACAGCGACCTGGCCACTGACGTTGATCCTCCCATTGGCTCCCACCTGGACATTCTCTCCCGGCTTGAGCTGGTGATTTTGAAGCCGTTTTCGTGCGTCCTCAATGTAGTCCTGAAAACAACGCTGGGAATCGTCGGCGGTGGGAACATAGATTTTTTCCCCGTACATGCCGCGGAGGTAGGCCAGATAACCCCCGTCCGCCAGCGCGTTCTGCGTGACGGTAAAGAAGGGATCGGCATTCACTTGCGATTTGCACAGGGCGGTGACCAGAAATCGTCCCGGGTCAGTGCCGCCAAAGTAAATGCTGCCCGGCGGTATCGAGTCGATGATGTCCCGGCCAAACGCAACGCAATACTTGTCCTCTCCGCCGGCAAAGTCCTCAATGGCGCCATAGGTTTCCATCACCGCCGCCCACTGTGTTCCCGTCAGCCGCTCGTCGCTCGGGCCGCGATGCTCGTATTGCGGCGCGCGTTTGGAAAGGGCGGCAAACGTGTTTTTTACCTTTTGCCAGTCCCCCTTCGACGCTGCTGCGAACAAGGCCTTGTATTCCGGCAACATTTTTGTTCCGTCGGCCAGGGCCGCCGCATCGGCCTGTGCTTCCTTTTCCGCAACGAACGATTTTAACTGGGCGGAGGCTTCCGAATGCTTCAGCGACCAGTTGGTGGAGGCGCTTTTCTTTGAGCATCCGCCCGTCAGCAAAGCCAGACCCAGGATGGCGGTTCCGATGGATATGACGGTCGTTTTCGCAATCCGGTTCCGGTTGCGCCGGGGGTTAAGGTCAATGTAGTGATTCATCAATTTATCCCTTCGCTTCTGTTTGTGTGTGCAAGGCCCAATGCCATTTACAATATAGACACCGATACCCATCGTTTTTGTATAACCAGCCACTGGCAGCCCCACCCGCAAAAGCCTTCTCTCGTAGCAGCCGAGGTAACGAGGCTCAAATTTTTGGGAAACGATCGCTCATTCAGAGCCTATCCATGATGCCGGAGCGCCGAGCACCGGCTCGGCTCGCCGCCCGTTCGGGTTTGAAACTGGCCGAGACGGTGCTCGGCGCTCCGATCGCGTCATGGCAGCGCCTCTTCCCGCCGGGATTTTGGCAGCCGAAAGCAAAGTGCCGCCGCCAGGAGCAGCGCGCCGCCTAAAACCCCGAATGGAATGGCGATGCCGTGCGTCCGGAATTTTAATTCGCCGACGATGGCCGGGCCGAGATAGCCGCCGACATTTCCGAGCGCGTTCACCAGGCCCATGACCGCGCCGGCGGTCGCACGCGGCATGGTTTCCGTGGGAATGGCAAAGAACGGGGCCAGTCCCGCAAACGGCCCCGGAATGGCCAGGCACAGGAACGCATACGAAAGCCAGAAGGAATGTTCCTTGAGCAAAACGCTCGCGATGAGGGATGCGCCGCTCACGGCATAAATGAAGGCGGCGTGGCCGCGCCGCTCGCCGGTCCGGTCCGAATGCCGCGAGAGCAGCACCATGACGACGGCGGTGACCGCGTAAGGAACGGCAAAGAGCAGGCCGGTTTGCAGGCCGGTGAAATTGTGACCGCCGCCCCGGAGTCCTTCCGTGAGAAACGTGTTGCAGCCGTAGGAAGCGCAGTTGTAAAGGAAACAAACCGCCAGCATCACAAAAACCGCCGGTTGCAGGCAGGCGCGCCCGACGGAAATCTTTTTGGCTGGCTCCAGTTCCACGGCCTCACGTTGCAAGGTGGCTTCGAGAAAATCCTTTTCCTCGCGCGAAATCCATTTCGCGTCGCGGGGATGGTCACTGATGAAATAAAGCCAGATCGGCAGCCAGAGGAACGGCAGCGCGCCTTCAATCATCAACATCGCCTGCCAGCCCCAGGCGCCCAGCAGCCAGCCGGAGAGCGGCGCGGACGCGGCGACCGCGAGCGGCTGACAAAGGTTCCAGTAGGCATTCGCGCGGGCGCGTTCCGAGCGCGGGAACCAGTTCGCCAGCAGCACCAGCATGGTGGGAAACACGCCGCTTTCCGCCACGCCCAGCAGAAAACGCATCACGGCAAATTCCCGGAAACTGGAAACCAGTCCGCAGCCGACCGCGCAGATGCCCCAGAACACGAGAAAAAGGGAGATCAATTTTTTCGGACTCCAGCGGCTGGCGAAATAGCCGCCGGGAATCTGCAACAGCACGTAGCCGAAAAAGAAAATGCCGGCGGCCTGGCCTTTGAGCCGGTCGTCCATGAGCAGGTCTTTCATCATGGACGAAATTTTGGGGTCCAGCGCCAGCGCCACGTTCGTGCGGTCCACGTACGAAATCGTGTACATGATGAGCGCGACGGGGATGATGCGCAGCCAGCGTTGTGAATTGACGGAATTCAAGCCGGTGCGTTGTTAACAGAAGAACCCGGCATTGTTCAATGGTTAACTTTTGTGCAGCGCCACGGCGCAGACCGCGCAAAGTGAACAACGTCCGCAACGAGCATCCCGACCTCATCCGCCCCGCGCCAGTCGAACGAGAATTGTTTTGACCACCTTCCAGCAACCCCAACTATTAACCAACCGTTGTAACTTCCGTTTTATGTTCAACCGGTCCAAAGATGCAAAGTCGCCATAGTTCGGCTGGCAATGGAGAGCGATGTTTCAAGCACGCTAAAACGATTACTGAAGTTGGTAGTCCGTTTGGAAATTTGATTTTTCGTGTGGCGCGACTTTGACGGACAAATGTCTCAATCCGCTCTGCAATGGCACTTCCATCATTGCCAACTGGACTTTTGAACGTTTCGACCGTTTGCGATTCACCTTCGTCAGCAAGGCTTTTGTTTAACATCTTTTGGCTCCAATCTTCGGGTGGCAACCACCCCATTAAATCAATTGGCGTGCGACCTTTCATTTGTTCGCCGAAAGAATCTTGCCCTAGAACGATTTCTCGATAATAACGCGCAATCAATTCATTTCGTTTTTCCGTTTCAAGACTGAAACAGAATTCCAAAATACAAAGCAGAAGCATTGAGCTCTGGTCACAGAATTCGGGCGGCTTTTCGCCTGTGGCTGCTTGCTCAAACACAAGTTCAAGAGAGTTTCTCCCCTCAATGAATGGCAATGTAATTGTTCCAGCACGTCTTACCAGCAGACAACGCTGCAGACTTTGCAGCCATGCGTAAATGTCATTAGTGCGTTCCAATTGCCAAAGTGTCCGCCATATTAAAAACAGTTCAATGTGATTAAGGTCAACCAAAGGTCGGTTTGCCGCCGGATTGGCATTTAAAAAAGATACCAACTGATTTGCATTCGTTCGGAGAGTATTGATTTTCGCCGCACGTTGCTCATCAGTTGAATCGGCCAAAAGCTCAGCGTTGCTTAGTGCCAAGATTCCGAGACGAGCAGTATGCCAGAACGCCACGACTGCTGCCGCGACAGCATCAATATCGAATCCCCCTCCGCGTATTTCTATACTGTGTTCAACAGCAAGTTCACTAGAATGCTGTTGGTAGAACCGATCAAGTTCCACAATGTAGAAATCAATCCACATCTGATACACAGCCTGTTTTACAAAACTTATTTCTGTTGTTTCATGCACTTGCCACACCGCGAGCATTGCCCACTCAGCAAGATCAATCCACCCCGTCTCCGCGCTTGGATTATTTTTACCATGCTCTCGAAGAATGATGAGAGTGACTGGAAGCAGGCGAATGCTCCGCTCGTCAGCATTATCCTTCAATAGGTCGTCAATGAAATGTCGCCAATTAGGAACAAGTTGTTTTGCCCACTCGTCAGACCCGTGCTTGAAATCGCCAAACTGGGAACAAATGTAGCCAAATAGGCTAAAGAATTGTTGCGGAAGTAAAGATGGCGTTAACAGCGATGTCCTGACTTTTTCCGTTAGCACCGTTAAATTCCATCGTTCGAATGACAGTTTTACGTTGTCCGCGATTTTTGTTCCCAGGCTGTTGGTTAAATTAGTGTAAAGCTGGATTCCAGTTTGATCCTCGTCTTTATTGTAGGCGAGCACTATTCTAACTTCACGAATATTTTTGAATTCGGGCGGGGCAAGATTAGGAGCTGCGGCTCTCCGCAAATCGCTATCAAATCCATTTGCGGTCCAGTTTGCATTGGATAGCACTTCGTCTTTGAGCACGAAGATAGTCAAGATGGTTCGGTCAGGAGATAAAAATGACAAATCAATTCCGAATTCGGGTTCTGTCTTAGTTTTAGAAATCTCAGTTGGCCCGCTTCGGATAAATGGAAGTCGGTATGGTGTCATGTTATCCGCGAGAGCCAAATTGTAAATAACCCAATCAAACCCGTATTTTGTGGATGTTTTTTCAACCCTCGTCCGTTCCGCAAGGCTACGGATGTAATAGGTAAGGAACGACGTGGTTACATCCAAATTCATTCTTGCTCCTGTTCGGTTTGCGTGGATTTGCTCAGTTCGAGAATCTTTGCAGAAGCATAAAGCCGGCGGAGCGCCATCCCTTCAGGATCGATTATTTCCAACCGAGGCATTTCAGAAGAACTGGAAAATTGTTTCAGGCTGGATGCCTCGCCCAGCTTGCCGCCGTAAAACGAACTCCATGTCTTCCCGTAAAGAAGCTGAACTTTCTTAATGAACTGCATGAAGACTGACGCCTGTTCTGCGCCCTTGGATACCACATTTGAAAATCTTCGGGAATATAAGTGTGCAGCCCGGCGATACCCAACTACTTCCATCGCATTGACACATGATTTCCGAACTTTCTGTAAAGCATTGAAATAGCCGTCAACCTCCTCAATCGCTTTGCTAAGCATCGGAAACTCATTTTTCCTTTTTTCAAATATCTCACGACAGGCACCTGAGTAATTTTTTAATTGCAGGACTAGTTGATCATAAAATTCTGCTTGGAAATCCAAGCTAGCACGCTGAACACACGGAATCAGCATAATCAAATAACGGGCAATGGCATCACCGTGTATAATACTGCGTTGAAGTTCATAAAAAGCCACTCGCACTTGGTCTTCGCCAACCGTATCGAGCATTGTCGCCGGTAGCGCGCTCATTCCCAATTCGTCAAAAAAGAAGAGGCCGAGTTTGCGACCGCTCGACGATGGTGAAAGCACGAGCTGCCCAACCATATTTCCAACATCTTTGCCGTGCAACTCAGTCAAAAACCATTCAAAGCTCTGCGGTGCTTTTAAGGTTTCAAACCAATTACGTGCGTTCTTGTTTGCTAGTTTCAAACAGAAGTCGGCAAAGCCAATCAAATCGGTCTGAAGCCAACTTACCAGGAAATGCTCAAGGCGCTGCCAAATGCCCTTGTGCTCGGCCAGGATGGGCTGAACCAAAAGAACAAGTTCGCCTGCTTCTTTGCGGTGGGCAGCAGGGAGTTGCACGGCAAAGTCTATTACGTTGTATTTCGCGGCTGGAGCGATTGATCCTGATACATTTGAGCGCAACCAGCTCAAGCCGTAATTTAAGCAGACTGCTGGAATCAGCGGACTCAATAATGACCGAGTAACAATCCAATAAACCTGCTCTCGCTCATCGGGCATTCCAGCGCTCATACGACTGACAAGCAATTCCAAATCAGTATGCCGCATTTTCCCTTGCCGCGAAGTTTCAATCCACGACCGATTGTAAACCGAGCGGGCGCCAATAGTTTCACTGTTTGAGAATTCTGATTCTAATTTCTTAAATTGCGAAAGCGTCAACTCATCCAAATCAAAACTCCGCACTGCGCCGAGAATGAATGCCGCGACAGATATTTGATCTTCACTCTGTGCGTTTGATAAGCATCGTAATACTTCTAATGCATTTTGGGGGTGATGGTCACAATAAATGCCGAATGACTTCCAAAATCCACCTGAAGCCAAATCGTTTCCAATTCGTCGAACAAGTGCTGGAAACCATTCGGCGACGAATTCAGGACGTAATTCCTTTTCAGCCGCCAGCACTGAAAGGCTTTCCAAAGCCATAAAAAAATACGGGTTCGCAACCTTTGGCATTTCCTGTAGTAAAGCTTCTCCAGAGTTTGCAGGCAATTGCTCAACACTGAGCAGGAGAAACAATCCCGTCGCACGATGAGACAATTCATCCCAGCCTAATCTCATTTGGAGATTTTTGAGCCGGTCGTAAAACGCCAAGCTAACAGGAATGCCCTCCGGAAAAAGAGCTTTCAACGCTTCTAAGCCAAGCGCCCTCTCGCCGAAGAATTTTTCAACTTCAGCAGCAATATTGTTTTTGTCGCACTGTTCAAATCTTATTTCTCCAATGGGTGGATTGCCATTTACTGTATCTTGGATGATTCCAAGAAGAGTTTTTGCTCGTGGATCTGGCTTTTTCAGCTCTTGATCGGATGTCCTTCCTTCTTTGGGTGAAGGACTGATTCCATCCTCTCGAAGTTGTTCGACAATGCGAAGCTTTTGTTCTATGGGCAGAGAAGCCAGCTTTTGCCGCATGCGCTGCTTACCAGCCCTAATTTTGTCCATTTCTGAACTCATGATTCACTCTCAAAATATTTTTTCTGGAAACGATCCCAAGCATCCATTAACTGATGGCGTTTCAAAATGTCTAATAATCGGTTCAGATCGATCGCTTTTTCTCGAATGAATTGCTGAATTCGAGGTACATCTTTGTCTGGACGACATACCTTGAGGGCAATTGCAACCAAGTGCTCCGGGCTAAAGACAAATGTGCGGACACCTTCCACATCAAACTCTCGAGGTTGAGAAATTGCTTCCACTAACAGAAGATCTCCTTCAATTGGCATAAATTGAACAAGAGAACCCTCAATTTCCCAATACACATCTTTCATTTGATAACCGTGCGCTTCTAAATAATCCTTTAACGGATCAAGTGTCACAATCATGCGGCCTGGTTCTTGATGGATAGGAACGAACACATCAACATCTGCTGTCCTCACTACTTCTACATAAAACGTGGCTCCGACTGCACCGCCGACGGCATATCTACTGATGACTCCATCTTCTTGCATTTTGTTAATTACTCGGATTGTATCCTTAAATTTAAGATTTACTGCCGGAGCCACTGCATATTGTGATTTTGGAGCCATGTACCCAATCGGTTGCGCAGGTTGGAGTGCTGGCTTGAGATCGTCGGCACGAATCAAGTTTAGCTGCTGCTTTTGCTTTATTGATGTCGTCGGAGATGAATCAGTAGGGGCAGCGTTAAGCATTTCGGCTGTGCCTTTAGGTCTTGCCAGCGGTTCTGCATGTTTCTGTTTTTTTCGTTTTGTTGTCATCAAAATATTCTTAAAGGTAGAGAGGTCAGTCCTCTGTATTGAAATTGAATCGTCGGGAAATTTTATCATTTGCCATAAAATCCGCCGCGATCTTTTTCACAATTGCGAAATGTACATAAAACCAAGCTGTCATATTGCAGTCAAGTGTGCGCCGGGATTCCCGCTGCGTCAATTCTCGGCTGCGTTGGGCAGCGGTTATAGCCCGTCGGCGCGGCATCATTGTAGCCACCGCCCCGCAAAAAATTCCCAATTCCGTCAGGAGCAGCATATTCCCTGATTGAAGTTCACGTTTCAGCCGAATCCATTAAGAAAGGAGGGATGAAATTGAACTCCAACCGATGATGTCGCTCCTGGCGGAGCTTGAAAATCCATTGATTCGGTTTTCTACAAATATGCCAGCCCGACGGGCTTTCAAAAAATTTTGCGGGTCTCAGCGTTCTCCGCGCCTCTGCGTTCATCCCAATTTTTCCTTCCCGTGGTGTTTAGAATTATTCCAAGTATTGACAAGTCCCAGGGACGGATTTAGTTTGCCCGTGAGATGAGCCGGGTCGAGAAGAAAAAATTGAGCGGCAATCTGAACGAGCGCCTGACCACGGGCGGGTTCCGGTTCACGCCGCAGCGCGAGCACGTCTATAACGTGCTGCTGGAGAAGCGCGATCATCCGACGGCGGAGGAGGTCTTCCTCCGCGCCAAACACGGGATGCCGGACATTTCCATGGCCACGGTCTATAACTGCCTCGATGCCCTGGTCAAATGCGGCCTGGCGCGCCAGGTGCAGATCGACCGCGGCGCCACCCGGTTCTGCCCGAACATGCGCGAGCATGGCCATTTTTACTGCGATTCGTGCGACACGGTGTACGATGTGGATTTGCCGGAGAAGCCGAAACCCGCTATCATTCTTCCGCATGGGTTCAAGGCCGAGCATTTTGAAGTCGCCATCCACGGCATCTGCCAGGATTGCGCCAAAAAGAGGAAGTGACGATTTAACGGTTCAACGATTTAACAATTTAACAAACAGATGAGCACCGCCACCGAGACCATCGAGGGCCTGGTCAAACAGGATTATAAATACGGTTTTTACACCGACGTGGAGACCGATTCCGCGCCGCCGGGCTTGAGCGAGGACACCATCCGGCTGATTTCGCGCCGGAAAAACGAGCCGGAATGGCTGACCGACTGGCGGCTCAAGGCGTTTCGCCACTGGCAGACGATGCAGGAACCGCACTGGGCCAAGGTGCATCACGAAAAAATCAATTATCAGGACATCGTTTATTACTCCGCGCCCGGGAAAAAGGGCGACGGCCCGAAAAGCCTCGAGGACGTTGATCCGAAATTGCTGGAAACCTACGAGAAGCTCGGCATCCCCCTGCGCGAACGCGAGCGGCTCGCCGGCGTGGCCGTGGACGCGGTGTTTGACAGCGTGTCGGTCGGCACCACGTTCAAAAAGCAGCTTGCCGAAAAGGGAATCATCTTCTGCTCGTTCAGCGAGGCGGTGCAGGAGCATCCCGATCTCGTCCGGAAATATCTCGGCATGGTGGTGCCCTACACGGACAATTTTTTTGCCACGCTCAACTCCGCCGTTTTCACCGACGGTTCGTTTTGTTACATCCCCAAGGGCGTGCGCTGCCCGATGGAGCTTTCGACGTATTTCCGCATCAACGCGGCCAACACCGGCCAGTTCGAGCGCACGCTCATCGTCGCCGACGAAGGCGCGCACGTCAGTTATCTCGAAGGCTGCACCGCGCCGATGCGCGATGAAAACCAGCTTCACGCGGCGGTCGTGGAACTCATCGCGCTCGACAACGCGGAAATCAAATACTCGACCGTGCAGAACTGGTATCCGGGCGACGAGCACGGCAAGGGCGGCATTTACAACTTTGTGACCAAGCGCGGCCTGTGCAAGGGGAAGAACTCGAAGATTTCCTGGACGCAGGTGGAGACCGGCTCGGCCATCACCTGGAAATATCCGAGCTGCATTTTGCAGGGCGACAACTCGACCGGCGAATTTTATTCCGTCGCCGTGACGAACAATTATCAGCAGGCCGACACCGGCACGAAGATGGTCCACATCGGCAAGAACACGCGCAGCACGATTGTGTCGAAGGGCATTTCCGCCGGGCACGGCCAGAACAGCTACCGCGGCCTGGTCAAAATCCAGAAGAGCGCCGTGAACGCGCGCAATTTTTCGCAGTGCGACTCGCTGCTCATCGGCAACCAGTGCGGCGCGCACACGTTCCCCTACATCGAGGCGAAAAATTCCACCGCGCGGGTCGAGCACGAGGCCTCGACATCGAAGATTGGCGAGGACCAGATATTTTACTGCAACCAGCGCGGGCTGGCGACGCAGGACGCCGTGAACATGATCGTGAACGGCTTCTGCAAGGAAGTCTTCAAGGAACTGCCGATGGAATTCGCCGTGGAAGCGCAAAAACTTTTGGGCGTGAGTTTGGAAGGCAGTGTGGGGTAAAATTAACCACGGATAAACACGGATGGACACGGATGAAAGACCAGATTTGCGTCGTGGCGGCGGATCAAAACTTCTTTTGAAAGCCGAGACGGAAACGATTATTGGTTTTGCCTTTGAAGTTTTGAATGAGGTTGGCCATGGGTTGAACGAAAAAATCTATGAGAACTCGCTGACAGTTTTGTTCAAACTGAACAACATTGTGTTTGACCAGCAGCGAAGATTTCCAGTTCACTTTCGCGGTGTTGAAGTCGGCGAGTTTGTTCCCGATCTCATTGCCTTTGGTTCGGTGATTGTGGATACGAAGGTCATTGATCGCATTACCGACCACGAGCGCGGCCAAATGCTGAATTATCTCCGCACCACAAAGTTGCGGGTCGGCTTGATTTTGAATTTCAAAAACGCCCGGCTGGAATTTGAGCGTGTTGTCCTGTAATTTTTAATCCGTGTTTATCCGTGTCCATCCGTGGTAAAATAATTTTTTAGAAAATGAGCAAACCGATACTGGAAATCAAAAACCTCAGCGCGGGCGTTGAGGGCAAACAAATCCTCAAGGGCATCAGCCTGACGATTTCGCCCGGCGAAGTCCACGCCATCATGGGGCCCAACGGCAGCGGCAAGAGCACGCTGGCCGCCGTGCTGGCCGGCCGCGCCGGTTACGAGGTAAGCGGCGGCGAAGTAATTTTTGACGGCAAGGATTTGCTCGACCTCGACCCCGAGGAGCGCGCCCGCGAAGGCGTTTTTCTTGCGTTTCAGTATCCGGTCGAAATTCCCGGCGTGAACAGCACCTATTTTCTCAAGGCGGCGCTGAATGAAGTCCGCAAATCCAAGGGCCAGCCGGAACTGGACGCCATGGAATTCCTCAGCCTCGTCAAAGACAAAATCAAACTGCTGGAGCTGAACGAGGATTTGCTCCGGCGCTCGGTGAACGAGGGTTTTTCCGGCGGCGAAAAGAAGCGCAACGAGATTTTCCAGATGGCCGTGCTCGAACCCCGGCTCGCCATCCTCGACGAAACGGATTCCGGCCTCGACATTGACGCGCTGCGGATCGTCGCCGGCGGCGTCAACAAGCTGAAGCGGCCGGACAGCGCGCAAATGGTCATCACGCATTATCAGCGGCTGTTGAATTTCATCATTCCCGATTTCGTCCACGTGCTTTACGATGGCCGCATCGTGAAGTCCGGCGACAAACAGCTCGCGCTCGAACTCGAAGCGAAGGGCTACGATTGGATCACCAAGGCCGCGTAACCGCGGACAACTTATGAATTTGGAAGAAGCACAACGCCAGAAAGTCGCCGCCTGGATTGCGGACGGCGCGAAACTTTCCGAAATTCAAACCCGGCTCATGTCGGAGTTCGGCCTCAAGCTCACTTACATGGAGGTGCGTTTCCTGGTGGACGATTTGAAATTGACGCCGAAAGATCCGGAACCGCCCAAGGTTGCCGCCCCGGTGGCCGAGGCGCCAAAACCTGCCGAAACGAAAAGCATTCCGCCACCCGCCGGTCCGGCTGGCGCGATCGGCGGCGTGTCCGTGACGGTGGATCAACTGGCGCGGCCCGGCGCAATCGTCAGCGGCAAGGTCGCCTTCAGCGACGGCCAGCAGGCGGAGTGGTATTTGGATCAAACCGGGCGGCTGGGGGTCGTGCCCAAGCAGCAGGGTTACAAGCCGACCGCCGCCGACGTGCAGCAATTTCAAGCGGCATTGCAAAGCGAACTGGCGCGGATGGGGTTTTGAAGAAATTCCGGGTTTTGAGTTTTTGATTTTTAGTTGAAGCAAATGCCCCTGTCTTTACCTAAAAACTCAAAATTAATAATTCAAAACTGCATTGGGACTTGGCACACTGACGCGGCATGCGCGAACAATTCCGGGTCTGGGCGGAAAGCCTTGAAACCTTTGCCCTCGAAGTCATCTTCGGCGAGCGCCACGACACCAAGGCGGTGTTGATGCGCGGACTTTTGTTTGGCAGCTCGAAGCTTTTTCAGGCCGGCGTTAAAATGCGCCGCTGGCTTTACAACGTACGCATCCTCCGCGACAAGACGCTGGGCGTCCAGGTCATCGCCATCGGCAACCTGACCGTCGGCGGCACGGGCAAAACGCCGGTGGTGGAAAAATTCGCCCGCGAATTGCGCGATGCCGGACGCAACGTCGCCATTCTTTCGCGCGGGTATCGTTCCAAACCGCCGCTGTTTCACCATTGGCTGCTCAATAAAATTCTGCTGCGCGAAGACCAGGCCCCGCCGCGCGTGGTTTCCGACGGCAAATCGCTGTTGCTCGATTCGGAAATGGCCGGCGACGAACCCTACATGCTGGCGTCGAACTTGAAGGACGTCGTCGTGCTCGTGGACAAGAACCGCGTGAAGAGCGGGCGTTATGCGATTGAAAAATTCGGTTGCGACACGTTGCTGCTCGACGACGGCTTTCAGTACTGGGATTTGCGCGGGCGTCGGCACGACGTGGTGTTGATTGACCGCCAGCAGCCGTTCGGCAATGAACACTTGCTGCCACGCGGCACGTTGCGCGAGCCGCCGTCGCATCTCGCCCGCGCCCAGACGATTTTCATCACCAAAAGCGACGGCCAGACCGCCGAACTTCGCCGGCGCATTGCCGAATTCAATTCCGAAGCCGCCATCATTGAATGCGTGCATCATCCGCTTTTCCTCGAAGATGTGTTCACCGGCCAGCGGCGTAAATTGGATTTGCTGCAAGGGCACAAGGTCGCGTCATTGAGCGGAATCGCGCAACCGGAAAGTTTCGAGTTGAGCCTCGTAAAGCTTGGCGCGGAACTGGTTTATTCCAAGCGCTTTGCCGACCACCACCGTTTCACGCAGCAGGAAATCCTCAACGTCATCAATCGCGCCAAGAAACGCCAGGCCGACACCATCATCACCACGCAAAAAGACGCCGTGCGTTTCCCCAAAATTGACCGGCGGGACCTGCCGATTTATTTCATGCGCGTCGAAATTCAAATCGTGAGCGGCGCCAACGACTTTCAGGACTGCGTCCGCAAAATCTGTTTCAAATGAACACGAGGCGTTTAACAGTTGGACTCTGGCCGTGGCCGGCACAGTCTGCCGCCACCGTTCAGCGCGGCAACAAACCATCATGGACACGCTGATTTACTGGCTCGGCAGCGCCCTCCTGGCGTTCCTGCAGGCGCTGCCATTGACCTGGGTCGCCCACATCGGCCGCGCGGCCGGCGGACTGGCTTATTGGCTGGATGCCCGGCACCGGCGCGTGGCGTTGACAAACCTGGCGATGTGTTTTGGGCGGGAAAAATCCCCGGCCGAAATCCATGCCCTGGCCCGGGAAAATTTCCGCCGCCTCGGCGAGAATTACGCCAGCGCCGTTAAAACCGCCGCGATGAGTTTTGAGGAATTGCGGCCGCACATTGAATTCACCGGCGTGGAGCGCCTGCTGCCGCCGCGCCGCATCATCAACGCGGGCGGACATTTCGGAAATTTTGAACTCTACACCCGGATCAAGGACGTGGTGCCCGGTTGTCCCTGCGCCGCCACGTATCGCGCCCTGGATCAACCGGCGCTCAACCGTCTGATGGAAAAACTGCGCGACCGCTCCGGCTGCCTGTTTTTTGAGCGGCGGACCGATGCCCCGTTGTTGCGCGCCGCGATGAACCAGCCGGCCATCATGCTCAGCCTGCAAATTGACCAGCATGGCGGAGACAAGGGGCTGCGCCTGCCGTTTCTCGGCCACGATTGCTCCACCAATCCGTCCCCCGCGATTTTTGCGCTGCGCTACCATTGCGAATTATACGCCGGTCTCTGTTTCCGTGTCGGACTGGCGCGATGGCGGATCGAGGCCGGCGAGCCGATTCCCACGCACGTCGAGGGCCGGCCGCGCAGCGTTGAAGACATCATGCGCGACGTGCTCCGCGCTCATGAAGCCGCTGTCCGGCGCGATCCGGCCAACTGGTTCTGGGTCCACAAACGGTGGAAACCAGCGCCGCCGGCAAAAACCAAGGTGGAGGACAGAGAATAGAAAATGGAAACCGGCCATCCTCAATCTTCCATCCTCCATCCTCGCCGTGTTCTGGTTCGCGGGACGAATTGGCTGGGCGATGCGGTAATGACCACGCCCGCGCTGATGCGCTTGCGCGAAAAATTTCCCGACGCGCGCATCACGTTGCTCACGCCGGAAAAACTGGCGGATTTGTGGACAAATCATCCCGCTGTCAACGAAACGATTCCATTTCCCACGGGCAAAAATGTGTTTTTGACCGGCATAAAACTGCGGGCGGGCCAATACGACCTCGCCCTGGTATTCCCAAACTCGCCGCGCTCGGCACTGGAAGTTTTCCTCGCAGGCATTCCGCAGCGCATCGGCTACGCCCGTCCCTGGCGGAACTGGTTTCTAACCACTCGGATGGCTTCGCGCCCCGGCGCGGTAAAAATGCGCAAACGCACACCAGCGGAAATTCACCAGCTCATCAACCGTACGGTTGCCGAAATCGGAAATCAGAAATCGGAAATCGGAAATGCCTCCGCCCACCAAATTCACGAGTATCTGCATCTCGTCGCCGCGCTGGGCGCCAGCCCGGAACCGATGCCGCCGCAATTGGTGGTGACTCCTGACGAAATTGAAGCGGTGAAGAAAAAATTCGGCCTGAATGTAATCGGGCGGACGATCTTCGGGTTGAACCCCGGGGCGGAATACGGCCCCGCCAAACGCTGGCCGGTGGAAAAATTCATCTTCGCCGCGCAACAGATTCAACAGCGCACAAGCTGCACCTGGATTTTGTTTGGCAGCAAAGCCGATGTGGCCATTGCCAGCCGGATCGAATCCGCCCTCTCCAGTCCGTCATCCGCAATTTGGAATTTGGCCGGAAAGACCGGGCTGCGCGAACTCATGGCGCTTTTGAAGCTCTGCCGCGTGCTGCTCACCAACGATTCCGGCCCGATGCACGTGGCCGCGGCACTGGGCACGCCGGTCGTCGTGCCCTTCGGCAGCACGTCGCCGGAATTGACCGGGCCGGGTTTGCCGGGCGATGCGCGGCACCGGCTGCTGATATCCGACGCGCCGTGTTCACCGTGTTTTTTGCGGGAATGTCCGATTGATTTCCGCTGCCTGAACGGCATCACCGTCGAGCGCGTCGTAGAGGCGGTCTTGAGTTGCAGCGACGTCCGTTGAGCGTCGCAATTTCGGGCGGTCAAGCGCCGCTGCTGCAGTTTTTCCGTAAACCATCAAGCCGGGCCGTCCTGAGAAAGCGGCGCTGAAGACACGCGCAATCCAAACGCTGGCGCGTTCTTAAACCTAAATTCCGCAATTAAGAAAGAGGCGAATACGAGATTGCGCGGATAAATCATGGGCGGTAAATCCTCGGGATGAAATCTTCCCGTTGGTCCATGGTTCACCCGGCGGGTGAAGTTGTTTTTACCTTTCCCCCCGATGGCGGCAACGTCCGTCTGTGCCCTCCCGAAGACGCGCTCACCCCCTTTGGTGGCTTGGGACCGTGGGCCGCATTCCAGAAACGATCCGGCGGGCGCGGAGTGCTGGCGGCCACCTGTCCGGGGAGCGCGCACCAGTCCCAACGCCGCGCCGGGGGATGACGAGCTGACCCGTTTTGCTCTGACCGTGCTGTGCGCCGGACGCCGTTTTGCGCAGGTGCAACGGTTGCGGGAAGATCCGCTCAACGAGTTGTTTGGGCTGCGCGACGCGCTTGGGGTTGTTGATCTACAACCTGTGGCATCTGTTTCTGCGCTTGCTGGAACCGGCTCGCCACGTGGAGAGTGCGGGCGGGCGGCGGTGGTTTCTGCTGATCGCGGCGCGGCGGGTTCAAAGCGGACGGCAGAAAACCTTGCAGGTGAGTGTCAGCGGGAAGTGGTGGGAGCCATGGCAGACTGGCTGCCAGCGGGTGTGCGCGCGGTTGGCGGCAACTGCGCCGCAGTTGAATAACGGGTTGATGGCCGCGCCGATGCCCTTCCCTTCGGAGGCATCCCCGGCATGAACACTCAACCTTTAACTGCGGAATTTAGGTTCAATGGATGTCCGCCGGTGTTCATCGCTCCAAAGTTTCAAAACAATCATGTTTTTTCCGTCCGCCAGCGCTCGCGCGTTGCCGTATTGGCAAAGGCCTCCGGCTTTTCAGGAATGGCCAGCCGCCAACCAGCCTGCAACAACACGTTAAGCCCGCGTGCGGCATTCTCCGGTTCCAGGCACAGGACGATATCCACATCGCGGATGAAACGCACGAAGCCGTGCGCGTTGACGGCAAGCCCGCCGACGATAAGGTATTGCACGTTCGCTTCATTCGGCGCCCGGACGATGGTTTCGATGCTATGGACTTCCATGATCCAAAGGTATATTGTTGGCGGAATTTCGCCCGCCAGCAAGCTTGTTAAGAAACTGCATCCGCCAAAACCATCCGGCGCCGGGTCAGCAGCGGCGCAACACCACCAGATCCTGCCGGTCATCAATAATGGCCTCGACGATGGCGCGCACTTCAAACCCCACGGAAGGCCACTGTTTGCGGATGTAATCGGGCGAGAGCACCGTGCTGCCGTAACTTCGTTCCACGCCCACCATGAGGCTGGTAACCTTCAAGGTGTTCTGTTTTTTCACGCACTCCTGCCAGTCGGGGTACTCTTTGTATAGAAAACCATCCTTGTCAATGCGTGCCCGCAAGGCGGGTTCATTCTGGCCAAATACTTCACAAAAGAGCTTCAACGTCGGGAGTCCTTCTGTGGTCAGAAAACAGCAGCCGCCAGGCCTCGTCACGCGGGCCAGTTCCTTCAGCCATATCACCTGGTCCTCCATGTTGAGATGCGAAAAAATGGACACGGAATAGACCATGTCAAAAAAGCCGGTTTCGTAGCGCAGCGGCGGGGTAAACTTGCTGGTGTATGCAGAAACCCGCGGATAGTGCTTTTGAATAAAAGCGACCGCAGTGTCGTCGATATCACAGGCAAAGAAGGAGGGCACCGGATATTTTCGCGTGAAGTGGAGCAACTGGCGGCCAACACCGCAGCCAAAGTCGAGCACCTTGAGGTTCTGATCCAGCCGCACGCCCTCCCGCTGCGCGCAAGTGGCGATCGGGAGGTAACTGCGGACGCCACTCATATAATAACCGGTGATGGTCTTGCCGCCGGTCTTCCGCATGTTCGAATTCGGCGGCACTGGAAAATCGATCATCCCGCCAAGTCGTCCCAGCATTTCGACACAATTTTGCATCTGATTTAGGCCAACCTTCATCAGCTTCTTCGGGAGACCATAGTTTTTCATCATCTGATTCTTGGATGTTTTGTTGGATGAGCCATATTTATTATGGCGCATAAAGAAAACGGTGACAAGCTCGAATCCGGCTAACCGGGAATTTCACAAATTCTCAGCCTGCCGGCAATGCGGCCAGAGCAGCGCAGGTTTCCAAACCTGCTGTGTCGCCGACTTCCAAATCGGCAGAAGGTTCATCCCTACGGCCGCCAAGTGGGTTGGGAAACCCGCGACACAGCAGGCTTGGAAGTCTGCGCTACCAAAATCGTGTGAAATATTCGGGCTAAAATGCGTTGTGGACGCAGGTTCAAATACACTTGCAGTCTTGCGCCACTCTGTTTCCGTTGCGCGGCTGCCATTGGGGCAAAGAAAGATGATGCACTGTGTTCTTGGTTTCGGTCCGGCGGTTTGGCAGTCGCGGGTATTGCAGCCCCATTTGATTTGACCCAATACTTGTTGACTTGTTGGCCGGCAGGCGGCCGGACCCGGCCAAGGCCGGCTCTGTCACGGTTTTGGGACGTGCAGCAGGCACCAGGTTTCCTCTCGCACACTTGCGAAAGACAGGATTGAAGCCGAAGACACAATTTCAATCCGGTGCCGGGCGGCCCAAGCCTCCAAAGGCATATCGGTTATTCGCGGCCAGAAGGCGCGTCTGACCACGATCCACTCGACATCCGGCGGCAACCGGACGGTTGTTTGCGGCGTGCCATCCCACAGGTGAACCACTTGCCGATGTCCAAAGGGACGCCAAAGAGAGTAATCCGTGTCGTTTTCCCCGGCAACAAAACCGACCTTGATCGCATCCTCAGGCAATTGGTCCCGCAAGGGAGCCAGCAAGTCATTGCGGTTTTGATAACAGGAATAAACCGTCACCACCCGTTGCGTCAGCGCACTTTCAGGATGATGGCGAACCAGCCATTTTGACAGGGTCTGGGCTGGCCAGAGCGGGCGTGCCGGCGTCAATATGATCCCGGGCAGAACACTCAGGGAAACCAGCGCGGCCACAATCCGCCACCCGGCACGACGCACCAAGCAGTCCTGTCCCGGCAACATCAGAACGGGAATCATGCCCAGTGAATAGTAGGGGAGCATCAATCTCGCGCTGGCTTCCGACCCCATTTTCAACATGAAAACAAGGCTGGCGACCCACGCAGCCAGCCCGATGGAAGAAATTTTCCATTTCCGCATTCCGGCGGATTGATTTTTTTTACCCGCCCGACACCAAGGAGCAACGGCCGCCGTCAATAACAGCAAGGTGATTCCAATTCCCAGGCTGGCGCCCTCCTCCTGCGGCAATTCATTGAAATGTTCCTGGAAATAGCGCGGAAACCCTTTTTCCAATTTATGCCTCCAAGAATCCGGCAGATGCTGGTTCAGCCAGGCGTTCACATTGGGCACGCCGGGCAGAAATGGCGGCATGAACAATTGCCGTCCCAGCAAAAGGCTGTTGCCCAGCAAACCCGCGATCGGATCCCGGATTTGTATCTGAGTGCTATTATCGGGGTCGCCATTCCAACAGCCGGTGTACTTTTGATTCAATCCCACTGTTGGAATGATGGAGACCACCAACACGATGATGCTGACCAGGAGTCCCGCCGTCCAGCGCCGGCGCAAATGTTTCAACGCCGGGCCGGCTGCCAGCAAGCAGGGCAGCAGGAGCGGCAGGTTGGATGTCTTGATCCCCGTCACGATCGCGGCCGCCATCCCCGCCAGCCAGACCTCCTCTACCCGGCCGCTGCGGCGGGCGCGCAAACCGTAATGCACCGAGATCAAACAAAAAACCGCGCCTGTCAAATCGTTCCCGATGCTGCCGGCCTGCATGGCGTAACCGAACGCCGTGGACAAAATCCACATCCACGCCCACGCCGCCCGGCGGGCGACGCCCGCCTGCCGGAACACGGAAAAAATCAGTCCAGGCAACAGCAGAAATCCAACCGCGTTGATCAAAAACAGCGCGCGATCCGATCGCATGGCCAGCAGCGGCAGGGCGATCCACTCCCATCCCGTCCCGGAATAATTCATCCGTTCGTTGTTGGTAAAAATCCAAGTCCAGCCCCGGGCTGACAGCCAGTTCAACATCCGCGGCAGGCGGTAGGTCAACCCGTCATAATTGTTCGGCGCGTGGCTGATGGCCCCGGCAAACACCAGGACGAGTACGACCAGATAAATCAGCGGCAACGGCCGCCGGAAACGCCGGACCATCGCCCGGCCCCACCGCCGCTGCGCCCGCGGCGGCATCCTGCCCGCCGGATTCCGGGTCAGCCAGAACAAGCCGATCATCACCAATGGCAGCATGACCGCATAACCAGGCAGCGTCAGCCAGCGCAACGCGGACAGCGTCCATCCAGTCAGGATGCACGCCGCCGCCCAAAGCAGATAAAACCGAATGCCCTTCGACGGATCGTTGCACATGTCACCAGTGGCAGGGTCGCCCGGTTGAAGATGAAAAGCAGGTCGGCATGGTTTTCACCGGCTGAAAATATTGTATTTAAGAATGCACCACAAGGCGTGAAAACCATCGCGCCAGCCGATTTTTTTGCCTTCGGCGTAGGTGCGTCCGTAATAAGAAATAGCCACTTCATAAATGCGCACCTTCAAGGCCGCCACCTTGGCTGTGATTTCCGGCTCAAAACCAAAACGGTCTTCTTCAATTTTGATCTTTTGAATGACTTCCCGCCGGAACACTTTGTAGCAGGTTTCCATGTCCGACAGGTTGAGATCGGTGGCCATGTTGGAGAAAGTGGTCAGCAGGTTGTTTCCCACCGAGTGCCAGTAATACAACACGCGATGCGCCCCGGCGCCCAGAAACCGCGAGCCGAACACCACATCCGCCTTGCCGGACAAAATCGGCACGAGCAGCCGGTGATATTCCGTTGGATCGTATTCCAAATCGGCATCCTGAATCATGACAATGGTGGCTGTTGCCCGGTTGAATCCCGTCCGCAACGACGCGCCCTTGCCCTGATTTTGCTCATGCCGCACCAAGGTCACTCGCGGATCGCCCTTCGTGGCCGCCTGCAACTTTTCCCACGTGCCGTCCGTGGAAGCGTCATCCACCACGACCAGTTGTTGAACTGGACGCTGTGCCAGCACGACCTTGATGACTTCGGCCACCGTCGCTGCTTCGTTATAGACCGGCATGACGACCGAAAGGCACGGCTCAACGTCGGCGTTGGATTTGATTTCGCTCATTTGACAATTCGCCTAAAGCGGTTCGGTTTGAATAGAAGCTGGCAAAAAGCCCGCAGCAGTTCAATCCGCAAATTGCGCGGAGTCGGAATTCAAGCTTTGGCTTGTGTCTCGCAGGACAAGCTGAAGCTTGAATTCCAACGATGGGCAAATTCGCTTTTCTTTCCCAGCCGCCCTTTTACGCTGTGGCCATGCCTTCATTTGACATTGTTTCGCAGGTCAACTCGATGGAAATCGAAAACGCCGTCAACCAGGCCCGAAAGGAACTGGCCAACCGTTTCGACTTCAAAAACAGCAAGTGGGAAATCGTGCTTGAGAAAACCGAAATCAAACTCGCCGCCGCCGACCAGTTTAAGGTCACCACGCTCAACGAAATCGTCATCGGCAAGCTGGCCAAACGCGGCATCAGCCTGAAAAGTGTGGAGCAGTGCGAACCGGACATTTCGCCGCTCGGCCACGCGCGGCAGAGCATCAAGATCAAGCAGGGCATCGAAGCCACCGCCGCCAAGCAAATCACCAGTTTCATCCGCGACGGCAAATTCAAGGTGACGACGCAGATCCAGGGTGACGAGGTGCGGGTCAACGGCAAGAGCCGGGACGAATTGCAGACCGTCATCGCCGCCGTGCGCGCCCATGAATTTCCCGTGGCGCTGCAGTTTGTGAATTTCAGGGATTAAAAATGACAACATTCGCTACAGTTCGAGGAATTCATATTCCGCAGGTTGCAATTCTGAAAGAGGGCTATGAAATTAAACATCGGGATGAAAATGAATTCACGATTCGCGCGAATGTTTCTGCCGAGAAAATAGATTCCGTTTTTCGAGCATCGTTGACGCGCTTGCCCGAACCTGTGTTTCTTATTTTAGAAGCGCCCTGCAATCAGGTCAGGGAAATTGAGTTGAGAAAAAAACCGACCGACCCGGTTCACCAAGATGTGTATTTTATGGATGGTCCAGACCGCAACAGATTGATCAAAATTTACGGACAATTCCAAGAACTCTGGATCCACGATGGATTAATCTATTTTGGTGTTAACCCGAACACCGAAGTAGAGCGATAATTTTCAAGGGATCGCGCCCTTGACCTCAGATCATACCGCCTCCGATGGCCAGCCGGTCTTCGGGCGGAATCAACTTCGGCGACGGGCGCTTGAGCCAGTCCAAAGTCGCTTCCACCAGCGGTTTGTGTTTGCGCAATCCGCCCCCCGCCGCCGAGAGTTTGACCACCACGTCGCGGCCCATCACGCCCAGTATCGCACCGCACAGGAACACCGCCACGCGCAATGTCCCCGGCTGCCGATACGGCGCGTCGGGCGTGGTCTGGTGTTGGTAGAGACTCAACAGGTTGAACGTGAACAAAACCGCCAGGAACGCTGACTCCGTGGCAAAGCACGGTTGCAGGCAGAACCCGTCGGCGGCCAGATCGTGCTTCAACTCCTCGATGCGTTGCTCCACGCAGGCTCGCCCGTTGTAATCGCGCCACAACTCCAGCGCGCCTTGGCTCCGGTTGGTCACCCAGACCCGAAACGTGTAACCCGGCACGTCAATCAACAGGCGTCCCACCGCCGCCTGGGTCTCCCGGATGCGCTCGCGCAGGACAACGAAACGCCGTTCCTTCGACTAGCCGAACCACTTCACCGTGAACTCTCCCGCCGCGTGGTGGTCATCGATCGGCGTCCACTCCTGAATCCCCGCGCACTTCCGTTTGAGCGTCATGGTCAGGCGCGCCACCACCACATACGGCAACCCGCATTCCTCCAGATAATCCAGGAAGTTTCCGTCAAAGAATCCGCGGTCGGCCCGCACCGTGCGCAGCCACGTCCCCTCTGGCAGGAGCGCCAGGGCTTCCTGCAAGAAGGGGACGACTCCGCGCGCCGCGCCCGTGTTGCCGCTGCGCAACCAGCCGTGCAGTATGAAGGGCGCCTCGGCCAGCACCGCTAGCAGCGGATGATGACTGTTGCGGCCCTTGCGCCGGGGATTGAATCCCTTGCGTGCTCCTTCCTGTTGGCCCTCGCGACAAAACACCGTCGAATCCAAATCCAAGGCGAAGCCGCCGTTGGGACACTTAAGTAACCGCAGCAGCCAACGCCAGAGCGACCGCCCGGAGGCCTCAATATGCGACTGGGAGAAACGGAGGAAAAAGTTGCGAATGGTGTCGTCACTGGGAAAACGCTCCAGCCCCAGTAACGCATGCAAAACGCGATCAGCCTGCAACCACTCGCAGTGGGCGAAGCGTTGCGCCCCGACCACCACTGACATGAGGAAGGCCGTCAGCGAATGCGCCAGCGGGATCGCGTTGTTGGAAGTCGGTTCGGCAAAGGGCGGATGTTGTTGCACTTGCCGGACGAAGCCGATCTGGCCCAGGAAGGAAATGAAACTGGCCAGACCGCCAAAGGGCGAGATCGCCTTGGGCGTTTCGTCCAGAACCAGCTTGGTATCGCCAAAGAGTGAGGTAATTTCGGTGCGGGTCGTTTTGTGCAGGGTCGGCTCGGGTTGTTTAAGCATCAATCCCTATGCCCATATCCCTTTCCGCAAAACGACCCTTTTCTATTTCGGAGTTCGGGCTCAAAGTATTCACCTCGAGGAGGTTCGGTTGTTCCGTCAGCAGCGATTCTGGAGTTAGGGCGAACGGAGTGCGCCCGTCCCGGGCGTAGCAACGTGGAATGGGCGGTGGTTGGAAAATGTGTTCCACCGCTGGCAGGAAGCCAATGGCTGCGCCCGAGGACGGGCGCATTCCGGTCTGACTTCATCCGACCCACCACCGCCGGCGACTTCGGAATTCGGGTTCAATTTGAAAATGTCACAAATTATTTCACCGGTAACGGTACACCTTGACATGCTGGATGCTGTATTTGTCGTCGCGGAAGTGCAGCGTCCGCCATTCATACACTTCGTCGCCGTTCAACCGGCGGCCCGGAACCCATTGGCCATTTTCATAAACGCCCTCTTCATCCGTGCCGATGCCCACGTTTTCGGTTTCGTTGGTGCTGTAAAAATTGACCGCCAGGTTCCTGCCCATGACGATGTAATCATCCGGGCCGGTGGAAATAAAAACGCCGGCGATGGATCCCGGCATGGTATTGGTCGCGTGCATCCAGGCGGGAGGCACCCAGAATTTCGCCTCGATTTTGTAATTCCCCAACTGGAACGTTTGCGTCGTGTTGGTGGCATCCAGCAACACGGCCGTCATCGTGCCTTTGCCCTGATTGGCCAGAATCAGCGGAGACATGATGAGAGTAAATCATAAGCGCGCGCGAGTTCCTGGTCGGAACCGGCGAACCGGTCAGCTCCGAAGGGAGAATAGCCGATGGCATTGCCGCGCCGAACGCATAAATCGCCTGGGCGGCCCCCTGCGCGCCTGCTTTCGACTCGGGGATGAACAACGGATTGCCGTTCCGGGTGTAGCGCGTACACGTCTCGGCGAATTGCTCGATGTAGAGGTCCGGCGACAGGATATCAATCGCCGGCGCGCCAAACCGCCAGATGTCATGCACCTGGGGTGTCGGTCCGCCGCTGGGATACTCGCCGGGGCGCGGACAGCCTTGCTGTTGCAGCCAGGTATTGACGTACATCGGGATGTCGTATTCCGCCTTGCCGGCGGCGGCCACCTGGTTGACATACATGGAATAGCGCCAGGCCATGAAGAATTCATCCGACGCCCAGTTCAATTGCCGCCAATAAACATCCTTTTTCTTGTCGGTCAGATCCGGTCCGTATAGCTGGACCGAAGCCGGCTTGCCCAGGCCAAACACTTCCGTCCAGGTGCCGGAGGTTTTGCAACCGTGGGCCGTCCACCCTTTCAGCAATTCCGGCGCGAGCGTGTCCTTGTGCTGCACCAGATAGTCCATCAAATCCTTCGGCACTGGCTTCGCAAAGGCTTCGTTGGCGGCGGGACAGCGGTCCCGGGAATCGCCGAGTGTGCCGACCTCGTTCTCCACCTGAATCATGAGCACGGTGTGCTTCTCGCCGTCCACCTCGCGGAGATGCCTCATGAGCATGGCGAAGGCGTGCGCATCGGCATCGCGGTTGGCATCGCTGAACGTGGTCATGATGGGCAGGCTTTTGCCGTCCGAGTCGCACGCGAGCGGGAACCGGGCCTGGTCGGTTTTGACCCAGAGCGGCTGGTAACTGGACTTGCCGTTTTTCCAACTGCCGAACCAGAGCAAAACCAAATGCAGATCGTTCGCCCGGGCGTCCTGAAGCAGGCCGTCCACCAGACTGAAGTCGAACTTGCCCTCCTGCGGTTCGATCAATTCCCAGCTCACCGTTGCGAGCACCGTGTTGAGGTGAGAAGCCACCAGCTTGGGCCAGAGCGGTTTCATGTACTCCAGGCTGGAGGCGCTGGAATTGTGCAACTCCGCGGCCAGCGCAAGGAACGGCTTGCCGTCCACGACCAGTTGCGTGGCGTTGCCCTGCTTCTA